>NZ_JACOPV010000029.1 GCF_016881005.1 Pseudomonas arcuscaelestis | reverse complement strand
AGTCAGAGACCTGGCCAAAGTCGCCAGCCAGGATAACGGTCTACTGATGATTGACCAGGCACCAGCAAGTGGCGTCACAGCCTTGTTGCCGATTCAGAAAAAATTCTTCGCCGAGGTCGACCAGCAGCGTCATCACTGGAACCAGTCGGTACTGCTAAAACCGAGCCATACCGTACAAGCCCAGGCCCTGGAGCAGGCATTGCGGGCATTGGTGCTGCATCACGATGCGTTACGCCTGGTATTTAACGAGACCGAAAATGGCTGGCAGGCGCGCTTCCTCGATACCGAGGCGCACGTTCTACTCGAACAGCAACAAGCAACACTGGCAACCCTGCCGACCCTTGCCAACCAGACCCAGCGCAGCCTGAACCTGCAACACGGACCGCTGTTGCGCGCCGTGCTGTTGACCTTGGAAGACAACAGCCAGCGCCTGCTGCTGGTCATCCATCACCTGGTGGTCGATGGCGTGTCCTGGCGGATTCTTTTCGAAGACCTGCACACTGCCTACAGCCAAGCCCTTGCCGGCAATGCAGCGCAACTACCGGCCAGGACTACCTCGGTAAAAACCTGGGCCGAACGCCTGAAACAGCATGTCGTGGCTGGCGGCTTGAACCAGGAGTTGGACTACTGGACCGCGCAACTGGAGGGTATCGATACTGCGCTGCCCGCCGATCATCCGGAGGGCAGCCTGCAGAACAAGTATGCCCAAGGGCTGCAACTGCGCCTGGACAAACAAACCACCCGGCGCCTGGTACAAGAGGCCCCGCTGGCCTATCGCACGCAAATCAACGACCTGCTGCTGACTGCCCTGGCACGGGTGGTGGCACGCTGGACCCAACGCCCGCACGTTGCGATCCAGCTCGAAGGACATGGCCGCGAAGCCTTGATTGACGATGCCGACCTGACCCGTACCGTTGGCTGGTTCACCAGCCTGTTCCCGGTACTGCTCACCGCCCACCCTGACCTAGCAGCCAGTTTGATGGGCATCAAGGAACAACTGCGGGCAGTCCCAGCCAAAGGTGCAGGTTACGCCGTGCTGCGCTATCTGGGTGACGGCCTGCTCGACTTGCCGGAACCACGCATCACCTTCAACTACTTGGGCCAGTTCGACAGTAGCTTCGATGCCAACGAAGGCGCACTGTTCGCGCCAGCGGCCGAAGGCAGTGGCCAGGAGCAAAGCACTGAAGCGCAGTTGGGCAACTGGCTGACACTCAATGGCCAGATATTCGACGGAGAGCTGAGCATGAGCTGGCTGTTCAGCCAGGCGCTGTTCGAGCAAGCCACCATCCAGTCCCTGGCCGATGACTATAAACGCGAGCTGGAAGCCCTGATCGCTCACTGCTGCGACCCGCGCCATCGCGGTTTCACCCCCAGTGACTTCCCTCTGGCACGCCTGCACCAGGCCCAACTGCACAGGCTGCCCGTCGCCGCCGAGCTGATCGAAGACATCTACCCGCTGTCACCGATGCAACAAGGCATGCTCTTCCACACCCTGGAAGCCGCCGGAGCCGGCCTGTACATCAATCAAATGGCGGTACCGGTCGAAGGACTGGACATTGCGCGCTTCACGGCGGCGTGGAACACCGTCATCGCCCGCCACGACATCCTGCGCACCGGTTTCTGGAGCGACAGCCAACTGCTTGAACCGTTGCAGGTGGTGTACCGTCAGGCGCAGATGCCCGTCGCCGTACTTGACTGGCGTGATCGTCAGGTCGCGCCCGAAGACCTAACGCTGCTGAGCGCACAGGACTACGCCAAGGGCTTCGACCTATTACAGGCGCCACTGATGCGCCTGACCCTGGTGCAACTCGATGAGCAGCGTGTGCACCTGCTGTGGTCGGGGCACCATATTCTGGTTGATGGCTGGAGCAACTCACGTCTACTGGGTGAAGTGCTGCAAGCGTACGATGGCGTGCCGTTGGCACAGAGCGCCGGACGCTACCGCGATTACATCCAGTGGCTGGCGCAACAACCACAGGCGGCGCTTGAACAGTTCTGGCGTGACAAGCTGCGCACGTTCAACAATCCCACCCAACTGGCCAGCAGCCTGGCGTCACGTCCGGACCCGGCGCTGCAAGGCCATGCGGCGTTGTACCTGAATTGGCACGCAGCGCAAACCTTGCGCCTGCGCGAGCGCGCCCAAGCGCTGCGGGTCACCCCCAACACCCTGATCCAGGCGACGTGGCTGGTGCTGTTGCAGCGCTATACCGGTCAGGCCAGTGTGTGCTTTGGCGCCACGGTGGCGGGACGCCCCGCGAGCCTGCCAGGTGCAGACGAAATGCTTGGGCTGTTCATTAACACTCTGCCGGTAATCCAGACACCACAGCCTGGCGCTTTACTGCAGGACTGGCTGCTGGAACTGCAAGCCTACAACCTGGATATTCGCGACCACGAGCACGCATCACTGGCCGACATTCAGCGCTGGGCTGGCCTCGGTGGCCAAGCACTGTTCGACAGCATCATTGTGTTTGAAAACTATCCGGTCGACGAACGCTTGCGCGAAGCTGGTGGCGGCCAACTGCAGTTCGGCGAGGTGCAAGGTCGCGATGTGACCAACTTTGCCATGGACCTGGCGGTGAACCTTGGCACAACGCTGAGCATCGAGTTCCTGTACTTGCGTAACCGCTTCAACGCCGAGGCTGTCGAACAGATCCGCGCCAGCTTTGAGAGCCTGTTGCTGGCGATGCTCGACGCTCCAGGCACGCAGATTGGCAACCTGGGGCTACTGAACCACGCGCAGCAGCAACGTCTGCACCACGACAACCGCCTGAACGCCGTCAATGAGTACGCACCACTGCTGGCCGAGCAATTGCGCCAGCAGGCCGAGGCACGCCCTCACGCCATTGCTGCTGTGTGCAATGAACGACAAATGACGTGGGCCGAACTGGAGTCGCAGGCCAACCGCCTGGCGCATTATCTGATCGCCCAGGGTATTGGCCCGGAGATGTATGTCGGTGTCGCGCTGGAACGTTCGGTTGACGTGTTGGTGGCCTTCTACGCGGTAATGAAAACCGGCGCTGCCTACGTACCGCTGGATATCGACTACCCGCAGGACCGCCTGCAGTGGATCGTCGAAGATTCCGGCATGGCCCTGATGATCAGCCAGGCAAGCCTGCGTGCGCGCTTCGACTGGCCCGGCGCCGCAGCGCTGATTGCGATCGATCAATTGGCCCTGCACGAGCTGCCAGCCAACTGCCCGGCACAACGGGCATTGGCCGACAACCTCGCTTACCTGATCTACACCTCCGGCTCGACGGGAAAACCCAAAGGCGTCGCGGTGGCCAACGAGCCGATTCGCATGCATTGCCAAGCCATCGCCGAGCGCTACGGGATGAACCGCGAGACCCGCGAACTGCTGTTCATGTCGTTCGCCTTCGACGGCGCCCAGGAGCGCTGGCTGACAACCTTGTCCTGTGGCGGGCAATTGGTCCTGCGTGACAACCGCCTGTGGACAGCGCAAGAGACCTGGGACGCCCTGCACGCCCATCGAATCAGCGTGGCCTGCTTCCCGCCCGCCTACCTCCAGCAACTGGCAGAGTTCGCCCAGAGCCAGGACCAGCCACCACCGCCGGTGTCCATCTACTGCTTTGGCGGCGATGCCGTCGCCGAGGCCAATTTCGAGCGGGTCAAGACCGCATTGCGTCCCACCTGGCTGACCAACGGCTATGGCCCGACCGAAACCGTGGTGACCCCGCTACTGTGGAAGGTCGAAGCCAGTGGACACTGCGATGCGGTCTACGCGCCAATTGGCAGTCGAGTCGGCGAGCGCACCTTGTACGTCCTTGATAGCGCGCTCAACCCGGTGCCGCCCGGCGTCGCCGGTGAGCTGTACATTGGCGGGCAAGGCGTCGCCCGCGGTTATCACCAGCGTCCTGGCCTGACAGCCGAGCGCTTCGTGGCTGATCCGTTCCAGGTCGATGGCTCGCGCCTGTATCGCAGCGGAGACTTGGTGCGCCAACGCGCGGACGGTACCTTCGACTACCTGGGACGCCTGGACAACCAGGTGAAGATTCGTGGTTTCCGTATCGAGCTGGGCGAGATCGAGTCGCGCTTGCGCGCCATGGCCCAGGTGCACGATGCGGTGGTCGTGGCCCGTGAGCACGCCAGTGGCAAGCAATTGATCGGTTACGTTGTCGCTGATGCAGAGCAAAGTCTGGGTGAGCACCTGCGTACCTCACTGCTGCAAGCGCTGCCGGAGTACATGGTGCCTGCGCAAATTCTGTGCCTGGCCAGCTTCCCGCTAAACCCCAATGGCAAGCTTGACCGCAACGCGCTGCCCGATCCGCACTTCAAGGGCCGTGAATACCTCGCGCCACGCAATACGCTGGAGCAGGCTCTGGTGCGGATCTGGCAAGAGGTACTAGAGGTCGAGCAGATCGGCGTTACCGACAACTTCTTTGAATTGGGCGGCGACTCCCTGCGGGTCCTCAAAGTACTGTCCAAAGTGCGCGGCCAGCCACAGCTCGGCTTGCAACTGAAATTGCGCGACCTGATGAGCAAACCAAGCATCGCCCAATTGTCCGGTTACCAAGCCCAGGAGCGCAGCCTCGATCCGTTGTTGCTGCTCAATGCACTAGTGCCCGGTTGCGCGCCTCTGTTCTGCCTGCATGCGGGATTTGGCACAGTATTCGACTACGAAGCACTCGCACGTCGACTGGATGGACGCTGCAGTGTCTACGGCCTGCAGTGCCGCATGCTGCTCGATGACAACTGGGAGGACGAGTCGCTTGAAGCCATGGCCATCGACTACGCGCAGTACATCCGCCAAAAGCAGCCGCAGGGGCCTTATCAGTTGCTCGGCTGGTCCCTCGGCGGGCCGCTGGCGAATCTTGTGGCGCAGGAACTGGTCAAGCAAGGGCAACCCGTCGATTTTGTCGCCCTGGTCGACTGCTTCACCCCCACCAAACAAGTGCCTCCCAACGACTTATCCGAAGACTTGCGCGGCCTGCTGTCGGTGGTGCTCGGCGTGCCACGTGCAGCGGTTCCTGAACTGGTGGTGGATGAGCAGGCAAACCTGACGCAACTTGAGCAATTGATCGAACGCGCCCGCCAGGGCTTAGAGCAAGCCCTTGGCACCCTGGGCACGATCGGCTCGGATGAATTGGCGCGAACCTTCCGTACCGGCATGAAGCTCAAGATCCTGTCGGAGCGCATGACGCACATGCCACGCTGTGTTGCCAACAGCCACTGCTGGTGGGCTGGCGCCAACAACATTGCACACGCTCACGCGTTCGCCGACAGCCTGGCTCATGTACCCATCGACGCTGATCACTACGCCATTCTCAGCCATCCACTGTTCATCGAAGAACTGCTACGGCATTTGCCACAGTCCGAACTGGAAACCCTCTGATCGAAATGGCCGCCGTCGCAGGCGGCCATTTTTACTTATCAAAAGGAACTGCAATGCCCCTGGACCCTGATCTCGAAGCGTTTTTGGAACTGGCTGAACTTGGCCGCATGACCGGTAGAAGCCAAGCCATGCATGAACTGAGCGTGGAGCAGGCTCGCGCCGAATTCGAAAAGACTTCGGCTGTGCTCGACCCGTCGCCGCCCACCGCATTGAACGTCACCGAACTGAAAGTTGCAGCGCGCGATGGTTACTTGCTCGATGCCAGGCTGTACGGTCATGCCGATCTCGCGCCTGGCACCACCACCTTGCTCTATTACCACGGTGGCGGCTATGTCGTTGGCAGCCTGAACTCTCACGACTCAATCTGCCGACGTCTGGCTGCCAGCGGCCGCTACGCAGTTTTCGCCCCGGCGTATCGCCTGGCACCCGAAGCGCCGTTTCCAACGGCGGTGAACGATGCGTTGGACGCCGCCAACTGGCTCGCTGAACAGGCGGCGAACCTGGGCCTCGACGCCAAGCGGCTTGTCGTTGCAGGGGACAGTGCCGGCGCTACCCTGGCGACCGTGCTGGCTATCGCCGCTACCGGTGCAACACCGGCATTGAGCTTCAAGCCCTTGGCGCAGTTGCTGTTCTATCCGGTGACTGACATCAGCAGGCAGCGTCCTTCGCATGCACGCTACGCCGAAGGCTACTTGCTGGAAACGCCGACCCTTGAGTGGTTCTATAACCATTACTGTGCGCCCGATCAACGCAGCGACTGGCGTATCTCTCCACTTACAGCCAATGTTGGGGCGCTGGCACCCGCCTATATCAGCGTCGCCGAATACGACCCGCTGCATGATGAAGGCATTGCCTACGCGCAGGCGATGGAGCAGGCCGGTGGCGAAGTTACCCTGATAGTGCAGCCAGGACTGACCCACGATTTTTTGCGAATGTCCGGTATCAGCGGCCAGATCGATGGAATCTACCAGGCAGTGGAGGGTTGGCTCGCCCCTTATTAACGCCTTGATCCATAAGCAAATAATCTATTGAACAGCAGCCATCATTCATTAAAGAGTTAATGTGCCTTATTTGAAAGTCTGCTCTGCAGGTATGGGATTAAATAGGCAAGGCCCAGACCTTCGGAGCACGCTCAATGTTTCTACCTATCCGCCCACGCACGCCTATTTCCCGCTGTGCAATGGGACTGTTTACCTTAGTCAACAGCTTCGCTTTACCCGCTTACGCGGATCTTCTGCAGGACAGCCACGCGAGCCTGGAGGCGCGAACTGTTTACTTCAACAGCGACCTGCGCGACGGTAGAACAGCCAATCCACAAGGCGCGTCAAAGCACGACGAGAGCGCCCAAGGGTTTATCCTCAAACTGCAATCGGGTTATACCGAAGGTGTCGTTGGTTTCGGCGCAGATGCCTTGGCCATGCTGGGGATCAAACTCGACTCCAGTGCCGCCGACAGTAACAGCGGCCTGCTGCCCTCGAGTGGTCACCACCCGCGGCATGCCGCCGACCAATACGCCAAGGCAGGTATTGCGGGGAAGGTGCGTTTTTCCCACACACAACTTAAATACGGTGCGCTGCTACCGGACATGCCGCTGTTAAAGTACGACGACACCCGACTCCTGCCGAGTATGTTTCACGGCAGCCAACTGGTCAGCGAGGAAGTTGCCAGGTTGAAATTCAGCGCTACTCGATTGCAGCGTTATACCGCGCGGGACTCCACTGATGCTCAAGACATTCGCTTGAATTGCAAGAACAAGCGCTACGTCTGCAATACCACCGGTAACCGTTTCGAGGCCTACCAGGCTGACTATCAACTCAATCGCCAGTTCGTACTGCAATATGCCCAGGGCGGCCTGGAGAATGTCTATCATCAGCGCTTCTTCGGTGTCTTGGGCAGCGGGGCCTTTGGCGCTGGAAAAATCAACGCCGACCTACGCTGGTTTGACAGTTATGACGATGGCTCGGCACGCGCTGGTAAAATCGACAACCATGCCTTGAGCGTGATGCTTGCCTATTCCCATGGTTACCAGACATTCAGCGCTGGCTGGCAAAGTTTGAATGGAAGTAGCTCGATGCCCTACCTGGATGGCAGCACGCCCTACTTGGTCAACTACGTGCAATACAACGACTTCGCAAACACCGAAGAACATTCCTGGCAACTACGCTACGACCTCGACCTGACCGGCATCGGCATTCCCGGCTTGAACATCTTGACCCGTTACGTTAGCGGCGACCATATACAACTTGCCAACGACCAAGAAGGTAAGGAATGGGAACGTAACATAGAATTGAAATACATAATTCAGACCGGCCCCTTCAAAAACCTCAGTCTACGTCTACGCAATGCCACCTATCGCACAAACTATGCCCAGTCTGCCCGGGATGTGGATGAGATTCGGCTGATTGCCAGCTACAACTTCTCGATCATCTGACTGATCATCAAGCTACTGATAAACAACATTTTTTACCGCAAATAATAACGCCACATCTCATTATTCGCTGAATAACCATCAAACCTTAGCTTCCGGGCTTGTTTCCCCGGCACATCCCTCTTAGCTTTGACTCATGCCCTGACAAGCGAACACTGACAGCAGCGGCTCGCCACATCACTGCGTAGCCTGATCACATTGAACACCGACTGTTTTCAAACACCTGGAGATCCCCATGAGCGATTCCATCGTTAACCTGTGCCCGAAAAACTTCGACCGCAAAACAACTGCACTGTTATTTACTGACCCACAAGTAGAGGTGCTGACTGAACATGGCGGCGCCTGGCCTTTTGTAAAAGATGCGGTATTGGCAAATCGTACAGTCGAGAATATCGAACGGCTTTTGCAGACGGCCAAGCAACATGGCTATGAAGTGTTCGTCTCCCCACATTACTACTACCCCACCGACCACAAATGGCACTTTCATGACCCACTAGGTGAAGTCATGCACACCAACCGCATGTTCGAGCGCGGCAGCCCATTGAGCTTGCAAGGCTTCGTTGGCTCAGGAGCGGACTGGGTTCCAGCGTTGCAACCGTATATCGAAGACGGCAAGACTATTGTTTGTTCGCCTCACAAACTTTATGGGCCGCAGTCCAACGACTTGATATTGCAGCTGCGCAAGTTCGGCATCCAGAAAGTCATTCTTGGCGGCATGCTTGCCAATATGTGTGTCGAGGCCCATGCCCGCGAACTTCTCGAGCAGGGATTCGAGCTGGTCATTGCCAAGGATGCGACGGCGGGGCCGCGCCACGCTGAATGGGGTAATGGCAATGTATCAGCAGATATCAACTTCCGTTACTTGTCCAAAGATGTACTCAGCACCGACGAAATCATTCAGCGTTTAATCCCTGCCCGCGCCTCCGAACAAGACGAGCAGCGCTGCAAACAACGATAACGCGCGTTTGAATAACTTTCTTGCCCCAAAGGAATACCGTCATGACCCGGTCATTAAGAAAGACGTTGCTCACCGCCTGTATCCTGACCTCAATCAGCATGCTGCCACTGCAGTCCTTTGCCTCCCAGGCCGTCGATTCCACGCTCTATTCAGTCAATCGTGGAGATCCGTCACTCCAAGCCAACGGTAAATACATTGACCAGATGGTTTCGGACTTCATGAAGAAGAACGATTTGCCTGGTTTGTCGATGGCGATCGTTCAAGCGCCTTACATTCCCCGTGCAGCAGGCTATGGCCTGGCGACAGAAACCAATGACGAACTTGCATCAATCAAAACCATCTGGAACGTAGGTCAGATCACCCAGGCGTTCACCGCCGTGTCCATTTTCCAGCTTGTGGAGATGGGCAAGCTTGATGTCAACGATAAGGTGGCCGCCTACCTCAGCGATACGCCGAGCAGTTGGCAGGACGTGACCATCCTCGACCTGCTCCAACACGCCTCCGGCATTCCCGACTTCAGGCACCATGGCTATGACGCCAACACCGCCTACACACCGGACAAACTGGTCGATTTGGTAAAAGGCGACCCGCTGCTATTCAAACCAGGCACCAAGGTCAAGGACAGTGCGACCGATTTCATTTTGCTTGGTCAAATTATCGAAAATACCAGCGGGATGAGCTACGAAGACTTCGTCTGGAAATACCAGATTCAACCGTTGGGCTTGAAAAGCACGATGTTTGTGGCAGACATGCAAAGCAAACTCCACCTTGATCGCCCTACCCCTACCAAAGTCAAAAACCAGCATTCAAAATTCAAGGCTGACCAGGTCTTCATTGACCCGCTGGAGACGGCAACAGGCTACAAGTCGATCAACGGAAAAAATACAGCGGTCAGCCTTGAAGCATCCAACAACCTGTACGCCTATGGCGGCCTGTGGTCTTCAGCGGAAGATATCAGTCGCTGGGATATCGCCCTTGCGGGCAGCGTGCTGCTCAAGGATGCCGCACACCGCGACACGATCTACAAACCCGCACAGCTTAAAAATGGCGCAGTGGTCCCGGCGATGGCCGGCTGGGAGTTCACAAAACATCCCGGGTTCCTTGAAATCAAGGGCAGCAATGCGGGATTCAGTGCTTATCTGAGTCGGTTTACTGCTGGCGATGAACTGGTTTGCGTCACGCTTATTACCAACAAGCAAGACGTCGATATGACGGCTCTGGCCCGCGACATTGCCGAGGCCTACAAGCCTGGCCTGGGGTCGGGGCTGGACTCAGACAAAGTGGTCAACCAAGAAAGCAAATTCAGCGTCGACGAAACAATCGCCCGTCTGAAGAATGATCTTCAGAGCAAAAAAATCCCTGTCTTTGCCGAATTCGACCACGAGAAAAATGCCCGCGGCACAGGCATGAACGTGCGGCCGACCAAGGTGCTGGTATTGGGAAACCCCAGCGTCGGCACCAAGCTGATACTGGATAAACAAGGCGCGGCACTCGATCTGCCGCTTCGCGTTGCGGTCTGGCAGGATGAACGGGGCCGGGTGTGGGCGGGTTATGAAAACCTTGATCAACTGTCGCAGAAGTACGGCGTAACGGACAGCGTCACCCTGAACAAGATCAGTCAGTTCATGAGCACCTTGGTCGGCAACGCTGTGAGTGTCTATCAACAGTGACCCGGCGAGAGGCAACTCACCACTGGGTTTGAGTAGTCCGATAACAAATACCCCTCGCAAGGAGGGGTAAGGACAAGGGAGCAGTGTGAACCTAATTACCCTCTGGGTAATTGCGCCGGCTGCTCTCTACGCCATCGAGATCATTCGAACGTACCGCGCAACGTCAGGGTGAAGTTGCGTGGCTCACCGTAGTAGTTACCGTACTCGGAGGTCCCTACACTGGCGTAATAGCGGCGGTCGAACAGGTTGTTGCCGTTGACCGCAACGGTCCAGTTGTCATCGACCTTGTACTCGACCATTGCGTCGTATACCGCGTAGCCGGATTGGCTGAACTTATACGGTTGGGAGTCGATAACGTTCCAGTTGTTGTCGAAACGGTAGGCCTCGCCTTTTACATACGTCGGGCTTTGCGCCGTCATGCCACCACCCACTCGCCAGTCAGACAGCACGCCTGGCAGCGTGTAGGCGGTCCAAAGCTTGAACAGGTGTTTGGGGGTAACGGTACTGTAGAGCGTTTCTTGCGTGTCGTTGTGCACCTGGTTATAGGTGTAGCCAGCCATCACTTCCCAACCCGGGGTGATCTCACCAGTGGCCTCCAGATCAATCCCCTTACTGGTAATCTTGTCCTGCGCCAGGAAGCAGCAGGAACTGCTGTAACTGAAGGTCGCATTAGGATAAGCAGGATCGCTCACCGCCTGGTTCTCGCGTTTGGTGTAGAACAACGCGGCGCTGACATTCAGGCGGCCATCGAGCAATTCACCCTTGATACCTGTCTCGTAGGTCTTACCGGTCATCGGGTCAATGGAAGTTGGTGAATCCACCGGCCCCTTCATCTTTTGTGCCTGAGGTTTGAATACTTCGGCATAGCTGACGTAGGTAGACCATTCATCGTCAAGCGCGTAAATCAAGCCACCGAAGGGCACAAGGGTAGTCGGTTCGCGATCGGATACACTGTCGCTCTCGCTCCATGGGCCAGTGCCTGCCGCGTTGCGCATGCTGTAAGCCTGTTCAAATTTGTAGCGCTGGGCACGAGCACCGACCACCAGTTTCAGCGGGTCGGTCAGTTGCAGGCGCAACGTCGAGTACAAACCGTACTGCTCACGTTTGTTCGGGTAGTAATCGCGGTAGAAATTATGGTTGGACGCATCGCTGGTCAGTGGTGTCGACTGCGGGTCCCACAGATCGATCATGCCACCTTTGCCCAGCATGCCTTGCGCTGCGCGCCAACGGCTGGTGACCTTCTGATAGTCGGCACCAAACAGCACTTCGTGACGTCGGTTGAATGCCTCGAAACTGCCTGACAGGTTGATGTCAAAAACCGACTGCTTGCTCCAGCTTGCTACATAGCTGCCCCACCAGTAAGGACCGGTATTGGTGTTCTCATCCACCGATCCGTAAGGAATAATCCCTTCGGTAGTCGAGTCGTTGTACGAGTAGGTGTAGGAAGTGTTGAGCTTCCAATCCTCGTTGAAATAGTGGTCGAGCTTGGCGAACCATTCGCGGGTGTAGCTATCGGACCAGGCCTGATTGGTGGTGTACCAGGTATGCCGGGGCAGGTGCAGGTCGCCACCAGTGCTGTAGCGCGGCAGGCCGTCACCGGTGCCATTTTCCTTGACCTTGTCGTAGCTACCGCCGAAGGTCAGCATGGTGTCGTCGGTGACGTCCGCTTCCAGAACACCGTAGAGAAATGGCTTCTCGGTGCTGCGGTTATCCATGAAGTACTGGCGGTCGGTGTAGGCCGCGACCATGCGTCCACGCAGCTTGCCATCGAAGGCCAGCGGCCCGGTCAGGTCGACTTCGCTGCGGTAGTTGTCCCAGGAACCTGCAGAGGTATTGAGCTTGAGCTGATAGTGGTCCAGCGGGCGCTTGCGCACCAGGTTGACCACGCCGCCCGGGTCACCGGTACCCGCCAGCAAGCCACTGGAACCACGAAGTACTTCGACGTGATCGTAGGCTGCCAAATCATAGATACGATCGCTGTAGAAGGTCCCCACACCGGTACCGATGTCCATCGGTGCGGTGCCGTCGATCTGCACGTTGTCGATACCAAAACCACGGGAGTAGAACTGCTGGGCATGGTAATTGTTGTTGCGCACGGTGATACCTGGGGTGCGCTTCATGGCATCGGGCAGGCTGGTCATGCGCTGGTCTTCGATCATCTTCTGAGTGATGACCGACACTGTCTGTGGGGTTTCCTTGAGGCTCACCGGGGTCTTGGAACCAACACTGACCAGACCGGTAGTGTAGGAACCGGAGTTCTCGGTGGCTTCCCCCATACCCTGGCCGACAATGCTGGTAGCCCCCAGCTCCAGCGTCGCACCAGTACTGCTGGGGTTGCTGATGATCACCGTGTCGCTTTCGATCCGGTAAGACAGACCAGCGTCACGCAACATGATGTCGAGGGCGGCACGTGGTTCCATGTTGCCGGACACCGCATTGGAACGCTTGCCACTGACCAGCCCGGGTTCAAAGAGCAACTGCAGGCCGGTCTGCTGGCCCAGTTCGGTCAGCGCCTCACTCAGCGGTGCCGAGGGAATATTCACCTGTTTGCTTTCGGCCTGAACTGCGCCGGCCATGCCCAGCGCAAGCCCCAGTACCATCGCCGATGCCGACGTACGCCAGCTGGCCCGGTCCCATAGGGAGGGACGCCGTGCAAGCCTTGGCTGATCAGATTTCATGTCTCGAATTACTCCAATGCGCTCTAGTGTTGGACCGCCGCCGACTCTGAGGTCAGCTGATCGTGAGTTGTGCAAACCATCCTTGGCACACCCTGTCCTGCAAGCAGTCTGACGACACAGGTCGTAGCTGTTCGCTGACTAGACGAAGTGGGTCTGAACGAAATTAGGAATATTTATCTTTTGATACGGTTCTCAAAACGCAGCATCTGCATTAAGCAGATGCCAAAGCGAGCATCTGTCCGCTGCAGGACGCAGCAGACAGATGTTCACCAGAGGATATCAGCTACTTTGCCCTTGTAACTGCCGGGCTTTCTCCAGCAGCCTGGCCTTCTCTTCCGGGCTCATTGCATCCAGGCGCAGGCGTGCCTGGGCCAGTTTCTCCAGTTGCCCCGGTGCGCTTTCCTGCAGGCGTAGAACCTGGGCCAGTGCCGCGGGGGTGGGGTTGTCGAATACCACGCCCGGGTGAACCTCGCACTGCAGTAGTTTGCGGATGCCTGCAACCAGTTTGATCACCAGCAACGAGTGGCCACCTGCAGCAAAGAAGTCCTGCTCGACACTCAGGCGCTCAAGCCCGAGCAAGTGCGCCATGCGCTGGGCAAGCACTGCTTCCAGGCCATCCCGGGGTGCGACATACACCTGCTGCGTAGCGCCGAGGTCCAGCGTGGCCAAGGCCCGGCGGTCGATCTTGCCATTGCCCAGGCGGGGCATGGCGCTCAACACCTGCACCTGGCGCGGCACCATGACCGCAGGCAGGCGCTGGCTAAGTTGTGTCGTAAGACTCGCCTGCCAGCCCGCCATCGGCTCGCCCTGCGCGGTAACGAATGCCAGCGGTTCCTGCTGGGCATCAAGCACCACTGCAGCCTCACTGACGCCCGGCAGCGCACACAGCTCGGCTTCGATTTCCGCCAATTCAACGCGAAAGCCACGCAGTTTGACTTGCTGATCGGCGCGGCCCTGCAGCTGGATTCCGCCTTCGGGACGATAACGTGCAAGGTCTCCCGTGCGATAGAGCCGGGTTCCCGGCTGCTGAGAATGCTCGATGAAGGCTTCGGCCTGCTGCGTTGGGCTGTTCAGGTAGCCACGAGCCAGTTGCTCACCGCCGATGTACAGTTCGCCGAGTTCACCGCTGGCGACCAATTCGCGCTGCGCATTGAGCACCCACACCTGATTGTTGCTCAGCACTTGGGTCAGCGGCACCACCGTGGCATCCAGATCCTGCGCGGTAATCGGATGAATCATCACTCCGACCGTGGTTTCACTCGGGCCATAGTGGTTGAACACGCGGATATCCCCGCGAATGCGCAGGATGCGTTCGACCAGTGCCGGGGCCACCGCTTCGCCGCCCAGCACCAGCGTGGCTGGCAATACCGCAGCGTCCGTTTCGATGAGCGCCGCCAGATGCGAAGGGACGATTTTCACGCAGTCGATAGCGTGCCGGGCAATGAAGTGCGCGAACGCCTGGCCGTCCTGCACAGTGGTGTCGTCAGCCAGGTGCAGCGCCGCGCCGTTGTACAGGGCGCCGAACACGGCAGTGTGGCCCAGGTCAGCGACCACACTGGAACTGAAGGCGAACCGGCGGCAGCGCTCCAGGCCCATTGCCGCGCTGGCCGAGGCCACGTAGTTGAACAGTGCGCGGTGCTCGATGACAACGGCCTTCGGCGTTCCCGTGGAGCCGGAGGTAAACAGCACATAGGCGACGTCGTCGCCTGCCGGTGCTGGGTAGTCGGTCAGCGCCAGTGTCGGATCGTTGAAGTTACTGTGCGCAAGGTCCAGCTGCGGCAGCGTCAACTCAGCAGTGGCTGGCAGGTCGCGGGTAATCAGCAGCGCGGCATCCGCTTGCTCGATCAGCCGAGCCAGACGTGCGCTTGGCCACTGTGGATCGAGCGGCAGCCAGGCGGCGCCCAGACGCCAGGCCGCCAACGTCGCCACCAGCCAGTCGCAGGAACGCGGCAGGGCCAGGGCCACGCGTTGCCCGGCCTGCAAACCCTGGCGACTCATGACTGCGGCCAGCTGTTGAACACGCTGTTCCAGCTGTGCGTAGGTGAGGGTCTGCTCTTCGCTCACCACTGCTGGCGCGTCAGGGGTCACCGAGGCCCACTCGGCAACTCGCTGGGCCAAGGTCAGGCTCGGGTCGATCGGCTGCGATACCGGGTTGAAAGCCAGCAACCGCTGCCGCTCGGCCTCACCCAATAGCGGAAACTCACCCACCGGGCGAGCCGGCGTTTGGCTGATGCCTTGCAGCAGGACGTGGTATTGCGCCAATAAACCCGTCATCGCCTCAATGCCATAGTGCGCGGTCTGGAACGCCAGGCTCAGTAACTGCGGCGAACCGTGGGTATCGGTGCCCACCTGCAACGCCAGCTCGAACCCAGGGTCCAGCGCCAGCGCGCTATGCGCCGACCATTGCCCTGCCCTCACCTGCGCAGCCGACGGTAAGCGCCGAAGCACGAAGCCGTGCGTCGGTTGGACGCCGCCACTCCAATATTCCTGCCAGGTGCGGTGCTGTTCCAGCACCTGCGCAAGGTGGGTCAGGCACTGCGCAAATGGCACAGCCGGGTCCAACGCCAGATGCAATGGCAGGGTCTTCTCGAATACACCGAAGGTCTGGCCAAAGAACTCGTAGTCGCCACGACCATCGTGACGCCATCCTGCGAGAAACGCGGAGCGCCCGCTCAAACGCGCCAGCAGCAGCCACCAGGCAGCTTGCAGCACCGTTTCCAGCGTCACACCCTGATTCGCAGCAAGCAGCTCCAGCGCCTGGCGCAACGCCGATGGCAAGGGTGCATCGACCTGCCCGAGCGCTGCTGCCGAGGCCGCCTTGCGTCGGTAAGGCAACAGCGGTTGCGCCAGGGTTTGCGAACCGAGATAAGCCTGCCAGTACTGCGCGGCCTGTCCGGCATCTTCGTCACGCACCACTTCGCTGCGCCACTCCAGGTACTGGCTAAACTGGCCCGCCTCTTCGTCTGCGCCGCTGGCGCCTTGCTCGTAGGCTTGCAGGAGCTGCTCGACCAGCAATGGCAAGCTGCTCGCGTCGATCACGCCACGCGCCAGGGCCAGGCTCAAACGCCAGTTGTCCCCCTCCAGGCGCTGCAACATGGCCTGGGCCAGTGCACCCTGTTGCACAAGCAGCGGGCGCTGTAACCATTGCTCCAGGCGCTGCGCTGCGGTGCCAACATCGACGGCCAGGTCATCAACCTCGATATTCAATCGCGGTTGCGCCAAGCCAGGGAACTGGCGCAGGCCGTGATACCCGGGCACCTCAAGCAGCCCCGTGGTCAACACCTGCTGGCGCACAGCCAAGTCGTCCAGCGCCGTTTGCAAGGCGGGTATGTCCAGGGCGCCATGGATGTCCAGATGCAGCACATGAGCCAACTGGCTCCAGCTTGCCCCGGCCTGTGCTGCCTGTACCCATTGTTGCTGCTCGGCAAGCAGGGCCAGGCCGTTGCCCGCCTCGTTCAGTTCGATGTCATTCATGCGTCAACCTCTTGTTCGCTGTTTTCGGCGCGAAGCGCTGGCTGCGCTGCCTCCAGGCTGCGCCTTTCCACCATCTCGCCCATGGCGACAACGATCTTGCGCGGCCCTTCGAAAGGATCACGGGCGTGCGCGGCGAGCATGTTGTCGAGCAGGATCACATCGCCTTTGCGCCAGTCGAAGCGCACGGCGCACGCTTCATACAGGTCACCGATCACTTGCATCACCTCGTCCTCGATCGGCGAACCATCGCCGTAATAGACGTGCCGAGGCATTCGCTCGATGCCGAACAACGCCAGCAAGTCCTCGCGCACATCCGGGTCCAGGCAATAGATGTGGTGCAACTGCACCTGATTGAAAAAGGTCTTCTCGCCGGTCAACGGGTGGCGAATGATCGCCGGGCACGGGGTGCGGATCTGCAGTTCGTCGTTGTCGAGCCAGGTCCACTGGATGCCTGCGGCCCGGCAGCGGGCCTCAACGTGCGCGCGCTCATCGGTCTTGAAGAAGTGCTGCCAGGACACATCGAGCTTGTCGGCGAAGGTTCTGACGTACAGCAAGCCCTTCTGCTCGAAGGTTTCACGCAATGCCTCGGGCAGGCGCAGGTACATCTGCCGGCAATCGACCACCGGCGTCGCACCGCCCACTGGCGAGGGTTGCTCGCAGAAAAACAGCTGCTTGCGCGGCCAGGTGTCCTGGTGCGAGCTCTCGTTGTGGAAGAGGATCATCTTCTTTTCCGGATACGGCGTGGAGCGGTAGGTGTTCTTGCCACCCTCCTTTTTCGGCAGGTCACCGTACTGACCGTAGAGCCCCGGTTGCACCGCCTCGGCAAAGGCCTCGAAGGCATGGATGTCGTGCAGGGCAAAACCGCGCAAGAGGATACCGGCATGGCGCGACAGTTTTTCTTCCAGCCACGGCCGGTTGCGGTTGACCCACGCCACCAGATCCAGCCCGGGGTCGTTCGGTTCGACCAGCAACGGGAACACCTGTGGCGGCGCCAGTAACGACTCGCGTATCGGTGCCTCACCCGCCAACGGCCCTGCGGCCTTGGGCTTTTTCAGGAACTTGCCCAGCTTGTCGGCCTTGGCACCGGCAGTCGGCGCCGGTGCAGCTGCTACGGCGGTATCGCTGATCATCTTGATGTCTCCTAGTCGGATATCCGGCTCACTGGCAATCTGCTCGAGAATGCGTGTCCATGCCTTGGCCAGCTGGTTGATTCGTTCCGGTTTGAATAGCGCGCTGGCGAACTGCCAAGTACCGCGCAGGCCTTCACCGTCCGGGTCGAGGAACAAGGCCATGTCGAATTTCGAATAGCTGGCCAGTGCCGGCAGAACCTCGACCTTGAGCCCGTCCAGGTTGCTGTTGCGTACCGGCAGGTTGTTCATCACGAACAACACCTGGACCAGCGGATTAAGGCCACGTTGACGCGCGACACCGGAGGCTTCGACGATCATGTCGAAGGGCAAGTCCTGGTGTTCGAAGGCACTCAGCGCCGTGTCACGGACCACCCCCAGGTAATGGCTGAAGGTCTGCTCTGCGCTATAGCGCGAACGCAACGGCAGGATGTTGACGAAGAAGCCGATGAGTTGCTCCAGCTCGGGCTGCTGGCGCCCGGCGATGTCGGCGCCGACCACCAGATCGTCGCTGGCGCTGATACGGTGCAACAACACCTGGAAGGCGGCCAGCAAGGTGGTGTAGAGGGTCGCGTTGGCCTGTGCAGCAAGCACCTTGAGGCGTTGCACCAAGGCGCCATCGAGATGCAACTGCAGATCGCTGCCCGCTGTTGATACCACATTCGTTCGTGGGTAATCGGTCGGCAATGGCAGTTGCCCGCTGCACGCGGCCAGGGTGCGCTTCCAGTAGTCGGCCTGCAGCGCCATGACGCCGCTGCTCTGCAATGCCTGTTGCCAGCGTGCATAGTCGCTGTACTGCACCTTCAGCGGCGTCAGCACGGCTGGCTTGCCGGCATGGAGCAAGCCGTAGAGCGCGACCAGTTCATTGACCAGCAGCGACATCGACCAACCATCGGAGATGATGTGATGCATCGCATACAACACCACATGCTCAGTCGCACTCAGGCGCACTACCCGACCGCGCATCAGCGGCGCACTGAGCAGGCTGATCGGGGTACTGGCGTTGTCCAGTACCGCCTGGGCTACCTGTGTTTCCTGTTCGGCGCGGCTCAAGCTGGACAGGTCCAGTAGCGGCAGGTCCAGTTCCACCGTTGGCGATACCAGGGCCAGTGGATCGCCCTCGTCATCGCTGACAAAGGCGGTTCGCAACACCTGATGCCGCTGGATGACTCCAGCAAGGCTGGCGCGCAGCAGTGGCACCTGTAACTCACCCTGCAAGCGCAAGGCCAACGGCATACCGTAAGCGCCAGTGCCCGCGGACAGTTGCTCGACCACCCACAGCCGTCGCTGGGCCAGCGACAACGGTGCTTCGGGTTGTTCGCCATAGGCGCTCAACGTTGGCCGCTGTGGCGCTGTGGCGTGGGTCGAACGTGCTTGCAACAGTTGGGCGAACGCCTGCAGACGGGGATGATCGAACAGATCACGCAAGCCCACCGGCACCGCAAGCAGCCCTTGCAGGCGTGACACCACCTGGGTGGCAAGCAACGAATGGCCACCCAATTCGAAGAAGTGATCGCTAACCCCCACGCGTTCAACATCCAGCACCTGCTGCCAAACCTCGGCAAGCTGCTGTTCAAGCACCGTACTCGGCGCCTGGAACGCGGCGCTGGCGGGCGGTTGATCGACTGCAGGCAACGCCTTGCGGTCGAGCTTGCCGTTGGGTGTCAATGGCAGTTGCGCCAGGAACAGGACAAAGGCCGGCACCATGTAGCCCGGCAACTGATCGCCCAGACGCACCTTGATCTGCGCACGCAAGGTCGCTTGCTGCGCGGCCGCATCGCTATGCTCATGAACGGCGATGTAAGCCACCAATTGCGCGCTGCCCTGATGTTCGACAGCGAGCACCGCGGCCTCGCGCACCGAGTCCTGGGCCAGCAGGCGCGCCTCGATTTCGCCCAGCTCGATACGAAAGCCACGGATTTTCACCTGGTGGTCGATACGCCCGAGGTATTCGATATGCGCATCGGGGCGATAGCGAGTCAGGTCGCTGGTGCGATACAAGCGCTCACCCGCGGTCGAGAATGGATTGGGCACGAAACGTTCGGCCGTCAGCGCTGCACGCCCCAGATAGCCACGGGTCAGGCCGGCCCCTGACAGATACAGCTCAGCCGCCACGCCCTGCGGTGCAGGCTGCAGACTGGCATCGAGGAGGAAGCTGCCGGTGCCTGGCAGGGGGCGGCCGATACTCGCTGTGCCACCGGCTTCACGGCGTGTCCAGGTCGAATAGGTGGTGTCTTCCGAGGGGCCATACAGGTCGTTGACCTGGATGATGCCCGGCAATTGATAGAGCTGCTCGACCAACGCTTGTTTCAGCGGCTCGCCGGCGAGGTTGATGATGCGCACGCTGGCAGGAATTTGCCCGGCACGCAGCAACGCGGCAATGGCCGAAGGCACTGTATTGATCAAACGCACCTGCTCACGCGCCGGCAGTTCTGGCAACGCCAGGGCGTTACGCGCCAGTATCAGCGAGCCGCCACTGGCCAGGGTGACGAAAATCTCCCAGACCGAGAGGTCGAAGCACACCGAGGTCGACGCCAGGACGCCCTGCATGTCTTCACGACTGTACACCTGTTGTGACCAGTGGATCAGCGCTTCGACGTTGCCGTGGGTAATGGCCACACCTTTCGGTTGGCCGGTGGAACCTGAGGTGTAGATCACGTAGGCCAGATTGTCCGAGCTGATGTGCAGCGCCGGCGCGCTGTCGGGTTGCACGGCCAGCCACGGCGCATCGGCCTGCATCAGAACAATGCGGGTACCGGCGTTCGGCACAAGCGCTTCAACTACCGACGCCTGGGTAATCAAGACCTCGGCGCGACTGTCTGCGAGCATGTAGGCCAGGCGCTCAGTCGGGTAGTCCGGGTCCAGCGGCACGTAGGCGCCTCCGGCCTTGAGTACCGCCAGTAGCGCCACGATCAGTTCACTGGAACGCTCCAGGGCCACACCGACACGCACTTCGGCGCCAACGCCAAGGCTGATCAAGTGATGCGCCAGGCGATTGGCCTGCTGCTCCAGTTGGCGATAACTCAATTGCCGGTGCTGGTCGATCAGCGCCAATTGTTCGGGGTGGGCCTGCACCTGACGGGCAATTAAGGCAGGAATGCAACAGCCCTGCGCAGGCGGCAACGCACTGGCGTTCCAGTCAAGCAGCAGGCACTGCTGTTCGCCTGCTGTCAACATCGGCAACTCGCCGAGGGCCCCAGGCGCCGCCAGCATGCCGTGCAGCAACGCTGACAGATGTGCGCCAATGCCCTGCACCTGTGCAGCGCTGAAATGCTCGCGGGCATACTGAAACTGCAGCGTCAGGCGATCTTCGACGGCAACCAGCAGGGTCAATGGATAGCTGGTTTGCTCACGCGTCTGCACGTCGGTAAAGCGTAGCCCCTGGGGTGCGCCCTCCTGCAAGGCTGCAGAGACCGGGTAGTTCTCAAACACCAGCAACGAATCGAACAGCCCTTCACCGCCCTGCCCGGCCCAGCGTTGAATGTCGAACAGCGGCGTGTGCTCGTGCTCTCGCAGGGCCAGGTTCTGCGCTTGCAGGGTTTGCAGCACCTGCGCCAGTGACTGCTCGGGGCTGAGGCTGACCACCACCGGCAAGGTATTGATGAACAGACCAATCTGCGCCTCGATGCCTGGCAATGGTGCTGAACGCCCCGCCATCGTGGCGCCGAACGCTACAGTCGGCTGCCCGCTGTAGCGTTGCAACAACATGGCCCAGGCTGCTTGAATCAGCGTGTTCAAGGTCACTTTATGCTGACTGGCAAAGGTCTTCAGACGCTGGCTAATGTCCGCCTCCAGCGTCTGCTTGAACTCGGCGTAACCGCTTAGCCCCTGGGGCGGGTCGGGCAGTGTTGCAGCAAGGCGGGTGGGTACGTCGAGGTGCTGGACATGCGCCTTCCAGAAACGCTCGTCGGCCACAGGATCCTGCTTGTCCAACCAGGCGATGTAATCGCAATAGCGCCCCGTTTGAGCTGCCAGCGCTACACCGCTGTAGCGCTGCAGGACCTCTGCGAGCAACTGCGCATTACTCCAGCCGTCCATAAGAATGTGGTGGCTGGTGTAGATCAATCTGTAGCGCTGCTCGTCCAGGCGTAGCAGGTGCAACGTCAGCAACGGCGCTCGGTCCAGGGCTAAGCCGGTGCTGCGCTGGGCCTCGGCCCAGGACTCGATAGCCGCGGCCTGATCGGTGCGATTGCGCCAGTCTTCAACAATGAACGGCACCTGGACCGCACGTTGCACCACTTGCAACGGCCGGGTCAGGTTACTGCCGGTGAGAAACGCCGTGCGCAGAATATCGTGCGCATCCACGGTGGCCTGCCAGGCCGCCTGGAACCGTTGCAGGTCGAGACCTTCCACGGTAACCGACATCTGGTTGATGTACTGACCCGGGGCCTGCGCGTAGAGGCTGTGGAACAACATACCCTGCTGCATCGGCGACAGTGGATAGAGGTCCTGCACGGCTCGCGGATCGAGGCCGAGTTGATCGAGCTGTTGTTGCGCCAGTTTGGCCAGCGGCACATCTGCTGGCGTAAGCGCGCCGATGCCAGTGTTGCAGCAATGCTCGATCAGCTCATGCAACGCCTGGGTATAGGCGTCGGCCAGGGCCTGAACCGTGACTGCGTCGAACATCTGCGCGCTGAACTGCCAATCCACCAGCAGCTCACCGCCGTAGACCTGGCCGTTGAGGGTCAACCAGTTCGGCAGCGGTGCAGCATCGTCTTGCTCCTGGCCTCGCGCTTGGTTACTTGGCACAAACAGGCCATCGGCCTGCGCGAAACCTGCATCGAGCTGACCGAGGTAGTTGAAAGTAACGCGCGCTGGCGCCAGTTGCGCCAGGGCGTGGCGGGAGTCAGGGCTACCCAGGTAGCGCAAGGCGCCGTAGCCCATGCCGTGGTCCGGTACCGCGCGCAGTTGTTCTTTGATCTGCTTGATCGAGTCGGCCAGCACCGGCGCCGGCGTCAGTTTGAGCGGATAGAAACTGGTGAACCAGCCCACACTGCGGGTCAGGTCGAGTTCGCGCGACAGCGGTTCGCGGCCATGTCCCTCCATCAGCACGGCAACCGATGGCTGACCGCTCCAACGGACAAGAACACGCGCCAAGGCCGTCAACAGCAAGTCATTGACGCGGGTGCGATACGCCCTAGGGGCCTCTTGCAGCAAGCGTCGGGTAGCTTGGACATCGAGGCGAGTCTGCACATGACGGGCATCGCGATTGAACAACGGCGCCGTCGGACGCTGGCAGGGAAACTCGGCCTCTAGCGCCTGAGCTTGCCAGAACGCTAGTTGCTGCTCAAATACCGCGCTGCGAGCATCGGCCTGCAGTTGCTCGGCCCAGGTCTTGATCGAATGCGTCTTGGCCGGCAAGCGTACCCCCTGCCCGGCCAGTGATTGTTGGTAAGCCGATTGCAGGTCTTCTAGCAGAATGCGCCAGGAGACGCCGTCCACCACCAGGTGATGAATCACCAGCAACAGGCGTTGGCTGCCATCGGCCAGGGTTGCCAGCAACGCTCGCAGCAACGGCCCTTGTTGCAGGTCAAGACTGCGTTGAGCCATATCGGCGGCTGCGTTCAATTGTGCTTCTTCAGCGACTGTCAGTTGCCACAGCAACGTGTTGTCGTGCGCTTGGGCAAACTGCGCGCTCCAGCCTTGGCCGTTTGGATTGTGAAAGTGCAGGCGCAACGCGTCGTGGTGGCGAACGATACTGCCCAGGGCCTGCTCGAGCGCCTTCACCTGCAAGGGCTCACGGGGCGCTAGCAGCAGCGACTGGTTCCAGTGCTGGTGATGGTCCGTCAGGGTGTCGAAGAACCAGTGCTGGAACGGCATCAACAAGGCGTCCCCCTGTACCGGCCCCTGGTCGATGACTTGCGCTGTGTCGCCGGTCTCGGCCACCGCCGCCAGGCTTTGCACG
>NZ_JACOPV010000028.1 GCF_016881005.1 Pseudomonas arcuscaelestis | reverse complement strand
CTTCCCCGGATGTCATTCAGTGGGCGCCTGGCCTGCCGAAGACCCGTTCGGGCAAGATTATGCGCCGCATTCTGCGCAAGATCGCCACGGCTGAGTACGATGGCTTGGGTGATATCTCGACACTGGCTGATCCGGGAGTGGTTCAGCAATTGATCGATACCCATAAATACATGGCGAGGACTTCAACCTGAAAGCCTCTTGGCTATGCATTCGGCGAAGCGGTAGAAGTTTGGATTCCAGATAATCCACCGAAATGTTAGTGACGATACAGATGGCGATTGCGATCGTCAGTGTGTTCGCCAGTAGCGCTGACAGAGCGATGCAGGTTGTCTTGTTGGCACTGGTCGTTCTGTTGGTCTCGCTGCCGTGCATGACCCTGTTGTTGCTGGTGTCGGCCTGGTTGGCCGTATTTGTCAAGCCGGGAGCAACAGGCTGGCACTCCCAGACTGGCTAGTTTTTCTTCTTGTTGAGGTTTTTCATGCGCGCGCTGGCGTTGCGCACGGTGGTCATTTTCTCCGGCCGTTTCATGCTGCGCCACTTACGAATTTCTTCCTTTGTTCGCCCGCAGCTCACGCACATTTCGCTGTTCAACTGGCACAGCGAAACGCAGGGGTTTTCAATGTCCTTTGCCATGCTTGCCACCTGATCGTTGCCGTGAACCCAGGCGCAGCGCCCAATTGCCCTGATGCGAAACTGCGCAACGTTCTTCGCAATCAAACTCAAGATGCCGGCTGATGTTGGTGACGCTGATGCCAATGTCCTCGAATGCAGCCTGGGTAAGGTTATGCATCCATGCCTGGTCGCGGCTGGAGAGGGCAGCGGCCAGGTGGCTTTCGCTATCGAATACCCAGGTGACAACAAGGCTGTCAGGGAAACTGTCGTAATTGACGCGATGGGTCAGCCATTCAAAGCCCAAAATCTGGCCTTTGGCTGACTCGCAGGCGCGGGTCAGCGCTCGGGCCAGTTCCCGCTCCATGGCGCGATGCTGTCGTTTCGATGAAGCCATAAATGTGTTCCGCAGTCGCATTGGCAAAGAGTGGTGATTCTAAGCCAGCAAGTACCTGAGAGGGGTAGCTCCGTCTTGCTTGTGGTGTGTTGTTCGCGGGTGGATTGGCGTTTTCGCGAGACTTGTAGCGGCAAAACGGTTTTTACGACGCTTTTCGCCGCGTATGGCAATTTATTCAGTAAAAACAACTACCTAACACTTCCTATACTGCGCTCTGCGTCAGCGTGGCTGCACAATCCAACGAGCCAGGGTGCTTGTGGTTCAGCCATGCAGATAGTCTGCTATGCGGGAACAAGGGGACAGGAGTCACCTCTTTTTTCCATGCTACTAATAAGTCTAAGAACGAGAAATAGTTTAATGAATAAACAATCTATCCAGATTGCGCTTGCTTACATGTCTGTGGTGATTGGTGGCGGTTTCGCCTCGGGGCAGGAGGTCCTGCAGTTTTTCACCGGCTATGGGCTTATAGGCATCGTCGGCACTCTGGTGAGCGGTGTACTGTTTGCCTTCCTCGGCATGCAGATCGCCCGGATGAGCTCGCAAATGCAAGCGAACTCGCACAAGGAAGTTCTCTACAAGTTGTTCGGTACGCGTATCGGCCTGGTGGTCGATGTGGTGCTGTCGTTCTTCCTGTACGGCGTCGGCGTGGTGATGCTGGCCGGCAGCGGTTCGATCTTTACCCAGGAATACAACTTGCCGCCGCTCTTCGGTGGCGTTTTGATGACCGTGCTGGTGGTTGCCACCCTGTGCCTGCACGTCACTCGCATTATCAACCTGATCAGCGCAGTGATGCCGTTCCTGCTGGCCATGGTACTGATCATCACCACCTACTCAATCTTCAACTACAACGCCTCCGTCGAAACCCTCGACGCAGTTGCCCGCGAGAACAATGACACCGTCACGGGTAACTGGTTCGTCGGCGCCTTGCTCTATGCCTCGTTCAACATCGCCGTAGGTTTCCCGATGCTTGCCGTGATCGGCGGTATGACCAAGCAGCCCAAGGCTGCCGCAGTCGGTGGTGTGCTCGGTGGTCTTGGCCTGGGTGCGCTGATTCTGCTGCTGAACATCGGCCTGTTCGCCAACATCAACCAGTTGCAGGGTATTGAAATGCCGTCGCTGGCGCTGTCGGCGCGCATTTCGCCAATCCTCTCGGTGGTCATGTCCATCGCGCTGGTGTGCATGATCTATAGCACCGCAGTGGGCATGTTCTTCGCCTTCAGCGCGCGCTTCGCCAAACCGGATTCGCGCCGCTTCAAACTGGTAAGCGCCGTGACCGTGTGCGTAGGTCTGGGCTTGAGCCTGGGCGGCTTCAGCAAGCTGGTTGGCACCGTCTACCCGTTGCTGGGTTATGTCGGCTTTGCCCTGATCCTCGCCATCGCCTTCAGCTGGTTGCGTGCACGCTCCGCTGCCAAGGCTCAGGCCGCGCTGAACGCCGCCTCCTGAGGCAAGCGCAAGCCCCGCTAGCGTGCTTGATGCTGGTTACCCAAGCATTGCGCACACTGGCGGGGCTTGTTCATTGCAGCTGGCTCATTCGAGCAACTGCGGGCGTGTTGTGCTGAAAGCCTTTCTCCAGCCTTCAATGCATGAACAATGCAATCAGGATGATCACGGGAATAGGTACGCCGAGCATGAATAGCAGTATCGAACGCATGGTAGTTCTCCTCGGTTATTGAGCTCGAGTGCCGACGTAGTCGTCGACCAGAATTACGGCGTCGCGACGGCGGCCCCCGTAGGTTGCGGCGAAGCTTGCGAAAAACGCGCCGCACAGCAATGCAATGAACATCCACAGCGACGTCATCGCGGCAGCTTTGCTGGCGGCGTCGGCTGCTTCACGTGCAGCGGCCTTGGCTTCCTCCAACGCCTGGCGCGCCTTGGCGAATACATCGTCGACACGTTTTTCAGCCTGGGCCTGGGTAAGGTTGGTGCGCTGGCTGACCAGTTGCGCCAGATAGGCTCTGTCTTCTGCGCTCAGTTGCCCGCCGTCGCTTAGCGAGCGCGCCATGATCCGGGTCACCGCCGCATTGGCGGCATCTTCATTGACCATGACCGTGCTGTCACCGCGAAACAGGGTGTCGACAAAATAGCCATAGGCGTCGCTGTCTTTGCTGCCCGCCGCTGTGGCCGCTGCCGAGGTCACGCCGCTTGCGGCGCCCGCTGCAACCTGTGCCCCAGCCTGCACTCCACCCCCGACAATGCTGCTGACCGAGCCGACCACCAGCGTGGCCGTCACTAGTGTGGCGACCGCCCAGGCCAGAAAGCCGTGGGCGGTATCGCGAAAGTACACCTCATCACCATGCACCCGTGCCCATTTGACCCGCAGACGACCGGCCAGGTAGCCCCCGAGACCAGAAGCGATAATCTGCGTCAGCGCAAGCCAGACAATCGTGGAAATGCCGAGGCTCTTGGCGCTCATGCCATCGCCGGCCCACGGAGAAACTGCTGAAAAGCCCAGTCCGAAACCGAGCATTACCAGGATCAGCGACATTGCCGCTGCCCCAGCCGCGCCTGCAAAAATTGCCGCCCATGACACGCCAGACTGGTTCTGCGCTTGGGCGCTGACAGCCAGCTGGGCTTCGGTTGTTGTCATCATTGTTTTAGAACTCCCGTCGTGAACGTCGATGTCCACCACAACGGGTGCATGCCTTATGCCAAGCATGGGTAATTGGCAAAGTGTGTGAATTCAATGCGTTACCGCGATTGCAAAAATTCACGTCATGCAAAGTGCAAGATACAGCCCGCCGCTGGCGGGTGTTCTGCACAGTCTGGCGACTGAGGTGCCCAGGGCGTGAGCCGCCGCCGGCAAATCAGCGCCCCAGACCATTTAGCCGTCGGCTACTCCAGCGCTTCGGCCAACCCTTGGTCTTCACCCAGGAATCCACCACTCTGGTGCTGCCACAGCCGCGCGTAGGTGCCGTTCTTCGCCAGCAGTTCAGCGTGGGTGCCTTGTTCGATGATGCGCCCCTCATCCATAACGATCAGCCGATCCATTGCCGCGATTGTCGACAGTCGATGGGCGATGGCGATGACGGTCTTGCCTTGCATCATTTCATCCAGGCTTTCCTGGATGGCCACTTCAACCTCAGAGTCCAAGGCGCTGGTGGCTTCGTCCAACAGCAGGATCGGGGCGTTCTTGAGCATCACCCGGGCGATGGCAATGCGTTGGCGCTGGCCACCGGATAGCTTGATGCCACGCTCACCGACCAGCGTGTCGTAACCGCTATGGCCCTGGCGGTCGCTCAGTTGGTTGATAAAACCGTCGGCTTGAGCGTTGGCCGCAGCGCGGCGGATCTCTGCGTCGGTCGCATCCGGGCGACCGTAGGCGATGTTGTCGCGAATCGAGCGGTGGAGCAGCGAGGTGTCCTGAGTGACCATGCCAATAGCGCTGCGCAGGCTGTCCTGGGTCACGTGAGCGATGTTTTGCCCGTCAATGCGAATCTCGCCACTGTCCACGTCATAGAAACGCAGCAGCAGGTTGATCAGCGTGGACTTGCCGGCCCCGGAACGCCCGACCAGGCCGATTTTTTCGCCTGGGCGAATTTTCAGGCTCAGGCCATCGAGCACCTGTCGCTCACCGTTGTAGTTAAAGCTTACGTTGTCGAAGGTCACTGCGCCGCCGGCAGGCACTAACTCGCTGGCGTTTGGCGCATCCTGCACCTTGGGGCCGCGGGTCAGGGTCTGCATGCCATCCTGGACGGTACCGATGTTTTCGAACAACGAGGTCATTTGCCACATGATCCAGTGCGACATGCCGTTGATGCGCAGTGCCATCGCTGTAATAGCCGCCACGGCCCCGGTACCGACTTCGCCTTGATGCCACAGCCACAAGGCGTAACCGCCAGCGCCAAGGATCAAGGCGACCACCAGTGCCTGATTGACGATCTCGAACTGGCTGACCAGGCGCATCTGGCGAAAGCCGGTCTGTTTGAAATCCTCCATGGCGGCGCGGGCAAAATGCGCTTCACGTTTGGAGTGTGAGAACAGCTTCACGGTGGTGATGTTGGTGTAGGCGTCGGAGATGCGCCCGGTCATCGACGAGCGCGCGTGGGCCTGTTCCTGGCCGACCTGGCCCAGGCGCGGCACAAAGTACAGCATGGCCAGGCCGAATAGCGCGACCCAGATAACGAACGGCAGCATCAACTTCAGGGCGAAACCGCCGGCCAGGGCGATGATTGCTATGAAATAGACACCAATGCCGGGCAGAATTTCGATCAGGGTGAACAGCACTTCGCGCACGGCCAATGCAGTCTGCATCACCTTGGTGGTGACCCGGCCGGAAAACTCATCGGAAAAAAAAGACAGGCTTTGGCGCAGCATCAGGCGGTGGAAGTCCCAACGCAGCCGCAAGGGCAGGTTGATCGCCAAGACCTGGTGCTGAACCATGGTACGTAGCGCCACCAAACCGATGCTGGTCAGCAACACGATGGCGATACCCCACAGCACGCGGCTTTCCTGGCCTTGCGTACTACCGCCTGCCTGCCAGGTGGAGAGCAGGTCGACCACCTGGCCAAGAAAGGCAAACAACCAGGCTTCGTAAATCGACACACTGGCACTGAGCAGCGCAAGCGCGAGGATATAGCCGCGTGCGCCTCGGGTGCAGGCCCACAGGAACCGCGCCAGACCAACCGGTGGAGGTGGCAGCTCATCGGGTGGAAAGGGGTCGAGTCTTCGTTCAAACACACGAAGCATGAGGGCCTCCTGAGGGGGTCAAATAGTGGGATTCTGTCATCTAACGATTGCTTTGAGTGGTTCACGGCTCGAGAGTTTGGCGCTTTCAATCAAACGCCTGAAAACCCAACGGGTCGCGCAACGATGCGAAGAGGTGATCAACGGCCTTGAGGCGGAGGGTCTGTCAGGGAGTGGGTCACTCGCTTGGCTGTGAACATCAAACAGTCCGGCAAGGCGCTGTCGTTGCGGTGGTTGACGACCCAGCGCCTAGTCTGATGAATGATGGAGCGAGGTGCAATGAACTCCCCAAAGTTTGCTACTGCATCCTTCGACGCTGCTACGTCGGCGGCGTCAAAGGGATCGGCTATCGACCTCCTGCTCATCCTCAAAGGCCATGAACAATTGCAGGTCGAGCACATCTAGTTTGATCCGGGCGATGAACGCGGAAAATGCCAGGTTAGCGGCGAGCCGGCGCAAGTCGCTGGCCCAGGCCGGAACGTAGGTAGGACCCACCAGCCAGCCCGACTCGAACAGTGGCGCCAGGTGCAGGGTGTCGCCCAGGGTCAGGCGCCCGGCGAACAAGTGACCTACCAGCTCAGGGCGGTTATCGCGGATCGCTACGCGCAGCAGGGTGTGTACCCCGAGCAATCCGGTGAGGTAGGCGGCATCCTTGGTGAACGCCGATCCCCCTCGCAGATTGGCACCGCGAAAAATGCGCTGGGTTGAGCGAAAGGACTCTTCCTGCGACTGCCCAGCCTTGAGGAAGCCTTCAAACACCTGGATGAAGTCAGCGCCATCGAGGGCTTGTTGCACCGCGAGCACGCGCAAGGCGAGACGCCGCAAGCGGTTGATGTCCATGCTGCCGGTCAGCAACTCGGCCAGCGTGGCGATGCCTTCTTGGGTCTGGGTAGTGCGTGGTGCTCCCAGCCCCAGGCACTTGAGTCGGGATTGGCGCGCACCATTTTGCGCGGTAGCGACATGCACGAAGGCTTCGTGCTGCAGCAGCTGCTGCTTGTCCAGTTCGGTAAACAAAGCGCTGGTACGCAAGCGAATGCGGCTGGTGCCGGCAATGGCCTTGGCTGCCAGGTGGGGGTCAAGCTTGATTGAAACCTGGCCAGCGCCAAAAAAGCCGTCCAGTTCCGGCTGTAGCCAGGCTGCGAACGCATCGGCGGGGATGTCAGCGGGACTTGGGGGAATGTAATCGCCACCGAGCAGGGCATCGGTGGTTTTCAGAAAGAAGTGGGCGGCGTCGAGCATGCTCAACTTTTGCCTGGGGTAGTAGAAGTCCGGGCGGCGGTACAGCGCTGAGGAGAACTGGGTGAACGCGGGGGTGCCAATGGCGCCCAACATGCGCCCGGCAGTGGCATAGCTGTGCGCGGTACGCGCAAGAAAACGGCCTGCCGGATGCGCTTGATCGCAGTGCTCGACAAAGCTGTCCAACGCCGCCACTTCGGCACTGTGGTCACGCGAGCTCAACTCGACCTTGGGCAATTGCGCTTTGCCGCTGCGCCACTGGGCAAGAAAAACCTCCTCGACACCCTCCGGCCACGCCAGCGCGTCGAGCACGCGGATCTTGCGGGTCAACGCGGGCAGCGCGGCATCGAGTTCAGAAAGCGACGGGGCACTCATGGCATTCACCTGGAGACGAAGAACCTTCGCACCAGCGTAGCCCTTGCCTGAGCTAATGGCGCGCAGCAGGTCAAGCCAAGCTTACAAACCTAATTGTGAAAGACCTGGGTGATCATCCGGGCGACGGCCTAATGGCCAACGGAATTTACGCTCGGACGCTTGGATGGGCAGGTCATTGATGCAGGCGAAGCGATGGGCCATCAGGCCGTTTTCGGCAAATTCCCAGTTCTCGTTGCCGTAGGAGCGAAACCAATTTCCGGAGTCATCGTGCCATTCGTAGGCATAGCGCACGGCGATGCGGTTATCGGTAAATGCCCACAATTCCTTGATCAGGCGGTACTCGAGTTCCTTGTTCCATTTGCGTTGCAAAAACGCCTGCGCTTCAGCGCGGCTGCTTGCGAACTCCGCACGGTTGCGCCATTGCGTATCCGGTGTATAGGCCAAGGCCACTTTCGCGGGGTCACGACTGTTCCAACCGTCTTCGGCGAGGCGGACTTTCAATATCGCTGACTCCTGGGTAAAGGGTGGAACGGGCTGACGAATCTCGGTGCTGGACATGGCGATGACTCCTGGTTGAATAAAGGCGAGTGATATTGCCGAGTGTTCAGTAGCGCAGCATCGCTGGGTACTAATAGTTAATTCACTAAAGCTCGAGGACCAAGGGCTGGACACTGCCTTCTTGCGGTTGCGCCGGTATGGCGCAGCAAATCAGCACGGTATCGTTTGCCGGCAGTTGTGCCGGTGGATTCGGATAGTGGACGTTGCCGCTGACAAGGCGCGTCTTGCAGGTTCCACACGAACCGCCACGGCAACTGTAGTCGGGGTTCAAACCGCGACTTTCGGCCAGCTCCAGCAGGCTGCCGGCGCCTGGTGTCCATCGCACCTCTGTTTTGGAGGCAGAGAAGTAAACCGGTACAGGCGCACTGGCCGCGGGCAGTTGTGGGGGCGGGGCAGGTTGCTCGGATGCTGAGCGCTGCAAGGTCGAGGGCCCGAACGCTTCGGCATGGATGCGCTCGTCGTTGATGTTCAACCCGCGCAGGCCGTCGTACATGTTCTGCAGGAAACTGCTGGGGCCGCACAGGTAAAAATCATAGTCATCCAACGGCAGTCGCGCTTTTACCTGGGCAAAATCGAGTCGGCCAGGGATGTCGTAGTCGCGGCCCAAAACGGTTTCAGCACTTGGGCTGCTCAGTACACGGTGGATGTGCAGTCGCTCGGTGTCGCGTTGCTGCAATTGCCAGAGCTCTGCCTGAAATGGCAGGTCTGCAAGTGTTCTGGCGCTTTGGAATAGATGGATATCGCGTTGCCGTTGGTGCTGGATATTCTCCGTGGCCAACGCCTTGAACATCGACAGCAGGGGCGTGATGCCAACGCCGGCGCCGATCAGCACCACAGGTCGTGCGCTCTCTTCGGCCAGGGTGAAGCTGCCCAGCGGCGGGCGAACATCGACCCGATCACCAACCTGCACATGGTTGTGCAGATGATGCGAAGCCGGCCCCTGTGCCTTGACGCTGATGCGGATGTGCCCGTCGCAGGGGGCGCTGGAGATGCTGTAGGTCCTGATCAACGCTGCTTGATCAGGATTAGTCTGGATGCGCACCGGGAGGTGTTGTCCGGGAGTGAAGGTTATCGTAGCGTCGTCCAGTGGCCGGAGAACGAAGGAGCGAATGTCCTTGCTCTCTTGTTGCACCTTGAGCACTTGCCACTGATGCCATTGGCGCCGCTGTTCGATCTGCTGCAGATGCGCGTCTGCTTCAGCCCAGGTGCCGGTGGCCAGGCTGGTTGGCGCAAAGTCGTTGAACGCCCAGCGCAGTGACACGGCAGCCGGACGCAGCACCACCTGCTCGACGTCGAAGGTCCACAAACGCTCGGCGCCTTCGAATGCCTGAATCACTGGGCTTTCCAGAATCAGCCCCGTGCGACCGGTCAGTTGCAGCATGTCGCCACTGCTGAAATCGATGAACAGCAGCCCGGCGACCGGGTTGGCCTGCAGGTTGCCCAGTGTATTGAAGAATAGATTTCCGGCGTAGTCGGGAATGGTCAGCCGGTTGCCTTCAACTTTGACAAAACCTGTGCGGCCGCCGCGGTGCGATACGTCAACCGAGCGACTGTGTGAGTCATGGTCAAAATAGCTGGCGATAAAGAACGTGTCTGCGCTACGAATAAGCTCGCGGGTTTCGGCATTCAAGGTGGTGAAGTCCTGGCGCTGTGCCGGGCTTGCAACCTGCACCCGTGACCGTTGATACGACCTGGCTTGTATGTACTTTGGGCAGTTGCCATAAGCGTGCTCGACCGCAATCGCCAAGCCGTTCGCAGTCACCTGCTCGATTACGCCGTTGATGCGGTTGCGCCGACGCGTGTGCAACTCGATACCGAGCAAGCCGACGGCTTGGCCCGGTTGCAGGCCTGCAGTTGCAGGGTCCTGGTCGTCTGGCTGTACGGCCACAAGCAACTGCTGTGGGTCGGGAGAGGTAACGAAGCCTTCCGTGCCCTCGAGCAGGGTGGCCCACGGTCGTTGCTGGGTATCGACCGCGCCGACAATCATAAAGGGCAGTTGTTGGTAAAACTGTCGATGCTGGTCGGGCATGTAGTTGCGGATGACTTTCTGCCCGAGCACTTCCATGCGCTCGCAGACGCCGTAGATTTCCTGGAGCGCTTTCTCCCCGGCATGCCAAGGAGAGCGACGGTGCTTTGGAAGATGATCCATGAAACGCGCTCCTCTAGAGAGCTGCCAGGTAAGACGGCAGCGTGTTGCCGACTTAGTGAGTCTGCAGGCCTATGACAGTCCGCTGCATGGGCACGAAACCGGGCAGCGCCTCGACCCTTTGTAGCCAGGCACGGACATTGGCGTAGGGCTCGAGCGACACGTTGCCTTCCGGGGCGTGGGCGATGTACGAATAGTTGGCCACATCAGCGATGGTCGCTGTAGCACCGGCCAGAAATGCGGTTGTGGCAAGCTCTTTGTCCATCACCTTGAGCAGAGTGTGGGCGCGGGCAATCACCTCTTCGGCGTTCAACGGGGCAGCAAACACGGTAATCAGGCGCGCTGCTGCAGGACCGTAGGCTACTTGGCCGGCCGCTACCGAGAGCCAGCGCTGAACACGCGCCGCAGCAAGTGGCTCATCACTCAGCCATGCACCATCGCCATACTTTTTCGCCAGGTAGACGAGGATGGCATTGGAGTCGCTCAGAAGGGTGCCGTTGTCATCGATGACCGGTATCTGGCCAAAGGCATTGATTGCCAGGAAGGCTGCTTGCTTGTGCTCGCCGTTGGCCAGGTCGACAAACACCCGCTCGATGGGCAGTTGCAACAACGAAAGCATGAGTTCGACGCGATGGGCGTGGCCCGAAAGCGGGTGGTGGTAGAGCTTGATGGCTGGCTGTGACATGGGATGGCTCCGAAGCGGATCAGGAAAAGTCAGTGCAGCGCCACGCCTGGGAGCGGCGCTTGCGCTGGTTGGGCTATCCTGCACCTGCTTGCGGTTGTGCAGAATCACCATGCAGGGCAATGCATAATTTCGTTTTGCAAAAGAATCCGAGGGCGCGCCGATCTAGCCGATCAGGGCGGGATGCGCGCGCAGCCTTGGCGTCGCAAAGTCGATGAAGGTGCGTACTCGAGCCTCGGCGCGGCGCCCATCGCGGTAGATTAACTGCACAGGCAAGCTGTGGTTGGCGAAGCTGCCCAGTACCGGTACGAGTAGACCGCTCTGCAGTTCATGGTGCGCCTCATAGCTCATGCACAGGATCAGGCCCTGGCCCAGGGTGGCGGCATGGATGGCCGCTCGCTGGGTGGTGCAGGTAAGCGCGGGAGGAGGTTTGATCAGGCGCGTGGTGCTGTCGCCGCGAAAGCGCCACTCGTTTTGCTGGCCGCAGGCTGTGGTCAACACACTGCGGTGTGTCTTGAGGTCCTCGGGTGTTTGCGGTCGGCCCCACGTTGCCAAGTAGCTGGGCGAGCCGCAGACAATCGGTCGCACCTGGCCAACGGGCATGGCGAAACCCGATGAGTTCGGCAGGTTGCCAACCACCAGGGCGATATCAATGCCGTCTTCAAGCAGCTTTGGTGCTTCCTCGCTGGCGCGAGTAACCAGTTGCACATCGGTATAGGTCGTCAGGTATTCAACCGCGATGGGCATCAAGATCTGCTGATCCATCAGCATCGGCAGCGATAGGGTCAATCTTCCGCTTGGGCGTGCGTGGATGCCGGCCGCAGAATGTTCGGCAGCGATAATCTGTTCAAGGATCTGCCGACAGCTGGCGGAAAATTGTTCGCCCGCCGGGCTCAGGCTGACGCCGCGCGGCCCGCGCACGAACAGGGTGTTGTTCAAGCGCGCTTCCAGCGCGCCGATGGTACGCACGATGGTTGCGGTCGAAAGATCCAGTTGCCGCGCTGCTGCAGCCAGGCTTCCCGCCCGGGCGACAGCCTCAAAGACCTGCATCTGCCGATAGCGGCTCATGTGCTAGGCCATCCCGACCCGCTGCAGTGCCGGGTCTTGGCGTAGGCGCTCGGCGCAAAAGTCGACAAAAGTGCGTACTTTTGCAGGTACCCGTCCTGAGCCTTGATAGAGCACGTGCACAGGTAAAGCCGCCGCCTCGTAGGCACCGAGTATGATCTCCAGATCGCCCTTGGCGACCTGTTCGGCTACCTGATACGACAGCACGCGGGTAAGCCCCCAGCCCAGGCGGGCGGCGTTGATTGCTGCTTGGTTGGAACTCACCAGCAGCCGCGGCTTGGGGTGCAAGGTGAGGGTGCTGGCGTCCAGATTGAACTGCCAGCCGGTCAGCAGGTTGCTGGCGGAGGACATCACGATGGGCGCCGCCATTACCTCCCTGGGATGCTGTGGTCGACCAAAACGCTCTAGAAAGGCCGGGGCGGCGCAAATGACTGGACGTATTTGTCCAACCTTGATCGCCTGCAGGCCGGTATCGGCCAATTGCCCGATTCGGATGGCCACGTCTACGCCTTCGTCGACCATGTTCACCAGGCGATCGACCAACAAGGCATTGATGGCTACCTGCGGGTGAGCTGACAAGTACTCGGTAATCAGCGCGATCATGTAAAGCTCGCCGAACATCACCGGCGCCGTCACGGTCAGGTTGCCTCGCGCGCGAATGCTGCTGCCGGTGGCCAACTCTTCGGCCTCATCCAGGTCGAGCAGAATGCGCTTGCAGTCCTCCACGTAACGCTTGCCTGCTTCGGTGAGGCGCAGGCTGCGGGTACTGCGTGCCAACAGCAGCGTTCCCAGGCGTTTTTCCAGGCCGGCAATCACCCGGGTCACGCTGGGCGGCGACATGCCCATCAGCTTGGCGCCACCGGCAAAGCTTTGCGCCTCGGCAACGGCCAGCAGTACTTTCATCTCCTGAAACCTGTCCACATTCACCGCCCAGCGTCGAGACTTGCCTAGAGAGTTGCAAAGCATGGGACATGGACAAGGCGTCGCGCAACATTGGCCTGTCGTGCTGGCTTACTGCATTGCGCGTGAGCGCTACGGAACAGGAGTCGATTAATGCAAGGACAAGATGCAGAGCTGAAGTCCTGAGAGGTCTTCGAGACAATCCGTCTTTGATCAACTGTAGGTGGAGCGGGCGGCGGGCAGTGTCGACAACGTCGAGGCACGGGCGATGATGATCATTCCATGCCGACAGGCATGTGGCCGAGGCGCTAAAAGGCAGTGGCGGCGCCGCGCCAGGGATTGCACGTCGGTCGTCGACGAGTAAATGCAACGGCAATAGGGATCGGGCTATGATCAGGGAATGTGAACTGGATTTCCTGACCTATGGCCGTTGACCTCCAAGCGCTGTACCCCAAACTGATCCACTTGATGCTGGACACGGTTTTCGTGGTCGACAGGGACAACCAGATTGTCTTTGTCAGCGACGCCTGTATGGCGCTGCTGGGGTACCGTGCCGATGAACTGGTCGGCACCTTGATCACCGACTACATGCACCCTGATGATCTGGCGATCACCCGGGCCTCGATTGTTCGGGTGATGAACGGCCAATCCCACGTCGACTTTCGCAACCGGTATGTACGCAAGGATGGCGGTGTGGTGCACATTCTTTGGGCGGCCTCCTGGTCGGAGGAAGTCGGCGCGCGGATCGGTGTCGCGCGCGATGTCTCGGCCTTGCGGCAAGCTGAAGAGGAACTGCATTTCCTTGCCCATCACGACCCGTTGACCAAACTGACCAATCGCTCATTGTTCAACGATCGCCTGCAAGCGGCCCTGCGCACGGCTTTTCGCCACGAGAGCACCTTGGCCTTGCTGTTTCTTGATCTGAATGATTTCAAGGGTATAAACGATGCCTACGGGCATGCGATGGGTGATCGGGTACTGAGCGTGATCGCACGGCGCCTGGAAGGCTGCGTGCGTGAAACCGACACCGTGGCGCGGATGGGCGGTGATGAGTTTACCGTGTTGCTGACTGACATCCACTCGCCACATGCTGTTACCGAGAAGGTCGAACAGATTCTTTTGGTCTTGGCCGAACCCTTGGGTGCTGAGTTCGGCGCGCTGCAAATGCCGTCCTGCAGCATCGGCGTGGCCTGCTACCCCGCCGATGGTCAAGATGCCGATACGCTGCTCAGCTATGCGGATGACGACATGTACCGCATTAAAAAACGCAGGTCTGCCACGGGCTAACGGCTGGCGGTCAACGGGCAAGTCAATCCAGAGCCGATGGTGTACTGGCTGACTCGGGCAAGATGCGCTTCAGGTGCAACAACGCACGTTGAAAAACCGGATGACAATCAGCAAACGGCAAGTTGTCCAGTGGCGCCCAGAAAAAGCTGAACGTATGGCCATGATCATCAAGGGTGTCGTGGGTCCATAGCGACGGCAACGTTTCTTGCGTTTCACACCGTTGAAATGACCATATCTGACCTTGGTGCTCGGCATCCCAGCAGCCCAGGTCGCTGACAACCTTGGCCGAGACGATTCCGGATTCTTCTTTCAACTCGCGCAGCGCGGCCTGGGCGATTGTTTCACCGTTCTCTATTGTCCCTTTGACCAACTGCACACCTGCGAGTGGGTGATGAAAGAGCAGAATGCTGGGTCGCGCAGAACTACAGAGTATGAGGGGGCAGGCCTTGTTAGGTGTCATGCCGGTAGCCAACGTAATACCGCAGTGGGATCAACATGCCTGCCTTCAATCCTCACCTTCAATCTGCGGGTTGTAGTATTTGCTTTGGTCTGGGGTGAAGGTGACGACCATGCCGGTGCGACTGCAATTGAGGGTCAGTTCGACGCTGGTGTCGATTTGCAGGTCTTCGCCGCGCAGGCCTTGCCATTGGGCCAGGTATTTGAGGGAGCCGAATTTTTCCCGCTTTTTCAGGGTTCGTTCGACGCCGCCTTTCCATCCCAGTACCGGCAGTTCACCGGCCAGGCATTTTTGCGCCATGTCGGGATGTTTGAGGGCGCGCTCGCGGCCGATTTCCCAGCAACGGATCAGGCCGTTGTCCGGGCCTTGCCAGGTTTCGCTCCAGGTGAGGCTGGGGCGCGGCGCGAGGTGGATCGGGCGGTGGACGATGCTGCTCATTTAGCCTCCCTGGCTGGTTATTCTTGTAGGACAAAACGTTGCAGAGGGCGGTGATGCTACTAATTGGCCACTATCGGTGTCCAGCTTTTAAGCAGGAGCCGGCAACGCCCGGCCCCTCAAAACTGTAGTGCAATCAGCGTTGACTTACCCAGTAGTCATGCAAGGTCCGCGCTGCCGGTTCGATTGCCGCTACGCGCTGACGGTGCAGAACAACATCCAGATCGACCGGCAATTCATAGTTGTCCTGCTCGGCGCAGTCGCTAATTTTCTGCAATTGGGTTGCCAGGCCTTGCGGCAATTGCGGCCAGTTGCTGACGGCTACGCAGCGCACGTAGCCAAAGCACCACTCTTCCGCCAGGGTCAAAGGTTGGCCGCTGTGTTCGGTCTGGTCGAAGCGCGCCTTGAATGCTTGCGAGTCATTGCTTAAGCGGTTGGCCAGGGTATTGAGGTGACGCACGCACAGGTCGATGAACTGTCGGCACTCTTCAGGCGTTTCCCACTGAGGGGGCTGGCCGCCCCAGATGGCTGGGAACCAATCGCCAATATCGACTTGTGCAGGGCCGGAAACCAGTGCGGTGCAGAACCCGTCGAGTTCGGACATGTTGAGCACTGAGTGGTCGTCGCCGTACTTGAGCAGGGTGTCGTCGATGAACTCGACCTCGCTGGCGGTAAGGGGATGGATTTGCATTGAACGATTCCTTGGCGAGGTGAGCTTGAAAAAGGGCGGGAGGATGGCGCTTTACAGCGTATTTATCCAGTCCTGCACTCGCGCACCATGTTACCCCCGCGCGCGCAGCAGGTGGTTGCCAAGGCGCTACTAATTTCCTGCCTGCTTCATTCGTTCTCTTGGTAGCCACCGTTCGCCAGCTGCGCGGCGGGCCCATTCAATTCAGGAGACAGGCAATGACATCTGTATTCGACCGCGAAGACATCGTGTTCCAGGTAGTGGTCAACCATGAAGAGCAGTACTCGATCTGGCCTGATTACAAAGCAGTACCGACGGGCTGGCGCACTGTCGGCAAGAGTGGTTTGAAGAAAGAATGCCTGGCCTACATCGATGAGGTCTGGACTGATATGCGTCCTTTGAGCCTGCGCCAGAAAATGGCCGAAGCGGCTGCGGCGCAGTAACGGGTGTCCTCACTGAACTTGCTGTGCCTGCCGTATTCGGGTGCCAGTGCCATGGTATACAGCCGCTGGCGGCGCAAGCTGCCAGCCTGGCTGAGTCTGCGTCCGGTGGAGCTGCCGGGGCGCGGTGCGCGCATGGGCGAGCCGGTGCAGACTGACATGCAGGCGTTGGCTCGCCAGTTGGCCGATGAACAGCGCCTGGTTGCCAGTCAGCCCTACGCCTTGCTTGGCCACAGCCTTGGCGCCTTGCTGGCATTTGAGCTGGCGCATGAGCTGCAGGCTTTGGGCTGCCGAGCGCCGGTGGCGTTGTTTGCCTGTGGCACGGCGGCGCCGACCCGGCGCGAAGACTACGACGGCGGCAATTGGCGCGAAGCGAAAACCGATGATGAGCTGATCGCTGAGCTGCGCAAGCTAAAGGGCACGCCCGAGGAGGTACTGGCCAATCAGGAATTGATGAGCCTGACTTTGCCGGTGCTGCGTGGCGATTTTCTCCTGTGTGGACGCTATGCCTACCGCCAGCGCCCACCGCTGCATTGCCCGCTGTATGTGCTGGGCGGGGAAGATGATCGCGCCAGTGAGGAGCAATTGCTGGCCTGGCGTCGAGAAACACTGGGGGACTTCTCCCTGGAAACCTTCCCGGGTGGCCACTTCTTCATTCATGAACATGAAGAGCGGGTGCTGGGCGTGCTCAGTGCCGCGCTGGCGCCGCATCGGCTATCGGCCTAGTCCTGCATTAGCGAGCGCTGCATTGACGTAATGCCTGCGTCTGGGCGAGCCTTGTGGCTTAACCATGACGCAGGTGCAAGGAATGTTGATCAAGGCGAATCAGGCCAGCTTGCTGGTGATCGATGTGCAGGAAAAACTCATAGGTGCGGTCAGCGATCCGGCCGGTACCCTGGCCCGCACGCGCTGGCTGATGGCGGCGACAGCTGAGCTTGGGTTGCCCACGGTGATCTCCGAGCAGTATCCCAAGGGCCTCGGCGCAACCGTCGCGGTGCTCAAAGAGGCATCGCCCGATGCCCAAGTGGTCGAGAAACTGCATTTCTCCTGTGTGGCGGCTGAATGCTTGCCGGCATCGTTGCTCGCGCGCGAACAGGTCATTGTCTGCGGCATGGAAACCCATATCTGCGTGCTGCAAACCGTGCTCGGGCTGAGAGCCATGGGCAAGCAAGTGTTCGTGGTCGAAGATGCCTGTGACAGCCGTAGCAGTGCCAGCAAGGCTGCCGGTATTGCCCGCATGCGCGATGCCGGGGCGCAGATCGTCACGCGTGAGATGGTCGTGTTCGAGTTGATGGAAAGCTCTGCGCATCCACAGTTCCGACATATCAGTAAAACCTACATGGTCGGCGAACAGCCCTGAACCCGCATTGCAGTCAGGCGCCGCCCTCGTTACTGTGCTGCTGTTGCCGCAAGAGGCGAGGGCAGTGCATGCACGTTAGAAGTCTGGTTTTTGCTGTTACCGCGTTGTTGACGGTGCAGGGCTGCGTTACCCAGCGCGAAGAATCCGAGTCGGATCCGGCCAAGGTGCGGGCGCAGATTCTGCGTTTGCTGCCCGCCGCCACCAAAGACCGTGAAGGTTGGGCCAGGGATATCCAGACCGCCTTCGCCACGCAGAAAATCAGCGCCAGTCGCTCTAATCTTTGCGCCGTACTGGCAGTGACTGAGCAGGAGTCGACGTTTCAGGCCGACCCGCAGGTGCCGGGTCTGGGCCGTATTGCTCGCCAGGAAATAGACCGCCGCGCCGCCAGCCTGCATATCCCGCACATGTTGGTCAATGCTGCACTGCAAACGCGCTCACCCAACGGCAAGACCTACAGTGAGCGACTCAATGCCGTGCGCAGTGAGAAGCAGCTGAGCGCGATTTTTGACGACCTTATTGGCAGTGTGCCCCTGGGCCGAACCTTGCTGGGCGATTTGAACCCGGTGCGCACAGGTGGGCCGATGCAGGTCAGCATTGCCTTTGCCGAGCGCAACGCTCGTGACTATCCCTACAGTCACAACGCAACGATTCGCCAGGAGGTGTTCAGCCGGCGTGGCGGCATGTACTTCGGTATTGCCCATCTGTTGGGCTATCCCAGCCATTACGAACGTCAGCTTTACCGTTTTGCCGACTTCAATGCCGGCTGGTATGCGAGTCGCAATGCGGCGTTCCAGAATGCCCTGAGCCGTGCCAGTGGGGTGAATCTGGCCCTGGACGGTGACCTGATCGCGCCTGGCGCGATTCTGCCGGGCACTACCGAGAAAGCTGCGCGCCGGGTAGGCGAGCAGCTAGGCCTGCGTAATCCGAGTATTCGTGCGCAGCTGGAAAAGGGTGACAGCCTGGACTTCGAAGAAACCCGCTTGTATAGCGGTGTGTATGCGCTGGCGCAAGGCAAGGCAGGCAAGCCGTTGCCACGAGCGCAACTGCCGGGAATCGAGCTGAAGAGTCCGAAAATTACCCGTAAATTGACGACCGCCTGGTTCGCCAACCGGGTAGATGAACGTTATCAGCGTTGTATGAAACGCTGATAACGATTCACCTCGGTAGACGTGGGCTTGCCCCGCGAAAGCGGTTAGGTATTGCTTGGCGCCAATGCGTTTACGACTTGCTCGACACTTGCCTTGAGCCCTACCAGGGTGTCTTGCGGGTCGGTATCGATCACGAGCAACTTGGCACCGGAGGCGCTGATCACGTCGGCTACTTCCTTGCTCGGTTGTTTGTGGTGCAGTACCAGGGCCACATCCTGTTCCTTGAGCTCATCGCCCAGCTTTTTCAGCGCCGCCGCGCTCCATTGGTCATCCACCACGTGTGGATGGTCGATCAGGTCCAGGTTCAAGCCGCTGATCAAGTAGTCCAGACGGTCCGAGAGGTTGATCACGCTGAGGTTGTCAGCATCGGCCAGGCGCGATTCGCTGCCAGCGCTAAGTTCCAGCAACTGACGTTTGAAGCTCGCCAGGTTGGCCTGGATCTTGGTTTGATCATTCGGGCTCAGGCGGCCAAGGTCATGGGCCAGCACATCGGCCATGCGGCCCAGGTTGGTCGGGTTCAGCCACGGGTAAGCGCTGAAGGCATCGTTGCCTTGCACCGCGATGCCCGGCAGGGCACCGTCAACCGGGCGTGCAGCATCTATTTCAATAATGCGGATGTTGCTGCGCCGGGCGATTGGATAGAGAGGGTCGTCACTCCAGATCGAGCGCAGGGCGACAACGGCATCGGCTTGGCCGGCCGCTTTCTGCAGGCTGGCGCCGCCACGGCCGCTGAAGTAGGACGGTTGGCGCGATGCCGGAATGTTTGCAGGCGCAGCGCGCTGCAGCTTGACCGTGGTGCCTTCGAGCAAAGCGCTGGCCAGGGTATGGGTGACAGGCAGCGAGGCAAGGACGCTGACGGCGGCCTGTTGCTGCGCTGCAGCCGGGAGGGGTGCGGCCTGGCTGAGTACGGGCAGGCCAGCCAGGGCCAGGGCCAGGCACAGATGCTTGAGGTCGAAGGTCATGCCGGGTTTCCTTGCAGGCGTGGAACAAGGCCGCGGGCGAGGGCGGCGAGGGCGAAGCAGCAGCCAGCGACGAGAATGATCGCCGCGCCCGAAGGCACCGGCAGGTCAAAGACGATCGGCAGCAGGATGCCGACCAGGGTGCTCAAGGTCGCGATCACGACCGAGGCCCAGAAGAACCCCTTCAGCGATTGGCTGATCAGGCGCGCTGCCGCAGCCGGAATCACCAGCAGGGCACCGACCAGAATAGCGCCGATGACTTTGACCGCCGCTACGGTGACCAGGGTAACCAAAATCACGAACAGGTAATCCAGGCTCTTTACTGCCACACCGCGTACTGCCGCCAACTGCGGGTTGAAGCTGGCCAGCATGATGCGGTTGTACAGCGGCAGGGCCAGCGCCAACACCAGGGTGCCGACGATACCCAGCACCAGCAAGTCCTGACCGTTGACGGTGAGTACCGAGCCGAACAGGACGTTTTCAAGGATGTGCACGTTGATTTTACCGGCCAGCATCAGCAGTAGGCTGGCGCCCAGCGCCAGGGAGACCGAGAGAAATACGCCGATCAAGGTATCGGGTGAAAGCCCGGTACGGTTACGCAAAAAGTTGAGCAGGATGCCGAACAGCAGGCAGTAGCCGAACAAGCTGCCATAGGGGCCGGTATAGGGTTCACCGAGCAGAATGCCGATTGCCACCCCGGTAAGTGCGGCGTGGCCGACAGCTTCCGAGAAGAAGGCGAAACGCTTGACCACCACCAGGGTGCCGAGCCCGCCCAATACCGGGCCGATCATCAGACCGGCGAGCAGGGCGTTGACCACGAAGCCGTAGGCCAGGGCTTCAGGCAGATAGCCAGAGCTGGCCCAGCCCTGGATCAGCAGACGAAATTCTTCGTAGTTCATCAGACGGTGCTCTCGCTGCGCGGGTGGATGGAGAACAGGCTGAGCAGGCGATCGGGGGTCAGCGCCTGCTTGGGCGGTTCATCGAACAGCACGCGGCGGCTCAGGCCGGTGACCTTGTCGGCCAGGCGCGCCACCGCTTGCAGGTCATGCTCGATCCACAGCACGGTCGTGCCGGCGGCGCGCCAGTCCAGCAGCAAGCGTTCAAACACCTGGATCCCGGCTTCGTCCAGCGCAGACATGGGCTCATCCAGTACCAGCAGTTGCGGCGCCGGTATCAGGCCCTGGGCCAGCAAGATGCGCTGGCGCTCGCCACCCGACAGGGCACCCATGCGCCGCTTGCGTTTGTCCCGCATGCCAACGCGCTCAAGCGCCGCATCGATCGCCGGTCCCACCCTGCGCGATAAGCCAAGAAAGGCCGGGCGCCGCTGGCACATCGCAGCCATGAAATCGTCGACAGTCATCGGCAAGCCGCGGTCGAATTCCAGGGCCTGAGGAACATAGCCAATCACTTGGGTATCACCCGGCCAGGTCAACGTCAGTTGGCCCTGGTGCGGCATCTGTCCGAGTAACGTCTTGACCAGCGAGCTCTTGCCGCCGCCATTAGGGCCCACCAGTGCATGCACGCTACCGGCCGCGACCTTGAAGCTGACCTGATCGAGAATCCGCGTACGGCCCAAGGTCAGGTCGATGCCGGCAAACTCGATATCCGGCCCGCAGCGTTGGCGGGTGACGGTTTCGGCAACAGTCATGCCTTGGACTCCTTGATCGCTCGGACCACGGTATCGAGGTTGCGCTTCATCTCGACCTCGTACTTCTCCTTGCTGTAGTCGCCATAGGAGATGTGCGTCAACGGGTAGATCTTCACCCCGGACTCTCGCTGGATGGTCTCGACGTAGGCGGAGGGGAAGTCCATCTCCGAGAAAATAACCTTCACGTCTAGGGCCCTGAGCTGGTCAATGGTCTTCTTCAGTTGGCTCGGACTCGGTTCGATACCGTGCGCCGGCTCGACCACCGCGGTGACTTCCAGGCCGAATTCACGTACCAGGTAGTCATAGGCCGCATGGATGGTGGCGACGCGGAACTCGGCGCCCGGCGCTTCAGTGACTTGCGCCAGGGCATCGGCACGCAGCTTGCGCAGACGCTTGGCATAGGCGCGGGCGTTCTGGCTGTAGTACTTGGCGTTGTCCGGATCGAGCTTGCCCAGTTCACGGGCGATGTTGTTGACCTGGGCAATGCTGGCGCTGATCGACAGGAAGGTATGCGGATTGACTACCTTGCCCGCACCGCGTGCGGCAACACCGGTGGCAGCCAGCAGCGGCACGTTGGTATTGGATTCGATCACGGTAATCTGCGGCTTTTCGCTGGCAGCAATCATGCGATCGGCAAAGTCATCGTGGCCGATGCCGTTGAGGACGACCACATCGAGGCTACCGATGCGCTTGATGTCTTCGGCGCGTGGCTCGTAAGCATGGGGATTGAAGCCCGCAGGAATCAGTGGCACCACTTCGGCCTTGTCACCGACGATGTTGGCAACGTAGCTGTAATAGGGGTGCAGGGTGATGCCGATACGCAGCGGCTTGCCGTTGACCTCGGCCTGCGCCAGGGTAGGCAGGGCCAAGGCGATGAACACCGTGAAAAGACGACGAGCGAGGGCGGAGCGAAACATGGGGCGTCCTTGTGTCAGTGGCGATGCTGGCGAGTGACGCCGGCGTCGTATTGGGCGGCGATCTGCTGCCAGCCGGCGGCAATCAGGGCCGCAGCGCTCAGATCAGGAGGGACGCTGGCATCAGCCTTGCGCTGAAGCCAGACATCGGCAGCGCCGTCATGAGTCGCAGGTATCAGCAACAGGAAGCTGCCGGCTACCATCGGCGACGGGCTCAAGCCCAGGTAGGCCTGTTCGCCGAGTAGTTGCCATTGATGCTCACCACGGCTGGCGCTGCTGGCATCCTGGGTAAACGGCGGGAAGCCTTCGTCGGCCAGCACCTCTATTGCAACCAGATGCTGCTCTTCTTCGCGGCGTAGCTGGATTTCATCGAAAGCGACCCGCAGGTCGGCGTACACACCTTGCTCAGCAGCGTTCAAATCGCGCCGGGCATCGAGTTGATGAGCTTCGATGCTGACTTCGTCATGCTGCTCGCCGCGCAGGGCGACAATACCTGCGGCCACCGCCAGGATGAACAGACTTACCAGCAGCACATACAAGGTTTCGTGCCCGGCGCCGGCCGGGCGTACTACCTGGACCCGGCTCATTGCTCGATATCTGCGTAGTCGATTTCCACCACGTGACCGGGGCCGGCGTCGAACAGTACGTAAAACTCGCCTTCAGGGCGTTTGAAGGTCAGCTTGGAGTTTTCCCCAAGCTTGCCGGGCACCAGGATTTCTTCGTTGTAGCCAATCACATCGAGGGTTACCCCCGGGGCGCCGCTGCCATCGGAAAAGCCGCCGGTGCATTCGATCTGCTCCCCGTCGATCGGCTTGCATTCACACATCGGGTTGTGGGCCAGGGCGGGGCTGGCAACGCCCAGCAACAGCAGGGGCAGGAGCAGCCTGCAAGCGGTGGACTTCATCATTTGCCTCCTTGTTTGGTCAGCCAAGCAACGGTGGCCGGAGATGCCTTGGCCAGCGGGATGGACGCCTGGTGCATGCTGCCGTCCCAGCCTTCGAGGGTGATCCAGATTTCAGCGTCCGGACGGGTCTTGGGCGAAATCGGCAGGCTATTGCCCATGCGATAGGGTGGGCCGAAGAAGATAGTGCCCGCGGCGCGCAAGCTGCGCGGCTTGCCGATTCGCAGGTAGGCAGCCTTGACCTTGTCGATGCAGGTCTTGCACACACTGGCGTTGAAGGTTTTGAAATGGCCTGCGGGGCCGTCGGCCAGGGGGGCTTCATCGCGCAGCTCGGCCAAGCGCATGCTCCAGGGGCCGACCTGAATTTCACCCAGGTCCCGCTCACCCAAGCCGCTGTCGCCGCGAAACAGCGCCGCATCGGCAAAGTACTTGGGCATGAATCCCAGGGGGATCAGCAACAGCAAGATGTTCAGATGAAAACGCCATTTGTGCCAAAAACGGCGCAATGGGCTTTGTGGCACAACTGCTGCCTTGCTCATAGGCTGGCCTCCGTAGCGGTGTCGGTGCTGGCTTTGCTGCCCTTGCGTGGCGCGCGCTCGCTGCGCTTGAGGGCTGCGGCAGTGGCTTGAGCGGTACGTTTGGTCCATATCAGCAGGCCGCTGAGCACCATCATCGACAGCACCAGGCCAAAGAACGCCCAGATCAGCTTGATGGCCAGACCGCCGAAATCACCGGTGTGCAACGGGCGCATCGACTCGGTGACAAATTCCACGGCCGAGCGATCACTGAGCAGAAACTGCGCCTCGATCTTACTGTTGTAGGGGTTGACGTTGACTGTCTGGAACATCAGCGGATACCAGCCGCGACCGCCCAGGTACACGTGGGAATAGGCGTTGCCGGGCAAGGTGACAAAGCTCACATCGAGGCCGGCGATCTGCTCCTTGGCGATTCGCGTGGCGTCATCAAGGCTGATGCGGGGTGCGGGTTCGCCGGTTTCGGTGCGAGGCACATCCTCACGGGCAATCACCGGTACCACGGGCTCGGTGGAGAGGGTGACGTGGTTGTCGGCCAGAATTGCCTGGATCAAAAACCAGGTGCCGGTAATCGAGATCACTGCAATGAACCAGATCGACCAGATGCCGCTCAGGCGATGGAAGTCGCCCCAGAAAATGCGCGCTCCGTGGTTCACGCGCAAGGTGGGCTTGAAGAAGCCTTTCCAGAAGCGTTTATACACAACCAGGCCCGTGACCAAGGAGGCCAGCATCGGCAGGCCAAGCAAGGACACCAGGTACCAGCCCCAGCTGTAGCCGTTGGTAAAGGGCACCAACCACCACCCATGCAGGGCGCGGGTAAAGGCTTCGAAGTTGAAGTCTGGCACCTTGCCCTGCACGGCCCCGGTGTAGGGGTTCACGTACAACGTCGGGGCGCTACCATCGGGGTAGGTGACCGAGGCGTTGAGGGCGAAGTGCGAGCCGTCCGGTTGGCTGAGAAAGCGCACTGCCATGTCCGGCTCGGCCTTGTGCAGCGCGTCGAGCACCTGCTGGAAGCTCAAGGGCTGGGCATCGTCACTCGGCTTGCTGGCGCGCACATCCGGGTTGGCCAGCCAGACGATTTCCTGGCTGACCACTGCCAAGGTGCCGGTAACGCATACGATCAGGACGAAAAACCAGATCGGCAGGGCGAGCCAGCTGTGCACCAGAAACCACAGTCTGGACTTGGATTTTTTCTGTTTTTGGGACATTGCAGGTGTCTTTTCAGAGAAATTGAGGTCGAGCCGATGCTCAGCCTGGGGACTGCATTAGTAAAGACGAACGAGAATCGTAAAACCCGCAGCCCCAGTTGAAAGTAAATGTTTCGGTTGTGCTAAACGATATACCTATTGTCGTTAATTTTCATTCGCGTTCATCCGTTTTTCTTTGACTACCGGGCCTGCAGGCTCGTTGTTCCCCTGGATGGATGAAGTCGATGAACGCCGAAGTTGCCCGCAAGCTTGCCCGCCGATTCATAGAGTTGCCGTTGGAAAAGCGCCGCATCTTTCTCCAGGGGTTGGCGCGCGAGGGGGTCGACTTTGCCCAGTTCCCCATTCCGGCCCAGGTGCCGGTGGCTGAACGCGATGGCTTGTCGTATGCACAACAGCGTATGTGGTTGTTGTGGCAACTTGAGCCTGCCAGCGCCGCCTACAACCTGCCGGGTGCGGTGCGCTTGCGCGGTGCGCTGGACATTGGTGCGCTGGAGCAGGCCTTTACCAGCCTGGTTGAGCGTCACGAAACCTTGCGCAGCGTGTTCATTCAGCAGTCCGATGAGCGACTGGTGTTGGCGCCGATTGCGCAATGGCCGCAGGTGGAGCATCTGGACCTCAGTGCTCTGGCCGACGCTGCCCGCGAGCAGCAGGTGGTCGCACTCACTCAGCAGCGCGCCTCGCAGCCCTTCGACCTGACGCAAGGGCCGTTGATGCGCATCGCCCTGCTCAAGCTCAAGGCCGCCGAGCATGTGTTGCTGCTGACCTTGCACCATATCGTCGCTGACGGCTGGTCGATGAACGTGCTGATCGAAGAGTTCACTCGCTTGTACACGGCGCACCTGGACCCGCAGGTGCCGGTCTTGCCCGCACTGGCTATCCAGTACAGTGACTACGCATTGTGGCAGCGACGCTGGCTGGAGGCGGGCGAGCAGCAGCGCCAATTGGACTACTGGCTCGAGCAATTGGGCGACGATCACCCAGCCCTGGAGCTGCCGCTCGATCATCCGCGTCCGGCGCAGGCCAGCTATCGCGGTCGACGTCACGCGTTTGCGCTTGATCAGACGTTGGTCGAGCAATTACGCAGTTTTGCCCGTCAGCACAACGTCACCCTGTTCATGCTGCTGCTGACTGCTTTCAACGTGCTGTTGCATCGTTACAGCGGTCAACCGACCATCCGTATCGGCTCACCCATCGCAAACCGCAACCGTGCCGAAGTGGAAGGGCTGATTGGCTGCTTTGTGAATACCCAGGTGTTGAGTGCGCATGTCGACGGGCAGCTCAGTGTCGGCAACTTGCTTGACCAGGTGAAAGCACGGGTGCTGGGTGCCCAGGCGCATCAGGACCTTCCCTTCGAGCAACTGGTCGAAGCCCTGAAGCTTGAGCGCGACGCCAGTCGCACAGCGCTTTTCCAGGTTATGTACAACCATCAGCCACACGTGGCGGATGTCGGTGATTATTCGCTGGCATCTGGGTTGGTACTGGAACCGGTGCAATGGCAGGGGCGTACCACGCTGTTCGAGCTGACCCTGGACACCTACGAGCAGGCCGGCGAATTGCGCGCCGCACTGACTTACGCCAGTGACTTGTTCGAAGCGTCGACCATCGACCGTCTCGCCAGCCATTGGCAAGTGATATTGCAGGCAATGGTGCAGAACCCGCAGCAACGCATTGGCGAGCTGCCCATGTGGGTGGGCGATGAGCGCCAGGCCATTGTCCAGCAGTGGAACAAAGCGTTGGTCGACTTCCCGGTGGAGCGCTGTCTGCACCCGATCATCGCCGAGCGTGCCTGTGAACGACCCGATGCGGTGGCTGTAAGCTGCGCCACCCAGCAGTTGACCTACGCCCAGCTCAACGGCCGCGCCAATGCCTTGGCCCATCGCTTGATCGCCCATGGCGTCGGCCCGGATGTGCTGGTCGGGCTGGCGGTGGAGCGCAGCCTGGACATGCTGGTGGGGCTGCTGGCGATTCTCAAGGCTGGCGGGGCTTATGTGCCGCTCGATCCGGCGTATCCAGATGATCGTCTGGCCTACATGATCGCCGACAGCGGCATTGCCCTGTTGCTGACCCAAACCAGCTTGCAGCCACGGATGTCGGTGCCTGCGGGTGTGCCGGTGTTGTTGCTGGAGGATCACGCCGAGGCGCTGCGCGATGACGATCCGCTTACCCGCGTCAGCCCCGACAACCTCGCCTATGTCATTTATACCTCCGGCTCTACCGGCACGCCCAAGGGCACCTTGCTGACCCATCGCAACGTTATGCGTCTGTTTGCCGCCACCGACGACTGGTTTGATTTTGGTCCGCAGGATGTCTGGAGCCTGTTCCACTCCTACGGCTTTGACTTCTCGGTCTGGGAGATTTTCGGTGCGCTGTTGCACGGTGGTCGATTGCTGGTGGTGCCGCACGAAGTCAGCCGTTCGCCGCGTGAGTTCTACCGCCTGCTGTGCGCCGAAGGGGTGACGGTGCTCAACCAGACACCGTCGGCGTTCAAGGCCTTGATGCAAGTGGCCTGCGCCGAACCTGCGCAGCACGCGTTGCGCAAGGTGATCTTCGGTGGCGAAGCGCTGGACGTGAAAAGCCTGCGCCCTTGGTTCGAGCGCTTTGGCGACAATGCGCCGCAACTGGTGAACATGTACGGCATCACCGAAACCACCGTGCACGTGACCTACCGGCCGCTGACGCTGGCTGACCTGGAGCAGGAAGCCAGCAGCCCGATTGGCGAGCCGATCGCCGACCTGTCGTGGTACCTGCTCGATGCCGACCTGAATCCTGTGCCCAAGGGCTGCGTCGGTGAGTTGTACATCGGCCGTGCCGGTTTGGCGCGCGGCTATCTCAATCGCGGAGACCTCAGTGCAAGCCGTTTTGTGCCCGACCCGTTCGGTAACGATGGCGGACGTCTGTATCGCAGCGGCGACCTGGCTCGCTATCAGGCTGACGGGGTGATCGAGTACATCGGCCGCATCGACCATCAATTGAAGATTCGCGGCTTCCGTATCGAATTGGGTGAGATCGAGGCGCGTCTGCTGGCCGATGAGGCGGTGGCCAGTGTGGCCGTGCTGCCGTGGGGGGAGGGCGACGCTGTGCAACTAGTGGCTTACCTCGTGCTTCGCGACACCACGCTACTCGCTGCACCCTGCGAGGTACAGGCGCAATTGCGCGATCAGCTCAAGGCGGCGTTGCGCAGCGCACTGCCGGAGTACATGGTGCCCGCGCACCTGTTACTGCTGGCCGAACTGCCGCTGACCACCAATGGCAAACTGGATCGCAAAGCCCTGCCAGCGCCGGATACCAGTCTCTTGCAGCAGCATTATGTGGCGCCGCAAAGCGACCTTGAACAGCGTCTGGCGCTGATTTGGCAGGACGTCCTGAGCCTTGAGCGCGTTGGCTTGACCGACGACTTTTTTGCCCTCGGCGGGCACTCGCTGCAATTGGTCATGCTGCTTTCGCGCATTCGCGCCGAGCTCGGTGTGGAGTTGAAGATCAGGGCCTTCCACGGCCTACGCAGCCTCGGCGAATTGGCCGCGTTCCTGGAGCAGACCGCTTCGACGCAGGCACAGGAGGACGAACTGGATCAGATCTTCGGCGTGCTGGATGAACTGGAGACGGAAAATGTTTGAGCCAACAGGTCGCACCCAGCAACTGGTCGAACGTATCAAGGGGTTGTCTGCCGACAAGCGTCGGCAGATGTTTGCCAAGCTTCACGAGATGGGTATCGATGTCGCCAAGTTGCCTATCGTCCCCAGCCACCCTGGCGAGCCGGCACCGCTGTCTTATGCTCAGCAGCGCCAGTGGTTTCTTTGGCAACTGGAACCGCACAGCAGTGCGTATCACATTCCCAGCGCCTTGCTGTTGCGCGGCGTGGTGAATGTCGAGCATCTGCGCCAGAGCTTTGCGACCCTGGCCGAGCGGCATGCCTGCCTGCGAACACGCTTCGTCGAAGCAAACGGCCAAGTCAGCCAGCAGGTGGAGGCGGCAGCGCAGGTGGTTATCGAGCAAACCCAGCTGCACGCTGAAGGCGCGCAGCGCGAGGCATTGATGCGTGCCTGTGTGGCCGAGCTGACCGCGCAGCCATTCGACTTGCTTAACGGGCCATTGCTGCGCGTGCGCCTGGTGCGTCTGGCTGATGATGAACACCTGCTGATTGTGGTGCTGCATCACATCGTCACTGATGGCTGGTCGATGAGCCTGATGGTCGAAGAGTTGATGGCCTGCTACGCGGCGTGCGCCCAAGGTCTGGCGCCGACGCCACCAGCATTGCCCATTCAGTACGCCGACTTTGCGGCGTGGCAGTGCCAGTGGATGGAGTCGGGCGAAGGCGAGCGCCAGCTGGGCTACTGGAAAAGCCAGCTGGGTGAGATCCAGGATGTGCTGGAGCTGCCTAGCGACCATCCGCGTCCGCCAACCATGAGCTATCGCGGTGGCCGCCTGTGCATTGCCGTGCCGGGTGCATTGGACAGTGCTTTGCGCCAGTTGGCACATGGGCAGGGGGTCAGCCTGTTCGTGTTGTTGCTGGCCTCGTTCACGGTGCTGCTGCAACGCTACAGCGGCCAGAATGACATCCGCGTCGGTGTGCCCGTGGCCAACCGCAACCGCCTGGAGACCGAACGGCTGATCGGACTGTTCGTCAATACTCAGGTACTGGCGACACAGCTTCGCGGTGATGAAAGCTTTGCTGCCTTGCTGCAACGAATCGGCCAGCAGGTAGGTGATGCGCAGGCCCATCAGGACCTGCCTTTCGAACACTTGGTCGAGGCCTTGGGTGTCGCGCGCAGTCTCAGCCATAACCCTCTGTTCCAAGCCATGCACAACCATCAGGATGGCGTGCGCCAGGCGCAATCAATGAGTTTGTCGGGGCTTAGCGTCGAGGCCCTGGAATGGGATGCCGGCACGGCTCAACTGGACCTGACCCTGGAAACCCAGGATAGCGACCAAGGGCTGACGGCAGCGTTGATCTACGCCAGCGATCTGTTCGAGCACAGCACCA
>NZ_JACOPV010000027.1 GCF_016881005.1 Pseudomonas arcuscaelestis | reverse complement strand
CAATCTGATCAACCACCGCCAATTTAAAAGACAGTGAGTAATCACGCTGTGTGCGCTTTACACCTTGCTCCATCTGACTCTCCGGAAATTCGGGATGGGAGGTGTAAACCTTATTCAGGACGGGACATCGCCCAAAAAAAAGCCCCGAATAACGGGGCTTTTCTTTGGGGCTTGTCTTAGCGCTTGATCGAGACCGGCAGATGCGGCTGGATAGCGGTCAGAACTGCCTTGAAGCACTTGATGTTGCCAGCAACGATGTGGCCTTTCTCGAGGAAGTCGTGACCACCGGTGAAGTCGCTCACCAGGCCGCCAGCTTCCTGGATCAGCAGCGCGCCTGCAGCCATGTCGTATTCCGACAGGCCCGACTCCCAGAAGGCATCGAAGCGACCTGCGGCCACGTAGGCGAGGTCGAGGCTGGCAGCACCAGCGCGGCGGATGCCGGCGGTTTGGCCAACCAGGGCGCGGAACATGCCCAGGTAGTTGTCCAGGTCAGCCATTTGATTGTCGCGGAACGGGAAGCCGGTACCCAGCAGAGCGCCTTCCAGGCTGGTGCGGGAGCTTACGCGCAGGCGACGGCCGTTGAGTTGCGCGCCACGGCCACGGCTGGCGGTAAATTCTTCCTGGCGGACAGGGTCCAGTACAACGGCGTGCTCAAGGCGGCCGCGGTATTTGCAGGCGATGCTGACAGCAAAGTGCGGAACGCCACGCAGGAAGTTGGTGGTGCCGTCCAGTGGGTCGATGATCCACAGGTAGTCCTTGCCTTCTTCGCCGCTACCAGCGTGCAGGCCGGTTTCTTCACCGTAGATGGAGTGGTTCGGGTATGCCTTGCGCAGGGCATTGATGATGCTCTGCTCAGCCGCGCGATCGACTTCCGAGACGTAATCCTTGGCGTCTTTTTCATCAACCTTGATGGTATCCAGGCGCTCGATGGAGCGGAAAATCAATTCACTGGCGCTGCGGGCGGCGCGCAGCGCGATATTCAGCATGGGCTGCATGGACGTTTCACCTGGGTCGTTAAAGAAAGCCGAACATTCTAACAGAAAACTCTGCGCGCAAAAGAGCGACATTCGCTTTCGTAGCGTAAAGTCGGTGTGTTCTGTAAGATTTGCTCCTTCTTTTCCGTGTCTGTGAGCGCTCGCCTTGCTGCAAAATATTCGTGTTGTTCTGGTCAATACCAGCCACCCCGGCAATATCGGCGGCGCTGCGCGTGCCATGAAAAACATGGGCTTGTCGCGTCTGGTGCTGGTCGATCCGCAGGATTTCCCCTCCCACGAGGCCGATGCCCGTGCGTCGGGTGCCGATGATGTTCTCGGTGGTGCCCAGGTGGTTGCCACCCTTGAGGAAGCGCTGGTCGGTTGCAACCTGGTGTTTGGCACCAGTGCGCGTGAGCGACGCATCCCCTGGCCGTTGGTCGATCCACGCGAATGTGGGGCCAAGGTCATCGAGCATGCTGGCGAGGGCGAAGAGATCGCCCTGGTGTTTGGTCGTGAATATGCCGGCCTGACCAATGAAGAGCTACAGCGCTGTCATTTCCATGTGCACATTCCCTCCAATCCCGACTTCAGTTCGCTGAATCTGGCGGCGGCAGTGCAGGTGCTGGCCTACGAGGTGCGCATGGCTTGGCTGGCCGCTGAGGGGCAGCCATCGAAAGTCGAAAAATTCGAAGTGACTTCGGTGCGCAGTAGCGAACTGGCGACCATGGATGAGATGGAGCTGTTCTATGAGCACCTGGAAAAAACCCTGGTCGACATCGGATTCCTGGATCCGGAAAAGCCCAAGCACCTGATGCCACGGTTGCGTCGGCTGTATGGGCGCAGCTCGGTTAATCGTTCGGAAATGAGTATTTTGCGCGGCATCCTTACGGAAACCCAGAAAGTGGCCCGTGGTGAGCCGCATAAGCGCAAGGATCAGTAAATGTTCGAGCGTCTGCGTGAGGATATCCAAAGCGTTTTCCATCGCGACCCGGCGGCGCGCAATGCCTTTGAGGTGCTGACCTGCTACCCGGGCATGCACGCGATCTGGCTGCATCGGGCGGCGCACGCGCTGTGGAAGCGCGACTGGAAGTGGCTGGCGCGGCTGGTGTCGAATTTCGGCCGTTGGATGACCGGTATCGAGATACACCCGGGTGCCAAGGTCGGTCGGCGCTTCTTCATTGATCATGGCATGGGCATCGTGATCGGTGAAACGGCCGAGATCGGTGATGACGTCACCTTGTACCAGGGCGTGACCCTCGGGGGCACCAGTTGGAACAAGGGTAAGCGCCATCCGACATTGGAAGATGGTGTTGTGGTGGGGGCGGGCGCCAAGGTGCTGGGTCCGTTTACCGTGGGCGCTGGGGCCAAGATCGGTTCCAACGCCGTGGTTACCAAGGCGGTACCGGCAGGTGCTACAGCCGTCGGTATTCCGGGACGAATCATCGTCAAGACCGACGCTGAGGTCGAAGCCAAGCGCAAGGCAATGGCCGAAAAGATCGGTTTCGATGCCTACGGCGTCAGCGAAGACATGCCCGACCCGGTCGCGCGCGCCATTGGTCAGCTTCTCGATCATCTGCAGGCAGTGGACGGCAAGCTGGAAGACATGTGCGGCGCGTTGAAAAATCTTGGCAGTGACTACTGCGCCAAGGACTTGCCGGTATTGCGCGAAGAAGATTTTGCCCAGATCAAGGACGAAGCCCGCAGCGACGCGTCGGCTCATTGATAGAAGGGGCGTGCGCACGCGCCCCTTAGTTTGCTATCATTCGGCCGCCCTCTTGCGGCAAACCCGACTAAAGCACTAGGTCTTATAGTTGACTTAAATGCTCGGGAATTGCATACTCGCTCCCATCCCGTAACCCCGTGGTACCTACTAGCCATGCGACTGACTACAAAAGGCCGATACGCCGTGACCGCCATGCTCGACCTGGCGTTGCACGCGCAGCATGGGCCGGTGTCTCTGGCCGACATTTCCGAGCGCCAAGGCATCTCCCTATCTTATCTGGAGCAGCTATTTGCAAAGCTGCGCCGCAGCAGCCTGGTTTCCAGTGTGCGCGGCCCTGGCGGCGGCTATCAGCTGTCGCGAAGCATGGAGAGCATTCAGGTTGTCCAGGTTATCGACGCGGTCAATGAATCGGTCGACGCAACACGCTGCCAAGGCCTGGGCGATTGTCACGCCGGCGATACCTGCCTGACCCACCACTTGTGGTGTGACCTGAGCCAGCAGATTCACGAGTTTCTCAGCGGCATCAGCCTGGCTGACCTTGTTACTCGCCGTGAGGTACAAGAAGTCGCCCAGCGCCAGGACCTGCGTCGTATAGCAGGTCGGGCACCGCAGCTGGACAAGATTGAGACGTCAGCCGTCGAATGACCGTTTCGACGCGCGGCGCGACCGCCTGATAGGAGATATTCAATGAAGTTGCCGATCTACCTCGATTACTCCGCGACCACACCGGTCGACCCACGCGTTGCCCAGAAGATGAGCGACTGCCTGCTGGTCGATGGAAACTTCGGTAACCCGGCGTCGCGTTCGCACGTGTTTGGCTGGAAAGCCGAAGAAGCGGTCGAGAACGCTCGTCGCCAGGTCGCTGACCTGGTCAATGCCGATCCGCGTGAAATTGTCTGGACCAGCGGTGCTACCGAGTCCGACAACCTGGCAATCAAGGGCGTTGCGCACTTCTATAACACCAAGGGCAAGCACATCATTACCTCCAAGATCGAGCACAAGGCTGTCCTGGACAGCACTCGTCAGCTGGAGCGTGAAGGCTTTGAAGTCACCTATATCGAGCCGGGCGCCGATGGCCTGATCACCCCGGCCATGATCGAAGCTGCCCTGCGTGACGACACCATCCTGGTGTCGATCATGCATGTGAACAACGAAATCGGCACCATCAACGACATCGCTGCCATTGGCGAACTGACCCGCGCACGTGGCGTCATGTTCCACGTCGATGCTGCGCAGTCCACCGGCAAGGTCGAAATCGACCTGCAGAAGCTGAAAGTCGACCTGATGTCGTTCTCTGCGCACAAGACCTACGGTCCCAAAGGCATCGGCGCGCTGTACGTCAGCCGCAAGCCTCGCGTACGCCTGGAAGCCACCATGCACGGCGGCGGTCACGAGCGCGGCATGCGTTCAGGCACCCTGGCTACCCACCAAATCGTTGGCATGGGCGAAGCGTTCGCCATCGCCAAGGAGCAGATGGCCAGCGAAAACGCGCGTATCAAGGCATTGAGCGATCGCTTCTACAAGCAGGTTGAAGGTCTGGAAGAGCTGTACATCAACGGCAGTATGACTGCGCGTATTCCGCACAACCTGAACCTGAGCTTCAACTACGTTGAAGGCGAGTCGTTGATCATGGCCCTCAAGGACCTGGCAGTGTCTTCGGGTTCTGCCTGTACATCGGCATCGCTTGAGCCGTCCTACGTTCTGCGTGCCCTGGGCCGCAACGACGAGCTGGCTCACAGCTCCATCCGCTTCACCTTCGGTCGTTTTACCACCGAAGAAGAAATCGACTACGCCGCGCAGAAGGTGTGCGAGGCCGTAACCAAGCTGCGCGAACTGTCGCCGCTGTGGGATATGTACAAAGACGGCGTCGACATCTCCAAGATTGAGTGGGCTGCGCACTAAGTAGTCGCCGGCAAGAGCGGCTCTCTGATGAGGAAGGAATTGCACCATGGCATACAGTGAAAAGGTCATCGACCACTACGAAAACCCACGTAACGTCGGCAAAATGAATGCCGAAGATCCGGATGTCGGCACCGGCATGGTCGGCGCCCCGGCGTGTGGTGATGTGATGCGTCTGCAAATCAAGGTTAACGAGCAGGGCGTCATTGAAGATGCCAAGTTCAAGACCTATGGCTGTGGTTCGGCCATCGCCTCCAGCTCCCTGGCCACCGAGTGGATGAAGGGTAAGACGCTGGACGAAGCCGAAACCATCAAGAACACCCAGCTGGCCGAAGAACTGGCGTTGCCGCCAGTGAAAATCCACTGCTCGGTACTCGCTGAGGACGCCATCAAGGCAGCCGTACGCGATTACAAGCAGAAGAAAGGTTTGCTCTAAGTTCGCCTGTTGCAGGTAAGGAGTCTCGATGGCTATCAGCATGACAGAAGCCGCCGCCAACCACGTGCGGCGCTCTCTTGACGGACGCGGCAAAGGTGTTGGTATTCGCCTTGGCGTGCGTACCACCGGCTGCTCGGGTCTGGCCTATGTGCTGGAATTCGTCGATCAGCCAGACGACGAGGATCAAGTGTTCGAGAGTCATGGCGAAAAGGTCATTATCGACCCGAAAAGCCTGTCCTATCTCGACGGCACCGAACTGGATTTCGTCAAGGAAGGGTTGAACGAAGGCTTCAAGTTCAACAACCCCAACGTGCGCGGTGAGTGTGGCTGCGGCGAAAGCTTCAACGTTTGAGGCTGCGCGTGGGTACTCCTTGTCATTTCGCCCTGTTTGACCTGCAACCTGGCTTCCGCCTGGACCTCGACAAGTTGGCCGTTCGTTATCGCGAACTGGCCCGCGAGGTTCATCCGGATCGCTTCGCCGATGCCTCCGAACGTGAACAGCGCGTTGCGCTGGAGCGTTCGGCTGCGCTGAACGAGGCTTACCAGACGCTAAAGAGCGCGCCCCGGCGTGCCCGCTACCTGTTGGCTATCAGCGGCGCCGAAGTGCCGCAGGAAGTCACTGTCCATGATCCCGAGTTTCTGTTTCAGCAGATGCAATTGCGTGAAGAGCTCGAAGATCTTCAAGACAGTGCCGACCTTGATGGCGTCGCTGCTTTCAAGCGCCGCTTGAAAGTCGCCCAGGAAGCGCTCAACGAGGACTTCGCCGCCTGCTGGAATGATCCTGCGCAGCGCGAACAGGCCGAGCGCCTGATGCGCCGCATGCAGTTTCTGGAAAAGCTCGCCTATGAAGTGCGCCAGCTGGAAGAGCGCCTCGACGATTAACCCGGCGCTGCCTTTGGCGGCGCCCCTGGTATTCAGATAAGCATGGCCCTACTGCAGATCGCCGAACCCGGTCAGAGCCCTCAACCGCACCAGCGCCGCCTGGCGGTGGGCATTGACCTTGGTACCACCAACTCCCTGGTTGCCGCCCTGCGCAGCGGCCGTAGCGAGCCCCTGCCCGACGCCCAAGGCCAGGTCATCCTGCCTTCGGCGGTGCGTTATCACGCCGACCATATCGATGTCGGCCAGGTGGCGCGCGACGCTGCTGCTCGCGACCCGCTTAACACTGTCCTGTCGGTCAAGCGTCTGATGGGCCGTGGCCTGGCGGACGTGAAACAGCTGGGTGAGCAGCTTCCGTATCGGTTTGTGGGCGGTGAGTCGCACATGCCGTTCATCGACACTATCCAGGGCCCGAAAAGCCCGGTGGAAGTCTCGGCGGATATCCTCAAAGCGCTGCGTCAGCGGGCCGAAGAGACTCTTGGTGGCGAACTGGTGGGTGCGGTCATCACTGTACCCGCCTATTTCGACGACGCTCAGCGTCAGGCCACCAAGGATGCCGCGCGTCTGGCCGGGCTGAATGTGTTGCGCCTGCTCAATGAGCCGACCGCGGCAGCTGTGGCGTACGGTCTGGACCAGAACGCCGAAGGCGTGGTGGCCATCTATGATCTGGGTGGCGGCACCTTCGATATTTCGATCCTGCGCCTGACGGGCGGCGTGTTCGAGGTATTGGCTACGGGTGGTGATACCGCCCTGGGTGGTGACGACTTCGATTACGCAATTGCCAATTGGATTGTCGAGCAGGCCGGCCTTTCTTCGAATCTCGATCCAGGCGCTCAGCGCGAACTGTTGCAAACCGCTTGTGCCGCCAAGGAAGCCCTTACCACTGCCGATTCGGTTCCTGTCGCCTATGGCAGCTGGCAGGCCGAACTGACCCGCAGTGCCTTCGATGCCCTCATCGAGCCGATGATCGCCCGTAGCCTCAAGGCCTGCCGTCGCGCGGTGCGCGACAGCGGTGTCGAGCTCGAAGAAGTGGGCGCCGTGGTCATGGTGGGTGGTTCGACCCGCGTTCCACGTGTGCGCGAGGCCGTAGGTACGCTGTTTGGTCGTACTCCGCTGACCGAGATCGACCCGGATCAGGTTGTGGCCATCGGTGCTGCAATCCAGGCTGATACCTTGGCCGGCAACCGTCGCGATGGCGGCGAGCTGCTTTTGCTTGACGTAATTCCGCTGTCCCTGGGGCTGGAAACCATGGGCGGACTGATGGAGAAGGTGATTCCGCGCAACACCACCATTCCAGTTGCCCGTGCCCAGGAGTTCACCACCTACAAGGATGGTCAGTCGGCCATGATGATTCACGTGCTGCAAGGCGAGCGTGAACTGATCAGCGACTGCCGTTCCCTGGCGCGCTTCGAATTGCGTGGTATTCCGGCCATGGTGGCGGGTGCTGCAAAAATTCGCGTGACGTTCCAGGTTGACGCCGATGGCCTGCTCAGCGTTTCCGCGCGTGAACTGGGTTCGGGTGTGGAGTCGAGCATTCAGGTCAAGCCGTCCTATGGCCTGACCGACGGCGAAATCGCCCGGATGCTCAAGGATTCCTTCGAGCATGCCGGTTTCGACAAAGTTGCCCGCCAGCTGCGCGAGCACCAGGTTGATGCCGAGCGCCTGCTCGAAGCGGTCCAGGGTGCCCTGGATGCAGACGGTGAGCGCTTGCTTGACGCCGAAGAGCGTCTGGCTATCGAACAACAGATGCAAGACTTGCGTGATTTGATCAACGGCACCGATGGCGCTGCCATCGAGCAACAGACCAAACGTCTGTCGCAGGTGACCGATGCCTTTGCCGCCCGTCGCCTTGATTCGACGGTAAAAGCCGCGTTGGCCGGGCGCAACCTGAATGAGATCGAGGAATAACAGATGCCGCAGGTGATTTTTCTGCCCCATGAGAAGTTCTGCCCGGATGGCATGGTCGTAGAGGCCGAGACGGGCAAGTCCATTCTTGAAGTGGCACATGACAACCACATCGAGATCGAAAGCGCCTGCGGCGGCGTCTGCGCCTGCACCACCTGTCACTGCGTCATTCGCGAAGGTTTCAATTCGCTCAATGAAGCCGACGAGTTGGAAGAGGACTATCTGGACCGCGCTTGGGGCCTGGAGCCGACGTCGCGCCTGACGTGTCAGGCCAAGGTCGGCACCGAAGACGTGACCGTCGAGATTCCCAAGTACTCCCTCAACCACGCTGCTGAAGCGCCGCATTGATCTGGAGCTGACATGAGCCTGAAATGGGTTGATGTACTTGAAATTGCAATCCAGCTTGCCGAAAGCAAGCCGGAAGTCGATCCTCGTTATGTGAACTTCGTCGATCTGCACCAGTGGGTGCTGGCATTGCCGGAATTCAATGACGATCCTAGCCGGGGTGGCGAGAAGGTTCTCGAAGCCATCCAGGCGGCCTGGATCGACGAAGCCGACTGAGCGCACTCGGCAGGTTAGGCAATCCCCCAGAACCCGCGTATAATTCGCGGGTTTAATTTTTCGCATCACTCAACGTTTCTGGAGTTTCACCATGGCTGTTCAACGTACTTTCTCCATCATCAAGCCTGACGCCGTTGCCAAGAACGTGATCGGCAAGATCACCACTCGCTTCGAAGAAGCCGGCCTGAAAATCGTTGCCTCGAAACTGAAGCAACTGTCCAAAGCCGAAGCAGAAGGCTTCTACGCCGAGCACAAAGAGCGCGGTTTCTTCGGTGACCTGGTTGCTTTCATGATCTCCGGTCCAGTTGTTGTTCAGGTTCTGGAAGGCGAAAACGCTATCGCTCTGAACCGTGAGCTGATGGGCGCTACCAACCCTAAAGAAGCTGCTGCCGGCACCATCCGTGCTGACTTCGCCGAGTCCATCGACGCCAACGCCGTTCACGGTTCGGACTCCGAAGCCGCTGCTGCTCGCGAAATCGCTTACTTCTTCGCAGCTACCGAGGTAACCACTCGCTAAGCGAAAGCTTACGGGTGAGGGTGAATCCATGACGACATCGACTGGTAAAACTAACCTGTTGGGGCTTACCCAACCGGAAATGGAAAAATTCTTCGACTCTATCGGGGAGAAGCGTTTCCGTGCCGGTCAGGTAATGAAATGGATTCACCACTTTGGTGTCGATGATTTCGACGCCATGACGAATGTCGGCAAGGCCCTGCGCGAAAAGCTCAAGGCTGTTGCCGAGATTCGCGGTCCGGAAGTGGTCAGCGAGGACATCTCCAGCGACGGCACCCGTAAATGGGTGGTGCGTGTGGCGTCCGGCAGCTGTGTCGAGACCGTGTACATTCCCCAGGGTAAACGTGGCACGCTGTGTGTCTCGTCTCAGGCCGGTTGTGCCCTGGACTGCAGCTTCTGCTCCACCGGCAAGCAAGGATTCAATAGCAACCTCACCGCCGCCGAAGTCATCGGTCAGGTGTGGATTGCCAACAAGTCGTTCGGCAGTATTCCAGCTACCATCGACCGCGCCATCACCAACGTGGTGATGATGGGCATGGGTGAGCCGCTGCTCAACTTCGATAACGTCGTCGCTGCCATGCACCTGATGATGGACGACCTCGGCTATGGCATTTCCAAGCGCCGGGTGACGCTGTCCACCTCCGGCGTGGTTCCGATGATCGAAGAACTGGCCAAGCACATCGACGTCTCCCTGGCTCTGTCGCTGCACGCGCCAAACGACGCGCTGCGCAACGAACTGGTGCCGATCAACAAGAAGTACCCGCTCAAGGTCCTGCTCGAGGCGTGCATGAACTACATGTCGCAGTTGGGCGAAAAGCGCGTGCTGACCATTGAGTACACGCTGCTCAAGGACGTCAACGACAAGCTCGAACACGCCGTGGAAATGGCCGAGTTGCTCAAGAATGTTCCATGCAAAATCAACCTGATTCCGTTCAACCCGTTTCCGCATTCCGGGTACGAGCGGCCGAGTAACAATGCCATTCGTCGCTTCCAGGATCACCTGCATCACGCCGGCTACAACGTAACCGTGCGCACCACCCGTGGTGAAGATATCGATGCTGCATGCGGTCAATTGGTCGGTCAGGTGATGGACCGCACCCGCCGTAGCGAGCGTTATATCGCCGTGCGTCAGTTGAACGCTGACGGCGATATGCAAGATAGCGCTGCTCGGAACTGAAGAGAGGAACTCCATGACTTTGCGCGTCGCGCTGTCGATCCTGTCGCTCGCCCTGCTTGCAGGTTGCGTGTCCGGCGGGAGTACGGACGCGCTGGCGAGCCGCGAAGGGCGGGCGCAGGCTGGCAAGGCTTACGTGCAGTTGGGGTTGGGTTATTTGCAACAAGGTTTGACCGAGCAGGCCATGGGGCCATTGAAAAAAGCGCTTGATCTCAATAGCCAGGATGCCGCAGCACATGCGGCCCTGGCTTTGGTCTATCAGGCGCAGGACGAACCGGGGTTGGCCGACACGCATTATCTGAAGGCTCTGGCCAGCACCCCAGGCGACGCGCGGATTCAAAACAACTACGGCAGTTTTCTGTATGCCCAGGGGCAATACGCCCAGGCGCAGAAGATGTTTGCCCAAGCGGCGGCCGATACCCTGTATCCTGAGCGTTCACGAGTATTTGAAAGCCTCGGCTTGACCGCTCTGCGGCTTGGCCAGCGCGACCAGGCGCAGGAATACCTGGTAAAAGCATTGCGACTCAACCAGAAGCAGCCACGCGCGTTGCTGGAAATGGCTGAGTTGTCTTACGAAGACAGGCATTATGTGCCGGCCCGTGACTACTACGATCGTTTCAGCCAGCTGAGCGACCACGGTGCCCGTAGCTTGCTGCTGGGCAGTCGCCTGGCCAATGTCTTCGAAGAACGGAACAAGGCCGCCGATCTGGGCCTGCAATTACAACGACTTTATCCCGGTACGCCGGAATATCAGCAATACCTGTCGGAGCAATGATGAAAGCGGCGCATCCCGAAGTAGCAGCAGCGACTCGCGAGAACCCAGGTGAGACTTTGCGTCAGGCCCGTGAAAGCAGGGGTTGGTCGCAGGCCGAAGTGGCCCAGAAGCTGAACCTGACCGTGAGTTCATTGAACAACCTTGAATCCGGGGCCTTCGACAAGCTACCCGGGCACACTTTTGCCCGCGGTTATATCCGTGCCTATGCAAAGTTGCTGGGCATGGACCAGGCCGTTTTGGTGCAGGCGTTCGACCAGTGCACCGGGACGCACGCCCAGGGCAGCGACGTTCACGCCCTTGGGCGTATCGAAGAACCGGTGCGCCTGTCACACAATATCTTGCGCGTCGTCAGTCTGCTATTGCTGGTGGTGGTGATCGGCGGTGGCTTTTTCTGGTGGCAAGACCAAAGCAGCCAGCGCAGCAAAGACCTGGTTAATATGGCGCTTGAACACGTCGAGGTCGAAAGCGCTGATGGCACCACGCAGATCCATCCGCTGGACGAGCCTGAAGACCAGGCCGTCGACGCTGCTCAGCAACCGCAAAGTACACCACTGAATCTGGAACAGACGCCGGCGGCCACCGAGTTGGCCGACTCCGGCCCGGCCTCGCCAGCGAGTCCAAGCACTCCGGTTGCCCCTGTCGTGCCGCCGGTCAATAGCGCCGTGTCACCAAGCACGCCGGTAGCTACAGTTCCAGCGCCCGCACCTGCGGCTGTTGCTCCGGTTGCTCCGGTTGTAGCGGCAACTGCGACTGCTCCTGCAGTTACACCTGCACCTGAGACCACCACCGCACCTGTTGCCGGTAGTGGCAAGTTGCACATGCAATTCAACGCCGATTGCTGGACTTCGGTCACCGACGGCAATGGCAAGGTGCTGTTCAGCGCCATCAAGCGCAAGGGCGACAGCCTGGACCTGACCGGCAAGCCGCCGTTTGCGGTACGCCTGGGCTTTGCCCGAGGCGTTCAGGTCAGCTACAACGGTCAGCCTGTCGACGTTGCGCCGTTCACCAGTGGCGAGACTGCTCGCCTGAAGTTGGGACAATAAGTCATGCACGGCGAATCACCGATCAAGCGTCGCGAATCCCGCAAAATCTGGGTGGGTAATGTACCTGTCGGCGGCGATGCCCCTATCGCCGTCCAGAGTATGACCAACACCGACACCAATGACGTTGCTGCAACCGTGGGGCAGATCAACCGCCTGGTCGACGCCGGCGTTGATATCGTCCGTATTTCGGTACCGGACATGGATGCGGCAGAAGCCTTTGGCCGGATCAAGCAGCAGGTCAGCGTGCCACTGGTCGCTGATATCCACTTTGACTACCGCATCGCACTGCGTGTGGCTGAGCTGGGTGTCGACTGCCTGCGCATCAACCCGGGCAACATCGGTCGCGAAGACCGTGTACGTGCAGTAGTCGATGCTGCTCGTGACCGCGGTATTCCGATCCGCATCGGCGTCAACGCCGGTTCCCTGGAAAAAGACCTGCAAAAAAAATACGGCGAGCCGACCCCAGCAGCGCTGGTCGAATCGGCCATGCGCCATGTCGAGCACCTCGACCGCCTGGACTTCCAGGACTTCAAGGTCAGCGTCAAGGCCTCCGACGTATTCATGGCGGTTGAAGCCTACCGTCTTCTGGCCAAGCAGATCGTGCAGCCGCTGCACCTGGGTATCACCGAAGCCGGCGGGCTGCGTTCAGGTACGGTGAAATCCGCTGTTGGCCTCGGTATGCTGCTTGCCGAAGGGATTGGCGATACTATTCGCATTTCGTTGGCGGCAGACCCGGTAGAGGAAGTGAAGGTCGGTTACGACATCCTCAAGTCCTTGCACCTGCGTTCGCGTGGCATCAACTTCATCGCCTGCCCGAGCTGCTCGCGGCAGAACTTCGATGTGGTGAAAACCATGAACGAGCTGGAAGGACGCCTGGAAGACCTTTTGGTACCAATGGACGTGGCCGTGATCGGCTGTGTGGTCAACGGTCCGGGCGAAGCCAAGGAAGCCCACGTAGGGCTGACCGGTGGTACGCCGAACCTGATCTACATCGATGGCAAGCCAGCGCAGAAACTGACCAATGACAACCTGGTCGATGAGCTCGAACGACTCATCCGCCAGAAAGCGGCCGAAAAAGCCGAAGCCGACGCGATGTTGATCGCGCGTGGCTGACCACCAGATTCGTAAGGATTTTCCGTGAGTAAATCGCTGCAAGCCATTCGTGGCATGAACGACATCCTGCCCGAGCAGACACCGCTGTGGCGCTATTTCGAAAGCTCTGTCGCCGGTCTGCTGGACACCTACGGTTATCGTCAGATTCGCACGCCGATCGTTGAGTTCACCGAGCTGTTCAAACGCTCGATTGGTGAAGTCACCGACATCGTCGAAAAAGAAATGTACACATTCGCCGACCGCAACGGTGACTCGCTGACCCTGCGTCCGGAAGGCACCGCAGCCTGCGTACGCGCGGTGCTCGAACACGGTATCAGCGGTGGTGGCCAAGTACAGAAGCTCTGGTACATCGGCCAGATGTTCCGCCACGAGCGTCCGCAAAAAGGCCGCTATCGCCAGTTCAACCAGATCGGGGTTGAGGTCTTCAACCTCGACGGTCCAGACATCGATGCCGAGTTGATCGTGCTCACCTGGCGCCTGTGGGGCCTGCTGGGCATTCGCGATGCAGTCAAGCTCGAGCTCAACAGCCTGGGCACCAGCGAAGCCCGTGCCCGCTACCGTGATGCGCTGGTCGAGTTCCTCTCGGCGCGTCTGGAGCAACTGGACGAAGACAGCCAGCGTCGCCTGAAGACCAACCCGCTGCGTATCCTCGACAGCAAGGACGCCAATACCCAGGCAGTCCTGGTTGGCGCGCCGAAGCTTGAAGACTACCTGGACGAAGAGTCGCGGGTGCATTTCGAAGGTTTGAAAGCACGTCTGGATGCCGCCGGCATTCCGTTCGTGATCAATACCAAGCTGGTACGTGGCCTGGACTATTACAGCAAGACCGTATTTGAGTGGGTCACCGACAAGCTCGGTTCCCAAGGTACTGTCTGCGCCGGCGGTCGTTATGATGGCCTGGTCGAGCAGATGGGTGGCAAGCCAACCCCAGGCGTCGGTTTCGCCATGGGTATCGAGCGCCTTATCCTGCTGCTGGAAACCCTGGAGCAAATTCCCGAATCGATCAATCGTCAAGTCGACGTCTACCTGTGCGCCTTCGGTGAGCAGGCAGAGCTGGCCGGCCTGGCCTTGAGCGAGCGTCTGCGTGATCGCCTGCCCGGCCTGCGTCTGCAGGTAAACGCCGGTGCCGGCAGCTTCAAGAGTCAGTTCAAGAAGGCCGACAAGAGCAACGCTCTGTTTGCCTTGATCCTGGGGGACGACGAACTGGCGCAACAAGTGGTAGGTTTCAAACCCCTGCGTGGCCAGGGCGAACAACAAAACATTGCCTGGGATGCTCTGGCAGAGCACCTGGAAGCTTCCCTCGCGCAGGCGTGAAGCGAGTCAACAGCCGATTTGGTGAAAAGGAGTATTGGGGTGTCGAGTACCGATGATGAACAGCTGGCAGCATTCAAGGACTGGTGGCAGCGTAACGGCAAGCCACTGGTAACCGGCGGCCTGCTGGCACTGGTGATAGTGTTCGGCTGGCAAGCCTTCCAGAAGTACCAGGGCAACCAGTCACAAGGTGCCTCGAACCTCTATCAGGCCCTGCTGGAAACGACTTTGACGCCTAGCGGCGAACCGGATGCGGCCAAGGTCGCCGAGCTGTCCGGCAAGCTCAAGAACGAGTATGGCGGTTCTGCCTACGCGCAGTACGGCAGCCTGTTCGTGGCCAAGGTCGCCGTGGAGTCGGGCAAGCTGGAAGACGCTGCCGCCGAGCTCAAGTCGATCGTGGACAAGCCAGCTGACGCTACTCTGGGCGAAATCGCCCGTCAGCGCCTGGCCCGGGTCCTGGCAGCCCAGGCCAAGGTCGATGAGGCCCTGAAACTTCTGGACGGCGATGCCGACAAGGCATTCCTGGCCAGCCGTGAAGAACTCAAGGGTGATCTGCTGGTGCAGTTGGGTCGTGCTGCTGATGCTCATACTGCTTACGAAAAGGCCAAGGCCGCGCTGTCTGATGACGCCGCGATCGGTGGTTTGCAACTCAAGCTCGACGACCTGGCCAAAGGGGATGCGTGACGTGATCGGTTGGAAACATGCAGCAGTGCTGACCCTGGCCCTTCTGGCCGTGGGTTGCAGCAGCAACAGCAAAAAGGAATTGCCCCCGGCCGAGCTGACCAAGTTCACCGAAGAGGTTGTCCTCAAGAAGCAGTGGAGCCGCTCGATCGGTGACGGTCAGGGCGACTCCTTCAATATGCTGGTTCCGGCGATCGAGAACGATCGCATCTACGCCGCTGATGTTACCGGCGTGGTAATGGCCATGGATCGCAACAACGGCGACGTGGCTTGGAAGAAGGATCTTGACCTGCCTGTTTCCGGCGCCGTTGGCGTGGGTTACGGGATGGTCATGCTGGGTACGCTCAAGGGCGAAGTCATCGCTCTGGACGCGATCACCGGTGAAGAGCGTTGGCGCTCGCGCGTGACCAGTGAGGTTCTGGCACCACCTGCCACCAATGGCGACGTAGTGGTGGTACAGACCCAGGATGACCGTGTGATTGGCCTGGATGCCAGCACCGGAGATCGTCGCTGGATCTATGAGAGCACTCCAGCAGTACTGACACTGCGTGGTACAGGCGCCCCGATTGTTACCAATCACCTGGCGGTCGCCGGGCTGTCGACCGGTAAGGTCGTTGCCCTGGACACCCGCAATGGTGTTCCGGTCTGGGAACAGCGTGTGGCAATCCCGCAAGGTCGCTCGGAGCTTGATCGCGTTGTCGATATCGACGGCGGTCTGTTGTTGTCTGGCGGTACCTTGTACGTAGCTAGCTATCAGGGTCGGGTTGCCGGCCTGGACCTGGAAAGCGGCCGTGTGATGTGGCAGCGTGATGCTTCCAGCTACACCGGTGTGGCCCAGGGTTTCGGTAACGTCTACGTAAGCCTGGCTTCGGGTACCGTGGAAGGCATCGATGAACGCTCATCGAGCGCACTGTGGAGCAACGATTCTCTGGCGCGTCGTCAACTGTCGGCACCGGAAGTGTTCTCCAGCTATGTAGCCGTAGGTGACCTGGAAGGTTACCTGCACCTGCTCAGCCAGGTCGACGGTCGCTTTGTCGGTCGTGAACGTATCGACAGCGATGGCCTGCGTGCCCGTCCGCTGGTGGTGGGTGACACCATCTATGTGTACGGCAACAGCGGCAAGCTCGAGGCGCTGACTATCCGCTGAGGCTATGCTTGAGGCCATGCAGGCCTCGGGCTGCGGCACTTTGGGTGCCGCCTGAACTCCGGCCGCTGCAGTGCAGCGGCTTTTGTATTTTCTGAATTTATGAAGTGGAGAGCCGCATGGTTCCCGTAATTGCCCTGGTGGGCCGACCGAACGTCGGTAAATCCACCATGTTCAACCGCCTTACCAGGACTCGCGACGCTATCGTCGGCGACCTGTCCGGGCTTACCCGTGACCGTCAATATGGTGAAGCGCGCTGGCAAGGCCGCTCGTACATCCTGGTCGACACTGGCGGTATTTCCGGTGACGAGCATGGCATGGATGAGAAAATGGCTGAGCAATCGCTGCTGGCCATCGAAGAAGCTGACGTTGTGCTGTTTCTGGTGGACGCACGTGCAGGCCTGACTGCTGCCGACCAGATGATTTCCGAGCACTTGCGCAAGCGCAACAAGCGCTCGTTCCTGGTGGCCAACAAGATCGACAACATCGATCCGCAAATCGCCATTGCCGAATTCTCGCCATTGGGCATGGGTAACGCCATTGGCGTGGCCGGCGCTCAAGGGCGTGGTGTCAACAACCTGCTGGAAGTCGTGCTCAGTGACTTCCCGCGGGACAAGGACGAGGAAGAGATCGACACCAACGTCGCCGAAGGCGAGGAAGCGGTGCGCATCCCTGGCCCGAGCGAAAAAGATGGCATCAAGATCGCCATCATCGGTCGTCCGAACGTCGGCAAGTCGACCCTGGTCAACCGTATGCTCGGTGAAGACCGAGTCATCGTCTACGATCAGCCGGGTACCACTCGCGACAGTATCTACATTCCCTTCGAGCGCAACGAAGAGAAGTACACCCTGATCGACACAGCCGGGGTGCGCAAGCGCGGCAAGATCCACGAGGAGGTCGAAAAATTCTCGGTGGTCAAGACGCTGCAGGCAATCAAGGATGCCAACGTGGTCATCTTCGTCATGGATGCCCGTGAAGGCGTGGTAGACCATGATTTGAACCTGCTGGGCTTTGCCCTGGAAGCCGGTCGTGCCATCGTCATCGCACTGAACAAGTGGGACGGCATGCAGCCAGGCGAGCGGGATTATGTGAAGACTGAACTCGAGCGTCGGCTGTTCTTCGTCGACTTCGCCGACATCCACTTCATTTCGGCCCTGCACGGCACTGGCGTAGGCAACCTGTACCAGTCGGTGCAGAACTCCTTCAAGTCGGCGGTTACCCGCTGGCCGACCAGCCGCCTGACCCAGATCCTCGAAGATGCGATAAGCGATCACCAGCCACCGATGGTAAACGGTCGCCGGATCAAGCTGCGTTACGCCCACCTGGGTGGCGCCAACCCGCCGATCATTGTGATCCACGGTAACCAGGTCGAGAAAGTACCGAAGTCGTACTCGCGCTATCTGGAAAACACCTATCGCCGAGTGCTCAAACTGGTCGGTACGCCGATTCGCATCGAGTACAAGGGGGGCGAGAACCCATACGAGGGCAACAAGAACGCGCTCACCGACCGCCAGGTCAACAAAAAGCGCCGCTTGATGTCGCACCACAAGAAAGCCGAGAAGAAGCGTAAAGACAAACGCTAAGTGCATCGTGGGGCAAGTCGAATCGTCGCACCGCCGCTCCCGCTGGGTTCTGATGAACCCATGGGAGCGGGCTTTACTCGCGATTGATGTGCGACTGTTACAACCTTTTTCCTGACCACTCAATCCGCTATGCTCGGTCTCTGACCGCAGGATTGTTCAGAAGGAAAGAGGGCTCCATGATCAGCAGCAAGTTGCCGAACGTCGGCACGACCATCTTTACCACTATGTCCCAACTCGCCGTGCAAACCGGCGCCTTGAACCTGTCCCAGGGTTTTCCCGATTTCAGCGGCCCGCAGGCTCTGCTCGATGCAGCAGGTCGGCATATCAGTGCCGGTCATAACCAGTATTGCCCCATGACCGGCTTGCCGGCGCTGCGTCAGCAGGTCGCGACCAAGATCGCCCGCAGTTATGGTGTTAGTGTCGATGCGGACACTGAGATCACGATTACCCCCGGTGCCACCGAAGCGATCTTTTGTGCCATTCATGCGGTCATTCGTGCCGGTGACGAGGTGATCGTTTTCGACCCCAGCTATGACAGCTACGAGCCCTCTGTAGAGCTGGCCGGTGGTCGCTGTGTGCATGTGCAACTGACAGATGGCGAATTTGCCATCGACTGGCAGAAGCTCACCGAGGCCCTGAGTCCTCGCACGCGGATGATCATTATCAATTCGCCGCACAATCCCAGTGGTGCGCTGATCAGCCGTGACGATCTGGATAAACTGGCACTGTTGATTGCCGAGCGGGACATTTACCTGATCAGCGACGAAGTCTATGAGCACCTGGTGTTCGACGGCGTCCAGCACGCCAGTGTGTTGGCGCACGAAGCGCTGTATCAGCGTGCGTTCGTGGTCAGCTCATTCGGCAAAACCTACCATGTCACGGGGTGGAAAACCGGCTATGTGGTTGCACCACCTGCTCTGAGCGCCGAGCTGCGCAAGGTTCATCAGTACGTCAACTTCTGTGGCGTAACGCCGCTGCAGTGGGCGCTGGCTGACTTTATGGCCGAGCATCCAGAGCATGTCGAAGCGCTTCCGGCGTTCTATCAGGCCAAGCGCGATCTGTTTTGTGATCTGCTGGAGCCATCGCGCTTTACGCTTGAGCGTTCTGCCGGTACTTACTTCCAATTGGTCGACTATTCACAGATTCGCCCGGACCTGAACGATGTTGAAATGTCGTTGTGGCTGACCCGCGAGCATGGCGTGGCGACTATCCCGGTGTCGGTGTTCTATCAACAACCCATTCCCGAGCAGCGCCTGGTGCGTCTTTGCTTTGCCAAACGCGAGGAGACGCTGCGTCAGGCAGCGGAGAAGTTATGCGCGATCTGAGTGCTTTGCCTAACCTGAAAGTGGCCTTGGTGCAGACAACCCTGGCCTGGCAGGACCGTTTGGCGAACTACGAGCATTTTGAAGCCTTGCTCGAGCAAGCCCGTGGCGCCGATCTGATTATTCTGCCGGAAATGTTCACCACCGGCTTTTCCATGGACTCCGAGCGTCTGGCTGAGCCTGAAAACGGTCCAACCTACAAGTGGCTCAAAAGCCAGGCCAAAAAGCTTGATGCAGTGGTGACCGGCAGCGTGATTATCCAGGCTGCCGACGGCAGTCACCGCAACCGCTTGCTGTGGGCGCGTCCAGACGGCGAGATTCTGTTCTACGATAAGCGCCACCTGTTCCGTATGGCGGGCGAGCACAAGCATTACACCCCAGGCGAGCGCCAGGTGCAGTTCGAGGTCAAGGGTTGGCGAGTCCGTACTCTGATCTGTTACGACCTGCGCTTTCCGGTGTGGAGTCGCGATGCGCAAGACACCGATCTACTGCTTTACACCGCCAATTGGCCCGCAGCGCGGCGCCAACACTGGAACCGTTTGCTGCCGGCGCGGGGCATCGAAAACCTGTGCTATGTAGCAGCAGTGAATCGGGTGGGTACCGACGGGAAGGGTTTTGCCTACTCTGGCGATAGCCAGGTTCTGGACTTTCAAGGTGAAAGCCTGCTCAGCGCGGGGGAGGCAGATGGTGTGTTCACCGTGATCCTCAGTGCCGCGGATCTGGCGACTTACCGCACGCGCTTTCCGGCCAATCTGGATGCCGATACGTTCGACCTGCATTGAGACCGCAATCGCAGGTCAAGCCCGCTCCCACAACAGTTGATACAGGGGGGCGGGCTTGACCCGGGATGTTCAGTACACGTCTCGACGGTACCGGCCCAGCTCGATCAAGCGCTCCACCTCGGCACTTCCCAGCACATCATTGAGCACTTCATCCACGCCGTTGGCCATGCCTTGCAGGCTGCCACAGATGTAGAGCGAAGCGCCGTCATCGAGCCAGCGACGAAGCGCCTTTTCCTGCTCACGCAAGCGATCCTGAACGTATATCTTGTGGGCCTGGTCACGGGAAAAGGCCAGGTCCAGACGTGCCAGTTCGCCGTTACCTAACCAGCCTTGCAACTCGTGCGCGCAGAGAAAGTCGTGGGCCTGGTTGCGTTCGCCGAACAACAGCCAGTTACGCTGCTCACCCGCTGCGATGCGGGCCTTGAGCAGGCTGCGCAGGCCCGCGATGCCGGTGCCATTGCCGATCAGGATCATTGGCGTTGCCGGGGCGGGTAGGTGAAAACCGCTGTTGCTGCGCAAGCGCAGACTGACACTGTTATTCACAGGCAAGTACTCGGTCAGCCAACCTGAGCCCAGGCCGAGGCTGCCATCGGCATGTCGTTCCTGGCGCACGATCAGTTCCAGTGCGCCATCGCTGGCAATCGAGGCTATCGAGTATTCCCTCGCTGCCAATGGGATTAGCGCATCGACCAACGCCTGGGCGTGTAGGCCGACCAGATGCTCGCGACTGGTGGGCAGTTGCCGACCAGCGAGGGCCTGGAGCAAGCTTTCTTGCAACCCCTCGAGCTGGACCTGGGACTCGCCATCAAGCCCCAGCCCTCGCAGGAAGTGTTCAACGCTGCGAGCGTTATTGCGCGGTAGAATTTCGACAAGATCACCGGCTTGCCAATGTACTGGTTGCTCGGGTTCGAGTGCCAGCAAATACACCGCTGAGCCCTGGCTGCCAGGGTTCAGTAATGTGCGTTTTATCAGCGTCCAGTTGCTGAAAGTGGGGGCCTTCCACGCTGCAGGTGGTTTACTACCGGTCAGTTGCGCCAGTTGTTGGTGCCACAATTGCAAGGCGGCGGGGTCAGCACTGTCGACTTCGACAGTGGCGAAGGCATTGATTGCACCGCGTTCGCCAAGCCAGGTTTGCAGGCGTTTGGCGAAGCCGCAGAAATGCGGGTATTGCCGATCACCCAAGGCGAGCAGGGCATAGTTCAGGTTTTGCAGGGCCCAAGGTTGGCCGAGTATTTTGCGTTCGAAGCCGCGGGCGCTGTCGGGCGCTTCACCGTCGCCAAAGGTGCTGACTACAAACAGTGCACGCTCGGCCTGGTTGAGATCATGTTCAGTCAATTCGGCAAGCGGGCGCACATGTACCGGCAAACCGGCTGCCTGCAGTTGACCGGCACTTTGCCAGGCAAGTTGCTCGGCAAAGCCGCTTTGACTGGCAAAGCCCACCAGCCAGCTCTGCCCTTGGGTGGTGGAAGGTGAAAAGCTGCTTCGCGCTGCGCGCACCTGGCGTTTTTTGCGGCGTCGGTCCAGGTACAGCAACCAGCCGGTAACGAAGAACAGCGGCATGGTCAGGCTGGCAATGGTCAGCAGGATACGGCCGGTAAGGCCAAAGTAGCTGCCAACGTGCAAGGCGTAGACGCTAGCCAGCAGTTGCGCCTTGAACGACTTGTCGGCATAGCGATCATGTTTTTTTACCTGGCCATTGGCCGGGTCGAGACTCAGCGTGTTCAGGGCACGTTCGTGCTCGGCGCCTTCAAGCAAGTAAAAGATGTTCGCCGGTTGCCCCCCGGCAGGTGGCAGGCGCAGGTTGTAACTGGTCATGTTTGGGCCGGCGGCAGCTTGCAGGTTAGCCCAGACCGCGTCGTAGTCGACCACCAGCGGTTTGGCGTCTTTGCCAGGCGCCCCAGGACGGCCCCGGCCTTCGCCACGTTTGTGTTGCTCGCCTGCGGCAGGGGCATCAGCCAGCAAGTTGTTCAACCCTTGGCGGTACCACTCATAGGACCAAAACAGACCGGTGAGGGCGAAGAGTAAATAGAACAGCAGGCACCAGGTTCCAGCCACGGCGTGTAGGTCCCAGTTGAACGCGCGGCCTTTTCTGGCCCAGTCAAGGGTCAGCCACGTCCGCCAGTTCAAGGCCTTGCGCGGCCAGCGTAAGTACAGGCCGGAAAGACAGAAGAAAATCAGCATGAGCGTACAAGCGCCCGTGATTTGCCGCCCGGTGTCGCCCATCGCCAGAAAACGGTGGAGCTGCAACATCAGATCGAAGAAACCTTGCCCGGCGACCTCGCCCTGCAATTTGCCGGTATATGGGTCGGCATAGCGCATCAGGCCCCGACGCTCACCGGGAGGAGGGGTGAAGAAGACGCGTGCGGCCTTGTCGCTTCGGGTTTGAACCCAGAGCATGGCGACCTTGTCACCCTGTTCCGCCTCGATCCGCTTCACCAGCTCAGGCATCGGCAGCACCCCTTCCGGGCGCACTTCGACATTGAGTACGTCAGGGTTGAATGCTTGCAGCAGTTCATCCTGGAACGACCAAATCGCCCCGGTAATACCCATCAAGGCCAGCACCAGCCCGGCTGTGATACCGAAGAACCAATGCAGTTGGAACAGCGATTTCTTCAACACATCAACACACCTTGTCATGCCGCAAAAACGAATGCGTCTCGTATTATGCCTTGATAGACGAAAGCCCCGGTCACCGAAGTGAACGGGGCTTGCCAGTTAGTGCACTTAGAAGTGGACGCTGGTGGTCAGCAGAGCAGTGCGCCCGGCGGCCTGGTTGGCGTAGTGAGCACCATAGGCTTTGTCGTAGTAGACCTCGTTGGTAAGGTTCTGCACGTTTAGTTGCAGGTCGACGTTCTTGGTCAGCTTGTAGCTGGCCATGGCGTCATAGCGCCAGTATGAGTCAACCATCACGCTATTGGTCACGTTGCCAAATACATCGTCGACATAAAAGGCGCCGCCACCAACAGTGAATTTCTGCGTGACGTTGTAGGTGGTCCACAAGGTCAGGCTATTGTTCGGGGTATTGGGCATCTGGTTGCCATCGTTGTAGCCGTCGATCAGTACGCCTCCTACCGACTGTGCGCCACCATCGATAAGTTTGGCGTCCATGTAGGTGTAACCGGCGAACACTTGCCAGGCGCTGGTCAGCTTGCCAGTGGCGGTCAGTTCAAGCCCGTCGACGCGACTTTTACCAACATTCTGGTAGGTGTTCGCATCGACTAGAACCCGGGCGTTCTCCTTCTCGGTGCGAAAGATTGCAGCCGTCAGGTTAAGGCGCTGGTCCAGCAGATCCCATTTGGTACCGATTTCATAATTCGTTGTTTCTTCAGGCTTCAATTCGCTGGTCGTGGTAGCACTCAGCAATGGGTTACCGTCCGCACCTTCACCCAATGCTGCACCTGTCGGGGTTGCCGACGTTGCGTAGGAAATGTAGACGCTGCCGTTTTCTGCAGGCTTCCAGGTCAGGCCCAATTGGCCGGTAATGAATTCACTGGTGTCTTCGGTCTTGAAGCTGGTCGCACCGCCCGCCACCTTGGTCTTGGCCTTGGTGTCGAAGTGGTCGTAACGCAACCCCATGGTCAGCAGCCAAGCTGGATCAAGTTCCAGGGTATCGGTCAGGTAGATCGCACGCGTGTTACTGGTGGTGTCTGCACCTGCATCAGTACGCGTTACGCTGCCGCCCCATGCTTCGTTCGGATCGGGGTTAGGGAACGAGGTGCACACACCCGGTATTTGCCCGGTAGGTGAAGCGCAGTCACCTGCGCGGAAACCAGTCACGTCGTAGCCTTCCTTGGTGGAAGCTTCGCGGCTCAGTTCGATGCCGGTGGAGAAGGTATTCTTGAACCCGCCGATGTATACCTCGCCGAACAAGTCGGTCTGGTTGGTCGTGGTGCTGGTATTGGCGACCCGGTTGTTTGGACGGCGCCATACTTCGCCTTTGAGGATGTTGCCCTTGCTGTCATCTGGTTGGCTGTAGATGTAGTCCTGCAGAGTGCTACCGTGGCGCAAGGTGTTCTTGATGGTCAGCGAGTCACTCAGGTCATGCTCCACGGCAATGGTGGCAATGTCTGCGCGGCTCTTGTAGAAGTCGCGATCCACCAGGCCATAGAAATTGTCGCTGTCACCACCATCAGTCGGTTTGTCGGGATTGGCCGAGGTACGCTTGGCAGCACTGCCCGACTTCAGGCTGTAAGGGATACCCGAGTCTGGTAGATCATCACTTTCCATGTGGTAGTAGTCGAGGTACAGGCGCGTTTCGGTACCCAGCCCGAAGACTAGCGACGGTGCTACGCCCCAGCGGTCGTAATTGACTTCGTCACGACCGGCAACGTTGCTTTCGTGGCTCATCAGATTTAGGCGAAACGCGGCGGTGTCGAGGAACTGGTAGTTGCCGTCGAATGTGTAGCGCTTGGTCTGGTCCGAGCCCCAGGTAAAGGCGCCGTCGGTGGAATTGCCCAAGTGGGCACGTTTACTCACCAGGTTGATGGTACCGCCCGCTGCGCCACGACCGCCGATTGCCGAGTTCGGACCCTTGGCCACTTCGACCGATTCAATGGCGAATATTTCGCGGGTTTGCGAGCCGGTGTCACGCACACTGTCCAGATACATCGAGCTTTGTGAATCGAAGCCACGGATGAATGGGCGGTCGCCCGATGGGTTGCCGCCTTCGCCGGCGCCCATGGTGATACCCGGGACAGTACGCAGGGCGTCCTGCAGGTTGAGTGCGTTGGTGTCTTTAATCACCTGTTGAGGAACAACGGTGACGCTGCGTGGAATGTCTATCAGCGGCGCGGTGTATTTCTGAGAGGAAGCGTTCTCTACCTTGTAGTCCGTGTTCGCCGCATCGGCCTGCCCGGTAACGCTGGTTGCGTCCAGGGCAATCGCACCATTCTTGGCTGGCTCAGGGTCTGCGGCATAGGCCATATGCCCCGCAGAAGTAGCGGTAATCGCAACGCCAATGGCAGAAGCGAGCAAACGAGGTGAGCTGACAGCGGTTGGCACGTAGTGACGCGGCATGGTGGAACCCTTCCCCAGGTTTTTAGGCCGCGAAATATAATGTAAACAAATATGAGTAACAATTGAGAAATGTTGCTATTTGCTAGAAATTTACAATCTTTACAATTTGTTGCTGCGGGTTTTTCGTGCTGAAACGTCGCATCCCTCGGAAAGGACTTGTGGTGGGTCAATGGGAATCAATACCATTGACGTTCTTTCTGCCTAAAGGTGCACGCGCCATGCTGCTACACATCTCCGGACTGTTCTCAACCGAGGAAGTCGCGCGTATTCGTGAAGCGCTGACGCAGACCGATTGGGCTGACGGCAAGGTCACTGCCGGTTACCAATCGGCGAAGGCGAAGCACAATCTGCAGTTGCCTGAAGGCCATCCGTTGGCCAAAGAGATCGGCACGGCGCTGATTGAGCGCCTATGGCAGCATCCAACGTTTATGTCGGCGGCATTGCCGCACAAGGTTTTCCCGCCGTTGATCAATTGCTATCAAGAGGGCGGCAATTTCGGCTTTCATATCGATAACGCCCTACGCCAGCCGCGCGGCAGCCACGAGCGAGTGCGTACCGATTTGTCTTCGACACTGTTTCTGAGCAACCCCGAGGACTACGACGGCGGAGAGTTGGTCATCCAGGACACCTATGGTGTGCAACAGGTGAAGCTGGCGGCAGGCGACCTGGTGTTGTACCCGGGAACCAGCCTGCACAAGGTCAACCCAGTCACTCGTGGCGCCCGCTATGCAGCCTTCTTCTGGACCCAGAGCCTGGTGCGTGAAGACAGCCAGCGCGCCCTGCTGTTTGAAATGGACAACGCCATCCAGGCATTGACGGCCGATATGCCTGATCACCCGGCGTTGATCCAGTTGACGGGCACCTATCACAACCTGCTGCGTCGTTGGGTCGAGGTCTGAGTCATGGCTTTTGCTCTGCGTAATCGCCAGGAAGTGGACAGCGACCAGTTCGCCCAGATGCTTGAACACAGCCCGGCCAAGGCGGCTCAGGCAATACTTGCGGCGGCAGGGCAGGAGGTTGTCGAGGCGCAATTGCTGCTAGGGCAGATTTTGCTCGACGGCCGGGGTATCGAGAAGGACCCTGAACTGGCGCGTCGATGGTTCTTCATTGCTGCCACTCAAGGCAGTGTCATGGCCGATAACATGCTTGGACGCTGCTGGGAGCATGGTTGGGGTGGCGATGTGAGCCACACTCAGGCTGCCAAGCACTACCGGCAGGCGGCTCATGCCGGGCTGGACTGGGGGATGTACAACTACGCAAATATGTTGGCAACCGGTCGCGGAGTCGGCCAGGACCACGCTGCAGCGCTGGCGTTGTATCGCCAAGCGGCAGAACTAGGCCATGCCAAATCAATGAATCTGCTGGGGCGCTATCTGGAAGAGGGCGAATATTGTCCGCGTGATGTGGCTGCTGCGAGGCACTGGTACCAGTGCTCGGCTGAGGCGGGTGATTTTCGCGGTCAGTTCAGTCATGCCGGGGTACTGGCAGCGCAAGGGCTGACGCAAGAGGCACTTGAGTGGTTGCAGCAGGCCTTGGCAGGCGGCAATGAAAACTTCCTGCGTGTTGCCGGGCCCGCGCTGGAGCAGGCCGAGCACGTCGAAGTGCGCAACATGGCAGTGGCCTACCGAACACGTCTGGCGCAATTGCAGGCTGAACGCTGAATGCACTGCGAGGCCATCCTGCGCCTTGTTATAAGGCGAATGATGGCCCCGCAGTAGGCTGGCTGGCAGCCCGGTACCGCGCTTACAGGTAGAAGGCTTTCAGCGGCGGGAAGCCATTGAACTCAACTGCGCTGTAGCTGGTGGTATAGGCGCCGGTCGACAGCCAGTACAGGCGGTCCCCGATGGCCAGGTTCAGTGGCAGGCCGTACTTGTAGTGCTCGTACATGATGTCGGCGCTGTCGCAGGTTGGGCCGGCGATAACCACTTCTTCCATCTCGCCTTTCTTTTCGGTCCAGATCGGGAACTTGATGGACTCATCCATGGTTTCGATCAGGCCGGAGAATTTACCCACGTCGGTGTACACCCAGCGCTCGACAGCAGTACGCGACTTACGTGCAACCAGCACGACTTCACTGACCAGGATGCCGGCGTTGGCGATCAACGAGCGGCCGGGCTCAAGGATGATTTCCGGCAGCTCGTCACCGAAGTCTTCCTTGAGGAAACGGATGATTTCTTCGGCATAAGTTTCCAGGCTGTTGGTGCGGGTGATGTAGTTGGCCGGGAAGCCGCCACCCATGTTGATCAGCTTGAGTTCAATGCCGTCTTCTTCCTTGAGGCGCTCGAAGATCACTTTGACCTTGGCGATCGCCGCATCCCAGACACTGATGTCGCGCTGCTGCGAGCCTACGTGGAAGGAAACGCCATAAGGCACCAGGCCCAGGTCGCGGGCGAGGATCAGCAGGTCCATGGCCATGTCGGTCTGGCAGCCGAATTTGCGTGACAGCGGCCAGTCGGCAGTGGTCGAGCCTTCGGTGAGGATACGCACATACACTTTCGAGCCCGGGGCAGCCTTGGCAATGTTGCGCAGGTCGGCTTCAGAGTCGGTGGCATACAGACGCACGCCCTTTTCATAGAAGTAGCGAATGTCTTTGGATTTCTTGATGGTGTTGCCATAGCTGATACGGTCAGCGCTGACGCCACGGTCCATCACTTTGTCCAGCTCGTAGATCGAGGCGATGTCGAAGCTCGAGCCTTTTTCCTTGAGCAGGTCGATGATCTCGACCGCCGGGTTGGCCTTGACCGCGTAGTAGACCTTGGCGAATTCGAAACCGGCACGCAGGTCGTCATAGGCCTGGCTGATCATCTGGGTGTCGATGAGCACGAACGGGGTTTCTTGCTTGTCGGCGAAAGCCTTCATTTTCTGGAAGGTATCGCGCGCGAAGTAGTCTTCGACCTGAATCGACATGCTTGGGACTCCATGGGCAAACTGAATAAAAAAGTGGCTGCAACTGAACGCCCTCCGTATCCCCACTTTGGTTCGCCTACTTCCCAAGGCATGTCGCCGAAAGCAAAAAGGTCAGCCGTGCGTGATGAAGCGAGCTACGGGTGACCTTGCTGTCTCGTCGTCAGTACTTGAGCCGGATGGATCGTTTCCAGCATGGACGTTCGGCGCGAACTTTAGGACCTGAGGGGTTCAAGATCAACAAAAAATGTCGCGATTTTGCACACGTCTGTCGCCCGGTATTGCACAGCCACTTTTCAACCGACCCAGGTAAACAGTAGGCGTTCAATTTGATGACAAAAGCGTTAAAAATACCGAAATACCCCGCTAAATCCTGCCTATCGAGTCAACTCGCCTTGATGCAGGAATATTGACGAAGTTAGCTGCGAAACTAGCGGAAATAGCTCGATTGTTCGTTGCGCTTCAGGAAAGTGGCGGCGCGGAAAATCTCAGACGCCGTTCAATTTATTTTTCGTGTTCTGCTGCGCCGATCAACCCTGGCAACGCGTACTTTTTTTCCCGGTTTGCGCTTCGTCGCTCGCCACGATCTTCGATTGCCGTGCTTAATAAGAAACATTACTATTCGCGACATTCCCTATCGCTTGCCGAAGACCTGCATCGTGTCGCGACACAAAGGCTTTCTCGACCATTACCAAGAGCTGATCGGCACCTGGACGCGCAAGTTGCGCAATCGCCAGCAAGCCGAGGATCTGGCACATGACGCTTTTGTCCGGGTTCTGGAGAGCGATCAAATAGGGGTCGAACAGCCACGCGCCTATCTGCATCAAACGGCGCGCAATATTGCGGTGGATGGCTACCGTCGGGAAGACCGTCGCCAATCCATCGAGCACGACATGCTCGATGGATTGGCTGACTGCAACGGTGATCCGGAGGCCTTCATGCACGCGCTCGAGCTGGCTGACAGTGTCGAGCGCGCCTTGGCGCAACTACCGCTCAATTGCCGACGGGTGTTTATCTGGCAGAAGCTCGAAGGGCTGACCCAGGCGGAAATCGCCGAACGCATGGGCTTGACCAAGAACATGGTCGAAAAGTATATGATCCGCACGCTCCGGCATCTGCGTGAGCACCTGGATGTGTCAACGAGATGAATCAGGCGAATGTTTTCATGAATCAGGACGCGTGCCGCTGTGGCGAAGAGGCTGTGCGAGAGCAGGCTGCCCGGTGGTTTGCGCGCACCCGTGACGGCGTGTTGAGCACTGACCAGCAGGCCCAATTCGAAGCCTGGCTGGCCGAGCATGTACAGCATCGGCAAGAGTACGATCTGCTCGTCCAACTGTGGGGCGCGGCGGATGCATTGCCGCGTGCGCGCCTTGAGGCGCTGTGCCGGGAAGATCCGGTACGCCAGTTGCCGCGTCGACGCTTCATTCAGCAGGCGCTGGCCGCTGGTATCGCGATTGTGGCCGTAGGATCAGGCTGGATGGGCTGGCAGCACCATCAACTCAACTACCAAGAGCAACTGCACACAGCGTTGGGTGAGCGACGCCAGGTGAATTTGCCGGACGGCACACACCTGGAACTCAATGCGCGTACGCAACTGACCGTCGACTTCAGCAGCGGCCAACGGCGCATCGAACTGACTGCTGGTGAAGTCATGTTCAGCGTTGCTCACGACACCTCGCGACCTTTTCTGGTGAGTACTGTCAACGGCACGGTAACCGTGACGGGCACCCGTTTCGACGTGCGCCTCGATCCGACCCGCACGCGCGTGGCAGTGGAGCAAGGTTCGGTCAAGGTACAAGGCAGTGGTAGCAATCAGGCGCTGCTCAGCGCCGGGCTGGGCTCACAGATCGATGCCCAAGGCCAGGTCGCCGCGCCGTATGCGGTGGATACTGCGGCGTTGACGGCGTGGCGCAACGGCAAACTGGTATTCAATGACGCACCGTTGAGCGAAGTGGTCGAGGAGGTCTCGCGCTACCGTGCCCAACCCTTGCGCGTTGCACCTGGCAAGGTGGCGGCATTGCGCTTGAGCAGCAGCTTCAGCGCCGACGATACCGACGCCTTGCTGCGCGCATTGCCAAGCATCTTGCCGGTGGCTATCCAGACCAACGCCGACGGCTCCAGCGAAATAATTTCAAAATAGATTCAGGTTTTTTTTCAGTTGTTCGTCTTCCTGGCCAACTGCAACTGTCAAGCATTTACATTCGCATGCAGCTGGCGCCTATCCCGGACTTTCAGGATTTTTCGACGACGTGAACAACAACAAGTTTTCCCCGCGTTTTGCCGCACGCACCCGTTTGCTGCCGCTCGCACTGGCCTTGGCGGTCAGTGGTGGTATCGCCAGTAGCTATGCCGATCAGGCTGCGACCACCCTCCAGATCCAGGCTCAATCCTTGGCTTCGGCGCTGAGTCAACTGGGTCAACAAACCCCGTTGCAATTGTTCTTCAGCCCAGAGCTGGTCGCCGGCAAAATGGCTCCGGCAGTGTCCGGCACCTTGACCCCCGAACAGGCCCTGCAGATCTTGCTGCAAAGCAGCGGTCTTACCTATGAAATTTCCCAGGGCACCGTGGTGCTCAAGCCTGCGCAAGGTGCCGGTAGCCTGAATACCGGCAGCCTCGAACTGGCTCCTACAGACATTAAGGTCGTAGGCGACTGGCTGGGCAACGCCGAAGAAACAGTGGTTCAGAACCACCCTGGCGCCCGTACCGTGGTGCGTCGCGAGGCTATGCTCGAGCAGGGTGCAATGAACGTGCGTGATGTGCTGCGTGGCATTCCGGGCGTACAGGTGCAGGATTCGAACGGTACAGGCGGCAGCGACATTGCGTTGAACGTAGGGGTACGTGGTTTGACGTCGCGCTTGTCGCCACGCTCCACGGTACTCATCGATGGCATCCCGGCGGCCTTCGCGCCTTACGGCCAGCCGCAGTTGTCGATGGCGCCGATCTCCTCGGGCAACCTCGACAGTATCGACGTGGTCCGAGGTGCGGGGTCGGTGCGTTATGGGCCGCAGAACGTCGGCGGGGTGATCAACTTCGTTACCCGAGCGATTCCCGAAAAGGCGACAGGTGAGCTTTCCAGCACCCTGGAGACTTCTCGCCATGGCGGCTGGAAGCACATCGAGTCGGCGTTTCTCGGTGGTACTGCAGACAACGGATTGGGCGCAGCGCTGTTGTATTCCGGGGTTAACGGCAACGGCTATCGCAGCAGCAATAACGGCAACGATATTGATGATGTGTTGCTCAAGACCCATTGGGCTGTCACCGATAGCGATGAGCTGTGGCTGAACTTTCACTATTACGATGCCAAGGCCGATATGCCTGGCGGCTTGACCCAGGCGCAGTTTGACGATGATCCCTACCAGTCCGACCGCGACTACGACAACTTCAGTGGCCGTCGCAAGGATGTGTCGCTCAAGTACCTGCGCCAGATCGACGACGTCACCCAGTTTGAAGTCCAGACCTACTACACCGACAGCTTTCGTGGCAGCAGCATCGCCGCACGTGACCAGCAGACGCTGTCCTCTTATCCGCGTAGCTACCACACCTTCGCCATCGAGCCACGCGTGTCGCGGATCTTCTTCGCAGGCCCCACCACGCAGGAGGTCAGCGTGGGTTATCGCTACCTCAAAGAAGCGATGCACGAGCAGGCAACCCGCCTGGCGTTGATCGACAACGTGCCAACCCCAGCCCCCGGCTCGGATGGCCATGTGTACCAGGACCGTACCGGTGGCACCGAGGCCAGCGCGTACTACATCGACGATAAAATCGACGTTGGCAACTGGACCGTCACGCCAGGAATTCGTTTTGAACACATCAACACCGATTGGCATGAACGGCCTGTAATCGGCACGGATGGAAAGCCGGTCACCGAGAAAAATCGCAGCGTCACCAGCAACGAGCCGTTGCCTGCACTGAGCGTGATGTATCACCTGTCTGATGAGTGGAAAGTGTTCGCCAACTTCGAAACTTCATTCGGCAGCCTGCAGTACTTTCAGTTGGGCCAGGGCGGCACCGGCGACCAGACTGCCAATGGCCTGCAAGCGGAAAAGGCCAAAACCTATGAAGTGGGGACGCGCTACAACAATGGCGAATGGGGTGGTGAACTGACGGCGTTCTACATCGATTTCGACGACGAGTTGCAATACATCAGCAATGACGTCGGTTGGACCAACCTGGGTGCCACCAAACACCAGGGTATCGAAGCGTCCATGCACTATGACCTGTCGGGGCTGGACCCGCGCCTGCAGGGATTAAGCGCCAATGCTGGCTTCACCTATACCCGCGCGACCTATGAAGGCGAGATACCAGGCTTCAAGGGTCGTGACCTGCCGTTCTATTCGCGGCAGATCGTCAACGCCGGGCTTCGCTACCAGATCAATCGCTGGACCTGGAACCTGGATGCCTATGCACAATCGAAGCAACGCGCTCCTGGCACCGGCATGAACAAAGACGGCAGTTTCAATGGTGACTACATCACCGAGCCAAGTGCAGACGGCCAATACGGTGACATTCCAGGCTACGTGACCTGGGCGGCGCGGGGAGGCTACGACTTCGGCAAGGATCTGTCGAACTTGAAGCTGGCAGCCGGAGTGAAGAACATTTTCGACAAGCAGTACTACACCCGCTCCAGCGACAACAACTCGGGCATTTACCTGGGAGAACCACGCACTTTCTACGTGCAGGCGAGCGTCGGGTTCTAAACCCTATTACGGGCGAACCCCAAAAAGGGGGTTTGCCCGTAATTCAGGAGCATAGGGTGGCGATCATCTAGCCAGGACGGCTCTCCAGATCGTTATCAATCGGTTCCTAGCGGTACGTCTACTTTTGCTCTTATGAAGGGTACGCCAGGCAAAAGGTAGGGTCTGATGAAATTAGCGACACGCTCTTTGTCTTTTTTTTGGCAATGGATATTAAAGTTCCAGCACGTCTTGACGGTATCACCATCGCGGAAAAACTTGAATTTCACATCGACCACTTCTCTATTGGTGGCAATGGCGATCTGGACAATATCCTTCCACTCGTATTCGTGATGGTGGTACTGAGTGTGCAGATCGCGATAGCTTTTGGAGTGTGCCATTGAAAGATAGGTCAAGCCAAGACCGCCTGGGCCTACTAAGGCGCCGATCAAGAAAGAAGGGTCAATGGTTGCCATGAAAATGAAGATGACAGCGGTGATGCCAGCCATCCATTTGAGGCAGGGCAGCGCCCATTTCGGAAAGTCTTTCCATTCACAATATTCCACGCCTGACTTGCTGAAGCGATAGGCGAAATTCATTCTTTGATGGGTCATGCTGGATATTGTCAAGGTGATAAGTATATAAAAACCTGCACTGATCGCCAGTTGAGTCAAGTGCTCAACTCCTGGTGCAGGGTGTAAATACACCGTATAGGCGCCGCCAATGGTTGCTACAGCCATGAATGCAAACATGCAATTTGCTACGAATGTATTGTAATTACGCGCTCGGATCGTCCAGCCAAGTAGTTCTGGCTCATGCGAAAATTTCCACAAAAGTTGTGGTGGGAGGTCAGGTGCTCTATAGAAATTAAATAGCATGGTCGTCACGAAGTTTTCTGGTTAGATGCGGTTGAATTTAAAGTTTGTATTCTTTTTCAATGGTGTAATGTCATCCGTTTCTCTGAATTCGCTTCTAAAGTTGTCATTGCGTTACTCGCCTCTTTCTCTAGGCATTTCAAGTGCTAATCACTGGTGCCCGCGACCGTCCGCGCGACTCAGTACATTGGTTAGACATAAGCCTCCATTTCAGTAGTAGGATGATTTGTCGATGTTTTGTTCTGCGCGTTTCTAATGGTTATGATTACCGATGGTTGTTTTTAGTATCGATTTCGATAGTCGAATTGCATTAGTCAGTGCCCAGGGGTACATTTACTTTTGCTCTGATGAAAGGTACGCCAGGTAAAAGGTAGGTTCTGATGAAATTTGCAACGCGCTCTTTGTCTTTCTTTTGGCAATGAATGTTGAAGTTCCAGCACGTCTTGACGGTATCACCATCGCGGAAGAACTTGAATTTCACATCGACCACCTCTCTGTTGGTGGCAATGGCGAGCTGGACAATATCCTTCCACTCGTATTCGTGATGGTGGTACTGAGTGTGTAGCTCGCGATAGCTTTTGGAGTGTGCCATTGAAAGATACGTCAAGCCTAGACCGCCTGGGCCTACCAAGGCGCCGATCAAGAAAGAAGGGTCTATGGTTGCCATGAAAATGAAGATGACCGCTGTGATGCCAGCCATCCATTTTAGGCAGGGCAGTGCCCATTTCGGAAAGTCTTTCCATTCACAATACTCCACGCCTGATTTGCTGATGCGATAGGCAAAATTCATCCGTTGGTGGGTCATGGAGGAAGCTACTGAAAGAATAAGGATGAAGAAAAAGATACAGGATAGTGTTCGCCACGGCTGGTTCATTTCCTCATAAACGGAGTACATGATGAGTGTCACACAAAATATCAATATTGCGATGAATGTAAACATGCAGTTGGCAATGAAGGTGTTGTAGTTTCTTGCCTTTATTGACCAGCTTTCCAATTCTAGTTCGCGCTCGAATTTCCACTTGAGCTGCGGAGGAAGGCTGGGTGGTTTGTTAAGTTTGAATAGCATAGCGCTCACTGACTATTAATGGATGCGTCGAGTTATAGGGTTGGGGCGTGGTTTCGGCTTTTGTCAGCCGTTTTATGCTTCAATAATCTGTGCTGAGCGGGACGTTGATTTTTGCTCTTATGAAAGGTACGTCGGGGGATAAATGTATTTTTATAAATGCAGCTACGTTTTCCTTTTGATTACTTTTACAGTATATGTTTAGGTTCCAGTTGGTTTTATAGTTATCTCCCTTTTGGGTGACGCTGTATTTCAAATCTACTATTTCTCTGTTGGTTGCAATGGCTAGCTGTGTGATCTCTTTCCATTTGTAGGCGTAGTGATGGTATTGGGTGTGTAAATCTCTATGGTTTTTTGAGTTTGCCATAGTGAGATACATTAAACCCATTCCGCCCGGTCCCACCAATGCCCCGATTAAGAACGTTATGTCGATGGTGGCCATGAAAATAAAAATAATCGCAGTGATGCCAGTCATCCACTTCAAGAAAGTAAGTGCCCATTGGGGGAATTCCTTCCACTCGCAATATTCAATTCCGGATTTTGTAAATCGATAGGCGGAATTCATCCGTTGGTGGGTCATGCTGGATGTTGTCAAAGTGATTAGCATATAAAAACCTACACTAATCGCCAGTTGAGTAATGTGCTCAGCCCCTGGAATAGGGTGTAAATACACCGTATAGGCCCCTCCCGTTGTCGCTACAGCCATGAATGCAAACATACAATTTGCTACGAATGTATTATAGTTGCGTGCGCGGATTGTCCAGCCTAGTAACTTCGGCTCGTGCGCACACTTCCACTTCAGCTGTGGTGGCAAGTCAGGTTCTCTATTGAGGTTGAGTGGCATGGCAGTCACAAGATGTTTTAATTAGGTACGGTTAGTTTTAAAAGTTGAGTGCCTTGTTGCATCAATACAATGCCATCTTCCTCTCTCAATTCACCGCTAAAAACGCTGTTGCCACGATCAGCTTCTTGAGCTGACCACTCAAGCGCTAAGCGAAACAGGTAGCCGCGACCATCATCGCGCCGCAATACGTCGAGTGGGTATATAACCTCCATTTCAAAAGTTGGGTCGGCGGTCGTTGTTTCGATCCAAACTTGCCAAAGGCGATGTTCGTCGGTGTCGGCGTATGCATAATCGGTAATGTAGGACGTACCGCGAGGGGCATCTGGTAGTTTGCCGAGTAGATTGGGATTTACCCAATGACCGTTGAGAAATTGAACATAATAGTTTTCCGGTGTGAGTTGCATGCCGGCCTTGCAAAAGTAGGTCCTCTCGACCATTGCCGGCTGTAAGGACAGCTCTTTTCCCGCCAATGCCGCAGGTACTTGGACTTGAACCCAAAAACCCAACCATTTTCTCGGTGTACTGCCTCCGCCGTAATATAGAGCTCTTCCTGCGACAGTTGGGCGTTGCAAGGTCTCCAGTAGGGCGCGCATTTGTCGGGGGTGACCGTCGTTATCCATCCATTCAGGTTTTGCACCGCGTCCCCAACTGCACCGGTGCAGCCATAGTCTTAAGCCTTCGCGTTTGTAGCGATTGGCGGCCATGGTGATCAGTAGATAAGCGAGGCCTAGACCTGCCAAGAGGATTGTCACTGGAGTCGACATCACCCAGGCAAAGCTGTACCAATAGCCAAGCCCGGCGCCAATAGCTTGTATTGCCGCTGTAGCGGCCATTCCAGTGACTGCGCCAAACTTAGCCCGAAGCAGAACTTTTTCTTCCTTGCTCGTCGCTCGGCCCGCTTCTGTAAAAATTTGCCAAGCCTCCAATCCCGCCGCAACAGCCCCCAGCGTCGCCCATGTCGCTGTGCGGAGAATCAGACCTTTCGAAACCGCCGCAAACTCTCGTGCTACTGCTGCCTGGCTACTACCGCTGGCAACGGTTTGCGCCTCTCTAAGCCATTGGGAATAGCCAGCCTGAGCAACCTTCAGTGTTTTGTCGCCCAACTTCGCAACCATCCCCCCAGCCCGATTCCACGCCGGCCCCACCCACAGCGCCGCCACCGCATTCCCCGCATACGCTGCATTGGCACTCAGTACTCGCCATTCCTCCGGCGTGAACTGTCCATCATTGCTGGCTTGTTTGGCGGTGTTCCACAGGTTCCACGCGTTCAAGCCGACCAGCACCGCGGGGAGGGCGGTGCCCAGGTTTTGTCCCATCCAGGCTTTGGTGCGGGCCAGGTACTGGCCTCGATCGGTGGTTTGCATGTTTGCCATGACTTCGGCCTGGCCCAGGTCGGTGAGCCAGTGGTTGATTTGCGTCACGCCGATCTTCAGGCGGGTGGCGCCACTGGCGCTGGCGATGATTTGGTTGGGGCGCATCAGGACCTGCGTTTTCATTCGCCCATCCAGCGCCTGCAGGGCATAGCGGGCGGCGCGTTGATCGTGTGCGTTGCGGGCCGTTCGCAAGGTAA
>NZ_JACOPV010000026.1 GCF_016881005.1 Pseudomonas arcuscaelestis | reverse complement strand
GGATGGCTCGGTTCGCTCAGACGCCAAACGATCGCGATGCTTCGGAGGCGGTATCTCGTTCAATTTCGTAATTAGCACGCTCCGATTTTTTAACTGACTGTTGCACTTGCTCCTTGAGGCCGCCCTTCCTGGAACAGGCCCAGAATCACAAAAAAGATCGCGGGGCCTGTAATGCAAGCTCCCAAGATCAAAGCATCAGGATCATTGAAGACGTAAGCTAATCCAACAAACAACATCACCAATGGCCAAGTCACCATCACCGCAGAACCGACGCTGTAACTGCCAATATCGATGAAAACATCGTTCTTGCGCCATATGTTGCTGAGCACATCGGAAGGTTTTCTCCCGGTGGGAATGGGCAATGGCGCCAAGTAGTCGTCACGCGAAAACAGCCGCTTTTTAGTGGTGCCTGCGGGTGGTGTACTCATGTTTGTTCCCTGTGTTGCGTCTGCGCGAGTAATTCGGCCTCACTCTGGGCGATGGCCGCTTCCAGCTCAGGCGAACGCTTGGCCCATTGTTCGGGAGGTAGTGGTTTCGACCATTCAATGATGGTGGGGTAGGTCAAACTCGGCGGATGAGACAGCTTCAAGTTCTGCAGTTTTTCCGCAAGATAAGTCCCCAGAATCGTAATGCAGAACAAACCCCAGAAAACGCCAAGCAAGTTCCCCTTACAAAGGTCGGTAATGATTGAGCCGATTTGCGTTTCTTCGTAGGGTGCGACGCCTACCCGGCTATCTGGGACTGCGTCCGGTCCAATCTCCATATAACTGCGCATGCACTCCCACAGCGCCATCGCGGTGGTGCCACCGCCACAGTTAAAGCCCAGCGAGTAATGCTTGTTATCCTCCTTGGCGTGCGGATCTGGGTTATCGAAGCCAATGAACAACATGCCCATCGTTGCTCTGCCGGCTTGGCTAACTGACGAATGTTGCGTGGCTGCTGCCGTCACGCTTTCCCAGGGGACAATCCAGTACTCGCCATCTGCTTGCGGTATGCATACTTCACGGCGCTGTCGATTGAAGCGCACGGGTAAAGGTACTTCTCGGAAAAGACCTTGAATCAGAAGTAAGGTAGGAATTCCGATGATAAAAGTGACCATGATCGCAAATATGTGCATATCGTCCTGATCATGCCTGAACAGATATCCCATGAATGCAAACAGTATTGCCATTGACCAAAGCATCATCACCGCCGAACCGATACTGTAATTACCAATATCGAGAAACACGTCGTTCTTGCGCCATATCGTATTGAGTACATCTGCGGGATTTTCACCGGTAGGGATGGGTAGCGGTGCGAGGTAATCGTTGCGCGAAAATAGCCGTTTTTTTGTGGTGCCGGCCGGTGGCGTACTCATTTTTTACCCTTGGGTCGCAGGTAGTAGGCACCCGGTAGGCCGGCTCCAAGCTCATACTGAGGTACACGATCCAGGTCCGGTGTTGGATCATCGCCAAGTGCGACCACGCCGCTGTCACTCAGGGTGAAGGCAACGCCCCGCTCGCCGCCAATAAAGCTTCTGGCGCCGAGCATTGCGGTTAAAGGCGTGCGATACCACAAGCGCAGGGAAACTGTGCCGGGGCGCGAGCCAAGTACGCGTGGTTCTGTGTTGAAAGGGCCACTCAGGCGTAACCCTTGACCTTCGTCGACGGGTATCCAGCAACAGCTGCTGCTGGACAGCCAGTGCGGAATCATATTCCGCCACGGTCGAGGCGGTTGGACACGGCCCGGGCTGTTTTTTATCAAGTAGGTGTAGTACTCGGAATCAACCGGGTCACCGATCAGGCTCAGTCTCAGGTAAGCACTGTTGGGCTCGGCGCCTGGCAAGTCGATCGTGAGGTAATCAATGGAATTTTCTGCGGTCAGCCCCATAGGGCCATATCCAGTGCTGATCGAGCTGCACTGCATACTGATTCGGGGTGTGAATAGTATGCTGTAGAGCTGATTGAGTTCGCTTTGTTGGGCCTTGGCCGGGACAGGATCCAGATTGCCTGCGCGCGATTTTGACCAGCAGCAGGAGGAGAGGAAGTTTTGCAGTGGCGTTTGCTGAAAGAACCAGGTGACAAGGTAAAGCACGCCTAGCATCGCAATGACCCAGTTCAGCGGACCCATGTACATCGAGTAGCGCATGATGGCGACTTCGGCTTCCACTATACCTGCCAAGGTTTTGCCCGTTTGTACTACTCCTAATAATGCTTGGGCCCCGTAGGCCGTTAACTGACCCATTACCACGTTCCGGCGCATTTCCAGCCAGGGATCGACACGCATTTGTGCGCTTTCCAGCTGAATCTGCAGAGATTCGAATTCCCTTAGTGCTGCGTAAGCTGAGAACCCACCAACCACCCCACCAAACAGAGTTAGTATTGGGGCTGCAGTTGAACGAATATTAAACCGATCCTTCTTCAACCCCTCCCGCACCTGAACATCAATCACCGCCGTCAACGCAGCAGCCGTATACAACGTTGCGGAAACGGTGTCGTTGGTTCGCTGGTCACTCATTCCCTCCAATGTTGCTGCTTGGCTCAGATAGTTGTACGCGTTGAGTGAGTTCAGCAGTAAGACGGCAAGAGGTAAGACGCCACCGCTATTGCTCACTAAAGGGGAGTTCGCGATACCTGCCACGCGCCCGGCGCCGATGGCTTTTCCTGTGGTGTTGGCCCAGTGGGTCAGGTCTTCGGCTTGTTTGCCCACCACAGACCAGATCAGTCGGCCGCCTTCGGTCACTTGTTGCAGGCGCGTGTCGCTACCCAGGCGAGCAGTGATGAAAATGCCAATCCATTCACCGCTGAAGGTTATGTTGTCTTTGAGCAACAGCAGCGACGCCGACAGGCGGTTGACCAGCAGGGTCCATGGGTTGTGGGGGTTGCGGCCCATGGCCGCGAGGTCATCCAGCAGAGGTTGGCTCAGGGGCTTCAGTGCCTGACGGGTGGCGGCGATGTTCTCGGCAGACAGCGCGGTCAGCAATTCGTCCATGCGCGGAGAGACGTTGATGCCGACATCGAGCGAGGGCGTCCAGGCGCGGAACAAGTGCGTTAAAGCACCTCCATCGGCTGCCCGCACGTATTCGGCGTATTGTTCGGCGCCCTGGGCACGAATGCATTGTGCAGTCAGGCACCCGCTGGCCAGTTCGGTCAGCCAGTGCCGTGCGTCCAGGTCGTGATAATCGACAAACCAGGTGCCGTTCGCCGAGCGCTTGAGGAACACACCTCGGTCGCTGAACAGGGCTTGATGACGTTGCTCGATCTGTTGGAAGTGCGCGGGGGCGGTGGAGTCGAGCCAGGTGTTCATTGCCTCAAGGTTGATGTATTCGCTCACCTTGGCGCTGAGGAAATCATTGTTGAGGTTGGCCTGCTTTTCGGCGCGATACTCGCGCACAAAGTATTCGGCTTCGTTGTACAGGTCTGCCGGAATGAAGGCCCGTACGGGCCCGACAATAGCGCCAATGCGCGCGTCGCGGTTCCTGGCTTCGGCCTGGGTGGGCTGGCCACCATAGCGGCGGGCCTCGGTTTCAGCCTTCAGCTCTTTATCCAGTCGGTGCTGGCAATCGAGCATGATTTCACCTTGCTCAGGTGTGAGGGTGAAATCGCGCCCCTTGTAGCGATAGTTGAGGCTGCCCGCCAGCTCAGCGCCGTCTTCGCTGACCAGGCTGCGAACAAACCCACCGATGCTCAGGCGCAGGTTGTTGTCAGCCATCCACTGTTCGTGACGAGTTTCGACCCACTCCTGCTCATGGTTGATATCACGCAGCACGCCAAGGTCATCGTCCAGGCAGGCAAATACAGCGAACAAACCATTGGCCTGTGCTTTCGTGTTTTCCAGCCAATCCTGGGTGCCCTGGGCCTCCCACCGTTTGGCACTCCACTCACCCGCGGGCTCATCACTGGCTTCGGGGTGTTGAGCGATGACATTGTCCCGATCACGTAGACGCTGCATCACTGTGGTATACGCCTTGATATTGTCGGTCGTGGGCGCTTTCATCACCGCCTCACCCAGCGCGGCCGTGTTGTCGTCGCCGCGTTGATGGTCAGCCTTCATTGCTCGGGCGTAGGAGGTCGGAATAAGTTCGGCCATGACTTGCTCGGCGTCGGCCAGAGGCGGGCAATGAGGTGCCTGCAGCTCATTGGCCACTGTGCGCAAGGCTATGTGGCGCATGTGTGCGTTGCGCTGGGTACTGTTGCTCAATGCCTTGCAATGCTCTGCGGGGAGGGGGAATTCGGAGTAGAGCATCCAGGCGTCGTGCGTCTTTTTCAGGGGCAGCCCGGCCAGGGTGCCCTGTAAAACGATGGTGCTTTCACACGTCAGTGTCTGCGCGCTGAGCAGTCCATTCGACGCGATGGCGTAGCGCTTGAGCGGGCCTTGGTCTTGCCAGAGGTATAAAAAGCCTTCCCGCAGACGCCGTGCCGCCATGGGACGGCTTCGGGTAGTAACACTGGGCGTGCAGCAAGGATGAGCGGCTTTTTCTTCCGCCAGTGCGTACCTCACCGGCACCACGAAGACCTCAGGCTGACTGGCGGGACAAGGCGTCAGATGGCTGTTGATGTCTTCATGCGGCAGTGCCTTGGCGGCGCGGTCGGCCTGGGCCAATCGGTCCAGCAGTTCCAGTTTGCTCGCGCTCATCCAGTGAACTCCTTATCGGTGAGTAATTGACGATGCAGTTCGGCACTCAGGTTATCGAGGCGCTGCGTCGGCAAAGCCGCTTTGTCGTCGAGAATGTGGCGGTACACGGCTTGACCTGCAGCGTTGGGAAATTCATCACCCAGCACGGCGTGAAAATTGGCCCAGCGCGTGACTTGATCAATTGCGCTGTAGCCGTGACGTTCAGCGTTACGCCGGCACGCCGTTGCCCACTGTTGTTGTGCTGTGGCATCCAGCCCTTGCAGGCGTTGCGCAAAGTAGTGCCGACAATGCTCAAGCAACTGCTCGGTAAGATGCTGCTGCTTGGCGGCGCTGAGCTGATTCAATTGCTCCATGCCAAGCAATAGCCAAGGCTTGTCCGAGTACTGGCCAATGGGCTGTTCGGGGTTTTCCTGGGCGATGCAACCGCCACGCTGAAACGACGCCGGCAGTAAGATGCGGCGGATCGGTCCCATCAGTCGATCACGTTCGCGTGGCTCAAGGTTTGTCAGCCACAGGTGCGCGATACGCGGGTCGTAGTAGCGAAAAAAGACGGTGACATCGCCCTCGATGCGCGCGTGGATCAGGCTGCGCAGATGTTGCAGTAACGCCGCTTCATCCACCTCGGACTCAAGCCAGATACCCGCGGTGGTGCTCCATTCGTGGGTAAAGGTTTCTGCCAGGGGGCTGTCGGCAACTACGGGTACCAACACCGGGCTGGTCTTTATCAGCGCGCTGTACGCAGTACGTTGATACAGCGATTGCACTGCGGTGGTGCATCCGAGTTCAAACAGGCGATCTGGCAAGCTATCGATGAGGGCGCCGTCCAGCAGCAAATAGGCCTGGTTCATGCGTTCAACTCCGCGAGTTTTTCACACACGGCGCAGATCGGGGCGGCTTGTCGCGCGGCGTGTACCAGCGCTGTTTTTTGTGCGGCCAGCGACAGCGCAACCAGCGCTGCGGCGGCCACCGGTAAGACCGAAAGGGCCTGCTGGGACGCAACCCCGACAACCGGCGCGCCCCCTGGAACGATGGGCACGCTGCTGAAGATTCCTCCCGCACTGATAATGATGTGTTGCCCGCCAGCCTTGAGGGTCAGGCTCATTCCGGCATCGATCACCACATTGGTGGCGGTGACGTGCGCCTGTGGACCTGCCTGGATCACCAATGTGCCGTCCGCCACAGTGCTGCTATTGCCGGTGATGGAAATCAGGTCGTTACCGCCGATCACTGTATTGCGCAGGCCCTGGGTGGTATGTAGCTCGTCGCCACCGATCAGGCTGGAGCTGTTGTGATCGACCTGTTCACAGCGGTCATTGTTGATCAGGCTGTGACTGTTCTGGCTTATCTGCTCGTGACGGTCGTTTCCGATCTTGATGTCGCTGTCGTTGAGGATCAGTTGCTCGATGTCGCGCTGCGCGCGCAGGTAGATTTTTTCCTGTCCGGCGCGGTCTTCCAGTAACAACTCGTTGTAGCCACCATTGTGCGGAGAGCTATGGCTGCGCAAGACGGTTTTGGTTTTGTTCGCGGGCAACGGATACGCCACCGGTGTGCACTTGTTGGCCACGCAGCCGGTGATCAACGGCTGGTCGGGATCACCATTGAGAAAGGTCACTACCACTTCCATGCCGATCCGCGGGATGGTCACTGCGCCAAAATTTTCCCCGGCCCAGCTGGATGCTACTCGCAACCAGCAACTGCTCTTGTCGCTGTTAAGCTCCGCGCGGTCCCAATGGAACTCGACTTTGACCCTGCCATGCTCATCGCAGTAGATCTCTTCGCCCACAGGTCCGGTGACGCGTGCGGTGTCGCACACCAACGCTGCTTTACGCGTGACCAGCGGCGGACGATAGAACACGTCCCAGGGGATAGCGCTGAAGTTGTTGCGATAGCCTTGGCTGAAACCGTTCTCCGACGGCCAGTCGCTGGAGGCCGACTCTTCAAGCACCTGCGGCTGCTTGCCTTCATGGCTTACGCTGAGCAGCAGCCACAAGTCGTTGTATTGCTTGCGCGGGTGATCGGTCAGGTCGAAGAAGTAACCGCTGCGCAGGGTGGGCTGATCGCTCTGGCCTTTAACCAGCTGATAATCGCTTCGCTGTCGTTCCAGGGCATGGCGGGCACGTTGTTCGCCGAGTTTTGCCGTCTCGATCAGCGTGGGGTAGCGGTAGTCTTCAAGAGCAGGGGCGGATGTGCTGGAGGACTTGCTTTCGAGCAACAGGTTTGGGCGTTTCAGATCGTAATCGCGGCGGGTGACCTTAGTGGTTCGGGTGTTGAAACCCATGGCAAATTGGCTGACCACCGGATGCTCTGCCACCAGGCCGGTGCCTTGCTGATAGGGGGTTGCATCGAGTTTGGGAAAATAGGTCTGGTGGTCGGTGAACACCAGTTGATGGTCATCCGGGCTGTGCTGGTGGTGCCAGGCGATGCCATCTTCACTGCACAAGCGCTGAATGAAATCGAAGTCACTTTCACCGTACTGAGTACAGTAGACCCGCTGCGGGCTGGTGGTGACATGAAACCTGAAGGTGTCGGCCTGAATCCCGTGCGCCTGGAGCACCTGGGTGACGATCTGCACAACGGTCTGCTGTTGGAAAATCCGCTGGTTATGGCTGAACTGCAAGTAGTGCAGGGCCGGCACCAGCGTCAGGTGATAGCGCGTCAGGCGTTTGCCCGGCTCACCGACCGAGACGTTGTCGATGCGGCCATGGATACCTTCGCCATTGAGGCCAAACGTGAGGAACGCCGGTTGGCCGAGCAGGCTTTCAAGGTTGAAGTCTGGGTACTCGCTGACCAGCTCCACCTGGATCGCGTACAAGCTACTGATTGCCTCAGTCCCGTGAAAGGCCAACACCTTGAAGTCATTGCGAATGGACGGGATCAGTAACGCGAAGTGTGCAGCGTTGGCCGGGGCGAACATACGCTTATCCTTACTCTGAAAAGTGAACGCAGAACGCGATGCCACGGCAGAAAGCCGGGCAAGTTCAAATTTCAGCGCACGCTAACAAGGCGGCCAAGGAATTGATGCAGGGGGCGTCCTAAGAGGACGTATGAATTTTCTTTTGTACACCCAAGGGCTTGCCCCGCGATTTTCAGCGACTAAACCATCCATCCCGGCGCTGCAGGTGCCAACCCATCACCCCCAGGGTTACCCCACGCAGGGCCATGAACAGCAGAAAAGCCAGCCACAAGCCGTGGTTGCCCAGGTCGCTGGCGGCGTAGGCCACCGGCAGTGCCAAGGCCACGCTGAGCAGCATGCCGTTGCGCATCTCACGGGCACGGGTGGCGCCAATAAACAGGCCATCGAGCAGATAGCTCCAGACTGCAACCAGGGGCAGCAGCGCCAGGTACGGCAGGTACTGGTACGCCGTTGTGCGCACGCTTTCGATGTCTGTCTGCAGGTTGATAAACAGGTGCCCGCCCAACAGAAACAGAACCGCAAAGCCGCTGCTGGCCAGCAGCGACCATCCGCAGGCTACGGTCAGTGAACGGCGCAAGGCCTGGCGATTGCCAGCACCGATGGCGTGGCCGCACAAGGCTTCGACTGCATGGGCCAGGCCGTCCAGGGCGTAGGCGGTGAGCAGCAGGCCATTGAGCAGCAGGGCGTTGGCGGCAACGGTGGCTTCACCCAGGCGGGCGCCTTGGACGGTGATCAGGAAGAACACCGCCTGCAACGCCAGGCTGCGGATAAAGATGTCGCGGTTGACCGCAAGCAACGGCCGCCAGCTCTGCCAGCGAGCGAGCAGGGCCCAGGCGATTTTTCCGGGATAGGCGCGCAAGGCCGGGCGGGTCAGGGCCAGGCCGAGCAGGGCAGCGCTCCACTCGGCAATTACCGAGGCGCGGGCCGAACCGAGTACGCCCCAGTCCAATCCCAGCACGAACCATAGGTTCAGGGCGATGTTTAGCAGGTTCGTGGTCAACAGGATCGCCAGCGGCGCCCTGGCGTTCTGAGTACCGAGGAACCAGCCGACCAAGGCGAAGCTCGCCAGTGCGGCGGGCAGGCCCAGCAGGCGAGTGTGAAAGAAGTCCTGGGTGGATTGCTCCAACGCTGCCGACGGCTGCATCAGTTGCAAGGCCAACTGGCTGAAAGGCAGGGCCAGCAAGCCCAGGAGCAGCGCGAACAGCAATGCCAGCAGCAGGCCTTGCACCAGCACCTGGCGCAACGCCGCGCCATCGGCACGCCCGGCAGCCTGGGCGGCAAAGCCGGTGGAGCCCATGCGCAAAAAGCCCATCAAAAACGCCAGAAAGGTGTACAGGCTGGCACCTACCGCTACCGCGCCAAGCTGGTGGGCATGAGGCAGGTGGCCAATCACGGCACTGTCTACCAGCGCCACAAGGGGTACGGAGATGTTCGAGAGAATCATCGGTGCGGCCAGGGCCCAGACCTTGCGGTGGGTCAGGCGGTCGCGCCAGTCGGTCAGCAATTGGGACATGTCGGCTCCAGGCAAGCCGCACATTGTAGCCGCAGCGTACGGTGACGACCTGGTTGATATATAGTTCTCCCCTCAGAACCTGCTGCCAAAGAGTTACTTTCATGCTCAACAAAGGATTGTTGCTGGCCTGTGCGCTGGCCTTGCTCAGTGCCTGCGACTCGTCTGCCCCAGACAAGCCGGCCCCGGCCCCCGCGCCAACCCAGACGCAGGAAGTCGCCAAACCGGCCCGTGAAGATGCCGCAACCCTGGCCAAGCGATATGCCGGTCGCGAGCTGAGCGTGGTGGATGTATCCGAAGTCCAGGTCGATGGCGCCAGTGCGTTGTCCCTGACGTTCTCGGTACCGCTGGATGCGCAGCAGAATTTTGCCGACCGGGTTCATCTGGTCGACACCGTCAAAGGTAAGGTCGATGGCGCCTGGGAGCTCTCCGACAACGCGATGGAGCTGCGCCTGCGTCACCTGGAGCCGCAGCGCAAGCTGGTGCTGACCATCGATGCCGGCCTGCAGGCGGTTAACGGCGAGCGCCTGGCCGCCGAATCGGTAAGTCGCCTGGAAACCCGCGACATGCAGGCAACCATTGGCTTTGCCAGCCGCGGCTCACTGCTGCCGACACGCCTGGCCGAAGGGTTGCCGGTGATTGCCTTGAACGTCGACAAGGTCGATGTCGAATTCTTCCGGGTCAAGCCAGCGTCGCTTTCGCCGTTTCTCAGTGCCTGGGGTCGCAACAGCAGCCTGTATTACTACCAGTCGAAAGAAACCCTGAACATGACCGAGCTGGTCTACAGCGGACGCTTCGACCTGAACCCTGCACGCAACACCCGCGAAACCGTGTTGCTGCCGATTGCTGGAATCAAGCCGCTGCAGGAACCCGGGGTCTACCTTGCGGTCATGCGTGCTTCCGGTACCTATGACTATTCGCAACCGGCAACGCTGTTCACCCTTAGCGATATCGGTGTGTCGGCTCACCGCTATCAGAACCGCATGGACGTGTTTACCCAGGGTCTGGAGGGTGGCAAGGCCCTGAGCGGCGTCAACCTTGAACTGCTCGACGCCGAAGGTCGTGTGGTTGGCCAAGGTAAAACCGATAGCGATGGTCATGCCCAGTTGCCGATGCCGCCTAAGGCGCAAACCCTATTGGCGCATCAAGGCGTGCACACCACGATGCTGCGCCTGAACAGTGCGGCGCTGGATCTGGCCGAGTTCGACATTACCGGCCCGCAAGCCAATCCCCTGCAGTTTTTCGTCTTCGGTCCGCGAGACCTGTACCGCCCCGGTGAAACCGTGTTGCTCAACGGCTTGTTGCGTGACCAGGATGGTCGCCCAATCAAGCCACAGCCGGTGACCGTTGAAGTACGTCGGCCGGATGAACAGATCAGCCGCAAATTCGTATGGGAACCGGGCAGCAACGGCCTGTACCAGTACCAATTGCAGTTGGCCACTGAAGCGCCGACCGGTCGCTGGCAGCTGTTGTTCGATTTGGGGGGCGGCAAGAAACAGATCTATGAATTTCTCGTCGAAGACTTCCTGCCTGAGCGCCTGGCCCTGGAGCTCAAAGGCAGTGATGTTCCTCTGAGTCCTGAGCAAAGCGCTGAAATCGACGTTAATGGTCGGTACCTGTACGGCGCGCCTGCCTCGGGCAACCGCCTGAGCGGCCAGGCCTATGTGCGCCCGCTGCGCGAAGCGGTACCCGCGTTGCCAGGCTATCAGTTCGGCTCGATTACCGAGCAGGAACTGACCCAGGACCTGGAGCTGGAGGAGGTCAATCTCGATGCCAACGGCAAGGCCACACTGAACATCGAGAGCAAATGGTCCGAGGCCCGCTCGCCGCTGCAACTGACAGTACAGGCCAGTTTGCAGGAGTCCGGTGGTCGGCCGATCACCCGGCGCCTGGAACAGCCGATCTGGCCCGCCGAGCGCTTGCCGGGTTTGCGGGGTCTGTTTGACGGAGAAGAAACCGATAGCGACGGTCCAGTGGAATTCGAAGTGCTGGTCGCCGACCGCGACGGTAACAAGTTGGCCGCCAATGGCCTCAAGGTGCGCTTGATCCGCGAGCGCCGCGACTACTATTGGAACTACTCCGACAGTGACGGCTGGAGCTACAACTTCAACGAGAAGTTCCTGACCCAGAGCGAGGAGACGGTCAACGTCAAGGCCGGGTCCACTGCCAAACTCAACTTCCAGGTTGAATGGGGACCTTACCGGGTTGAAGTGGAAGACCCGCAGACCGGCCTGGTTTCCAGTGAGCGATTCTGGGCCGGCTACCGCGCCCAGGACAACGCCGACGGCGGCGCTGTTCGCCCGGATCAGGTCAAGCTTGCTCTGGACAAACCGTCCTATGCGGATGGCGCTACCGCCAACGTCACCGTCACACCTCCAGCTGCCGGTACCGGCTACCTGATGGTTGAGTCGAGCGAAGGTCCGCTGTGGTGGCAAGAGATCGATGTACCGGCTGGAGGCAAAACTTTCGCCATCAACCTGGACCGCAAATGGGCCCGCCATGACCTGTACGTCAGCGCCTTGGTGATACGTCCCGGCGAGCGTAAGGTAAACGCCACGCCGAAACGCGCGGTTGGCGTGCTGCACCTGCCACTGGACCGAGCCGAGCGCAAGCTTGCGGTCACCCTCAGTGCACCGGAAAAAATGCGTCCCAAGCAGCCCTTGAAGGTCAAGGTTCAGGCGCGAAATGCCGATGGCAGTGTGCCTGAGCAGGTACACGTGTTGCTGGCCGCGGTCGACGTGGGCATTCTCAATATCACCGACTACCCGACCCCCGACCCCTTCACTGGCATGTTCGGGCGCAAGGCCTATGGCGCCGACCAGTTGGATATCTACGGTCAGTTGATCGAAGCTGGCCAGGGCCGTCTGGCCAGCCTCGCCTTCGGTGGCGATGCGGCCATGGCCAAGGGTGGCAAGCGACCCAACACCAGCATCACCATCGTTGCCCAGCAAAGTGCGCCGGTAACCCTGGACGCGAACGGCGAAGGCGAGACCAGCGTCGACATCCCCGATTTCAACGGCGAACTGCGCTTGATGGCCCAGGCCTGGACCGATGATCGCTATGGCGTAGCCGAGGGCAAGACGGTGGTTGCCGCGCCGTTGATTGCCGAATTGTCGGCGCCACGTTTCCTGGCGGGGGGCGACAGCACCACCTTGGCATTGGATATGTCGAACTTGTCCGGCCAGGCGCAGAAGCTCACTGTGCGGTTGAGCACGGAAGGCCAATTGGATCTGATGCGCACAGCCGAGCAAACCCTGGACCTGACCCAGGGCAAGCGCGTCACCCTGCGGGTGCCGGTGCAGGCCACCGGCGGCCTGGGCCAGGGCAAGGTCAAGGTCGAAGTGCTGGGCCTGCAACTGCCTGGCGAAAAGGCCACGGCGTTCACCCGTGAATGGACCCTGGGCATTCGCCCGGCTTACCCGGCGATGCTCAAGCACTATCGGGTGGCGCTCAACGAGCAGCCGTGGAGCCTGCCGGAATCCGATCTGGCCGAGTTCGAACCGGCGGGGCTGGAGGCCACACTGGCATTGTCCAGCCGACCTCCGCTGAACCTGGCTGAACAGATCCGCGCCCTGGAAGCCTACCCGTACGGGTGCCTGGAGCAGACCACCAGTGGCCTTTATCCCTCGCTGTACGCCGATGCCGAAACCCTCAAGCGCCTGGGGATCACTGGAGAGCCGGCCGATGTGCGCAAGCGCAAGATCGAAATGGGTATCGAGCATCTGCTCGGGATGCAGCGCTACAACGGCAGCTTTGGCCTGTGGAGTTCGGACAGCGAGGAAGAGTACTGGCTGACCGCGTATGTCACCGACTTCCTGCTGCGTGCTCGCGAGCAAGGCTACGCGGTACCGGCCGATGCGTTGAAGAAGGCCAGCGAGCGTCTGCTGCGTTATCTGCAAGAACGTAACCTGATCGAGGTGAACTACAGCAACAACGCCGAGCACAGTCGCTTTGCTGTGCAGGCTTATGCAGCGTTGGTGCTTGCGCGTACGCAACAGGCCCCCTTGGGTGCATTGCGTAGCGTGTTCGAGAGACGCAGCGATGCACGCTCCGGCTTGCCGTTGGTGCAGTTGGCCATTGCCCTGGAAAAAATGGGTGACAAACCACGTGCCCAGCAAGCGTTGCAGGCGGGCCTGGCGGTTAGCCGCGACAGCAAAGAATGGCTCGCTGACTACGGCAGCCCGGTGCGTGACCAGGCCTTGATTCTGGCTTTGCTGGAAGAAAACAACCTGGCCAGCAACAGCGTGGACCAGCGCTTGTTCCAGCTGTCTGACCAAGTGGCAGCCACCCAGTGGCTGTCGACTCAGGAGCGTAACGCCTTGTTCCTGGCTGGACGCGGTCTGTTGAGCAAGCCTGAAGGCAAGTGGTCGGCACGCCTGGACAGCGCCGGTGAACTGCGCGACCTCGATAGCGCGCAGTCGGGCCTTAAGCTTGAAGGTCCGCTGCTGGCGTCGCCATTGACGGTTCAAAACCAGAGTAACGACACGCTGTACCAGCAATTGACCCTGTCCGGTTATCCACGCCACGCCCCGACGCCGAGCAGCGCCGGAATGAATATTCGTCGTGAGTATCTGGGTATGAATGGCCAGCCTCTGGACATTCGCGCGCTGAAGAGTGGTGATCTGGTGCTGGTACACCTGGCCGTTACCGCTACTTCGCGGGTGCCGGATGCGTTGGTTGTCGACCTGTTGCCTGCCGGCCTGGAGCTGGAAAACCAGAACCTGGCGCAGAGCGCGGCGAGCCTGGAAAATGCCAGCAGCGCGGTCAAGCAATGGCGAGAGTCGATGCAGAATGCCAACCTGGTGCACCAGGAATTTCGCGATGATCGCTATGTGGCGGCGTTGCCGGTGGACAGCTACGCCACTACGCATTTGCTCTATCTGGCGCGGGCGGTAACGCCGGGCACCTACCGTGTGCCTCCACCGCAAGTAGAGTCGATGTACCGCCCTAACCTGCAGTCGGTGGGTGAGTCGGCAGGGGAGATGGTGGTCAGGGGGCGCTGAGTAATCATCCCACTGATTGTGCCGGCGTTGGCTTTGCCAACGCCGGCAGCGACAAGGGCGATACTGCCATCAGTGAATGATCCAGCTCAGTACCCACAGCCCCAGTACCAGCCAGATGATGCCGAGAATGATCGAGGCACGCATGAAGGCACGGATGGCCGAGTACAGCAGCATCAAGCCGATGATCAGGGCGATGATGCTGACCAGCGAGGTGTCCATGCCCAATGTGCGTGCCAGGCCATCGATGAAATTGCCACCGGCGTTGGCCAGCAGGTTGAATAACCCGCTCAAACCATCAACGACAAAGCGGATCAGCGCCCCCAGGGCCTGGCCGAGCCACTCGAAAAAACCTTCTACATGCATAGTTGCTTCCTGATGATCGTCTCGGCGAGTCTGCCGTTGCCAAACCTTTGGCCTTCCAATGTGCTGCTCGGTTCCCTGCCCATTGCTGCTGACAGGGACGTCTGATGCTCATCTTAGCTCGCTCGCTCAGCCCCATGGCGAAACGCTTGAGTGTCGTTTCGGGCGTGCTGGTATTGCTTGCTGCGCTGCTGTGGATCGCTGACCGGGTGTGGCCGCTGCCACTTCCGGCTGATGATTTGGCACGTGTCGTGCTGGCCGAGGACGGCACGCCATTGTGGCGCTTCGCCGATGCCGAAGGGGTCTGGCGCTATCCGGTCAGCGCCGATCAGGTGTCCCCCTATTATTTGCAGGCGCTGCTGACTTATGAGGATCGCTGGTTCTATCAGCACCCTGGGGTCAATCCGCTGGCGCTAGGCCGCGCTGCCTGGCAAAACCTGCGCGGTGGGCGGGTGGTGTCGGGCGGCAGCACCCTGTCGATGCAGGTTGCTCGATTGCTGGACCCGCACGCGCGCACCTTGCCTGGAAAACTGCGCCAACTGTGGCGCACGGCGCAGTTGGAATGGCATTTGTCCAAGGCGCAGATCCTTGAGATCTATCTCAATCGTGCACCTTTCGGCGGCACCTTGCAGGGTGTTGCCGCGGCCAGTTGGGCTTACCTGGGCAAGTCGCCACAGCATTTGACGCCGTCCGAAGCGGCGATGCTCGCGGTATTGCCGCAGGCGCCAAGCCGCTTGCGCCCAGACCGACATCCGGCCCGTGCTCAAGTGGCGCGTGACAAAGTACTCAAGCGCCTGGCCGAGTATCAGGTATGGCCGCAGCAACGGATTGCCGAGGCCATGGAAGAACCATTGCTCCTGGCTCCCCGCCAGGAACCAGCCTTGGCGCCATTGCTGGCGCGACGCCTGAACCGGCCGCACAGCCCACCCCTGATCCGCACCACGCTCGATGCCTCATTGCAGCGGCGCCTGGAAGACCTGTTGCTGGGCTGGCGCGCGCGTCTGCCTGAACGTACCTCGGCCGCGATTCTGGTGGTTGAAGCTCAGAACATGGCCGTGCGTGCCTACCTTGGTTCCGTCGACTTGAACGATGAGCGCCGCTTTGGCCATGTCGACATGATCACTGCACTCAGGTCGCCAGGCTCTACCCTCAAACCGTTCCTTTATGGCATGGCCATGGATGATGGTCTGATTCATTCCGAGTCGTTGCTCCAGGATGTGCCAAGGCGCTACGGTGATTATCGGCCAGGCAACTTCTCCATGGGCTTCAGCGGCCCGGTGGCTGCCAGTTCGGCGCTGGCCCTGTCGTTGAACCTGCCCGCGGTGCAGTTGCTCGAAGCCTATGGGCCAAAGCGCTTTGCGGCGCAGATGCGCAATGGAGGCGTGCCGCTGACATTGCCGCCGCTGGCGGAACCGAACCTGTCGTTGATTCTGGGAGGGGCGGGCAGTCGCCTGGAGGATTTGGTGGCCGGTTACGGGGCGTTGTCACGGGGCGGTTTGAGTGCGCCGATGCGCTTGCAGCCAGACGCGCCATTACTTGACCGGCGGCTGCTGTCGCCGGGTAGCGCCTGGATCATCCGGCGTATTCTCAGTGGTCAGGCGCGCCCCGACCGCGACCCGCATGCCGAATTGGTACAGCGGCCACTGCTGGCCTGGAAGACGGGTACCAGTTATGGCTTTCGTGATGCCTGGTCGATTGGTGTCGGCCCTCGTTATCTGATCGGCATCTGGATTGGACGCCCCGACGGTACGCCGGTGCCCGGACAGTTCGGCCTGGCGTCGGCAGCGCCGCTGATGCTGCAGGTGCATGATGTGTTGAGTAACCGTGACAGCCAGCGCGGCATTGCCGTGCCGGTGGCTGCAGTACCCGACAACGTCGGCGTGGCCGCGATCTGCTGGCCGCTCGGGCAACCGATGGCTCGTCAGGATGACAACTGCCGACGCCAGCGCTTTGCCTGGACCCTGGATGGCACTGCCCCGCCGACCTTGCTGGCAGCTGATCAACCCTTGAGCGTCGGTTTGCGTGAAACGGTCTGGGTAAACGCCCAGGGACAGCGGGTAGACCACAGTTGCAGTGGCGCTCAACCCCGTGAGATTGCCTTGTGGCCGGCACCCTTGGAACCCTGGCTGCCACGTGTAGAGCGCCGAGAGGCGCGACTGCCGAAAATTGATCCTGATTGCCCACCCCAGGTACCGGCTAGCGCACCGCCATTGTCGATCGTCGGGGTGCGCCAGGGTGATCAGTTGCGGCGTCCGGCGTCGAGCAGCGAGCCCTTGCGCCTTGAGGTGTCCGCACTGGGCGGCAATGGTCGGCGTTGGTGGTTCCTCAATGGCGTACCGCTGGGCGAATCGCAGGGGCAGGAATCGCTGAGTGCCCGCTTTGAACAGGCAGGGCGTGTAGAGCTCAGCGCGCTGGATGAGAGTGGCCAGACTGCGCGGGTCGAGTTCCAGATCAATCAATGAAGGGGCTGCCTGTCAGTCCCTATTGCGATTAGACGTCAGCGCAGGCACCACCTACGCTTGAAGCTGACGAGGGAACCGTCCCGGTGTTCTCGAATTTGTCGGGATCATGGAGCGCCACATGCGTCCGTTGACCGTCGCGATACTCAGTCTTTGTTGGGCGAGCGGGTCGAGCGCAGAACCCCTGCCAACCTATCTGATCAGCAATGAAGTCGAGCGTAGCCTGCCTGCCGCCAACCTGCCCATCGACAGCTACCGGCCTGCCTCCGCGAGCTTGCAGGTAGCGGTGCCGACATCGCAGTCGCTGCAACTTGATAGGCGCACCCGGATACGCTTGCACAAGGTGCGCTTTACCGGCGGTACGGTTTACCCCTTGAGCGATCTGCGCGAGAACTACGAAGCGTTGGTTGATCGTGATGTCACGCTGGCTGAACTGAGCGAAGCAACTCAACGCCTGACTCGACGCTACCAGGAGGATGGCTACCTGCTGTCCTACGCCTACCTACCGCCACAGGATTTCGCTGATGGGCGGGTACAGGTGGTCTTGGTTGAAGGCTACATTGGTGATTTTGAACTGCAGGGCGACATTGGGCCGGCGTCTACGTTTCTGGGTGAAGTGGCAACCCGGCTCAAGGCCGAGCGCCCGCTTACGCGCAAGACCCTGGAGCGCTACACAACGTTGATGAGCCACGTTCCCGGTATTACGGTCCAGGCCCAGGTGGCGCCTGGCACCGCCGATGGCGCCAATACATTGTGGGTGCAGGCCGCGCACCAAGCATTCTCGGCGCGGTTGAATGTAGCCGATGGCAACCGCGAAGCACTTCAAGCGCTCTTGGGCGTCAGCAGCAACGCCCTGACGTCGCTGGCTGAGCAATTGAGCTTCAGCGCGCTATTTCCGCCGGGCGATGATCATGAACATTACTATCGCCTGGATTACGGCCAATACCTGGATAGCGAGGGGAGCCGGTTGAATCTCTCCGCCTCGCAGTATCGCGGTGATCTGAGTGCTCTGCTGCGATTGAACAATGGCAGAGATCTTCGGCAGCATCGCCAGAGTGACCGCTACTCGGCAGGCCTGAGCCAGACCTTGACCGCCTCACCTAATGAATGGCTCAGCGTTGCCGGGCGCCTTTATGTGGTGAACGACCAAAGCCATTATCAGGCACTGGATTCCGCCCTCAAAACCCGCAGCAGCACGGACATGCGTGCCGTGGCGTTTGAGGGTGACTGGCGCCAAAGTGACAGTCGGCGACTGCGCATCCTCAGTGTCGGTGCCTATCAGGGCATGGATTATTTCGCAGCAGACACCAACAGCGATATCGACCTGGATTTTCTGCGCTTGCGCTTATCCGGATTACAGAGCGATTACTTTTCTGCTAACTGGCAAGGCGTGGCTTCAGCGGCGTTGTACTGGAGTAATGACAGCTTGCCCGACAGTGAGCGTGCCGTGTTTGGCGGCCAGGCTTTCGGCCGTGGCTATCCCAGTGACCAGGCATCGGGGGACAAGGGCTGGGGCGCGGCCTACGAGCTGAACTACAGCTTCAGGTACAGCCGCGACTGGCTCAAATGGGTTCAGCCGTATGTGGTGGTAGATGCTGCGCGCAGTTGGTTCAACGAGTTGCAGGTGCGTGATTCGCGCCTGTCGTCGGCGGCGTTGGGGTTGCGGTTTGGCGATGCACGCTCCTACAACATTGCGGTTGAGGCGGCCAAGCCGATGTCGGACATCGCCCTGGACAGCCTCAATCGGCAACCGCGCTTTACCCTCAGCTTTAGCTACCAGCTTTAGCTGCAGATGTATCCGGCAGGAATGGGCTTGCCCCGCATTGGGGCAGCAGAGGTTCGCGGGTCAGTTCACCAGATGCAATCGAGGTTTTGGAAAAAGGTTGTCCAGGGTTTCCAGCAGGCGGGTGTGATAGATCGGCTTGCGGAACAGGTCCAGCACCTGCAGGCGCAGCAGGTCACTGATGTCGTCCATGTCGGCGTGGCCGGAGGTGACGATCACTGGCAAGTGCTGGCGAGCGGTGTGCTCACGCAGGCGCTTGATCAGGGAAATGCCGCTTTCTTCCGGCATGCGCAGATCGGTGATCACCAGCGCCACGTCCGGGTGGAGGGTGAGCTGTTGCAGGGCGAGTTTTACCGAGGTAGCCGTGTGGCAGCAAAAACCCTCGCCCTCAAGCAGTTCGGCAAGTTCCAGCAGAGCGTCCTCTTCGTCATCCACCAGGAGAATTTGTTGACGTTGGGAGGAGATCGGCATGGCTATACCCATTCGTAGATATCTAGGAGATTGATTGGCAGGAGCCTTTTATGGCTTTTCATTTGTGATCTTGGCAGCATCCAGAGTGGTTTCAATGTTGGTCATAACAGCACTGACCCCTTTTGAAATTGGCTCGATAAAATTCGTCAACACCACTGCCACCATCGCTGCCGCAATTGCGTACTCGATACCCGAGGCACCGTCCTTGCGGTAGAAGAACGCTTTGCAGCTCTTGAAGATTCGGGAAACACGCATGGCACTTCTCCTGGCGCGCAAGGCGCAGATGGCAGGGGCTTGTTCGATGATTCCCCTTTGCCACCACAGCATCGTCAAAGGCTGAAAATCCGGCAAATGTAAGAAGGTATTAATCCAAAAGTGATAGTGGCTTTTTGGCGCCGGCTAACGGTTGTTTTTAGGGGGTGTCGGGATTACGGCGCAAAATAATCTGGCGGGTAATGGCATTTTGACTTAGCTGCGCTACCTTCAAATAGCGAAATCGTTACTTCCGATGACAACGTTGTGCGCGGCTCACAGCTGGTTGCAAAGGATGAACCCGGGTATTTAGGAAGGGTCGGCATGAGCAGTCGCATTACCATCATCCTCGCTGGCTTTTTTTTGATCGGCGCCTTGCTGGCGGGCTACTGGGGCCTGGTTCTGAGCCGCCCAGCTGCCGAGCCTGTGGCTGTTGCTGTTGCGTCGACCCCGGCACCCGTCGCTGCACAGGTGGTGGAGAAAGCGGGCGATGAGGTGCGTCAGCCGGTAGTGGTGTTGCGTCGCGATGTTGCCGCTTACACCCCATTGAGCGCTGAGGACCTGCTGGTTGAGCGCCTGCACGTCGCACCTGCCGGCAGTTTCCAGAGTGTCGAACAAGTGCTTGGACGCAGCAGTTGGCGTTCGCTGAGTGCTGGCACCTGGCTCGCGTCGAGCAGCTTTGAAGCCGGTGGGCCGCTGGCGCGAATGATCCATCCTCATGAGCGTGCGCTGGCCTTGGCCATTGATGAGGTGGTCGGCGCCGCGGGGCAGTTGAGCCCAGGTGACTACGTCGATGTGCTGCTCTACCTGCGCGAGGACAACAACAACCCCCAGGCCAGCGCTCAGGTGGTATTACCGGCGTTGCGTCTGCTCAGCGTCGGCCAGCAGTTGGGGATGGGTGTTGACGGTCAGCCGATCGCGCCGCCTCAGGATGAAAAAGCCCGCCAGGAACAACAACGCAATGTCGCTCGCACCGTGGTCCTGGCGGTGCCTGAGACATTGACCCGCCGACTGCTGCTTGCCGCCCAATCCGGCAGTCTTCGCCTGGCCGTGCGCAGCGCTGAAGAAAAACGCCTGGCTCAATACTGGGCCGACCCGCACGCTGGCAATCAAGTGGTGGATAACGCCAACCGCGAACTCTTTCGCTTCAGCCAGCTTGCCCAGACACCCGCGACGCCCTCGATTGCCAGTTCAACGCCACGCCGTGGCATGCAGATTATCCGCGGAAACCAATCCAGCGATCCAACTCCCTGACCAAGCAAGGATGCCCTTAAATGAGCAGTCGTTCCGTGCGGGCAATCAAGCATTTGCTGTGGGTCATCCCCTGGGCGGGGCTGACTGTCTCTGTGGCCCAGGCCGCGAGCAGCGGTTGCGCAGGACTGGCGCAATTACCCGAGGTGATCGAAATCGATCAGGGCTTGCAGCAGGAGTTGCGTGCACCGGTGAGCATTATCCGGGTGGCAGTGGGCGATTCGAAAATCGCCGATGTCGATGCCAGTGGCGACGATGCCGTCGTGCTCACCGCCCTTAGCCCCGGCGCCACTAGCCTGATGCTCTGGACCGCCTGCTCGAAGACTCCACGCCAAGCCATGCTGTTTGTCAAAGGCGTGGCCACAACGGACATGGCGGCGACGGCCATGCCGCCTTCCCAGGATTCATCGCTGCCCAGTCAGGTTCAGGCTGATATTCGCTTTGTCGAGGTCAACCGCACCAAGTTCAAGGAGGCCGGTGCGCGTTTTCTATTCAAGGGCTCCAACAACAGCTTGATCGGTTCGCCTGGAACGACGCCAAACACGGTGGCCCGGCCTGGCCATGTGGCTGACGCTATCGCCGGCATTCCGCTGGACAACGATGTCTTCAACATCGTCTGGGGCGGCGGTAGCAGCCGCTTTCTTGCGGCCATCAGTGCCTTGGAGAACAGTGGGTTTGCCTACACCCTGGCGCGTCCCAGCCTGGTCGTGCTCAGTGGCCTGACCGCGAGTTTTCTCGCCGGTGGCGAAATTCCGATCCCGGTGCCCAGCAGTGGCAGCGACAGCGTGTCGATCGAATACAAGGAGTTTGGTATTCGCCTGGCCTTGTCCCCCACGGTGGTCAGCCGTGATCGCATTACCCTAAAGGTTGCGCCGGAAGTCAGTGAGCTGGACTACGTAAATGCCGTGAACATCGCCGGCACCCTGGTACCTGGACTAACGGTGAGGCGCACAGATACCAGCATTTCTCTGGCCGATGGTGAGAGCTTCGTAATCAGTGGCTTGATCAGCAGTACCACCCGTTCGGCTGTGGATAAGTTTCCAGGGCTAGGCAATATCCCGATCCTGGGCGCGTTCTTCCGCCAATCGACGTTGATGCGCGATGAAACCGAACTGTTGATGATCGTCACCCCGCACTTGGTCCAGCCGTTGGCCGCCAATGCCCAGCTACCGTCGTTGCCGGGTGAAGGGTTGCGCAATTACGACCCGAGCTGGGGCCGCTTGTTCTTTCTCGAAAACGGCGACTTTGAAGGTCGCAGCGGGCTATCCCAATGAGCGAAAGTTTGAGCCAGACCTTTCTCGCCATCACCCGAAACGAGGTCGACCTGCAGTGGTTGCAAGGTGCGCTGGCGCCGTTGGGGCAGGTGGTCGGCGCCGCCAGCGGTAGCCTCGATGAACTGCTTGCGTTGGTTGACGTGACGTTCGCCAACCTGGTTTTTGTCGGCCTGGATCGCGAGCATGTGGTCAATCAGTGCGCCCTCATCGAGGGCGTGCTGGAGGCCAAACCGATGTTGGCGATAGTCGCCCTGGGCGATGGCATGGACAACCAATTGGTGCTCAACGCCATGCGCGCCGGTGCGCGGGATTTTGTCGCCTACGGGTCGCGCTCCAGCGAAGTCGCCGGTTTGGTACGACGTTTGAGCAAGCGCTTGCCGCAAGTCACCAGCAATCCGAGCCTCGGTGGTTTAACCGTACTGTATGGCGCGCAAGCGGCGGCCGATGGTGCCTTGCTGACCACGCATTTGGCGCGAGTGGTACAACGCAGTGGCCAGCAGACCTTGTTGCTCGACCTGGGTTTGCCGCGGGGGGACAGTCTGGCATTGCTCGGACTTGAGGCGTCGTTTCATTTCAGCGATGCCCTGCGCCATCTGCGCCGCCTGGACAATACCCTCATCGACAGTGCCTTTACCTGTGAGCGTTCCGGCCTGCGCCTGCTGGCCTATGCCGACGGTGATGAGCCGCTGGAGCGCACCAGTGCCGCCGAGCTGTACATGTTGCTCAGCGCCTTGCGCCAGCATTTCCAGCATATCGTCGTGAACCTTACTGGCCAGGCAGACAGCGAAGCACTGCGTACCTTTGTAAGCCATTGCGACAAGTTGATCTGGTACACCGACCAGAATGTCCTCGACTGCCGGCGCAATCTCGACGTGCTTGCTCAATGGCGGGAGAAGGGCATGAAGCTTGAGCATGCCAGCCTGCTGGTCGATCGCTACCTCAAAGGTGTGGCGCCAGATTCCGACGCCTTGGCCAAGCGCTACGGTTTGCCGCTGCTGGTGGTATTGCCTTACAGCCCGCAGGTGCGCCTGAACGCCAAGAACCAAGGCCTGACCTTGTTCGAACTGGCCCCGCGGGAATCCCTCACTCAGCACCTCAAGGCACTGGGCGAGCGGCTGGCGCGGCGATCGGAGAACAGCAAATCACCCGGCGGCAACTGGTTCAACCGGCTTTGGGGGCATAAATGAGCAGCGTCGACGAGTTGTTTGGCGGTGCGCGGCATAACCTGGGCAACGATCCCCAGGGACTCAAGCGGGCATTGCATCGCTTCATCATCGATGCCATCGAAGACAGCGGCCGCAATTTGCTGGAAGGTTCGCGTCCGGCGCTGGCGCAATTTGTGATGGAGCAGGTCGGCGATTACATCGCTCGTTTGCACCTGGCATTGTCACGCTATGAGATGGAGCGCCTGGCCGAAGAAATTGTCGATGAGTTGACCGGTTTCGGTCCGCTGGAAGTGTTGTTGCGCGACAGCAGTGTCACCGAGATTCTGGTCAATGGCCCGCATCGGGTGTTTGTTGAACGGGCAGGGGTGTTGCACCAGACCGATCTGCGTTTTATCGATGGCCATCACGTCGAGCGCGTTATGCAACGCATCCTTGCGCCCCTTGGCCGGCGCCTCGACGAATCGTCGCCTATGGTCGATGCGCGGATGCCGGACGGTAGCCGGGTCAATGCGATTATCCCGCCGGTGGCGCTGGATGGCCCCTGCCTGTCGATCCGCAAATTTCGCAAGGACATGCTCAAGAGTGCAGACCTGCTCGCCACGCGTACGGTCGATCACAATATTCTCGAATTTCTCCAACTGGCGGTGACGCGTCGCTGCAACATTCTGGTCAGTGGCGGCACGGGCACCGGCAAGACAACCTTACTCAACATTCTCAGCCAGTTGATCAGCCCCCATGAGCGGCTGGTAAGCATCGAGGATGTCGCCGAGCTGCAATTGGACCATCCCCATGTGGTGCGCCTGGAAACCCGGCCACCCAATACTGAAGGCCACGGCGAAATCAAATCCAGTGAGTTGATCCGCAACGCCTTGCGTATGCGCCCGGACCGGATTTTGCTGGGCGAGATTCGCGGGGCTGAAGTGCTCGACGTGTTGACCGCGATGAACACCGGCCACGATGGTTCGATGAGCACCGTGCACGCCAACACTGCCCAGGATGCGCTGTTGCGTCTGGAGACCCTGGTGGGCCTGACCGGTCGCTCGGTGGCGGAAAAAACCTTGCGCCAGATGATCTGCGCGGCCCTTGATGTAGTGATTCAACTGACACGCCTTGCCGACGGTCGACGGTGTGTCAGCGAGGTGTTGGAAGTGGTGGGTGTGCGGGATGAGGTCTATGTCACCAACACCTTGTTCCGGCTTGATCGACGTAGCGGCGAAGGCTTCTTGCGCGAAGCGCAGAACCCGGCGAGCGACAAGCTGCGCCGCGTTTTTTCCGAGTCACAGCCTTGATTGTCGTGTTGCTTGGGGTGACGTGCCTGGTGATGCTGGGCCTGTCCCTGAAGCTGTTCTACAGCGGTATGCGCAAGTCCGGAACCGAGCGCACGCTGGAGCGCCTTGGACGGCTCCAGCGCAACGTGCCCACTACGGCAAGCGGGCGCGACTGGCTGGACAAACTGATGCAACGAGCCGGGCTGGAGCGGCGCAATGATCGCCTGCTGTCGTACCTGCTGTGCTGGGCGCTGCTGTCGTTACTGGTTGCGCTGGTGTTGGGTTGGCCGGCTGGCGGCGCGTTGTTGCTGCTCGGTCCGCTGTTGTTCCGCCTGTACTTGGGCTGGCGTTACCACCGGCGTTTGAGGCGCATGATCGAGCAGTTGCCGGTGTTGCTCGACCACAGCGTGCGCAGCCTGAAGTCGGGGCGTACGTTGAGCGATGCCGTTCTGGGCGCTATCGATGCCTCACGCGATCCGTTGCATGGCGCCATGCAGCGCGTACGGCGCAACGTGCAGATGGGCGTGGATCTGGATGAAGCCATGCAGGATCTGGCCGAGCTTTATGATCAGGATGAGCTGCGTCTATTCGCCTTGGGCCTGCGCATCAATCATCGCTACGGCGGCAACGCCAGCGAGTTGCTGGAAAACCTGATCAAGCTCATTCGCGAGCGTGAACAGGGTGCCCGGCAACTGCGAGCGATGACCGGCGAAACGCGGATGACCGCCATGGTTCTGGGCTTTTTGCCCGTGGGGATGGCGGCCTATTTTCTGTTCAGCAATCCCAAGTACCTATTGGCCATGTGGAACGACAGTGATGGCCAGTTCATGTTGCTCGGCGCTTTCGGCCTGCAGGTGCTCGGATGCCTGGTGCTGTGGCGCATGTTGCGGAGTATCTGAAATGATCCTGATGCTCTGTGCCGCCCTGTTTTTCGTCGCGTTTGTGCTGTTGCTCGGGCAGTTTCTGCGCCAGCAACGCAGGCAGCGTCTGGTCGCCCAGCGTTTGCAAGGTCGACTGAACCGTGACAACCGCCTGGATGACTGGATGCAACAGGTGGGCAGCAGTGCGCTTGCCCAGCGACTGCTTAACTTCGACGCGGAAACCCGGCTGCTGCTCGACCGCGTGGGGTGGCGGCGTAGCCGTCAGCGCGCCTTGTTTGCTGCCTGTCAGGTCGGTGTGCCTGTGCTGGCCCTGGGCGTTGGCGTGGTCATCGAACACACCTTCTACCAGCACAGCCAGAGTGCTTGGCCCGTGGTGCCGATGTGTGCGCTGGGGGTTGGTTACCTGCTGCCTAAACGCGTGTTGGCAGTGGCGGCAGCTCGACGTCAGCAACAGATCATTGGTGAAGTGTCGACCTTCATTCCCTTGCTGCGCATTCTGTTCGAATCAGGCTTGGCCGTGGAGCAGGGTTTGCGTGTGTTGAGCAAGGAATCGCGGCAACCGCTGCCAGCGCTCAGCGAAGAGTTGCGCGGCATATTGCTTCGGGTCGATTCCGGATTGGCGTTGGCGCCGGAGCTTGAGAAAACCGCACAGCTGTTGGCGGTGGATGAGTTCACTGACACCTGTGTGATTCTTCAGCAGTTGCTTGCCCAAGGTGGCGGGGCGATGAAATCACTGCTGGCGCTCAAGCAACTGCTCGACGACCGGCGGCTGACGCGGATGCAGGAGCGGGTATCGAAGATGTCCGCAAAAATGTCGATGGTGATGATGGTATTTCTGTTTCCTGCGTTGCTGATTGTGTTGGCCGGTCCCGGCTTCACTGCGTTGGCAAAAGCAATGGGCTCGTAAAGGAGAGGCATGGATGAAAGCAGTCATGGTAGTCATGAGCCTGTTGTTGCTCGGCGGCTGTGCCACCGAGACTGGCGGGCCGTGGTTGGCGTTGCCGGGGAGCAGTGCCAGTTGTGCCAAGCCCGATTCCAGCCAAGAGTTGGCCTTGAGCATGGCGGACGAAATGCTCAATGAAGGCCGTCCCCATGCCAGCCTGGCCCATCTGGAAGTATTGCCTGCCGACATGGCCCAGGTGCGTCTGCGCAAGGCCAAGGTTTTGCGGCTGCTCGGGCGCAGCGAGGCCGAGTCGCTGTATCGCAGTTTGCTCGGTGGTTGCATGGCTGCCGAGGCGGAGCATGGTTTGGGGCAACTCTCAGCAGCGCGCGGTGACAATCTGCAGGCCCAGCGCCATTTGCTGCGCGCCGTTCGCCTGGCCCCCACCAACGAGAAGGTGCGCAATGACCTGGGGGTGGTGTACCTCAATCTGGGCAATGTCGAGCAGGCGCGTTTCGAGTTTCTAACCGCAATTGAGCTCAAGGACAACAATGCATTGGCAGCTGTCAATCTGGTCAGCCTGCTGTTGTATCAGGACAAGTGGCAGCAGGCGGCTGATCTGGTGTCGCGTTTCAACCTCAGCCCCGCGCAATTCAGCGAGGCCAGATCGCGCGCCGATCTGTTGAAAAAATCGGGTACCTCGTCGGTCGCTGCGGATCAGGTGGCGGCGATCCAGGACGCTACTCCTTCACGCGGGCAACAGTGAGGTGTTTATGAAACCAGCAGGGTTACTACTGATTACCTTAGGCTCACTGCCATTGGCTGCCCTGGCAGTTGAGCCACAGCCATCAGCCAAGACGCAAACGGTCACCGAGTCCTGGCTGCAGATGCAGGCCAGCAACCGGCAAGCCTCGAAGATCCAGCAGACAGCCACGCCCAAGGAGCGCGAGCAGAGCATGCAGCGCTGGCTGGACAGCTATAAATATGCGCTTCCGGACTTCTACCGTTGGGAGTCGGTCGGTTCGTCCGACAAGTAATCGTCAGTGCGCCGTTACACGCAGATGCAACGGCGAGTTGCCTGGCGCCAAGGCCAACGCCAACTGCGTGCGGTTGTGCATGTGGGTCAGGCGCAGTACCTGCGACACATAGAGCTTTACCGTGTTTTCGGTTATGCCCAGCTCGCAGGCGATCTGGTAGTTGGTCTTGCCTTTGCTGACCAGGCGCGCCACTTCAAGTTGGCGAGGTGAGAGTTTCTCGAAAATGCTCGGAAGGCTGTCGTTGGCAATCGACTCTTCAGCATCGGTAGCACGGCGATGCGCACCCAGGCCGCGGGCTTTTTCCAGGTCTTGATAGAGATCATCGATGGAGTCGGCGAGAAACTGCAGTTTCTGGTTCAGGTCGCCTAAATGCTGGAAACTCTGCTGGCGTTGCTGCAGCGCAGCCTCCTGGCGCTGCACGCCTTCGAGTAGTTCGTTCAGGTTCACGGGTTTCTGGTAGTAGTCGGCAAAGCCTTCGCGCAACGCCCTGATCAGATCCTGTTTATCATCGCCGCCGGTCAGCATGATGGCTTCGAACAAGCGATGCGGGCCGGCAATTACCTTGAGCGCCCTGAACAGCTCTACTCCATCGCACTCCGGCATGTGCAGATCGCACAATACCAGGCCGATAGCGGGATCGGCGGCAAAGCACTCAATGGCCTGGGAACTGGACAAACAGGGCACGCAACAGTAGCCGCTGCTTTGTAAAAACTCGCTTAACTCATCGACGACCTCAGGTTGATCGTCGACCACCAGTATCTTTACCTCACTGACGGTATTTATCACGCGCTGCTCCCTGCTCAGAAGTCCTTGTTTCTTTGGGCCGGGAGCCTTGCAGTTGGCCTCTGGCTCTCTAGAAAGTAGTCGGACTTCGCGATTATGTACACGCGGTGCGACTACTGCACCCACACCGCCGCGAGGATGAACCCTGCAAGGATGAACGGCGCGAAAGGTTGTTTATTTGACAAGTCTTCAGTCAGCTGCTTGATACGGTTCCTAACCTTTTGACTGAGAAGCGACCACAGCCAGCGGCGGCTGGCCAGCCAGAGCAACACCGCAATCCCGGCACCGATAAAAGTGCCCAGCACGTACATGCGATCAGTGGCCAGGGCCAGCGCCGCAAGCAGCTTTACGTCACCTGCACCGAAGCGACCGAGCATGTAGCCCGGCAAGGTCAAGAGCATGACGATCGCCAGCGCCCAGCCCCCTTCGCTGGCGTCGGCACCTATCCAGGTGTGTCCGGTAATGAACAAATATCCCAACGCGCATGTCGCTGCGCCCAGGGTCAGGGTGTTGGCAATCTGGCGCTCACGCAGGTCTTGTTCAGCGCACAGGGCAAGCCACATCAGCAGGACAATACTTTGCATCGGCGAAATGCATCCCTTTGTTGTGAATGATTCTATGCTGTCAATCAGGTGTCACTGTCAGGGTAGACGCGATCATGAAAGCAGGCTTGGGGAAACGGCAAAAAGGCGCTGCGGCGCTGGAATTCGTGGCGGTGTTCGTGATCTTTTTCGCAGTCTTCTATGGGGTGGTCAGCTACGGCTTGCCGATGCTGATGCTGCAGTCGTTCAACCAGGCCAGCAGCGAGGCAGTGCGCCGTTGCGTGGCCCTGGACCCAACCAGCGCAAGCTATCGTGATGACGTCGACAAAATGGCCAAGGATGTGCTCGGCAAACAGTTGGCGTGGATGCCCGCATCCTTGGATTTTCAGCTTGCCAGTGATGCCAGCGTTGCGTTGACGCCGGGTAACCTGTTGACGGTAAAAATCGAGTACGCCAAAGCCAAGCTGACCGCTGTACTGCCGGTGCTCGACTTACCGGCAATCGGAGAAGTACCGCGATTACCCGCGAGCCTGAAGGCCGAAGCGAGCCTGCAACTTTGAGCGGCGGACAACGGTTGTTCGAGCGTTGGCGTGCGCGCATAACCCCGGTGAGCGTGGTGCCGGAACCTACCGCCCAGGTGCCAGCAGTGGGATTGCAGCTATGGCTCGACGATAGTGCCAAGGTACTGCGCATTGCCGGCCCTTTGCGTTCGGCGTTGGCCTTGCCGCAGCACAACGAATCGCGATTGCACGATTACGTGCAGCCCCACAGTTTGCTTGTGCTTGAAGGCGATCTCTTGGACTGGCAGGCCCACCCCCTGGATCTGGATTTCAAGGCGGCCGGTGGCGCCACCCTGCATACCCGTGGCTGGTTGCTGAATCAGTCTGGGGGGTGGTTGTTGCAGCTGTTCGATATCGGCGATCTGTTGCAGCACCGCCAGCAATCGCTGGGCGCCGAACGTCAGCGCCACTTGACCAGCCATTTGGCCGCCGAGTTGCGCAATTGCTCGACTGAACGCTTGGACAAGGTGGCCCAGGAGCAGCTGCAATGGCTGGTTCATCATTGGCGGGCTCATGCCGGACGGGTGTTTTTGCAAGGAGAGCAGGGCTGGAAAACCTATGTCAGCAGCGGTGACCCATTGCATTGGCCCAGCGATGAAACGATCGGGCCGTTGTTGGATCGACTGACGCCGGGACAAGTGGTCTCGAGCACCTCCCATGCAGGCTTGCACAGCCTGCTGGCGCACACCCCGGCTTATTTGCTGCCCTATGGGCAGGGGCACGTGGTCCAGGCCTGGTTGATGTGTTTTGGTTCGTTCGACGCGCTCAACTCGGCAGATGCACTCAGTGCTTGCGCTGCGTATGCCGAGCCGTTGGTGAGCCGTTTGACGACATTTGCTCTGCAACAACAAAGTGAGCGGCTGGACAGCCTGCAACTGCAATTAGGTGCAGGTTGGTGGCAATGGCGATTGTGCGAGACCACTCTGCAACTGGACCCGGGCTTGGCGACAAGCCTGGGAATGCCAACGCAGTTGACCATCAGCCAGTGGCTGAGCCGGGTGCACCCGGCTGACCGCGAGGCCGCGCAACTTGCACTCGGCGAGTTGCAGCGCGATGGCTGTGCCTTGCACCTGAGCCTGCGTTTGCTCGATAACAACCTGGCTGCCAATCCGCGCTGGTATCGCCTGTGCGGACAAGTGCGCGGTAGTGGTGAGCATCGTCACTTGCTGGGCTTCATGCTCGACATCAGTGATAGCAAAAGCCAACAGCTACAGGCCAGCACCGCCCAGGCACGCCTGGAAAACCTGATTGCCAGCTCGCCTGCGGTGATCTACATCCAGCGCTATGTCGAGGGTGCCCTGCAGGCTGAGTTCTTCAGCGCCAGCCTGCAACCGATGCTTGGTTGGACGCAAACAGAGCAAGCACCGCTGCAGCCGGGGCAATGGGTCCACCCCGAAGATCAGGCACTGTGGCTGGCGCGCACGCGCACGTTGTTGCGCGAGGGTCAGGTACGCAGTCGCTATCGTTTATGTGATCACCATGGCGGTTATCACTGGGTGCTCGATGAAGCGCGCCTGCTGCGAGATGATCTGGGCATGCCGGTCGAAGTCGTCGGGATATGGCTGGATATCACTGAAACAACCGAGGCGACCGAACGTTTGCGGGTCAGTGAAGAACGCTACCGGGTGTTGGTCGAAGACTCTCCGGCAATGATCTGTCGTTACACGCCGGATTTGAACCTGCTGTTCGGCAACCAGCCGCTGGCCGACTACCTGGAGTATCCCCCCGCGCAGTTGAGCGGTATGAACCTGGGACGTTGGATGTCTGCAGCGCAGCGCGAGGAATTTGTTCAACGCCTTGCCAGTCTGAGCGTGGCGCAGCCGGTGAGCACTGCAGAAATCTGCCTGGAGTTGCCGGGGCGCGAGCATGCCTGGTGGGTGTGGGCGGACCGTGGCCTGTTCGACGATCAAGGGCGCTTGGTAGAAGTGCAGGCCGTGGGACGCGACAACACACAGGTGCGCCGGACCCATCAGCAGCTGATGCAAAGTGCAAAAATGGCCACGCTCGGCGAAATGGCCACCGGCCTTGCCCATGAGATCAACCAGCCTCTGAATGTGATGCGCATGGCCGTGGTCAACGCGTTGAAGCGGCTGGAGAACGGCGACGTGCAGATTGACTATCTGCAGGACAAGCTCAAACGTATCGACGCGCAGGTGCTGCGTGCCTCGCGAGTGGTGGATCACATGCGCGTGTTCGGTCGCCGCTCGGCGGTCGAGCCGCAGTTGTTCGAGCCCTGGCAGGCCGCGGACGGTGCCTTGTCGCTGCTAGCCGATGGCTTGCGCGGCAAAGGCGTGGAGCTACGCGTTACCAAACCGCAAGCGCAGTGTCTGGTGAGCGGCCATCAAGACCAGTTGGAGCAAGTGTTGATCAACTTGCTGGTCAATGCGCGTGATGCGTTGCTGGCACGGCGCGAACAGCATCGCCAATTGCAGCCCTGGATCAGCTTGCGCATGGAAGTGGATGAGTCCCAGGTACGGATCTTGGTCGAAGACAATGGCGCGGGTATCGAGCCTCGTCTGCTGGAACGGATTTTCGAACCCTTCTTCACCACCAAGCCTGTCGGTGTCGGCACCGGCCTGGGCTTGTCGGTCAGTTACGGGATCGTCAACGCCATGGGTGGCTGTCTGAGCGTAAAGAACAGTACGGAGGGGGCTCGGTTCTGTATCGAACTCCCCACTCAAAGCACCAACTGAGCACGACTGCTGGAACAGGTCAGGTTGGCCCCGACTTCAACTTTGACCAGATCGATGCCCAGGGCTTTGAGCAAGGCATTGACCAGCGGATCTACCAAGGGGCTCAACAGATGTCTGATCAAGGGCTCGAGAATGGCTTTGACGTCGTTCAGGAGCCCGGCAGTCAGCGTCAATATGCCACCCAGGAGGTTGCCGTTGAGGGGCTTGTATGCCTGTAGCTCAATGCCATCGATGGTCTGGTTCAGACTGCTGATGATGTTACTGGCGGTTGTGCTCAGGTAAGCAGGTACCTGGTCGATGTTAGGCGGTGTGTGCTCGGCAGGTGCAAATTTGAGGTTAGTGGCAGTGCTTGCCAACAAGGCGGTGTTCACCTTCAGGCCAATGCCTCCTCCGGCAAACGGAACCCGAGTGCCGCACACGGCTGGAAGAAACAGAAGCCGACTGCAAACATTGGTGCCGATATCAATCAGCGGTAGTGGGGTTACCGCATTCACGCCGGTGGCAAAAAAGGCGTTGCGATCCTTGAACTGTCCCACCGCCAGATCGGTTGCTGCACTGTCAGTGCGTGCGGTCAGGGTTTTTTCCGGCGCGCAGCTGTAGCCACTCACCTGGCTGGTAGCGCGTGCTACCTCGATACCGACATCCAGACTGACAGTGCCTGGCAGCAGTTGGATATCACTGACTTTGCAAGGAATGCCCAAGGCACAGGTCAACGACTCCACGGTGCCGAATAAATTGAGGCCAAGCAGATTATCGAGGATGTTGGTCAAGGGCGTGGCAAGGTCAAGCACGGCGTTGACCAGACCGATGACGGTTTTCAGCACCGGCAGATCGAGGGAAATCAATGTTCGTATCTGTGCTGTGTGCACCTTGATCAGGTCGGTCTGCGGGTTGCCGATGGCAGAAATCTGCTGGGGTTCGATCACCTTGATGCGGACCTTGCCATTGACCAGTCCCAACACGTTGATCGGCATTTCGACGACGGCGGCGCTGTCCTTGGTCGACAGCAGGATCACGCTTTGCAGCAGGTCCAGCAGTTGCAGACTGGCATCCAGGCCGGCTTTGGTCGTGCCACTTTGCAGGTCGAGTATGTCGCCCAGATGGAGTATCCGAGTACTGTCGACACCAACGACAAGCTTGCTCAGGTTATTCACCACATCGACTGCCGCACCGCCCCTTTGCAGCACTTTCAGGGCGGCTTCGATCAGTTTTGCTGCGCTGGCATCGGCGCGCAGCAGTTGCTGGTAATCACCGGCGCTGACCCCCACTTCGATTGCCAACTGGTCGAGGTAGCTGAGGAGATTTATCTCGGTTTTCCCCAGGCCCTGCCAGCCCAGCAGGTCGAGCTGAACGTGGCCACCTAGGGGATCTACCAACGCATTTAGCAACGCTGACTGGCGCGTGTCGACAGTCGCCAGGGTGCTGCGAATACGCAGCATCGCCTGCGGCGGTTTAGGGGTAGCGGCGACTGCTCGGGCACTCAAGAGGGTGGTATCGGGAATGCTGTTGCCATTGGCCAGGGCCCAGACCCCTGCGGCGACACTGGTGGCAACCTGGGTAGTGGCGATCACGCGGATTGCTTCATTGCGCGACAAATCGACACTGAAGCTGCGCAAGCTGTTTGCCCCGGTTTGCAGTCGACCGCAGGTGGTTTCAAGCGATTGCCCGGCGTTCAGCTCGAAGCCGTTGCGAACAGCGCCTACTCGGGCCAAGGTGTCGGCGCGTGGCCCGCTGCCGGTGCAGACAGCACGCTGGCCTGCCGCCTCCAGCGCGGCCATATCGGCAATTCGCTGCAAGCGGCGCTGTTCCAGGTAAAGTCTGCTGCTGTCGATCACCATCAACATGAACATCAAGCCCATGCCCAGGGTCAGGGCAGCCATCAGGCCGATAGCACCGCGCTGCCTTGCGGGGAAGCGAGAAGACACGCGCACTCCTTTGCCCCGCGATGAGGCCCCTGAACTCACACCCAATTGGCAAGAGTGTAGTCAGGTTGCTGGCCATTTGCCTTTAACGTGGTGGGTAGTTCGACAGGGCATTGGTTACAGTCTTCTGGATCGCCTCGCTACGTTCTTCGGGGCTAGGTGGATAGTTGTTCATGATTTGCTCGGCACTGCCGCGCCAAACCAGCTTGCCATCCTTGCCATCGAACATGTCGACCTGGATGGTTGCCACCTTGTAGTCGACGCTACGGGTTTCGTTGTACATCGGCCCGCCCCAGTAGTTGCCCCAGTAGCCACCCCAGGCACCGCCGTAATTGGTGGTGATCTGTTGCTGACGGTCCTCGACGATCAGGTACGTCTGGATTTTCAGATCACCTTGGCTACTGCCTTGCGCCGGGCGCAAGCCACGTTGATCGAGCTGGCCGGCGACGGCCTGGCGGATACGCTGCTCGGTCAGGTCGCTCTTGATCCGTGGATCATCAGGGCGGTACTGCAATGCAGGCTCCTGCCAGACCCAACTGCGGTAGGCAGCAAAGTCGCGGCTGGCGTCATAGTCCTGAGTCACATTGTGGTTTGAACAAGCACCCAACAACACCAATAACGAGAGTAAAGCGAAACGGCGCAGCATGATGAATCTCCAATTACCTTTTAACTGGGAGGATAGCCGTTGAGGGCCTTCTTGACCGATTCGCGCAAAGCGTCTTCGCGTTCGCGCTGAGTACCCTGGCTGGTGGCCTCGGCACTGGCGCTCCAGACTGCCTTACCGTCGCGGGCGTCGAACAGGTCGACCTGCACCACCATCACCTCTACCTCATAGGTGCGTACCAGCGGAACGCTGATGGCGGCGCCATAACCGTCGTGGTACCGGCCAACACTACCGTAGCCGCCAACACCCCCGTAGGGATAGCCTCCGTAAGGGTAGCCGCCATAGGGATAGCCACCATAGGGATAGTAGTCATCGCGGACCTGACGCAGACGGCGTTCCAGGTGCAGATTGGCACTTACCAGCAAATCACCTTGGCCCTCGCGCGCAGGACGCAGGCCGCGCTGGTCCAGGGCTGTGCTCACCGCATCGGCCAATTGCGCGGGTTCAGTCAGGGCGGCACCGCTGGGTAACTGGCCATCGCGCCAGGCCCAGCTACGGTAACGGCCGTAGTCCAGGGTTGGCGCGGGGTAAGCGCTGGCATCAAAGGTTGTGGCCGCCTGCGGTGGCGCAGGCGGCAGCGGACGGGAGCTGGCGACATAAGGGTTGCTGCTCTGGCAGGCTGCCAGCGTCAGGCACAACAGACCCAGGGTAAAACGGTACGGCATGTCACTCTCCCGGCGCGCTTCAGCTTGGTCGACAGATCCAGTGCAGGTAACGCCCCAACCCGGCAAAGGCGGGATGGCGCCGATGCGCCAGCTCCATTTCCAGCAGGTCGAGCAGCTCGGCCTTGGACTGGAACTCCACCGGCATGTAATCGTGAAACACTCGCACTCCGCTTTCTGTTTCGACCTGCCACAGACCTTCAAGTTGCGCCTTGAGCGTGCGCGGATCAAGCGGTTTTTGCGGGGTCAGGCTCTGCTTCTCGCCGGCCATGTCGTTGCTTCGCAACTTGCGGAAATGGCCTTTGAGCAGATTGCGATAAACCAGTGCATCGCGGTTGTAGAACGCCAACGACAGCAGGCCATCACTGCGGGTCAACTGGTGCAGGACCGGCAGGATGGTTTCCGGCTCTGCCAGCCATTCCAGTACCGCATGACACAGCACAAGATCATAGGGTTCGGTCAGTTGTCCGAGCAGCTCCTGCCAGGGTGCCTGAATAAAGGTGGCCTGCTGGCCGGCTTCGGCAAACCGTGCGCGGGCCCCTTCGAGCATGGGCGCAGCGGGCTCGGCCAGGGTGACCTGATGACCGCGCTCGGCCAGCCACAGGGCCATGTGGCCCAGGCCGGCACCAATATCGAGCACGCGCAGAGGCCGTTCGGGCAAGGCTTCGGTGAGGTCTGCCTGCAATATCGCAAGGCGGATCGCACCCTTGGCACCGCCGTAGATTTTCTCGGCAAAACGCGTGGCAAGGGCATCGAAATGTCGGTCTTTCATCGCGCAAAACGCCTTTCGCTGTCGGCCAGTTTGGCGCGCACTACGTGTTCCATGTCCAGGCCCAGTTCGCTGCACAGTAGCAGCAGATACAGCACCACATCGCCGACCTCCTGACCTGCATGCGCCAGTTGTTCGGGCGATAGCTGCCGCGACTGGTCCTCGCTGAGCCACTGGAAAATTTCAACCAGTTCGGCCATTTCGACACTGGCGGCCATGGCCAGGTTTTTTGGGCTATGGAAGCCGCGCCAATCATTGTTGTCACGGATGCTGTGCAGGCGTTGGGTCAGTTCGTGCAGGTTCATCAAAGCTCTCCTCAAGCCGCATAGCTTCAGGCGGGCGCCTTCGCAACGCAAGAGCTCCGTTTCAGTCCAGTTGCCGCCAGGCACCGCGCATATGCACCAACCCGCCATGACCGTCCAGGCGCAGTTGGCCTTCAGTGGCGGTAGGGCTTGCGTTGAGGATCACCTCGCTGGGCAGGCGCACGGGTTTGAGAAAGTCCACCGCGAATTCGTACTTGCTCACCGGCAGATGGTTGCGCAAAGCCGCCAGCGTCATTGCCTTGGTCCACATGCCGTGGGCGATGGCGGTGGGAAAGCCGAACAGTTTTGCACTGGTAGCACTCAGATGGATCGGGTTGTAGTCGCCACAGACCTTGGCGTAGCGCCGGCCGATATCGCTGTCGGCGTACCAGCGGGTCAGCTCGTCCAGCGGTGCGTCGACCGGCGCTTCGCTGGCCGTAGGCTCGCTTGCCAGTTTCACGCCGCGACACAGCATACGGCTGGTTTCTGACCAGAGCAGGCCCAGTGCGTCTTCAGCTTCGGTGATCAGGTCGCAGGTAGCGCCTTTTTCGTGGGCTTGCAGGTTGTCCACGTAGACCGAGAAGCGCAGGCGACCGACGCCGCCCAGGGGACGTACAACGCGGATGCTGTTGTGTAGATGAACCAGACCCAGCAACGGAAAAGGAAAGGTCTTGTCGGTGAGCAACTGCATCTGCAAGGCAAACGCCATCACATGGGGAAACGTTGGTGGCAAGCGTCCGTCATCGCCGAAATGGCAGAGCTTGCGGTAACTTTCCAATTGCTTCGATTGCACCTCCAGGTAACAGCGCAAGCCGATCTCGGGCAGGATGTCACCGCTGATCTTGCGCTTGCGTGCCGCGCGCAGGTAGAGACTGGAAAGTGCCAGTGTGCTGCTCAGATCCTGCCAGTGTCTAGTCATCGTCAGGCCCCCATCACGGCCTGGCCGCAGACACGCAGGACCTGGCCGTTGACGGCGCCAGACCCCGGTTGCGCCAGCCAGGCGATAGCTTCGGCGACATCCTGGGGCAGGCCGCCCTGGCCCAACGAACTCATGCGTCGTCCGGCTTCGCGCAGGGCGAAGGGAATCGCTGCAGTCATGCGGGTTTCAATGAAACCTGGGGCCACGGCATTGATACTACTGCCGCGCTCAGCCAGTTTTGCCGACCAGGCCTGGGCCATGCCAATGAGCCCGGCCTTGCTGGCGGCATAGTTGGATTGGCCCCGGTTACCGGCAATACCACTGATCGATGCCAGCAGGACGATGCGGGCGTTGTCGTGCAGGGTGCCGCTCTCGAACAGCGCCTGGGTCAGCAACTGCGGCGCTTTGAGGTTCACGGCCAGCACCGAGTCCCAGTATTCCGGGGTCATGTTGGCGAGGGTCTTGTCGCGGGTAATGCCGGCGTTGTGTATGACGATGTCGATACCCTCAGGGAGGGCTTCAATCAGTTGTGCCGGTGCATCGGCGGCACAGATGTCGAGAGTCAGGCTGAGGCCACCCAGGCGTGCAGCCAGGGCTTCGAGGTCGGTTTTGGCTTGGGGAACATCAAGCAGCACAACGTCGGCGCCGTCACGGGCCAGGGTCTCGGCGATGGCGGCGCCGATACCTCGGGCCGCTCCAGTAACCAGGGCCTTGCGACCGGCCAAGGGGCGTGTCCAGTCTTGCACCTGGGTCGCGCAGGCTTCCAGGCGCAGGACCTGGCCGGAAACGAAAGCGCTCTTGGGCGAGAGGAAAAAGCGCAGCGCGCCTTCGAGTTGATCGTCGGCATTGCTGGCGACATACAGTAATTGCAGGGTGCCGCCGGCGCGTAACTCCTTGGCCAACGAGCGACTGAAGCCTTCCAGGGCGCGCTGGGTGATCTGCGCAGACACATCATCCAACTGCTCCGGTGCCCTGCCGAGTATCACCACGTGAGCGCGATCCTGCAGGCTGCGCAGCAGGGGTTGGAAGAACTCGCGTAACTGCTTGAGTTGGTCGCTGTCGTTAAGTTCGCTGGCGTCGAAAACCACCGCCTTGAGTTTAGGTCCAAGGCCTGCGACCCATTCTGTCGCGCTCAGGTCGGGGCTGGCAAAACTGTAGACCTCATCGGTCAGACGCTGGGCAAAGGCTTCGATCTTGTTCGCCAAAGGGCCTCCGCCCAGCAGCATGGCACCTTCGACAGGCCGCAGGCGACCAGCGCTCCACCGTTCCAGGCGAGCGGGGCTTGGCAGGCCCACGGCACCAACCAGGCGGCGGCCGAGGTCGGAATTGGCGAAGTCGATATAGCGGTCGCTCATGTGCGGCTCTCCCTGAAATTAAGCTTCAAAGTGTGGACCATCTTTGCCGGTTGGTCGTTCGAACCCTGAAAAAAGCACCTACGCTGGTTGTGGTCTGTACCTTCGATACTATCGGGTGACAGCCGTTTCATGATTGATCAGGATTAATTGCCCAACAGAGGACCTTACGCATGCGCTCATTGCGCCGAGTCGCGATCATTGGCGGCAACCGGATTCCCTTCGCACGCTCCAATGGCGCCTATGCCCGCGCCAGCAATCAGGCAATGTTTACCGCGGCTCTTGAAGGGCTGATCGAACGCTTTGGCTTGCATGGCCTGCAGCTGGGTGAAGTCGCCGCAGGCGCGGTGCTCAAGCACGCCCGAGACATGAACCTGACCCGCGAGTGTGTGCTCGGTTCGCGCCTGTCGGCACAGACACCGGCCTACGACGTGCAGCAGGCCTGCGGCACGGGGTTGGAAACGGCGTTGCTGGTGGCCAACAAGATTGCCTTGGGGCAGATCGACTGCGGCATCGCCGGAGGTGTTGATACCACCTCCGATCCCCCCATCGCGGTGAGCGAAGGATTGCGTCACATCTTGTTGCAAGCCCACCGCGGCAAAACCTTGGCAGACAAGCTCAAGGCCTTCCTCGCGTTGCGTCCTGGGCATTTGAAACCGCAAATCCCTCGTAACGTTGAGCCGCGCACGGGGCTTTCCATGGGCCAGCATTGTGAGTTAATGGCGCAAACCTGGCACATCCCGCGCCTGCCCCAGGACGAATTGGCCCTGCTCAGCCATCAACACATGGCAGCAGCTTTCAGTCAGGGCTGGCATGACGATCTGCTAACCCCTTTTCTGGGTCTGACTCGCGACGACAACCTGCGTGCCGACCTGACCCTGGACAAGCTTGCCAGCCTCAAACCGGTGTTCGAGACCGGTGATAAAGGCACCCTGACTGCCGGCAACTCCACGCCACTGACCGACGGTGCATCGGTAGTTCTGCTCGCCAGTGAAGACTGGGCGCGGGAGCACAACCTTGATGTAATGGCGTACCTGGTCGACGGTGAAACAGCCGCGGTGGACTTCGTCAAAGCCCAGGAGGGGCTGCTGATGGCGCCTACCTACGCAGTGCCACGCATGCTGGCGCGTAATGGTTTGAGTCTGCAGGACTTCGACTTCTACGAGATCCATGAAGCTTTCGCTGCCCAGGTGCTGTGTACGCTCAACGCCTGGGAAGATCCCGAATACTGTCGGCAGCGCTTGGGATTGAATGAGCCGCTAGGCGCGATTGATCGCAGCAAGCTCAATGTCAAAGGCAGTTCATTGGCTGCGGGGCACCCGTTTGCTGCAACCGGGGGGCGCATCCTGGCCAACATGGCCAAGCTGCTGGCCACGACCGGCAAGGGCCGTGGCCTGATTTCGATCTGCGCCGCAGGTGGTCAGGGCGTAACGGCGATCATTGAGCGTTGACCAGGCCGGCTGAAGCGAGCGGAGCAGGGCGAGTGGCGTAGTGCTCGGCCATGATCGAACAGACGATCAGCTGGAGCGGATGGTAGATCATGATGGGCAGCAGGATCAGCCCCAACCCGGGATGCGCACCGAAGATCAACGCAGCCATTGGTGCGCCGGCGGCCAGGGATTTCTTGCTGGCGCAGAACACAGCAGCAATCTCGTCGGCCGGGTTCAAGTGCAGCGCCCGGGCTGTGCGCGTGGTCAACCAGAGCACGAGTGCCAGCAATAGCGCACTACCCACCAGTGCGGTGATCAGTACCGAACCGCCTTGTTGCTGCCACATGCCCGAGACCATCGAATTGCAGAACGCCGCATAGACCAGCAGCAGGATCACCACCTTGTCCATGATGTTGGTGTAACGCTTATGCCGAGCGAAGAAGCGGCCCAGCCAGGGACGCAGGAGTTGCCCGAGTACCAGCGGCGCCAACAGCAGCGCACAGAGGTCCAGCAGCGTGGCACCCAGGTCAATGCCATTGCTGCCGGTGCCAACCACCAGGTTGACCAGCCATGGCGTGATGAATATACCCAGGACGCTGGAGAGGCTGGCGTTGAGAATCGCCGCCGGAACGTTACCCCCGGCGCTACCGGTCAAGGCAACTGAGGATGAGATGGTCGAGGGCAGGGCGCACAGGTAGAAAAAGCCGAGCATCAACAGCGCTGGAACGTGACTGCCAAGCAGCTTGTTTGCCAGCCACCAGAGTGCTGGGAAAACGATGAAGGTGAATCCCTGCACCATCAGGTGCAGACGGCCGTTTTTCAGGCCGTGGCCAATTTGTTCACTGGACAGGTTGATGCCGTGCAGGAAGAACACCAGGAACACGCCGACATTGATCACCGATTCGGCATGCATGGCGCCGCCACTGCGACCAACGTCGGGAAACAGCCAGGCCAGAAAGGTGGCGAGGAACATGCCGCACAGAAACCAGTCGGTCACTACACGTTTGAGGTGTTTGAGCACTTGCATAGGCGGGCCTGCGAATCATTTTGTAATCGTTGAGCGCACAGGCTACCCTCGGCTGACAATTGCCGTCTTGCGACATAAGGCCAACTGATGCCGACTAACGGACAACAACCTGCACCCCGTCAGATTCCAGCACTGGAGCGGTTGCCGCGGGCACTGTATGCACGGGCGGAAAGCCTGGGGGCAGGTTCCTGGACGCCCCGGCATCAACACGACTGGGTGCAGTTTTCTTATGCGATCAGTGGCGTGCTCGGCGTCTACACCGACGAAGGCAGCTACTTTGCCCCGCCTCAATGGGGTATCTGGATTCCAGCTGGGGTGGAGCACGAGGTGGTCACCTCGATGCAAGCGGAAATGCGCAGCCTGTATGTGCGCCGCGAAGAAGCTGGCTGGGCGCCAGGGCAGTGCCGGGTATTGGAGGTCACGCCACTGACGCGAGAACTGATCAAACAGTTCTGCCTGTTGCCGGTGGATTACCCCGAAGGCGATAGCGCCGAAGCGCGTCTGGTGGCGGTGTTGCTGGATCAGTTGCAGGCACTGCCGCAGGTAGGCTTTTCCTTGCCCTTGCCCAAACACCCGCGCTTGCTTGAAGTGTGCAACGAACTGCTCGCCCACCCAGAGCTGGGACAAACCCTGGGGCAATGGGCGCAACGCCTGAATACCTCGGAGAAAACCTTGATGCGCTTGTTCCAGCGTGAAACCGGCTTGAGCTTTCGCGGCTGGCGTCAGCGCATGCGCCTACTGTCTTCTCTGACTGCGCTGGAGGCCGGGCAGAGTGTCACCGAAGCCGCACTGGGTTGCGGTTACGACTCCACCTCGGCCTACATTGCAGCTTTCAAGGGCCTGTTCGGCTTTACCCCGGGCGAGCTACGCCTTTAGTTATGTCCACGACAGGGTTCAGGTACGGAACCTGCGCACCAGCGCATCCAGTTCGTTGGACAAGCCAGCAAGGCTTTGTGAGTCCTGGCGCGCCGAATTGGCGAGTTCCGCCACCAATTGCGCGTCACCATGAATCTGGCTGATGTGCCGATTGATGTCTTCGGCCACCTGGTGCTGTTCTTCGGCAGCCGTGGCGATCTGGGTGTTCATGTCGCGAATGACGTCGACCGACTCGCGGATCTGTCCAAAACTGCTGCGCGCCATTCCAATGCGGTTGACCGACAGTTGCGAGATCTCGAGGCTGGCGTGCATTTGCTGGGCGACTTCGCTGGTGCGGTTGGCCAGGTTCCCGAGCAGGCCGTCGATCTCGGCAGTGGAGTCGGCGGTACGTTTGGCCAGGGCGCGAACCTCGTCGGCTACCACGGCAAAACCGCGGCCTTGCTCACCTGCCCGAGCGGCTTCGATGGCTGCGTTAAGGGCCAGCAGGTTGGTCTGCTCGGCAATTGAACGAATGGTGCCAAGAATCGATTGAATAGCGTTGCTGTCACGTTCCAGCTGCTGCATCGATTGCGCTGACTGCTGAATCTCCTGGCTCAGTCGATCGACGCTCTGCACCGCATCGTCAATCTGCTGCTGGCCTTCGCGCGCCTGTTGCTGACCGCTGTCGGCCGAATCTGCGGCCTGGCTGCAAGAACGGGCAACCTCGTTCGCGGTGGCAACCATTTCGTGGAAGGCTGTCGACACCATATCTACCGCCTCGCGCTGACGCCCGGCCGCTTCGGCCATGTCGTGGGAAACCTGAGTAGAGCTGCTGGAGGTCGCAAGAATTTTAGTCGCGGCCTGCCCGATGCTCTGAATCAGGTTGCGGATGGCGGCCAGGAACTGGTTGAACCAACTGGCCAATTGCGCGGTTTCATCGCGCCCCCGAACTTCGAGGCTACGGGTCAGATCACCTTCGCCTTGGGCGATGCCTTCCAGGCCATTGGTAACACTGTGGATAGGCCGTACGATCAGTTTGGCGAAGGTGGCGCCAACCAGTGCGAAGACACCCGCCAGCACCAGGGCGATGATCGACACAATCCATGTCAGTTGAGTGGCGCCCTGCATGACTTCGTCATGACGGATCAGGCCGATGAAGTTCCAGCCCAATTGCTCCGAGGGCCAGATATTGGCCATGTAGCGTTCACCGTCGAGTTCGACCTCGACCAGCCCTTTACCGGCCTTCGCCAGCTGCGCGTAGCCATCGCCGAGGGTGGCCAGGTTTTTGAAGTTGTGTGCGGGGGCGCGGGGGTCGACCAGCACATTGCCGTTGTCTTCGAGCAGCATCAGGTAGCCACTTTCACCCAGTTTGATCTGCTTGATGATTTCGGTCAGTTGCTTGAGCGAGACGTCGATGTTGACCACCCCGCCAGGATTGCCAAGCTGGTTGGCGACGGCGCGTACGGTGCTGACCAGCACCGCATCGTCACTGGCCCAGTAGTACGCGTCGGTGCGCAGGGTTTTGCTCGGATTGGCCATTGCGGCCTGATACCACGGGCGTTGGCGCGGGTCATAGTTGGCCATCTTTGGATCGCCCGGCCAGAAGGCATAACCACCGTCACTCAGTCCGTAGGACACATAGGCATAGGCCGGATGGCTGGCCGCCAGGCTTGCAAACATATTGAAGAGCTTTTGGTCTTGCTCGCTCTGCACAATCTGCGCAGCATCGGCGCTCATGTGCTTCTTGACGTCGTTGCCGCTGGCGCTGATCAGCGGCTGAGCGGCCAGATAGTCGACGTTCTGGCTGATGCCCTCGAAGAACAGCTGCATGGCATTGGCCACTTGGCGAATTTCGCGATTACTGCCATCAACGAAGCCTTCTTTGGCCTCGCTGCGCAAATTGAGGACGACCAGTGTGGCGACCAGGATGACAGGCAAACCGGCAATAACGGCAAAGGCCCAGGTCAGTTTTTGTTTGATGTTCATCCGCGCTCCAGAATTTTTCTTGTAAACACACGAGGCTGCTTCAAACTGCATCGGCCATTTGTTTCAGAAATAAAGCCCGACCTCGGTTAAAGTCCGGTATTCATTGGGAACTAACGTTTGAAATGACTACTCCCTCGTCAACGCCCATAAAAAGAATGGCAAGTCAGGCGGATTGCCGTTACAACGCTGTGCGGTCTTGAAACAGCGAAAACCGGTGCAGTACCGGTAACCTACAAAAAATTACGTGTCTGGCAGAACAGGACCCCCGACAAAAGCCGATGAAGACTCCAAAACGCATTGAACCACTGGTTGAAGATGGACTGGTCGATGAGGTACTTCGACCGCTGATGAGTGGCAAGGAGGCCGCCGTGTACGTGGTGCGCTGCGGAAAGGAATTGCGCTGTGCCAAGGTCTACAAAGAGGCGAACAAGCGCAGTTTCCGTCAGGCGGCCGAGTATCAGGAAGGGCGTAAAGTACGCAACAGCCGTCAGGCCCGGGCCATGGCCAAAGGCTCCAAGTACGGACGCAAGGAGGCTGAGGACGCCTGGCAGAACGCCGAGGTGGCTGCTCTGTTCCGACTCGCCAACGCGGGTGTGCGGGTGCCACGCCCCTACGATTTTCTCGACGGTGTACTGCTGATGGAGTTGGTCGCCGACGAGCATGGCGATGCCGCTCCTCGGCTCAACGATGTGTACCTGGAGCCGGATCAGGCGCGCGAGTACCACGCCTTTGTGATTCGGCAGATCGTGCTGATGCTATGCACTGGCCTTGTGCATGGCGACCTGTCGGAGTTCAACGTGTTGCTTGGGCCGGAAGGACCGGTGATTATCGACTTGCCACAAGCGGTGGATGCGGCAGGTAACAACCACGCATTCAGCATGCTGGAGCGCGATGTCGGCAACATGGCGGCGTATTTCGGACGCTTTGCTCCGGAACTGCGGCAAACCCGTTATGCCCATGAAATGTGGGCCCTGTACCAGGCTGGCGAACTGTTGCCGGAGAGCGAGCTTACGGGCCAGTTTGCGCTGGACGAGCACAGTGCCGATGTGGACGGGGTGATGCGCGAGATTGACGCAGCGCGCTTTGATGACGCCCGTCGGCGTGCCATCAAAGAAGACGCCGAACGGGGGTCGAGCAAGGACGAGGAACCCGCTCCGCCCTGGTTGCAGTAGTGCGTCAGTGACAGCAACTGCCCCCGGCTGCCAGATCCTTGAGGATCGGGCAGTCCGGGCGATCGTCGCCGTGACAATGAGTGACCAGCTCGCTCAAGGTATCGCGCAGGCTTACCAGTTCTTCGATGCGTCGGTTCAGGTCATCGATGTGCTGGCTGGCCAGGGCCTTGACGTCGGCACTGGCGCGCTGGCGGTCCTGCCACAGGGTCAGCAGACGTGCGACTTCTTCCAGTGAAAACCCCAGATCTCGCGAGCGCTTGATAAACGCCAGTTGGTGCAGGTCTTCTTGCTGGTAGAGGCGATAGCCACTGTCGCTGCGCAGCGCCGGCTTGAGCAAGCCAATCGACTCGTAGTAGCGGATCATCTTGGCGCTCAGTCCGGAGCGCCGGGCGGCTTGACCGATGTTCATTGCACGTCGTCCTGTGTTGGGGTTTCAGGCTTCCAGGTTTTCAACAGCAGCGCGTTGCTGACCACACTGACACTCGACAGTGCCACCGCTGCGCCAGCCACAGCTTCAACCTTTCCACGCTGGTAAGGTCAATACCCCAAGCCAGCTTTTATCAATGTGAGTCCATTCTGATCGGCTGCAACCCGGTATTTATTGATTTGACCGGCCACCAGCTTCAATCGGCTCGAGCGCTGGTTCTCTATGCCTGGCTGGCACCCCGGTACATGCCCAGGCAAGTAGCGCAGGCGCACATCGATTTCGCCTGGGGGTAGGTTGAATGAGGTCGATTGTTCCTGGAAAACGCGTCCGGCCAATTGATCGTTGATATACACGCCAATCTCACATGACGTTGCCACCTCCAGCCGTTCGCGGGAGATGATCAGAATGCTGTAGTCGGCTGGCCCTGCCGCGTTGGCTTGAGCGAACAAGCCGAATACATTCAGCAGGCCGAAAAGGCCCAAAGCTGCCCTGCGCATGAAATGAAACTCCTGCATCTTCAATCGTCAGCCTCGCAGCTTGGCCGACCCGGACGATGATTTCCAGCCCGGCAGCGCCAAGAGGAACTTGACCTTGCCCTGGTGGCAGGCTTGAAACTCAGTCAAAACCCACAGGAGGCAGAACCCATGCAAGTGTTCAACGTACAAGGAATGACCTGCGGTCATTGCGTCAAGGCCGTCACCCGTGCTCTACAGGCTCAGGACGCCGAGGCCATCGTCGAGGTCGATCTGGGCCACAAACAAGTCAAGGTGCAAAGCGCGTTGCAGGCTGCGCAGATACTGCAAGTGATTCGCGAAGAAGGCTATCAGGCCGAAGCTGTCTGACGGTCGCGGGCCTGCGCTGTGGATAAAAGTTCACGGCGCGGGCGCAACTCTTCGCAGCGCAACCTTGGCAGGACGGTTAGACTAGCAGACTTGCTTAGCCTGCTATGGATTCCCGATGAACCTGCGAACCATCCTGATTCTGGGCGCCTTGAGTGCGTTCGGGCCTCTGGCAATCGACTTTTACCTGCCAGGCTTTCCGGCGATGGCGCTGGCCTTCGGTACTGACGAAAAACACATCCAGACAACCCTGGCGGCCTACTTCCTTGGCTTGTCCATCGGTCAATTGGCCTATGGGCCAGTGGCTGACCGCTTTGGCCGCCGCATTCCGCTGCTGGTCGGTGTTTGCCTGTTTACCCTGGCCTCAATTGCCTGCGCCTTGGCCCCGAACCTTGAGGCGTTGATCGCGGCACGATTCGTCCAGGCGCTGGGCGGGTGCGCCGGCATGGTGTTGTCGCGGGCAATTGTCAGTGACAAATGCGATGCCGTGGCATCGGCCAAGGTGTTCTCCCAGTTGGTATTGGTGATGGGCCTGGCTCCCATCCTCGCCCCTATGCTGGGAGGGGTGCTGGTCAATGTCTATGGCTGGCAGTCGATCTTTGTTGCGCTGACCTTGTTCAGCGCTCTGTGTACCCTCGCCGTTGCCCTGGGCCTGCCTGAGAGCTTGCCGGCCAATCTGCCACGCCAACCACTTTCCGGCGCCTTGCGCCAGTACGGGCGGCTGCTTAAAGATCGTGTCTTCGTTGGGCATGCGTTGACTGGCGGGATCGCCATCGCCGGGATGTTTTCCTATATCGCCGGATCCCCCTTCGTTTTCATCAAACTCTATGGGGTACCACCTGAGCACTATGGCTGGTTGTTCGGTAGTAATGCGGCAGGCTTCATTCTGGTTGCCCAGGTGAACGCGCGACTGCTGGCCAAGCGTGGTCCGGCCTTTTTGCTCAGGCGAGCGGTGTGGCTTTATCTGCTGGCGGGCCTGACGTTGCTTGCAATCAGTGCGTTGCAGCCGGCCCAGTTGTGGCCACTGCTGATTCCGCTGTTCGTGTGCATTGCCAGCCTGGGTTGCATCATTCCCAATGCATCAGCCTGCGCCATGAACGGGCAAGGTGCGCGAGCAGGGAGCGCTTCAGCGTTGCTCGGGTGCATTCAGTTCAGTGTAGCGGCAGGCGCAGCGGCACTGGTGGGCATACTGCACGATGGCAGCGCAGTACCCATGGCGCTGGTCATAAGCCTATGCGGGCTGGGCGCAGTGGTGGTGTCGATGGTTACCCACCGCTTGCAGCTCAGCCGACCTGTTTGAGTGTATGCGGGGCCTGCAGGCGAGCCTGCAAGGTGTTGACGAAAGCGCGGGCTTCGGCCTCGCTGCGAAAGTTCACTACCTGCTTGTCCAGCCGAACCTGCCATGGGCAGCCGGGCTTTTGGGCTGATGCGCTGACTTGAATGATCATCGTGGCATACCTGCGGTGAGCGTTGGCCCGAAGATTGTAGCGCTGCTTGCCTGCAGGAAAATGACTTGGATCAGTTGTCGGACTGACGGTCATGCCCACCCCAAGGCAGGGGTGGGCGCGATGGCTCAGAACCCTTCGAGGACAATCTTGCCCTTTGCCGCGCCGCTTTCCAGCAGGGCGTGGGCGCGACGCAGGTTGGCCGCATTGATGGTGCCGTAGTGCTCGCCCAAGGTAGTTTTGAGCGTGCCGGCATCAATCAGATCGGCAACCCGATTGAGCAGTTTGTGTTGTTCGATCATGTCGTCGGTTTCAAACAACGAGCGGGTGTACATGAACTCCCAATGCAATGACAGGCTCTTGCGTTTAAGCAGGCCGATGTCCATTTGCTTGGGGTCATCGATCAGCGCAAGTCTTCCTTGAGGGGCAAGGGCTTCGACCAATTGCGCCAGATGCTGGTCGGTCTGGGTGAGACTGGCAACGTGGGTTACGAATTCGATACCTTCGGCCTTGAGTGCTGCAGCAAGCGGTTGGCTGTGGTCAACAACGTGGTCGGCACCCAACTGACGTACCCAGTTCTGGGTCTGGGGGCGAGAGGCGCTGCCGATGACGGTCAGCCCGGTCAATTGGCTAGCCAGTTGAGTCAGGATCGAGCCCACCCCGCCCGCCGCACCAACGATCAACAGGCGTTGGCCGAGGTCATCTTGTCCTTCTGGAATCTGCAGGCGCTCAAACAACAACTCCCATGCTGTGATCGCCGTCAGGGGCAGAGCTGCCGCTTCTGCGAAGCCTAGGGTCTTGGGCATATGGCCAACGATGCGCTCATCGACGACATGGAGTTCGCTGTTGGCCCCGGCGCGAGCGATGGAGCCTGCGTAAAAAATCTTGTCCCCTGGCTGAAACAGGCTGACTTCACTGCCTACGGCCTTGACCACACCTGCGACGTCCCAGCCCAGTACCTTGGCAACGCCTGGCTCTGGCTGGGCATTCTGACGGACCTTGGTGTCCACCGGGTTGACCGAAATGGCCCGTACTTCTACGAGCAAGTCCCGTGGCCCCGGCTCGGGGGCGGGCAGCTCGATGTCTTGCAGGGAGTCCGGGTGGCTGATGTCCAGGGACTGGTAATAGGCAATGGCTTTCATCTGTAGCGTCCTCAGAAGGGAAATGCTTGGTCGCCATGATTGACGCTTTCACTTCATGTTAAAGGCCGCTAGAACGACAGATACTTTCAATAATTTTTTGATAATAGAGGGCCTTGCCGTGCGATTCGATGACCTGCAACTGTTCGTTCGCACCGCGCAGTTGGGTAGCCTGTCAGCTGCGGCACGGCTGCTGGATCTGTCCCCGGCGGTAGCCAGTGCTGCGCTCAAACGCCTGGAAAAGCAACTGGGTGCCCGGTTGCTCGCACGTTCGACCCGTAACCTGCGCCTGACAGCCGAAGGCGAAACTTTTTTGCTGCACGCACGCAATGCGCTGGCCAGCCTGGATGAAGGACGGCGTCTGCTGGCACGAGGGCAGGAAGACGTCAGTGGTGTTTTGCAACTCTCCGCGCCATCGGACTTCGGACGCAATGTACTGCTGCCCTGGCTTGATGAGCTGCAGCGCCAACACCCGAAACTATCGGTACGCCTGTTGCTAGGCGACCGCAATGCCGATCTGTTTCGCCAGGCGGCTGATATCGCCTTGCGCTATGGCGCGCCGGAAGATTCCAGCCTGGTGGCGCTGCCGCTGTGCCCTGACAACCGACGAGTGCTCTGCGCCTCGCCCGAATACCTGGCCGTTCACGGTGAGCCGAAGGAAATTGCTCAGCTCACCCAGCACAACTGTCTGCTTTATCAACTGGGTAGCCGCATCCATGATCACTGGCGTTTTGGTCGGGGTGCAAACGAGGTGGGGGTGATTGTCAGTGGGGATCGTTTTTGCGACGACGCCGATGTCGTTCGTCGTTGGGCCCTAGCTGGCCTTGGAATCGCCTACAAGTCCTGGTTGGACGTGGCATTCGATGTTCAGGCTGGACGCTTGAAAGTGCTATTGGGACAGTTGGAGGGGGAGTCGGCGCCCCTGAACCTTATGTGCACGCATCGAGCACAACTGGGCAAACCGGTGCAGTTGCTGCGCAGCCTGCTACGGGAACGGTGTCAGAATCTGCTCGAACAGTTGAAGGTTTCAAACTAGATGGCGAATTTCCTGGGACTACATCTTTTTCTGGCTTATTTGTAGTTCTTTGGCACGCGAGTTGTAGGCATTAAATATTATTTTTTTTGATCAATAGTTATCGAATTTAAACGAACAGGTATGGGGTGCGGTTCTACAACAAATGTATCTGAAGTTTTCTACAAGTTGTTAGGGTCGCCGGTGCTTATGGTTGGGCAGAGCATGGAGCCTTTACCCGTTTGCCCGCGCAATGGCCCGGAAATTGTTTCCCTGAGGCGGCTTATAATGGATGCAGCAGTCGTTTCCAGCGAGAGAAGTTTCCATGTCATCGGCCGGAAAGTACCGCCGTTAATTTACTTTGCCTGATAAACGCCCTGGCAATTTCTGCCGGTGAGTCAACGTTACAACTTCTAGCCGATCTGGCATCGGAAACCTCGCAGTAAATGCTGCTGACATGGTTATTCAAACGATTTCAGATGTGATCTCGCAGGGAGTTGAGATATGAAAGCAACAAGTATTAGCCAGATTGCCAGCCTGCTTGCAGATCCCAAGCGCAGCGCAATGCTATGGGCACTGATCGATGGCATGGCACGACCTGCCGATGAACTGGCGGACTTGACTGGCCTGACGCCTTCCTCCGCCTGCGCACACCTGGCAAGGCTCTCGGCCAGCGGGTTGCTCAAGCTTGAGCCGCGTGGACGAAAACGCTATTTCAGACTCGCCGGGCCGGAAGTTGGCGCGGCGGTGGAAGCATTGGCCAGTGTTCAGGTCACCAGTCGCGAACAGGCCGCAGGAGGAGAGGATGTCGGTATTCCTCTTTCCATGCGTAGAGCGCGCCTGTGCGGTGATCACCTTGGCGGAGAGCTTGCTGCAGACTTGTATCAGCGTCTTTTCGATGCTGGTTGGCTGGAGGGCGTGGAGCAACAGATCGAAGTAACTTACGAGGGGCGCACACAATTTGCCCGTCACGGCATTTTTATCGATGCGCTGGCGCGTTATCAGCGCAAAAGCTTCAGCAGTTGCCGCTGCTGCAGTGAATGGAGTGACCATCGCCCACATTTGGGCGGAGCATTGGGTACCAGTCTGTTAAAGCTGTTCATGCAATCTGGGTGGATCCGCGAGAGTGAAACTTCACGTCGATTGCAGATCAGCTCGGCGGGCTTGCGCCAGATCAACCGAATTGCCCAACCGGTGATCCTGCAGTCCGTAAGCTAGTACTCGAAAAGCCCGCTCCTGATCGGAGTGGGCTTGTCGGTGTCGCCCTAATCGGTCAAGGACGAACCAGGCGTGCATCCAGGCTGTTCTGCGCCAAGCGTTGAGCCTGATCCTGCGTCATCCCTAGATGAGTATGCAACGCATGGAAGTTTTCGGTGACATAACCACCGAAGTACGCTGGATCGTCCGAGTTTACGGTGACCTTCACGCCGCGCTCGAGCATGTCGAGAATGTTGTGCTGGCTCATATGATCAAACACACAAAGCTTGGTGTTGGAGAGCGGGCATACGGTCAGCGGGATCTGCTCGTCGATGATGCGCTGCATCAGGCGCTCGTCTTCGATGGCGCGTACACCATGGTCGATACGCTGGATCTTGAGCAGGTCGATGGCTTCCCAGATGTATTCAGGTGGTCCTTCTTCTCCTGCGTGTGCAACCGTCAGGAAGCCTTCGCTGCGGGCACGATCGAATACACGCTGAAACTTGCTCGGCGGGTGCCCCATTTCCGAGCTGTCCAGGCCTACGGCGACAAAAGCATCGCGAAACGGCAGCGCCTGATCCAGGGTCTTGTGCGCTTCTTCTTCGCTCAGGTGACGCAAGAAGCTGAGGATCAGGCCGCTGCTGATATCCAGCTGCTGCTGGCCATCCTTGAGTGCCTGGCTGATGCCCCTGAGTACCACTTCGAATGGAATACCACGATCAGTATGGGTTTGCGGATCGAAGAATGGTTCGGTGTGAACCACATTTTGCGCTTTGCAGCGCAGCAGGTATGCCCAGGTCAGGTCGTAGAAGTCCTGCTCGGTGCGCAGTACATCGGCGCCTTGGTAGTAGAGGTCGAGAAACTCCTGCAGGTTGTTGAACGCATAGGCTGCACGCAGGGCTTCGACGTTGTTCCATGGCAGGGCGATTTTGTTGCGCTCGGCCAGGGCGAACAGCAACTCGGGCTCCAGCGATCCTTCCAGGTGCAGGTGCAATTCTGCCTTGGGCAGCGCATTAAGCCATTCGTACATAAAGTCTGTGTCTCATCAGTTGCGGTTGGCCGCATTCTACAGAGGTTGTCAGCCCCTGGCCGAGAAAGCTGACCGCAGGGGTGTTGTCGCAAACCTTCTAGAGTGACTACAGTCTCTTTGCTGTACACCACTTGAAACGGGCTTACGATGCTTGCCTTGATAAACCAGGAAAAGCCCCTGCTGATTGCCATGTTGTTGGCGGTTCTGGCCTGGCCGCTGCAGCAACAGTTGCTGGGACATGGCCACATGGTTGCACTGCTGGCGGGTCTAGTGCTGGTGGTGGCGATCATCTGCGCGTCGATGCGGGTGGCCCAGCACGCTGAACAATTGGCCGAGAAGGTCGGTGACCCCTACGGAACCATGATTCTGACCTTATCTGCGGTGATGGTCGAAGTACTGGTTTTGGCGATCATGATGAGTAACCAGTCTTCACCGACCCTGGTGCGCGATACCATCTACTCGGCGGTGATGCTCGATATTAATGGCATCCTCGGGTTGGCGGCGTTGATGGGAGGGCTCAAGCACGGCGAGCAGTCGTACAACGATGATTCGGCGCGTACCTACAGCGTGATGATCATGACTGCCATGGGCGTCTCGATGGTGGTGCCCGAATTTATTGCGCGCGAGGACTGGAAGCTGTATTCGGGGTTCACCATTGCCGCGATGATGGTGCTGTACGCATTGTTCCTGCGCATGCAGGTCGGGCCGCACAGCTATTTTTTCAGCTACAGCTATCCACAAAAAAAGCGCCGGGACACATCGCAGGCTCCCGTAAACAAGGTTCGCTCTATCGTCATCCTGATCGTCGGGGTGATGATTATTGGCGTGCTCGCGGAAATCATGTCGCATCCATTGGACTATGGATTGGAGGGTAGTGGTGCACCGCCGGTATTGATGGCTATTGTGGTAGCAACTATTTCTGCGGCGCCGGAGATCTTGACCGCATTGCGTGCAGCCTTGGCCAATCGTATGCAGTCGGTCGTCAATATCGCCCTGGGTGCTTCACTTTCCACGGTGATATTGACCGTCCCGCTGATGGAGGCGATGGCGCTCTACACCGGCCAGCCCTTTCAAATGGCCATGACTCCGGTACAAACGGTAATGATCGCCATCACCTTGATTGTCAGTGCAATCAATCTCAACGATGGCGAAACCAACGCGATAGAAGGCATGACCCACTTCGTGTTGTTCGCCACCTTTATCATGCTGGCTTTTCTCGGGCTCTGAGGTACTGGCTCACCAGATCAGGCTGTCGCCCTTGTAATTGATGAAATGCAGGCCGCCTTTGCCTGCGTTGGCCTTGATCTGCTCGAGCATGCCGCGTGTGCTCGTCAGCACGTCGATTTCTGCATTCTCGCCACCCATGTCGGTCTTGACCCAGCCCGGGTGCATGGCCAGAACGGTCTGCTGTGGCTGGTTCAAGGTAACGAAACTGTTGATCATCGAGTTGAGTGCAGCCTTGCTGGCCTTGTACAGGCACATTTCGCTTCCATCCGGGATGGCGATGCTGCCCAGGATCGAACTCATGAACGCGAGGACGCCGCTGTCGTTCAATTGAGCGGCGAAGCGCTGGGCCACGCGGATGGGGGACACAGCGTTGGTCATGAACAGATCACCTACATCAGCCAATTGCGCGTGCTCGGCGTTCTGGTCGCGTGGGCCCATTACTCCAGCATTAACGAACAACAGATCGAAGGTCTGACCGTGCAGACGTTGTTGAAGCGTATCGAGTTGAGTGCCGCTGTTCATCTCCAGGGTTTCTACCCGAACCTTTCCCAATGCTGTCAGGTTGCCGGCTTTGGCGGGGTCGCGAACGGTGGCGACCACGTCCCAGCCGTCTTCGAGCAAGCGTTCTACCAAGCCAAAGCCCAGGCCGCGGGAGGCGCCGATGATCAGGGCGGTTTTTTGCGAAGACATGAAGAACTCCTTTAATGGGTAACGCAGTGGTCAAAGAATAACCAGTCTAGCCAAACCTTGGCTGAGCAAGCGATTGGTGCAGGGGTGCACGGCTTATCCACAGCTTGCTCCACAGTATCTGTGAGCAAGCGCAAGATGTGGGGGGGGCACGCGTGCGGGCGCCCGTTACCAGTGGATATATGTGGATAACTGACTGATTTATCGACAGTTGAAGTGCTGTCATCAACGCTTGATCAAAATATGATCGATTGCCTGAAGGCCATGTCGTTAAAGGGTCGCAGCCGAGTGCTAAGAGCTTATCCACAGTCGGGCCCACAGTGAATGTGGGCAATTGTTCAGCGCCTTTCCAGCAAGATCCGTCCTCGGCTCAAGTCTGCCAATTGGCGTTGCAGTGATTCGATGTGTTCCTCGCCCAGGGCCAGCAGCAGATCAACGCCATTGGCCGTGAAGTGCTCTTCCAGTACCAGGCCGTCTGCTTCGGCTACCCGCAGTTTGAGCAGCGCCAACTCACTGAAACTGCAACTGCAACTGACTTCGCTACGGCTTACCAGCAGGCGTTTTTCAGCTTGCTGCAGACACTTGTTAGCTCCGCCGCCATAGGCGCGAGCAAGGCCGCCCGTTCCCAGTTGGATACCGCCGTACCAGCGGATCACCAGTACCACCACCTGATCACAGTCCTGGGCTTCGATGGCCGCCAGAATCGGACGTCCGGCGGTACCGCCCGGCTCGCCGTCGTCGCTGCTGCGATACTGAGCACCCAGCTTCCAGGCCCAGCAATTGTGAGTGGCATCCAGATCGCTGTGTTGGTCGATGAAGGCCATGGCCTCGGCAGGGCTGCTGATGGGCGCTGCCAGGGTAATGAAGCGGCTCTTGCGAATATCTTCGCGAAACTCGCAGGTGTCGAGCAGGGTAAAAGGCATAAACGCAGGTTCAGTCGGGAAGTTTCAGGCCGCAGCCTTTAAGAATGATGTGGATAAGATTGTTGCTGGCATCTTCCATATCTTGTTTGGTGAGGCGGCTACGGCCCGTGACCTGGCAGATCTGGGTAGCGAAGTCAGCATAATGCTGGGTACTGCCCCAAAGCAGAAAGATCAAATGAACCGGGTCGACCGGGTCCATCTTTCCGGCATCTATCCAGGCTTGGAACACCGCGGCGCGACCTTTGAACCATTCACGGTAGTCCTGGCTGAAATAGTCGCTCAGGCACTTGCCGCCACTGATTATCTCCATGGCAAAGATGCGCGAAGCCTGTGGATTGCGTCTAGAGAACTCCATCTTGGTGCGAATGTAGGTGCTCAGCGCCGTTGCTGGATCATCCTCGACGCTCAGGGCGTTGAAGGTACTGTCCCACAATTCGATGATGTTGCTTAGCACCGCTACGTAGAGGCTTAGCTTATTGGTGAAATAGTAATGCAGGTTCGCCTTTGGCAATCCGGCCTTGAGGGCGATGGTGTTCATGCTGGTGCCCTTGAAGCCGTGACGCGCGAACTCGTCTTCAGCGGCCTGGATGATGGCTTGTTCGTTCTTCTGACGAATACGCCCGGCGGGCTTGCCCGGGGCGGTGGCACGGTGCGCAGGGACTTCGAAGGACATGGACGCTTCCAGACAAGGCAATGGGTATCACTTTTGTTTGTTTAACCTACCAGTATTAGCGCTCAGCGAGTAGCTGCCAGGCTTTCCAGAAAGCTTTCCAGGACCAGGTGCGGTCGTCTTCCTTTGCGTGTTACCCAGCACAGGCTCAAGTCATAGAAACGCTGACTTGGCTTGAGTGCGCGCAATCTGCCTTGTTGCACCCAGAAGCTGGCGTAATGATCCGGCAGGTAGCCAATGTAGCTGCCGGTCAGGATCAGGAACGCCATGCCTTCGCGATCCGATGCGCTGGCGGTGCAGTGGAGTGCCTGATAATGCGCCTGAACATCGGCCGGCAAGCGGAATGTCGGGGCAATGGCATCCTGAATATTGAGTCGTTCGTCGTCCAACTGGCGGTCATCGGCATAGAACAACGGGTGACCCACTGCGCAATAGAGTAAGGAACGCTCGCTGTACAGCGGTTGGTACTCAAGACCGGAGAGCGGACTGGTCTGCGGCACCACGCCGACATGCAGGCTGCCATCGAGAACACCTTGTTCCACTTGGCTGGGCGCAATCATGCGGATCTGGATACGAACATCCGGGCCACGTTCTTTCAACTGCGCCAGTGCGTGGGTAATGCGCATGTGCGGCAAGGTCACAAGATTGTCGGTCAGGCCGATGTTCAATTCACCGCGCAAGTGTTGGTGCAGGCCGTTGACCTCGGTACGAAAGCTCTCCAGGGCGCTGAGTAGTTGCAGTGCCGACTGATAAACCTCGCGGCCTTCTTCGGTCAACGAAAAACCGGCGCGCCCGCGTTGACACAAGCGCAGGCCCAGGCGCTGCTCAAGATCGCTCATCTGCTGGCTGATGGCCGAGCGCCCGATGCCGAGCACGTTCTCTGCTGCTGAGAAGCCGCCGCACTCCACCACACTGCGGTAGATCTTCAACAGACGGATGTCGAAATCGCTGACTTGAGCGAGGGGATCGGGGCGTCGGCTCATTGTTTAGTAATCATCTATCTGAAGATTAGAAAAGTTGGGTTTTCTAGACTTTATCGTCATGACAACTTAGTCGCAACAACACTTGTCGCTGCTCAATTGCCTTGCGAGGATTTGCCCGATGAATCTGCCTGAAAACGCTCCTGTCGGTTTGGCCAGCCAGCTCAAGCTGGACGCCCATTGGATGCCCTACACCGCCAACCGTAATTTTCAGCGCGATCCACGGCTGATCGTTGCTGCCGAAGGCAGTTATCTGACCGATGACAAAGGTCGCAAGATCTACGACGCACTGTCAGGCCTGTGGACCTGCGGCGCCGGTCACACCCGTAAACAAATTCAAGAAGCCGTGTCGCGTCAGCTCGGCGTGCTCGATTACGCGCCAGCTTTCCAGTTCGGCCACCCACTGTCGTTTCAGTTGGCCGAGAAAATCGCTGACCTGGTTCCGGGCAACCTCAATCACGTCTTCTACACCAACTCCGGCTCCGAGTGCGCCGACACCGCAGTGAAGATGGTTCGTGCCTACTGGCGTCTGAAAGGCCAGGCTACCAAGACCAAGCTGATCGGTCGTGCCCGTGGCTATCACGGTGTGAACATCGCCGGTACCAGCCTGGGTGGTGTCAACGGTAACCGTAAGCTGTTTGGTCAGTTGCTGGATGTCGACCATATCCCGCACACCCTGTTGGCAAGCAACGCTTTCACCAAGGGTATGCCGGAGGAGGGTGGTATCGCCCTGGCCGATGAGATGCTCAAGCTGATCGAGCTGCACGATGCTTCGAACATCGCTGCGCTGATCGTCGAGCCGCTCGCAGGTTCCGCAGGTGTACTGCCACCACCAAAAGGCTACCTGAAGCGTCTGCGCGAAATTTGCGATCAGCACAACATCCTGCTGATCTTCGACGAAGTTATTACCGGTTTTGGCCGTATGGGTGCCATGACTGGCGCCGAAGCGTTCGGCGTGACTCCAGACCTGATGTGCATCGCCAAGCAAGTCACCAACGGCGCCATTCCAATGGGCGCGGTGATTGCCAGCAGCGAGATTTACCAGACCTTCATGAACCAGCCGACTCCGGAATACGCTGTGGAATTCCCACATGGCTATACCTACTCGGCGCATCCAGTTGCCTGTGCGGCCGGTCTCGCTGCCCTGGACCTGCTGGAAAAAGAAAACCTGGTGCAGTCGGCCGCCGAGCTGTCGCCACATTTTGAGAAAGTACTGCACGGCATCAAGGGTGCGAAGCATATCGTCGATATCCGTAACTACGGCCTGGCAGGTGCTATTCAGATTGCTGCCCGTGACGGAGACGCCATCGTGCGCCCTTACGAAATTGCCATGAAGCTGTGGCAAGCCGGGTTCTACGTGCGCTTTGGTGGCGATACCCTGCAGTTTGGCCCGACCTTCAACAGCAAGCCGGAAGAACTGGACCGCCTGTTCGATGCAGTCGGCGAAGCGATCAACCAAGTCAGCTGATCTACATACCTATATATAAGAAGAGGACGCGAGTGAGCTCGCGTCCAGGCACGCCCCCTTTTTGGAGTTTTGCATGAGCACTGTTCAACATTTGATCAATGGCGAGTTGGTAGCTGCTAACGAGCGCACCGCTGATGTTTTCAACCCAGCCACTGGTGAGGTTATCCACAAGGTCGCTCTGGCCAGCAAGCAAACTGTGCAGCAGGCTATCGACGCTGCCAAAGCCGCTTTCCCGGCCTGGCGCAACACCCCACCTGCCAAGCGCGCCCAAGTAATGTTCCGTTTCAAGCAACTGCTGGAGCAGAACGAAGCGCGTATCTCCCAGCTGATTAGCGAAGAGCACGGCAAAACAATCGAAGATGCTGCAGGTGAGCTCAAGCGCGGTATTGAAAACGTCGAATTCGCCTGTGCCGCGCCAGAAGTGCTCAAAGGCGAGTACAGCCGCAACGTCGGCCCAAATATCGATGCGTGGTCCGATTTCCAGCCGCTGGGTGTTGTCGCCGGTATTACCCCATTCAACTTCCCGGCCATGGTGCCCCTGTGGATGTACCCGTTGGCCATTGCGTGTGGCAACTGCTTCATTCTCAAGCCATCCGAGCGCGATCCGAGCTCGACCTTGTTGATCGCCCAGCTGCTGCAAGAAGCCGGTCTGCCCAAGGGCGTGCTCAACGTGGTGCACGGTGACAAGGAAGCGGTGGACGCACTGATCGAGGCGCCAGAGGTCAAGGCCCTGAGTTTCGTTGGTTCAACTCCGATTGCCGAGTACATCTATTCCGAAGGCACCAAGCGCGGCAAGCGCGTCCAGGCGCTGGGTGGTGCGAAAAACCACGCGGTGCTGATGCCGGATGCTGACCTGGACAACGCCGTAAGTGCGCTGATGGGTGCGGCTTATGGTTCGTGCGGCGAGCGCTGCATGGCGATCTCGGTTGCAGTTTGCGTAGGTGACCAGGTTGCCGACGCGCTGATCGCCAAGCTGGAACCACAGATCAAGGCGTTGAAAATTGGTGCTGGCACTACCTGTGGCCTGGACATGGGGCCTCTGGTTACTGCCGCTGCTCGTGACAAGGTTGTCGGCTACATCGACGACGGCGTAGCCGCAGGTGCTCAATTGGTAGTGGACGGTCGTGGCTACCGTGTTGCTGGTAATGAAGATGGTTACTTCCTGGGCGGCACGCTGTTCGATCGCGTGACGACCGAGATGCGCATCTATAAGGAAGAGATCTTCGGGCCAGTACTGTGCGTGGTGCGTGTAGATAGCCTGGAAGAGGCAATGCGCCTGATCAACGAACACGAGTACGGCAACGGTACCTGTATATTCACCCGTGACGGTGAAGCGGCGCGTTTGTTCTGCGACGAAATTGAAGTGGGCATGGTTGGCGTTAACGTCCCGCTGCCAGTACCAGTGGCTTACCACAGCTTCGGCGGCTGGAAGCGTTCTCTGTTCGGTGACCTGCATGCATACGGTCCGGACGGCGTGCGTTTCTACACCCGTCGCAAGGCAATCACCCAGCGCTGGCCGCAACGCGCCAGCCACGAAGCCTCGCAGTTCGCCTTCCCAAGTCTGTAAGGGGGCAACAAGCTGCAAGCTGCAAGAGGGGCGCGGCGTTCGCGTTTGTTCTTGTAGCGTGCAGCTTGCTTCTTATAGCCAAAATGCCCCTCCTGGAACAAAGTTGTAATAAGTCCTTGACGCCCCTGCGGATGTGTCTATAATTCGCCCCACTTCCGGCGTAGTCGGAACGGAAAACTCCTTGAGATTCAATGAGTTAGATGTTTCAGGTAGTGCTGGAAGTGCTTCGATCGAAAGATCGGCAGTGGTGAAAAAGGTGGTTG
>NZ_JACOPV010000025.1 GCF_016881005.1 Pseudomonas arcuscaelestis | reverse complement strand
CGGGATGGCTCGGTTCGCTCAGACGCCAAACGATCGCGATGCTTCGGAGGCGGTATCTCGTTCAATTTCGTAATTAGCACGCTCCGATTTTTTAACTGACTGTTGCACTTGCTCCTTGAGGCCGCCGAGTTAATATTCCAGCGTCAGAAAATCCTGCACAGCCGATCCTCGTCAAGTCGACGCTGTTTACCACAACAGGGAGTGCTCGGCCTGGTGCTTTTTCCGGATTTTCTGTGCTCACGGTCTCTCCGCCCTAATCCATTTCAGTGCAATTATTTACCAAGCTGCACGACAGCCATTTTGCCAAATTTTCGCAGCCTACGGCAGCCGTATTTGCGTTGCCAACTATTTGACAAGGTAGCAATTTTAGAAGTTAATCCCGTTTCGGCGGCTACACTTTATCTGTCTACGCCGGTTCGATTCCGACTTCGTCCTTTGTGATTGAAAGTCCCGCAGACTAACCTCTCCGGGGTTTTAGTTTTGTGCGGATAGATATGTAGCGATTGATCAAGTTAGTAAGACTGACGTACGGCCATGTTGCATTCGCGATGCCGATCCCGCGCTTCCTTCAGGGCCACCTTGTCTTTTGTCTGGCGCGCAGCAATTGAGCTTACCCGTAGTGCTTCTGCGCACTCTTGTAACTTTGTTCGTCTGTCTTTTTCCTTGGCCAGTCGCTCATTGACTTGTTGTTGCGCGCGGGCGTTCTGCTCATCTCGGGCGGGGTCTGGAGCGGGAGGGGCGAAACGACTTTTCATCGAGGACTCTCTGACCATCTGGGGGGTGATGGTCACGTTCATTGGCGCCGAGGCGAGTGCGCTTGCTTGTAGGCTGTCTGGAGGGCATTCCTTTACCGCGTGATCGGCCAACCCCACGAAAGCACGTGGGTTCATTGCTATCAATGTTGCGATATTTTCGGGTGGTTTTTCTTCCCAGAAGTGGAATACGGTTCCGGCCACTTGGCGACCTGTGTACTCACACTGCAGGATGCTATTTTCGAGCTGGGTTATTTGGTGGTCGAACCCTCTTTTCATCGGGTTTTCACCGAAGTAGGTACGTGGGATTACCACATGACTTACGAGTAACTTGCGCAACCCTCCATTGCGCCCAGACTCCCACTCATCCCATTCCGCCTGGTCTCTTAGGCGTCGGTATATTTCGTACTCTTTCAGGCTGGAGCCATCTTGGAGGGCGGCCGCGGCCTGTATCGGATCGGGCGTCATTCCCAGACCGCCGCCGGTCTTGAATCTCAACGCGTTGACCCAGTTGCTGAAGGCCGCCCTGGCGCTCGGAGGAATGCCGCCATCGGGTGGGCGACCATTGTTTGCGAGCGCATTGAGGTTGGCCATTAAGCTCGCTGAGCCGTCATTGCCAGCCACTCGCGGCCAGGCAATCAGCATATCTTTCTGAAAGAGTATCTCTCCAAATTTGTCTCCAGCGGCCTCGCGATCGCCAGTGGAAGCATCAAAGTACGCACCTCGAGCTTCTTCGATCTGTAGCTCGAACTGCGCTATCTGCTGACCCAGCTCGGCATATTGCTCGACGGCCTTGTGCACGTTGAAGGCTATGTAGTCTCGGACCGCAGGTTTCCCGATCCAGATAACGTCTTGCCCATTGGCATTCGCTGACATCAACACAGCAGAGAGGGTCAAATAACAAGAGCGCTTGTGCCAGGTTGTGATCCCTAACCATCCATCTTTGAATACGCCGGAAAGGTTGCGCATCAAAAGCCCTCCAGGAAGAGCCCTCGCAAGGTACGGTTCAGCCTAGCAGGTTGATCAGAAGGTGCCTGGTCATCAGGACTGTCATCTCGCCTGTCAGATATTTCGCTTTAGCAAACTGACTACGGAGCGTTCAGAATGTTAACTGTACATGCGTACAGCTTGGGGTCGCGCGTTATGCCTTTTTTCTATAGTCGACCCCTGGTAGAAGACGGCACTCCGCTGCCTTTGGACTGACCCCGGAAAGTTGATGCTCCCAACAAGGCTTGGGTGACCGAGTCAGCAGCCCGTTGTTGACATAGGAGCGTCAATGCCGTGGCCGAATCGTTCTTCAGCAGTTTGAAGAAAGAACGGATACGTAAGCGCATCTACAAAACCCGTGACCTGGCCAGCGCCGCGTTAAACAGAACAGCTTATGGGTAATTACTCGTAACTGAGGGCGAAGGTCAGGGCCGCTGCGAATTCACCCTCGCCGAGCGTGCGACTGGCTAATACCTCAGGTTCGCCTTGCAGATAAGCATTGAAATTGAGCGTGGTGTTTCCACTGGTCAACTCGCCCATCGAGTGGGTTTGGTTTAACGGCAGGGCAGTGCCAGTCGTCGTCTCCAGCCCGACCATCAGGCCCTTCACCGTGGCGCTTTGCAGCACCAAAAAGCCCGGTGGTTCGCTGCTTTCGTCACCGCTGAAGGTGATATTCACGCTGTGACTGCCAACGTCAAGATCGCAATTTTTCAGACGCAGCTTGATGGGGAGACCTTTGGTTCTGCCGTTAAGGTAAAGTTCCTTATTCACCACGTTGTTAAAGTCCAGTTTGATTAAGTTGTCCTCCTCGGCCAGTACGCAAGGCTCGTTCACCAACGTGCCGGAGAAGTACAGGTTGTCTTCTGCCGCATATACTGGCGGCCACCACAAGCTGGCGGCTAACCAACCGATCAGGGTCACGGCCCACTTGCCCATAGGTCCTCCTAATAGAGTTCGGCCATCAGTAGCGCCGAAGCGGTGAAGTGGGTGCTAGGCAACGCCGCACCAGTGAGCTTTACCGGCACGGCTTCCAGCACAGGGGGTGTAGATGCGTTGACATCGATCTCGCGAGGTTGATTGGGAATCAGCGGGGTCCCGCCGAGTAGCACCTTAATGCCGAGGTCATTCTCCGAGGTTTTTAGTGCAGCAGGATCGAAATGTGCGTAGTCACCTTTGAGGGTTAAGCGCATGTGCCAGTTGACGCCAGTACCGGACGCCCCCGGGCATTCGATTTGGTATGGAATCGATTGGCGGTAGCGATCGCCGTCAATGCGATTGACAGCGATATTGCTCTGGAACCGCACATCAATTCGCCCGTTCTTGTCGCTGACGGTGCAACCGGGCGGGGCTTGCAGGTTACCAGTGAACTGTATGTTGTCCGCTTCAACGCATGACAGGGGCAGAGCGGTCATGGACAGTATTGTTAATGTGCGATGCAGGATGTTCATCGATAGTCCACCACCAACGTTGCGCTGGCCTTGAATGCGCCGGCTTCGACTTCCCTGTTTTCTCGTTTGACTAGCACCGCTTGCAGCACCGGTTTTTTGTTGGCGTCGAAGTCAGCCCAGGTATTGAGCACAAACCGGTAGCCGTTCATTTTAAGGGCGATGGCAAGGCTGTCGTAGCCCGGCACCATCAGTAGCGCGGGGTCGAAACTTTGATTACCGCGAACCTGCATCCGTAGTTCATTGGTCACCGAGCGGGTACAGTCGAGGGTGTACTCCAGGGTGATGGTTTTGTAATTACCATCGATGCGGGCAGTCTGCACATCGCCAAACGGTGCGCTGATCGGTGCATTTTTATTGATGACGCAAGGAATCGCTGCATAGATAACACCTTTGATCGTTAGGATCTGCTGCTCTGCAGCAGGTGCCAAGGATGCATAGCCAAGCAGCAGTGCCAGCAATGCGAGACGTGCGACAGTCATTACAGTGGGCTTAGTCATACGCCAGGTTCACATTTAGGCTGGCCCGGAAGGCGCCTGGGCGCAGAAACGCCGCGGTGCGCTCAGGTCGGATGTAATAGGTCAGCTGGCTGGCGCCGGGCGAGACGAACCATGCGGGGGCGACCCGGCCTAATCGTACGTCGTTGCCCTGAACATCGAGCAGACGTAGGCCGAAACCCTCGGCGCCGACTACTTTAATCAGTTCAGGTGTGTCGGGGTCGGATACCGCGTTGAAGATGAGTTCAACCACCGGCTCGATCGAGCTCCAAACCAGGGTGCCATGCTGGCTATCACGTCGACCGCCGTCGCTACGCACACAGCCTTGCAGCTTCAAGTGCAGGGCCATGGGTGTTCCCTGGTCGCCCAAGCGCAGCAGGCGAGTAGTGCTCAGGTCGCCGAGTGCCAAGGTTTGGTACCTGCACCTGACCGGAACCGACTTCCTCGAACGGTTGCGCGATGAAACCCTGGAGAGCTTGCGTGACTACTGGCAAGTGTCGCTGGAGTCGGAGTCGCCATCGCTGTACCGCGGCGAGTATCTGGCAGGGTTGGTGCTGGACGCTGCCCTGGGTGGGCGCGAAGGACTTAGTCTCGATTTGCTCAAGACGCATTTGGCACAGCCCGATGCCCTGATTCGGCTGATCCGCGATTTCGCCGCGCCGCGTTACAAGGATGCCTACGAGAAAGGCATCCACGACCACGATGCGGCGCTGATTCTTACTCAGCTGCTGGTGTTGCGCGAAAGCGCCGGCCTGCTGCGATACACACCCGCGGCGAGAGGCTTTGCCGCGCTGTTCTGGAACCGCTGGGGTGAGGACATCGAGGCCGAGCTGTGGCCAGAGCGTGCCCGCAGCAGCCTGCAGCTGCGCGAGCTGTTTGGCAGCAGCGATGGCGTGCTGCGGCTGCAGGAAGAAATCGGTGCAGCAATGCTGGGGTTCCTTGGTCAGCATCCGCTCCCGATTGGCCTGGCACAGCGCCAGGCCGCGGCGGCCTACCTGGTTGAGGAACTGGCGGCCAAGTCGATCGAATTCACGTTCAGCAAATACGCCCGGCAATTGCTCGAATGTCTGCAGCGGCGCCTGCAGGCCAGCCATATGTGGGCCGACTATCGCGAGGCGCTGGACAACTTGCGTGGCCGCACGCTGCAACGTTGGTCGCTGGTGCAATCCTGGCTCGAGGGTCTTTGCGCCAAGGACGAGGCGCTTGCAGCACTGGCCGAGTACATTCCCGAAGCCGTCGCCATCAGCCTGCTGGACGATAAATTCCCGCGTCGCTTCACCGAGGTCGATCTGCGTTTGGGCGTCGGCGGTCTGCTCGGTGAGCATCCGTGTGTGCAGGGCGGTGCGCTGGTGCTGGCTATCGATGACTACTTCGTTCGCCTGCAACAGCACCGCAACGAATTCGTGCCGCAACTGCAGCGCTATCAGGCGCTGCGCCAGGAAGTGATCAACCGCGAGCGTCAGGCCCTGCGCCTGGCCGAGTTCAAGCCGCGGCCGTTGTCGTCGTTCGTACGCAACAAACTGATCAATGATGTGTATCTGGGTTATATCGGCGATAATCTGAGCAAGCAGATGGGCACCGCTGGCGAGAGCAAACGCACTGACCTTATGGGGCTGTTGATGCTTATCTCGCCGCCCGGTTATGGCAAGACCACGCTGATGGAATACGTTGCCCATCGCCTGGGCCTGATTTTCATGAAAATCAATGGCCCGGCGCTGGGCCACGAGGTGCGTTCGGTGGATCCGGCGCAGGCGCCCGACGCCACCTCACGTCAGGAGTTGGAAAAACTCAATCTGGCGCTGGAAATGGGCAATAACGTGATGCTCTACGTCGACGACATTCAGCACACCCACCCGGAGTTCCTGCAGAAATTCATCTCGCTGTGTGACGGAACACGGCGTATTGAGGGTGTGTGGAAAGACAGGACCAAGACCTACGACATGCGCGGCAAAAAGTTTTGCGTGGTGATGTCGGGCAACCCCTACACCGAGTCCGGTGACGTGTTCAAAATTCCCGACATGCTTGCCAACCGTGCCGATATCTACAACCTCGGCGACACTTTGGGCGGAATGCAGGAATCCTTCGACTTAAGCTATATCGAGAACGCCCTGACCTCCAACCCTGTATTGGCACCACTGGCCACTCGCGACATGGCCGATGTCTATTGTCTTGTGGCCAAGGCTGAGGGAAAACCCTTCTCAGTGAGCGAGCTATCGCACACCTACAGCGCCGCCGAGATCAACGAAATCAGTGCGACCCTACAGCGTCTGATGCAGGTTCGCGATGTGGTCGGTCGGGTCAACCAGCAGTACATCGTCAGCGCTGCGCAGGCCGATAGCTACCGCTGCGAGCCGGCGTTCAAGCTGCAGGGCAGCTATCGCAATATGAACAAGATGGCGGAGAAAATCAGCTCAGCCATGAACGACGCCGAACTGTTGCAACTGATCGCTGATCACTACCAGGGCGAATCGCAACTGCTCACCACGGGTGCTGAGGAAAACCTGCTTAAGCTTGCCGAGCTGCGCGGCAACCAGACGCCCGAGCAGGCTGAGCGCTGGGCACAGATCAAGCGCGACTTCATGCGTAACAAGGCCATGGCTGGCAGTGGTAGTGACGTGGGTGGCCGGGTGGTTGCGCAGCTCAATGACCTGGTCGAGAGCATACGTGGTTTGGTGGCCGTTAAACAGAAGTCGAAAATTTGAACGCCTCGGATAACGCGCTGCCAACCCTATATCAATCCCAGGGAGAAGCAGCCATGGCAGATGTCGTTATCTATTTCGGGATATTCGTTGCAGCAATCATCGTGCTCGTCGATCTGTGGGCGATCATCAGCGTTTTCCGTAGTGATAAGTCAGATGGCGTTAAAGTCCTGTGGTTTCTAGGCATCGTTATTTTCCCCGTTCTGGGGCTGATTGTCTGGGCGCTGTTCGGCCCTCGCGGAATCAAACCCGGCACGGGGCCGAGTTCACCCGAGCACAGTAAAGGCTGACGTCGTAAAGGTTACCCCGCTATCAACAATAAGCCCGCTTACGCGGGCTTATCGAGAAAGACAGTTCAGGCCCCGACTGCAATCCCAGACATGGACTTCTTGAGCTCAGCTTTCATCGCTTCCATCTGCATTCCGATTTCATCGAGTTTTGCCTTGCCGAGTATCTTCTTGGCTTTAGGAAACATTTCTTTCTCCTCTTCTTCGATGTGATGCTCGAGGAGTTCCTTGACGACCTTCACGCGCCCGGCAAATTCGGGTGTGCCCGGATCAGTCTGCTGCAGGTCCGGCAGCACCAATGAGTCGACAGTACGGTGCTCCTCCTTGGCTTCAAAGTACATGACATCTTCTTCTCTGCTCCCGGCGGCTTTGAAAGCGGGATACAAGATTTGCTCTTCCAGCTGGGTATGGATCGCGACTTCCATTTCCAGCTTGGCAAGCAAGTCAGTGCGCTTTTTGATACCGCGCTCGGTTGATTCACTCAGCGCTTCAAGAATCGACTTCACACGTTTGTGGTCTTCTTTCAACAACTCGATGGCGTTCATCATCGTCTCCTCGGGATTCGATTCGCATCAACGAAGGTGCCGATGCCGATTAAACAACCCTAAGACCCACGCAGCATTTGTGCCCACCGGTTGATAATAATTAATCGTTGAGAATCAGTAAGTTGAGCAAGCGTAGTGGCGACTTGCATCGTGCAAGCTGCCCGATACGCTTTTCCCATATTGCAATCAGCAAGGTCTGTTCGCACTCGTGGAGCACTCATTATCGCAAGAGTGGCTAGTACCGCTAAGCGAAGCCATGGAATGTTCAAGCGCTCTAGGCTCCACGCCCAGCGCCTGGAACAAGAATGACCTTGCGACATTCATCCTCTTTTTTATCGAACATCTTGTAGCCTTGGGCTGCTTCCTCCAACGCTAACCGATGGGTGACGATCAGTTCTGGTTGCAAGCGGCCAGCTTCAATGTGTTCCAGTAACGTCGGCAGATATTTTTGCACATGGGTCTGGCCCATCTTGAACGTCAGGCCCTTGTCGAAGGCATCGCCGAACATGAAGGCATGAATAAACCCCGCATAAACGCCTGGCACGCTGACCACACCGCCGCGGCGAACGGCGGCGATACTCTGGCGCAGCGCTTTGCCGCTACTGCCTTCGATCTTCAGGGCCGCGAGGACGGTTTCGGTCGTGCTGCCCTTGGCTTCAAAGCCCACTGCGTCGATTACCGCATCGACGCCACGCATTCCCGGTGTCTGGCGAATGATGGTATCGGCGGGATCGTCGTCTTGTTCAAAGTTGATGGCAATGACGCCATAGGTGTCGCGGGCATAGGCGAGTCGATAATCGTTGTCATCGACCATGAAAATCGTCTGTGCGCCAAGCATCTTCGCGCATGCGGCGCTGAGTAGGCCAACGGGGCCGGCGCCATAGATGGCAAGCGAGGAACCTTGGCCAATTTCGGCGTTGAGTACCGCCTGCCAAGCGGTCGGAAGGATATCCGAGAGAAACAACACTTTATCGTCGGTCAGTGCTGCGGGCACCTTGAACGGTCCGACATTGGCTTTTGGTACCCTTACTAATTCAGCCTGGCCGCCAGGAATACCGCCGTACAGATGGCTGTAGCCAAACAACGCCGCACCTGGCGGGATACTCTTCTTATTGATAATCGAGCCGCGTCCCGTATTGGTGGTTTCACAGGCGGCAAACAGCTCATGTTGACAAAAAAAGCAGCTGCCGCAGGCAATGACGAAAGGAATAACCACCCGATCACCGCGGTGCAATTCGATCACGGCACTGCCAGTGTCCTCCACTATTCCCATGAACTCATGGCCGAAGATGTCGCCATGTTCGGTAGACGGGATCTTGCCTCGATACAGGTGCAGGTCCGATCCACAGATTGCGGTAGCGGTCACTCGAAGGATGATGTCGTCTGGCTCTTGGAGCGCGGGGTCGGCAACGGTTTCCACCCTGACATCGTGTGCACCGTGGTAGGTCAATGCTCGCATGGGCTGTACTCCTCAAAATGGATTTTTGGGCATCTTTAGAGAGGAAGCCGAGCTGCCTGGCAAAGTTCAAACGAATGTTCAGCTTGAGGGCGCACACAGGGCTTGGCACAAGGCAATGAGGAAGTCGGATCAAGCCTTTTCAATACAGGGGGGCGCTTGTCATTCGAGATCAGTGCTGTATAGAATGCGATAAATTCGCAAATGCACTGCTATATCAAGTAGGGATTTCTCGTGTCTTCACAGCCTGTCTCACCGTCAGCGCAGGCTGATATCCAGATGCTTTACCTCGATCATCACGCTTGGTTGGTTGGCTGGTTACGCACGCGGCTGCGTCAGGGAGATAACGCTGCCGATCTGGCTCAAGACACCTTTGTGAACATATTGGGCAAACCTGAACGGCTACAGGATTTGCGCCAGCCTAGGGCGTGGCTAAGTACTGTTGCACGGGCTTTGATGATCGACCGTGCTCGTCGCCAGCGCGTTGAACGGGCCTACCTCGACGCTGTTGCCGGTTTACCTGATGCCGAAACACCATCACCCGAGACTCAATTTATCCTGCTGGAAACCCTCACCAGGATCGATGCATTGCTCGACGGTTTGCCGCCTAAAGTGCGCTCCGCGTTTCTGCTTTCGCGACTGGAAGGGCTGGGCTACAAAGAGATAGCCATACATCTGGGGGTGAGTTTGAGATCGGTGGAAGGGTATATGGCAAAGGCCATCCGCCACTGCTACCTCGCAACGCTATGAGCGCAGATGGTCGTCCGGAGTTGCCTGGCGAGGTTCTCGATCAGGCGATTGCCTGGAAGGTTCGGCTGCAGTCAGGCGACGCCGATGATCGCGTACGTCAGGGGTGCTTGCAGTGGCGACAGGCGCGGCCTGTTCATGAGGCCGCCTGGCAAGCCTTGCAAGCCAGTGAATCCGCGTTTCATGGCCTTGCAACGCTCTCAGGTGCCAGCAGCGGTGTCGCTTTGGATACCCTTGAGCGTATGCAACGCGGACGCATTGGTCGCCGTCGGTTGCTGCAGGTCGTCGGCGGCGGTCTGGTAATGGGAGGCATGGGTTGGGAGGTGCATAGGGGAGCGCTTGCTCCCTGGAACTCGGATTACACCACTCAAGTCGGCGAGCGGCGCAGCTTTAAACTCGCTGACGGCACTCGGCTGCAGATCAATACTTCCAGTGCGGTCGATGTAGCCTTCAGTCAACACAAGCGCGTGTTCACGCTTCAGCGTGGCGAGATATTTATCGACACTGGTGCGGACGATGGTGCCCCTGGGGGGCTACGTGGCTTTTGGGTTCAGACCCCTCAGGCAAGTTTAGAGGCGCTCGGCACCGCGTTTGCCGTGCGCCAGGAGCAAGACCAGACCCGCCTTAGGGTTGAGGAACATGCGGTGGTCATCCATCACTCCGTGCAGCGGCAACGCGTTGAGGCGGGCGAGGAATATGTGATTACAGCCAACGGACTGAGCAAAGTGACGGCTACCGACATGGATGCCAGCGCCTGGACCAGGGGCCAGTTGGTCGCCAGCCGTATGCGCATGCGCGACTTGGTCGCCGAGTTTGCGCGCTATCAGCGTGGCTGGATCAGCTGTGACCGGCAGATCGCCAATGTCGAGGTGTCGGGAGTCTTCCAGCTTGATGACATCGATCGGGCGCTCAATGCCCTCGGCGACTCCCTGCCGGTTCGGATCGAGCGCTTCACCTCGCTGTGGAGGAGGGTGGTTGCACGTTAAGTGTGAGCTGAAAAATGCGGTATGGCATTGCGGGTTTTTCTGAGCTCTTCGGCAAATAAGAAAAACCACTCGCCAACCGAAAGGAGCTCGCGTTTCATGTCATCTGCTACCTCCCAACCTCCCCATTTGCCTCGAACCCGTCTTGCGCTCGCGCTGCGCGGGGTGCTGTTCACTAGCACCACAGCCATGACCCTGTTCATTCCGCCAGCCTATGCCGAGCAGGCCCAAGTACATCGCTATGATCTGCCGGCCGGTACGCTTGAACAGTCGCTCAACGCCTTTGCCCAGACTGCAGGGATAAATTTGCCGTTCAATCCCGGGATGGTCCAGGGCAAGCGCGCGCCTGCGCTGCGAGGTGAGTACGCGGTTGCGCAAGGTCTTGAGATTCTGCTCAGTGGTTCTGGTCTTGCCGCTAGCCGCACTGCTGCTGGCAATTGGATGCTGTATCAGTTGATGAATGCCGGCGCTGCGCTGGAACTCGATAACACCATGATCAGCGGGCAGGGGATGGGCCAGGCAACCGAGAACTCGGGTTCATACACGACGGGTTTGGTCAGCGCCGGTTCGAAGACGCCGACAAGCTTGAAAAATACGCCGCAGAGTGTGTCGGTGGTCAGCCAACAGTTAATCGAAGATTTGCGCATGGTTGATCTGAGCGATGCCCTTAAGCGCGCGCCTGGCATCACGGTGAAAAATTCGAATTACCGATTGCCGCAGTTTTTATCGCGCGGTTTCCCCATCGACAACATTCAGATCGATGGCGCCTCGCCCATGGACATCGGTTCGGGTATTGGCACGTTCTACGCCAATAAAACCTACGATATGGCCGAGTTCGACCACATAGAGATTTTGCGTGGGGCATCTGGGCTGTTTGGTGGAACCGGCGATCCCGGTGGCATCATCAACGCTGTGCGAAAGCGCCCGTTAGATTACAACCAACTGAAAATAAACACCTCCGCCGGCTCCTGGGACAACTACCGCAGCGAAATCGATGTCACCGGTCCAATCGCTTTCGATGGTCGCCTGCGTGGGCGTGTGGTGACGGCTTACACCGATCGCCAGTACTTTTATGACAACCGCAGCACCGATAAGCCATTTATCTACGCGGTACTCGAAGCTGACCTTACCGATAGCGCCCGGGTGACCGTCGGCGGGCGTTATGAGCGGATCCATGAAAACGGTACCGGAGACGGTCTGCCACGCTACAGCACCGGCAAGGATCTCAAACTAGGGCGGAGCACGTGGTACACCCCGAACTGGGCGTACAGCGATAACGCTTCGCAGGAGTGGTTCGTCAAGTACGATCAGGACTTGGGCGAGACGTGGAAGCTTAACGTCAGTTTCACCAATACCTATGACAAGACCGAGGCCAAAAGCGCGTTTCTTTGGGGGGCGCCGGATCCAGAGACGATGCAAGGCGCCACGTGGGGTGGCAGCTTCATCAAGTCGTGGAGCGAGCAGTCGCTGTTCGATGCAAACGTTTCCGGCACGTTCTCGGCCTTCGGTCGTGAGCATGAGTTGTTGGTTGGTGCCGATGCGCAAAAGGTCACAAGTCGCTGGCGTGCGACTGGGGGCATGACCGATATCATTCCCATAGATGTCTACAATCCGAATGCCACGCCGCTGGGCCCCGATGCAATTGGCGATGACTTGACCCGTGACTACAGCCCGAACACCCGCAAGCAGTACGGGTTGTACTCGACGCTGCGCCTGCAGCTGACTGACCCGCTGCAACTAATCGTTGGTGCCCGCGCTCAGCGCTACAAATATGAGCAGAAGTACCAGACGGTAAACGCCAAAACTGGCGCGTGGGAGGCCCAACCTGGAATCGACTATCGCGAGCCCACCAAGATGGTACCGTTCGGCGGGCTGGTCTACGCCCTGGATGAGCAGTGGTCGGCATATGCAAGCTACTCGGAGATATTCAAACCCCAGGCTCAGCGTCGCGAGGGGCCTGTCACGTCCGGCAAGACAGTAGAACCCATGGTGGGTAAAACCTATGAAACGGGCTTGAAAGGTGAGTTGTTCAACAGTTCTCTGAACGTATCTGCAGCGCTGTTTTACACCCAGCGCGAGCACGAGGCGGTATTGGACCCAGCTCACACAGGGCAGTCGGTACTATACGGTGGCAGTTGCTGTTATTTGCCGCAAGGGGAGGTGGTCAGCAAGGGTGTCGACCTGGAGGCCAGCGGTGAACTGCTACCCGGTCTGATGGTAATGGGCGGCTATACCTACACCAATACACGAAACCGAGAGACCAGCAAGGCGTTCAGCAGTGTGACGCCTAAACATCTGGCCAAGCTCTGGGCGGTCTATACCTTGCCTGACAGGATGTCCCAGTGGAAAGTCGGGGGAGGTGTAACAGCGCAAAGCGCCAATTTTGTCAGTGGTGAATCCTACCGCCTGGACAGCAAGGGCAATCCCTACAGTACAACCCCATTCGACTTCAGCCAGGGCGGCTACGCCGTATGGGACACGATGGTGGAATACCAGTTGGATGAACACTGGACCGTCGCGCTCAATGGCAACAACCTGTTCGATCGCAAATACTTCGAGACCGTCAACACGGCGGAGTACGGTAACTACTATGGAGCGCCGCGCAACTACATGCTGACGTTGCGTGGCCAATTTTGAAGTTGCTGGTCGGGTGCAAGCCTGTTGTTTGCGTTAACAGCGCCTCACCCAATAGGCTGACTGCTCTGTGATTCGGTTGCCAAGGAAAAATATAGCTAACTTGAATATGGCGCTGTTATCAACGAACTATCATTTAGAAGCGCAATGATATTTCGTTATCCAGCAGTGTCTTACAATTAGAAAGGGCTTATATCATCCGAGCTATCCATTAGTTTTTGTTGGGGGTCGGAGGTGCCGCATGAAAAGCTTAAGGACGGCCGCCCATGGAGTGATATCGTCGTTTGTTGTCATTGTTTTACTGTCCGGTTGTGCACACAACCCGGATGTCCGTATTGGACATGACCAGATTTCTGGGAGCATCGCGAAAGGCCAGCCAGATTATTTAGGATGTGTTCAAGAGGAGCTTGGAGGCAGTTCAAGCACTTACGTGCAGAAGGGAGACAATACGCTCAAGCTGTTCGTTGATAGTACTGACCCAAACCAAGCCTCAGGCCTTGTTGAGGTTTATGGTGCAGGCAACCAACATCAGTACGCTGCTTATCAGCGAGATGCCTGGTATGACCATGGAAAGCTTCTAGATGCAGCCTACGTGTGCTCAAGAACATAAAGGGTGGTTGAAAAGGCACTACCAGCATACCGCGGTGAGCTGTTGAACTCTCAATGAAAGATAACCGGGCGCCGGGGTGGAGCGCGCTGCAGCAGCTTGGAGGCCCGGCCCTGCGCTGGGCCTTTCTGTGAACGTTAAAATGATCTGCATCCTTTTATTGGCCGATTGTCTGGCTGCGCTGTGGATGCTGCTTGTTGACCTTGAACATCGCGACACGTTGGCTATCTTGGTATTTGCCACTCGCTTAACAGACGGTTGCAGGAGGGCTGTATGAGAACACGCGGAGACGTTTTCTGGACGTGGGCAGACCCTACGCTTCACAGTCGAACCCATGATGAAACCCTTGATGACGGTACTTACATCGAGGTGCAGGTGAGGTTGTCGCGTACCGGTACAACGCAGATGTTTATTGGTGTGTATGCAGCTTCCGGCATGGCATTGCATGAGGAGGCTTTTGATTCGCGCCCTGGCGAGTCGATGACCAGGGCCTTGGCCTGGGGGGTAGGTCGGGCCCGTCAGGTTGCAGCGGATCGCGCTTCTATAGACGACAGAATCACCGGTTCGATGTAGGCCTTGATGGCGATATAAGGCCCGCTGATGCGGGCTTCTCCCTGGGGGTTGTGTCCGCCCATCCGGTGTATCGGTAAGCCTGGCAGCAGGTGATACAAACATCGGATGCAAGCTTGGCTGTAAAGGCTTTGCATGGATTTAAATCTGTGAAACGCCATTATCAGACGGTTGCTCTGCATCCTGCACGTTGCTGATCGAAACGGGTGCATTGGTGAACATAACGTTGTAGGTGCTCAGGTCGTTGTCGTTACGCTGCGATTCGATGGACAGTTTCTGACCTTTCCACAGAAGCACTTCGTTATCGAACATGGTGCCCGAACGGGTTTTGACCAGATTGGTTTTGCTGTGTGACGGTGGGCCGTAATCGGTACGAAGCATTTCGGCAACCAGGGCACTGCTATTCGAAGGGCCGGAAAAAACCAGTTTTTCGATTTTGCCGTTGGAAAGCTGGGCAACAAGTTGATAACCGAGCAGCACACGGCGGGAGCTCGCGCCCTGGATCAGGTACTGGTCAGGTGTATCGGTACTTATGCGGCACAACGTTTGAGTTGTAACGGTTGCGGCTGGACATTCTTCCACGTCTTTCAAAAAGTCTCCCTGCAGATCTACGCCCATGAAGGAGGTAGGTTCCTGTGCCCAAGGGGAGAGCTGCACGGCATCGGCTGCCAGTGCACAGGAAGGAATGAGAATTCCTGACATCACGAGTTGGAGAGCGTTCATGAGATCGTCCTTGATGGAGCTATGCTCGATGCAAGCAGGCCGCTTAGAGGGAAAGTGATTTTGGTGGAAGTCATACAATGTTGAGCGTCTTTGACCGGATTCAAGTTGAAAACGGGTTATGTAAGAAAATTCGCGGCAATTAGGCCATAGATCGGGCAAATTTTCAGCATATTCGCAAGGCGTCAATGCAAACAAATATCAGTTGCATTGCCGGGCGGCATTATACACATTCGTTCTTGCACGTCCTGCGAATTTTTGCCGTTGATTGTCGGCACCTAGGCGCCGCTGGATCGGCGGCGCTTTAGTGCTTCTGGCTAACTTGGCAGCAGGTAGGCCGGGCGGACAATCGGGATTGAGCTGTCCTCCGCGTTTAGGCGAGCGCAATGGATCATTGCTTCCTCCTTGCCGTTATAGCTGGGTTTCAACCTGATTTTTTCCTGGTTGTCATAGATATCAAATCCACCAGGTACGGTCGTGGCGTAGAAACGAGTGCCGGCGCGGAAGGATTCCTGCTCTATCGGCACTGCCGGAACGATAACGAATCTTGATTGCATTTTTTATGCCTCCCCAGGCAGACATCTAACTATTAGTCATCCTTTTGAGTCGCTGCAACAAAGCTTCGAGCGAGGCGACCAGAGGTATGAAAGCGCTTTTGTCCATCAGGTTTGGGCTCACGAAGGGGGGCGTTAGCGTTGGTCTTAATGACACGCATTACAGTAATGCAAACTATTCTCAAGAATGAGGCCGTCGTGTAATCTCCCCGCCGCTTGGACGGCAACCCAGTTTTGTTGCCCTTATCAGTGCTACGTGGGGATGGAAATGGATGACAAAAAAGGGGCCGTTGCGATTTTGCAATGGCGCGCCCGCTTCCTGGGTGAAGATGTGCTTCCGGAAGCTACCTACGATCAGGCATTAATGGCTGCCGAGCGCCTGGAGCGCTCGGGATCGGTGAGCGTTAGCGAATGGCTGGACATGGTTCGCCAGGCTAATGCAGCGTTGCTGCGCCACTAGCAAGCGCAGCAGTGGATGAGCAAGTGGCCTGCCACTTGTCGCCGAATTGGTCGGTACTGCCGACAGCCTCAGCCCTTACATTGCCCGCATTCCCAATCAGCACGGAGTGTACGAGCAATGAACAGTGATCACAGTACGATAATGATAAGAGCGGTTAACCCTGACGATTACGAACAGTGGCGAGGGGTATGGCTTGCGTATCAGGATTTCTACGAGGTGGCTTTCGAGGATGCCCTTACAGAACGTACCTTCAATCGCTTTCTCGACCCTGACGAGCCAATGGCCTCAGCGGTGGCCGTCAGGGCGGGCGAGGTTGTCGGGCTGGTCCATGCGGTACTGCACCGTTCGACCTGGTCCTTGGCAGACTTCTGTTACCTGGAAGACTTATATGTTCTGCCTTCAGTGCGCGGTGGGGGCGTTGGCAAGGCGCTGATCGAGTGGGTGCAGGCTTTGGCCCGTCAACAGCAGTGTGGACGGCTATACTGGCATACCCAACATAGCAACAAACAGGCTCAGAAGTTGTACGACTGGGTTGCGCAGAATGCCGGCTCACTCGAGTACCGGATGACGTTGTAACTCAAGTCATCACCCATGTTATCAGTGACAACAGTGCAGCCAGTAGCGTGCCCAGCACTGCGCAGTATTCAATCTTGGAATGCTGCGCGTGCAGGCGCACGTCCTCCAGGTACTGGGCTTGGGAGGGGGCATAAGGATTGTGTCGCAGGTCTTCGGCAAGATGCTGAAGTCGAGAATCGATAATGGCGCCTACGGTATAGTAGGTTGCCGCGTGACTGATGATAAAAATCAGCAGGTATTTCATAGCGCCCCCCTGGCGTTGACGACTGCAAGCCCCTGGCTTATATAAACATCCCTTTTTACCCAAAGCACAGTTGCAGGAACTGATGATGCACGACGAGCTGGATATACACGAGCCTGAGCACGATCATTTGCTCGATCATGAGTTCTACGAAAGCGATCCTGATCATCAGGATGAAGTTGATCCATTGTTCGACCCCCAGGACGACGAACCCGTCGACGCCCTGGATGAAGTTGATTGGGACGAAGGTGTCGATCCCCTGGACGATCTGTAGATCAGGGGCGTCGCGCTAACGCCCGTCTACTGAGAATCTACCCGCGCCGGTCACTGCCAGCAGCAGCAAGCCTCCACAAATACTCAAGTTCTTGAAAAACTGCACGCTGTTTGCTGCCCGCTCCGGATCGACCATGTTCCAGAATGGATGGCCGATCAATGCGGTTCCCAGCACGAACAAAGCGAATAGAAACGCCAATGGGCGAGTGAAAAAACCCACGATCAGCACAATAGCGACGAAAAACTCCATGACCACCGCAACGGCTGCTGCGATGACGGGCATGGGCGCACCCAGGGAAGCCAAATAATTCACCGTACCGTCGAAGCCTGTGAGTTTGCTCCAGCCAGACATGATGAACAGAATCATCAACAAGATACGCGCCAGCAAAATGATTACATCACGCTGGTTATCGAACAGGGTATAGCGCATGGCCGCCTTCCTTTGTGATAGGGCCATTTTACCTTAGCAGTTGGTTGTCGCCTCTGCGTCAGGGGAGCGGTAGCGCAGATAGCAAAAAGGCGCCGTGCAGGCGCCTTTTCAAAAGATGGTGCGAGTGGCGGGACTCGAACCCGCAAGGCTCACGCCGGCAGATTTTAAGTCTGCTGTGTATACCAATTCCACCACACTCGCACAATTCGACAGGGTCCGGAAACCGGGGCGTAGGCCCTGGAGGAAATGTATTTCCTCCACAATCAGGCGAGCTTTATAACTCATCGTTATATTTGAGTCAACTGCACCCAGGCCGCTAGCACGGCCTTTACAGGCCTATGGACGACCAGATTCCAAGCCTTCGAATTTAATCTGTGGCTATCTTTTCAAGGAGAAATACCCTGCTGCCGGAATTGCGCGTAGTGTTGGCTGTCTATGCTTGAATACATCTGCGGTTTGCGTGGAGTTGCTATGAGTTCTTCTGATCACTCGAATTTGCACACCATGCAGGCCAGTCTCTACGAACAACTGGTGCAGACGGTGGTGGATTACGCCATCTATATGCTCGATCTGGAAGGTCGGGTTGTGTCATGGAACGCAGGTGCCCAGCGGATCAAGGGCTGGGGTGCGCAGGAAATCATCGGCAAGCATTTTTCGCTGTTTTTTACCGAAGAAGATCGTGTCAATGGCAAGCCTGCCTTCCTGCTTGATCGTGCCATTAGCACGGGTGTCGCCCAGGATGAGGGTTGGCGCGTGCGCAAAGATGGCACGCGCTTCTGGGCCCTGGCGGCGTTGGATGTGATCCGCTCCGCGGATGGCGAAATCATCGGGCTGGCAAAGATTACCCGGGACATCACTGACCGCCGCGAGGCTGCCTTGCAGCTCGATGCCATGCGTGCGCAGCTGTTTCAGGCGCAGAAACTCGAAGCCCTCGGACTGCTGACCGGGGGCATGGCGCATGACTTCAACAACTTGCTGACCATCATTATCGGTTCGGCAAAACTGGCCCTGACCAGCCGCGACCCGCAACGCAGCCAACGTTTGCTCGAGCATATTCTCGATGCAGGTGAGCGCGGCACGCAGATGACTCAACAGCTGCTCAGCTTTGCCCGTTTCAAGGTTCTCAAGTCAGGCAAGGTGCAGGTGCCGGTTGTGATCGAGTCGATTTGCACCTTACTCGCTCATGCGTTGCCTGAAAATGTCGAGCTGCAAATACAGTTGGAGCCAGAACTGCAGCACATCGAGGTCGACGGCGGGCAACTGCAGATGGTTTTGCTCAATTTGATTCTCAACGCTCGTGATGCAGTAGAAAACGATGGGGTGATTCGTTTGTTGGGGCGTAACTGCCAGCTCGAGGGCGAAATCGAAAATCTGAACGGTGCGTTCGTGCAATTGGACGTCATTGATAATGGCAAGGGGATCATCCCCAGTGTGCTGCCGCGGATCTTCGAGCCTTTTTTCACCACCAAGGCCTTCGGCAAGGGGACTGGCCTGGGGTTGAGTCAGGTCTACGGTTTCGCCAAGCAGAGCAACGGCGCCGTGACCGTCGCCAGTGTGCCGGAAGAGGGCACGTGCATGACTTTGTATCTACCGGTTTTTCAGCCGGTCATTGTTACGTCGAACTGAACAGGTACGCGAATCGTGGAACAACTTAAACGCCTCGCTAGCGGAATCGACGGGCTGGACGCACTGCTCAAGGGCGGGCTCATTGTTGGCGCTTCCTACATCATTCAAGGGCCTCCAGGCTCAGGAAAAACCATCCTGGCCAACCAACTGGCGTTTAATCATGTCGGTCAGGGGGGGCGAGTGCTCGTTGCGACATTGTTGAGCGAGTCCCACGAACGCTTGTTTCAGTACCTCTCGACCTTGAGTTTTTTCGACCCCGGCCTGGTGGGTAAACAGATTCAGTTCGTCAGTGCCTTCGATACGCTGGAACGAGATGGGCTGGATCAAGTCGTCAAATTGTTGCGTGGTGAAATAAGCCGTCACCAGGCTACGTTGTTGGTGGTGGATGGCTTGCTGACTGCAAGGTCGCGAGCTGAAACCTCTCTCGATACCAAGAAGTTCATTGCCGGCCTACAAGGCCACGCAGCCTTTGCCGGTTGCTCGGTAGTGTTTTTGACCAGTTCTCGGCTCGATGACGGCAGTCCGGAACACACCATGGTCGATGGCGTCATCGAGTTGGGCGAGACCTTGTTCAGCAGTCGTTCGGTACGCCGTATCCAGGTACGCAAAACCCGTGGCAGCGGCGCATTGTCGGGGTTGCATGAGTGTGAAATTACTGCCGATGGCCTACAGGTTTATCCGCGCTTGGAGGCGCTGTACAGCTATCCCAGCAGTATGGGCAGTAATGAGCTGACTCGGGTCGGTAGTGGCATCAAGGTTCTCGATGAGCTGCTGGGCGGCGGCTTGCCAGGCAGTTCCATAACCCTAGTGATGGGGCCCTCGGGAATTGGCAAAACTTCCCTAGGGCTGAGTTTCCTGGCCGCGGCCACGACCAAGGAGCCGGGGCTGCATTTTGGTTTTTACGAAACACCACAGCGCCTGCGTTTGAAAGCCGGTGCCTTGGGGCACGATTTTGCCGCGATGGAACGAGAGGGTGCGTTGCATATTGCGTGGCAGCCAACCACCGAGGGTATTCTTGATGATGTCGGCGCACGCCTGTTACGTCTGGTTCGAGAGAAAAAAATCCGCCGGGTGTTGATCGACAGCCTCGGAGCCTTCACGCGTCTGGCCACCACTCCCGAACGCCTCAATGAATTTTTCCGGGCGCTGGCCGGTGAGCTGCGTGCACTGGATGTCAGTGTCATCGCAACTTGGGAAATGCGAGATATTTTTGGTTCGGAAATCAATGCCCCAGCACCGGATCTGTCGAGTATTGTCGATAACCTCATGTTGATGCGATTTGTCGAATTCGATTCGCAGCTCAAGCGCTTGCTGTCGATTCTCAAGGTGCGCGACAGCGGCTACGACCCAGCACTGCTGGAGTTGACTATCAGCAATCACGGTATCGATCTGAAGAAGGCATTTACCCAGGCAATGGCAGTGTTATCCGGTACACCCGTGCAGGTGGCGGACAAATGAGCCGTCAGGTTGCACGACCATGAGCACGATTCTGGTCGTCGACGACGAGTATTTGATCGCCGATATTCTAGGCATGTTCCTGGAAGATGAGGGCTTCGAGGTAATCAGGGCAGGTGACGGCGAACAGGCTTTGCAAGCGCTGGAGCGTACCCGTGTCGAGTTGGTCATCACCGACTATATGATGCCCAGGCTCAATGGTAAGGACCTGGCAATGAAAATTCGCGAAAACGAGCAGCTGCGGCATTTACCGATGATATTGATCAGTGGCGCCCAGGCTCATGAGGGGTGGGATAGCCCAGAGCTGTTTGCAGCCGTATTCGAAAAGCCCTTCGACATACCCAAGTTGATCGCCGCGGTAAATCAATTGCTTCGCCCACCCAAGTCGTCATAAGGCCATTGGGCCCGCCATCAAGGCTGACGCGATGAGGGTCAAGCGCATCCGTGCGGCTTGGGTCAGCGAGCATTACTCGTGGTGACTGTCTCCTTTTTCTGGTGCCGGGCTGCCGGCCTGAATGCGCTTGAAAATTTCCTCGCGGTGCACCTGAACATCTTTAGGCGCGTCGATGCCAATTCTCACTTGCATACCTTTAACGCCCAGAATGGTGACTTTGATGTCATCGTTGATGACGATGCTTTCGCCAACCTTACGGGTGAGTATCAGCATGTATATCTCCTTGGTAACGTAATTTGCTTTGCAGACTGAGCCCGCACAAGCCCGGGAATGCGCTGCGCGCCTTCCTCTTTTCCTTCATTAAAGACGCTTTCGGCGGATATTAATTCCCCCGAACACATATTCTGTAGTGAGTCATTAGTCGCATGTGCCCACTGGGGCGGATGAGCGCTTGGTGGCAACGAACGCTGCTCACACCCGCAAGCATAGGGGGCTTGAGCGAATATGGGAAATTTCTCTGCATGATAGGGAAATTGAGGTCGATTGTATTGGCTTTCAAGGGGGCGGAATGGATTTTAGAAATACAGCCAGGCGTACTTCCTCTGCATCCAGCCCCTGGCGTTTACGAGCGCGTGGCAGATTGGCCAGCTCGCCGCGCGCGAAACACTCCAGAAGTTGCGGGTGGATATAGCAGCGCCGGCATACCGCTGGGGTATTTCCCAGGCGCAAGGCGACCTGTTTGACGATTTCGACTACTTGGCGACGTGCTTCGGACTCCGGTTGCCATTGCAGCTTGCGCAGCAAGCTCAAGGCCAGCGCGCTGCCAGCCCAGGTGCGATAGTCCTTGGCGGTGAAGTCGCTGCCGGTCAGTTCTTGCAGGTACGCGTTGATATCGCTCGATCCAATGCTGTGACGATTGCCTTGCTCGTCCTGGTATTGGAACAAATCCTGGCCGGGTAAATCCATACAACGTTTGATCAGGTTGGCAAGGCGCCGGTTGCGCAAGGTGACCTGGTGTTCGATACCGCTCTTGCCGCGAAAACGAAAACGTATGGCGATGCCTTGTACTTTCACATGGCGGTTGCGCAGGGTCGTGAGGCCGAAAGAGTTGTTGTCGCGGGCATATTGGCGGTTGCCAACCCTTATCAGGGTCGCGTCGAGCAGGCTGACAATCAGGGCCATGACTTTCTGCCGGTCCAGGCCGGGGCGGGCGAGATGGCTGTCTAACTGGCTGCGTATCTTGGGCAGTGTGCTGGCGAAAGCCAACATGCGCGCATACTTGTGGCTGTCGCGAAAGTCACGCCAGTTTGGATGATAGCGGTATTGCTTGCGCCCACGAGCGTCACGTCCGGTAGCCTGCACATGGCCTTGCGGGTCGGCGCAGATCCACACATCGGTATAGGCCGGGGGAATGGCCAGGGCTTTTATCCGGTCGAGGGTGGCCGCATCCTTGATGTGTCGACCTTGCGCATCGACGTAGACGAACCGGCCGCGCAAGGTGCTGCGGCGCAGCCCCGGTTGGCTGTCGTCGACGTAGTGCAAGCAATCGGGTAAGGCAGTTTCGGCCATGGCACAAGTCCGCTAACGGGATCTGTGCTATGGACAACAGACTCAGCCCAGCAGTGCCACCGACTTTATCTGTGCTATCAGTTGCTGGCCGCTGTGCAGTCCAAGCTGATCGGCAGAATACCGGGTTATACGTGCCAGCAGCACGCTGCCGGCCGCGTCGAGGCTGACCAGAACGTGGGCGCTGTTATCCGCGGGTTGGAAGCCGATCACGCTCACGGGCAAGCGGTTGAGGATGCTGGAGTGCGCTTCTTGTCCCACGCTAAGGCTCACATCTCGTGCCTGTACCTTGAGGCGCAACATCGTGCCCAATGCCAGGGGGGCGTGGGCCACGCGTAGCGCCAGGGTACTGCCGGGTAGTTGCAGGCCCAATAACTGGTAGCTTGCGTCATGGCTGCTGACACGGCCTTCAATGATTACCCCTGCATCATCGCCCTGGGCCAGTGGCAGGTCGAGGCGTGAGAGGGTGGCGGCAATCGGGCCGCTGGCCAAGGCTTTGCCGTGCTCCAGTAACACCAGATGATCTGCCAGGCGGGCAACTTCGTCCTGGGCATGACTGACGTAGATAAGCGGGATTTCCAGCTCATTGTGCAACCGTTCAAGGTACGGCAGGATTTCGCGCTTACGCGGGCCGTCGAGGGCGGCGAGGGGTTCATCCATCAACAGCAGTTGTGGGCTGCTCAATAGTGCCCGGGCTATCCCGACGCGTTGCGCTTCTCCGCCTGAGAGGGTGGAGGGCTTGCGTTCGAGCAGGTGCTCGATACCGAGTAGTGAACAGGCTTGTTCCATGCCTACCTTGCGCGCCTGCGGCGCTACGCGTCGCCAGCCAAAGGTCAGGTTGCCATGCACGGTCAGGTGCGCAAACAAGCTGGGCTCTTGAAACACGTAGCCAACAGGGCGTTGATGTGGGGCGATGAAGTGGTTACGTCGCGAGTCCTGCCAAACCTGGCCATTGACCTCGATGTAGGCCTCGGACGCCCGCTCCAGACCGGCGAGACAGCGCAGGCAGGTGGTTTTGCCCGAGCCTGAGTGGCCAAACAGCGCGCTGATGCCGCGACCGGGCAGTTGCAGGTCGACATCCAGGTCGAAGGTGTCGCGCGCGACCTTGAGCCGGGCATGAATCATTTTTTGCAAGGTTCAGCTCCAGGCCGATCGGCCCCGGCGGCTGGAGTACAACGCCAGCAGCACGAGGAAGGAGAACACCAGCATGGCGCCGGCCAGCCAGTGCGCTTGCACATATTCCATGGCTTCGACATGGTCGAAGATCTGTACCGACACCACGCGGGTCTTGTCGGGAATATTGCCACCTATCATCAGCACCACGCCGAACTCACCCACGGTATGGGCGAAGCCGAGGATACTGGCGGTAATAAAGCCTGGTCGTGCCAGTGGCAGCACAACATGAATGAAAGTGTCCCAGGGGCTGGCTCTGAGTGTCGCTGCCACTTCCAAGGGTCGTTCGCCAATGGCACTGAAGGCGTTTTGCAGGGGTTGCACAACGAACGGCATTGAGTAGATGACCGAACCAATCACCAGGCCGCTGAAACTGAACACCACGGTGCCCAGTCCCAGTGCCTCGGTGGTTTGGCCAATCCAGCCGTTGGGCCCCAGGGCCAGCAACAAATAGAAACCGATTACGGTCGGCGGTAGCACCAGGGGTAGCGCCACCACAGCACCTATTGGCCCACGCAGCCACGAGCGCGTGCGCGCCAGCCACCAGGCAACGGGTGTGCCGACCAGAAGCAGAATCAAGGTGGTGAGGCTGGCCAGTTTAAAGGTCAGCCAGATAGCACCCAGGTCGCTGGCATCGAGTGGCATCAGATTTCGTAACCGTAGGACTTGATCACGGCAGCGGCTTTCGGCCCCTTGAGATATTCAACCAGGGCTTTGGCGGCGGCGCTGTCCTTACCTTTGTTGAGGATCAGCGCATCCTGTTTGATGGGCTCATGCAGGTTGGACGGTACGATCCAGGCCGAGCCCTCGCTTACCTTGCCATCCTTGTAGATCTGCGACAGGGCGACAAAACCCAGTTCGGCATTGCCGGTGGAGACGAACTGATAAGCCTGGGTGATGTTCTGGCCCTCGACGATCTTGCCCTTGGTGGCGTCGGTCAGTTGTAGTTTGTCCAGCACTTGCGTGGCGGCCAGACCGTAAGGTGCAGCTTTGGGGTTGGCGATGGATAGATGCTTGTACAGGTTTTTCTTCAGTACCTCGCCCTTGTCGTCGACATAGCCGGCCTTGGCCGACCACAGGGCCAGGGTGCCAACGGCGTAAGTAAAGCGCGAACCCTTGACGCCGGCGCCTTCCTTCTCGAGCTTTTCCGGGGTGCTGTCATCGGCTGCGAGGAACACTTCAAACGGTGCACCGTTCTTGATCTGCGCGTAGAACTGCCCGGTAGCACCGTAGGCAGCGACCAGTTTGTGGCCGGTGTCTTTCTCGAAATCCTTGGCTATTGCCTGGATTGGCGCAGTGAAGTTGGCCGCGACAGCTACCTGGACTTCATCGGCCCATGCACTGTTGAGCGTCATGAACGTGGATAGGGCGGCGAGGGCAAAGCGAGGTGCGCACTTACTCATGAAACACAGCTCCACTGATTGAAGGGGATTCGCTATATACGTGAATATATAGCCAATGCCCGACAAACGGAAAGTACCTCTTTAGCGCAGTAGCTGTGCCAGGGCTTTTTCTGCCAGGCTATGGGTCAGTTCGCCCGCAGGCAATGCGCGGGCCAAAGAGGCCCCCTGGCCTGCCCATAGACTGCTGAAATCGCCGTTTCCCGAGGGTTCAGTGATTGCACGCAGAGGCATCAAGGCGCCGCCCGCCAGCGGAAAGTGCGGGGCCAGGCTACTGATCGGTCCCAGTTCGCGCATGATCCGGGTGTTGATACCGCGGGCAGGGCGGCCGGTGAACAGGTTGGTCAAGGCTGTGTCGCTGTCTTTGGCCGTATTCAGCGCCTGACGGTGGGTCGCTGATACTTTGGCTTCAGGGCAGAGCAGATAGGCGGTGCCCATTTGTACGGCGCATGCGCCCAGGGCCAGGGCGGCTACAATGCCGCGATGGTCGCTGATGCCACCTGCGGCAATGACGGGCACTTTTACCGCATCGACTATCTGCGGCACCAATGCCAAGGTCCCAACCTGCGTATTCAAGTCGGTGCTTAGAAACATGCCACGATGGCCGCCGGCTTCATAGCCCATGGCGATGATCGCATCGCAGCCATGCTGCTCCAGCCAGATAGCCTCATCCACGGTGGTCGCGCTCGACAGCACTTTCGCCCCGGTAGCCTTGACCCGAGCCAGCAAGCCCGCTTCCGGCAAGCCGAAGTGAAAACTGACTACCGCAGGCTTGAATTCCTCGATCAATCGGCAACTGGCATCGTCGAACGGCGCGCGGTTCGACACCGGCGTCGGTGCCTCGTAGTCGGCGCCCAGCTCTTCATAGTAGGGTTTGAGTGCCTGCTTCCAGGCGGCATCACGCTCAGGGTCGGGCAGGGGGGGCTGATGGCAGAAGAAATTGACGTTGAGTGGGCCATTGCAGGCTTGCTTGAACACCTGAAGTTCGGCGCGCAGTTGCTCCAGGCTCAAGGTGGCGCAGGGAAGGGCGCCCAGGCCGCCAGCGTTGCTCACAGCAATGGCCATGGCCGAGCCGGTGGAACCGGCCATAGGCGCCTGAAGGATCGGCAGTTCGATACCGAGCAGATCGAGAAGACGGGTGTCTGGCCAATGACTCATGCCTGGGGTTCCTTGTGCGCAGTTACCGTTACAGGGCTTTGCTCACCTTGATATCGGTGATTTTCTTCGCATCGTCGCCGTGCAGTTTTTGCAGGGCGGCCTGAACTTCTTGCGGCGCATCGCTGCTCATCTGCGCGAAATCGAAGCGTTGCTCGCCGTCAAGCTTGTATTTGATGACGTACTTGGTGGTCTGGCTCATGGCTTATCTCAGTTTCGACGACGAACGGCGGATGAACTTGATCTTGTGAGTAAAGGTTGGCTTGGTGACCGCCGACAATGCGCGCGGGCCAACGGTATCGATGGTGATATTCCAGAAACCGGTGCTGGGGACAGTGATCTTCGCCGGGAAGTCGACAAAAGCACCGCCATGGTAGGTATGCCGCCCGCCATTCTTGAAGCTGCGGAAGTTGGCGTCGTTCATCAGGCGGATGTTGCAGCGCTGGGAACACTCGATGACGACAATGTCGTCTTCGTTGAGATGTTCGCGCTGGTGTACGAATTTCATGTTGCTCTCCGCAATGGATCTTGGACCAAATCAAAACGATACCATGATCAACGGTTACACTGTCGCCCTTCGTGCCTGACCTAGGATAAATCTGCCAATTAAGGGAGCAAAATGGTCTGGGCGCGGTCTGAATATTTTTCCGTGGTGGAGGTGCAGTTTGATGAAGTGGGTTGTAGCAGCGTTGGCAGTTACGCTAGGTGGTTGTGTCAGCGTGTCCGAGCTTGAAAGTACGCCGGAAACCTTGAACGTTATTTCCGGCAAAAAGCCCCAGGAGTACGCGACCTGCGTGCAGCAACAGCTGGCTGAAAGCCGTGGTCCTCTCGAGGTGGAGCCGCACCGTGACGGCCTGCGCCTGATCGTTCCGCAAAAGGTGGGTGGCGGGCCGGCAGCGCTGGTGGACATCAATGAGCGCGGCAGTGGCAGCAGCATCAAGCTCTACGAGCGTCTTAACAACTTCCCCCTGCGCCTGGGTGATGTGAAAACTGCGGCGACGCGCTGTATTTCCGGGTAATCCAACCTTCATAGGCGCAGGTGCAGCTTATTGTCCGGTCAGCTTGATTCAATCAGTTGCCTGCATCCGCTCTATCAGTGCCCACAATTGTGGGTCATCGAAGTCTGCCACTACCAACTGCGCTCCAGCTGCAAGCAAGGCCTCGGGCGTCTGGCTGGTAGAAAGGCCGACGGTGAATATCCCGGCGCGGCTGGCCGCCGTCACCCCAGGTACCGAATCTTCGAATGCCAGGGCGTGACCGGCGTGTGCTTGCAGGCACCCAAGACCGCTGAGATAAGGCAACGGGTCGGGCTTTGCCCGCGGCAGTTCTTCAGCCACCAGCACATGCGCAAAACGTTCGCCCAGCCCCATGGCCGCCAGCATGTGCACGGCGTTGGCCCGTGGCGCATTGGTTACCACGGCCATGCCAATGCCCGTCTGTTCGGCATGCTCAAGCAGCCGGAGCAGGCCGGCGGTGGGTTGCAGTGTGGGCGACAGGGCACGAAATCGCGCTTCCTTGCGGTCGGCAAACATCTGGTGCTCGGCCAATGAACGGTCGGGAAACAGGTAGCGACACAGGTCGGCGTTGGCCCGTCCGCTGACATGGGCGTCGAACTCTGCCTCGGTGAACACCCGGCCTTCTTCCAGCAATAGCTGCTGCATGGCTTGCAGGTGGAGTTTGTCGGTGTCGGTCAGGGTTCCGTCGAGATCGAACAACAAGGCTTGAAGCATTCTGGGTATCCGCTGCAGTGGCCGCTCATCATAACCTGATCACCGGGGCTGGTCAGTGAACGATGAAAAGAGTACAAATGTACTCCATGAATACACTATCGCCCAAACGCAGCGCCATCCTCACGTTCATTCGTGAGCGTATAGCCGATCATGGCCAGCCACCGAGCCTGGCCGACATCGCCACGGCCTTCGGCTTTGCCTCGCGCAGCGTGGCGCGCAAGCATATCCAGGCGCTGACCGAGGCCGGCTTCATCGAGGTCACGCGCAATCAGGCCCGGTCCATCCGTCTTTGCGGGGTTGCGCGTCGGCCCGAGGTCCTGGAAATCCCGGTGCTGGGCCAGGTGGCAGCAGGGCGCCCCATTGGCCCGGATGTCGACATCCATGAGCAGCTCATGCTCGATGCACAACTATTCAGCCGTTCGCCTGACTATCTGCTCAAGGTGCGGGGGGATTCCATGCTCGACGACGGCATCCTCGATGGCGACCTGGTCGGTATCAAGCAACAGGCAGATGCACGTGACGGGCAGATCATCGTCGCCCGCCTCGATGGCGAGGTGACTATCAAGCGCTTTGAACGGGTCAACGCCGAGCACTATCGCCTGCTGCCACGCAACCCGGCCTATACCCCCATAGAGATTGGCCCCGGTCAGGACTTTGTCATCGAGGGCGTGTTCTGTGGCCTGGTGAGGCGCGGCTGATGGGCGCGGTAGTCAGCCTTGATGGGTTGCTCGACCAGCGCCGTGTCTGGAAGGGCCGGCCCCAGGCGCAGCCTCAGGGTGTGCAGCCAACAGGCCATGCCGCGTTGGACACGCGATTGCCCGGTGGTGGCTGGCCGCCAGGGGCGCTCACCGAGTTATTGTTGGCGGCGCAGGGCTGTGGCGAATTGCAGTTGCTTTGGCCCAGCCTGGCGCGGCTGACAGCCAATGCCGAGCGGGTGGTATTGATTTCGCCCCCGTTCATTCCTTATGCACCGGCCTGGCAAGCGGCGGGCGTCGATCTGCAATGGTTGACCCTGGTCGAGACACCGGCCGATGAAGTGCTCTGGGCTGCCGAGCAGTGCCTGCGCTCGGGCAGTTGTGGCGCGGTGCTGTGCTGGCCGCACAAGGCCGACGACCGCGCCTTGCGTCGCTTGCAGGTGGCTGCCGAAAGTGGCCAAACTCTGGCTTTTGCCTTGCGCTCCCTGCAGGCAGCCGCAAACCCTTCACCCGCGGCTTTGCGCATTGCTATCGATGCCCGCCCGGCGCAATGGCGGGTGCTCAAGTGTCGGGGCGGTCTGGCGCCTGCGACGCCCATTGCCTGCGCCGGTCGAGGCTGATGGATCATGCTCTGGGCCTGTATCCTGCTGCCACAACTGGCACTCGACGCGGTGCAGCGTGGACGCGCCGATCCTGATGCGCCCCTGGTGTTGCTCAGTGGTCCGCCCCAGCGGCGGATCCTGCAGGCGGTCAACCCTGCTGCAGCCAACCTGGGCCTGCGCGCCGGTCAAGCGTTGACCACCGCGCAGGCGCTGGCAGGCAATTTTACCTGTGTCGATCACGACCCTGCCGCTGTCGAGGTACTTGAGCAGCTATTGGCGGCTTGGGCCTACCGCTTCAGTTCCCAGGTCAGCCTGCATTATCCAAGAGTGTTGTTGCTTGAAATCCAATCCAGTCTCGGGCTGTTTGGCCCCTGGCCAAGCTTTGAGGCGCGTTTACGCGCTGAATTGACCGCCCTGGGCTTTCGCCACCGCATCGTCCTGGCCAGTAATCCGGTAGCGGCGCGCATGCTCGCCAACTGTCACGATGGCTTGGCGCTCGATTGCCCGGAGCAGACGCGCGCCGCCCTTGAACAATTGCCTATCGAGCGCGTTGGCTTGCCAGCGGAGGCCGCCAGTGCGTTTGCCCGCATGGGGCTGCGTCGGCTCGGCCAGGTCATGGCCTTGCCCCGTGAGGCCCTGGCCCGGCGTTTTGCTGCTGCAGTGCAGTTGCATCTGGACCGCTTGCTGGGCGTGCGGCCCATGGCTTTGAGTTTTTATTTGCCACCGGATCGCTTCGATCTGCGCCTGGAGTTGAATTTCGATGTCGAGTCGCACCAGGCTTTGCTTTTTCCACTGCGGCGCCTGATCAACGACCTGGCCGCATTTCTGGCTGGGCGTGACAGCGGGGTACAGCGTTTTACCCTGCACCTGGAGCACGCCGAGGGAGCGGACACTAGTGTGCCAGTCGGCCTGCTGGCTGCCGAGCGCGATGCGTTGATGCTTTTCGAGCTGGCCCGGGGGCGTCTTGAGCAACTGCAGTTGCGGGCACCGGTGCGCAATCTGCGCTTGCAGGCTGAAGACCTGCCGGCCTTTGTGCCGCAGCATCGCGAGCTGTTTGACCCACGTCCGCAGCAGAACCAACCCTGGGAGCAACTGCGTGAGCGCCTGCGTGCCCGCCTGGGCGACACTGCGGTGCACAGCTTGACGGCCGAGGCTGATCATCGCCCCGAATGTGCCTGGCGTCTGGATCATGCAACCAAACTGGCGCCGCTCGCGCCCGCGGCACTGCGTCCAGGCTGGCTGCTGCCCGAGGCCCAGGCGTTGCCTGGGGTGGGTATACAACTGCTGACACACGCCGAGCGGATCGAGTCCGGTTGGTGGGATGGTGGTGATGTACGCCGCGATTATTATCGGGTGCAGACCCCGACCGGCCTGTACGCCTGGGCCTACCGCAATATTGGGGAAGAGGGGCCATTGTGGCTGCAGGGCTGGTTTGCATGAGCACGGTCGCGGCTTATGCCGAATTGCACTGCCTATCGAATTTCAGCTTCCAGCGCGGCGCCTCAAGCGCCCAGGAGCTGTTCCAACGTGCCAAGCAGCAAGGTTACCAGGCACTGGCGATCACCGACGAGTGCACCTTGGCGGGAATCGTCCGCGCCTGGCAAGCGGCCAAGGCTGTAGCGCTACCCTTGATTGTCGGCAGCGAGATTCGCCTGCATGAAGGCCCCAGGCTGGTGCTGCTGGCGGAGAATCTGCGCGGTTACCAGAACCTCTGTCGACTGATCACCCAAGGGCGCCGACGCGCGTCGAAGGGGGCTTATCAGGTATTACGCGAGGACTTCGACGCCTCTACGCACGGATTGCTGGCCCTGTGGATTCCTGATGAAGACGAGCAGGACCTGAACGTTGGCCACTGGTTGCGCGAACGTTTTGCCGAGCGGCTGTGGTTGGCGGTGCAACTGCATCGCGGCGCCGACGATGGCCAGCGCCTGCAGCAGTTGCTTGCGTTGGCGGCAACCCTGCAGCTTCCTGCCGTGGCCACCGGTGATGTGCACATGCATGCCCGAGGTCGGCGCGCCTTGCAGGACAGCATGACGGCAATCCGTCATCACTGCACCGTGGCCGAGGCTGGGCAGCGACTTTTCGCCAACGGTGAGCGTCACCTGCGACCCATGGCGCAACTGACCGAACTCTACCCGTCAGCCTTGCTTGAAGAAAGCGTGCACATTGCCGCACGTTGTTCCTTTGACCTCAGCCAGTTGCGCTACCAGTACCCTCGGGAGCTGGTGCCTGAAGGACAGACGGCCAGCGCCTGGTTGCGCCACTTGTGCGAACAGGGACAGCGTTGGCGCTGGCCGGGCGGTATCGAAGCAAAAGCCCGTCAAGCGCTTGAATCCGAACTCGAGCTGATTGCCGAGCTGAACTACGAAAGCTATTTCCTCACGGTGCATGACATCGTCAACTTTGCCCGTGGCCAGGGCATTCTCTGTCAGGGGCGCGGTTCGGCCGCCAACTCGGTGGTCTGCTTCGTGCTGGGAATCACCGAGCTGGACCCGATGCATAGCCACCTGCTGTTCGAGCGCTTCCTGTCACGCGAGCGTGACGAACCCCCGGATATCGATGTCGACTTCGAGCACGAGCGTCGAGAAGAGGTCCTGCAGTATGTGTTCAGTCGCTACGGTCGCCACCGTGCGGCCTTGACTGCCGTGGCCAGTACATACCATGCCGCAGGCGCTGTGCGCGATATCGCCCGGGTGCTGGGCTTGCCGGTGGCGCAAATCAACAGCCTGGCGGACTGCTGCGGGCGCTGGAGCGATCGCATGCCGCCTGCCGAACAATTGCGTGAAGCCGGCTTCGATCCTGACAGTCCCTTGCTGCGCCGGGTGTTGGCATTGACCGCCGAGCTTATTGGCTTTCCCCGGCATCTTTCCCAGCATCCCGGTGGTTTCGTGATATCCGAACAGCCCCTGGATAGCCTGGTGCCGGTGGAGAGCGCCGCGATGGAAGGGCGCACAGTGATTCAGTGGGACAAGGACGACCTCGATCTGGTCGGCCTGCTCAAGGTCGATATCCTCGCCCTGGGCATGCTCAGTGCCTTGCGTCGTTGCTTTGACCTGCTCTACCGGTATCGCGGTCGCGAGCTGAGTCTGGCGACAATTCCGCCTGATTGTGCTGCCACCTATGAAATGATTGGCCGTGCCGACACGGTTGGGGTCTTCCAGATCGAGTCGCGGGCGCAGATGGCCATGTTGCCACGCCTGAAACCGAAGAAGTTCTACGACCTGGTCATTGAGGTCGCGATCGTTCGACCTGGACCGATTCAGGGTGACATGGTCCATCCCTACTTGCGCCGGCGCCAGGGGACGGAGCCGGTGAGCTACCCCTCTGCGGCGTTGAAGGCCGTATTCGAGCGCACCCTGGGCGTACCGTTGTTCCAGGAGCAGGTTATGGAACTGGCCATGGTCGCGGGAGGGTATTCGGCGGGCGAGGCTGATCAACTGCGCCGGGCCATGGCCGCCTGGAAACGTCATGGTGGGCTTGAACCGCACCGCGAACGGTTGATTCGCGGCATGCTTGCCAACGGCTACAGCAGTGAATTCGCCGAGCGTATCTTCGAGCAGATAAAGGGCTTTGGCAGTTATGGTTTTCCGGAGTCCCATGCGGCCAGCTTTGCCTTGCTGACCTATGCCAGTTGCTGGCTCAAATGTCATGAGCCGGCGATCTTCGCCTGCGCGCTGATCAATAGCTGGCCGATGGGTTTCTACAGCCCCGATCAGATTCTTCAGGATGCGCGCCGACACCGTATCGAGATCCGTCCGGTGGATGCCTGCCATAGCGACTGGGACTGCAGCCTGGAACCTGGAGCAGGGCAGGCGCTGGCGATTCGCTTGGGGTTGCGGCAGATACGCGGGTTTCGCCAGGACGACGCCCGACGCATTGAGCAGGCCCGAGCCCAGGCGGGTTGGCGTGATGTCAGTGACCTCTGCCTGCGCGCCCAACTTGATGCCCGGGCGCGTGAGCTGCTGGCCGATGCGGGCGCCTTGCGCGGGCTGGCCAGCGACCGCTACCGGGCGCGCTGGAGCGTAGCGGCGGTACAGGCACAACTGCCGTTGTTCGCAGGCCTCGAAGCCGCGCAGGAGGCGCCGGTTGACTTGCCCCAGCCCTCGGTTGGCGAAGACCTGTTCGCTGATTACGCCAGTGTCGGCACCACGTTGGGTCCGCACCCCCTGACGTTGCTGCGCCGGCGCCTTGACGCCCTTGGCTGTCGCAGCTCCCAGGCGCTGGAGGGCGCTGAGCATGGCGACAAAGTCAGCGTCGCCGGGCTGGTCACCGGTCGCCAACGGCCAGGCACCGCCAGTGGGGTGACCTTTGTTACCCTTGAGGATGAATTTGGCAATGTCAACGTCGTGGTCTGGCGCGATCTGGCAGAGCGCCAACGCCGCGCTTTGGTCGGATCCAGGCTGATGCGCGTGAGTGGGCGCCTCGAGTGTGAAAGCGGGGTGCGCCACTTGATCGCCCAGCGTCTGGAAGACCTCAGTCCGTTGTTGCAGGGGCTGGATGTTCGCAGTCGGGATTTTCGTTAGCCGCGTGCTCCTGCAGCGTATCGATGAACAATGATTCAGCCCGGCTCATGCGTTGCTCTCGGTTCCACAGCAGATGAATGTCTACATCGGCAATGCCTTCATGGGGCGGCAGTTGCCAGAGCAACCCGGCCTTGGCATCCGCCGCCACCACATGGGCCGGCAAACAACCAATGCCAAACCCGGCAATGACCAGGCGCCGCACTTCTTCCAGGCTCGGTGAGGACGCGACAATGCGTCCACTGAAGCCTTGCTGGTCGCGGAAAATGGTCAGCGGTGAAAGCATGCCGCCGATCTGGTCGCTGGTGAAACTGACGAAGTTCTCACGTTGCAGATCGCCCTCGGCGACATCGTGCTTGCCGAACAGTCCATGATGTTTGCCACAGAAGAAGGCATAACGCTGACGCAGAAACAAACGCTGTTGCAGGCGCGGCTGCGGTCGGCGATTGAGGCTCAGGCCCAGTGTTGCAGTTTTTTCCTGTAGAGCACTGACGATGTCGGAGCTGCGCATCACGTCGATCTCAAGGTCCACACGTGGATGCTGGCGATGGAAATCGGCAAGAAAGCGGTCGAACCAGTCGCAGAAAATACGGCTGATCATCAGGAGCCGCACTTTGCCAATCACTTCGTCGGCAGGCTCTTCCAGAACCCCGCCGATCTGCGACATCTGCCCATAGATTTCCCCGGCCAAATGAAATATCTGCTCGCCCACTTCAGTCAGGGCAAAGCGCGGACCACGGCGGGCGATCAGTTGCCGACCGAGCTGTTCCTCCAGGCGCTTGAGCGCCTGGCTCACCGCGGGTTGGGTCAGGTGCAAGCGCGCTGCAGCGCGGCTGATACTGAGTTCCTGGCCAATCACCCGAAAGGTGCGCAGCAGGTTCCAGTCAAGGCGGTCGTTGAGCAGGCGGTCAGGCATGGCGGGTTCCGCTGTTTGAATATAACGATGGCTAATAGTGCAAATAATAAATAGAAAATTGACTAATCATAGCCCCGAGACGAAAAATCGTTGTCATACAGACGTCATCAGAACGCCGCGGACCTACCGTTCCTCCTGCCAGAAAAATAATCAAAGGAGCCTGACCCATGAAGCCTTCCGCTTCACCCCAGCCACGCCGGGCTGCAGCTGCCGCCTTTATCGGCACCATGATCGAGTGGTATGACTTCTACATCTACGCCACTGCCGCGGCGCTGGTGTTTGGCGCCTTGTTCTTTCCCTCCGACGACAAGCTGTTCAGTACCATGGCTGCCTTCGGCACCTTCGCCGTGGGGTTTTTCGCAAGGCCGTTGGGCGGCATTATTTTCGGCCATATCGGCGACCGGATCGGGCGTAAAAAGTCACTGGTGATTACCCTGGTGATGATGGGTGTGGTCACGGTGTGCATTGGCCTGTTACCGACATATGCCCAGATCGGTGCCGCGGCGCCGGTGCTGCTGATTCTGCTGCGCATTGTCCAAGGCATTGCCGTGGGTGGTGAGTGGGGTGGGGCGGTGTTGATGGCCGGCGAGCATGCGCCCAAGGGGCGACGCAATTTCTTTGCCTCCTTCGCACAGCTGGGCAGCCCGGCAGGCCTGATTCTGTCGTTGCTGGCCTTTAGCGCGGTGACGCGTTTGCCTGAAGAACAGCTGATGACCTGGGGCTGGCGCTTGCCGTTCTTGGCCAGTGCCTTGTTGCTGCTGGTTGGCCTGGCCATTCGCCTGGGCGTTAACGAATCGCCGGAGTTTCTCGCCAGCCGCGAGCAGGCTAGCAAGGCCAAGCGCAAAGAGCAGGCGCCAGTAATGGAAGTGCTGCGCACGGCCTGGCGCCCCCTGTTGCTGTGCATTGGCGCCAATACCCTTGGCATTGCCGGGGTGTACTTCACCAATACCTTCATGATCGCCTACAGCACCCAGCAGTTGGAGTTGCCGCGCTCGTTGATTCTGGAATGCCTGTTTGTGGTGGCGATCATCCAGTTTTGCATTCAGCCCCTGGCCGCCTGGGTGGCAGAGAAGATCGGGGCTACGCGTTTCCTGTGTCTGGTGTCGTTGCTGGCCATTGCCTCGCCTTATCCGATGTTCGTGCTTGTCAGCTCCGGCCAGGCCCCACTGATCATTGTGGGTATTGCCTTGGCGGTAGTGTGCATGGCGTCCTTTTACGCAGTGATTGCAGGGTACGTCAGTGGCATGTTCGATACCCGCGTGCGCTATACCGCCATTTCCATGGCCTATCAGGTCTGCGGGGCTATCGCCGGTGGCCTGACCCCGCTGGTAGGCACTTGGCTGGCGCATAAATTTGTCGGTCAGTGGTGGCCGATGGCGGTGTTCTACAGCTTGATCGCGACGATTTCGCTGCTCTGCGTGCTGGCCCTGGCGCATCGCCATGCCATGGCGCGTCGCCTGGAAATGGCCTGACTTATCAATGAATACTGGAGTAGTCGCGATGTTGAAAAGCAACGGCGAACGCCTGTGGGCGAGCCTGATGGCCATGGCCGAAATCGGTGCAACGGCCCGTGGTGGCAGTTGCCGGCTGGCCTTGAGCGGCGAGGACAAAGCGGGCCGCGAACTGTTCGCCCACTGGTGTCGTGAGGCGGGAATGACCCTTAGCGTCGACCCTATCGGCAATCTTTTTGCCCGTCGCCCCGGAACCGAGGCCGAGGCCGCTGCAGTGATGATGGGCAGTCACCTCGACACCCAGCCTGAAGGGGGACGCTTTGACGGTGTCTACGGTGTATTGGCCGGGCTTGAAGTGGTGCGCCGCCTTAATGAGCTGCAGATCCACACCCGCAAACCGCTGGAAATAGCGGTGTGGACCAATGAAGAGGGCGCCCGTTTCACACCGGCAATGTTTGGTTCTGCCGTGTTTACCGGCACGATGAAACTAGAAGATGCATTGGCGGTGCGCGACGCCGAGGGCGTCAGTGTTGCCGAGGCATTGCAGCGTATAGGCTTCGCCGGACAGCGAGCGCTGGGTGGCGCCGTGGATGCCTACTTCGAGGCACATATCGAGCAAGGCCCGATTCTTGAAGACAACGCCAAGAGCATTGGCGTGGTCAGCGGCGGGCAGGCCATTTGTTGGCTCGATGTTCAAGTTCAAGGCATGGCTGCTCACGCAGGCACCACCCCCATGCCGCTGCGCAAGGATGCACTTTACGGCGCCGCACCGATGATCCAGGCGATCGAACAGTTGGCCAGTGATTTCGCGCCTCACGGCCTGACCACCGTTGGTGAATTGAGCATCAGCAAATCGTCGCGCAATACCATTCCCGGGCTGTTGCAGTTCACCGTGGACCTGCGCCACCACCTCGACAGCGCAATTGAGGAAATGGAGCTACAGGTCACTAGGCGCTTGCAGGCTATCGCCGGTCAGCGCGGGCTTAAGATCAGCATCAGCCGGCACTGGGTTAGTCCAGCCACCCCTTTTGATGCTGATTGCGTTGCCGCAGTGCAGCAGGCGGTGGATGGCCTGGGTTATGCCCAGCAATCAATCGTCAGCGGTGCCGGCCATGATGCGATCCTGCTGGCACGCTATTGCCCGACGGCGATGATTTTTATCCCTTGCGTGGGCGGCTTGAGCCATAACGAGGCTGAAGATGTATTGCCCGAGGACGTGCGCCAAGGCGCCGACGTGTTGCTTAACGCCGTACTGGCCCGCGCTGGCCGAGTTGCATAAGGAGAAGCCCATGCGTTGCTACTTTCACCCCGAACAGCTGCTGCATCATCCCCGCAGTTACTACTCGCGCGGGCAGATGCGCACCCCGCAGGAAGTGCCGGAACGTGCGCAGCATCTGCTGCAGGCCGCGAAGAACCTAGGCTTTGATATAGCCCAGCCAGAAGACGCGGGGTTGCAACCCTTGCTGGCTGTGCACGGTGCCCCGTACCTGACGTTTCTTGAAGAAGCGCATCAGCGTTGGAAGGAAATTCCAGAGGACTGGGGCGACGAAGTCATGTCAAACATCTTTGTGCGCGAACCCAATGCCTTGCGCGGCATACTTGCCCAGGCCGCCCGCTACCTGGCCGATGGCAGCTGCCCGGTGGGTGAATTGACCTGGCGCTCGGCCTACTGGTCGGCACAAAGCGCAGTAGCTGCAGCCAAGGCGCTGCTCGAGGGTGAACCTGCTGCCTATGCCTTGTGCCGGCCGCCAGGACACCACGCCCGCGCCGAAGCAGCCGGTGGCTTCTGCTATCTCAATAACGCCGCCGTTGCGGCCCAGGTGTTGCGTGAGCGCTTCAGTCGCGTCGCCGTCCTCGACACCGATATGCATCACGGTCAAGGCATTCAGGAGATCTTCTATGAGCGCGACGATGTGTTGTATGTCTCCGTTCACGGCGACCCGACCAACTTCTACCCCGGCGTAGCCGGCTTTGCCGATGAGCGTGGAAGCGGCACAGGGGAGGGTTACAACCTCAATTTGCCAATGGCTCATGGCGCCAGCGAAGCGGACTTTCTCGCTCAGTTGGACGTTGCCCTAGCGGCAGTGAAGAATTTTGGTGCGCAAGTGCTGGTGCTGTCACTGGGCTTCGATATCTTCGAGCTGGATCCGCAGAGCAAGGTTGCCGTCAGTCGTGAAGGTTTCGCCACCTTGGGTGAGCGTATTCGTGAGATGGGCATACCCTGCCTGATCGTTCAGGAAGGTGGGTATCACCTGGACAGTCTTGAAGACAATGCACGGGCATTTTTTGCCGACAAGCGTGACTGGTGTCTGCCCCGCTAATGGCCGCCAACCAGGCGTTACTGCCCGCGTCGGGCGTGCTTGACCAGCAGTTTTTCCAGCTTCTCCCACAGCTGCGGATCGGTGCTGAAGGCGACGTTGAAACGCATCCACCCGGTGGGCTGTGAGTCCACCATGAATAGCTGCCCTGGCCCCAGCATCATGCCTTGAGCCAGGGCGTCATCGAGCAGCGCAGCGCTGTTGGCGATAGCAGGGTGACGGGCCCATAAATACATGCCCTCATCGCTTTCGATAAAACGTTCAAAGCCTAGCCGCGAGAGCTGTTCGCTGACCTCCCGCTGGGCCTCGGCCAGGCGTTGGCGCAAGCGTTTGAGATGCTTGCGCCAACGCCCGTCGGTGATCGCCGCATACACCACGCGCTCCATCAATTGCGAGGTGGTCAGGCCCGAGCGCATTTTCAGCTGCAACAATTGCTGCATCAACTGTGGGTTGGAGAGCATGAAACCGACACGTACGTTGGGCGAAATGCTTTTCGAGTAGCTACCGATATACACCACCTGTTGCAGTTGATCGAGGCTGGCCAGGCACGGCAGGGGTTCGGCAATCATGTCGGCATAAAGGTTGTTCTCCACCAAGCGGAAATCGTGCTTGGCGGCCAACTGCAACAATCGATGCAACTGTGCCAGGGGTGTGCACGAACTGGTCGGGCTGTGCAGGTGTGGTTGCGTGAAGAACACGGTCGGACGATGTTGTTCGAGCAAACGTTCCAGGTGATCGAGGTCATAGCCGTTAGGGGTGCGCGGAACACCGAGCAGCGTCGCTCCCTGAAAACGCAGAATGCTCATCAGGTTGGGGTAACCGGGATCGTCCACCAATACGACGTCGCCTGGGCACACTAGCGTGCGAACGGCCAGGTCCAGGGCCTGGCTGGCGCCGTGGGTGAGCATCAGCTGCGCGGGATGGGCGACGATGCGCAGGTCTTGCTGCAAATTCTGTGCGGTCAGTGTGCGCAACTCCAGCAGCCCCATCGGATCGCCATAGCCACTGAGCTCCAGCACGCTGCCGGCGACCTGGCGCATGCCCCGCCGCAACCCGTCCTCGAACATCCAGTCGTTGGGCAGCCAGCCGCAACCAGGCTTCAGCGCCAGCCGGCGGCTTTCGAAGATCTGCTGCATGTACCACTCGGAATTGAACGCCGGCTTGCCTGCGGCAGGCCCGCTCGCCTGGCTGTCGATCAATTCCACCACCGAGCGGTTGACGAAGAATCCTGCGTTGCCTCGGCTCACCAGCATGCCTTGGGCAACCAGACGGTCGTAGGCCTCCACCACCGTAAAGGTGCTCACCGAGTAGGTCGCGGCAAACGCCCGTATGGAGGGCACTTTGGCGCCCGGCTTGAGGGTCTGGTTTTCGATCAGCTCGCGCAGCCTGTTGATGATCTGATTGACCAGGGGAGGCGATTCGTCGGGGCGTAAATCAAACATTTGCAAGCTTTGCCTTCGGGGGTGCGTAACGCCTGGCGCGTTCAGGGCGGGGGTGTACTGCAATGGCGGCCTGTACAGTGCAGTGAACTTTGCATCGTGCTGTGCATGGCTCTCTGTGACATACATTTTTACATTAGCACCCTGTAATCGCTAGCTAAAGAAGATTCAGGCAGCTGCGGTTTCATGAGTTTCCTTGCATAAAAAGAACACGAGGTAGCTACAGATGGACGCAACATCCACATCCACTTCTTCAGGGAAGGTGGAGCACGAAAGCAAGCTCAGCGCTTCGCTGAAATCACGTCACCTGACCATGATGTCGATCGCTGGAGTCATTGGCGGCGCATTGTTCGTAGGTTCCGGCAGCGTGATCCACAGCGCAGGCCCAGCGGCTATTCTGGCTTACCTGGCCGGAGGCATCCTGGTCGTGCTGATCATGCGCATGCTGGGCGAAATGGCGACCTCGTCGCCTGATACCGGTTCGTTTTCCACCTACGCCGAACGCGCCATCGGCCGTTGGGCAGGTTTCACTATCGGCTGGTTGTATTGGTGGTTCTGGGTGATTCTCATGGCCTGGGAAGCCTATGTGGCAGGCAAGATCCTGCATGGCTGGTTCCCATCAGTCAGCGTCAATGTCTTTGTTCTGGCCACCACGCTGGTGCTGATCAGTGTCAACTTCTTCAACGTCAAGCACTACGGTGAGTTCGAATTCTGGTTCGCGCTGATAAAGGTGGTGGCGATCATATGTTTTCTTGTGGTCTGCGGTATGGCAGTGCTCAATCTCTGGCCTACCGGGGAGGTTCACGGCCTGAGCAACCTGACCGCCCAGGGCTTTATGCCCAATGGCATGGAAGCGGTTGTGGTGGCCATGCTCGGGGTGATGTTTGCGTTCCTTGGCGCTGAAATTGTGACCATCGCTGCCGCCGAATCGAAAAACCCATCCGAGCAAATCGTCAAGGCGACCAATTCGGTGGTGTGGCGGATCTGCCTATTCTATGTTGGCTCCATCTTCCTGATCGTTGCCCTGGTACCTTGGAATGACCCACTGATGGGCCAGTCGGGTTACGGCTCGTACCGTCGCACCCTGGAACTGCTGGGGATCCCTGGCGCCGAACTGGTGATGAACTTCGTGGTTTTGACGTCGGTGAGCAGTTGCCTGATCTCGGCGCACTACACCGCTTCGCGCATGTTGTTTTCCCTGTCGACCCGTGGCGATGCGCCCTCGTTCTTCAAAATCACCCGCGCAGGCACCGGTGTACCGGTGTTCTCGATCATCGGTTCGTGCTCTGTGGCCGTGTTCGTGGCGCTGATCAACTTCAGCGAAACGCTGCGTCCGAAAGACGTACTCGATGTGTTGATGAACACCACCGGCATGATCGCCCTGTTGGTTTATTTGGTGATCGCCTTCTCGCAGTTGAAGATGCGTCGCAAGCTGGAGGCCGAAGGCAAGCAAATCCGCTTGAAAATGTGGCTGTTCCCGTGGCTGACCTATTTGGTGATCGTGTTCATCATCGGCTGTCTGGTGACCATGGCATTTGTGCCGGACTACCAGGTACTGGTGTTCTCGACCGCTGCGGCGGCTATTGTCGTGGCCTTGATGGGCGCAGTGCTGCACATACGCGCAGCGAAAAAAGCCGCGGCGTGACGTGGTGATCCTTCTGCTCTGAAACCTTACGCTTGCTGCAAGGGCAAGCGTATGAGTAGGCTCAACTGCTTCCTGCGCCAAGCGGCGCAGGAGGTGGTCGTAGATACTTAGCACATTGCCGCCGTATGCAGACCTAACCTGTGCATTTTCAACAGGAGGTTGAAGCCTATGTCGGCGAGCAATGACGACACCCCGATCAAAGGTTCATTGGAAAGCAGCCTGGAGGACTATCAGGACGGCTTTATCAGCGGCGCTTTTCCTGCATGGCTGCGTAGCGCCAGTGTTGCGCAGTTGACGGCGCTTAAAGAGGCGATGGTCTTGAGCCTGTACTTCAACCAGCGTATGCGCAGTGTGCTGGCCGGGTTACAGGATGTAGAAGGTTTTACCCTTGCGCTGTTGCAGCAGGCTATGAGTACCACCTTTGGGCCTGGGTATGACGTCAAACGCCTGCAATTCAGAATGGGCCGCAAGGAGCCGGTAATCACCCCCCAGCCTATTGGTTATCCTATTACGGCTGCGGTGTATTCCAATGTGCCATTGCTGGAAGCGGCACTGCGCAACTTCACGGCCCAAGACAGTCAGCCCGGGGGCTACCTGGCCGGTAACGGTTTGCTCGATACCCAAGACCCCACGGCGGTGCTGCCCACCGCCGACAAGTTCGCTCAGTTGTGCCGAAAGCTGGATCTGGGCAAGCACTATCAAAGCCACCTGGACTCGGTGCTCGAACCTGCCGATGCCGTCGACGAAAAGCCAGGTGAGGGCCGCCGCCAAGTAGCCTCGCTGATTGCGCGCGCGCAGCGCTACACAATGTTGGTAGATGCCCACATCGCGTGGATCAAGGGGCAGTTGAGGGAAGACGAACACCAATTGCTTGTTGAACTGTGTACGCTGCGAAGTCCGATTAGCCTCAACGATGATCACGTCATACCCAAGCAGTTGAGCCTCTTGGAATGCCGGTTGGAGGAGATAGTCGTCCTCGATGTGCGCGATGACAGCCTCAGTCCGTGGTATAGCTCCAGCAATCGGGTACTGGTGTACATACCTGGCGATCCTCAATCACCTTGGCGTGCCTACCGTTCGTTGCGGTATTTCGCCAACGATTTGGGCAAGCGACTGCGCACGCACACCTATCAACACTTTTTCAGTCGTTTCGTGCGGCGCCGAGACAGCCAACGCTTCTTCAACAGCGTGATCAGCGGCTACTCGCAGGTGTCCGACCTGGCCAACATCGATCTGCAAGAACGCATGCACGCCTTTGACGGCTATGTGTTCGAAAGCCTGGCCCAGGCCTGGATCAAGCGAATCAAGGACGACGCGGCAATGATCGCAATGCCGACTGCAGCGGTTGATCGCGAAGTCCAGCGTGCGCACGACGAGCGCCTGGCAGCCGAAGGCTGGACCCTGCTCAACCTGGCAGGGTTGTTCGTGCCGGTGCTCGGTGCGATGTTACTTGCCGTGGCGGTCTGGGATTTATTGCGAGGATGCTTCTATGGGATCCAAGCCTGGCGAGAGGGCGATACTCACGAAGCCCTGGATCACTTGCTCAATGTCAGCATCGACCTGGCGGCGGTGGCGGCAACAGGTGCAAGCGTGCATGCTGCGCGCGTTGCCTGGCAGCGCTCGGTGGTGGTCGATAGCCTGATCCCTGCACAATTGGAAAACGGTAGCCAGCGCCTATGGAATCAAGACATCACCCCCTACCGTAGTGAGGCACCGCCCGTTGCGCCGGTCCAGAGCCAGGACGGGCTGTTTCGTGCGAACAGTCGGAACTGGGTCGAGATGGAGGGTAACTACTACGCAGTCAGTCAACGCCAGCGTGCACGTGCCTGGTGTTTGTACTCACGACGGGGGCATGCGCCAGCACTGGTAAGCAACGGTGCTGGCGCATGGCGTTTGGGTAGCGAACAACCTGCCCAGTGGGATGCTCGTTATCATATGTTTCGTCGGCTTGGCAGTTTCTACCGGATTTTCGCCGATCAACAGATCGAAGAGATCCTCACTACTACCGCCATGACGGACGAGCAACTACGCGCCCTGCATGTATATGCCCACGCCCCTGATGCCTGTTTCGTCGATACCTGCGAACGCTTTGCCATCGATCAGCGCATCCGTAGCGCAATTACTCAAGTGAACCAAGGGCAAACGGTCACCGATCCAGCCGTGCGCGACGTTATCAGCGCGCTGCCCGGGGCCGAGCAATTGTCCGGGCCGGCGCTGGGCGGGGTGGTCGTGGCGCAGCGGCGATTGTTGTTCCAGCAGATCTACGACGCCAGCCTGAGTCGTGAGCCGCAGGGGGCTATGCTGTTGCGCCGCGCTTTCCCCAGTTTGCATTCCCCGGCGGCAGCCGCCGTACTCGAAGGTGCCGGCGTCAGCGAAAGGGCTTGTTTGCTTGAGAGCGGCCGTGTGCCGTTGGCGATGGCCGAAGCTGCACGCTCTGCAGTGCGGCAAATCCGCGTAGCACGCGTATATGAATCGCTGTATTTGTACACACCGCAGTCGCTGGATCTTGCTCGGGTATGCCTGACATTGTGCGGCAGTCTGCCGGGTGCGCCCGCGACGATGGGGTGGCGCTTGTTCGACGGCCGTCTGCAAGGGCCTGCAGTGTTGTCGACGGGTGCTGTGGAAACAGGCCGGTGCCTCGACCTGGTGCACGATGCGGGGGACTTTCAGCTATTCGATGTTCAAGGTCGGTTACTGGCCGGTCCGGGTGATTTTTTCAGTGTCATTGCTGCAGGCTTTGAGGATGCCTACCGCGACGGCATGGGTTTAAGTGAACCCTTTGATCACAACCTGCGCGTACTCCTGGCAGCGCAGGCCAAAATGCAGCGCCAGGAGGTCGAGCAACTGATCGGGCAGCCCACACGTATTGGCTGGTTTCGACCACCACAGCGATTGGCAGGAGGTCGCCTGGGCTATCCTTTGTCCGGTCGCCGCCCTGGTCCGCCACGTCGGCCTGCTGCATTGTATAACCAGCTACGTCTGCTCTATCCGGCGTTTCATGACGCGCAGATCGAAAGTTGGCTTGAGGCTATAAGGCGTTCGGGACAAGATCCGCAGCGTGAAGTGGTGCGCTTGCAGCGCGAGCTTTCAAGGCTACAGGAGGCGTTGCATCACTGGAGTGAAAACCTCCCCACGCAGTCGTCGCAGCGGGTGCCGCGGGGCAGTCTGAGCAGGGCTTTGATCAGTTGCTGGCAGCACACGCTGGGCACTGAAGTCCACTCGGTAACCGGCGAGCTGGAAGGCTACCGCTTCATGATATGGGGATTGGACCTGGATACCTTGCCAGCGCTACCTGAGTCGGTCAGCTTCGGGCATGTCCGCCAGCTTGCCTTTCGGGACATGGGCCTGGAGGAAATTCCTCAAGGTTTTCTTCGGGCATTTCCCAGGTTGACTCACCTTGAGCTGCCCAACAATCGTCTGACCCGGTTGCCGCAAGACTTGGCGCAACTTCGCCTGCTGCGCGAACTGGACTGCGCCAATAACAGTATCGCGCTGGATCAGGCGCAGACACAGATGCTTGAAACGTGTGAAAGCCTCGAAGCCATTAACCTGTCCTCCAACCCGTTGGGCCGCGTGTTTTCACTCGCCAGGATGCTGCGACTGCAACGCGTACACCTGCAGCGCACCCACATCACCGAGTTCCCGCCAGATCTGCTCACCCGTCAGGAATTGAGCGTCGTGGACCTGCGCAACAATCAGATTACCCAGGTGCCAGACTAGTATTACCGCCTGCCCCAGTGGCTCAGTAGCACCATTCTGCTGGAGTGGAATCCATTGCAGGAAGACGCCGCACATCGATTGCGCGCGTTCATGCAATCCAACGGCTGGCATGTGGCGGCGGGCTGGTTGGAGGGTGCCAGGTCCAACCTGGCTGCTGTCCGTGAGCGCTGGCTGCAGGTGCTCGGTATTGACGAGCGCACGGCGCGCGCCGACACGTGGGACCAGATGCAAGCTAGCAGCGGTTCCACAGCGCTTTTCGAATTACTCGAACGCTTGCTTGAAACCGCCGATTTTGTGCATCACCGAGTGAGCTTGGCCGAGCGTGTCTTTACCCTCCTTGAGGCCATGCGTCAGTACAGTGGGTTACGCGAAGCACTGTTCGAGTTAATGGCACACCTGGAATTGACTTGTCAGGACAGTGCAGCGCTGCACCTGAGCGCGTTGGAACTGCGCATGTTGGTATGGCGCGCGTGTAGCGAGGTAGGGCCAGGTCAAGAACAGGCTGCCCTGATTGGTCTGGGACGACAACTGTGGCGTCTGGAGCAGGTGGATCAACTCGCGTTGCAGGATATCCAGGCACGGCAGGCGGCAGGCCACAATCCCGATGAAATCGAGGTTGGGCTTGCCTATCGTCTGGAACTGCGCAACCTGCTTGACCTGCCAGCCCAGCCAGGCGACATGAACTTTCGTGTGGTCGCGGGCCTGAATGTCAGGCAGGTGCGATTGGGTGGGGAGCAAATACTTGCGCGGGAAAGTGCAGAGCAACTGGCGGGATCCCTGGTAACGCGGGACTTCTGGGTAGAACATTTGAAACGGGCGTATGCCTCGCGCTTTGAAGCGGTCAATACACCTGCCCAGGTGCAGTCGACTGAACTGATGGAAGTCGCGGCGAGCGGCGCCATGCCTGACGGGCAGTACAAGGCGGCGCAAGACAAGCTCAAGGCTGCGTGGGATCTGGCTGTAGCTGCGCTTATCAAGACCTTGACCCGGGAAGCCTTGGGATTGTCGGGCGAGCACCCAGAAACTGTCACTCAAGCACCGACCCCGGGACCTTCAAGTCGTACATGATCGGGGCTGTGTAGCCCATGGGGAAACCCCGCCAGGCACTTCTAGCGGGGCAGGACTCAAAATGGGTTGTTCAAGTCAATTCCCGATTTGCCGGGTGCCAGGATGTTGTTCGGATCAAGCGCACGCTTGATCGCATGTTCGACCTTGCGCTTGACCGGGCCATAGCTTTGCGCAACGCGTTCCTGGAACGCGGTATTGACCCTGTACACGGCGTAACCGTGTTGCTCGAACACATCCAGAAGCTCGGCAAAGCACGCGTTGGCGCGCTGGGTTTCCTCGGTATTGGTGCGGTCGTACAACACGTCGATGACGTGGTGCATGTCACGCCAACCGACGATGAATTCGCCGACATAATCCAGGCCATATTTGTTGAGGATCTTCTTCGCCAGCGCCTGCTGTTTGTCACACTCGCTGCCCCGCGCCTGGCTGACTGGGGCGAACCACATCGAACCACCACCACCACGCCAGTTGTACAGGCCGAACTCCTGCAGATTGGGCACCCCGGACATCAACTGTGCACGGTATTTGAACGGCTGGGTTTCACCTGCCTGCTCTTCAGTGACAATGCGCCCCTTGCCCAATTGCTTAAGCGCGCCATTGACAATTTTCCAGTTCACATCGACCTGCTCCTGGGTGCCATAGAGCGCGGCATAGACGTTCCAGGCACCGAGGTTCTTGTCCTTCTGGATCTGCTTGAGGATGGCATCGGAGGTGGCACCAGGCTCGCTGGTGTAGTCACTGCGGCGAGTGTTGCAGGTGGAGGCTTCCCACAGCACACCGGCGATCACCACCGAGTTGGGAATGATCTGGGCTATGCGCAGCGGGCGGATGAATTCAACGATTTCGGCAATGTCAGATTCATTGTCGAATTTGATTTCGAACGGTTTGAACACCGGTGGCTTGGGCATCAGCCAGAAACCCATCTTGGTGCAGATACCATAGTTGGCCTGGGTAAACATCCCGTCCAGGGTAGGGCCGTAGCCCCACTTGAAGACTTGCCAGGCATTGTCACCTTTAACGCCACCCATGCCGGTGCGGTAAACATCGCCACTGGCCAGCACCACCTCCATCCCGCATTGCATCAGAAAGTGCTCGCCGTAAGGCGTGTAGCCCACACCACGGTCCATGGTATTGCCCAACGGCCCAGCAATTGCTGAAGGAGCAGAAAACGACAGCATCAGAGGCAGCTTGTGTTCCTGGATGTAGTCGTAGAGCTGTTGGTAGGTTACCCCCGGCTCAACCAGTGCCGTGCACAGGTCGGGATCGACGTGGAGGATTTTGTTCATCTTCTTCAGGTCCAGGATCACCTGGCCACGCTGGCCGGGTGCGGCGGAGCCATAACCGAAGTTGCGACCAGTGGAGATGGTCCAGATCGGGATCTTGAACTGGTTGCAAATCTTCACCACCCCCTGCACCTGTTCCACTGTAGTGGCGGTGAGCGCCGCTGCAGGCGCGTGCTCGGCGTTGTCCACGGCCATCATGATCTTGTTGTAGGGGATCAGTTGCTCGTCCTTGAGCAACACGTTTTCATCACCTAGCAGGGCGCGGAACTGGGTGAGGGCTTGCTGGAAATGGTCGCTATCGACGCCACGAGGCAGCAGGGTGTTGGCAGTTGCTTGAGTCATGTTGGAATCCTTCATACGTGGATCGAGAACGACACATAAGTGCCAGTCAGTGCCCCGGAATGCTTGGCGCTCAACGGTGCCTGGCCGGTGTCGGTGCTGCCCAGGGTTGCCAGGGCGTAACCGAGCGTGGCCGCCCATTGATCATTGCCGCTGCCTTGGCCGATGCTGGTCGCCAGGTGCAGGGTGGGGGCAGGGCTGTGCAGGCGCTGCTCATGCAGGTCAAAGCCAAGGCCACAACGATTGAGCTGATGCACCAGTTGCAAGGCACAGCCGTGTGCAGCCTCGGCGCTGAGCAGGCGGTGGCGCGAGTGGCTGGCATTGGCGCTATGTTGGCCAAGCCACTGCACACGTGCCCCGGCACTGCGGGCCAGGTCGATGATCAGCGTGGCGCTGGCATCATCGAGCAGCCCGATCAGACGCTGTGGCTGGCCACTTGAGAGGCGCTGTTGCACATCCAGTAATGCCGCCAGGTCCAGGTTTGCGCTCATGACTTGAATGCGCGGCGTGGAGGGGCTGGCTTGCAGGCCCTGGACAAAAGCTGAACCAGCGACTGCAGGGCTGACGAGTGCCAGGCTGGCGGCCTGGACTGGGCCGGCGCGGCCCAGTAAATTGTTGGCCAGGCTCAGGCTTGAGCTACTCATGGCCACGCCGGCCAGGCCTCCCAGCGCCATGCCCTTAAGGAGTGAGCGACGTTCGACGTTCATCATCACAGTGCCCTCAGGGTTTGGCTGGCGTGACTGGCGCCTGGGAAATGTAGTCCGCCACCTGTTGCAGGGCATGGTCGTCAATGAACGAGGCGGGGAAGGCGGGCATGGCGCGAAAGCCGTTGCGCACCACAGCCGTGATATAGGCTGCTGGTAATTGGCGACCCTTGATCTGCGGGCCGACCTGACCTTCATGGCAATGGCCACAGGTTTTGGTGTAGACATTTTCGCCGCCTTTCCACACACCGTCGCCATCAGCGACGGCCGCATTGGCCAGGAGGATCACAGGCAAGGCAAGGCAGGTGGTGACGCTTCGTCGCACAGCCTGACGGTTGGGCAAGAGTGACATTGCAGACTCCTTATTTTTATGGGGCAGAACGCACAATCAGAACGGGTAATGGCGTGGCTGGTGTTGCACGGTGATCCAGTGGTCGGTGGTGAATTCCTCGATTGCCCAGTCGCCGTTGAAACGGCCCAGCCCCGAGTTTTTCTCGCCACCGAAGGGCGCGTTGGGTTCGTCGTTGACCGGAATGTCGTTGATGTGGGTCATGCCCACCTGCAGGCGTTGAGCGAACTGCACACCGCGCTCCAGGCTGGCGCTGAACACCGCGCTGGACAGGCCGTATTCGCTGCGATTGGCCAACTCCAGCGCATGCTCGGCATCGCGCGCAGCCTGGATACCTACCAACGGGCCAAAGATCTCTTCATGGGCGATGTCCATGCCGGCACTGACGTTGGCAAACACGTGAGGTGGCAGCACATTGCCCTGGGCCTGACCTCCGACCAGCAATTGCGCGCCTTCTGCCAGGGCCGTGCCGATCTTTTGCTCAAGGCCAGCCAACTGCCGGGCGTTGATGACCGGACCGATCACCGTCGTCGGCAAGTTTGGGTCGCCGCAGGGCAAGGCTTTGACTCGCTCGACAAAGCGTTGGGTAAAGGAATCGAGCAGCGGTTGTTCGACGATGATGCGGTTGACCGCCATGCAGATCTGACCCTGGTGCAGAAACTTGCCGACCACGGCGGCATTGACTGCCTGTTCCACGTCGGCATCGGCCAGGACCACGAACGGGCTGTTGCCGCCCAACTCCAGGGCCAGGTGCTTGAGATGCTCGCCGCCGCTGGCGATTCGGCCAATGTTGCGGCCCACCTGGGTGGAGCCGGTAAAGGAAATGAAGGCAGGTACCGGGTGCTCTACAAAGGCATCACCGATGTCGGCACCAGCGCCCACCACCACACTCAGCGCCCCGGCTGGTAGGCCGGCTTCCTCGAAGATGCGTGCCAACAGCAGGCCGCCGCTGACAGGGGTATCACTGGCCGGTTTGACTACCACGGTATTGCCCAGGGCCAGGGCAGGGGCGAGAGAGCGGGCGGTCAGGTGCAGGGGAAAGTTCCACGGGCTGATCACGCCGATTACGCCCAAGGGCTTGCGGTACACACGGCTTTCCTTGCCGGGAATATTGGAGCTGACAATGCGGCCGTGTACACGGCTGGGCAGGCTGGCTGCTTCCTGGGTAATGGCGCGGGCAGCGCCCCATTCGATCTGGGCCTTGATCCGTGTGCTGCCGGATTCGCGGATTATCCAGTCGATGATTTCGTCGCGGCGCTCATCGAAGATGCGCACGGCCTCAAGCATCACCTTGCTGCGTAAGGCCGGCGATTGTCCGGCCCAGGCCGACTGAACCTGGTGAGCGCAGCGGTAGGCGGCATCGAGGTCTGCGCGGGTGGCCATGGGAATCTGCAGCAGTGATTGCTGAGTGAAGGGGTCGGATACTGTCAGCGAGCGCTCAGCGCTGCCAGCACGCCATTCTCCGGCCAACGGCTGTAGGTGAAGATTCTGGTAGGCAGGGCGGGTAAGGGTCATCGGTTTCTCTCTTGTTGTGTCGAAATGATTTCGATGAACAGCCCATAACAACTATCGTGCCATGTTGTTTTTTAGAGAGAAAACATAGATAAAACAGAGGGTTGATTATTGTTTGGGTGTTTTCGGCAGAGTTGGTAAGAGGGGACAGTGCGAAAATTTATGCAGAGAAGTCGGCGACTGCAGAAAGCTCGACACACTCGGTCTGACGCAAAATTTGGGCGGTTATCGGACATTTTCGCCCTCTAGCACCGGCCTTGGCCGAGCGGCCAATTGACCCGGCCGAAGCGGGGGGCATACTGCAAGACTCACCTTAATGCCTTTGGTATTGCCTATGACTCCTACAACACCTGGCAAGCCTGGCCGCACCGTCGATGAAGATTTTTTCCGACAGGTACTGGGCCGCCATAAACGCCTGATCGTCGACCGCACCAACCAGTTCGGCAGCAGTGGTCTGCCATCAGCCGAGCAATTGGCGCAGTCTGTGGCCTTCGCCCCTCAGGACGGCAGTATCTGGTTGTGCGGCCAGCGCATGATGCTGCTGCAAGGCTCGGCCTTTGGTGCTATTCGCCGCGAGCTGATCGACGCCCTGGGCCTGGACAAGGCCCGTGGCTTGTTAACGCGCATTGGCTGGCAGGCTGGCGCCCGCGACGCTGCGCAAGTCAGCGAGCAATGGCCTGAAGGTGATCACGCCAGCCTCTACAGCGCCGGTCCTCGTCTGCACATGCTCGAAGGCATGGTCAATGTCGAAGTCGTGCGTTTTGAGATCGATTCCAGTGTCGGGCATTTCTACTCCGAGTTTCTCTGGCACAACTCCCTGGAGGTGGACGAGCACATTGCCGCCTATGGTCTTGGCGGGGAACCGGCGTGCTGGATGGAAATCGGCTATGCCAGCGGCTACGCCTCCTCGCTGCTGGGGCGCCTGGTAGTGTTTCGCGAACTGCAATGCCGTGCCATGGGCCATCCGGCTTGTCGTATCGTGGGTAAGCCTGCCGAACAGTGGGAAGACATTGATGTTGATCTGGCTTATCTGGATCCGGGTGATTTTCTTAGTCGCAGCGCTTATACCTCGGGGGTCGACACACGCCTGGCCGAGTTGGAGGTGCCCAGCGATGGCAAGCAACTGGTAGGCATTTCTGCCAGCTTCGTTGCTGCCAGCCAGTTGCTTCAGCGCGTGGCGCCTACCCAGGCAACCGTCTTGTTGACCGGTGAATCCGGGGTGGGCAAGGAGCTGTTCGCCCACACCTTGCACCAGGCCAGCCGCCGTCACCACACGCCATTGGTGGCGTTGAACTGCGCAACGCTGCCGGAGAACCTGATTGAAGCCGAACTGTTTGGCGTCGAGCGTGGCGCTTTCACCGGTGCCGAGCGTTCCCGCCCAGGGCGATTCGAGCGGGCCAACGGCGGCACCTTGTTTCTCGATGAAATCGGCACCTTGAGCTTGCATGCCCAAAGCAAGATATTGCGTGCCTTGCAGGAAGGTGAGATCGAACGTGTGGGCGGCACCTCGCCGATCCAGGTTGATGTACGCGTGATTGCCGCGACCAACCTCGATCTGCGTCAGGAGGTAGAGGCGGGGCGCTTTCGTGAGGACCTGTTCTACCGTTTGAACGTCTTTCCCATTCATTTACCGCCGCTTCGTGAGCGGCGCGAAGATATTCCGTTGTTGATGAGCTATTTCCTGCGCCGCTTCAGCCAGCGCCATGGTCGCCAATTGGCAGGCTTCAGTATGCGACTGGTCAACGCGCTGCTGACCTATCGCTTTCCCGGCAACATTCGCGAGCTGCAGAACCTGGTGGAGCGCGGCGTGATCGCTGCCAGCGATGGTGAAGCGATCGATGTAGTGCACCTGGCAGAAGCAGGCGCGCCGTTGATTGATTCGGCAATTGGCTTGACCGCCGAGGGACGCCTGGCTTTGCGAGAAGCAGCGCCTCGGCCCGCTGCCAGCGAGGAGCAAGAACGCCCCGGCGAAGCTGCAGCCGATGCCCCGGAACTGGCGCGTCTGCAGGCGTTCTTTGCCGGTCAGGAGCGGGTGCTGGGCACCTCGCTGGAAGAAATCGAGCGACTGTTGGTGAGTCTGGCGCTGGAGCGCTCCGGCGGTAACGTTACGGCGGCAGCGCAAATGCTCGGCATGAGCCGTGCCCAGGTCAGCTACCGACTCAAAGGCAGCTGACCCGGGCACGCGGGCGTTACAGCGGCGTGGTGAATTTCAACCAGTACGTCTGGCCTTCGGCACGGTTGCGCACACCGGATTCGTCCTGCCATTTGGCGCTGAACATCCAGCCTTGCTTGCTGCTGTACTGCACGGCAGGGCCGATGGAGAAGGAGCGACCACGGTTGCCGTCGCTGGCCTCGACCAGGGCGGCGGCGGAGCAGTCTCCGGCACTGCACTTGTCGTCGCTGACTTGCTGATAGGCGTGCCCGCCGACGCCCAGCACCCAGCCGTTGCCAAGGCCCCAGCCCAAGGTGTAGTCGGCATGCAGTTCACGGCCCGACTGATAGTGGGTCGCCTTGTTTTCAAAGTTGTAGTCGTACATCAGGCGCACATCGGCGTTCAGGCCGGCGGGGTCCAGGTAGGTCATCGCCAGCACACCTTGCACGGTGTAGTAATTGTTGCCGAGATTGATCAAGTCATCCTCGTCGTACTCGCTGGCAGTGGGCAGGACGAAGTCGACACCGGTGGCGATGTGCAGCTTCTCGCTTGGATGAAAACCGATCACCGGGCCCAAGTGGGCATCGCCGATGCCGCGCTTGCGATCATGCGGTCCACCCTTGATGTTCAGACGCATGTCATTGAGGGGCAGCAGCGCGTGAAAACCCAGGTCGCCGCCGAGTACTTTCTGTTCCGTGACCCAGACAAAGCGCGGCACCAACGTGGTAACACGCAAGTCGATGTCAGCCGCCTTGGCACCGCTGTTGTCGCGCAAGCTGTCAGCCAGGTAATTACCTACGAACAATTGGCCGTAAGTACCAGGGGGCGGCAGGATACCCATGCCGTAAATTTCGATACCCATGGGCCAGGAAGAAATGCCGCCTTCGGTAGCCTGAGCGTGCCAGGCGGAGGTAGCCAGCAATAGGCTAGTGGCAAGGTGCAGTGGGGCGTGTTTGAACATGAGAGGGTCAACCTTATTGTTATGGGCAGCGCCATGCAGTAGCGCCTGGCCCGACCCTATCAAGTTTCATGCCATCTATTATTTCTATATTTATCAGTGTCTTGCGATTTTATCGCGTCGTTTCTCCAGAACTGTTGTCGGGAATTATTAAGAAAATTCAGCGGCGTGTGAAAAACTCACGACGCCGTCACTGTTTGATGCCCAACGCCTAATGTGCGTGCGGTTATTCGGATTTGCCCAGATAGAAGCGCACGGCAAGGCGTTGTACCCAGCGTCCGTAAGGTGGGTAAAACAGCTGGACGGGGAACCAGCGTTGGCGCTTGAGCACGGCTTTGCCATGCGACAAGGTGCGAAAGCCTTCCTGGCCATGGTAGGAACCCATGCCGGAATTACCCACCCCACCGAATGGCAGGTCGTGCTGGAACGCGTGCCAGGCCCAATCGCCCAGGGTCACCCCACCACTGTGGGTTTCCTTGAGCAGGCGCTCGGTTTGTCGTGCATCCAGGCCAAACGGGTAGAGCGCCAGCGGGCGTGGACGGGCCTGGATGTAAGCGATCGCCTGGCTGAGATCGGCGTACTCGATGATTGGCAGCAAGGGACCAAAAATTTCTTCCCGGGCCACGCGCATGTCTTCGTTCACCCCGGTAATCACCTGCAGAGGCAAACGTCGTGGCGATGCCGAGGCGCTTCGACAAGACAGGACCACCGCACCTTTGTCCCGGGCATCGGCCAGGAGCGCCTGCATTCGTTGAGCCTGCCGGTCATTAATAAGGCTGGTGTAGTCGGCGCTGTGGGCCGGGTCTGGGTACAGCCGCTCGAACGCCCGCTTGAGCGCCTGGGCAAACGCCTCGGCCTTGCCTTGCGGTACCAGCACATAGTCTGGGGCAATGCACACCTGGCCGGCGTTGAAACCCTTGCCGTGGGCAATGCGCAACGCTGCCTCTTCAAGATCGGCAGCCTCGCCAACCAGCGCCGGAGACTTGCCACCCAGCTCCAGCGTCACCGGCACCAGATGCTCGGCAGCGGCGCGCATTACCTGACGGCCAACTTGCGGCGCGCCGGTAAACACCAAGTGATCGAATGGCAGTGCAGTAAAAGCCTGAGCGGCGGCGAGCTCGCCGGTGAACACCGCCACCTCGTCTTCGTCGAACACCTCGCCAAGCATGTCCTTGAGCACCTGGTAGCTGTGCGGTGCGTACTCGGACACTTTGATCATCGCCCGGTTGCCGGCAGCCAGCGCTGCAATCAGTGGCCCCAATGTCAGGTACAGGGGGAAGTTCCAGGTGCCGACGATGCCGACTACGCCTTTGGGTTGGTACTGCACCCAGGCGCGATTGCCGAGAAACAACAGCTCAGTCTTGCGTGGCTCGGCTTTCATCCAGCGGCGCAGATGAGCGATTGCATGGCGTGCCTGCAACACCGGCCCGAGGACTTCGATTTGTAGGGTCTCGAATGCTGCGCGGCCACCGAAGTCAGCGTCGAGGGCCTTGATGATTGGCTGCTGGTAGCGACGCAACACGGCGATCAGACGTTTGAGGTTGTTGATTCGAACATTCAACGGCGCAAAAGGTTGCTGGTTGAATGCCTGGCGCTGACGCTGCAGCAAGCGTTGCATGCGTTCGACTTCCTGGATGTCGATTGCCTGGACAAGATCATTCATGGTTCAGCCCTCCTGGCGGCTGTGCAGCAACATAGCGGCGGCTTTCTCGCCGATCATGATGCTCGGCGCGTTGGTGTTGCCGCCGATCAGCGTTGGCATGATCGAGGCATCGGCGACGCGCAGGCCGGCGATACCGTGAACGCGGAGTTGGTCATCCACCACTGCCAAGGGGTCGTTACCCATTTTGCAGGTGCCGACCGGGTGGTACTGGGTGTCGGCGCGGTTGCGAATATCCTGCTCCACCGCCTGGCGGTTCTGCGCGTCCAGGGGGTAGAGCGGCTTACCGCGAAACGGCGCCAATGGCGCGTCCTCAAGGAGGCTGCGAAGGAAATCGGCACCGCGCATCAGTACTTCCATATCCTGTGCTCGGCTGAAAAAGCACGGGTCAATCAACGGTGCGGCGCTCGGGTCCTTGCTGGCCAACTTTACCGTGCCGCGGCTCTCGGGCCGTAGCAGCGTCAGGTGACAGCTGAATCCGTGGCCCGGCCGCATCTTGCGCGCGTGATCATCGACAATCGCCGGTACGAAGATCAATTGCAGGTCGGGCATTGGCAGGTCGGGGTGACTTTTGAAAAATCCCCCCGATTCGGCGAAGGGCGATGTCACCAGGCCCTTGCGCTCTCGCTTCCACTGCACCATGGCCTTGAGCATCTTCCAACTGAAGGTCGGCGAGAATCCGAAGGTGTCGGTTTTATTGCGGCTGCGGTAGGTGATGACATAGTCGATATGGTCCTGCAGGTTTTCCCCCACCCCCGCAAGTTCATGAACCACACTGATGCCATGCTTGAGCAATTCCTGCCGAGGACCGATACCCGAAAGCAAAAGCACTTGCGGCGAGCCGAAACTGCCGGCGCTGAGGATCACCTCCTGACGCGCCTTGAGCACCACACGCTGGCCACCCTGTAGCAGTTGCACGCCGGTGGCCCGGGCTGACTCAATCAAGACCCGCTCGACAGTGGCACCCGTCAACACCGTGAGGTTGGGGCGCTCGACGTTGGGCGTAAGGAAAGCCTTGGCTGCACTGCAACGTTCGCCATTGCGCTGAGTGACCTGGTACATGAACGCGCCTTCCTGCTCGGCACCGTTGTAGTCTTTGGCAGGACCGATGCCGTTGCGCTGGGCGGCCTGGAGAAACGCTGCATTCAAGGCGCTGGGACAACTCACCTCACCCACACTCAAAGGCCCGTGTTGACCGTGATAGTCATCGTTGAGGCTGTGGTTGTGCTCCGACTTGATGAAGTAGGGCAGCACCTCTGCATATGACCAGCCTTGATTACCAAGCGCAGCCCAGTGATCGTAGTCCTGGCGATGCCCGCGCACATAGAGCATGGCGTTGATCGAACTGGAACCACCGAGCGTCTTGCCGCGTGGTTGATAGCCCCGACGCCCGTTAAGTCCGGGCTGTGGTACGGTCTGGAACGCCCAGTTGTTGATCTTTGTCGGCAGCATGGCAACCATGCCGACCGGTGCATGGATCAGCACGCTGCGATCGGCACCACCGGCTTCGACCAGGCAGACGCTGATGTTCGGGTCTTCGCTGAGGCGGCTGGCGATCACACAGCCTGCCGAGCCGCCACCGACGACGATGTAGTCGAAACTGTTGTTGTGTTCAGTAGTCACGTTCAGTGCTCCGTGAAGTGCGCGTGCAGAAGAAGAGTCAGAAGCGGTAGCCGACCGTGAAGGAATAGACATCTGGGTCAGCCTCGACATCGATCTTGCGTTTGACCTGGCCTAGCCCTGGGGTTTGGGTCTTGATGGTGGCGGTGGTGTCGAGCCAGTAGCGGGCGTAGGAAAATCCGGCGCTCCAGTGACCGGTCAAGGGGATCTCGACACCCACTTTGGCGACCGCGCCCCAGGAATCGTCCATCTTCGAGGTGCTGGAAGTACCGCCAAAGGCGGTGTTGTAGGCGGCAGTCATTTTTTCTTCGCTGAACCAGGTGTAATTGACACCCAGGGCGACATACGGCTCGACGCCCAGCACATTGAAGTTATAGGCCAGCAGTACTGCGGGGAACCAGGCCCGGGCACTGCCGACCTTACCGAGAGGAGCCGCGGAGCCGGCACCATCAAAATCAATCACTGGCGGTGCGCCGGTCTGTATCACCAAGGACCAAGGCCCGCCGAGCCTGCGCTCATAAATCAGTGCTAGCGTGCCGCTGTCTCGTACGGTGGCCTGGACATTGGCCGGGGTGGTGCCGGGCATCCCGGTCATATCGCTGGAATGGGTGTTGAACTGGATGTCGGCGTAGCCGATTCGCACACTATTCAGGGGTTCATCGCTGGCCAGTGACGGTAATGAAATCAGCAGGGTGCCCGCGGCGAGGGTGGGAGCAAGCATTCGTCTCATGGGAGCCTCAGATCTTATTTTTTTGGTGCTTCTGATCTAATGCTGCAACGCTTAGTGGTGGGACGGGAGGTTGTATTCCGCCAGTGTGGGGGTTAATTTCTGCCAACCTTGAATGGAGATCCGCTGATGACCCAACTGATCGTGGGTGCATATGGCACCTCTCAAGATGTGCCACAGAACAACATGCTCGGCCTCCCGGCGTTGCTGGCCGAGCTGCGCAGCCAGGACGTGGGCGTCGAGGGATTGCTGGAGGGCACCGCGCTTTCGCTGGCACAGATGCAGGACGCCAACACGCGCATCTCTCATCGGCAAAAAGTGACAATTTTCGCCAACATGCAGCGGCTGATGCGCCACCCTGACAGCGGTTTGCGCGCCGGTGAGCGCCAACGTATCAGTGACTTCGGTATCTTCGGCTACGCCTTGCTGAGCAGCGAACACTTCGGTCAGGCCGTGGATTTCGGCATCAGGCACATCCGCTTGCTGGGGCCGGTGTTCGAAAAAACTTTTCGAGTGGAGGGAAATGAGGGCATTTTCGTTGGCCAGGGGTTCTTTGCCCTGGGCGAACTGATGCCATTGGCTACGGAGTTCTGGTTCGCCTCCATCCAGTCGTTGATCCAATGTGTGCTGGAAAGGCCTTTTCCGTCCGTGCGAATGGCGTTCCCATACCCTGCGCCGGCCTATTGGCAACGCTATGAAGAAGTCTTTCGTTGCCCGGTGGAATTCAACAGCCCGGTTATGGAATGGCGCTTTGATGCTTCGGTGCTGCAGCAGCCTTGCCCGAATGCCAACCCAATTACCTCGGCGATGTCGATGGGGTTCTGTCAGCAACTCGTCGCCAGCCTGCCAGACGAATCCGACCTGATTGAATCCGTGCGCCTGGCCTGCCTGAGTCGCACCGGACGCTTCCCGGGCATCGACGTAGTTGCACAAACTCTTGGCCTATCGACCCGCACACTGCATCGGCGCCTGGCAGAACACCAACGCACCTACCAGAGCGTACTCGATGAAGTACGCTGCGCCTTGGCCATCGAGTTTTTACAGCAGAGCGATATGCCGATGGACGACCTGGCGGTTCAAGTGGGGTTTTCCGAAGCGGCCAACTTTCGCAAAGCGTTCAGGAAATGGACAGGGCGAGCGCCAGGTGACTACCGCAGGTCGCTGCGCAGTGGTTCTTGACGGTGTGGTGATGACCAGAGAGATAAGGACAAATCAGACTGATGTTCCTCAATCAGTGCCTAGCGGGACGTTTACTTTTGCTCTGATGAAAGGTACGCCAGGCAAGAGGTAGGGTCTAATGAAATTCGCAACGCGCTCTTTGTCTTTCTTTTGGCAATGAATGTTGAAGTTCCAGCACGTCTTGACGGTATCGCCTTTGCGGAAGAATTTGTATTTCACATCGACAACTTCTCTGTTAGTGGCAATGGCGAGCTGGACAATATCCCTCCACTCGAATTCGTGGTGATGGTATTGGGTATGCAGTTCTCTATAGCTTTTAGAGTGTGCCATTGAGAGATAGGTCAAGCCTAGGCCGCCTGGGCCCACCAAGGCGCCGATCAAGAAAGAAGGGTCAATGGTTGCCATGAAAATGAAGATGACAGCGGTAATACCAGCCATCCATTTTAGGCAGGGCAGTGCCCATTTCGGAAAATCTTTCCATTTACAATACTCCACGCCAGACTTGCTGATGCGATAGGCGAAATTCATTCGTTGGTGGGTCATGGAGGAAATGGTCAAAATTATAAGTATATAGAAGCCTATGCTGATGGATATTCGAGCAAAGAATCCCTCTCCTGGGGAGGGATTTAAGTATACGGAATATGCGACACCTAATGTTATTAGGTTCATGAATGCAAACATGCAATTTGCTATAAATGTGTTGTAGTTCCGTGCTTGAATTGTCCAGGTTAATAGTTCGGGCTCATGCAAAAATTTCCACTTGAGTTGGCTTGGTAGATCGGGTGGTTTGTTGAGGCTGATTAGCATAATGATGCTCTTGAATTTAGTGGGGTATTGCTAGCTTTAATAGTTGGGTGCTTTTATTCATCAGCACTACGCCATCTTCTTCCTTCAGTTCTCCGCTAAAGGCATTATTGGATCGATTCGCTTCTTGTGCTGACCCTGCAAGTGACAAGCGAAATAGATAGCCGCGACCGTCAGCGCGCCGCAGTACGTCGAGTGGGTATATAACTTCCATTTCAAAAGTAGGCTCGGCAGTTGATGTTTCGATCCAGGCTTGCCAAAGCCTATGCTTATCGGTATCGGTATAGATGTAATCTTTGTTGTTTGTGGCTCCACGAGGGTCGTCAGGTAGCTGACCAAGTAATCTGGGGTTTACCCAATTGCCGTTAAGAAATTGGACGTAATAATTATCCGGTGTGAGTTGCAATCCGGCCTTGCAAAAGTAGGTTTTGTCGACCATTGCAGGTTGTAAGGTCAGCTCCTTTCCCGCCAATGTCGCAGGTACTAGAACCTGTATCCAAAAGCCCTTCCACCTTCTCATGGTGTGGCCACCGCCGTAATACAATCCCCTGCCCACGACAGTGGGGCGTTGCAGCGTCTCCAGCAGCGCGCGAATTTGTTGGGGGTGGCCGTCGTTGCCCATCCATTCAGGTTTTGCACCGCGTCCCCAACTGCACCGGTGGAGCCATAGACGTAGACCCTCGCGCTTGTAGTTGTTGGCGGCCATAGTGATCAATAAGTAGGCAATGCCAAGAATTGCTAGAGCAACTGTCACGGGTGTGGACATGACCCAGGCAAAGTTGAACCAGTAGCCTAGGCCAACGCCAACCAACTGCCCTGTGGAAATGACTGCCATCCCTTTGACGATACGTTCCTTCCCAGTGAGGAGCGCATGCTCTTCTTCACTGGTTGCACGGGCAGCCTCATTTGCGATTTGCCAAGCTTCTAGCCCGGCTGCAACAGCCCCCAGCGTTGCCCATGTCGCCGTGCGCAGAATCAAACCTTTCGAAACCGCCGCAAACTCTTGTGCTACTGCTGCCTGGCTACTACCGCTGGCAACGGTTTGCGCCTCTCGCAGCCATTGGGAATAGCCAGCTTGAGCGACCTTCAACGTTTCCGTACCAAGTTCGGTAATCATCGCTCCCGCCCGATTCCACGCCGGCCCCACCCACAGCGCTGCTATCGCATTCCCCGCATACGCCGCATTGGCACTCAGTACACGCCATTCCTCCGCCGTGAACTGTCCGTCATTGCTGACTTGTTTGGCGGTGTTCCACAGGTTCCATGCGTTCAAGCCGACCAGCACCACGGGGAGGGCGGTGCCCAGGTTTTGTCCCATCCAGGCTTTGGTGCGGGCCAGATACTGGCCTCGATCGGCGGTTTGCATGTTTGCCATGACTTCAGCCTGGCCCAGGTCGGTGAGCCAGTGGTTGATTTGCGTCACGCCGATCTTCAGGCGGGTGGCACCACTGGCGCTGGCGATGATTTGGTTGGGGCGCATCAGGACCTGCGTTTTCATTCGCCCATCCAGCGCCTGCAGGGCATAGCGGGCGGCGCGTTGATCGTGTGCGTTGCGGGCCGTTCGCAAGGTAA
>NZ_JACOPV010000024.1 GCF_016881005.1 Pseudomonas arcuscaelestis | reverse complement strand
TCTGATCAACCACCGCCAATTTAAAAGACAGTGAGTAATCACGCTGTGTGCGCTTTACACCTTGCTCCATCTGACTCTCCGGAAATTCGGGATGGGAGGTGTAAACCTTATTCAGGACGGGACACAGTAAACAAAAAGGCCACCTTCGGGTGGCCTTTTTGCGTTTGCAGGACAGCAAAGTGCGATGACTGTTGCAGTTGGGTAGTACCAAGTGATACCCGGATTGCTGTCATCGAGGCGACAAACTTTTTCGCACATCGGACAACTCGTCAGGCAGCCATGCGCAGTGGGTGCAACTTGGTTACACTGTCTGCACTTTCGTGTCGGTCCCCCAAAAGGGTACTGGCATGCTTTAAAGGGCCTGTCTCATCCGGACGGGCTACATATTTCCCTCACCCAAGGGGAAATCCCTCTCTAAATCCCGATTTCAGAAGTGTGGTATTTCCTTAATGAAAGTCTTGAAAGGCCAGGATGTCCTGGCGCTTGGTTTTATGACGTTCGCGTTGTTCGTCGGTGCGGGCAATATCATTTTTCCGCCGATCGTCGGCCTAGAGTCCGGCCCCCACGTGTGGATGGCTGCGCTGGGCTTTCTGATCACGGCGGTAGGTCTGCCGGTTGTCACCGTTATCGCCCTGGCCAAGGTTGGCGGTGGTATGGATGCGCTTAGCAGTCCTATTGGCAAGGTCGCTGGCGGGTTGCTTGCGGCGGTCTGCTACCTGTCAGTCGGTCCTCTATTCGCCACGCCGCGAACCGCGACGGTTTCCTTCGAAGTAGGTGTGGCACCGCTGACCGGCGAAAGCTCGACCGCGCTGTTTATTTACAGCCTGGTGTACTTCCTGTTGGTTCTGGCCGTGTCGATGTACCCCGGAAAACTGCTCGATACCGTGGGTCGTTTCCTCGCGCCACTGAAAATCATTGCCTTGGCGGCGTTGGGCATTGCCGCGTTCATGCTGCCGGCCGGTACCACAGGTGATGCGTTGCCAGCCTATGAGGCATCGGCATTTTCCCAAGGCTTTATCAATGGCTACCTGACCATGGATACCCTTGGTGCGCTGGTATTCGGTATCGTCATCGTCAATGCCATCCGTTCCCGTGGTGTCGAGTCGCCAAGGCTGATCACTCGTTATGCCATCATTGCCGGCCTGATCGCTGGTGTCGGCCTGGCGCTGGTCTACATCAGCTTGTTCCGCCTGGGGGCCAGCAGTCACGAGATTGCTGCCGGGGCATCCAATGGCGCCGCGGTACTGCATGCATATGTGCAGCACACCTTTGGCTCACTGGGCAGCGGTTTTCTTGCGGTGTTGATCGCCCTGGCTTGCCTGGTGACTGCGGTTGGCCTGACCTGCGCGTGTGCCGAGTATTTCAGCCAGGTGCTGCCGTTGTCCTATCGGGTCCTGGTAGTGATCCTGTGCGGCTTCTCGCTGCTCATCTCGAACCTGGGCCTGACCAAGCTGATCATGTTCTCGATCCCGGTGCTTACGGCGATTTACCCACCGTGCATCGTGGTGGTGGGCTTGAGCTTCTGCAAAGACCTGTGGAACTCGCAAGTGCGTATCCTGGCGCCAGTGATGCTGGTATCGCTTATCTTCGGTATGGTTGACGCCATCAAGGGCACCAGCCTGGGTGTGAATCTGCCAGACTTCCTGGCCCACTTGCCGCTCAGCGAGCAAGGTCTGGCCTGGCTGGTTCCGTCGGTCGCAACCTTGGCAATCGCCATCGGCTGCGACCGCTTGCTGGGCAAGCCACGCGAAGCGCTGGCCTGAGAATAGGCCCTTGTCTGGCGCCGGCCACAAGCCAAAGCGCGCCAGCCTGGGCATATTTACAAAGCCCCGCATCCTGAAAAGGATGCGGGGCTTTTTCGTTGTGCGGAAGCGGACGTGTCTTTTTCTTCGGCTAAGCGTCGAAAACCGGTCAATGCGTATTACTGTGTTCGAACTTATTTACCGGGACCTCGCATGAGTTTCATTCAAAATAATCTGATTCATCTACTGGCAGCCTGTTGGTTTGTCGTGTGCTGGGGCGGCTATACCCGCTATGCGACCTGGAAGGGGCGCGACACGGCCTGTCTGGCCAGCGTATTGCACCTGTACCGCGAAGACTGGATGCGCCGTATGTTGATGCGGGACAACCGTATTGCCGATGCAAGTGTTGTGGCTAATCTTGAGCGCAACGCTTCGTTTTTTGCTTCCAGTACGCTGATTATTCTCGCGGGTATTCTTACTGTGCTCGGCGCGTCTGATCGCGCCGTGTCATTACTGGCTGACTTGCCGCTGGTGCAGCAGGCGACTCAAGGCATGTCGGAAGTAAAGCTGCTGTGCTTGGCCACGGTGTTTGTCTATGCTTTTTTCACCTTCAGTTGGTGCATGCGTCAATATAACTTTGCGGCCATTTTGGTGGGATCGGCGCCCATGGTTGGGGAACGTCATGTCAACGAACTGGAGCGTAAAGCATTCGCCCAGCGTGCGGCTCGAGTCATTTCAATGGCTGCCAACCAGTTCAACTTTGGCTTGCGCTCTTACTACTTTGGCATGGCCATGCTCAGTTGGTTTATCAGCCCATGGTTATTCATGCTGATGAGTACGGGTGTGGTCCTCGTGTTGTACCGGCGCGAGTTTCACTCCGATGTGCTGGAAGTAATGGTATATACCCCGACCGAGGTGCCAACGCTGGAAACAGCTAAAGACACTGCTGTTAACTGAATCGTTACAGCCCTGAGTCACGAACATAAAAAAACCCGACAGCTGTCGGGTTTTTTCATTCCAGGGCGCTTGCTTACTTGGCAGGCTCGGCTGGAGTAGTTTCTGGCGCTGGGGTGACCGGTGCAGCAGGAGCGGCAGGAGCAGCTTCTTCAGCGGCTTTCTGTTGCGCTTCAGCACTGTCTTTGGCAGCTTCAGCGTTTTCTTTTGCAGCCTCGTTCACTTTATCCTGAGCTTCGTCCATCTTCTGCTGGGCGTTCTCGGTATGTTGCGCAGCATCCTGAGCCTTGTCTTCGCTGGCTTTATCGCAAGCAGCGAGACCCAGGGCGGCGGCCAGCATTACGGCAAAAGCAAAAGGTTTACGCATGGGGTGTTTCTCCTTGTGGAAATAAGTTACTTGTTCCTTTGAGCTCAAGTAACGGACAGAAGTTCCACATACATTACAGATATATAACCCCCGGATCTACATAGACTTTTTTTGGGGCGTGTGCATTGTCTCAATAACCACAAAGGCCTTAGTGATATGAGCGACACTCCATTGATGGCCATGGCAGAGCGGTTTCTTGGTGCTTTGCCTCATTGCCAGGTTCTACAGATGCGTGTGCATCAGGTGAATAACCAGGGTATGACGCTGGTGCTGCCATACTCGTCGAGAATCATCGGCAATCCACAGACTGGAGCTATTCATGGTGGTGCCCTGACGACATTGATGGATACCACCTGCGGCATGGCCACGTTGTGTGTACTGCCGGAGTTCGAAGTCTGCCCGACGCTCGATCTGCGCATTGATTATATGCATTCAGCCAGGCCCGGCCTTGATGTCTACGGTTATGCGCATTGCTATCGGGTCACCCGGGACGTGATTTTTACGCGTGGCATGGCGTATCAGGACGATCCCGAACAACCCATAGCGCAAGTGGTGGGTACCTTTATGCGATTGGGCAAAAATGTGAAGGGCGGTCTGAGTTTTGGCAGTTCGCTGAAGGAGCATGGGCAATGATTCCCGCAGAGGTGCATTTGCAGTTACGCAAGGCTCATGCTGAAGGTAACTATCAGCCATTGTTGCAGTTGATTCCCTATGCGGGGTTGATTGGTATTCAGTGCAGTCGCGAGGGCGACGACCTGCTGTTTTGCTTGCCGGCCAGTCGGGAAAACATTGGCAACCCATTGCTGCCCGCCATTCACGGAGGGGTTATTGCCGGGTTCATGGAATTGTCGGCAGCCTTGTACCTGCTGATTTTCAGTGAAAGCGCGACGATTCCGAAAATCATCGATTTTTCCATCGACTATCTGCGTGCGGGGCATTTTCGCGACACCTATGCTCGCTGCCAGTTGTGGCGCCAGGGGCGACGGGTGACCAACGTGGCGATAACCGCCTGGCAAGGCAGCGAAGCTGAACCGATTGCCACGGCGCGTGCGCATTTCAAGATCGAAGAAGTCGTTATGCCCTTGAAATAGTTTCTCGTGCCCCCATCTGCATGACATCCCGCCGTGAAAGCAGGCAGGGCCGATGTGCCCGCCTGCCGAACGACTACTGCCATCAGATTGGAGTGTTGAATACCATGAGTGTGGAAACTCAAAAAGAAACCCTGGGCTTCCAGACCGAGGTCAAGCAGCTGCTGCACCTCATGATCCATTCCCTGTATTCGAACAAGGAAATCTTCCTTCGCGAACTGATTTCCAACGCCTCCGACGCGGTCGATAAACTGCGTTTCGAAGCCTTGGCCAAGCCTGAGCTGCTCGAAGGTGGCGCCGAGCTGAAAATCCGTGTCAGCTTCGACAAGGATGCCAATACCGTTACCCTCGAAGACAACGGCATCGGCATGAGCCGTGAAGACGTGATCACCCACCTGGGTACGATCGCCAAGTCCGGCACTGCCGACTTCATGAAGAACCTAACCGGCGACCAGAAAAAAGATTCGCACTTGATCGGTCAGTTCGGTGTGGGCTTCTATTCGGCCTTTATCGTCGCCGACAAGGTCGATGTGTTCAGCCGTCGTGCCGGTGCGCCAGCAGCCGAAGGTGTGCATTGGTCGTCCAAGGGCGAGGGCGACTTTGAAGTGGCTACTGTCGACAAAGCCGACCGTGGTACCCGTATCGTTCTGCACCTGAAAAAGGGTGAAGAAGAATTCGCTGATGGCTGGCGTCTGCGCAACATCATCAAGAAGTATTCCGACCATATCGCGCTGCCAATCGAACTGCCAAAGCAAGTCGAAGCCGCAGAAGGCGAGGAGAAGCCGGCCGAGGAATGGGAAACCGTCAACCGTGCCAGCGCTCTGTGGACCCGTCCGCGTACCGAGATCAAGGACGAGGAATACCAGGAGTTCTACAAACACATCGGTCACGATTTCGAAAACCCGTTGGCCTGGAGCCACAACAAGGTCGAAGGCAAGCTTGAGTACAACTCGCTGCTCTACGTACCGGCACGTGCGCCGTTCGACCTGTATCAGCGCGAGGCGCCTCGCGGTCTGAAGCTGTACGTTCAGCGCGTGTTCGTCATGGACCAGGCCGAGTCGTTCCTGCCGCTGTACCTGCGCTTTATCAAAGGTGTGGTCGACTCCAACGATCTGTCGCTTAACGTTTCGCGAGAAATCCTGCAAAAAGATCCGATCATCGATTCGATGAAATCGGCACTCACCAAGCGCGTTCTGGACATGCTCGAGAAGCTGGCCAAGAACGAGCCAGAGCAGTACAAGGGCTTCTGGAAAAACTTCGGCCAAGTCATGAAAGAAGGTCCGGCCGAAGATTTCGCCAACAAGGAGAAGATCGCCGGACTGCTGCGCTTCGCTTCCACCAGCGATGAAAGCGGCGAGCAAAGCGTGTCCTTGGCAGACTACCTGGCTCGTGCCAAGGAAGGTCAGGACAAGATCTACTTCCTCACGGGTGAGTCGTACGCGCAGGTCAAGAACAGCCCGCACCTGGAAGTCTTCCGTAAAAAAGGCATCGAGGTGCTGCTGCTCACTGACCGTATCGACGAGTGGCTGATGAGCTACCTGAGCGAGTTCGACGGCAAGAGCTTCGTCGATGTTGCCCGTGGCGACCTGGATCTGGGCAAGTTGGACTCTGAAGAGGACAAGAAGGCCCAGGAAGAAGTTGCCAAGGAAAAAGAAGGCCTGGTCGAGCGCTTGAAAGCGGCATTGGGCGAGAGCGTCAGCGAAGTGCGTGTTTCCCACCGCTTGACCGATTCGCCAGCGATCCTTGCCATCGGTGAGCAGGACTTGGGTCTGCAGATGCGCCAGATTCTGGAAGCCAGCGGACAGAAAGTGCCGGACTCCAAGCCAATCTTCGAATTCAACCCGGGCCACCCGCTGATCGAGAAACTGGACAACGAGCAGAGCGAAGATCGTTTCGCCGACTTCTCGCACATTCTCTTCGATCAGGCTGCCCTGGCAGCGGGGGACAGCTTGAAGGACCCGGCGGCGTACGTTCGTCGCCTGAACAAGCTGCTGGTCGAATTGTCGGCTTAAGTAGAGTCAGGGAAAGCCCGCTTCGGCGGGCTTTTTTCATGGTGCAAGGAGGACTGCATGAGCAAGGTTACCGTCGAATCGCTGGTCTATCATGTTGCCGGCAAAGCCTATGAGAGTCGTTTGTTTTATACCCAGGGCGCCAAGGAACAACCTGGTTTGCTGATGGCACCGAACTGGATGGGGGTCGGTGAAGGTGCTGAGCGCATCGCCAGGGATGTGGCTGCTCAAGGCTATGTGGTGCTGCTCGCCGATATTTATGGGCAGACCCTGCGGCCCTCGAACATGGACGAAGCGGGCGCGGCGATGACGCCGTTGAAAGATGACCGGGTTGAGCTGCGCAAGCGCCTCAAAGCGGCACTGGATCAGTTGCTGGGGCAATCCAGGGCGGTGCTGGAGCCGGGCAAGCTTGCTACCTTCGGTTTCTGTTTTGGCGGTTGTTGCGCCTTGGAACTGGCGCGTGCCGATGAGCGCCTGCAGGCGGCGGTGTCGTTCCACGGCACGCTGGATACGCCATTGCCGGCCCAAGAAGGCAAAGTGAATGCATCGATGCTGGTGTTGCATGGCGCGGCCGATCCGTTTGTGCCTGCAGAGCAGCTACCGGCTTTCGCTGCCGAGATGGATGCGGCCAAGGTAGACTGGCAATTGGTCAGTTATGGTGGTGCGGTGCATTCGTTCACCGACACGGCGGCCAACATCCCTGGCAAGATGAAGTACGACGCACGCACCTCCAAGCGGGCGTTCCGGGCCATGTACAACGTGTTGGATGAAGTGTTCGAAGCCTAGGGAGTGGGTGGGTATAACCCGTGGGAGACAGCGTTCGGTGATGGGGCTGCTATGCAGCCCTTCGCGGATGAATCCGCTCCCACGGTTTACGCATTGTCCGTCGCCAGTGCAGCCTGGGCTCAGGGCAGTTCGATTCGTTCGCTTTCCCCCGGTACCGTTGGCCAGTCCCCGGCTGCCCAGCGGGCCCTTGCCTGATCAATCAGCGCTGGATCACTGGCAACAAAATTCCAGTTCATTCGTCGTGGTCCATCCAGTGGGTCGCCGCCAAACAGCACCAATTGGCTCTCGCTCTCGGCATACAGGCTCATTTCTTCACCCTCTGGCAGTATCACCAGGCTATGCGGTTCTACGGCTTGGTCGTTCAGCAGCACCTCGCCATCGAGTACATAGAGACCTCGCTCAATATGCTCGTTCGGCACGCTAAGGGTGGTCGCGGCCTGCATCTGAATCAACGCATAGAGCGTTGGCGAAAGCACCGGCACCGGTGACTGCAGGCAGAATCCGTTACCTGCGATCAAGCGAATGTTGACACCTAGATTGTCGCTCGTCGGCAAGGTCGCAGCAGGATGATGGCTGTAGTGTCCGCTCCCTTGTTCCTTGTCTTTGGGGGAGGCTAGCCAGACTTGCAGGCCATGCAGGCGTGAGCCGCTTTCCTGCAGATCGGTCGGGGTACGCTCGACATGAGCAATCGCGCTGCCAGCGGTCATCCAGCTGACGTCTCCGGCTTTGACCCGCTGATCGGAGCCGAGACTGTCCTTGTGCAGCAGCTCCCCTTCGAACAGGTAGGTGAGGGTGGACAGGCCGATATGGGGGTGCTGGCGGATATTCACACCTTTGCCTGCGGCGTAGTCGGTTTCGAGCATGTGGTCGAAAAAAACGAACGGCCCGATGCTTCGGCACTGGGCTGAAGGCAGGGGGCGCAAGATCGGTTGTCCTTCGACGGATTCGGCGCGCGGGCGAATGACCAAAAGATTACTCACAGTGGGCTCCAGTCCAGGGGTGATGGACTTGAGCATAACCTGTTACAGGCAGTGCTTGAACTGCGCGGTAGCTTGGCCGGTCTACCTTGTCTTAGACGTCAACAAGGAGCGTGCAATGTTTGCCAGAACCCTGCTTACCAGAACCCCGCTTACCAGAAATCGGTATGCCAGTACCCTGGTTGGCATCCTGTTGCTGGGCTTGGGTCTGCAGGCTGTGCAGGCGCGTGAGTACCGCTACAGTGATGCACACCTGCATTACGTGGACTTTTTCCAGGAAAGCGAGGGCATGGATGCGTTGCTCAAAGCAATGGATAAAGCGCGCATCGACCAATCCATGATCTCGGGTGTGGCGGTAGCGAAGAAATGGCACGAGGACGAACCCAAGCGCCCACGCTATTACGCCGGCGACGACGCCGATGCCTATTGGTACAGTGCCACGGATATCTACGTGGCCGCCGCGCTGGAAAAACTCGATCCGCAGCAACGTCAACGCTTTCACCCGTTTCTGACCGGCTTCAACCCGGTAGACAAGAATGCCGTGGCGCATATCGAGCGCATGCTCGAACTGTATCCCGGGCTGTGGCAGGGTATTGGCGAGGTTTTCACCCGTCATGACGACTTGACGGCGCTAACCAGCGGCGACACCCCGCGGGCCAATAACGAGGCCATGACTCGCATTTACCATCTGGCGGCCGAACAGGATCTACCTGTGCTGATCCACTCCAACATCACCTCCAAGCGCGAGCGCAATCCGCTGTACCTGGCTGAGATTGAAGAACCGTTGCGCAATCACCCGCACACGCGCTTTATCTGGGCCCATGCCGGTACCAGCATGGAGATACATCGTCACCAGACGCAGTTGGATTTTTTGCTGCCCACGCTGTCGCGTATGCTCGAGAGCTACCCCAATCTGTATATCGACCTGTCCTGGAGCGTCCTGCAGCCTTATCTGCTGGATGAGCAGGGCAAACCCAGGGAGGCATGGCTGCAGCTGGTCAAACGCTTCCCTGAGCGCTTTATGCTTGGCTCGGATGTAGTCGGTCGGTTCGATTCTTTAGGGGAGCAACTACATGGGTTTGATCCGCTCCTCGATGCCTTGCCTGCAGATGTGGCACACAAGGTTGCCCGCGAGAACTTCCTCGCTGTGCTGCCGAAGAAACAGCAGTGAGCTGCCAGGCAGTTTTCCAGTTGTCATCAGTCTGTCATGCCGGCGTCATAGCCTGCCGCCATCAATCCTGATGGAGTGCATCATGTTTTTCAGTCGTTTCAGTGCGGTGTGCGGGCTTTTGCTGGTGAGTGGTCTGGCCAGTGCCGAGGTGCGGGTACAAGGGCCGATCGAGTACGGGTTGTTCCAAACACAGCATCAAAATTTTCAGCCTGGCGAGCGCGTGCTGACCCAGAGCACTCAGACTATTCAGCACACTTCTGAAATTCCGGCACGACTGGGCAGCAAGTTCGGTATGCGTTATCGCCTGGAGGGCAAGGCGGCGGAGGACGCGCCGTTGACCTTGCTCTACCTCACCCCGGGTGTGCTGACCCCCGACGGCAAGCGCCATGATAAGTTCGAGGTGGTGCAGAAACTGGTGCCCGGAGCTGCCCAGGATGTGATGGCCTATGAATTCACCGAGCTTCACGAAGTGGTGCCGGGCGAATGGCATTTTATGGTTTTCCAGGGTGATCGCCTGCTAGCCGAGCAGCGATTTACTGTGCGCTGAGGGCCGAGGTTGGCGCCTCGTGATTGCTGGTGGTAGCGCTAGGCATTTTCGCTTGTTGCAAATGAACAGCATGCGCCAGCAGTAGCAGCAGGTAGACAGCAATTGGTTGCCTAGCGTCATTGCGGTAGGCCAGATGACTCAGGACATGCTGCGCATTCGTTCGTTGAATCTGCGATTGCTGATCAACCGCGATCCGCAGCCTTTGCAGACGAACAAGGCGCACATTGAGCAGATCAAGGCGGTATCCAGCAGGGCACTGATCGTGCGGTCGAAGGGATGCAGCAGAGTAATGACCGTGCACAAAGCACCCTGGAAGGGGCACATGCAGCAGGTGCGGCGCTGGAGGAAATTGCAGCAGCGATCAGCCTGATCAATGAGCGCAATCTGGTGATCGCCAGCGCTTCCGAGCAACAGGCGCAGGTAGCGCGGGAGGTGGACCGTAACCTGACCAATATCCGTGATTTGGCACTGCAGACGTCAGCGGGAGCCAATCAGACCAATGCGGCGAGCCAGGCGATGTCGCAGCTGGCGATTGACTTGAATAGCCTGGTAGGGCGGTTTTCGGTGTGAGCAGGTGGGTCTGAAAACAAAAACGCCCCGACGAGTCGGGGCGTTTTCAGCATAAGGGTATTAGCCCTTATTTGCCTTCCCAGCGCTTGAGCACCAGAGTGGCGTTGGTGCCGCCGAAACCGAAGCTGTTGCTCATCACGGTATCGATCTTGGCGTTTTCCTGGGTTTTGGTCAGGATCGGCATATCGGCTACTGCTGGGTCCAGCTCGTCGATGTTGGCCGAGCCGGCGATGAAGTTACCTTCCATCATCAGCATGCAGTAGATCGCTTCATGCACGCCTGCGGCGCCCAGGGAGTGACCGGAGAGGCTCTTGGTCGAACTGATGGCAGGTGCCTTGTCACCGAACACTTCGCGAACACCTTTGATCTCGGCAACGTCACCCACTGGCGTCGAGGTGCCGTGGGTGTTCAGGTAGTCGATCGGGGTGTCGACAGTCGACATGGCCATCTGCATGCAGCGGATGGCGCCTTCGCCGCTTGGTGCGACCATGTCGTAACCATCGGAAGTCGCGCCGTAGCCAACGATTTCAGCGTAGATTTTCGCGCCGCGGGCCAGAGCGTGCTCCAGTTCCTCAACTACGACCATGCCGCCACCGCCAGCAATGACGAAACCGTCACGGTCGTTATCGTAGGCACGGGAGGCTTTTTCCGGGGTGTCGTTGCGCTTGCTGGACAAAGCGCCCATGGCGTCGAACAGGAACGACTGGCTCCAGTGCTCTTCTTCACCGCCACCGGCGAAGACGATGTCCTGCTTGCCCATTTGAATCTGTTCCATGGCGGTGCCGATGCAGTGTGCACTGGTGGCGCAAGCCGAAGCGATGGAGTAGTTCAGGCCCTTGATCTTGAACGGGGTAGCCAGGCACGCCGAGACAGTGCTGCTCATGGTCCGGGTGACGCGATACGGGCCGACACGCTTGACGCCTTTTTCGCGCAGGATGTCCAACGCTTCCATCTGGTTCAGGGTCGACGCGCCGCCGCTGCCTGCAATCAGGCCGGTACGCGGGTTGGACACCTGTTCTTCCGTCAGGCCCGAATCCTTGATCGCGTCGGCCATTGCCAGGTAGGCGTAGGCAGCAGCGTGACCCACGAAACGGAAGACTTTGCGGTCAATCAGTTCTTCGAGGTTGAGGTCAATGGAGCCGGAAACCTGGCTACGCAGACCCATTTCGGCATATTCCGGGTTGAATCGGATGCCAGGGCGGCTTGCACGCAGGTTGGCGGAGACGGTCTCTTTGTCATTGCCCAGGCACGAAACGATGCCCAGACCAGTGATAACGACGCGGCGCATGCGGATAACCCTTAGAAGTTGTCAGTGGAGGTGAATACGCCGACCCGAAGGCCTTCGGCGGTGTAGATTTCGCGACCGTCGACACTGACCGAACCATCAGCGATGGCCATGTTCAGCTTGCCCTTCAGGACGCGCTTGATATGAATGTTGTACGTGACTTTCTTGGCGGTTGGCAGCACCTGGCCAAAGAACTTGACCTCGCCCGAACCCAAGGCGCGACCGCGACCTGGCAGGCCTTGCCAGCCGAGGAAGAAGCCAACCAGTTGCCACATGGCGTCAAGGCCCAGGCAGCCTGGCATTACTGGATCACCTTCGAAGTGGCAGGCAAAGAACCACAGGTCCGGAGTGATATCCAGCTCGGCGACCAATTCACCTTTGCCGTACTTGCCACCCTCTTCGCTGATATGGGTAATGCGATCTACCATCAGCATGTTCGGGGCGGGCAGTTGCGCGTTACCTGGGCCGAACAGCTCACCGCGACTGCAGCGCAGCAGGTCTTCCCGGGTAAAGGCGTTTTGTTTGGTCATGCGAGCTCCTCAATAATCCCCATGCGGCGGGGGGCAAATCTTCCCGACCGACCCAAATCGTTTATACGTTGGGGCGGCAGCCTACACATAGACTATTGCGTTGTAGTGAAAGTCACAGCGCACGGGGCAAAGAAGTACACGTGTGCACTGAAATTTTATTTTCAGGCTTTTTCAGCAGCCTGTCCAGTTTATAAGACTGCCGCAATTTCACATTAATCGCCAGTCGCAGCTGACTGACTGGGTAGCCAACGTTGCAGAATTTGCTGTAAATCAGTGCGTTTGAACGGCTTGGCCAAATAATCGTTCATTCCAGCGCTCAGGCAGCGTTCGCGATCGCCCTGCAAGGCATTGGCCGTCAAGGCGATGATTGGCATGGCTGCTCCCTGGGGGAGCTGGCGAATACGCCGCGTGGCCTCATAACCGTCGATTATTGGCAATCGGCAGTCCATCAGCGTGGCCGCAAAATGCTGGCGTGCGACCTGGGACACGGCCTGGGCGCCATCCACCGCAATGCACACTTCAAATCCCAGGCTGCGAAGCATGGCCTCGATCACCGTCTGATTGACCGGGTTGTCCTCGACCAACAGGATGCGTTGGCCCTGACCTTCGTCTTCGCGATCGCTGTTGGGACTGAGCAGGCGCGGCGTTTGCTGCACCGAAAGCGCCAAGGGCATTTCTAGAGTGAAGGTCGATCCTTGGCCTTCCCGGCTTTCGGCGCGCAATGTGCCGCCCATGCGTTCGGCCAGGGTACGCGCGATCGATAATCCCAAGCCTGTGCCACCGTAACGCCGGGAGATCGAACTGTCGGCTTGCTGGAAGGCAAGGAACATGGTTTCCAGGCGTTGGTTATCTATACCGATACCGGTGTCATGAACGGCGCAGTTGAACCAGATCAGTTGGCGGTCAAGCACCTGCCAGCGGGGTTCGATACGTACACTGCCGCGTTCGGTGAACTTCAGCGCATTGCCCACCAGGTTGAGCAGTACCTGGCGGATCCTCGTAGGGTCGCCGACAACGTGCAATTGGGCCATTCCCGCAGGCATCTGCAATTGCAGGTCCAGACCTCGCTGGGTGGCCAGGTGCTGGAAGGATTGAACGCAACTGCCAATCAATTCACCGAGGTTGAAGTCGATGTGTTCCAGTTCCAGGCTGGTGCGCTCGATCCGCGAGAAATCCAGAATATCGTTGATCACCTTGAGCAGATGCCCGGTCGACTCACTGGCGACAGCCGTGTATTCGACTTGCTCCTCGTTCAAGGTGGTGGTTTCAAGCAGTTGCAGCATGCCAAGCACGCCATTCATCGGGGTGCGCAGCTCGTGGCTCATCATGGCCAGGAAGTCTGACTTGGCCCGGTTTGCCTGTTCGGCTTCTTCGCGCGCCTGGATCAGTTGCGACATGGCCTGCTGCTGCTCATGACTGGCCTGGGCCAGGGCGCGAGCCAGGTTGTTGATGTGACGGGCCAGGTGCCCCAGTTCACTGTCGTCGACTACGGGCAAGGGGGCATTGAAGTCGCCTTGCTGGATGGCTTTTACCGCGTGTCCCATATCGGCTATGGGTTTGGCCAGGCTCAATGCCAGGCGGCGGGCCAGTAAAAAGGTGAAGAGCAGGGCGAACAGGGCAAGGATGGCTGCCTTGATAATGATTTCTTTCTGGCGCTCGCTGAAGGCGTCGTTGGACATGCCGACAATAACCCTGCCCAGATAGTCATCGCCCACATTGCGCGATGCTTGCCCGCCACTGTGCAGGAAGTCGTTGTCCAGACGGATTTGTTGCAGGCGGATAGGGGCTTGGAAAACCTCGACTTGTTGTGCGCGGTTGTCGTGTTCGTCGGGTTGCTCGACGTACACCAGGATGTGATTGCTGCTGTCCTGTACTTCAAGAAAACGCACGTGGGGAATGCTCAAGGTGGCGCGCATCAGGCTCTCGAGCACTTCGTCATTGCCGGCGATCACGCCGTATTCCGACGCTGGTGCCAACTGGTTGGCGATCAATTGACCGGTGTGATTGAGTTCCTGGCGCAGGTCCTGGATTCGCACGAAGGTAAAGAAGCTGATCAGCAGCAGCGTCAGCAACAGTGCCGGTCCCAGGCTGATGATCTGTGTGCGGGTGTGGATGTCCCAGCTCAGACGGAGCCTCATGGTCTGCGTTCTCCTTCGGCCAGTACCAGGGCGGCATTTTCGGGGTCGATGGCGTCGATGCCCAAGGCACGGGCCACCTGCTGGTTGCCTGTGACACTGAAGTGATCAGGGTAGAGCGTGCGAGGCCATTTGCCAGGGGGTTGGTCGAGCAGTCTGTCGAGCACTGCCAACCAATCCTGTTGGTTGCTCAGCGTGCTGGCCAGAGCGCCAGCACGGACAAAACCTGCATTGGGGCCAATTAATGCCATCTGTCGTCCGTAACTGCTTAACAGCACATTTTTAACTGTCTTGGCGTTGTACAACTGGGGGTCGTCGATGCCCAGCAGAACATCACTGTTCTGCAAAAGCGTCTGCAATGGACGACTGTCGTGCAGGTCCGGCCAGGCTTGAGCAATGATCTTCAGGCCCATTGGCTTTGCCGCACGACGCAGTTCTTCCAGAAGAAACTGGCTGTGCTCGGCATAGAGTACGCCGATGCGTTGCGCCTCAGGCAGCAAATAGCGGGTCAGGCGCAGTTGCCGGTCCAGCGGCGGATCATTCCAAAGCAGGCTCAGGTAGGCGGGGCGCAATTGCCCGAGGCGCCGCTCTGCCTGCACTCGGCTCACGCGCAGGGCCAGCGCAGGAGGTCCCGCGGTTTCACTCAAACGCCATTCCAGGCTGGTGCTGTCGAGCAGGATCAGCCGAGTTGCCGGGTCGAGGTGCGAAGGGCGGGGAAGTTCGGTGACCGGTACGAAGTGAACCTTGTCGCCAGGGCGGCGTTCGCTCAGGGCCTGGACGAACTGCTCGACCCCGGGGCTATCCTGGGTGCCGGTAAGCAGGATTTCACTGGCATGTAACCCGCCCAGCGGCCACAGGAAGGCCAGCAGCAGCCAGAGGCGCAACCTGCGCATCAGAATTCGAGCTCCGCGCTGAAGTACAGCACATGGCGACTGTCAAACAGGTTGTCTGCGTAGGTGGTGGGTTGGTCGTCCAGGCGTTGCTGTACGACGCCCGCCAACTCCAGTTGGGCGCGATCCCAGGTGAGTCGCTTGGCCACGCGTAGGTCGATACGTTCAAATCGATACTGGTTGAGCTCATCGTCCCCGTAGTAGAAAAGTGCGCTGGACCACCCTTGACCCCAGTCACGCAACCAGCCGGCCGAGCCGCTATTGTGCGCACTCAGGCGACGATCAGCGGGGTCGCTGGCCCAGGCATCGACATAGGCGTAAGTCAGGCGCAGGCGATCGGCTGGGCCAAAGCGCCAGTCAAGCTGTGTTTCACTGCCGCTGAAGCGAGCGCTGTTGCTGTTGCTGGCGATGTATTGGTTATTACGCAGCGGCTCACTGATCATGCCGGTTATTTCGTCATAGAACAGTTTGAAGTCCACGCTCAGGTCGGCATCGGCAAAGTAGCCGTTGTAACCCAATTCTCGCGAGCGCATACGTTCCTGTTCAAGGTCACCCGGGCCGCGGGTCCTGACGAAGTATTGCGCACTGCTCTGGCCGAACGCCCCTGGGGTCAGGTTGTTGACGCGGTAACTCCAGTTGACGTTGTTCTCGAACATGTCCGGCGAGCGTACCGCCTCAGAGTACACCGCGCGCAACCCGTGACGTGGGGTGATCAGGTAGTTGACTGCAAGGCGTGGGGTGAGGGAGCTGCCGGAGAGATTTGCATCCTCGTACATCGCCCCACCCTGGATAATCCAGTGGTCGTCAGCACGCCACTCCAAGTGACCGAACAGGCGCCAGGTGTTGTCATTGAGACTGCCATTGAAAAACGTCTGCGAGTCGGCACGGTCGTAGCGGTAGTTGGCACCACTCACCAGGCGCAGGCTGTCGGACAGGCTCAGGGTGTCCTGCAGTTCCAGGTCGTAGCGGGTTTCCCGTGTACTCTGGTCGATATCGCCGCAGACCTGCTTGGAGCCGCCATCGGCCCACTGCTTTTGCACCTGCTCGCCCAGCGCTCGCTCTTGAGCACCTCCGGCTGGCAGTGGCGCAAGAATATTGCGCGCGACTTGTTCGGCGTAGTTCGGGTTCAATTGCCACAGGCTTGTCAGCGCAGGGCTGAACGACATCGCGGCGTCACAGGCGCGCCACTGCTGCTGGCGATCCCAGTGTTGTGCAGTCGCTTGCAGATAGAGGCTGTGATCGGGATCGAGGTCGATGTTCCAGCGCACTGAGCCGGCGTAATCCTTGACGTTGGCGTCGGAGTTGTCGCCATTGGCAGTGACACCATGGAACACGGGCTTGTAAGTGTAGGGACGCTGATTGGTCCCCTCTTTGGCAGCAAATTGCCAATCTAGGCTCTGATTATTTGCCAAGGTGTGACTGACGCTCAAACTCAGGCGGGTGAGCCTGCGGCTGTCACGGTAGTCCTGACCGTTTCGGGTTTCATCAAAGCCGTCATCTTCCATGCCCGACAGCGACAGGCGCAAGTCACCGCCATCCCAGCCGCTGCCCTGGCTCGCGTACCAGTCGTTGATGCCACGTTGTCCGCGGGTAACTTTCACTCGAGTGCCGCGGCTATCGGCGGGCTTGCGAGTGAGAATGTTGACCACCGCCATCAGCGCATTGGCACCATAGCTGACGGTATTCGGGCCGCGGAACACTTCAACTCGCTCGATATCCTCCATGGCCAATGGAATATCGCTCCAGTCTACGGTGGCAAGGCCGGGGCGATAGACAGAACGACCATCGATCAGCACCTGCATGCGTCGTGCTTCGTTGACGTTGCTGCCGTGGTAGTTGACTGTAGGTTGGTTACCAGCACCGTAGCCGATCATCATCCCCGGGACCAGGCGTAGCAATTCTGGTATGTCACGGGCGCCGCTGGCGCGGATCAAGGCGTTGTCGAGCACGGTCATACTGCCTGGGACCGCCGCCGGTGACTGCTTGAGTCGGGTGGCGGTAAGCACCTGGGGCAGGGACTGGTCGTCGACGAACAGATCGTCAGCAGCAGCAGGGGCGGCGACGATAGCAGTCAAGAGCAAAAGCGGGGGTGAGGCTGGAGAGCCAAATGACACGGTACGGCCTTGGTATCGATTTCAAATCGAGCAGTTTAACCGAGTGGCGAGCATTTTTCAGTCGTTGGCGCTGCAATGCCAAGGTCAACTGAGTGATCTGGCGCTGGCTCTGACACCGGGGCTCCGTATAATGCGCGAGTCGCCACTTTAATTGGTTTTAACGGATTGGATATGACTGAACAGCAGCCGGTCGCAGTTCTGGGAGGCGGGAGTTTCGGTACCGCCGTGGCGAATCTGTTGGCGGAAAACGGCGTAGGCGTACGGCAATGGATGCGCGATCCAGAGCAGGCCGAAGCAATGCGCAACAATCGCGAGAACCCACGCTACCTGAAGGGTGTGAAGATTCACCCAGGTGTCGAGCCGGTCAACGACCTGCTGGCGACTCTTGAGGACTGCGAGCTGATCTTTGTCGCTCTGCCATCCAGCGCACTGCGCAGTGTGTTGGCACCTCATGCCCAGCTGCTGCGTGGCAAGATGCTGGTGAGCCTGACCAAAGGTATCGAAGCCCAAAGTTTCAAGTTGATGAGTCAGATCCTTGAAGAAATCGCTCCCCAGGCGCGCATTGGCGTGTTGTCCGGGCCAAACCTGGCCCGCGAAGTGGCTGAGCACGCGCTCACCGCTACTGTGGTGGCCAGTGAAGATGAAGTGCTTTGTCAGCGAGTGCAGGCAGTTCTGCACGGGCGCACCTTCCGCGTTTATGCCAGCAACGACCGCTTTGGTGTCGAGCTCGGTGGGGCGCTGAAAAACGTTTATGCAATTATTGCCGGTATGGCAGTGGCCCTGGGAATGGGTGAGAACACCAAGAGCATGCTGATCACCCGCGCCCTGGCAGAGATGACCCGCTTCGCGGTGAGCCAGGGCGCCAACCCCATGACCTTCCTTGGGCTTGCCGGCGTGGGCGACCTTATCGTTACCTGCTCATCGCCCAAGAGCCGTAACTATCAGGTCGGGCATGCGTTGGGCCAAGGACTAAGCCTGGAAGAGGCGGTCAATCGCCTGGGTGAGGTAGCCGAGGGTGTCAATACCCTCAAGGTGCTCAAGGTCAAAGCTCAGGAAGTCCAGGTCTACATGCCACTGGTAGCGGGCTTGCACGCCATTCTTTTCGAGGGTCGCACCCTGAATCAGGTTATTGAGTTGCTGATGCGCGGCGAACCCAAAACCGATGTCGACTTCATCTCCACCAGCGGTTTCAACTGAGTACAGGAGCAAGACATGAACGAATCCCCGAACCAGTCCCAGCGCGAGTCGATTATCCTTCGGGTGTTGTGGATGCTGGTGTTCCTGGTGGTCTGGCAGTTGGCTGAACTGCTGCTGGGTGGCTTGGTGCTGGTGCAGTTGATCTACCGTCTGATCTACGGTGCGCCAAGTGCCAGCCTGATGAGTTTCGGCGACAGCCTCAGCCAGTTTCTGGCCCAGATCGGTCGTTTCGGCAGCTTTCACAGCGACCAGAAACCGTGGCCCTTCGCGGATTGGCCAACGCCACGCGCCCCGGAAGGTGAGACGGCGCACAGCGTACCGCCAGCAGCGCACCCGGTACGTGACGAAGAGCCCAAACTGTGAAACTTTGGGTGTTGCGTCATGGCGAGGCTGAGCCGCGGGCCAACAGCGATGCGCAGCGTCGTTTGACGGCCCACGGCCGAGAGCAGGTACTGCGCAGTACGGCAACATTGCTTGGTCAGGAGCTGCAGGTGATCCTCGCCAGCCCGTATGTTCGCGCCCAGCAGACGGCCGCACTGGTTCACGAAGCGCTTGGTTTTATCAAGCCGGTGCAGACAGTGCCTTGGTTGACGCCGGACAGCGACCCGCAGGGGGTGATCGGCGAGCTGGAAAAACTGGACCTGCAGCAGGTACTGCTGGTCAGCCACCAGCCGCTGGTGAGTTACCTGGTGGGGATGCTCGAGCAGGGGCATCGGCAAGGGCCGCCGATGTCTACGGCAAGTCTGGCAGAGCTCGAAGGCGAGTGGCCTCTGGCCGGATTGATGACCTTGCGCAGTCTTACTCATGCGTGAGCCCTGGGCCCGCTGTTCTGCGGGCTGTTGAAGGGGGCGCGGGGCATATCAGGCCAATTTCGGTGGTTATTGACCTGATTGCCCTTGGCGATGGCTTTTCCGAACATTGCCCGTCGTCACCTGCTTGTCGACAATGGAGTATCACTATTCAGCGGACAGGCGGTTATGTCGCAGCACATATTTTTCGCCCATGCCAACGGTTTTCCTTCGGCGACCTACGGCAAGCTCTTCGATGCGCTTGCGCCTGACTATCAGGTGTTCCACCTGCCACAACACGCTCACGATCCACGTTTTCCGGTCGACGAGAACTGGCAGAATCTGGTCGACGAATTGCTCCATCACCTGGAGCAGCAGTCACAACCGGTCTGGGGTGTAGGGCACTCTTTGGGCGGTGTGTTGCATTTGCATGCTGCGTTGCGCTGCCCTCAGTACTATCGAGGTGTGGTCATGCTTGACTCGCCAGTATTGACCAGGGTGGATCAATGGGTGTTGCAGGCGGCCAAGCGCATGGGTTTCATCGATCGCATCACCCCCGCCGGACGCACCCTGGGTCGCCGTGAGGCATTTACCGACAAAGAAAGTGCCCGTGCGTATTTCTCCACCAAGTCCTTGTTTCGTCATTTCGATCCGGAATGCCTGGACGCTTACCTGGAACATGGCCTGCAAGCATCCGAGGAAGGTGTGCGGCTGCGCTTCGATCCGGCCACCGAGATCAGTATTTACCGCAATATTCCCCACGCCCGACCAGCACCGGCCAAGCAGTTGAAATTGCCCCTGGCGATGGTGCGCGGTAGCAGTAGCCAGATCGTCAAGCGCCATCATGCTTTCGCTGTGCGCGGCCTGCCTCGAGGCGAGTACCACTGTTTGCCCGGTGGCCATATGTTCCCGCTGGAACGGCCCACGGATACCGCGAGCCTGATCAAGGGGCTGTTCGATCGTTGGCAGCAGGGGGTGGTATGAGTTCGAACATCGAAGATATCCGCTTGAACCTGGGCCACATCGAACTGGCTGCGCACCTGTCTGGCCCGGCTGACGGTGTACCGGTGATCGCGCTGCATGGCTGGTTGGACAACGCCAACAGTTTTGCCCGACTGGCGCCGAAGTTGTCGGGGCTACGGATCCTGGCCCTGGACCTGGCCGGTCACGGCCATTCCGAGCACCGGCCGCCTGGCGCCAGTTATGCCTTGTGGGATTACGCCCATGACGTATTGCGGGTTGCCGAACAGATGGGTTGGGAGCGTTTTGCCCTGCTTGGACACTCGCTGGGGGCGATCGTATCGGTGGTGCTGGCGGGCTCGCTACCAGAGCGAATTACCCGATTGGCATTGATTGACGGCGTGATTCCGCCCACCAGCGGTCCGCAGGATGCCGCGGAGCGTATGGGCATGGCATTACAGGCGCAGTTGCGCCTGGACTCGAAGCGTAAAGCGGTACACCCAACGCTCGATCAAGCGATCCAGGCGCGAATGAAGGGGCTGGTGGCGGTTAGTCACGAAGCTGCGCAGTTGCTCGCCCAGCGCGGATTGATGCCGGTGCCGGGTGGCTATACCTGGCGCAGCGACAGCCGTCTGACCTTGCCATCACCGACGCGTTTGAGCGAAGCCCAGGCCTTGAGCTTCGTTCAGCGTATTGCTTGTCCGACTACGCTGGTGGTGGCTGCTGACGGTATGCTGGCGCGGCATGGCGATTTGCTCGAGCGGCTACCCTTTGCTCGTCAACTCTTGCCAGGTGGTCATCACTTGCATCTGAATGACGAAAATGGTGCAACCCTTGTTGCAGACTGTTTCAATCGCTTCTTTGGCATTCCTTGACTTGCGGCTGGCAACTGTCGAGGCTTGGCGGGTTGAACAGGGAGACAACCATGAACAAGCGAGACAATGTCACATCCAGTGACTACCCAGGAGTCCTATGCAGCGTGGCGTGCCTATGAGTTTCAAGTTCTGCATCCGCGCAGTGATTGTCGGCGCGGGCATACTCTCCAGTGCACCTCTTCTGGCCGAGGGGCTGCCGGTACCCGTCGACGCCAAAGTGATTGATCAGCGTCCTGCTACCGAACAGGAGCGCGTCTATCCGATGGGCAGCCTGCGCAAGATCAGTAATCAGCTGCGCGTGGAAAGCAAGATTGAAAGCCGCGGTCAGGTCAGCTCTGTGACCTACGAGCTGCCAAGAGAGCGCAGCGCCACCGAAGCTTTCACTGCTGCGCGCGAGGCTCTGCAGAAAGATGGCGGTTACCCGTTGTTCTGGTGCCAGGCGCGTGACTGTGGTGAAAACAGCCTTTGGGCCAACGAAGTATTCAAGAGCAGGCTGCTGTCTGGTTCTGACGAGCAGCAGGCGTTCATTTTGCTGCGCCGCTCCGCCGAGCAAAGCAATACGCTGATCGCGTTGTACAGTGTTACGCGCGGCAACAAGCGTGCGTACTTGCACGTGGAGGAATTCGTTGCCCAGGCGCCACTCGGTGAGCTGTTGCCTACACCGGCTACAGTACTGCGCGAACTGCGAGACACTGGCAAGCTCGACTACCCTGATCTAGCTGGTGAACCTTTACCGGCGTGGGTGAACTTGCTTGGACGCAGCTTGAATCTTGACAGCACCTTGCGCGTCAGCCTGAGCGGCACCGAGGCTGAGGCCTGGCGTGAGCAATTGGGCAAGGCCGGCGTACGTCTGGCCAGGTTGGAAGTGGGCGACGCCAAGACCGACGGCTTGCATGTCGAATTGATTCGTTAAGCGAGAACAGCATGCTCAATAATGATCGCCTGCTGGTGCAGATTATCCTGCTGGGTCTGCTTGGCGCTGGCCTGTGGGTGATGGCGCCGTTCATGTCCGCGTTGCTGTGGGGTGCCATCCTGGCGTTTGCCAGTTGGCCGTTGATGCGTCTGCTGACTCGGTTGTTGGGCGGTCGTGAAACCTTGGCGGCCGGCTTGCTGACTACCTTATGGATACTGCTGGTGGCTGTGCCTCTGGTCTGGTTGGGTTTCAACCTGGCTGATCACATCCGTGATGCAACCAACTTTGTGCGCGATGTGCAGGTTGACGGATTTCCCGATGCACCGGACTGGCTGGGCGGTGTGCCGCTGGTAGGGGAGCGCCTGGTTCGCATGTGGGATACCCTCGACCAGCAGGGCGCCGCGTTGCTGGCTTCGATCAAGCCCTATCTGGGGCAGGTCGGAAACTGGTTACTGGCCCGTAGCGCACAGATCGGTAGCGGTATGCTTGAGTTGACCTTGAGCCTGGTGTTCGTGTTCTTTTTCTATCGTGACGGCCCGCGCTTGTCGGCGTTCGTGCTGCGTTTGCTTGATCGGCTCATTGGCGAACGTGCCGAGTACTACCTTGATTTGGTCGCCGGCACTGTCCAACGGGTGGTCAACGGTGTAATTGGCACGGCGGCTGCTCAGGCGGTCCTGGCGGTCATAGGCTTTTTGATCGCTGGTGTGCCGGGGGCGCTGGTGCTGGGCATCGTTACCTTCATGCTCAGCCTTATTCCCATGGGGCCGCCACTGGCGTGGATACCGGCTACGGCCTGGTTGGTCTGGCAAGGTGAGTACGGCATGGCGGTGTTCCTCGGAATCTGGGGCACGTTCATCATCAGTGGCGTCGACAACGTGCTCAAGCCGTACCTGATCAGTCGTGGTGGCAACCTGCCGCTGGTGATCGTGTTGTTGGGTGTGTTCGGCGGCTTGCTGGCGTTTGGTTTTATCGGCCTGTTCATCGGTCCGACGCTGTTGGCGGTGGCTTACAGCCTGCTGCTTGACTGGTCACGCAGCGCACCGGCGGCACCGCCACGCACTTGAGCCTTGGCGCTGGATCAGGGTTGTGGGCCGGCGTTCTTGACCACAGCCAATTCCGGGTGGGCCACCAGCTTGTCGATGTGCAACTCGTCGTTGTTCATCCAGGTTTCGGTGAGCACCCGGTAATGCTCCATGTCGCGGCAACGCATGCGCAGGCTGTAGTCAAAATGGCCACTGATCAATTGGCAATCGAGCACCTGTGGACAGGCGCGCATGCAGGCTTCAAATGCCTTCTGAGCCGAGCGTCCGCTCTGGTTCGACAAGGCCACCAGCACCAGCAGGGACAACCCTGGTGATAGCCGTTGCTCATCGATGATTGCGCTATAGCCGCGAATGACCCCGCGCCGTTCCAGCTTGCGCACGCGTTCAAGGCAGGGGCGAGGGGTTAGGTGCACCAGCGTGGACAGCTTTTCGTAGGTGATACGCCCGTTGTGACGCAACACCTCGATGATGGCTTCGTCGATCCGATCCAGGGGTGGTTCGGCGTGGGGATTGTTAACCTTGGTATCCATACAGGTTCGGCTTCATTTCAAACTGTGGTTGACTATGAATATGGTACGACCTTCCATGGTCGGCGTCTGTATCGTATCGAGCAGCCGAACCTGAGCGGATTCAGGCGATTTTCTTCGTGGCATTTGCCAGTGGCTGGCGCAGCAGGGCGAACAGGTTCTTGGGGTCGTCAAGTTCTGGTACCAGGGCAATATCCCGGCCGATATTCAGCGCTTTGGCCGTATCCAGCACGTAACGCAGGGCCGAATAGTCCTCCAGGGCGAAGCCTACGGAGTCGAACAGGGTTACCTGTTCAGCATGTTCGCGGCCGGCTGCCTGGCCTTTGACTACTTGCCAGAATTCAGTGATCGGAGAGTCGGCAGGCATCTGCTGAATCTCGCCCTCTATGCGACTTTGTGGTTCGTACTCAACGATTACGCGTGCGCGTTCGACGATGTCGCGGTGCAGTTCGGTCTTGCCCGGGCAGTCCCCACCCACGGCATTGAGGTGCATGCCAGGTTCGATCATCTCTGGCGTCAGAATGGTTGCATAGGCTTTGTCAGCGGTTACCGTGGTGACGATATCGGCCCCGCGCACGGCTTCGGCCACCGAGCCTGCTATGGACACCCGTAGTTGCGGGAAGGCACTGAGATTGGCGACCAATTTGGCGCTGGCCTTGGGGTCCAGGTCATACAGGCAAATTTCTTCGATGCCCAGCAAGGTATGGAATGCAAGCGCCTGGAATTCACTTTGTGAGCCGTTGCCAATCAGGGCCATGCGTCGGCTTTGCGGGCGGGCCAGGTAGCGTGCGACCAAGGCAGAGGTAGCAGCGGTACGAATCGCTGTGGTCAAGGTCATTTCGCTGAGCAGCACCGGGGCGCCGGTATCGACATCGCCCAGGGCGCCAAAAGCCATGACCGTGAGCATGCCGCGCTGAGTGTTTTTGGGGTGGCCATTGACGTATTTGAAAGCGTACAGGCTGTTGTCGGATACCGGCATCAGTTCGATCACGCCGTCGGGCGAATGGTTGGCCAGGCGCGGGCATTTCTCGAAATCGTGCCAGCGCAGGTAGTCCTCACGGATGTACTCGGCCATTTCGCTGATGCAGGTACCCAGTCCCTTGCGGGCGACCAGGTGGCTGAGGTCAGTGATATCGATATAGCGGGTCATGATGAACTCCTTTGTTATTTGCACCGAGGCACGCAGCTGGGGCCGGTATGCCTATTGTCGATGCGCCAAGGGAGGTATCTCGGCTGAAACACGCTGGGTGGCCAGCCGGTTATGCTGAAATATGTTGTTTGGCAGCGGAATCGGCTGTCGATGGCAGTAACCCTGCAACGCGACTCATCAGACCAGGGAAATTGACTCATCACCCGCAGCCCGATTATTCAGGCACAAAAAAACGGCACCTTCACAGGTGCCGTTTTGTGTTGCTAGATATGGCCTTACTTATGCAGCTCTTGTGCTGCATACAAGGTGTTTTCCAGTAGACAGGCCCTGGTCATCGGCCCGACACCACCTGGAACCGGGGTGATCCAGCCGGCGCGGGGCAGGGCGGTCTCGTAGACTACGTCGCCGACCAGCTTGCCATCTTCCTGACGGTTTATACCGACGTCGATGACAATGGCGCCTTCCTTGATCCACTCACCTTTGACCAGGCCCGGCTTGCCGGCGGCAACGACTACCAGGTCGGCGCGGCCGACATGGCCTGCCAGGTCCTTGGTGAAGCGGTGGGTGACGGTAACGGTGCAGCCAGCCAGCAGCAGTTCCATTGCCATTGGCCGCCCAACTATGTTCGAGGCGCCGACAATCACTGCGTTCATGCCGTACAGATCCTGGCCGGTGCTTTCCAGCAAGGCCATGATGCCTTTAGGCGTGCACGGACGCAGCAGCGGGATACGTTGGGCCAGGCGGCCCACGTTATAAGGATGGAAACCATCGACATCCTTGTCCGGGCGAATGCGCTCGAGCAGCAGCGACGCATCCAAGTGCGCAGGCAGTGGCAACTGCAGGAGGATACCGTCGATGCTCTCATCATCATTAAGGCGATCGATCAGGTCGGTCAGGGTTTGCTGGGTGGTCTCGCTCGGCAGGTCGAATGCCTCGGAAATAAAGCCGACCTCTTCGCAGTCTTTACGCTTATGCGATACATAGACTTGAGAAGCGGGGTCGGTGCCGACCAGGATCACCGCCAGGCCTGGAGTACGCAGGCCTTGCTGGCGACGCTCCACAACACGTTGGGCGATCTGCTGGCGCAGGCTGGCGGCGATCGCCTTGCCGTCAATAAGGTGTGCAGTCATGACGCGTGATTAACCATCGAGAGGGAATAAAAAGAGCGCGCATTCTCGCATGAAGGGGGCCGAGGGCAAAGGCGCTTGGTCTGGGTATTCCCCTAAGCCCTTAAATAAAATGAATTTTTTTTAAAAAAGTGTTGACGACCTAACCACTCGTCTATAACATTTGTCGCACTTGTCGGGCAGAGCCTAGCACTGGTTAGCAAGGTCAGGCAGAATGAGCGGATTTGGTAGCTTGTTCGGTACGGCTAAAAGTTAATTTGTAATCGTAACAGAAAGCAGATTAAATATGCGCCCGTAGCTCAGCTGGATAGAGCATCCGCCTTCTAAGCGGATGGTCGCAGGTTCGAGTCCTGCCGGGTGCGCCAATAGGCAGCTTAGGCACAAGTAAAGCGGTAAATGCAATATGGTGGGCGTAGCTCAGTTGGTAGAGCACAGGATTGTGACTCCTGTTGTCGTGGGTTCGATCCCCATCGTCCACCCCATATTCCAAAAGGCGCCCGATGAAAATCCGGCGCCTTTGCTTTAAAAGCTTCATGCGGACGTGGTGAAATTGGTAGACACACTGGATTTAGGTTCCAGCGGCGCAAGCTGTAAGAGTTCGAGTCTCTTCGTCCGCACCATTTAAGTGTCTGTTTCTAGAGGTTTTTCCCAGAGAGTCCAGAGAATTGGAGCGTTTTGGGAATGCTTTTGAAATCAGCGAACGAAAAGGGCAGCCTTAATGGCTGCCCTTTGTCGTTTCTGGCGATCAGGTTTCAGGGCTATTGCGCATGTTCGAGCATGCCGATCCTGTCCGGACTGTGCTGTTGACTCAATTCGCCTCAGCGCTTCCAGGTTATTGCCGTTGATATCCCCTGACGGTTTGCCTGAGGGTGTGCCGGACAATTTCTACTACCTGGCGCGGTCGTGCATTCCAGCGCACTGGTGACAAGGGGTCAAAAGCTGATAGATTTCAGCCGGTTGAGGCCGTGATTGACGGCAAGGTAGCGAGGACAGCGTCATGATTTCAAAAGAGCGCCAGGACAACGCGTTGCAGCGTTTCGCCGAAGCCAATCCGCAGCTACTCGAAGAAATTGCCGGGTTAAGTGCCCGTGAGCAACATCAGCAGATTGAGTGGGCTTTCGAAGATGCTGCGCAGGAGCAGGGGCTGGAGCCTTGGGAATTAACCCTGCAACTGATTGCCGGGTCCGAGGCAGAGCTTAAGAGCATGCGCCTGGAAGTGCATCGGCAGGTAGCTGAAGCGCTGGGTATGGAGTGGGACGAGTATTGCAGTATCAACGAGATCGATGATTCGGCGCCCTGAGCGGACGGGCTCGATCCTGTAGTGTTTTGACAAATATTTCTGGCTGCTTGGGGTGAGGTGCGTTATCCCTCTCGGGAGAGGCGTCAGGCCTTGAGCGGCGGGTCTTGAGCGTCCCCGGGCAAGGATTTTGCCGGGGTCTGTAAATGAAATGGACCGGTGTACTTTCCCGTCTTCTCGAACGGGGTGACTTCTGGCCTTTGAGCCACTAGAATGTTTGCCCTTGATTCTGGAGTCGGGTATCGCCGGCTAACGTCTGTGCAACGAGGAATATCCATGCAAGTTTCTGTTGAAAATACTTCTGCTCTCGAGCGCCGCATGACCATCGCCGTTCCGGCAGAGCGCGTCGAGAGCGAAGTCAACAAGCGTCTGCAACAGACTGCCCGTCGCGCCAAGGTTGCAGGCTTCCGTCCTGGTAAAGTGCCGATGAGCGTGATCCGTCAGCGTTATGAAGACGCTGCCCGTCAGGAAGCCTTCGGCGACCTGGTCCAGGCTTCTTTCTACGAGGCGGTGGTCGAGCAGAAGCTGAACCCGGCTGGCGCCCCTGCCGTTGAGCCAAAGTCTTTCGAGAAAGGTGGCGACCTGGAGTTCGTCGCTATTTTCGAAGTATTCCCTGAGTTCACCGTTGCCGGTTTCGAGTCGATCGCTGTTGAGCGCTTGAGCGCCGAAGTGACTGACGCCGATCTGGACAACATGCTGGAAGTCCTGCGCAAGCAGAACGTTCGTTTCGAAGTCGCAGATCGTGCTGCTCAGAACGAAGATCAGCTGAACATCGATTTCGTCGGCAAGGTCGACGGTGAAGCCTTCGCCGGTGGTTCGGCCCAGGGCACCCAGCTGGTTCTGGGTTCCGGCCGCATGATCCCAGGCTTCGAAGAAGGTCTGGTTGGCGCCAAGGCTGGTGAAGAGCGCGTTCTGAACCTGACCTTCCCTGAGGATTATCAGAACCTGGACCTGGCTGGCAAAACCGCTGAGTTCACCGTAACTGTCAACAGTGTTTCCGAGCCTAAACTGCCAGAACTGACCGAAGAGTTCTTCGCCCAGTTCGGTATCAAGGAAACCGGCATTGATGGTTTCCGCGCCGAAGTTCGCAAGAACATGGAGCGTGAACTGCGCCAGGCCATCAAAACCAAGGTCAAGAATCAGGTGATGGACGGCTTGGTAGCTGCCAACCCGATCGAAGTGCCTAAAGCGCTGCTGGAAAACGAAGTCAACCGTCTGCGCGTTCAAGCTGTTCAGCAGTTCGGTGGCAACATCAAACCTGAGCAACTGCCTGCCGAGCTGTTCGAAGAGCAAGCCAAGCGTCGCGTAGTGCTGGGTCTGATCGTCGCCGAAGTGGTCAAGCAGAATGACCTGCAGCCAGACGAAGCCCGCGTTCGTGAAATGATCCAGGAAATGGCTTCGGCTTACCAGGAGCCTGAACAGGTTGTGGCTTGGTACTACAAGAACGACCAGCAACTGAACGAAGTTCGTTCGGTTGTGCTGGAAGAACAAGTTGTGGATACTGTTCTGCAGAAAGCGACTGTGACCGATAAATCGGTCTCGTACGAAGAAGCAATCAAGCCAGTGCAGGCTCCTGCCGCTGACTGATTTCCTTCTCGCGTAGGAAAACACCACAAGCCAGCTTCCGAGCTGGCTTGTGCGTATTCAAGACATGACTATTTGGGAGTGAGTGCAGGACATGTCCCGCAATTCTTATTATCAGCAGAGCTCTGACATCCAGGCCGCAGGCGGCCTGGTCCCGATGGTTATCGAGCAATCCGCTCGTGGTGAGCGTGCCTATGACATCTACTCGCGCCTTCTGAAGGAACGAGTGATCTTCCTGGTCGGCCCGGTAGAGGACTACATGGCCAACCTGATCGCGGCGCAATTGCTGTTCCTTGAAGCGGAAAACCCGGACAAGGATATCCATCTTTACATCAACTCACCGGGCGGTTCGGTAACTGCGGGCATGTCGATCTACGACACCATGCAGTTCATCAAGCCGGATGTTTCCACCGTTTGCATCGGTCAGGCTTGCTCCATGGGCGCCTTCCTGCTTGCTGCCGGTGCCCAGGGCAAGCGTCACTGCCTGCCGAATTCGCGTGTGATGATTCACCAGCCGCTGGGTGGTTTCCAGGGGCAGGCGACGGACATCGAAATCCACGCCAAGGAAATCCTCTCCATCAAGTCGCGGTTGAACGAGTTGCTGGCCTTCCACACTGGCCAGGACCTTGAAACCATCAAGCGTGATACCGAGCGCGACAACTTCATGAGCGCGCAACGTGCGGCCGAGTACGGCCTGATCGACTCGGTACACGACAAGCGGCAAATGGCTGTCTGATAAGGCAATAAAGCAGGTGGTTGGGTTTTCCCGCCACCTGTGGGCTTGAAAAAGCCCGCAATAGCCTTCATCTTGTGTTGCAAGCCTACCGGATTGGATCGATCGAATGACTGACACCCGTAACGGCGAGGACAACGGCAAATTGCTCTATTGCTCCTTCTGCGGCAAAAGCCAGCATGAAGTGCGCAAGTTGATTGCCGGCCCCTCGGTATTTATCTGCGACGAGTGCGTCGACCTGTGCAATGACATCATCCGCGAGGAGGTGCAGGAAGCCCAGGCCGAAAGCAGCGCGCATAAACTGCCTTCGCCGAAAGAAATCAGCACCATCCTGGATCAGTATGTCATTGGTCAGGAGCGTGCGAAAAAGGTACTGGCGGTAGCGGTGTACAACCACTACAAGCGCTTGAACCAACGCGACAAGAAGAACGACGATGTCGAGCTCGGCAAGAGTAACATCCTGCTGATCGGTCCGACGGGCTCGGGTAAAACCCTGCTCGCCGAAACCCTCGCGCGTCTGTTGAATGTACCGTTCACCATCGCCGATGCCACCACCCTGACCGAAGCCGGTTATGTGGGCGAAGACGTCGAGAACATCATTCAGAAACTGCTGCAGAAGTGCGACTACGACGTAGAAAAGGCCCAGATGGGTATTGTCTACATCGACGAAATCGACAAGATCTCGCGCAAGTCGGACAACCCATCGATCACCCGTGATGTTTCGGGTGAAGGTGTGCAGCAGGCGCTGCTCAAGCTGATCGAAGGCACGGTCGCCTCGGTACCGCCGCAAGGTGGCCGCAAGCATCCGCAACAAGAGTTCCTGCAGGTCGATACACGTAACATCCTGTTTATCTGTGGCGGTGCGTTCTCGGGCCTTGAAAAGGTCATTCAGGGGCGCTCCACCCGCGGCGGTATCGGTTTTGGTGCCGAAGTGCGCAGCAAGCAGGAAGGGAAGAAAGTCGGCGAGTCACTGCGTGAGGTCGAGCCTGACGATCTGGTCAAGTTCGGTCTGATTCCGGAGTTCGTTGGCCGCCTCCCGGTACTGGCGACGCTTGATGAGCTCGACGAAGCTGCTTTGATGCAGATTTTGACCGAGCCGAAAAACGCACTCACCAAGCAGTATGCCAAGTTGTTCGAGATGGAAGGCGTGGACCTGGAGTTCCGCAGCGATGCGCTCAAGTCCGTAGCCCGCAAGGCGCTGGAACGCAAAACCGGTGCCCGTGGACTGCGCTCGATTCTCGAGGGCATCCTGCTCGACACCATGTATGAAATTCCTTCGCAGAAGGATGTCAGCAAGGTGGTGATCGATGAGAGTGTCATCGATGGTTCTTCGCAGCCACTGCTGATCTACGAGAACAGCGAGCCGCAAGCCAAAGCTGCACCAGACGTCTGAGTCGCCAATCGGCTCGAATCTGCAAGGGGCCTTCGGGCCCCTTTGCTTTTCCTGTCGTAGAGCTTGTTTTTTTGCGGGGCTGCCCCCACATTAAACCCATGCTCAAATTCCCCCGGTTTCCGGCCACAAGGCCGCTGTAGAGGCGAAATCATGAAGACCACCCTCGACTTGCCTCTTTTGCCATTGCGCGACGTTGTCGTCTACCCGCATATGGTCATCCCACTGTTCGTGGGGCGCGAGAAGTCCATCGAAGCCCTTGAGGCCGCAATGACGGGCGAAAAGCAGATTCTCCTGCTGGCCCAAAAGAATCCCGCTGACGACGATCCAGGCGAGGATGCCCTGTACCGCGTTGGCACCATCGCTACTGTTCTGCAACTGCTGAAGCTGCCTGATGGCACCGTAAAGGTGTTGGTAGAGGGTGAGCAGCGCGGTGCAGTTGAGCGTTTCAACGAGGTCGACGGCCATATTCGTGCCGACGTTTCCTTGATCGACGAGTCGCAGACTGCCGAGCGCGAGTCTGAAGTCTTCGTTCGAAGCTTGTTGTCACAATTTGAACAGTACGTTCAGTTGGGCAAGAAAGTCCCGGCTGAAGTCCTCTCGTCGCTTAACAGCATCGATGAGCCCGGGCGCCTGGTCGACACCATGGCTGCACACATGGCGCTGAAGATCGAACAAAAGCAGGAAATCCTTGAGATTCTCGATCTGACCACCCGTGTCGAGCACGTTATGGCGTTGCTGGATGCTGAAATTGACCTGCTGCAGGTCGAAAAGCGCATCCGTGGGCGGGTCAAGAAGCAAATGGAGCGCAGTCAGCGCGAGTACTATCTGAATGAGCAGATGAAAGCCATTCAGAAAGAACTGGGAGACAGCGAAGAAGGCCACAACGAAGTCGAAGAGCTGAAAAAGCGCCTCGATGCTGCTGGGCTGCCCAAAGACGCTTACGCCAAGGCTCAGGCCGAACTGAACAAGCTCAAGCAGATGTCGCCGATGTCCGCTGAAGCCACCGTGGTGCGCTCCTACCTGGACTGGCTGGTGCAAGTGCCGTGGAAGGCCCAGAGCAAGGTGCGCCTGGACCTGGCCAAGGCTGAAGAGATCCTCGATGCCGACCACTACGGTCTGGAGGAGGTCAAGGAGCGCATCCTTGAGTACCTCGCTGTGCAGAAACGGGTCAAAAAGATCCGTGGTCCGGTGTTGTGCCTGGTGGGTCCTCCCGGTGTAGGTAAAACTTCCCTGGCGGAGTCGATCGCCAGCGCCACCAACCGCAAGTTTGTGCGCATGGCCCTGGGTGGTGTGCGTGACGAAGCCGAGATTCGTGGTCACCGGCGTACCTACATTGGCTCGATGCCTGGCCGCTTGATCCAGAAGATGACCAAGGTAGGGGTGCGCAACCCGTTGTTCCTGCTCGACGAAATCGACAAAATGGGCAGCGACATGCGTGGCGACCCGGCGTCGGCACTGCTTGAGGTGCTCGATCCCGAGCAGAACCACAACTTCAACGATCACTATCTGGAAGTCGATTACGATCTTTCCGATGTGATGTTCCTCTGCACCTCCAACTCGATGAACATCCCGCCAGCATTGCTGGACCGGATGGAAGTCATCCGTCTGCCGGGCTACACCGAAGACGAGAAGATCAACATCGCAGTCAAGTACCTCACGCCCAAGCAGATCAAGGCCAATGGCCTGAAGAAAGGCGAGCTGGACGTCGACGTCAGTGCAATTCGCGACATCATTCGCTACTACACCCGTGAAGCGGGTGTGCGGGGCCTTGAGCGTCAAATCGCCAAGATCTGCCGCAAGGTGGTCAAGGAGCATGCGGGGCTCAAGCAAGTGGCCGTCAAGGTCACTGGCGAGCAGTTGGAGCATTTCCTTGGGGTGCGCAAGTTCCGTTATGGTCTGGCTGAGCAGCAGGATCAAGTGGGGCAGGTTACTGGTCTGGCCTGGACTCAGGTCGGTGGTGAACTGTTGACTATTGAAGCTGCGGTGATTCCAGGCAAGGGCCAGTTGATCAAGACCGGCTCGCTGGGCGATGTGATGGTCGAATCGATCACGGCTGCGCAGACTGTGGTTCGCAGCCGGGCGAAAAGCCTGGGTATTCCAGCGGACTTCCACGAGAAGCGTGACACCCACATCCACATGCCTGAAGGTGCAACGCCCAAGGATGGTCCAAGTGCCGGTGTTGGCATGTGTACCGCCCTGGTGTCGGCGTTGACGCAGATTCCGGTACGTGCCGATGTGGCCATGACCGGGGAAATTACACTGCGTGGACAGGTGCTTGCTATTGGTGGCTTGAAGGAGAAACTCCTGGCCGCTCACCGTGGCGGAATCAAGACCGTGATCATTCCTGAAGAGAATGTGCGCGATTTGAAGGAAATTCCTGAGAATATTAAGCAGGATCTTCAGATTAAACCGGTCAAATGGATTGACGAAGTCCTCCAAATTGCGCTGCAATACGCCCCGGAGCCCTTACCAGATGTGGCTCCAGAGATTGTCGCCAAGGATGAAAAGCGCGACAGCGATTCCAAGGAACGAATTAGCACGCATTAGTACGTATTTGGCTGGGGGGCTTTCTTGACGGTATTTTCAGGCCCTTGTTATAAAGCGGCGCTTATGCGTCATTAGGCCACCCAGCGCTTGTTTTGCTTTTCATTACATACTTAGAAACAAACTCAATAGAGATAAGGGGACTTAGAGTGAACAAGTCGGAACTGATTGACGCTATCGCCGCTTCTGCTGACATCCCGAAAGCTGTTGCTGGCCGTGCGCTGGACGCAGTAATCGAATCCGTCACCGGCGCCCTGAAGGCAGGTGACTCCGTGGTACTGGTAGGTTTCGGTACCTTCTCCGTAACCGATCGTCCAGCTCGCACCGGCCGCAACCCGCAAACCGGCAAGACTCTGGAAATCCCTGCTGCCAAGAAGCCAGGCTTCAAGGCTGGCAAGGCACTGAAAGAAGCCGTCAACTAAGACCCTTCCTTCAGGCTCACGCCTAACCGAGCCGGGCTCAAGCCTGGCTTGGCTGCCGGATATCAGGAATCGTTGAAAAGTACCTGTTGTCTGGCCGGTTACGAGAAGGCGCATCTCCGGATGCGCCTTTCTTCTATCAGGAATCTACCCACGCTCCACGGTTGTTTCATTCAATACAACCGTTTCTGGGGGACGCATGCTGCAGAATATCAGGGACAATTCACAAGGTTGGATTGCCAAGACCATCATCGGTGTCATCGTAGCCTTGATGGCACTGACCGGCTTCGATGCCATCTTCCAGGCCACCACCCACAGCCAGGACGCTGCCAAGGTCAATGGTGAAACCATTAGCCAGAACGAACTGAGCCAGGCCGTCGACATGCAACGTCGGCAGTTGATGCAACAGTTGGGCAAGGATTTTGATCCATCGCTGCTCGATGACAAAATGCTGCGTGAAGCGGCGCTCAAAGGTCTGATCGACCGTAAATTGCTGCTTCAGGGCGCACACGACGCCAAGTTTGCTTTCTCCGAGGCTGCCCTGGATCAACTGATCTTGCAGACGCCTGAGTTCCAGGTAGACGGCAAGTTCAGCCCCGAGCGTTTCGATCAGGTGATTCGTCAGATGGGCTACGGCCGTCTGCAATTCCGCGAAATGCTGGCTCAGGAAATGCTCATCGGCCAACTGCGTGCTGGCCTGGCCGGCAGTGGTTTCGTCACCGATGACCAGGTCAATGCTTTCGCCCGTCTGGAAAAGCAGACACGTGATTTCGCTTCGCTGACTTTCAAGGCCGACCCGGCTGCGGTCAAGGTCACCGACGAGCAGATCAAGGCGCATTACGATGAACACGCCAAAGAGTTCATGAGCCCGGATCAAGTCGTAATTGACTACATCGAGCTGAAGAAGTCGGCGTTCTTCGATCAGGTCACTGTCAACGAAGACGAACTCAAAGCACTGTATGAAAAGGAAATCGCCAATCTGGCGGAGCAGCGCCACGCTGCGCATATCCTTATCGAAGTGAATGACAAGGTGAACGAAGCCCAGGCAAAAGCGAAGATCGAAGAGATCCAGCAACGCCTGTCCAAAGGTGAAGACTTTGCCACATTGGCCAAGGAGTTCTCCCAGGACCCAGGTTCGGCCAACAATGGCGGCGACCTGGGTTACGCAGGCCAGGGTGTCTACGATCCAGCGTTCGAAGAAGCACTGTATGCGCTGAATAAGGATCAGGTTTCGGCCCCGGTGCGTACCGACTACGGCTTCCACCTGATCAAGCTGCTGGGCGTGGAAGCGCCTGAGGTGCCGAGCTTTGCCAGTTTGAAGGACAAGCTGACGCGTGAGCTGAAAACCCAGCAGGTTGAACAGCGTTTCGTTGAAGTCACCAAGCAACTCGAAGACTCGGCCTTTGAAGCGTCCGATCTGGCTCAGCCAGCTCAAGAGCTCGGCCTGAAGGTGCACACCGCACCTGCGTTCGGCCGTGAGGGTGGTGACGGTATCACTGCCAATCGTGCAGTGATCCAGGCTGCCTTCAGCGCTGAAGTGCTGGAAGAGGGTGCCAATAGCACCGCTATCGAACTGGATCCGGAAACCATCGTGGTGCTGCGTGTCAAAGAGCACCTCAAGCCCGAGCAATTGAGCCTGGAAGTGGTCTCCGACAGTATCCGCAAGCACTTGGCCAAAGAGCAGGCGACTGCAGCTTTGAAAACCAAGGCAGACGCGCTGATTGCCGGTCTGCGTGACGGTAGCATCGCCATGGATGCAGCCCAGGACGGTCAGAGCTGGAAGGTCCAGGAAGCGGTTTCGCGTAGCCAGGACGGTATTGATCCGGCCGAGCTGCAGGCAGTGTTCCGTATGAGCAAGCCTGAGGCCAAGGACAAACCCGTCTATGGCAGCGTTGTGCTCAACGATGGCAGCCTGGTTGTATTGCGCCTCAATGGCGTCAACGAAGGCGCGACGGCCACCGATGAAGAGAAGTCAGCCTATCGCCGCTTCCTCGCTTCGCGTGCCGGTCAGCAGGACTTCGCGGCTTACCGTAAACAGTTGGAAGCCAAGGCGGACATTACTCGCTACTGAGTGATCGACGCATGAAACAGAAAAGGCCGCTAACGCGGCCTTTTCTGTTTTTCTACGCCCGTTTTCAGTCCAGTTGTTCCTGCGTGGTGGTTGGTGCCAGGAATGCAGCTTCAAGCAATTGTCGGGTATAGGCATGTTGCGGCGCAGCGAAAACATGCGCGGCTTCGCCTTGTTCCACCACCTTGCCTTGTTTGACCACCATCAGTTGATGGCTCAGCGCCTTGACCACTGCCAGGTCATGACTGATGAACAGGTAGGTAAGGTTGTACTTGCTTTGCAATGAGCGCAGTAACTCCACCACCTGGCGCTGCACGGTACGGTCCAGGGCCGAGGTGGGTTCATCGAGCAGGATCAATGCTGGCTTGAGCACCAGCGCTCGGGCGATGGCGATGCGCTGACGCTGGCCGCCAGAAAACTCATGGGGGTAGCGGTGGCGGGCCTGAGGGTCCAGGCCAACTTCTTGAAGTGCAGCGATGATTGCCTGTTCCTGTTCTGCCGCTGTGCCAATGCGGTGGATGCGCAACCCTTCACCAACGATATCGCTCACGCACATACGCGGACTGAGGCTGCCAAACGGGTCCTGGAAGACCACCTGCATCTGTCGACGCAAAGGCCGTACTTGCTGTTGATTGAGGCTGTCCAGGGCTGTGCCCTGGAAGCGAATGGCGCCCTGGCTGCCAAGCAGGCGCAGAATTGCCAGGCCCAAGGTGGATTTTCCTGAGCCACTCTCGCCAACGATGCCCAGGGTCTGCCCCTGAGGCAGACTGAAGTTAATGCCGTCCACTGCCTTTACGTGATCGACGGTGCGCCGCAGCAAGCCCTTTTTGATCGGGAACCAGACGCGCAGATCTTCGACCTCAAGCATTGGCTTGCCAGGCGGATTGGCAGCGGGGCCGCCGCTGGGTTCGGCGCCCAGGAGCATCTGCGTGTACGGGTGTTGCGGGCTGTGGAACAGCGTTGCGCAGTCGGCCTGTTCGACAATGCTGCCGCGCTGCATCACACACACCCGATGAGCAATGCGCTTGACCAGGTTGAGGTCATGGCTGATAAGCAGCATGGCCATTCCCAGGCGCGCCTGTAGCGACTTGAGCAATTCAAGAATCTTCAGCTGTACCGTAACGTCGAGGGCCGTGGTGGGTTCATCGGCAATCAGCAGCTCGGGTTCGTTGGCCAGGGCCATGGCGATCATTACGCGCTGCCGCTGGCCGCCTGAGAGCTCGTGTGGGAGGGCTTTGAGACGCTTGCGGGGCTCGGGGATGCCGACAAGCGCAAGCAGCTCCAGTGTGCGCTCAGTGGCCTCCTTGCCCTTGAGCCCTTTGTGCAGCAGGAGTATCTCGTTGATCTGCTTTTCGATTGTGTGCAGCGGATTGAGCGACGTCATCGGCTCCTGGAAGATCATCGCGATGCGATTGCCACGGATATGGCGCATCTGCTTTTCATCCAAGGTCATCAGGTCGCGACCTTCGTATCGGATGCTGCCGCTGGGGTGGCGCGCCAGCGGGTAGGGTAGCAGTCGCAGGATCGAGTGTGCGGTAACCGATTTGCCCGAACCGCTTTCGCCGACCAGTGCCAGGGTTTCGCCGCGGCGGATATCTAAACTGATGCCTTCGACTACCCGCTGAGTTTGCTCACCACTCACGAACTCCACGGCCAGGTCACGCACTTCGATCAAGGTTTCATTGCTCATTTCATTTCCTCGGGTCGAAGGCATCGCGAGCGGACTCGCCGATAAATACCAGCAGGCTGAGCATCAGCGCGAGCACAGCGAAGGCACTCATGCCCAGCCACGGGGCCTGCAGGTTGGATTTGCCCTGGGCCACCAGTTCACCCAGCGACGGAGCGCCCGGGGGCAGACCGAAGCCGAGGAAGTCCAGTGCTGTCAGGGTGCCGATCGCGCCGGTAAGAATGAATGGCATGAAGGTCATGGTCGAGATCATGGCGTTCGGCAGAATGTGCCGGTACATGATTGCGCCGTTCTGCATGCCCAGCGCCCGGGCGGCCCGAACGTACTCAAGGTTACGTCCGCGGAGGAATTCGGCGCGGACTACATCCACCAGGCTCATCCACGAAAACAGCAACATTATTCCCAATAGCCACCAGAAGTTTGGCTGAACGAAACTGGCGAGGATGATCAGCAAGTACAGTACCGGGAGCCCCGACCATATCTCCAGGAAGCGTTGCCCGAGCAGGTCGACCCAGCCGCCATAGAAGCCCTGCAGGGCACCGGCGATCACACCGATGATCGAGCTGAGAATGGTCAGGGTCAGAGCAAACAACACGGATATGCGAAATCCATAGATGACTCGCGCGAGTACATCGCGGCCCTGATCATCGGTGCCCAGCCAGTTCTGCGCTGAAGGCGGTGCGGGGGCAGGGACCTTGAGGTCGTAGTTGATGCTCTGGTAGCTGAACGGAATAGGCGCCCACAGTACCCAGCTGTCCTTGGCGGCCAGTAGCTCACGGATGTACGGGCTCTTGTAGTTGGCCTCAAGTGGAAACTCGCCGCCGAAGGTTGTTTCCGGGTAGCGCTTGAGTGCCGGGAAATACCATTCGCCGTCGTAACGCACGGCAAGAGGTTTGTCGTTGGCGATCAGTTCGGCGCCCAGGCTCAAGCCGAACAGAATCAGAAATAGCCACAGCGACCACCAGCCGCGGCGGTTGGCTTTGAAGCGCTCGAAGCGCCGGCGATTGAGAGGGGACAAATTCATCTCAGTGCTCCCGGCTGTCAAAGTCGATTCGAGGGTCGACCAGGGTGTAGGTTAGATCACCGATCAGCTTCACCACCAGCCCGAGCAGGGTGAAGATGAACAAGGTGCCGAAGACGACCGGGTAGTCGCGATTGATTGCTGCTTCAAAACTCATCAGGCCCAGGCCGTCGAGTGAAAAAATCACCTCGATCAGTAGTGAGCCGGTGAAGAAAATACCGATGAAGGCAGAGGGAAAGCCGGCGATCACCAGCAGCATGGCGTTGCGGAACACATGGCCGTAAAGCACCCGGTTCGGGCTCAGTCCCTTGGCTTTGGCAGTCACTACATACTGTTTGTTGATCTCGTCGAGGAAGCTATTCTTGGTCAGCAGCGTCATGGTGGCGAAGTTGCCGATCACCAAGGCTGTAACAGGCAGGACCAAGTGCCAGAAGTAGTCGAGTATCTTGCCGCCGGTGCTCAGTTCATCGAAGTTGTTCGAGGTCAGGCCACGCAACGGAAACCAGTCCAGGTAGCTGCCGCCAGCGAACAGCACAATCAGCAGGATCGCGAAAAGGAACGCCGGGATTGCATAGCCGATGATGATCGCCGAACTGGTCCACACATCGAAGTGACTGCCATGGCGCGTGGCTTTGGCGATCCCCAAGGGGATGGACACCAAGTACATGATCAAGGTGCTCCATAGGCCCAGTGATATCGAGACCGGCATCTTCTCGACAATCAGGTCGATAACTTTTGCGTCGCGAAAAAAACTGTCGCCGAAATCCAGCTGGGCGTAGTTCTTGATCATAATCCACAAGCGTTCCGGCGCCGACTTGTCGAAGCCGTACATCTTTTCGATTTCCTGGATCAGCGCCGGGTCGAGCCCTTGTGCGCCACGGTAGTTGGAGCCGGCTACCGAGACCTCGGCACCGCCTCCGGCGATACGGCTGGTAGCGCCCTCAAAACCCTCGAGCTTGGCGATCATTTGCTCGACAGGGCCACCGGGAGCAGCCTGGATGATGATGAAGTTGATGACCAGGATGCCCAGCAAGGTCGGAATGATCAGCAGCAAGCGTCGAAAAATATAAGCCAGCATGCTATTGCGCCCCTTGCGTCGATGGTGCGTCTGGCGCAGGTGTCACCGGTACTGCGGGCTCAATGTCCGGCTTTATCCACCAGGTGTTGATGCCGATGTCGTACTTGGGCGAAACCTTGGGGTGGCCGATATGGTTCCAATACGCTACGCGCCAGGTCTTGATGTGCCAGTTGGGTATTACATAAAAACCCCACTGCAGAACTCTATCCAGGGCGCGACAGGCCTCGATCAGGCTTTGCCGGGAGTTGGCGTTTATCAGGTCCTCGACCAGTACATCGATGGCTGGGTCCTTGAGACCGATAAAGTTACGGCTGCCAGGGTTGTCAGCCGCCGCGCTCTGCCAGAACTCGCGTTGTTCGTTACCGGGTGAATTGGATTGCGGGAAACCGCCGACAATCATGTCGAAATCACGCGAGCGCAGTCGATTGATGTATTGGGAAACGTCTACGCGGCGAATCACCAGGTCGATACCCAGGTCGGCTAGATTGCGCTTGAAGGGCAGTAGAATTCGCTCGAACTCGGTCTGAGCCAGAAGAAACTCGATGGACACAGGTTTGCCCTGGGTATCGACCATCTTGTCATCGACGATACGCCAGCCAGCGTCCTGCAACAGCTTATAGGCCTTGCGCTGCTGCTCGCGGATCATGCCACTGCCATCAGTGACCGGGTTGGCAAAAGGTTGGGTGAAGACCTGTTCTGGGATCTTGCCGCGCAAAGGTTCGAGAATTTTCAGCTCGGCCTCGCTGGGCAAGCCAGTGGCTGCCATGTCCGAGTTTTCGAAATAGCTGCCGGTGCGTGTATAAGCGCCGTTGAACAATTGCCTGTTGGTCCACTCGAAATCCAGCAGCAGGCTCAACGCTTGGCGCACGCGCACATCCTGGAACACCGGGCGGCGGATGTTGAACACGAATCCCTGCATGCCGGTGGGGTTGCCATTGGGCAGCTCCTCCAGGATCAGTCGCTTCTGGCGCACGGCCGGAATGTCGTAGGCCGTGGCCCAGCTTTTCGCCGCGTTTTCCAGGCGGTAGTCGAACTGCCCGGCTTTCAACGCTTCCAGGGCGACGGTACTGTCGCGGTAGTAGTCAACGGTCATGACATCGAAGTTATAGGACCCGCGATTGACCGCCAGGTCCTTACCCCAGTAGTCCTTGACCCGCTCATAGCGGATCGAGCGTCCAGCCTTCACTTCGGCAACCTTGTACGGGCCACTGCCCAAAGGAATTTCGAGATTGCCCTTGGTAAAGTCGCGGCCTTCCCACCAATGCTTGGGCAGTACCGGTAACTGGCCAAGAATCAGTGGCAATTCACGGTTGTTGCTGTGTTTGAACTTGAACAGCACCCGCTGCGGGTCCTCGGCTATAACCTCGGCGACGTCGGCGTAGTAGCCGCGAAACAGCGGGGCGCCGCTTTTGATCAGGGTGTTGAACGTGAACACCACGTCTTCGGCATGAATGGGGTGGCCGTCGTGAAAGCGTGCTTGTGGGCGCAAGTAGAAGCGTACCCAGCTGTTGTCCGGGGCTTTTTCGATCTTGCCCGCAACCAGGCCATATTCGGTGAACGGCTCATCCAGGCTCTGGGTCATCAAGGTGTCGTAGATCAGGGTGATGTCGTCAGCAGGCACGCCCTTGTTGATGAACGGGTTCAGGCTGTCGAAACCGCCAAAGCCGGACTGGCGGAAGGTGCCGCCTTTGGGAGCGTCCGGATTGACGTAGTCGAAGTGCTTGAAGTCGGCCGGATACTTCGGCGGTTCGTCATACAAGGTCAAGGCGTGTTGCGGTGCGGCCAGTGCCTGGGTACCGATGCAGGCCAGCAATAGGGCGCAAGCCTTCAGGCGTAGGCTGGGCAGTGACATCATTGAGCTTTCTCCGAAGGCTTTATCCACCAGCTGTTGAGCCCCAGGGTATAGGGCGGCGTGGTGACGAAGGCGAACCTGTTGCGGTAGGCCAGGCGATGATTGTCCAGATACCAGTTGGGAATCATGTAGTACTGCCAGAGCAATACCCGGTCCAGTGCGCGCGCTGCTGCCACTTGTTCATCGCGGCTTTGAGCGGCGAGCAGGGTGTCGAGCAGGTGATCGACTATCGGGTCCCTGACGCCAGCATAGTTCTTGCTGCCTTTGGTCGATGCCTGGCTGGAATGAAAGTACAGCCATTGCTCCAGGCCCGGGCTGAGCGTCTGGTTCAGGGTCATCAGAATCATGTCGAAATCGAACTGGTCCAGGCGTTGTTTGTACTGGGCCCGGTCCACAGTGCGCAAGCGTGCATCGATGCCAATGCTGGCAAGATTTTCGACATAAGGTTGCAGAATCCGCTCGAGGTTGGGATTGACCAGCAGTAATTCGAGTTTGAGGGGGCGGCCTTTGCTGTCGAGCAGGCGCTGCCCGTTGAGCTTCCAGCCGGCCTGGGCCAACAGATCCAGCGCTTGGCGCAGGGTCTGGCGGTTGATGCCGCGTCCATCGGTATGGCTGACTTGGTAGGGCTGGGTGAACAGCCCCGCTGGCAGTTCGTCGCGGTACGGCGCAAGCAACAGCCATTCCTTGCCCACTGGCAGTCCGTTGGCAGCGAACTCGCTGTTGGGGTAGTAGCTGGTGGCGCGACGGTAGGCGCTGCTGAACAAGGCCCGGTTGGTCCATTCGAAATCCAGCATCAGCCCCAAGGCCTGGCGCACCCTGGCGTCGCTGAAGTTTGCCCGGCGGCTGTTCATGAACAAGCCTTGGGTCTGGGTCGGGATCTTGTGCGCGATTTGGGCCTTGATGACCTCACCACGGCGCACTGCTGGAAAGTTGTAGCCGTTGGCCCAGTTCTTGGCCTGGTGTTCGATGTAAATGTCGAATTCGCCAGCCTTGAATGCCTCGAAAGCAACTGCGCTGTCGCGGTAAAACTCGTATTCGACCCGCGCGACATTGTATTTGCCACGATTGACTGCCAGATCCTTGCCCCAATAATCCTTCACTCGCTCGAATACCAGGCGTCTTCCCGGTTGAACCTGGGTGATGCGGTAGGGGCCACTGCCAAGAGGCGGTTCAAAGGTGGTGGCCTTGAAGTCGCGTCCCTTCCAGTAATGTGCAGGCAACACTGGCATCTCGCCCATGCGCAGGATCAACAAGGGGTTTCCGGCCCGTTTGAAAACGAAGCGAATGCGCCGCGGGTTGAGGATGTCGACCCGTTTTACTTCTTGCAGGTTGGTGCGGTAGATCGGGTGACCTTCCTTGAGCAGCGTGCGGTAAGAAAACGCCACATCGCTGGCAGTGATGGGGTGACCATCGTGGAAGCGGGCTTCGGGGCGCAGGTTGAATACCACCCAACTGCGGTCCTCGCTGTACTCCACGGAACTGGCAATCAGGCCATAGCTCGACGTGGGTTCATCGCCTGAAGGGTCGTACTGTCCAGTACCCACCATCAGGGTTTCGTTCAGCTCGTTGACCCCATACTGCAGGAAGTTGGGGGTGGTGACCGGGCTTGATCCCTTGAAGGTGTAAGGATTGAGGGTGTCGAATGTGCCGAACGCCATGGCGCGCAAGGTCCCGCCCTTGGGCGCTTGCGGATTGACCCAATCGAAATGGGTAAATTTGGCTGGGTACTTGAGCGTGCCGAACTGGGCGTAACCGTGGCTTTCGGTGATTGTTGCGCCCGCGGGAAAGCTCAAGGCCAGGCTGAGTGACAGCAACAGGAGGGGACGTATCAATTTGGCGATCCGATCCAGGCGGCTTGGGCTTTATTCCAGCTACAGTAACAGCTTGTATCGGCAGGAAAAAGAGGGCCGCCAGGCCGGTGCAGCGGGCTCCGGCGCAGGGCGCGGAGCCAGTTGCTTAGTGGGGCAGGTAAACGGTCAGGGTCTGGCCTGGCTTGAGCGCATGGCCGCTACGAGGGTTCCAGCGCTTGAGGTGCTGCATCTCGACGTTGAAGCGCTTGGCCACCAGGTACAGGGAGTCACCTTTACGCACCTTGTACTGGGTGGATTTTTTCTGGCTCTTGCCCTGGAGCGGTTGGGTGCTTTGCATGACCAAGGTTTGCCCGGCCTTGAGTCTATGGCCGGAAAGCTTGTTCCAGCGTTGCAAGTCCTTGACGCTAACCTTGTTGGCCTTGGCGATGCTGCCCAGATTGTCGCCACGTTTGACCCGATAGCGGCTGCTACGGGTTGTTGTAGCGCGCGGCGATGCTTCGGCCAGGGCCGCTTCGAATACAGCCTTTTTAGGCTGCAGTGAAAGCAGCTCTTCGGGCTTCATGTTAGACAGGCTGGCAGTCAGAAGCTGCGCTTTTGCGGTCGGCACCAGCAACTGCTTGGGGCCGTCCACGGTCATGCGCTTCTTGAACGCCGGGTTGAGTTGGATCAGCTCGTCCTCGTCAATTTCCGCCAGTTCTGCGACTCGTGACAGGTCCAGGCGGGAGTTGATAGCAACGGCTTCGAAGTAGGGTTCGTTGGCGATCGGATTAAGGTTTACGCCATAAGCCTGCGGGGTCATTACGACCTGTGACAGGGCCAGCAACTTGGGCACATAGTCGCGGGTTTCCTGAGGCAGCGGGAGGTTCCAGTAGTCAGTAGGCAGACCGAGCTTTTCGTTGCGCTCGATGGCCCGGCTGACGGTACCTTCACCCGCGTTGTAGGCTGCCAGGGCCAGCAGCCAGTCGCCGTTGAACATGTCGTGCAGGCGAGTCAGGTAGTTCAGCGCGGCGTTGGTTGAAGCGGTGATGTCGCGTCGACCATCGTAGAAACGGGTCTGGCGCAGGTTGAAGTGACGGCCGGTCGATGGAATGAACTGCCACAGGCCAACCGCATGTGCCCGGGAGTAGGCCATGGGGTTGTAGGCGCTCTCGATTGCTGGCAATAACGCCAGTTCAAGGGGCATGTCACGTTCTTCAAGACGCTCGACAATATAGTGGATGTACAGGCTGCCACGGTTGCCGGCGGTTTCCAGGAAAGAGGGGTTGCTGGCGAACCACAGGCGCTGTTGTTCGATGCGTGGGTTGACCGCCATGTCGTCTTGCAAGGCGAAGCCCTGGCGCATGCGCTCCCAGACATCCTGGGGTTCCTGCTCCACTTGCTTGACCGGGATGAACACCGGTTTTTGCTTCATCCGCGCCTGGTAGTTATGCGCGCGAACGCTCTCGGCTTCGTCGATCTGACGGGTGCTCTGGCAGCCCACGAGGGTGGCGGCCAGGGCCAGCGCACTGGCTTGGGCCAGGCGCGTCAGGGCGACGGACTTGAAGGTTCTGCGGCTATTCGACGACATTGGCTGGGACAAAGTTCCGGGCAAAAATGTCGGGCGATTCTAGAAAGCAGCCCCCCCTTGGTCAACCTTTGAGAACTTCAGGGCCTTAACAGAAGCGGTTTAGAACTTGTCTTTCCAGGCGCGTAACCCAGCAAAGACAGCACTTGGCGTAGGGTTTATCAATGTGCTCCGTTCGTCTAATTTTTCTTTAACGGATGTTTCGGTAGTGCGCAAAAAGGGGTTGGTGAGCTTCTCCAACGCCAAGGTTGATGGCAACGTGATGCGATCCTGTGCCCTTAGCGCAGTAACGTCGGCAAAGCGTTGGGCAATGTGCGAATTTTCAGGTTCTACCGCCTTGGCAAAGCGCAGGTTGCTCAGGGTGTACTCATGGGTGCAATACACCAAGGTTTGCGCTGGCAGCGCTGCCAGGCGTTCGAGGGAATGATGCATCTGCTCGGGGGTGCCTTCGAAAAGGCGACCGCAGCCGGCGGCGAACAGAGTGTCCCCACAGAACAGCAGCGGCAGGGCGGTGGAGCCGCAATAATATGCAATGTGTCCCAAGGTGTGTCCGGGTACGGCAATAATATGGAAGTCCAGCCCAAGAACGCGCACGCTTGCGTGGTCGTCCAAGGCCAGGTCGCGACCTGGAATGCGCTCCTGCGAAGGACCGCAAACCTGAGCGCCTGTTGCTTGCTTGAGTTGTTCGACACCGCCGACGTGGTCGTGATGGTGGTGAGTGACCAGAATATCGGTCAGGCGCCAGCCAGGGTGGCGCTCGAGCCAGGCCAGCACCGGCGCCGCATCGCCCGGGTCGACCACCGCACACTGCTGGAGGGCAGAATCCTGTAACAACCAGATGTAGTTATCGGTGAAAGCAGGTAGGGCATCGATCTGTATCATGGTGCGATTCGCCAAACGTTGGACATGGGTGCATCTTAGTAGCTATGCACGCTGTCGAGAACCTTCAAGGGAGACTGCTATGACTGATCAAGCCTTCGCACAGGCCGATCCGCAGTGGCTGGCGCTGATCAGCCTGGCCCGCGACTGGTTCGCCGGCCCTCTGGGGCAATTGATGCTGCATGAGGAGCAACGCCTGCTCGAGGAGGAGTTGGGGCGTTACTTTGGCGGCTACCTGGTGCACTACGGTCCGTGCGCCGAGGCGCCGCCCAAGGCTGCTCAAGTGCAACGAAACGTACGCTTGGGTGCGCCGCTGCCCGGCGTCGAAATTGTCTGCGAAGAGCAGGCCTGGCCATTGAGCGAACATGCCGCCGACGTGGTGGTGCTGCAGCATGGGCTGGACTTCAGCCTGTCGCCTCACGGTTTGCTGCGAGAAGCTGCCAGCAGCGTGCGTCCAGGGGGGCACCTGTTGATCATTGGTATCAATCCCTGGAGCAGTTGGGGCATGCGCCGGGTATTTGCCCATGATGCCTTGCGCAAGGCTCGCTGTATTTCCCCTTCACGCGTGGGCGACTGGCTGAACCTGCTGGGGTTCGCGCTGGAGAAACGCCGCTTCGGGTGCTATCGTCCGCCGCTCGCGTCCCCGGCCTGGCAGCAGCGTCTGGCGGGCTGGGAACGGGTCGCTGGTGGCTGGCAAGGCGCCGGTGGCGGTGTGTATCTGCTGGTGGCGCGCAAAATGGTGGTTGGCTTGCGGCCACTGCGCCTGGAACGTCGAGAGCCGATGGGCAAACTGATCCCCTTGCCCATGGCCAAAGTCAACCGACGCCATTCCGAACCCTGAGTCCCGGGCTTTCAGAAGCACTGTGCCTCTCCAATTTTATAAAGGCTGTAAATGAGCGATAGCGTCGAAATCTTTACCGATGGTGCCTGCAAGGGCAATCCCGGACCGGGTGGTTGGGGCGTGTTGATGGTCTGCAAGGGTGTCGAGAAAGAACTGTGGGGCGGCGAGCTTGAGACCACCAACAACCGCATGGAACTGATGGCGGCAATCAAGGGCCTGGAAGCGCTCAAGCGTGAATGCGAAGTGTTGTTGGTCACCGACTCGCAATACGTGATGAAAGGCATCAACGAATGGATGGTCAACTGGAAAAAGCGTGGTTGGAAAACAGCCGCCAAGGAACCGGTCAAGAACGCTGACCTTTGGAAACAGCTTGATGAGCAAGTTGGGCGCCACAAGGTGACCTGGAAGTGGGTGCGTGGCCACATCGGCCATCATGGCAATGAGCGCGCTGACCAATTGGCCAATCGCGGCGTTGACGAGGTCCGCGGACTGCGCTGAACACACCAGCCGCCACTTGGCCGCGCGCTGAGGTAGAATAGCCGGCCATTACCACAAGCTGTGCGCGACAGGAGACCACCGGCGTGGAGATTCAAAGCAACAGGTCGGTCGTCCTGGACACCGAAACCACGGGTATGCCGGTCACCGACGGCCATCGTGTCATTGAGATCGGCTGCGTCGAGTTGATGGGCCGGCGCCTGACCGGACGACACTTTCACGTGTACCTGCAGCCTGACCGCGAGAGTGACGAAGGCGCCATTGGCGTCCACGGTATCACCGATGGCTTCCTGATCGACAAGCCGCGTTTTGCCGAAGTAGCCGATGAGTTCTTCGAGTTTATTCAGGGCGCGCAACTCATCATCCATAATGCGGCGTTCGACGTTGGCTTCATCAACAACGAATTCGCGCTGATCGGTCAGCACGACCGCGCCGATATCGCTCAGCACTGCACCATTCTCGACACTCTGATGATGGCGCGCTCTCGCCATCCGGGGCAGCGCAATAGCCTCGATGCGTTGTGCAAGCGATACGGTGTCGACAACTCTGGCCGTGAGTTGCACGGCGCACTGCTTGACTCGGAGCTTTTGGCCGATGTCTACCTGAGCATGACCGGCGGCCAGACCAGCTTGTCACTGGCTGGGCAAGGCGCTGATGGTGAGGAAGGCAGCGAGAGCAGCCGGGGCAGCGAAATTCGTCGTATTGTCGGTCGTCAACCGGGGCGCATCATTCGTGCCAGCGAGCAGGAGCTTGAGGCTCATATCGCGCGGTTGGAAGCCGTTGCCAAGTCGACCGGTGGCCCGGCGTTGTGGCAACAGTTGTCCGAGGCCAACTAGGCAGATTCTCGCGCAAGGGCGCTGACCTGCTTCTACCCTGAAATGACCGACACGTCATTCGGAGCAGGCGCCCCCGTATGTACAAGGACCTCAAGTTTCCTGTTCTGATCGTTCACCGCGATATCAAGGCCGACACGCTAGCCGGCGAGCGTGTGCGCGGCATTGCCCAAGAGCTGTCCCAGGATGGCTTTGATATTCTACCGGCCATTGATTACGCTGAAGGTCGGCTGCTGGCCTCGACGCACCATGGGCTGGCTTGCCTGCTGATCGCAGCGGAAGGGGCCGGAGAAAACACGCATTTGTTGCAGAACATGGTCGAGCTGATACGCCTGGCTCGACTGCGTGCACCTCACTTGCCGATTTTCGCCTTGGGTGAACAGGTGACATTGGAGAATGCACCTGCCGATGTCATGAGTGAGCTGAACCAGCTGCGTGGCATTCTTTACTTGTTCGAAGACACCGTGCCATTTCTGGCGCGCCAGGTCGCACGCGCCGCGCACATTTACCTTGACGGTTTGCTGCCTCCGTTCTTCAACGCCCTGGTGCAGCACACTGCGCAATCCAACTATTCCTGGCACACCCCCGGTCATGGTGGCGGGGTAGCCTATCGCAAGAGTCCGGTCGGACTCGCGTTTCATCAGTTTTTTGGCGAGAACACTCTGCGCTCGGACCTCTCCGTTTCGGTGCCTGAGCTTGGTTCGTTGCTGGATCACACAGGTCCGCTGGCTGCAGCCGAAGCGCGGGCGGCAAAAAACTTTGGCGCCGATCACACCTTCTTTGTCATCAACGGCACTTCAACGGCTAACAAAATCGTCTGGCATGCGGTGGTCGGACGCGATGATCTGGTGCTTGTCGACCGCAACTGTCACAAGTCGGTGGTGCACGCCATTATCATGACCGGTGCAATCCCCTTGTACCTGTGCCCCGAACGTAATGAATTGGGGATCATCGGGCCGATCCCATTAAGTGAGTTCAGCCCTCAATCGATTCTCGCCAAGATCCAGGCCAACCCTCTCGCCCGTGGACGCATACCCAAGGTAAAACTGGCCGTGGTAACCAACTCCACCTACGACGGGCTTTGTTACAACGCCGAACTGATCAAACAGATGCTGGGCAACAGTGTCGAGGTGCTGCATTTCGATGAAGCCTGGTACGCCTACGCGGCATTCCATGCTTTTTTTGCCGGACGCTTCGCCATGGGTACTTCCCGTAGTGAGGACAGTCCGTTGGTCTTCAGTACTCATTCGACGCACAAGCTGTTAGCGGCCTTCAGCCAGGCCTCCATGATTCATGTGCAGGATGGTGGCGCCCGACAGCTTGACCGTGATCGCTTCAACGAAGCATTCATGATGCATATTTCTACATCGCCGCAGTACAGCATCCTGGCCTCGCTGGATGTTGCTTCGACCATGATGGAGGGCCCCGCTGGACATTCACTGATGCAGGAAATGTTCGATGAGGCGTTGAGCTTTCGTCGGGCCATGGCCAATTTGCGTCAGCACATTGCTGTTGAGGATTGGTGGTTCAGCATCTGGCAGCCACCTCAGGTCGAAGGCATGCGTCAGGTAAACACCGCAGATTGGTTGTTGCGACCGCAGGCCGATTGGCACGGATTCGGCGATGTGACGGACGACTATGTGTTACTCGACCCGGTCAAGGTCACTCTGGTCATGCCTGGACTTAGCGCGGGCGGGGCATTGAGTGAGCATGGCATTCCGGCCGCGGTGGTCAGCAAGTTTCTCTGGGAGCGTGGTCTGGTGGTTGAAAAAACCGGGCTCTACACTTTTCTTGTGCTGTTTTCGATGGGCATCACCAAGGGTAAATGGAGCACCTTGTTGACTGAGCTGTTGGAGTTCAAGCGTAACTACGATGCCAACGTTGATCTGCTCGAATGCTTGCCTTGTATCGCCCGAGAGGGTCGGGTGCGCTATCAGGGGCTGGGGCTGCGCGACCTGTGCGATCAATTGCACGCCTGCTATCGCAAGAACGCCACTGCCAAACAGTTAAAACGCTTGTTCACTTCGTTGCCTGAGGTGGTCATGAAGCCCGCCGATGCCTACGATCGGATGGTACGTGGCGAGGTGGAAGCAGTACCGATTGATCAGTTGCTGGGTCGCACTGCCGCGGTAATGTTGGTGCCGTACCCCCCGGGTATTCCATTGGTCATGCCCGGCGAGCGTTTTACCGAGTCGACCCGTTCCATCATCGATTACCTGGCGTTTGCCGTGGCATTTGCCAATGGTTTTCCCGGTTTCGTCGCCGATGTACACGGACTGCAGCTGCAGGTGGACGAGCAAGGAGGGGTGTACACCGTCGATTGCATCAAGGAATGCGAATGATCTCGACGCCGCTGCGCGCCAACTCGAAACGGTTATCGCCAAGATGATTGACCTTGTCACCAATGGCCAATTTGTAAGTGGTGACAAGCAGGGGGGCTCTACCGTCGGCTTGTGGGGAGGTTTGCTGGAACTCATGAACGGGGTAGATGCGACCTTCTGCGTCCCGCGCATGAAATTGTCCGACCAGTACTGCTGTCATTTACCGTGCAACCTCTGAAAATTTTCAATGAGCCATAGACCACCGATTTAGCGGGTAAGTTTTGCCCGTTCGGAAAAAAACTTCGAGTACCGGATAGATCATCTATACCTACAAGTTCCTTTATCCTACTTGTCAGGAAATTGCCATGAGCCAGGTCTATTCGGTAGCCGTCGTAGTCGGCAGCTTGCGCAAGGAATCATTCAACCGCAAAGTTGCCCATGCGCTGGCGGAGCTTGCGCCCTCGAACCTTAAACTGAAAATAGTCGAAATTGGCGATCTGGTGCTCTACAACGAAGACATCGATGTCGATCCGCCGGCGGCGTACAAGACCTTCCGCGAGCAGATTCGCGCAAGTGATGCCGTCCTGTTCGTCACCCCGGAATACAATCGCTCGGTACCTGGGGTGTTGAAGAACGCAATTGATGTAGGATCGCGACCCTATGGGCAGAGCGCCTGGAGCGGAAAGCCAGGTGCCGTGATCAGTGTGTCTCCCGGTGCGGTGGGTGGTTTTGGTGCAAACCATCACCTGCGGCAATCCCTGGTATTTCTCGATGTGCCATGCTTGCAGCAGCCGGAAGCTTATATCGGTGGGGCGGCGACCCTGTTCGATGACAACGGCAAGCTTTCCGAGAAAACCCGGCCGTTCTTGCAGACCTTTATCGACAAGTACGCAGCCTGGGTAGAACGCCATCAGGGTTGATCAGTGCCGGGCAAGCCCACTTCCATGACATTCAAGGAAGCAGGCTTGCCCTACGTTGGTCCTGAGCCTTACACCGCTTGAGGCATCTCCCCGCGTGCCAGGCGCTTGTTGATATCGGCAATGACTTCTGGCAGCTCATTGATGGTATCGATGAGGTAGTGTGGGCGAGAGCCTGCGAACATCGCGTGGATGCGCTTGCGCTCGCTGTCCAGCACGTCCGAGGCCAGGGCACGATAGCCTTCATAGGTCAGACCAAGGGCATTGCCTGAACAGACCAGTGCGACGGTCCACATGCCGGCGCGGCGGCCTTCGAGGATGCCGGGAACGGTGTCGTCGACCTTTACGCAGGCGGCTACGTCATCAATACCCAGGGCAATCACGTTTGCCAGGGCTTGTGCAGGCCACGGGCGGCCATTTGGAGTTTCATCGGTAGCTACCACATGATCGGCGACATAGCCATTCTGTGCGGCCAGTTCGACAACCTTGTCCATGACCACTTTTGGATAGCCGGAGCAGGAGCCGATTTTCAGACCGTCTTTACGCAAACCGGTGAGGGTGTCCAGAGCACCGGGGATCAGCGCTGAATGCACCGCGATCTTTTCAATCTGCAGGGGCATGAAGCGCTCATAGATGGCGGTAACATCGTCGTCAGTAGGGGTGCGGCCAAACACCTTGCGATAACGCTCTGAAATTTGTGGCTGATCGCACAAGGTGCGAATGTGGTCCCACTTGCCCATGCCCATCGGACCGCGGGCCTCTTCGATCGACACTTCGACGTCGAACTCGGCGAAGGCTTCGACAAAAATCTGGGTTGGAGCGAAAGAGCCGAAGTCGACCACGGTGCCGGCCCAGTCCAGGATTGCAGCTTGAAGTTGCGATGGATTGCTGTAGTTCATTTGCTAGTTCCTTGAAAGAGTGTCAGCGCGTTAGATATCCAGTACTTCCATTTCCCGCAGCACCTGGGCTACAGCATTTACGGCGGCTTGCATGCCGTCCGGTCCGACCACACCGATACAACCGACGCGGAATGTTTCCACCTGGGTCAGTTTGCCCGGATAGAGGATGAAGCCTTTTGCCTTGACTCGCTCGTAGAAGTCCTTGAACTGGTAGCGCGGATCATTCGGGGCGTGGAACGTAACGATGATCGGGGCCTGGATTTCGGCGGGCAGAAAGCTGCGCAGACCGATTGCTGCCATGCCATCGAGCAGAACTTTGCAGTTGCTTGCGTAGCGTTGGTGGCGGGCGGGCAGGCCGCCCTCCTCGTTGTACTGAAGCAGGGCTTCGTGCAACGCCGCTACCACGTGGGTGGGCGGTGTGAAGCGCCACTGGCCAGTCTTGGCCATGTAGGCATGCTGGTCCTGAAGGTCCATGGCCAGGGATGGCGAATTGCCTGCCGCTGCTGCCAGAGAGGCCTTGTTGGCGAAGACGAAGCCCATGCCGGGTACGCCTTCCAGGCATTTGCCAGAGGCGGCGATCAAGGCATCGAACGGCACTTGCGCAGCATCGATTGGCAGGGCGCCAAACGAACTCATGGCATCGATGATCAGGCGCTTGCCGTGGCGAGCGATGACCTGGGCTATCTCTGGCAGCGGATTGAGGATGCCGGTACTGGTTTCGCAGTGAATCAACGCCACGTGGGTAATGGCAGGATCGGCGGCCAACAGACGATCGACGTCGGCTGCGGTTGTTGGCTCGTCTTCAGCTGTTTCGAAGGTGCTGTAGGCGCGCCCGATGACTTTGCAGATCTTGGCCAGACGCTGGCCATAGGCACCGTTGATCAGCACCAGCACCTTGCCGTCACGAGGTACCAGCGTGCCGATTGCTGCTTCGACGGCAAAAGTGCCACTGCCTTGCAGCGGTACACAGTGATGGCTGTCGGCACCGTTGACAATGGCCAGCAGTTGTTCGCACAGGCTGGCGGTCAGCTGATTGAACTCTTGGTCCCAGGAGCCCCAGTCCACCATCATCGCTTGGCGGGTGCGGGATGAAGTGGTCAAGGGACCGGGGGTCAGCAGGATAGGGGCGTTGCTCATTCCGGAGTTCCTCACAAGCGGTGGGCTGAAACTACGGGGCCTAAGTTGCAATTGTGCGCATCATCAATCAAATTGTTTGTTGTTATGCCAGCCATAAGTCAGGCCGATAGATATGAATCTTTTCCAGCTCAGAGCGTTCGATGCAGTTGCCCGGGAGGGTAGTTTTACTCGCGCTGCGGCACGTTTGTTCATCAGCCAACCTGCCGTCACCGGGCACATCAAGGCGCTGGAGGAGCATTACCAGATCACCTTATTGCGTCGCACCGCTCGACGCGTAGAACTGACTGAGGAGGGCACTCGGCTGGCGGCAATCACTCGGGCGATGTTCGGTTTGGCCGAAGAAGCTCAAGCCATGCTTGAGGCCAATCGTCAGTTGCTTACCGGGCGCCTTGAAGTGGCGGCCGATGGGCCGCATCGGGTCATGCCGATGCTTGCCCAGCTACGGGCTCGCTACCCGGGAATAACCGTCAATCTGCGCTTGGGCAATGCCCAGGAGACACTGGCGGCACTGCTCAGTGAGCATGCGGATGTCGCGGTATTGACTGAGGTAGAACCTCGCAAAGGGCTGTATCTACAAAGCTTGGGTGAGTCACAGATCTGTGCCTTGTTGCCAGCAGGTCATCCTTGGGCCGTTGATCGTCACGCCCTTGCGATCAGTGAGCTGGATCGACAAATCATGGTGCTGCGCGAACCCAGCTCGATCACGCGGCGAACGTTCGATCAGGCGTGCGTACAGGCCGATGTCAGGCCGCGCGTACTCCTGGAATTGGACAGCCGCGAGGCAGTGACTGAAGCAGTGGCGGCTGAGCTTGGCATCGGTATTGTGTCGTCGGTGGAGACCAGCCATGACCCACGGGTTGTGGCCCGCTCGATTGTGGGCCCTGGGCTGGTGAATCAACACATGATCGGGTGCCTGGAGCGACGCCGTGAACTGCGGCTGATTCAGGCATTTCTGAGCTTGGCACCGACGGTATGAAGCAACACTGGCATTTTCTGTTGGCGCCCCTAAGATGGCCGTCAAACCGGACGGGTAAGGCGAAGTACTGCTGATGGCGGGCAAAGACACCATCTCTATGCAATTGGTGCGCGAAGCGCTGCTGCAAAGTTGCGCACCCGGTGCGCCAAGCCAGGCCTTGCTCAATTGCATCGGTATTGATGCAGTTTTGCTCGAGCAGGCAGATGCGCGGGTGCCAGCGCAGGCCTATGCACAGCTCTGGCGATTGTTGGCGCGGCGTTGCAACGATGAGTTTTTCGGCATGGACCCACGCGGGTTGCGCAGTGGAAGCCTGGCCTTTCTCTGTCGTACGGCAATGGCTCAGCCTACCCTCGGTGCAGGCCTGGATGCAGCCCTGACCTTCCTTTCATTGATGCTCGAAGACCTGCAGCCTGCTTTGATAAGGCAGCAAAGCCTTGCTGAGATCGTTATCGTCGAGCCGCGTGAGCAACCGCGCCGTGCCTTTACCTACTTTACTTTCTGGATGATCGTTCACGGGGTCGCCTGTTGGTTGGCCGGACGGCGCATCCCCATCCTGGCCATTGAGTTGCGTTGCGCAGAACCGTTGTTTTGTGACGATTACCGGGTAATGTTCTCGGAGAACCTGCAGTTCAATCGTCCCCGTTCGCGAATGATCATCGCCGCCGATTGCCTGGATCTTCCACTAAAGCGCAGCGAGGAAGAACTTCAGCGCTTCCTCGCCCAAGCGCCTGGCAATATTTTGGTCAAGTACCGTGACCCGACCAGTTTGGCGCGCCGGATTCGCCAGGATCTTCGCCAGATGGACCCCGGTCAATGGCCCGACGCCGACAGCCTGGCGCGTGATTTTTGCCTTTCTGCCTCTACATTGCGTCGTCGCCTGGCAGAGGAAGGGCAGACCTATCAGGGACTGAAGGACAGCGTGCGACGCGAACTGGCTATCACCTGGTTGGCTGAAGTTGACCTGGGATTCGCCGAGATCGCCGAGCGCCTGGGTTTTGCCGACAGCAGCTCGTTCTACAAGGCGTTTCGCAAGTGGTTCGGCTGCAACCCCGGGCACTATCGTACGGTAATCCTGCAAGGGCAGTGCGCGACTGCATGCACGCGCACATCCTGAGCCAGGAAAAGCTTCACGACAGGCATTCGGCAATTGACCCAGAAGGCTCTGGCTGTAGACGAGGCTGGCGGAGGAGGCATTTGAGGGGAGACAAGGAGCAAGGCCAAACCAGTCATCCAATTTGACAACTTTGGCCATTGTCCCAAAGCCGATGCAGCGCGACTATCGTCAGATTCATGGTGCTACTCCAACAATAAGAACCAGGAGTCTGACGATGCGTGTTTACTCCGAAGCCGCGCGCGGCTTTGACTATCCCACGGTGGCCGACGCCTCCCTGCATGGCAACCTCAATGGGCTTAATGCTTGTGTCGAGTGCTGTGATCGCCATACCGGCAGTGGCAAAATTGCCCTGAATTGGGAAGGGCGCGACGGCGAACAGGCTCAGTTCAGTTTCGATCAGTTGCAGCAACAGGCGATTCGCTTTGCCAGCGTCCTGCGTGCTCAGGGTGTGGGTGAGGGTGATCGGGTTGCCGGGCTTCTACCCAGAATCCCCGAGCTGCTGGTGGCCGTCTTGGCAACCTGGCGGCTGGGTGCTGTCTATCAGCCCCTGTTCACGGCTTTTGGTCCAAAAGCCATTGAGCACCGGGTACATCAGTCCGACGCGCGGGTTGTGATAACCGACCACACCAATCGCAGCAAGCTCGATGACGTTGTCGATTGTCCCGCGATCATCTGCGTCAAGGCTCTGGATGGCTCTGGCGATGTCGACTTCCATCAATCGTTGAATGCTGCCAGCACTGTGCTTGAGCCGGTGCTGCTCAGTGGCGATGCGCCGTTCCTGATGATGTTTACATCGGGCACTACGGGCCCGGCCAAGCCGCTGCTGGTGCCGTTACGCGCTATCGTTGCCTTCCAAGGCTACATGCGGGATGCCATCGATCTGCGCGACGATGACAGCTTCTGGAACCTGGCCGATCCGGGCTGGGCCTATGGCTTGTATTACGCTGTTACCGGCCCGTTGGCGCTGGGTCATGCCACCACTTTTTTCGATGGACCGTTTAGCGTCGAGACTACCTGCCGGATGATCGACAAATACGCTATCAGCAATCTGGCGGGTTCACCCACCGCTTTTCGCTTGCTGATTGCTGCTGGCGCGCAGTTTTCCGCGCCGGTCAAAGGTCGTCTTCGAGTGGTGAGCAGTGCGGGTGAGCCACTCAATCCGGAAGTGATCCGCTGGTTCGCCGACGAGTTGGATGTAACCATTCACGATCATTACGGGCAGACCGAGCTGGGCATGGTGCTGTGCAACCACCATGGACTGGAGCACCCGGTGCATCTGGGGTCGGCGGGGTTTGCCATTCCGGGCCACCGTATTGTCGTGCTCGACGAACACAATCAGGAATTGCCGGCCGGTCAGCCGGGAATCCTCGCGGTGGACCGTGAACAATCACCGCTGTGCTGGTTTGGCGGTTATCACGGCGTACCAACCCGGTCGATTGTCGGCCAGTATTACCTGAGTGGCGACACGGTGGAGTTGAACGCAGATGGCAGTATCAGCTTCGTCGGCCGCAGCGATGATGTAATCACTACGTCGGGTTATCGGGTAGGGCCTTTCGATGTCGAGAGTGCGCTGATTGAGCATCCGGCGGTCATCGAGGCTGCCGTGGTCGGTAAGCCCGACCCTGAGCGCACCGAGCTGATCAAGGCATTTGTGGTATTGGCTGCTGGCCAGGTGGCCAGTGAGGAACTGGCCGAAGCTCTGCGTCAGCACGTGCGCCAGCGCCTTTATGCCCATGCTTATCCACGGGAAATCGAATTTGTCAGCGAGCTGCCCAAGACACCGAGCGGCAAGCTGCAGCGTTTTATCCTGCGCAACCAGGAAATTGCCAAACAACAAGCTGCGTTGGCCTCGAACCCCAGCGCCTGAGGAATCTGATCATGCAGATAGCCAACAAGAATTTTATCGTCAGCGGCGCGGCATCGGGACTGGGCGCAGCTACCGCGCAAATGCTAATCGAAGCCGGGGCCCAGGTCATGCTGGTGGACCTCAACGCCGAGGCCGTGCAAGCCAAGGCACAAGCGCTGGGCGCCAAGGCACGGTTTGCCGTCGCCGATATCAGCCAGGAAGTCGCTGCCAAAGCAGCCGTTGAGGCTGCTGTCGCAGCGTTTGGCAGCCTGCACGGATTGGTCAATTGCGCAGGTATCGTTGGTGCCGAAAAGATCCTCGGCAAAGGTGGGCCGCATGGCCTGGATAGTTTCAGTCGCGTCATCAACGTCAACCTGATCGGTAGCTTCAACCTGCTGCGTCTAGCCGCCGCCGCCATGGCAGAAAGCGAGGCGAACGAGGAGGGCGAGCGTGGGGTGATCATCAACACCGCATCGATTGCCGCTTACGACGGCCAGATCGGCCAGGCTGCCTACGCCGCTTCCAAAGGCGCGATTGCCAGCCTGACCTTACCGGCAGCCCGTGAACTTGCACGCTTTGGTATCCGTGTGATGACCATTGCTCCAGGTATTTTTGAAACCCCGATGATGGCGGGCATGACTCAGGAAGTTCGCGATTCGTTGGCCGCCGGCGTGCCATTCCCACCACGCCTTGGGCGGGCGCAGGAATATGCTGCGCTGGCGCGGCACATAATCGAAAACAGCATGCTCAATGGTGAGGTCATCCGTCTCGACGGTGCCTTGCGCATGGCCGCCAAGTAATTGCAGGAGTATCCATCATGACCCTCGCCAATGATCCAATCGTAATTGTCAGCGCTGTGCGCACACCCATGGGTGGCCTGCAAGGTGACTTGAAGAGCCTGACGGCACCGCAACTTGGTGCTGCTGCAATTCGTGCAGCGGTAGAACGCGCAGGCGTTGCCGCCGACAGCGTTGAGCAAGTGTTGTTCGGCTGTGTCCTACCCGCGGGTCTGGGGCAGGCACCTGCGCGGCAAGCGGCGCTGGGCGCCGGGCTGAACAAGTCGACCACGTGCACTACCTTGAACAAGATGTGTGGCTCGGGCATGCAGGCTGCGATCATGGCTCACGACTTGCTTCTTGCCGGCAGCGCCGAAGTTGTCGTGGCAGGGGGTATGGAAAGCATGTCCAACGCACCTTACCTGTTGGAAAAGGCGCGCAGTGGCTATCGCATGGGGCATGGCAAGATCATCGACCACATGTTCTTCGACGGTCTGGAAGATGCCTACGACAAGGGCCGTCTGATGGGTACGTTCGCTGAGGATTGCGCCCAGGACAACGGCTTTACACGACAGCAACAAGATGACTTTGCCATCGCTTCGCTGACGCGCGCGCAGTTGGCAATCAAGGACGGTAGTTTTGCCAGCGAGATCGTCCCGGTGCAGGTGACAGAAGGCAAAGTCCAACGCTTGATCAGTGATGATGAGCAGCCACCAAAGGCACGGCTGGACAAAATTCCTCAGCTCAAGCCAGCCTTCCGTGAAGGCGGTACGGTGACTGCGGCCAACTCCAGTTCGATTTCCGACGGCGCCGCGGCACTGGTGTTGATGCGCCGCTCCCAGGCACAAAAGCAGGGTCTGAAACCGCTGGCGGTGATCCACGGTCATGCGGCCTTTGCCGATACTCCGGCGCTGTTTCCAACCGCACCTATTGGCGCCATCGACAAGCTGATCAAGCGTACCGGGTGGAACCTGGGCGAAGTCGATCTGTTTGAAATCAACGAGGCTTTCGCCGTTGTCACGCTGGCCGCGATGAAACATCTGGACCTGCCGTCCGACAAGGTCAACGTGCACGGCGGTGCCTGCGCGTTGGGCCATCCAATCGGGGCTTCGGGCGCACGTATCCTCGTGACCTTGCTCGCTGCCCTGCGCCAGAAAGGCTTGCGTCGTGGTATCGCGGCCATCTGTATCGGCGGCGGTGAAGCCACAGCCATGGCCGTCGAGTGTCTGTACTGAGGTGCACCATGTTAGTAAATGACGAACAACAGCAAATCAGCGACGCCGTCCGCCAGTTCGCCCAAGAGCGTTTGCGGCCATTTGCCGAGCAGTGGGATCGGGAACATCGTTTTCCCAGTGAAGCAATCGAAGAGATGGCCCAACTGGGCCTGTTTGGCATGTTGGTGCCGGAACAGTGGGGTGGCAGCGATACTGGCTATGTTGCCTACGCCATGGCCCTTGAGGAAATTGCCGCGGGTGATGGCGCTTGCTCCACCATCATGAGCGTGCACAACTCGGTGGGTTGCGTGCCGATCCTCAAGTTCGGCAATGAACAGCAGAAACAACAGTTCCTGGTGCCTTTGGCCAGTGGCGCGATGCTTGGTGCATTTGCACTGACCGAGCCACAGGCCGGCTCCGATGCTAGCAGTCTGAAAACCCGTGCTCGCCGAGACGGGGATCACTATGTGCTCAATGGCTGCAAGCAATTCATCACTTCTGGGCAGAACGCCGGCATTGTGATCGTGTTTGCGGTGACCGATCCCGAGGCAGGCAAGCGCGGCATAAGCGCCTTTATCGTACCGACCGACTTACCGGGTTATGAAGTCGCCCGGGTAGAAGATAAGCTCGGCCAGCATGCTTCGGATACCTGCCAGATCGTTTTCGACAACGTTCGTGTGCCGCTGGCCAATCGCCTGGGCGAGGAGGGCGAAGGTTACAAGATCGCGTTGGCCAACCTTGAAGGCGGGCGTATCGGTATCGCCTCGCAATCTGTAGGCATGGCCCGTGCTGCATTCGAGGTGGCGCGTGACTATGCTCGCGAGCGCGAGAGTTTCGGCAAATCCTTGATCGAGCACCAGGCCGTGGCGTTTCGCCTGGCAGACATGGCGACCAATATCGCCGTTGCCCGGCAAATGGTGCAGCACGCGGCTGCTCTGCGAGATGCGGGGCGTCCGGCGCTGGTCGAAGCATCGATGGCCAAACTATTTGCCTCGGAAATGGCAGAAAAGGTCTGCTCGCAAGCCTTGCAGACCCTCGGCGGTTATGGCTATCTGAGTGACTTTCCGCTGGAGCGGATCTACCGCGATGTGCGGGTCTGTCAGATCTACGAAGGCACCAGCGATATTCAGCGCATGGTTATTGCGCGTAATCTTTGAAGGGAGCAGCTTGCATGTCATTTGAAACCATTTTGTTGGACATCCACGGCAAGGTTGGCCTGATTACCCTCAATCGCCCGCAGGCGCTCAACGCCCTGAACGCGCAAATCGTAGGTGAGATCAACAAGGCGCTGGACCAGCTTGAAGCTGACCCGAATATTGGTTGCGTGGTGCTGACTGGTTCAACCAAGGCTTTCGCCGCCGGCGCTGACATCAAGGAAATGTCTGAACTGCGTTACCCGCAGATTTATGTCGACGACCTCTTCAGCGATGCCGATCGTATTGCCAACCGACGTAAACCGATTATTGCTGCGGTCTCGGGCTTCGCCTTGGGTGGTGGTTGCGAGCTGGCGATGATGTGCGACTTCATTCTGGCTGCCGACAATGCCAAGTTTGGCCAGCCAGAAATCAATCTCGGCGTGTTGCCGGGCATGGGCGGTACCCAGCGTTTGACCCGTGCCGTTGGCAAGGCCAAGGCAATGGAGTTGTGCTTGAGTGGTCGTCTGATGGGTGCCGAAGAAGCCGAGCGCGCAGGCCTTGTAGCTCGAGTGGTCGCTCAGGACGAGCTGCTTGAGGAAGCGTTGAAGGTGGCAGCGTCGATCGCCAGCAAGTCGGTTCCGATTAGCATGATGGTCAAGGAAAGTGTCAATCGGGCTTTCGAGGTTACCTTGAGTGAGGGGGTTCGTTTCGAGCGCCGGGTTTTCCATGCCGCCTTTGCCACTGAGGATCAAAAGGAAGGAATGGCGGCATTCATCGCCAAGCGCGAGGCGCAGTTCAAGGACCGCTAATGAAAGGCGCTGCCTGGCAGCGCCGTGGTTCTTGGTTATACAGCGAAGAAGTATTTCTTCGCTGCTATGGTACTGATCGGCGCTCGATGAACCTCGGTGGTTTGACCGGTGAGTGGGTCAACGGCCGTTCGGCCACGGAGGTATCGCTGGGCGACGGTCTTCAAGTGCCCTGCGACAAAATCCGGCTTAGGCGTGGCCTGGCCCAGGTAATGAAAGTGTGCAAACCAGATGGGGCGTCCGTTGTGGCGTATTTCGTACTCGTCGAAGTAGTCCTCCAGTCGTCCCTTTACTTTGGGTAACAGCTTCCGGGTACCGGTAAGCTTGATCTCTACCTCATTGTGTTCGATCAAGTATTGTAACTCGCCCATTCGCGGTGCCTGCCGCAAAGCGGCATTGATCCGCAATGTGCGTGCTTGCTCTTTAAGGATGTGTGCCTGATTGTCCAGCGTCTCTATAGCGTCCTGGGCCGCGCCATCGCTTGTGGCAGGGTCGTCGCCCAGACGGCGACGCAGGGCGTCACGCAGCGCTTCCACTCGCTGGCGCTGTTGCGCAAGCATGTCTTCTATGTCCGCTGGCAGGTAATCCCTGGCGGTACGGGATTCGAAAAATCGCAGGTCTTTATTGCTGTCCTGGATCAGTGCCGTACTTTTCTTGATCAATTGCGACAGACGTTGTTGGCTCGAAGCGGGTGAGGCAACGGGCGCTGCAGAGTCGGTGAGTTCCTCCCAACTGCTCTGCCCTTTGCGATAGGTTGCGATGGGTTGAACATCATCCGTATCGAAGATATCGACGAGCTCATCGTTTCCTGGTCGAAGTTTGCCAAGGAGCAGCCCTTGGTCGTGGGTTTCAATCAGGCCGGGCGTCTGGCGTTTCAGTTGTTCAACCGTCAAGGTCGGCGGGTAGTCGGTGAGGGCAGACTTTATATTTTGAGTTGCAAACGCCAGGTCCTTGCGGATCGCTTCGACAATCTTCTGTTGTTTGGCATCGCCCGGTTCTGCCGCGAAGTTATCAAGGCGTCGACGAGCACCGGCAAGAATACTGTCCATGTCGCTTAGCAACTGAGCTTTCAAATCCTCACTGGCGTCAGTCAATTGGTACAAACGCATGCGCTGGGACTTCAGAAGGTGCAGGTTGTTCCACAGGCGCCTAAGCAACAAGTCTGAGCGCGGATCCAGATTGGGTTTGAGGATTAGCTTTTGATAGTTGTTTTCAAGACGTAACAAGTGAGTAAAGAACACGACCCTTTCCGGGTTTTGAGTCAGAAGGCTGTCTGCCTTTTGATTCAATAGTCGAATTTCGGGCTTGTAGCCAGTGTCCATCTGTTGCAGTTGTTCACGGCTCAAAGGCAGCTTTTCGCTCAGGACAACCAGCTCGTTCAATTGCGGGCTGATGTCATCAAGGATCTGCGTAGCGTGTTGCCAGCTTTCCCCTGGGATAAGTTCGGTGCCTGCAGCAGTTGCAGCATTGAGCTCGGCAGAGATCTGTTGGTAATACTCAGCTATTTTTTCCTTGCGTAACGTTATTCTCGCAATCAAGGCTTGGCGGCCTCAAGGAGCAAGTGCAACACCTGATGTAAGGTGTTGTCATGTCTACCCAATACAGTCACCTGAGTACCGAGGAGCGCGTCACCATCATGGTGATGCTATTTCAACGGCAGACGCT
>NZ_JACOPV010000023.1 GCF_016881005.1 Pseudomonas arcuscaelestis | reverse complement strand
TGGTGCTGTGCTCGAACAGATCGCTGGCGTAGATCAACGCTGCCGTCAGCCCTTGGTCGCTATCCTGGGTTTCCAGGGTCAGGTCCAGTTGAGCCGTGCCGGCATCCCATTCCAGGGCCTCGACGCTGAGCCCCGGCAGTGACAGGGATTGCGCTTGGCGACTGGCGCTCTGGTGGTTGTACATGGCCTGGAACAGAGGGTTATGACTGAGGCTGCGCTCCGGGTGCAGCGCCTCGACCAGTTGCTCGAAAGGCAGCGCCTGATGTTGCTGGGCTCCTAGCGCTGCTTCCTTGGCTTGCTGCAGCAATTCAACGAAGGCATCGTGGCCGCTGAAGTCGGCCTTGAGCACCTGGGTATTGACGAAAAATCCGATCAGTCGCTCGGTTTCCAGGCGGTCGCGGTTGGCGATCGGTACGCCAACACGAATGTCGTCCTGGCCACTGTAGCGGTGCAGCAACGTCTGGAACGAAGCCAGAAGCAGCATGAACAGGGTGACATCCTGGGCGTGGGCCAGCTGACGCAGTTGTTCGACCAACCTGTCGTCCAGTCGCATATCCACCCGGCCGCCTCGGGCGCTCAAGGTTGCAGGACGTGGGTGATCGGTTGGCAATTCAAGTACGCCTTGGGCCCCCGCCAGATGGGCTGTCCAGTAATGCAGTTGGCGATCGCGCTCACCGCCTTCCATCCACTGGCGCTGCCAACCTGCATAGTCGGCGTATTGGATCGTCAGGGCTGGCAAGTCGAGCGACAGCCCCTGGGTAGCGGCGCGGTAGTGTTGTACCAGTTCCTCGACCATCACCTGCATCGACCAGGCATCGGAAACAATATGGTGCTGGACCAACAGCAGAACATGCTCGTCGTGGTCGGTGTGCAGCAGATTGACCCGCAGCAAAGGACCTTGGCGCAGATTGAACGGACGCTGGACCTGGGCCGCGACATAATCACGGATCTGTTGTTGCTGATCGGCGCCGCGCTCCAGGTGCTCCACTGTAAGATTCAGCGTTTGCGCCTCGGCAATGTGTTGTTGCGCACGACCGTCGCTTTCAACGAAGGTGGTACGCAGGCTTTCATGCCGGGCCAATACACGATTGAACGCCACTTCCAGGGCTGCACAATCGAGCGGGCCGCGCAATCGCAGCGCCGCAGGAATGTGATAGGCGGCGCTTTCGGGGTGCAGTTGCCAGAGGAACCACTGGCGCTCCTGCGCGTAGGACAATGGCAGCGATTGACTGCGGTCGGCGGGGCTCAGTGCGGGCTGTTCGGTGGCGGTACTCTGACCGAGGGCCAGACAGAAGGCTGCAAGGGTGTTGTGTTCGAACAGGGTGCGCAACGCGACATCGATACCCATCTGCTGGCGGATACGCGACCTGATCTGGGTCGCCAGCAGGGAATGACCGCCAAGCTCGAAGAAGTTGTCGGTAAGCCCGACCCGCTCGACGTGCAGAACGTCTTGCCAGATTGCGGCGATCTGTTTTTCCAGGGCGCTGTGCGGTGCGATGTACTCACTCTGCGTCAGGCTGGTATCCGGCTGTGGCAACGCCTTGCGATCGAGCTTGCCATTGGTGGTCAGCGGCAGGCGTTCGAGCAGTAGCACATGTGCGGGGACCATGTAGTCGGGCAGCGACGCCTTGAGCCGGGCCTTGAGCTCGGCGACCTCCAGTTGGGCATCGTCGGCCACCACGTAGGCCACCAGTTGCGCGCCGCTGGGGCCAGGTTGCGCCAGCACCACTGCATCGCGAATGCCGTCGAGGGCTTGCAGGCGCGCCTCGATTTCACCCAGCTCGATACGGAAACCACGAATCTTGACCTGATGGTCGATACGGCCGATGTATTCGATTACCCCATCGGCAGTGCAGCGCGCCAGGTCACCGGTTCGGTACAGGCGGCTGCCGTCATTGTCGAACGGGTTGGGAATGAAGCGTGTGGCAGTGAGATCGGCGCGGTTGAGGTAGCCACGGGCAAGGCCCGCGCGACCGACATACAGCTCACCGATGCAATTGTACGGCACCGGGTTGAGCTGGGCGTCGAGCAGGTACCAGGACAGGTCCGGGATCGGCTCACCAATCGGGCTGACGCTGGCCTGCTGCAGGTCGGCGCACGACAACGGGCGGTAGGTGACGTGCACGGTGGTTTCGGTGATGCCGTACATGTTGACCAGGCGCGGGGCCTGGTCGCCGAAGCGCTGGAACCAGGGCGCCAGGCTGCCGACATCGAGGGCTTCGCCGCCGAACACCACATGGCGCAGGCGGTTGTCACGCTGCAGGTTCTGCTCGGCGCAGGCCACATGCATGAGCTGGCGGAACGCCGATGGGGTCTGGTTGAGGACGCTGACGCCTGCGTCGCACAGCAAGGCGTAGAAGTCGTCCGGGGCACGCGTGGTGTCTTGAGGCACGATCAGCAGGCGGCCGCCATGGAGCAGGGCACCGAAGATCTCCCACACCGAGAAATCGAAGGCATAGGAGTGGAACAGGCTCCAGACATCGTTGTGGTCGAAGCCGAACCAATCCTGGGTGGCGTCGAACAGGCGCAGCACGTTGCGGTGCGGCAACAGCGTGCCTTTGGGCCGGCCGGTGGAGCCTGAGGTGTAGATGACATAGGCCAGGTTGTCTGGGCTCAGGGCAACAGCCGGGTTGTGCTCGGGCTGTTCGGCAAAGCTCGCGTCGAGGGCGACGGTTACTAGCCCTTCGGGCAGTGGCAGGTGCTGGAGCACCGCCGGTTGCCCCAGGAGCAGGGCGATGCCGCTGTCTTCGATCATGTAGGCCAGGCGGTCCTCGGGATATTGCGGGTCGAGCGGTACATAGGCGCCGCCGGCCTTGAGGATGGCGAGGATAGCCACAAGCATGTCGAAGGAACGCTCGCAGGCCAGGCCGACCAGGTGGTCGGGGCCGACGCCCTGGTTGATCAGGTGATGGGCCAGGCGGTTGGCGCGACGGTTGAGCGCCTCATAACTCAGGTGCTGGCTTTCAAAGGTCAACGCAATGGCCTGTGGACGCAGAGCGGCCTGGCGCTCTATCAAGGTGTGCAGGCAGCGCTCGACTTCGAAGCGGCGCGGCGCCGGGTTCCACTGAGCCAGAATCGCCTGTTGCTGGTCAGGGTCGAGCAACGTCAGCTCACCGATGCGTTGCTGCGGGTTGCGGGCAATGGCACGCAATAGATTCAGCCAGTGACTGGCCAGCAAACATGTATCTTGCGCATCAAACAGATCGGCTGCATAGATGAACGAGGCCGACAGGCTCTGCTCTGATTCGTAGGTGTTGAGGGCCAGGTCGAACTGCGCGGTCTGGTTGTGCCACTCGATTGCTTCGACAGCCAATCCCTGTATCTGCCCGGACGCCGCTACGGCGCTGACCGGCGCGGCGCTGATGTGGTTGTAGACCACCTGGAACAGAGGGTTGTGGCTCATGTTGCGCTCAGGCTGCAGGGCATCGACCAGTTGCTCGAACGGCAGGTCCTGATGGGCCTGGGCACCCAGGGCGCGCTGCTTGACCTGCAGCAGCAGGTCGCTGAACGACAGCTCGCCATGCAACTGCGCACGCAGCACCTGGGTGTTGACGAAAAAGCCGATCAGCCCTTCGGTTTCTGCCCGGTTGCGGTTGGCAATGGGCACGCCGACGCGAATGTCGTCCTGGCCGCTGCAACGATGCAGCAAGGCCTGGAACGAGGCGAGCATGAGCATGAACAGGGTTACCCCTTGCTGCTTGGCCAAGGCCTTGAGCGCCTGACCCAGTTCAGCGTCCAGCTCTATCTTGTGCAACGCGCCGCGATCACTGCGTACCGGCGGCCGTGGGCGGCTGGCGGGTAGCTGCAGTACCGGCTGTTCATCACCCAGTTGTTCGCGCCAGTAGGCTAACTGCTCTTCGCGGCCACCGGCTTCCATCCAGTGGCGTTGCCACAGTGCGTAGTCGGCATATTGGATCGGTAAGTCGGGCAGGGTCGTGGGTTGCCCGGCACTTTTCTGGCTGTAGCCGGCGATCAGTTCGCGGACCATCACCTGCATCGACCAGGCATCGGAAACGATATGGTGCTGCACCAACAACAAGACATGGTCGTCGGCACCCAGGCGCAGCAACTGCACGCGTAGCAACGGCCCGTTCTGCAGATCGAACGGCCGGGCAATCTGTTCGGCGATGTAGGCATCCAAGCGGTCAGTGGTGTCGTTGCCAGTAGCGGGTAGCGCCAACTGCTCCATGACAATTCGGCCTTCGGCCTCGACCACTTGCAGGCGTTGGTCACCCTCTTCGACAAAGCGTGTGCGCAGGCTTTCGTGACGCATCACCAAAGCATCGAAACTGCCCTGCAAGGCCGGCACATCCAACGCACCGCGCAAGCGCAGAGCGGTTGGCAGATTGTAGGCACTGCTGCTGGGGTCCAGCCCCCAGAGAAACCATTGCCGCTCCTGGGCGAACGACAGCGCAATACGATCAAAGCTGTCGCGCGTCACCGGGATCGGCAGGCGCGCGATGTTCACGCCTTTGCTGACCATTTGCTGGTAGAGGGTTTTGCGCTGGGCTGTGGGCAACTTGATAAAGCGTTCGATCAAGTCAGACAGGGCTTTGCTTTGCATCATTGAGTCTCCAGCACATCGAGCAGATCGAACAGATCGGTCAATTCGTTTTCAGTGGTTGGCGCCGCCGGGGACGGCAGGCGCCGAGCGAAGTCCTCCAGGCTGGTGCTTTCGAACAAGGCCGCCAACGGCGCCTCGATTGCCAGCTCCAGTTGGATGCGCGAGGTGACCTGGGTGGCCAACAGCGAGTTGCCGCCCAGGGCGAAAAAATTGTCATCAAGACCGATGTACTCGGCCTTGAGCACGGTTTGCCAAATGCTCGCCACGGCGTGTTGCAGTTCGCTTTGCGGCGCGCGGAAAGCCTGTTGCGGGCCTTGGGTTTCGAGGCGGGCCAAGGCCTTGCGGTCGAGCTTGCCGTTGGCGTTGCGTGGCATCTGTTCCAGCACTTGGTACAGGCCGGGGTTCATGTACACCGGCAGGCGGCGCTTGAGAAATGCACGCAGGTCGTCGAGGTTGTTACTGTCGGCCTGTGCCAGGGTTTCCAGGGTGAGGAACGCCACCAGTTGCTTGCCCAAGGCCTGTTCGATGACCAGCACCGCGGCTTCGCGAATGCCGGGGAACTGGCTGATTTGCGCCTCGATTTCGCCCAGCTCAATGCGAAAGCCATTGACCTTGACCTGCTGATCGACCCGTCCCAGGTACTCCAGGGCGCCGTCTTCCTTGCGTCGGCGCGCCAGGTCGCCGGTCTTGTACAGGCGTTCGCCCGCCAGCAAGGCGAAGGGGTTGGGCACGAACACGCTGACGGTCTTGGCCGGATCGGCACAATAGCCGCGACCGACGCCGACACCGGCAATGCAGATCTCACCCACTGCACCGTCAGGCACGGGGCACAAGTAGTCGTCGAGCAGGTACAAGCGGTTGTTGTCGGTGGGGTAGCCGATGGGGATGTAGGTGCGCTCGGTGGCCGCTTGATCGATCTGGTAGAAAGCAACGTCGTCGGAGCATTCGGCCGGGCCGTAGGCGTTTACCAGCGGAATGCGCGGATAACGCTGCAGCCATGCCGCCGCGGTTTCCGCCGGCAGGGCTTCGCCGGTGGGCAGCAACCAACGCAGTTCGGTGAGGGTGCTGTGCTGTTCTTCGAGCAGGGCATGGATCAGTGCCGGGACAATCTCCAACACGCTGACGTGCTGTTCTTCAAGCTCTGCCAGCAGCCGCGCCGGGTGCTTGGACACCTCATCGGGAATGATGCGTACCTGCGCGCCGCACAGCAGCGCGGTGAGGAACTGCCAGACCGAAATATCGAACGACTGCGACGCGGTCTGGGCGATGATGTCGTGCGGGCCCAGGCCAAGGTAGGGCACCTTGCTCAATTGGTTGTTGAGCATGCCGGCCTGTTCGACCATCACGCCCTTGGGCAGCCCGGTGGAGCCGGACGTGAAAATCACGTAGGCAAGGCTGTTGCCTGCGCTGAAGATGCCCGGGCGGGTTTCGCTGTAGCCGCCATCGAGCACGTCTTCCCAGACCAGCAGCTGCACCGGCTGCGCCAGGCCTGCCAGCAATGAGCGGGCGCGCTCGAGGTAGCGGGCAGTACAGATCAGCGCCGGGGTGCGACTGGCCGCGAGGATGTTGGCAATACGTTCGTCGGGGTGGGTTGGGTCCAGCGGCAGGTAACCGGCGCCGGCCTTGAAAGCGCCGACGATGGTCGCCAGCAGTTCCAGACTGCGGTCGGCCAGCAGCGCCACCGGCTGGTCCTGCGTCACACCATGGGCGAGCAGGGCATGGCCAACGCGGTTGGCGTGACGGTCGAGAGCGTTGTAGCTCCACACGTCGTTCTGGCAACTGGCGGCGGGCTGCTCGCCGTGCTGGTCGACCTGCGCTTCGAACAGCTCGATGAACGAACGGTCCAGGGCATGGGCGACCGCAGTCTGGTTGTGCTGCACAATCCAGTCGTGATGTTCGCCGTTTTCCAGCTGCGTCACCTGTTCAAGCGGTGCCTGCAACTGCGAAGGCAGGCTCACCAGCAGTTGCTTGAATTGCGCCAACAGTGCATCCATGGTTGCGCGGTCGAAATAGCGCGTGTCATACGACAGGTGCAGGCCGAGTTGCTCGCCAGGGTAGACCACCACGGTAATCGGGTAATTGGTGTGGGTACGCGATGACTCGGAGATCACCCCCATGTCCTGCGCATCGGCACCCACCGAGGCGGCCATCGGCGCGTTCTCGAAGACAAACAGGCTGTCGAACAGTTGCTGGCCTTTTTGCAGTTCGCTACAGGCCTGGATGTTTACCAGCGGCAGGTAGTCGTATTCACGCAGCGAGACGTTGGTGTCGAGAATGGTGTGCAGCCAATCCAGTGTGCGGGTGCGCACGTCCGGGGAGGGCAGCTTGATGCGCAGCGGCACGCTGTTGATGAACAGGCCGACGGTATCCTGCATTTGTGGAATATGTGCCGGACGTCCGGAGACGGTTACGCCGAAGACAATATCGCGGGAGCGGCTGTGATGATGCAGGGTCAAGGCCCATGCAGCCTGGACGAAGGTGTTGACGGTCAGCCGTTGCTGGTTGGCCGCTTCCTGCAGTCGCATGCTTTGCTCATTGCTCAACCAGGTGTAGTTGTCGTCGATGACCGAATGCGCCGCGCCACTGATTTGCGGGCGGTCGGTGGGCAATGGCGTGGCCTGCTCCAGCCCCGCAAGCTGCGCTTGCCAGAAGCCCTGCGCGGCCTCGCGGTCCTGGCCCTGCAGCCATTCGATGAAATTGCGGAAGCGATACGGCGTGGCCAGTTGGCTGGGCCGACCTTCGCGGGCCGCGTGGTAGATCTCGAAAAAGTCTGCCATCAGCAACGAACGGCACCAGGCATCGATAAGAATGTGGTGGTTGCTCATGACAAAGCGGTGAGTCTGGTCGGCAAGTTTGATCAGCTTGAAGCGGATCGGTGGCTCCTTGGCCAGGTCGAACCCCGTTTCGCGCTCTTCGCGCAGCAGTTCGATGATGCGCGGCTCGGCCTGCTCCAGGGGCAGATCGCTAAGGTCGAGCAATTCAACCTTGACCGGGGTGTTGCGATGAATCACCTGCAGCAATTGGCCACCGGTGTTCCACAGAAACGAGGCACGAATCGCTTCGTAGCGCTGCACCACTTGCTGCCAGGCTGCATCGAACAAGGTGTAGTCGATGCTTTCGCCGATGGTGTAGCACTCTTGCATGAAGTAGATGCCCGAGTGCTTCTCCAGCAAGGTATGCACCAGCAGACCTTCCTGCATGGGTGACAGCGGGTAGATATCGTCGATGTTTCGCACGGCAATCGGCAGGGCGTCGAGCTGCTGTTGGCTGAGGGTCGCCAGCGGGAAGTCCGAAGGGGTCAGGCCCAGGTGCTCGCCGCTGCTGCAGTGTTCGATCAGTTGTTCCAGCTCTTCACGGCAGAACTGTGCAAGTTGTTCCACCTGAGCCTCAGCGAACATTTCGTGGCTGAAGGTCCAGGCCATGTTCAGGCGGTTGTCGTAGACCTGGCTGTTGACCGTCAACCAGTTGCCGAGCGGGGTGTCATGGCTCTTTTCATCGCCGACGGCTTCACCGCTGGGGGCGAACAAGGCGCCGTTGTCGCTATCGAAGCTGCCGTCGAACTGGCCCAGGTAGTTGAAGGTGATACGCGGCTGCGGCAACGCCTGGAGTTGCTCGGCAATCGTGGCGTCACCCAGATAGCGCAAGGCGCCGTAGCCGATACCTTTGTCTGGTACCGCGCGCAATTGCTCCTTGATGGTCTTGATCGCATCCCCCATCGCTGCCTGCGGCGACAGACGCACCGGGTACAGGCTGGTAAACCAGCCGACGCTGCGGGTCAGGTCGATATCATCGAACAGCGCTTCACGGCCATGGCTTTCCAACTGCACCAGCACCTGTGACTGGCCGCTCCAGCGTTGTACTGCACGTGCCAGGGCAGTCAGCAGCAAGTCGTTGATCTGCGTTCGATAGGCTGCAGGCGCGGTGTGCAACAACTGGCGGGTGTGGGCCTGGCTCAACTGCACACCGAGCGTTGCGGCGTGGCGGCCAAGCAAGCTGCCGTTGGGGTTGTTGCAGGGCAAGTCGGGGTTCAAGCCTTGCAACTGCGCCTGCCAATACCCCAGCTCGGCCTCCACTGCGCGGCTGCGGACATGTTCACCCAAGCGTTCGGCCCAAGACTTGAACGCGCTGGTCTTGGCCATCAACTTCGGCGCCTGACCGTTGCGCAACTGCTGGTAGACCTGCTGCAAGTCGTCGAAGAGGATGCGCCAGGACACGCCGTCGATGACCAGATGATGGACCACCAGCAGCAGACGCTGGCTGCCGTCGGCCAGGCTCATCAACACCGCGCGCAGCAACGGTCCGTCGCTGAGGTCGAGGCTGCGTTGCGCTGCATTGCTCACATCGAGCATCGCTTGTGCATCGGCGACGCTGCGCTGCCACAGCAGTGTCGAGTTATCGGTCAGCGGCGTGTGAATGGCTTGCCAGCGGTTATCCACCTGGGTAAAGCGCAGGCGCAAGGCATCGTGGTGTTCGACCAGCGCTACCAGGGCGCTATGCAGGGTGTCTGCATGCAACGGGGCTGTCGGTTTGAGCATCACCGACTGGTTCCAGTGCTGGCGCTGCTCGATAGCGCTGGCAAAGAATGCATGCTGGATCGGCAGCAACGGCGTCGCGCCAAGCACCGGGCCTTGATCGGCTTGCACGGCGCTTTCACCCCAGTGCGCGACTTGGGCCAGGCTTTGAATGGTCTGGTGCTTGAACAGATCCTTGGGCGTGAAATGAATGCCGGCCTGGCGGGCGCGGCTGACGACCTGGATGGACAGAATCGAGTCGCCGCCCAACTCGAAGAAGTTGTCGTTGACGCCGATCTGCTCAAGTTTGAGCACCTCTTGCCAGAGACGGCTGATGTGTTGCTGCATGGCGTCACTTGGCGCCTGATAGGCACTTTGGCCGTGACGGCTATCCAGCGCCGGGAGCGCGCGGCGATCAAGCTTGCCATTGGGCGTCAGTGGCAGGCTGTCGAGAAACAGGTAATGGGCCGGCACCATGTAATCCGGCAGGCGCTGCAGCAGGGTTTGGCGCAGTGATTCACGCAGGCTGGCGGCGCTGTGCGGGTCGGGCACGTGTGCGCCAGCAAGGTAGGCCACCAGTTGCGGCCCGTTGCCGCTCGGTTGGGCCAGTACCGCAGCTTCGACGATCCCGGCCTGCTGCAGCAGGTGGGCCTCGATCTCGCCCAGCTCAATACGCAGCCCCCGGATTTTCACTTGCTGATCGATCCGGCTCAGGTATTCGAGCGTGCCGTCGGCACGCCGGCGGGTGAGGTCGCCGCTGCGGTACAGGCGCTCGCCGCTGGCGCTGAAAGGATCCGGTACGAAGCGCTCGGCAGTCAGTGCCGGGCGCTGGTGGTAGCCACGCGCCAGGCCCGCGCCACCGATATACAGCTCGCCAGCGCCGCCTTGTGGGCAAGGCTGCAGTTGCCGATCCAGGACGTGCACGCGAACGTTGTCGATCGGCAGGCCGATCGGGGCGATGGCGCCGTCGAGCGATTCGACAATGCTCTGCTGGCAGCTGTCGATGGTCGCTTCGGTCGGGCCATAGAGGTTGACGATGCGCCCCCGCCACAACGCCTGTAGTTGCGCTACCAGCCCCACCGCCAGTGCTTCGCCGCCCAGCAGCACCAGGCGCAGGCTGGTCAATTGTCGAGCATCGGCCTGGCTCAGCAGGGCTTGCAGCAGCGACGGGGCCATCTGCAGGACAGTGATGCGCTCGGCGCCAATCTCCTGCCAGAGCAGGGACAGATCCTGGCTCAGGGCCGGGCTGGCCAGCTGCAGTTGGGCGCCGTTCTGCAGCGGTAGCCAGAATTCCCACACCGAGGCGTCGAAGCTGATCGCGGTCTTCTGTAGTACCCGATCGTCGGCTGTCAGCTGCAGTGACTGTTGCATCCAGGCCATATGGTTGGCCAGCGCCCCGTGACGCACCTGTACGCCCTTGGGTTGGCCGCTGGAGCCTGAGGTGTAGATCATGTAGGCCAGGTGTTCGGGGTCGACCGTCACCTGCGGCGCTGTCTCGGCGTAGCCGCGCAATGGCGCGTGATCGCTGTGCAGGTACACCGCCTGCACACCCTCGGGCAGGCGCATGCTGTGCTGCTGGTCGGGGTGCAGCAGTACGCGCTCAACAGCGCTGTCCTGCATCATGTAGGTGAGGCGTTCAGCGGGGTAGTTCGGGTCCAGCGGCACGTAGGCGCCACCGGCCTTGAGAATCGCCAGCAGGCCGACCACCAGCTCGACGCTACGCTCCAGCGCCACGCCGACGAACACATCGGGGCCAACGCCCAGTTCTATCAGGTGATGGGCGAGACGGTTGGCGCGGTTGTCGAGCTCGGCAAAAGTGAGGGTTTGCCCGTGGCAGGCAACGGCCAGGCGCTGAGGCGTACGGGCGGCTTGCGCCGCAACTTGCAGGTGCACGGCGGGCAGGTCTGGACGCGGCACGGTGGTGTCGTTGCCACAGGCGAGTAGCGCCTGTTGCTCGTTGGCGTCGAGCATGGGCAGTTCGCCAATGGCGCGTTGCGCCTGGGTGATCAGGGCGTTCAGCAGGTTCTGCCAATGCCGCGCCAGGCGCTCGATGCTGGCGCAGGTGAACAACGTGCTGTCGTACTCGAAACTGGCCTGAATGCTACGGGGGTTGTAAGCAATATCCAGGGAGACATCGAACTTGGCTTCCTTCTGCCCCAGCGGCAGAAAGTCCAGCAACAGGTCGGCGAAGTGCAAAGGCGCTTGCTCGCCGCCCGCCACGCGCCAGTTGAACAGGGTCTGAAACAATGGGTTCGCTTCGCTGCTGCGCTGAAGTTGCAGGTCGTCGAGGATCAGTTCAATGGGATAGTCGGCATGCTCCAGGGCCGCCAGCGACTGTTCGCGCAGCGCTTGCAAAAAGCTCAGCACCGATTGCCTGCCGTCGAGTTGCGCGCGGTAGATCTGGCTGCTGACGAAGTAGCCCACCAGATCCTGGGTCTGAGCCTGGTTGCGGCTGGCATTGGGCACGCCGACGGTGAAATCGTTTTGATTGGCATAGCGGCCCAGCAGCAGTTGCCAGGCGCCGAGCATCACCACGAATGGGGTCAGCCCGTGGGCTTGGCAAAAGCTGTTGAGACCTGCAACCAGTGGCGCCGGCAGGCTCGCGGTAACCGTGTCGGCGAGGGCTACACGGCCATCGATGCGAGGCCGATCCAACGGCAGGTCCAGCGGGGTGATCTCGCCACCAAGGTAGTCGCGCCAGTAGCGCGCAGCCTTGGCATGTTGGGCGGTGGTGGGGTAGTCCTGGCGCTGCCAGCGAGCATAATCGCTGTACTGGATGGCCGGCCGTGGCAGTACTTGATTGTGACCTTGCACTGCGCTCTGGTAGGCGCGGCTCAGGTCCTGCATGAGGATCGGGTTGGACCAGGCGTCGGAGACAATATGGTGCATGTTCAGCAGCAACACATGCCGGTCCTCGGCCAGGCGAATCAGGTTGGCGCGAATCAATGGGGCGCAGCTCAGGTCAAAAGGTTTTCCTGCCTCGGCCGCGAGCTGTTGTTGCAACTGAGTGTCGCGATCGAGCGGGCTCAGTGTCGAAAGATCATGGTGATGAAGGTGCAGTCTTGCCTGCGGGGTAAGCACCTGCATGGGCTGGCCGTCGATTTCCTCGAAACGGGTTCTGAGGATGTCATGGCGCTCAACGACCTGCTGCAGGGCCGACTCCAGCGCATACCCTCGTAGTTTGCCCTTGAGCAGCAAGGCCCGTGGCAAATTGTAGGCTGAACCCTGCGGCGCGAATTGCTGTACGAACCACAGGCGTTGCTGGGCAAACGACAGGGGTTGAGGGGCTTGATCGGAACGGGCGGCGATGGCGTCCGGGGCGCCTGCTTCGTCGGCCATGAGCAAGGCCAGCAGGTCATCTTCGGGGAGGGAGTGCTGTGGATTCATCATCGATCTCGTCGCCGTCGGCAGGAATTGTGCGTTCTCAGAAAGACGAAGGACGACGAGTCGGATTTAACGTAAAGCAGCGAACGGCGGGCGTTCGCTGAAGTTTTCAGGCGATGCTGGGTTCGCTGACAACCTTGCCGGCTTCCATGCGCAGCAAATGGTCGGCGATGTCGAAGTAGCGATCGTCATGGGAGATGACGATGATGGTCTTGCCCAGGCGTTTCAGGTCAGGCAGCAGCTCGGTGTAGAACACCCGGCGGAAGGCCGGGTCCTGGTCGGCGGCCCATTCATCGAAGACCAGTACCGGACGTTCATCCAGCCAGGCGCTGACAAGCGCCAGGCGCTTGCGCTGGCCGGTGGACAGGTCAGTGGTGGTGAACGCGCCATCGCGCACGCTGACCTTATGGGCGATTTCCAGGCGCTGCAGGTACTGGCCGGCATCGGCGGGCAGGGTACTGCCGTCTTTCATCAGGTCTTCGAACAGGAAGTAGTCGGCGAAGATCGTGGTGAAGTGCTGGCGGTAGTCGTCCAGGCTTTGCGCATCCACTGCGTTGCCATTGACCAGTACATGACCCTGATGGGGGGTGTAGAGGCCCAGCAACAGTTTGATCAGGGTGGTTTTGCCACAGCCGTTTTCACCGACGATAAACAGTATTTCGCCAGGGGCGATACTCAGGTTGACCGGCCCCAGGGTAAATGGATCACTGCCCGGCACGGCCGGGAAGCTGTACTGCACGTTGCGTAGCTCCAGACGCTCGAGCGCAGCCGGCGCGCTGTGCTCGGCATTGAGCAGCAGGTGCGGTTCCGGAGAAGAGAAACGTTCGGCCAGATCGGCGATGCGCCGGAAGGCAATCTGCGCGCGGCTGATGATCGGCAGGTTGCCAATTAGGCTTTCCAGCGGACCTTTCATGTACAGCAGCACCAGCACGAAGCCGCTGATTACTGCCGGATCATTGCTCGGCCATAGCGATTGCAGGGTCAAGGCCAGGCCAATGACCACGAAGAACAGCATGGTCCCCAGGCTCTTGGCGATCACGAAGATGTTGATCGAGCGTACGTGGGTGTCGCGGATATGGTCGGCGGTGCCTTGAATATTGCGGGTCAACATGGCGTGGCGACGGGGGCGATGAATGCGCAGTTCCTTGGCGCCTTCGGCAATGGCCTGATAGTGCTTTTGCAAGTCGTCTTCCGCTTCGCGCGCAGCGTTGAAACCACGCAACCCTTTGCGCTGAGCGATGTACTGAATGGCCGAGCCGACGCCGATAGCGGTCAGGGTAAGAAAGAAAATCGGCAGCGACAGGCTGGCCAGATACCCCATGCAGCCGACCACCACGGTCAGGGAAATGGCCAGTGGAGCAAAGGAAAAGGCGAAGTCGCTGATGGTGTCGACATCGTGGGTCAACACCGGGATGAGACGGTGGGTACGGTAGCGTTCAATCTGCTCGATCGGTGCCGACAGCACCTTGGCGCCCAGCTCCTTGCGCAGCTTGGCGATCACATGCTGGCCTACATAGTTGGTGCCGATATCGGCTGCGATGCTGCTCAGCAGCGCCACCACGCACAGGCCGATGAAGGCCAGCACGATACCCTTGCTCATGCCGTCTTCGTTGTGCAAGCCCTGATTGACCGTGGCGAGCAGGGCGGTAACGGCCAGGCCGCCGATGATGCCCAGAACAATGGAAAAAATCACCAACAGGCGGTACGGCTTGAGCAGGCTCAAGAGTTCGCGGGTGGCACTACGCGATGCTGCGGTCATGAAACTACCTCGTTCGCAACGGGCTGGGAGCCTAGGGCGGGGTGGACTGGCCCGTGAAGCGGGCGATGGCTGTGTGTTGGAAGACGAGCCAGGCGCGGGACGATTTAGCCGCGTTGCCTCCTGCCTGGCTGTCGATCAGAGCTCGCGCACCACGCGAAAGCCTATCCAGTCGCCACGGGTATCAGGGCGCCGGTAGTTGCGGTTGCCCGAACGTGAAAAAATCGGTGCTTCGGTCCAGTCGTTGCCGCGGATCATGCGGACCACGCAGTCGCCTTGCTTCCAGGCGCTGCCATCGCTGGGGGCGCCGACATAGCTGTCATTCTGGCAATCGGCAGTCCACTCGTAGACGTTGCCATGAGCGTCGTAGATGCCAAAGGCATTGGCCGCGTAGCTGCCCGCCGGGGCGAGAAAGCTGAAGCCGTCTTCCGGGCCATAGGTATTGGCGTGCTTGGCGATGCTGTAGGCCTTGCCTTGATCGCGTGGAAAAGGTTGCGCACCTTTGCTGCCACCGCGCGCAGCGTATTCGCGCTCGGCCTCACTGAGCAGGCGGTAGCGTTTGCCGGTCTTTTTCGACAGCCAGTCGGCATACGCCTGGGCTTCATGGAAATTCATGCAGACGGCTGGGTAGCGGTTCTTGTCGGCGCGCTTGTACTCGTCGCTGAGCGCATAGCGCGGTACACCGGCCAGGCACTCGCGGCCGGGACGGTCGTCGCCGTCGGGCATCTGGTAACCGCTGTCCTTGAGGTAGGCATTCCATTCACCGCTGAGTACCTGGAAGTGACTCATGGCGAAGGGCTTGCTGAACGTCACTGGGTGCATCGGACCTTCGTCGGCTTCGCGACCCTGTTCGTCTTCGGGGGTGCCCATGGTGAAGGTCCCGGCGGGCAGCACCACCATTGCCGGGCAGTCTTTACAATCCTTGAACACTTCACCGGGCTTATGGGCTTCGTCTGCCTGGGCCATTGCGGGGGCTAGGGTGACGAGCAAGGCGCCGAGCGCCAGGCCGGAAATGACCTTGGCTGTCGAGACATGGGGAGTCTGTGAATTCATTGCTCTCTCGTTTTCTAATGAAAGGGGCGGCGCTACACAGCCTTGGCGAGGATGGCCATGAAGCGTTCGATTTCGGCTTCGTTGTTGAGCAAACCCGGCGCCGTGCGCACCACGGGCCCAACGTCACGGTTGACGGCGTCGGCCACGACGCGTTGCTTCATCAGCGCGGCGGCAACCTTGTCACTGTCCTTGCCCTTGACCCGGAAAAAGCTGAAGCCCGAGGACAGCGCCGCGCTGCTCGGCGTTACCAGTTCTATCTGCGGCATGCCCTGCAAGCGTTGGCGTAAATCGGCATTGAGTTGGTGGATACGGGCCTGGACCTCGGCCTTGCCTAATTGCAGGTGCAGCTCAAAAGCCTTGTCCAGCGCCCAGCGGTGTTCGAAGGCGTGATAGCCGCCAGGGGTCATGCTGGTGGCAAAGTTGCTGTCCTGGGAAAAGGTCGGCACCAGTGGGGTAACATCCTTGAGTTGTTCCGAGCGGGCGCAGATGATCCCTGTGCCGCGTGGGCCGAACAGCCATTTGTGCGTGCCGGCAATGAAGAAGTCGCAATGCATGTCGGGAAAGTCGAGGTTTTCCACGCCAAACCCATGCACGCCGTCTACCACGTAGAGAATGCGCTCCTTGTCGTCGCGGTTGCGGTTGTGTTCGGCGACAAGCTGGCCGATTTCGCCGATGGGCAATTTGACGCCGCTGCCCGAATGCACCCAGGTCATGCCCAATACCCGCGTATTGGCGCGGATGTTGGCCGCAATGCTGCCCAGCACTTCGTCACTGGAAACACTGTGCGGGGCCTTGAACAGATCGATGCGCCGGACCTTGGTGCCTTCTCGCTCGGCGCGAAAGTTCAACACATGGTGGGTTGAATAGTGCTCGTGGCGGGTGGTGAGAATTTCCTGATCCGGGCGCACATGAATACCGCCATAAATCATCGCCAGCCCTTCGGTGGTGCTACCGGTGAGGGCGATCTGTGCCGGCTTGGCGTTCAAATAGCGCCCGGCCCATTTACGCACCTCGGCTTCGCGGGTCCAGGTTTCCTCCAGGTCCCAGTCCATGGCCAGGCCTGGATTGCGATCAAGGTTGGCACGGTGCTGGGCAATGGCCTCGCGCACCGGTCTAGGGTGCGAGGTGACGAGAAAGTTGGCAAAGTGGATGTAGGTCGGATCCTGGTCGAACAACTGGCGAAACTGCGCCCATTTATCACCGCCTGTGGGTGTTGGCACGGTGGCCTGGGCGTGTGTGCCGAAGGTGCCGGCCAGCGGCAGAGCGGCGGCGAGCAGCCCGGCCTGTTTGAGGAATGTTCTACGGTCGGTCATGGACAAGGTTCATCGCACGCTGAGAGTGTTTGAGGAATGCTGGACCTGGGCCCAGGCTCTGAGGAAGTTGCCGCCCCAGAGCTTGCCGATATCGGCTTCGGAGTAGCCGCGAGACAGCAGTTCGGCGGTGACGTTGCGGATCTGGCTGACATCCTCGAAACCGACGAGGCCGCCGCCGTCGTTGAAGTCGGAGCTGATGCCGACATGCTCGATACCGATGGTCTTTACCGCGTGATCGATGGCATTGCCGAAGTCGCTCAGGGTGGCCTTGGGTTCCACGGCGAGAATGGCGTACAGCGCTTTTGCATACTCGCCAAAGCGCTGTTCTGGCCAGGCGGTAATCGCCGGGTCACCCGGCATCAAGGCCCAGGCCTGGTTTGGCAGCGGCGGCAGTTCGAAGCGTTGGCGCAATCGTTCGATCTGGGTTCGGCTCGCCGGGCTGATCGGGCGCAGATAATCACCGTAGGTGGGGATCATGACTACGCCACCACTGGCGGCAATCAGGCGCAACTCGTCGTCATCCAGATTGCGCGGAATATCCACCAACGCCCGTGGGCCGGAGTGCGAGGCCACCAGCGGTGCGCGGCTGAGGGCGCTGACCTGGCGCAGGGCCTGGCTGGACATCTGCGATACATCAATAATCACGCCCAGGTCGTTGAGCCTGCGTACCGCCTGCTGGCCGAGCGGTGAAAGACCGCCCAGGGCGTTGGCAGTGTCGTGGAAGAACGGCATGGGGCGCGAAGAGTCGGCCCAGGCGTTGTTGCCCACGTAGTTGAAGCCAAACATGCGCAGGCCGCGGGCTGCCCAGAAGTCCAGTTGATCAAGGCTGGTGCCCAGTGGATAGGCATTGAGCATGCTGATGAATATCGCGAACTTACCTTCGCCTTGCAGCCTGCGAACGTCGTCCGCTGAATAGGCAATAGCCGCCTGCTCGGGAAAGTCGCGGGCCATGTTGTTGATGATGCGGTAGCTGGATTCCTGTTGCGCGCGTGCCTGGGCAACGAAGTGGGGGCCGGGGCGATGCGGGGCACCTTCGCCTTGCCAGATCGGCGGCCAGCCAAACACCGTAAGCGCCGCCGCGGACAGGCCACCACGCTGCAGCTTGGGTAAATCGAACTGGCCTTGGCTGTCGCCATCCAGTGGATTGTGTGCCGAACCCAGTGTCAGCGGCACACTGATATGCCCATCGAAGGTCAGCAGGCGTTTGTGAATGTCATTCGCCTGACGGATGACCGCGAAACTGTAGCCGGGGTTGTCCCGATAGCCCTGGTCCCAGGCCCACCAGCTTGCGCCTGCGCCGAGCGCGAGGAGCACGGGCAGGCCGAAACGCAAGGTGTGCTGCCAACGTGGTCGAGTCATTGCCTTCTCATGGTTCGCTGCTGTCTGGGGTGGACGAGCGCAGCGGGAAAAAATTTACTGCGCTACTGCCAGGTGTGAAGGCTGGTTAAATTTTCCCCGATTGTGCTCGTTCCTAGTCAACAGACGACCTGCCGCCTCGCCAATGACCGACAGGGTTACTTTGTTTCACCCCGACCATCGGGGCTTATCTGGAGGACACTGGATATGACTCAGGCAATTGAATCGGCCGTCGTACACGACTTGATCGGCATCGGCTTCGGCCCCTCGAACCTGGCCCTGGCCATCGCCCTGGAAGAGCGCGGACAAATCCAGGGCCCGCTCGATACCTTGTTTCTCGACAAACAGGCCGACTACCGTTGGCACGGCAATACGCTGGTAAGCCAGAGTGAGCTGCAGATATCCTTTCTCAAGGATCTGGTAACCCTGCGCAACCCAACCAGCCCGTACTCGTTTGTGAACTACCTCAAGCAGCACGGCCGTTTGGTCGACTTCATCAACCTGGGCACGTTTTATCCCTGCCGTATGGAGTTCAATGATTACCTGCGTTGGGTGGCGTCGCATTTCGAGGCGCACAGTCGCTATGGTGAAGAGGTGTTGCGGGTTGAGCCGGTGCTGAACAATCAGCTGGTTGAAGCATTGCGGGTCATATCCCGGGATGTGCAGGGTGTGGAGTTCGCACGTACCACGCGCGCTCTGGTGCTGAGCCCTGGGGGCACGCCGCGTATCCCAGCGATTTTCGAAGCACTCAAGAGTGATGCGCGGGTGTTCCATCACTCCCAGTACCTGGCACGCATGGCCAAGCAGCCTTGCGTTGACGGCAAGCCGATGCGAATCGCGATTGTCGGTGGCGGCCAGAGTGCTGCCGAGGCCTTTATCGACCTCAATGACAGCTACCCGTCGGCGCAGGTGGATTTGATCATCCGTGGTTCGGCACTCAAGCCTGCCGACGACAGCCCGTTCGTCAACGAAGTGTTTTCTCCAGAGTTCACCGACCTGGTGTTCCAGCAGCCGGTCAGCGAGCGCGAACGTTTGATCAGCGAGTACCACAACACCAACTATTCGGTGGTAGACCTGGACCTGATCGAACGTATCTACGCGATCTTCTATCGGCAGAAAGTCTCCGGTGTGGCCCGTCACGCGTTCCATACCCTGACTACACTGCAGCAGGCCAGGGCCACCGAGCAAGGTGTGGAACTGCTGATGCGCAACAACGCCACCGGCGAAACCCGCCTGCAAGGCTACGACGCCGTGGTGTTGGCCACCGGGTACGAGCGCCAGGTGCATCGCCAGTTGCTGGCGCCGCTGGAAGATTATCTGCATGACTATGAAGTCGATCGCAGCTACCGGCTGCTGACCGATGAACGTTGCAAGGCCAGCCTTTACATGCAGGGCTTCAGTCAGGCCAGTCACGGGTTGAGTGATACCTTGCTGTCGGTATTGCCGATCCGCGCCGACGAGATTGCCGCCTCGCTTTATGAGCACGACAAGTCGCGTGGACAGGTGCATGACGCGAAGGTGTCGCTGTTGGCCACGGCCAGCTAAGCGCTGCTGCCAATGAAAACGCCGCCTTGGTCAACCCGGGCGGCGTTTTTGTTGGTCGCGTCAGGGTGTGACGCTGGCAACCGGGTCTGCGGCTTTTTGCACCTGATCCCATACCCGCAGGAAGTTGCCGCCCCACAGCTTGCCGATATCGGCCTCGGAGTAACCGCGAGTCAGCAATTCGGCAGTGACGTTGCGGATCTCGCTGACATCCTGAAAGCCGTCGACACCGCCACCGTCGTTGAAATCCGAACTGATGCCGACGTGATCGATGCCAACTTTCTTCACCGTGTAGTCGATGGCATCGACGAGGTCCTTGAGGGTGGCCTTGGGCTCCTCCTCCAGGATGCCGTAGAGGCTGCCGGCGTACTCGCCAAAGCGCGCTTGCGGCCAGATGGCAATGATCGCATCCCCCGGCATCAAGGCGTTGGCCAGGCCTTGCAAGGGTTGCAGGTCAAAGCGTGCGCGCAACGCTTCAAGCTTGTCCAGGGTGGGTTTGCTCAGCGGTTTTAGGTAGGTGCCAAACGCGACCACCTGAATAACCCCGCCGCTGTTCTTGATCAGTTGCATTTCCTTGTCGCTGAGGTTGCGCGGGATGTCTACCAATGCCCGTGGCGCCGAATGTGAGGCAACCATGGGCGTGCGACTCAGGCGCGCGACATCTTCCAGGGCCAGGGTCGACATCTGCGAGACGTCGATAATGACGCCCAGTGCGTTGAGGCGTTTGACCGCCTGCTCGCCGAGCGGCGACAGGCCACCGAGGGCGTCGGCGGTGTCGTTGAAAAATGGCAACGGCCGCGAGGAATCCGCCCAATCGTTGTTGCCGGTGTAGCTGAAACCGAACATGCGCATGCCGCGGGCGGTCCACAGGTCCAGTTGTGACAGGTCGTGGCCCAGCGGGTAGGCATTGAGCATGCTGATGAAAATGGCGAATTTGCCTTCACGGTTGAGGCGCCGGAAGTCCTCGGGGGTGTAGGCGATTCCCACCTGGTTGGGAAAGTCGCGAACCATATTGCTGATGATTGTGTAGCGCACTTCCTGCTGGTGCCGGGCTTCATCGACAAACCCTGGAGTAGGGCGGTGCGGCGCATTCGGGCCGTTCCATAGCTCCGGCCAGCCGAACACGGTCAGGGCGGCGCCAGACAAGCGGCCCTTGCCGATCTTGACCAGATCCAGCTGAGCGGTACCGTCGGCGTCGAATTCGTGGCCGGCACTGCCCATGCTCAACGGCACGGTGACATGGCTGTCGAACGACAACATGTGTTCATGCAGGGCGCTCGCTTGCTCGATGATCGCGCGCGGGTAGCCTGGGGCCTCCCTGGTGTACAGGTAACCTGCTACAACTGCGGACACTGCCAGGGCCAGGGGCAGGCCGATGTACAACGCTTTTCGGGTGCGGGTCTGAGTCATTGCCATCTCGACGCTGGGGCTGATCGGAGCGGCTTGCCCAGCGCGTGAGAGTGCCTGGGGCGAAGCTTGGGTATCAGGAGGGACGAGTGGCGAACCAGGAAATTTAACGCGAGGGCCATACTCAAGTTGTGCAGTAATCGGCCGATAGGAAGGTCAACCCATACACCTTCAGGATGATGAACGCATGGTCGGCATTACACTGGTATCGAACAATGCAATCCCATTAAACGGTGTGACCACCGGGGCTGTGAACATCAATGTCGGCGCTGAGGCGCAGGCGGCGAAAACCGAAGAAGAGCCGCTCAAGCTGAGCTTTTCTGGCGCTGCCGCCAGCAACAAGAGCGAGGCCAACGAATCTGTTGAAAGCGGCGAACCCGAGCACATCCAGCAACTGCGCAAGATGATCGAGCGCCTGCGAAAGCAACTGGAGCAGCAACAAAGGCAGCTTCAGGAAATCATGAGCAGCAACATGGAAGCGACCGCCAAGGCTTCGGCAGTCGCCGCCGCACAATCTGCGGTGAGCGCAACCATGAGTGCGCTCATGACCGCCAATGCGCAGTTGGTCAAGGCCCTGCTGGACGCCGGCGGCGGTGGTGCTGGAAGCATGGTCAGCACCACGGCTTGAACACCGGTGGGCCTGGCGGGCAAGCCGCGCCGGCCCGGCACATCAGTCAGTCAATCTGCGGGCGGTTCTGGCTGCGCTCGGATTTGTAGCGCATGGCTACGGCAGGTGCAGGTTTGGTGCTCCCGGTTTCCAGCCACTGGCGCATGCGGCTGGCGTCGGCGAAGTGGGTGTACTTGCCGAAAGCATCGAGAATCACCATGGCCACCGGACGGTTATCCATCTTCGTCAACAACACCAGGCAATGTCCGGCATCGTTGGTGAAACCGGTTTTGGTCAGGTCGATATCCCAGTTGCTCTTGTTGACCAGGTGGTCGGTGTTGCGAAAGCCCAGTGTGTAATTAGGCTTGCGGAACGCCACGGTTTTCTCGCGGGTGGTGCTCAATTGGCTGAGCATCGGATATTTGCGCGCAGCCAGCAGCAACTTGCCCAGGTCACGTGCGGTGGAGACGTTGCTGGTCGACAAGCCTGTGGGTTCGACATAACGGGTGTGGGCCATGCCCAAGGCCTTGGCCTTGGCGTTCATCGCCTTGATGAATGCGTTGTAGCCGCCTGGATAATTGTGCGCCAGCGTCGAGGCCGCACGGTTTTCCGAAGACATCAAGGTAATCAGCAGCGTTTCCCGGCGACTGAGCTGGCTGCCCAGGCGTACCCGTGAATACACCCCTTTCATTTCCTTGTTCTGGGCGATGGTCATGGTGAGCATTTCATCCATGTTCTGCTTGGCGTCGAGCACCACCATGCCGGTCATCAGCTTGGTCACCGAGGCGATGGGAACTACCCGGTCGGCATTGTTGGCGTAAAGCACCTTGTTGGTCTGCAAATCGATCAACAAGGCAGCGCCAGAGGCCAGGTGCAACTTGGCAGGATCGCGTTGCACTTGGGCAGGGGGTTGCGCAGCAGTGGCCGTTGGGACAGTCGCGGTACTGGTGAGCAACAGCAGCAGGCTTAGAATCGAAAGGGAGGTTTTCACGTCAATGCTCACTAAAAGTTGGTATGTTGTTGGCTGTGCAAGGGTTTTCCCCCAAAAAAACGCTCGCATTCTGGAGTATGGCCTAGAGTCTGTCGATTAGCCTGTGATCATTGGGCCATATATGAAGTAAATTTAATCCTGGCTTTTTTCCAGCGAATCAATAGCGGCTATTCACGTGTGATGTGAAGCCTTCCACGCCTTGGCTTTTGCACCTGTAAGACTTCAGCGCACCACGCTACAGTACAGCGAACAAGTAGTGCCCAAACCAAGAACAAGGAGGTTACTAATGCTTGCGAAGCTGTTGGTGACGGTTGGAATCGTCTTTTACGCCGTGGTCGTACCGATCTTTGAGGTCAACGACACTCATGTTTTCAACACGGCCTGGGAACCCCACGCTCGGCTGCATGAGACCTGGCAATTGTTTACCAACACGGCAATTGGAGCCTTTAGTGTCTGGCTCGTCTGGGGCAAGGACAACCTCAAGTTAGCGAGCCTTCTTACTGTGTTCGTAACCGGTGGGTTCTTAATGGCGTACTGGTTGCAGGATGGGTACGGTGGCTCGATGGTGCTTACCGACGGTTCAGAGAAAATGATCTTCGGGATCAACTTGGGCCTTTTTGCGTACACGCTGGCTATTCTGCTCGCGGGTGTGGCAATCGCCATCGAGTGGCGGCACCGAATGCAAGCAGATACCTGACCTTTTCACGCTGGCGCATTAAATTACAGGACCTGCATGAGGATCGCGTGCAAGCGATCCAAGGCTGGGGCAAGAGCGCAGGTTGAAGGTTGCCAGCATTTTCTAGCAACTTTGTGAGGATCTTCGCCCGCCCATAAAAAGCCCCGCCAAAAGGCGGGGCAAGGGGAGTGCGGAGCAACGCACGATAAAACGGATCGATTCACCTCATGCGTGAAGACTGGCGTTCTGCATGCGGCTGGCCAGGTTCTGGGCGGCAGTCAGCGAAGTCAGCGGCCCGGACACTTGTTCACCATCGCGAACCAGATACCAGCAAGCCAGCAGGCCCAGGTTCCTGAGCGAGGCGGGAACGGCGCTACCGATTACGGACATAATGTTGATAGGGGCCATGGGGACTCTCCTGCGATTCATGGGCCTACCTTAAGGGCTGCTGCGCGCAGGTTGAAATCAACTGGCTCGATAGTGCTCATCACTGTCATCGACCCTGGCCATACAACGTCGATCGACACATCTGTGCATAATGCCGACTCGATTGCAGAGGAGAGCCGTATGGCCCATGTTCCCGGCAAAGACACTGTGTTGTGCATTTCGCTGGCCGGTCGTCCCGGTACCTTTGGTGTACGTTTTCATAATTACCTGTACCAATTACTGGGCCTTGATTACTACTACAAGGCCATGACCACGCAAGATTTGCCAGCAGCAGTAGGCGGCATACGTGCCTTGGGCATTCGCGGTTGTGGTGTGTCGATGCCTTATAAAGAAGCCTGTATGGCCCTGGTCGATGAGATCGACCCGTCGGCCGCGGCTATCGAGTCGATCAACACCATCGTCAATGACGCCGGCAGGCTCAAGGCCTACAACACCGATTACCTGGCTGTGCGACATTTGCTAGAGCAGCATCGCGTGGATCCGGGTACCGCGTTTGCGCTGCGTGGCAGTGGTGGTATGGCCAAGGCCGTGGCCAGCGCCTTGCGCGATGCAGGATTTACCCAAGGCACGATCGTTGCGCGCAATGAGCAGGCGGGTCGCCAGTTGGCCGACAGCTGCGACTACCGTTGGCTGGCGGAGCTGGGAGATTTGTGCCCACCGATGCTGATCAATGTAACGCCGATCGGCATGGCGGGCGGCATCGAGGCTGAGCAACTGGCGTTTGGCCTTGAGGCGATCGCGGCGGCGCAGAGGGTGTTCGATGTTGTGGCGATGCCGGCGCGTACGCCGCTGATCATCGAGGCCCAGAAGCAGGGCAAGGCGGTGATTACCGGGTTGGAGGTGATTGCCCTGCAGGCACTGGAGCAGTTCGTGCTGTATACCGGCGTGCGGCCGACGGCTGAGCAGGTAGCGCAGGCGGTGGCCTACGCCAGAGCGTAGGCTTTGAGCCCGACGGCTAATTCGTCGATTTATTCCAGCTGCGCCAGTCGCTCTTCCAGCGCGGCAATCCGTGCTTCTAGTGCTTCGATACGCTCCAGCGATACTGCGCCACCCACGCTGCGCTCCGGGCCTTGCTGGCGCGCAGCAAGAATGCTCTCGATTTCGGCAGGATCACCCAAGGAATGGGTGTAACGGTCTTCGCGCTGGCCTGCCTGGCGCGGCAGGTGCAGGGCAAAGCCCCGAGCAATCAGGCGCTCGAGCTGATGCACCACTTGCTCGCTGTCCTCGAACTCATGCATGCGGCTGCTGCGGGTCAGCAGTTCGTTCACCGTCTGCGGTCCGCGCAGGAACATCAAGCCCAATAACGTGACTTGGGCTGGCACCAGTTCCAGGGCTTTGTCCACGCGGTGCTCCCAGCGGTCGGCGCGGCTACCCATCTGCAGACGCGTCAGGCCTTGGCCTTCAAGGGCGCGCAGGGCCTGGCCGACCTGGCCCTGGCTCAGGTTCATCACCGGTTCACGGCTGGTTTTCTGATTGCAGGCCAGCACTAGGGCGTTCAAGGTCAGCGGGTAGGTTTCCGGGCTGGTGGCCTGTTTCTCGATCAGTGAGCCAAGTACGCGGATCTCGGTGCTGTTGAAGCGGGCTTCGGAAGGGGATTGCTGATCGTCGGACATGACCCTGTCTCTATGCGAAGTAAGGCCTCTAGCCTAGGTGCGTGGCAGGGTAAAATACAAGCAGCCGGTGCAGGGCACACCGGCTGCGGGTCAGGCTCAGGCGTTGCGGCGCTCTTCGCCCATACAGGCGGCAGCGGTGAACAGCACGTCGGTAGAGGAGTTCAGCGCGGTTTCCGCCGAGTCTTGCAGCACACCGATGATGAAGCCGACAGCCACGACTTGCATGGCGATTTCGCTGGGGATGCCGAACAGACTGCAGGCCAGTGGAATCAGCAGCAGCGAACCACCGGCGACACCCGAAGCGCCACAGGCGCAGACAGCAGCTACAACACTGAGCAGGATAGCGGTCGGGATGTCGACGGCAATACCCAGGGTGTGTACTGCTGCCAGTGTCAGCACGGTAATGGTGATTGCCGCGCCCGCCATGTTGATGGTCGCACCCAGTGGGATCGATACCGAATAGGTGTCTTCATGCAGGCCAAGGCGCTCGCTCAGGGCCAGGTTGACGGGAATGTTGGCCGCCGAACTGCGGGTGAAAAATGCGGTGATACCGCTTTCACGCAGGCACAGAAGCACCAACGGGAAAGGGTTGCGGCGAATTTTCCAGAACACGATGAGCGGGTTGATCACCAGTGCCACGAACAACATACAGCCGATCAGCACGGCCAACAAATGCAGGTAACCCAGCAGCGCGTCCAGGCCAGACTGGGCGAGGGTCGAGGCAACCAGGCCGAAGATACCCAGTGGGGCGAAACGAATCACTACGCGAACGATCAGAGTGACACCGTTGGACAAGTCTTCGACCACCGTGCGAGTCGTGGGCCCGGCGTGACGAATAGCCACACCCAGACCGATGGCCCAGGCCAGGATGCCGATGAAATTGGCGTTCATCAGGGCGCTCACCGGGTTGTCGACAACGCTCAGCAGCAAACTCTGCAGTACTTCGGCAATACCGCCGGGAGCGCTCAAGGCGACATCCGAGGTGCTCAATGCCAGGTTCGACGGAAAGAGCATGCTGGCGGCCACCGCGACTACGGCGGCGGCAAAGGTACCGAACAGGTACAGGACCAGGATCGGGCGAATGTGGGTTTCGGTGCCGTGTTTATGGTTGGCGATAGAGGCCATTACCAGGATAAACACCAGAATCGGCGCCACAGCCTTCAGCGCCGAGACAAACACCTTGCCGATAAAGCCCAGGTCCAGGGCGATTTGCGGGGCGGTCAACGCCAGGGCGATACCGGCCACAAGGCCGATCATGATCTGCAGTACCAGACTGGTACGGTTCAACAGCTTTAGAACAGGGGTCATGTCGGGTGTTTCTCAGTCTTGTAAAGGGGCAGCCGGCCCAATGCGGTGCCAGATGTACCGCAGTACAGGCGACCAGGACCATTAAAGGGCCGCGACTTTAGCACAGCGGGTCACAATTGGTGATTGCCTGTGTCAGTGCGTAGGACGGGCGTGTAGTATGCGCGCCCCTTGGAAACGGCTCAGCGCCGTGAATGTTTAGATCGCTGGAGTGTAGATGTTACTGCCGATTCTGCTGCTGGCTGCTGCCGGCTTCACTGTATTGACCACTGAGTTCGTGATCGTCGGGTTGCTGCCGGGCATCGCTCGCGACCTGGCGGTGAGTGTGCCCCAGGCAGGGCTGTTGGTGACCCTGTTTGCTTTCACCGTGGCCTGCTTTGGCCCTTTTCTTACCGCCTGGTGTGCACGCTTGGAGCGCAAGCGCCTGTTCGTCGGCATTCTGTTGCTGTTCGCCGCCTGCAATCTGCTGGCAGCCATTGCGCCGAATATCTACGTAATGGGGCTGGCGCGGTTGCTGCCGGCGTTGGGGTTGCCGGTCTTCTGGTCGCTGGCCAGTGAAACGGCAGTTGATATTGTTGGGCCGGCGTACGCCGGGCGGGCGATATCCAAGATCAGTTTTGGCGTGGTGTGTGCCACGGTGTTCGGCATTCCTGTCGGCACCTTGGTGGGTGACGCCCTGGGCTGGCGCGCCGCTTTCGCTTTGCTGGCACTGCTGGCCCTGGCCAAGGCGTTGCTGCTGCACCTTTACCTGCCGCGCACCCCTCGCCATAACCAGGCCACCTCCTTACGCGGGCAATTCGGTATTTTGCGTAGTCGCTTGCTCCAGGGGCATGTACTGCTGTCGGTACTGGTGTTCAGCGGCATGTTCACCGTTTATACCTACCTGGCCGACATTCTGGAGCGCTTGGCCGGGTTCGATGGGGCTAGGGTAGGCTGGTATTTGATGGGCTTCGGCGCTGTTGGCCTGATCGGCAACAGCTTGGGCGGGCGAGCGGTGGATCGTCATCCGCTGCTGGCTTCGGGCGGCTTTTGTGCGTTGATGCTGGTTGGCTTGGTTGCCCTGGTACCGAGTATTCACTCCACTTATGGCCTGATCGGCGCGCTGGCGATCTGGGGTGCAACTCAGGCGGCGCTGTTTCTGGTCAGTCACGTGCGTCTGATCAAGGCCGCGCCCAAGGCGCCAGCTTTTGCGGCTTCGCTGAACATCGCCGGGGCAAACCTTGGGATCGGCCTGGGGGCGATTATTGGTGGTCAGGTGATTGAAAGCCTGGGCCTGGCTAGTCTCGGTTACGTCGCTGCACTGCTGATCGGGTTGTCGGTTCTCCTGGCCCTGGGGTTGATGCGTGTACGCGGTAGCGTCGCTACCAGTTGAATAACTGGCGCCGGGCCCCTTCGGTGATTGCGATGATGCCCGGATGCTTGACCTTGCGCTCCACCGAAATGGCATAGAACGACTCGATGACCGCGTCGGTCTGGCCAATCAGTTGCACGCCGTAATGGCGGCAGACTTCATCGGCGATGACACTAGGGCCAATGAAGATACCGCTACCGGATTGACCGAAGGCCTGCATGAGCGCGCTGTCGTCGAATTCGCCAACGATTCGCGGTTGAATCTGCTGCTCGGCGAACCAGCGCAGCAAGCGGCTACGAACGACGGTTTCCTGCCCGGGGATCAGCAACGGGGCATGTTGCAGGCACGCGGGGAACGTTTCGCCCAGGCTGGCGGCCAGGGCAGGGGTGGCGAAAAAGCTGATGCCACATTCCCCCAGGCGCTGACTGTAGCCCTTGATGTCCAGGTGGCTGGGCATGGGGCTGTCGGATATCACCAAGTCCAGGCGTTGAATCGCAAGGTCTGCGAGCAGGCGTTCCAGCTTGTCTTCGCGGCAACTCAGGCGCAGGGCATCTTCCATTTCCATGGTCGGTGCCAGCAGTCGGTAGACAATGGATTTGGGCACCACATCGGCCACCCCGACGCGAAAAAGAATTTGCTGTTCATCTGGGCGAGCACGCAGCATAGCTTCCAGCTCGCCGCCAATTTGAAACATCTGTTCGGCGTAGGTCAGCGCCTGACGCCCGCTTTCGCTCAGTTCCAGCTGTCGCCCGACACGGCGAAACAGTTCAATGCCATAGGTTTGTTCGAGCAGGCTGATCTGTCCGCTGATGGTTTGCGGGGTCAGGTTCAACTGCTCGCTGGCCCGCACAATGCTACCTGTGCGGGCGACCACCCAGAAGTAGTGCAGCTGTCGATAGTTGAGCATGCGATGTCTCGATTCGTAAAAACCGAAGTATAACTGCTGAAAATACGAATTTTCCTGATGTATCAAGATATTTAGAATCTCCAGCCATCACGGTGCCACTGAGTGGGCATCGATCATCGACACGGAGAACTTCAAATGTTGCACCTAAAATCCATTGGTACACCCTTGGTGTTGCTGTTGGCCCTGTTTGCCATGAGCGGTTGCGAGCAGGCGGAAAAGTCCGCGCAGCAGATGCTCAACCAGGCAGCTGAGTCGGCCAAGGAAGCTATCGACAAGACTAACGACGCCGCTCAGCAGGCGTTGAGCGAAGCCACCGGTTCCGAGGGTGAAAAAACCGCCAAGTCCGAGCGCGACGACAGCTCCAAAGAAATCTGACCCACCCTTATCTCGATGCAGGAATGATTAATGGAATACTTGTTGGAACTCGCTGCAAGCCCGACCGCCTGGGTAGCCCTGGCCACCCTGGTGGCCATGGAGATCGTGCTCGGCATCGATAACCTGATCTTCATCTCTATCCTGACCAACAAGTTGCCTGTGGAATTTCGCTCCAAAGCGCGCCGCATCGGTATCAGCATGGCGCTGGTCATGCGCCTGGGCCTGTTGAGTACCGTGGCCTGGATCGTGCAGTTGACTGAGCCGGTTGTCGACGTGTTTGGTCATACCTTCTCCTGGAAGGACATGATTCTGATTGCGGGTGGCTTGTTCCTGCTGTGGAAAGCGACCAAGGAAATTCACGAGAGCGTTGACCCACGCGCCCAGGCTGAAGCCAAGGCTTCGTCGACTGTCACACTGGGCTTCGCCGCTGCAATCGGTCAGATTCTGATTCTGGACATCGTGTTCTCGATTGACAGCATCATCACTGCCGTGGGCATGACCGAGCATCTGCCGATCATGATCATTGCCGTAGTGAGTGCGGTAATCGTAATGCTGGTCGCTGCCGACCCGCTGGCCAAGTTCATCAACGACAACCCGACCGTAGTAATGCTGGCGCTGGGCTTCCTGATCATGATCGGTATGACCCTGATCGCCGAAGGCTTTGGTGCCCATGTACCGAAAGGTTACGTGTATGCGGCGATGGCGTTCTCTACTGCGATTGAAATGCTCAACATCATGTCGCGCAGGGCGCGTATCAAGCGCGAAGCTGCGCAAGAATGATGTAAGTAGCCGGGCAGTTGCTCTCTTGCGGGGGCAACTGCTTTTTGTTGTTACGGGCATTAGGGGCATTTTGTGGGAGCGGATTCATCCGCGAAGGACTGCAGCGCAGTCCTTTTTTTTGCTGACTGTTTGCGTTGAGGCGTTCGGGAACTGGTAGGCACCACAGTAAGTTCTTGGCATGCTAATCAATGCGCATTGGCATGTCGGCGGCTCCGCCGAACGGGTACGGCCTCGTTGGTGGCTTTGGGCAAGGTATGGTGGGTGTGGTGACGGCGGGCGATCCGCAGCACCCCCCAGAGCATGGCGGCGGCAACGCTCAACCAGGCGCCAACCAGCATGAAAATTGCCATTGTCAGGCTCATGTTTGCCTCCTCAGGTCCATGGCCAGCCCAATTTGCTCGCCACGCGAACTCCACTAGAGTCTAGCCGAAGCCGTGTTGCAGGCTATTGACCGATGGTCTTGAGCCTTGGGCCGCTTTGTTCTAAGCCTTCTTCACTCTATACCCGCGCCTTCTACCGGCCTATGATCGCAACCCAGGGCCGGGCGCTGTCTGCCGGGCATCAGCACAAGCGAGTGTTCATGCTGCCACTGTCTAACACCTTTTTTGCGATAGCCCCAGGCCGCCTGCTGGCAGCGTGTGCACTGACACTCGCGTTGGTCGGTTGTGCCAGTCAACCAGCAGCGCCGACCCAAGGCCTGGCTCAGCGCGTAGAAATTGGTTCGGTACCGTTTTATCGCGGCAACGCCAATCAAAGCGCACCCATGGCGCTGGCAGCCATACTTTCGCAACAAGGCGTACGCATTACTCCAGGGTTGCTTGAGCAACCATTGGGGCTGCCGCAAGGGGTCGACAAACTGCAGGACTCGATGCAGAACGTTGCCCGGCAATATGGCATGGTGGTCTATCCGCTGGAGCCGAAACTCAACGCACTGCTGACCCAGGTGTCTGCGGGTAATCCAGTGTTGTTGCGGTTTGAAGAGGGGGCGGCATTTTGGGGTGAGCCGCGCTATGCCTTGCTGGTCGGCTACGACCGCTACAAGGAACGCGTGCTGCTGCGTGCCGGGATGAATCGACGCATGCTGATGGATTTTGATGATTTCACATCGGTGTGGAACAAGCAGGGGAGTTGGGCGGTACTGGTACAGCAGCCGGGCCAGTTGCCCGCTCAGGTTGACCGTCAGCGTTGGCTGAAGGCGGCCAATGACCTGGCCCAGGCGGGCCAGGAACGAGCAGCTCGCCAGGCCGTCAGTGCCCTGGGGCAGTAACAGCCTGGAAGCAGCCAGGGCTTAGAAGCCCAGGCGGTCGCGCAGGCTGTAGTACCAGGCGCCCAGGGCGCTGAACGGTACGCGCAGCAGTTGGCCTCCTGGGAACGGGTAGTGTGGCAGCTCGGCGAACGCATCGAAGCGCTCGGCTTGTCCGCGCAGTGCTTCGGCCAGCACCTTGCCCGCCAAGTGGGTATAGGTAACGCCGTGGCCGCTGCAACCCTGGGAGTAGTAGATGTTGTCACCCAGACGACCTACCTGAGGCAGGCGCGACAGGGTCAGCAGGAAGTTGCCGGTCCAGGCGTAGTCGATCTTCACGTCCTTGAGTTGCGGGAAGGCTTTGAGCATTTTCGGTCGGATGATCGCTTCGATGTTCGCCGGATCACGTGCACCGTAAACCACGCCACCACCAAAGATCAGGCGCTTGTCACCGGTCAGGCGGTAGTAGTCGAGCAGGTAGTTGCAGTCTTCGACGCAATAATCTTGCGGCAACAGTTGACGCGCCAGATCATCGCCCAGCGGTTCGGTGGTGATTACCTGAGTGCCGCACGGCATCGACTTGGACGCCAGTTCCGGTACCAGGTTGCCCAGGTAGGCGTTGCCGGCAACAATGATGAACTTGGCACGCACTTTACCTTGTGGTGTGTGCACAACCGGGTTAGCGCCACGCTCGATGCGTACAGCCGGGGATTGCTCGTAGATCTTGCCACCCAGCGACTCGACCGCTGCAGCTTCGCCCAGGGCCAGGTTCAGGGGGTGAATGTGGCCGCCGCTCATATCGAGCATGCCGCCCAGATACTGATCGCAATCGACTACTTCACGGATGCGCTTCTGGTCCATCAGCTCCAGTTGAGTATGGCCGTAGCGTTCCCACAGGCGCTTTTGCGATTCCAGATGGCCCATTTGCTTGGGCGTCAGGGCTGCGAATACACCGCCGTCCTTGAGGTCGCACTGGATGTTGTATTTGGCTACGCGTTCGCGAATGATGCGTCCGCCTTCAAAGGCCATTTGGCCGAGCAGTTGCGCCTGCTTGGGGCCAACAGTACGTTCGATAACGTCAATGTCGCGGCTGTAGCTGTTGACGATCTGGCCACCGTTGCGGCCCGAAGCGCCGAAACCGACTTTGGCGGCTTCCAGCACGGTGACACTAAAGCCGGCTTCCAGCAGGAACAAGGCGCTGGACAGACCGGTGTAGCCGGCGCCGATCACGCAGACATCGGTCTGTACCTCTTCCTGCAACGCCGGGCGCGGCGGTACCGGATTGGCCGATGCGGCGTAGTAGGACTGAGGGTAGGGTGTATTGGCCATGCTGCGAAACCTCTGTTTTATATTTTTTACGACTGTACCGATGCTATCAATAATAATAAACACCCGCTAGTCATGTGTTAAAAATCCTTTACCCCGGCTTTTGCTAAATATTTTTAAGATTCAGTGGCTTAGCCAAAAAAAAGAGTTGACACTGTCAACCGAATACGTAGAATGCCGCCCCACAGCAGGCACATAGCTCAGTTGGTTAGAGCACCACCTTGACATGGTGGGGGTCGTTGGTTCGAGTCCAATTGTGCCTACCAAATCAAATCCGCCCCTGCTGGGCGGTCCAGAAGGGCTCACCGAAAGGTGGGCCCTTTTTTGTTGTCTTGGATTTTCTGCGATGCCTCGGCGAGCCAGGCGCACTAAAGCTGCTGATTTTTTTATGAAATTTCGCTTTACGACAGGTGCATACCTGCGTATTATGCGCCCCACAGCAGGCACATAGCTCAGTTGGTTAGAGCACCACCTTGACATGGTGGGGGTCGTTGGTTCGAGTCCAATTGTGCCTACCAAATCTCGACAAGAAGGGCGATCCGAAAGGATCGCCCTTTTTGCTTTCATCGGGCCGCCGATTGTAACCTTTGGCCTTGCCGCCGATGGTAAAATCCGCCGCTTGTATCCAGGAGATAGACGCGTGCGCAAAGTGGCGATGGTAATGGCAGTACTGGCTCTGGCCGGCTGCGAAAATGCAGTCGAAGGCGTGCACAAGCAAATTGCCGAGCAGTTGCCCAATCCCAAGACGGCCAAGTTCGGCAACGTGCGAATCGACAAACAGGGCACCATTTGCGGTCAGGTGCGCAGTAAAGACGATGCTGGTGCCTTTTTGCCCTACCGCAGCTATGTGGCCTTCAAGCAAACCGAGGGCTACGAGATTGTTCTCGCCGACAAGGGCAGCAACCTGCGCATTCGCGAAGCCTGTGGTGGCGCCGAGCTGCAGCGCAGCGCCGAAGCCATGGCAGATAAGCCTGCACCTGAAGGGTGGGACGTTGAAATCGTCCAGGGGGCGAACATGGGCGCCTTGAGCGACATGACCGCCCGCCTGATCGAAAAGCAGATCCCTTCGTCAGTGGTGTACCGCAACGGCAAGCCAGTGGTTTTGCTCGGTCCGTTCCCGAGCAAGGCTGAGGCCGAGGCGCGGCAGGCTGATGTGATGACGCGCCTGGGTACCGACTCGATCGTTATTCAGCACGACGCGCCACGCTAGCCACAGCCTTCCCGGGCCCCGTACACTCACAGCTCAATGCAAGGAGAGCTGTGATGAAGGAAGCGTCGCCCGCCATACCCCTACAGCCTATCGAACCGACTGAAGGCGCCGACAAACAACCGGCGCTTGCGCTTTACCTGCGCCATGACTTTGATGTCGAAGGACAATTGCTTGACTATGCTATGCATGAGGGCCGGTTGAGCAACGTCCACGGCAAGGCGCGCCATAAGCCGCGCGAGCATTGAGCAGGAGGGCTTATGTCTACGCTGGAGCGGGCAATTGCGGTGGCAGCGAGGGCGCATGAAGGGCAGCAGGACAAGGGCGGCGCTGCCTATATCCTGCATCCACTACGGGTGATGTTGCAGGTCTCGACAGTCGAGCAACGCATCGTTGCGGTGCTGCACGATGTGCTCGAGGATTCTTCGATGACGTTGCCGGACCTTGCCCGCGAAGGCTTTACCCTCAAGATCCTCGCCGCAGTGCAGGCATTGAGCCGTCGGGATGAGGAAAGCTATGAGGCTTTCGTTATCCGTGTAGGCGACGATCCGTTGGCGCGCGTAGTGAAGCTTGCTGATCTTGCCGACAACAGTGACCTGTCACGCATTGCCTCTCCCGGCCCCGAAGACCTGGCCCGCCTGGCTCGTTACCATCAGGCCAGCGCCTACCTGCAGGCGCTGGCCTGATGCTCAACCGCAAGCACTGAGGTTCACCGGGCCGACGAACTCATTGCCGTGCCCCATCACACAGGCGACTCGCTGATTGCGCTGGCGTTCCCAAGGTTGCGGTGGGTAGGTTTTGTTCCAGGCTTCATAGAGTTGGCGGTCCTGCTTGGACAGTTTGAGGCTGTACTGCTTGCTCATATAGAAGTAGGTGCGTGCGATCATCCCGCGAATCGATGGCCGCGGCATGACCTTCTTGGCCTTGAAGTCCACTTGGGTCAGGCATGAACCATATTGCCCGCGTTGTTCAGGCAGCCAGCCGAAGCTGAAATTGCTGCGATCGCCGTTTACCTCGCCAATACTTGGCACCAGATTGTGCAGGTCGGCCTCGGCACGCTGGAATACTTTGTCATTGCGTGTGCAATTCTTGCGCCCGCCACTTTGCCAGCACTGGCGCTGGTGGCCAATCTGCCAGGCAGGAACGATATGTTCCCATTCGATGCGCGAGGCGCGGTTGGCATTCTTGCGCGGAATGTACCCGCACGCGGCGAGGTCGACCCTGTTGCCGTTGTATTTGCAGCCGCAGTAGAACTCAGTGGACTGCGGTGCATACAAGCGCCAGGCAACTTTTTTGGCTTCGCTGAAAGTGCGGGGTGCGTCGGCGTGGGCATTGGTGAAACTAAACAGTAGGCAAGCGACTGCAAAAAACGAAACTCTCATGCGGGTTCAATCTTCCTTTGGCACAACCCAGAAAATCTGCACGCCACCGTCATCGCGGTAGGCGAGGGTGACGTTGTCGTTCTCGGCGATTTCCTCAAGCAGGGTCGCCCAATCGTCGGGGGATTCATGCTCCAGGCGGAAGATCAGTGCGGCTCGCGCTTTCTGTGCGGTCGGTGAGTTGATGATTTTCTGGATGCGGATGCCCAGTTGCTCGTAACTGCTGGCAGGGGCGGAAGTGGTGGCCACGAAACGTTCCTTATTTGGCTGTATGTGCGTACAGTATTTTACTGTAAGCAATTTCGCAACAGCTCGTCAGTAAAAGAGCGCATGAGACCGCAAACCGCGCACTTTGCTGCGGTCCGTTTAAAGTATTTTTACCTGGGGTAGGCGGGGGGAGGGCTTGCCCCGTCCTACAGGAGGGGCAAGCACTTGGAGTGCGAAACTCAGTATTCCCAGAAAATCCGCTGCAGCTCTTTGCTGTTCTGGGTCTTGGTCAAGGCGACCATTGCCAGAATCCGGGCTTTTTGTGGGTTGAGGTCATGGGCTACAACCCAGTCGTTCTTGTCGTCAGGCTGCTCGGCGTTGCGCAGTACGAAGCCGCCGGCATTCACATGCGAGGAGCGAATGATCTGCACGCCCTCCTTACGCAGCTCCTGCAGTGTAGGAACTACGCGGGAGGATACCGAGCCGTTGCCGGTGCCGGCATGGATGATTGCTTTGGCGCCGCCCTGTGCCAGCGCCTTGTAGGCGGTGTCGGTAACGTTGCCGTAGCCGTAGGCGATGTCTACCGCAGGCAGGCTGTTGATTTTCTTAATGTCGAATTCGGAATCCATGGTGTGGCGCTTGGCTGGCAGGCGAAACCAATACGATTTGCCTTCAACGACCATGCCCAGTGGCCCCCAAGGGCTCTTGAATGCTTCGGTCTTGATGTTAACGGTCTTGCTGACGTCACGACCCGACTGGATTTCATCGTTCATGGTGACCAGCACGCCTTTGCCGCGCGACTCTTTGTTGCTGGCCACGGCTACGGCGTTGTAGAGGTTGAGCATACCGTCGGCAGACATGGCAGTGCCTGGGCGCATGGAGCCGACAACTACAATTGGCTTGTCGGTTTTTTCTACCAGGTTGAGGAAGTAGGCAGTCTCTTCCAGGGTATCGGTACCGTGGGTGATCACGATCCCATCGACATCCTTGCTGTCGGCAAGCTCGGCAACGCGTTTGCCCAGTTGCAGCAGGTTGTCATTGCTGATGCTTTCGGAGGCGATCTGCATCACTTGTTCGCCGCGCACATTGGCGATATTTGCCAGTTCCGGAACACCGGCAATCAGCTTGTCCACGCCCAGCTTGGCGGCTTGGTAGGTGGCGCTGTTGGCGGCGCTGGCACCGGCACCAGCGATGGTGCCCCCGGTGGCGAGAATGACCACATTGGCCAGTTTCTGTTGGTTCTCGACTTCTTTGGCGTTGACACCTGCGGGCAGTAACAGCAGCAGGGCCAATGCCCCTGGAACGAAGGAGTTAAGCGCAGCTTTCATTATTGATCTCTCTTATGAATGGAGTTCGCTGTGTAACTCGCAGGAGGGAGCAGAAAGCGGGCCAAGTCTGCCGTTCGTCGGATTATGTGGTTAACTAATTGATATACATGGTTTTTTTGAAGCTAGAGGACGTCCCTTTTAACTTTTTCTGTTCGATAAACCGAATGTTCCATTTTGGGGGGTTCGGTTTTCCGAGCAATTTGATGATAATTCGTACGGGCAACTTCCAGAGCATCGACGGTGGCGAATTTGACAAAGTCTGGTTGCGTTCCCATAGTGAGTTAACGCAAACGTTTGCGACCCGATAGATAATTATAAAATTCGGAGTAAATGCAATGAAGCTGCCGTTCGCAGGACGTCTTTTGGCGCTCGCCGTAATGTCTTCGCTGTCCCTCGCACTGCCTCTTTCCCCGGCCGTGGCGGAGGAAAAGCCCAAGGTTGCCCTGGTGATGAAATCCCTTGCCAATGAGTTCTTCCTCACCATGGAAGACGGGGCCAAGGCCTACCAGAAAGAACATGCCAGCGCATTTGATCTGGTGTCCAACGGCATCAAGGATGAAACCGATTCAGGCAACCAGATTCGCATTGTCGAGCAGATGATTGTTTCCGGGGTCAATGCCCTGGTTATCGCACCTGCCGATTCCAAGGCGCTTGTACCTGTGGTCAAGAAAGCCATGGACGCGGGCATTACCGTGGTCAATATCGACAACCGTCTCGACCCTGAAGTCCTCAAGAGCAAGAACCTCAGCGTACCCTTTGTTGGTCCGGACAATCGCAAGGGTGCACGTCTGGTGGGCGAGTACTTGGCCAAGGAAAAGCTCAAGGCTGGCGATGAAGTCGGCATCATTGAAGGTGTCTCGACCACCACTAATGCCCAGCAGCGCACCGCTGGCTTCAAGGATGCGATGGAGGCGGCGCAAATCAAGGTCGTTTCAGTGCAGTCGGGCGATTGGGAAATTGCCAAGGGCAACGCCGTTGCGGCTTCCATGCTCAATGCCCACCCTGAACTCAAGGCGCTGCTGGCTGGCAACGACAGCATGGCGTTAGGCGCGGTTTCGGCGGTACGGGCAGCGGGCAAGGCTGGCCAGGTGCAAGTCGTCGGCTACGACAATATCAACGCCATCAAGCCTATGCTCAAGGATGGTCGGGTACTTGCGACCGCTGATCAGTACGCGGCCAAACAGGCAGTGTTCGGTATTGAAGCCGCGTTGAAGATGCTCAAGGGCGAAAAGCCAGAAGTAGACGCTGACAACGTCATCCAGACCCCAGTCGAGCTGATCACCAACAAGTAGTCGCACTGCAAGCGCCTGCCCATGGCAGGCGTCAGGAGAACAGGTAATGTCAGCGACTGCGCAGGTAGTGCTTTCGGTCAGTGCAATAGGCAAGACCTACGCTCAGCCGGTGCTGAGCGATGTCAGCCTGAGCCTGCGTCGAGGTGAAGTGCTGGCCCTCACTGGCGAGAACGGTGCGGGCAAAAGTACCCTGTCGAAAATCATTGGCGGTCTGGAGACGCCCAGCACCGGGTATATGGAATTTCAAGGTCAGCCCTACCTGCCCGGCAGCCGGGCCGCCGCCGAGCGAATGGGCGTGCGCATGGTCATGCAGGAACTCAATCTGCTGCCGACACTGAGCGTGGCCGAGAATCTGTTTCTCGACAACCTGCCTAGCCGTGCCGGCTGGATCAACCGCAAGCGCCTGCGCCAGATGGCCCAGGCTGCGATGGCGCAAGTCGGCCTGGATGCTATCGATCCAGACACCCCGGTTGGCGAGCTGGGTATCGGTCACCAGCAAATGGTGGAAATCGCCCGCAACCTGATCGGTGAATGCCGAGTACTTATATTCGATGAACCCACCGCCATGCTCACGGCGCGAGAGGTCGAGTTGCTGTTCACTCAGATCGCCCGCCTGCAGCAACAGGGCGTGGCCATCGTCTACATCTCTCATCGTCTCGAAGAACTCAAGCGCATCGCTAAGCGTATCGCTGTGTTGCGCGATGGTCGGTTGGTATGCGTCGAGCCGATGGCACGCTATAGCAGCGCCGAACTGGTGAACCTGATGGTGGGGCGCGAATTGGCCGAGCATATCGACCTGGGTCAGCGCCAGATCGGTGCGCCGTTGCTCAAGGTCAATGGCCTGGGCAGAGCTGACAAAGTTCGCGACGTGTCTTTCGAGGTGCGCAGTGGCGAAATTTTTGGCATTTCAGGGCTGATAGGTGCAGGTCGTACCGAATTACTACGTTTGATCTATGGTGCCGACCGCGCCGACAGCGGCACTATCGAGTTGGGCAATCCTTTGCGTGGCGTTCACATACGTTCTCCAGTATCGGCAGTGCGCCAGGGCATCGCCCTGATTACCGAAGACCGTAAGGGCGAGGGGTTGCTGCTGTTGCAGTCAATCAGCAGCAATATTGCCTTGGGCAACATGCCGGCGATTTCCCGGGCGGGAATACTTGACCGCGATGCCGAGCGTGACTTGGCACAGCGCCAGATCGCTGCCATGCGTATCCGCAGTTCTGGTCCGCAACAGGCGGTAGGTGAGCTGTCGGGGGGTAATCAGCAGAAGGTAGTGATCGGTCGTTGGCTGGAACGTGATTGCTCGGTGCTGTTGTTTGACGAGCCAACCCGTGGCATCGATGTCGGTGCCAAATTCGATATCTACGGCTTGCTGGCTGACCTGGCGCGCAACGGCAAGGCATTGGTGGTGGTTTCCAGTGATCTGCGCGAGCTGATGCTGATCTGTGACCGTATCGGTGTGCTCAGCGCCGGACGGCTGGTCGATACCTTCGAGCGTGAAACCTGGACCCAGGATCAATTACTGGCCGCGGCCTTTGCCGGCTATCAGAAACGTAATGCGCTGCACGAGGCAGCGCCCAGGACAGACTCATGAAAACCACGCCATTGGACACAGTGCCGCCAGGCGCCAAACGCAGCAGTAGTTATTCTGGGTTTGGCACCTACCTGGGGTTGGCCGGTGCGTTACTGGCGATGATTGTGCTGTTCTCGTTCCTGAGCAGCCACTTTCTCTCTTACGGTACGTTCAGCACATTGGCCAACCAGATCCCCGATTTGATGGTGCTGGCGGTTGGCATGACCTTCGTGCTGATCATTGGCGGTATCGATCTATCGGTCGGATCGGTGTTGGCCCTGGCGGCCTCGGCAGTCAGTGTCGCCATGCTGGGGTGGGGCTGGAGCCCACTGCCAGCTGCCTTGCTGGGTATGGCCGTGGCGGCACTGGCAGGTAGCATCACCGGCTCAATTACAGTCGCCTGGCGTATCCCATCCTTTATCGTTTCCCTGGGCGTGCTGGAAATGGCCCGAGGCCTGGCCTACCAGCTGACCGACTCACGTACCGCCTACATTGGCGACGCTTTTGCCTGGCTCTCCAATCCTTTGGCGTTCGGAATATCACCGTCGTTCATCATCGCCTTGCTTGTGATCGTCGTTGCCCAACTGGTACTGACGCGCACGGTGTTCGGGCGCTACCTGATAGGCATCGGCACCAATGAAGAGGCCGTGCGCCTGGCGGGTATCGATCCGCGCCCTTACAAAATCCTGGTGTTCTCGCTGATGGGCTTGCTGGCCGGCCTTGCCGCGCTGTTTCAGATTTCCCGCCTGGAGGCCGCCGACCCCAATGCTGGCTCCGGCCTTGAGCTTCAGGTCATTGCCGCCGTAGTGATCGGCGGGACCAGTTTGATGGGCGGACGCGGCTCAGTCATCAGCACGTTCTTTGGCGTATTGATTATTTCTGTGCTGGCCGCAGGCCTGGCGCAGATCGGCGCATCGGAGCCAACCAAGCGCATTATTACCGGGGCGGTAATCGTTATCGCCGTGGTCCTCGACACCTATCGTAGCCGGCGTGCTAGCCGGCGGAACTGACTCATGGCAACTATCAAAGATGTCGCGGCGCTGGCGGGTATTTCCTACACCACAGTGTCCCATGTACTGAACAAAACCCGCCCGGTCAGCGAGCCTGTACGCCTCAAGGTCGAAGCGGCTATCGCTGAGCTCGACTATGTGCCAAGTGCGGTGGCTCGTTCGCTGAAGGCGCGCAGCACCGCTACCATTGGCTTGCTGGTGCCCAATAGCGTCAACCCATATTTTGCCGAGCTTGCCCGAGGTATCGAGGATGCCTGCGAGCGTAATGGCTATTGCGTGATTCTGTGCAACTCAGACGACAACCCGCAAAAACAACGCAGTTACCTGCGCGTGCTGCTGGAAAAGCGCATCGATGGCCTGATTGTGGCGTCCGTGGGTGAAGACAGCGACTTGCAAGGCAGCCTGGCCAACGTGCGCACCCCGATGGTTATCGTCGATCGTGAGCTGGAGGGCGTCGCAGCGGATCTTGTGCGCATCGACCACGAGTTGGGGGCTTATCTGGCTACCCGCCATTTGCTGGAGTTGGGGCATCGCGACATTGCCTGCATCGGTGGCCCGGCCAGCACCAGTACGGCGCAGCTGCGTCTGGCAGGGTTTCAGCGCGCGTTGGCTGAAGCTCAAGTGCAGGTGAGTGACGAGCATATCGTCAGCAGTGACTTCACTAGCCTGGGTGGGTATGCGGCGGCTGCGCAACTGCTCGAGGGGCGCCGACCTACGGCGATTTTTGCTGGCAACGATATGATCGGCATCGGTGTGCTGCGTGCTGCGGCAGAACGCAATATTTGTGTGCCCGGCGAACTCTCGGTCATAGGCTTCGATGACATCCAACTGAGTCGCTACGTCTTCCCGGCCCTCACCACGGTGGGGCAATCGATTCGTGAACTGGGTGAGAGCGCTGCCTCACTGTTGTTGTCGCGCATTGCCCAGCCGTTGCGCGGCGAGCCGGAGCAACGCATCGTTGAGCCCAAGATCGTGTTGCGTGAGTCCACTGCACCGCGTCCAGACCTCTTCAATGAATACCGTTGAGATCGGAGCACCTATGCACGCCAAAGTGGTGGTGGTTGGAAGTCTCAATATGGACCTGGTGGCCCGCGCCGAGCGCTTGCCGCGCGCTGGCGAAACCCTGGCGGGAGAATCCTTTGCTACCGTGCCGGGTGGCAAGGGCGCCAACCAGGCGGTGGCTGTAGCGCGCCTGGGCGCTTCGGTTGCGATGATCGGCAATGTCGGCGACGACGCTTATGGCCACCAACTGCGCCAGGCCTTGCTCGATGAGCAGATCGATTGTCGAGGGGTGGCAGTGTGTCCCGGTGTATCCAGCGGGCTGGCATTGATTGTGGTAGATGCCAGCAGCCAGAATGCCATCGTTATCATCCCGGGTGGCAATGGTCAGTTACAGCCACAATCGGTTCAGGCTTCCGATGACTTGCTGCAAGGCGCTGAAGTCATCATCTGCCAACTGGAAGTGCCCTCGCAGACTGTGGCCTACACTCTTGAGCGGGGCCGGGAACTGGGCAAAACAGTGATTCTCAACCCTGCACCTTGCACTGGCCCCTTGCCGCTGAGTTGGTACGCTTCAATCGACTACCTGATCCCCAATGAAAGTGAAGCGCAGGCGCTGACCGGCCTGCCGGTAACCGATCTGGCCAGCGCGGAAGTTGTGGCCAGCCATCTGCGCGAACTTGGGGTAAAAAACGTGATCATCACGCTGGGTGCCCAAGGGGCGTTGTTCGCCGGCGCCCAAGGCGTACGGCACTTTGCAGCGCCGCCAGTACGGCCAGTGGATACCACGGCTGCTGGCGACACGTTTGTAGGTGGTTTCGCAGCTGCGCTTGCGCGGGGAGTGGAGGAAAGTGAGGCGATTGCTTTTGGCCAACGTGCCGCGGCCCTATCGGTAACCCGCGCTGGCGCCCAGCCTTCAATTCCTCGTCTGGGCGAGGTGTGGTCATGAAGAAGACGCCTTTGCTCAACATTGCCCTGTCGCGGCTCATCGCCTCGCTGGGGCACGGCGATATCCTGGTCATTGGTGATGCCGGTTTGCCGGTACCACCGGGTGTCGAGTTGATCGATCTGGCGTTGACCCCGGGTACTCCGGATTTTGCCAGTGTTCTGCGTGCGGTATTAAGCGAAATGCAGGTGCAGAGCCATGTGCTCGCCGATGAAACGTTCACGGCCAATCCTCCGGCCTTGACCACCATTGAGCAATATCATGCCCATGGTCAGCTTGGTGCGAGAACTCGACTTAATCATCCTGAGTTCAAGCAGCTCTGCCGTGGCGCCCGCGCCATAGTGCGTAGCGGGGAGTGCCAGCCCTACAGCAATATTGCTCTGATCGCCGGTGTTACGTTTTAACGCTTTATGAATTCGGTGGCTTGATTCATTGCGCCAAACGTCTGCTACAAGGAGTTCTGCTGATGTCCATTTTATCGCAGGGCGCAGAGCAAGTTGCGCCCATCGATTTGATCATTGATACCGACCCGGGTGCTGACGATGTAGTGGCCTTGCTGTTGGCCATGGCTTCACCCGAAGAGCTGAACATCCGCGCTATCACAACGGTTGCTGGCAACGTGCGCCTGGAGAAAACGTCGCGCAATGCAAGGTTGGCCAGGGAGTGGGGAGGGCGAGAAGACATTGCTGTATATGCCGGTGCGACCAGGCCGTTGCTACGCACGCCTGTCTACGCCGCTGATATCCATGGTGAGGAGGGTTTGCCGGGTGTTGCGGTGTATGAGCCCAATCAAGGCTTGGCCAAAGGCTGTGCGGTTGAATACTTGGTCGAGACGTTGAGTAACGCCAAGCCGCAAAGCATTACCCTGGCTATGCTCGGCCCGCAAACCAACCTGGCGCTGGCCTTGATTCAAGCCCCGAAAATAGTCCGCGGCATCAAGCAGGTGATAGTAATGGGAGGGGCCCATTTCAATGGTGGCAACATCACGCCCGTGGCTGAATTCAATCTATTTGCCGATCCGGAGGCCGCTGAAGCGGTGTTGAGCAGTGGGGTCAAGTTGACCTACCTGCCACTGGATGTGACCCATAAGGTGCTGACCAGCGACGCACGGCTCAGGCAGTTGGCCACCGTCGATAATCAGGCCAGCAAGCGGGTGGTGGGCATTCTCGATGCCTACGGCAGGCCCGATATGCAGCGCTATGGTATTCCGGGCGGCCCGGTGCACGACGCCAGTGTGATCGCTTACCTGATCAGGCCGGCCTTGTTCAGCGGCCGGCAGATTTACATGCAGGTGGACAGCCGCAAAGGCTTGACCTATGGCCAGACAATTGCTGACTGGCACGGCGTCCTTGGGCAACCGGCCAATGTGCTGTGGATCGACAGTGCAGATGCCCAGGGATTTTTTGACCTGCTCAGTGCGCGGCTTGCGCGTCTGAAGTAGCCTGCGAGTAGCGTTCGAACACCTGATCGACGAAGCTGCGGGCAGCCTCATTGCCCAGGTCTTTGACCAATAGGTCAACGGCAATCAGCATCAGTTCTTCAGCGCTGGCGGGGCTGTAGGCGCTTTGGCCTTCGGCCCACTTGACCTTGATGTCGGCATCGATGATGTGGCTTGTCATAAGCTTTTCCAAAAATAACTGCGCGCTGTGAGTTCAAATGCCGTGCCCTGGCGTATGAAGACGGAGACCTGATTGCCCTTCGCCCAAGGCAGCAGTAGAGCATGTCCAGAGTGGTCCAGGCACTGCGACTTAGGCATAAGCGCGGGGGCGTGGCAAACTAATGGTTTTCAGCTTGGCGGAACAGTGCTGTGCAGATCGACTTGAGCAACCCCGAACAATTCACCGTCGAGACGGTACGCCGCATGCTTGCCGCCGGTAGCAACGCTGTGCACAACCAGTTGCGGGTCAGTCGCGATGGCATTGCCTGGCTATCGCAAGTCGTAGGTGGGCGTGATCTGGATGGCTTGGCCTTTCGTCTGGAAACCTGGGCGGCCGGCTCAGGCTGCGTGGGGGAGCAGGCGGCAGCAGATGAGCGTTGGGTGCTGCAGGTGTTCAATGTTTTGAGCAGCAACTGGCCAAAACCTGTGAGTGACTACATAGACCTGTACTGAGTGCCCATGCACTTTGTGCAAAATTCCGTGACGATTAGGTTTTTACCTGAGCGCGCTGGCTCAGGCAGACTTGACGGGTTTTGCAACGAAAAATCAGCGAGGCTGTCACAGAGGCAGCAGCATTCCGTTTTTAAGGAGGATTCATGTTCCGTGCATCACTGATGAGCCTGGTAGCAGTTGCCGTATTGGCCGGTTGTAGCAGCAATAGTGGTTCGTCGTCCAAGGCCCCGGAGGCTGCAGTGGCGAACAACGACGGCCGTTGTCAGGCAAGCGGCGCCGAGTTCGCCGTCGGCAAGCAAGCAACGCCAGCTTTGGTCGAGCAAGCGCGCAAGGCCAGCGGATCGCAAATGGCGCATGCGCTTGGCCCGAATGATGTCATGACCATGGATTACCGTTCCGAGCGCCTGAATTTGCACACCAATGCGCAAGGTGTGGTTATTAGCGTTAACTGCGGCTGATTTCCGTTTCTCGCAGGCACAAAAAAACCCGCCACATGGACGGGTTTTTTTATTCGGTCAGAGCTTACTCTGGACGAACTTGTGCAGCCTGCATGCCCTTCTGGCCTTTTTCGGCAACGAAGGAAACGGTCTGGCCTTCTTTCAGGCTTTTGAAACCGTCAGATTCGATAGCCTTGAAGTGAACGAACAGGTCGTCGCCGCCACCTTGTGGAGTGATGAAGCCGAAGCCTTTCTCATCGTTGAACCATTTTACGGTGCCGGTTTGGCGATTAGACATGGGTGTATCTCCAGGAAACATGATTTTCGGTAGTGCGGTGTTGCCGAGGCCAACAGGGTGCACGCGACCATCATAGTATAAATATGGGCTTGTAGCCCCTTTTACCTTCGCAGATTGCTGATCTGGAGCAATTTAGCGATGGATTATCCGGCCAAAGGCCTATTTTTTCGGGCCGCAGACCGCTGCGACTTTTTCTTGCGCGCGCTTCATTACGCTTGCATCTACGCCATCCTGCAGGGTGTCGAGGTCCTTGATCTCTTTATCGCTGAGGTTTTTTTCAAGCACATCTCCGGCGCATTTGCAGTGAATTACGGCTTTGTCCTGGGTCAGGCCTTGCTTCTGTGCCTGAGCCACGCAGGATGTCTGGTAATCGGCAGGTAGCTGGCCGGCACTGGCGCCCAGCGGCAGTAACAGAGCAGAAGCAGCCGCCAGGGCCAGAAAAGACGGAAGTCGCATAGCCAAACACTCCTTGGGGTCTAGTTTCACAAGAGTAGGTCGCTTCAGAAACTCTGAGCGGAAAATTTCCCCTCAAGTTCCCCTCAGTGGTCGCTAAGCTTTGTGCTAGCATGCCTAGCTTGAAATTGCCGCCAGCTTTTACTTACGGCTTGTAGCTTGCAATTCCCTTTTTATTCCAGTCACTCTGGTTCGTTCCCTGGCAGGCGTTCGGGCTTCTGCCACTGTGAGGCAGGCTTTGCTTGTGCAAAGACAGGGGCGGATCTTGTACTGGCTCATCCCAACCCACGTGACCTTTGGTAGGGGTCACCACTAGGAGAGGAGGCGCCATGCCCATTATTACTCTTCCCGATGGCAGTCAACGTTCGTTCGACAAGGCCGTATCCGTAGCCGAAGTCGCCGCATCCATTGGTGCAGGCCTGGCCAAGGCCACCGTAGCAGGCAAGGTTGATGGCAAGCTGGTAGATGCCAGTGACCTGATCGAGCACGACGCCAAGCTGCAAATCATTACACCCAAGGACGAAGAGGGGCTGGAGATTATCCGTCACTCGTGCGCCCACCTGGTTGGCCACGCAGTCAAGCAGTTGTACCCGACCGCTAAAATGGTTATCGGTCCGGTCATCGACGAAGGCTTCTACTACGACATCGCCTACGAGCGTCCCTTCACACCTGAAGACATGGCTGCTATCGAGCAGCGCATGCAGCAGTTGATCGACACCGACTACGATGTCATCAAAAAAGTTACCCCGCGTGCCGAGGTAATCGAGGTCTTCAAGGCGCGTGGCGAAGACTACAAGCTGCGACTGGTCGAAGACATGCCGGATGAACAGGCCATGGGCCTGTACTACCACGAAGAATATGTCGACATGTGCCGCGGTCCGCACGTGCCGAACACCCGCTTCCTCAAATCGTTCAAGCTGACCAAGTTGTCCGGCGCCTACTGGCGTGGCGATGCCAAAAACGAGCAGCTGCAGCGTGTCTATGGCACTGCCTGGGCCGACAAAAAACAGTTGGCTGCCTACATTCAGCGCATTGAAGAAGCGGAAAAACGCGATCACCGTAAAATCGGCAAGCGCCTGGGTTTGTTCCATCTCCAGGAAGAGGCGCCGGGCATGGTGTTCTGGCACCCTAACGGTTGGACGCTGTACCAGGTGCTCGAGCAGTACATGCGCAAGGTGCAACGTGACAACGGCTACCTCGAGATCAAGACCCCGCAGGTTGTTGACCGTTCGTTGTGGGAGAAGTCTGGTCACTGGGCCAACTACGCCGACAACATGTTCACCACGCAGTCGGAAAACCGCGACTACGCCATCAAGCCGATGAACTGCCCTTGCCACGTGCAGGTGTTCAATCAGGGCCTGAAGAGCTACCGCGAATTGCCGCTGCGTCTGGCCGAATTCGGTGCTTGCCACCGCAACGAGCCGTCGGGTGCTCTGCATGGCATCATGCGTGTGCGTGGCTTTACCCAAGACGATGCGCACATCTTCTGCACTGAAGAGCAGATGCAGTCCGAATCTGCGGCTTTCATCAAGCTGACCATGGATGTCTATGCGGACTTCGGCTTTACCGACGTGGTGATGAAGCTGTCCACTCGTCCTGAAAAGCGTGTTGGTTCTGATGAGCTGTGGGATCGCGCCGAAGCGGCGTTGGCGTCCGCGCTTGACAGCGCCGGTCTGCCATACGACCTGCAGCCAGGTGAAGGCGCTTTCTACGGTCCGAAAATCGAATTCTCGCTCAAGGATTGCCTCGGTCGTGTCTGGCAGTGTGGTACCCTGCAGCTCGACTTCAACCTGCCAATTCGCCTGGGCGCAGAGTTCGTGTCCGAAGACAACGGCCGCAAGCATCCTGTCATGCTGCACCGTGCCATCCTCGGTTCGTTCGAGCGTTTCGTCGGAATTCTGATCGAGCACTACGAAGGTGCGTTCCCGGCCTGGCTAGCGCCAACTCAGGCGGTGGTGATGAATATCACCGACAAACAAGCCGAATTTGCTCAACAAGTGGAAAAAACTCTGGCCGAAAGCGGTTTTCGTGCCAAGTCCGACTTGAGAAATGAGAAAATTGGCTTTAAGATCCGCGAGCATACCTTGCTCAAGGTTCCTTATCTCCTAGTTATCGGGGATCGGGAAGTCGAAACGCAAACTGTCGCTGTGCGTACCCGTGAAGGTGCTGACCTGGGCTCAATGCCCGTCGCCGAGTTCGCGGACTTGCTCGCGCAAGCGGTTTCCCGGCGTGGTCGCCAAGATTCGGAGTAATTATTATTAAGCGTGATATGAGACAAGACAAACGAGCTGTACCGAAGGCCCCGATCAACGAGAATATCTCGGCACTCGAGGTTCGGTTAATTGGCGTTGACGGCGAGCAGTTGGGCATCGTCTCGATTGGTGAAGCGCTTCGTATCGCTGAAGAAGCGAAGCTGGACCTGGTAGAAATTTCTGCTGATGCTGTACCTCCTGTCTGCAAAGTCATGGATTACGGCAAGAGCCTGTTCGAAAAGAAGAAGCAGCAGGCCGCGGCGAAGAAGAACCAGAAAGTCATCCAGATCAAAGAAATCAAGTTTCGTCCAGGGACGGAGGAAGGGGATTACCAGGTAAAACTACGCAACCTGGTACGTTTCCTTAGTGATGGGGACAAGACCAAAATCTCTCTGAGATTCCGTGGTCGTGAGATGGCCCACCAGGAGCTGGGTATGGAACTGTTGAAGCGGATCGAAGCTGATCTTGCCGAATACGGAACCGTCGAACAGCATCCGAAGATGGAAGGACGCCAGCTTTTGATGGTCATCGCCCCCAAGAAAAAGAAATAACCACCAGGGCACGGCAGGCCTTGCGGTTATGTTTATCAACTGAATGCGGAGTATCCGAACATGCCAAAAATGAAAACCAAAAGCGGTGCAGCCAAGCGTTTCTTGAAAACGGCTAACGGCATCAAGCACAAACACGCTTTCAAGAGCCACATCCTGACCAAAATGTCGACTAAGCGTAAGCGTCAACTTCGTGGTAGCAGCTTGCTGCACCCGTCGGACGTGGCAAAAGTCGAGCGCATGCTGCGCCTTCGTTAATTTTTGGATCTAGATAGAGGAAGTTACTCATGGCTCGTGTAAAGCGTGGCGTCATCGCTCGTAAGCGTCACAAGAAAATTCTGAAACTGGCTAAAGGTTACTACGGTGCACGCTCGCGCGTATTCCGTGTTGCCAAGCAAGCGGTCATCAAGGCAGGCCAATACGCCTACCGCGACCGTCGTCAGAAAAAACGTCAGTTCCGCGCTCTGTGGATCGCTCGTATCAACGCTGGTGCGCGTATCAACGGTCTGTCCTACAGCCGCCTGATCGCTGGCCTGAAAAAAGCGTCGATCGAAATCGACCGTAAGGTTCTGGCTGATCTGGCAGTGAACGAAAAAGCGGCGTTTGCTGCGATTGTCGAGAAAGCTAAAGCCTCGCTGGCTTAAGTACCCCGACAATCACCCGGCGTCATTTCCGGCGCCAGGTGTTAACGTCTTAATAGGGGAAGAGCCTGCGCTCTTCCCCTATTTTGTATCTGGAGTCTGTACATGGAAAACCTGGACGCGCTGGTCTCCCAAGCCCTGGAGGCCGTGGAACGCGCTGAAGACATCAATGCCCTGGAACAGATCCGGGTTCAATTCCTTGGCAAGAAAGGCGAACTGACTCAGGTGATGAAGACCCTGGGCAACATGCCTGCCGAAGAGCGGCCGAAAGTGGGCGCGCTGATCAACGACGCCAAGGAACGCGTCACCGAGGTGCTCAACGCGCGCAAGGCTGCTTTCGAAGAAGCCGAACTCAGCGCCCGTCTGGCTGCCGAATGCATTGATGTGACCTTGCCGGGCCGTGGCCAGACCTCAGGCGGTCTGCATCCGATCACCCGTACGCTGGAGCGCATCGAGCAGTTCTTCACCCACATTGGCTACGGCATTGCCGAAGGCCCTGAGGTTGAAGACGACTACCACAACTTCGAAGCGCTCAACATTCCCGGCCACCACCCGGCCCGGGCAATGCATGACACCTTCTACTTCAATGCCAACATGCTGCTGCGTACCCACACCTCGCCGGTGCAGGTGCGGACCATGGAGTCCAGCCAGCCGCCAATCCGCATTGTTTGCCCGGGCCGCGTTTATCGCTGCGACTCGGACCTGACCCACTCGCCGATGTTTCACCAGGTCGAAGGCCTGCTGATCGATCGCGACATCAATTTCGCCGATCTCAAAGGCACCATCGAAGAGTTCCTGCGGGTGTTCTTCGAAAAGGAACTGGCGGTACGCTTCCGTCCGTCCTTCTTCCCCTTCACCGAGCCTTCGGCTGAAGTCGACATCCAGTGCGTGATGTGCAGCGGCAAAGGTTGCCGCGTGTGTAAGCAGACCGGCTGGCTGGAAGTCATGGGTTGCGGCATGGTTCACCCGAACGTGCTGCGCATGTCTGGCATTGATCCGGAAGAGTTCCAGGGCTTTGCCTTCGGCATGGGTGCCGAGCGCCTGGCCATGCTGCGTTACGGCGTCAACGATTTGCGCCTGTTCTTCGACAACGACTTGCGGTTCCTTGCGCAATTTCGCTAGGTCGCGCACCCGTAACGAATCTTTCAGGAGAGCAGGATGAAATTCAGTGAAAAATGGCTGCGCGGTTGGGTAAACCCGCAGGTATCCCGAGACGAGCTGGTTGCTCGTCTTTCGATGGCCGGCCTTGAAGTCGACAGCGTAACGCCGGCTGCCGGCCAGTTCAGCGGCATCATCGTGGGTGAGGTGCTGAGCACCGAACAACATCCCGATGCTGACAAGTTGCGCGTGTGCCAGGTCAGCAGCGGCAGCGAGACTTTCCAGGTAGTGTGTGGCGCGCCTAACGTGCGCCCTGGCCTGAAGATCCCGTTCGCCATGATTGGTGCCGAGCTGCCGGGCGATTTCAAAATCAAGAAGGCCAAACTGCGTGGCGTTGAGTCCAACGGCATGCTGTGCTCGGCTGCAGAACTGCAGATCAGCGAAGAGAATGACGGCCTGTTGGAACTGGCAGCTGATGCACCGGTGGGCGAAGACATTCGCGTGTACCTGGATCTGGACGACGCCAGCATCGAGATCGGCTTGACCCCTAACCGGGGCGACTGCCTGTCGGTGGCGGGTCTGGCGCGTGACGTAGGTGCCTTGTACGACGTGCCGGTCACTCGCCTGGCCGTGCCGGCCGTTGCCGCCGTCCATGATGAAGTGCGTCCGGTTGAAGTTCTGGCGCCCGCAGCCTGCCCACGTTACCTGGGTCGTGTTATCCGCAATGTCGACCTGTCGCGCCCAACCCCGCTGTGGATGGTTGAGCGTCTGCGTCGCTCCGACGTACGCAGCATCGACGCGGCTGTCGACATCACCAACTATGTGATGCTCGAACTGGGCCAGCCGATGCACGCCTTTGATCTCGCCGAAATCAACGGCGGTATCCGTGTGCGCATGGCCGAGGAGGGCGAGAAGCTCGTTCTGCTCGATGGTCAGGAAGTGGCACTGCGTAGCGATACCCTGGTTATTGCTGACCACTCTCGTGCCCTGGCCATCGCCGGCGTCATGGGTGGCGAGCACAGCGGTGTATCCGACACCACCCGTGACATCTTCCTCGAAAGCGCCTTCTTCGAACCGATCTCGGTTGCTGGTAAGGCGCGTTCATACGGCCTGCACACCGATGCATCGCACCGCTACGAGCGTGGCGTTGACTCGCAACTGGCTCGCGAGGCCATCGAGCGTGCGACTGCGCTGCTGCTGGAGATTGTCGGCGGCGAAGCCGGTCCTGTGGTCGATGTCACCAGCGAAGAGCACTTGCCGAAGGTTGCGCCGATCACCCTGCGCGCCGAACGCTTGAGCCAAATGCTGGGCATGGAAATGGCTGGCATTGAGGTCGAGCAACTGCTCAACGGCCTGGGCCTGAAGACCACCGCTGGAGAAGGGCAGTGGCAGGTGGAAGTACCAAGCCATCGCTTCGACATCAGCCTTGAGGTCGACCTGATCGAAGAGTTGGCCCGTTTGTACGGCTACAACCGTCTACCGGTTCGTTATCCGCAAGCTCGCCTGGCCCCGCAAGCCAAGGCTGAAGCCCGTGGTGAACTGCCAGCCTTGCGCCGTTTGCTGGTTGCTCGCGGCTACCAGGAGGCGATCACCTATAGCTTCATCGATCCGAAACTGTTCGAACTGTTCACGCCAGGCGTGGAGCCACTGCTGCTGGCCAATCCGATCTCCAGCGATATGGCGGCCATGCGCGCCTCGTTGTGGCCAGGCCTGGTCAAATCGCTGCAGCACAACCTCAACCGTCAGCAGGATCGTGTACGCCTGTTTGAAAGCGGCCTGCGTTTCGTTGGCCAGTTGGGTGACCTCAAACAGGAGCCTATGCTTGCGGGCGTGGTGTGTGGCAGCCGTCTGCCGGAAGGCTGGGCGAACAGTCGCGACACCATCGACTTCTTTGATGTTAAAGCCGACGTTGAAGCTGTTCTGGGCTTCTCTGGCTCGCTCGCCGAGTTCAGCTTCGTTCCTGGCAAGCACCCGGCCTTGCACCCAGGTCAAACTGCCCGTATTGAGCGTGGGGGTCGTGAGGTAGGTTACTTAGGGGCTATCCACCCTGAGCTTGCCAAGACCCTGGGTCTAGACCGTCCTGTATTCGTCTTCGAGCTGGTACTGGGTGAAGTTGCCGATGGCCGCTTGCCGAAGTTCAGCGAGCTGTCGAAATTCCCGGAAGTGCGCCGTGACCTGGCCTTGGTGGCAGGACATGATGTTGCTTCGAGCTCGGTGCTTGAAGTAATTCGTGACAATGCAGGCGAATGGCTTACAGACCTCAGGCTGTTTGATGTTTATCAGGGTAAAGGTATTGATCCTGATAGAAAAAGCCTTGCCGTAGGCTTGACCTGGCAGCATCCGTCGCGCACTCTTAATGATGAAGAGGTGAACACAGCGACACAAAACATCCTCACCTCGCTCGAACAAAGGTTGAACACCACGTTAAGGAAATAGCGTATGGGTGCTCTGACGAAAGCTGAGATGGCCGAACGGCTGTACGAGGAGCTGGGCCTGAACAAGCGTGAAGCCAAGGAATTGGTTGAGCTGTTCTTTGAGGAAATCAGGCACGCTCTAGAAGACAACGAGCAAGTCAAATTGTCCGGATTCGGCAATTTTGACCTGCGTGACAAGCGCCAGCGGCCGGGCCGCAACCCCAAGACGGGGGAAGAGATCCCGATCACGGCGCGTCGAGTCGTCACCTTTCGTCCAGGGCAGAAGTTGAAAGCCCGAGTTGAGGCCTATGCTGGAACCAAGTCATAACGACGAGCTTCCGCCGATTCCAGGCAAACGCTACTTCACCATTGGTGAGGTAAGCGAGCTTTGTGCGGTAAAACCGCACGTGCTCCGCTACTGGGAGCAGGAGTTCCCGCAACTCAACCCGGTAAAGCGCCGCGGTAATCGACGGTACTATCAGCGCCAGGACGTGCTGATGATCCGCCAGATCCGCGCGCTGCTGTACGACCAGGGCTTCACCATCGGCGGGGCGCGCTTGCGCCTCTCTGGCGATGAAGCCAGGGACGACACCACTCAGTACAAACAACTGATTCGACAGATGATTGTCGAACTGGAAGACGTGTTAGTGGTGCTGAAGAAGTAACCCGTATCGGGCCGGGAATTACGGAAAAAATGCTTCCATAATTCAAAAGGTTAGGGTACATTCTTCAACGTTCTCAGCAACTAGGGGAATTGCTTCAAGCCCAGTCGGGGCGTAGCGCAGCCCGGTAGCGCACTTGCATGGGGTGCAAGGGGTCGAGTGTTCGAATCACTCCGTCCCGACCATTATTTTCAATGAATTAGCCCAATCTTTTCAGGTTGGGCTTTTTCATGTGTGGGATTTTTTCGGGACATCATTCGATTTTCCCCTTCAAGATCGTCAACACCGGGCCACGCGAGTCCGCTGCCGTGCCTTCTTCGACGCGAATCTACCGACGCTCCCATTGACCTTCAGCAGCACTTTCCTAGTGGTGGTCGACGAATTCATCGAACAGTGCTTTCAGTGAAACCTCGTCGGCCAGCAGGCCCTCGCCGGTGAGCGCGTCGACTACCTGGCTCGCCACCCCACTGCTATTGATGGCGATGAGCTCGAGGTCGGAGTATTTGCCTTGAGCGAAGAGTTCCGCGCCAACTGGGCCGAGCAGAACAGCAACGCCTAACGCGTCAGACCATCAGAAACCATCGTGTTTAGCGGGGTTTGGCTCGATCGGGCACGCGACCCACTAAGTGGTAAGGCATATTGACATCATTCGTGGCGAAAATGAGAATTGGGTCCTCTTAAAGCCTGAAAAGGACTTGGCGTATATGTTCCGAAGGATTTTCGACACGGTTTCTCATGCTGCAGACAAAGTGGTTGAAAACGTATCCGAGGCATATGAAGCCACAGTGGGGACAGTCTCCACGGCTACAGGTGTTGTTGTTGATGCGTATGGTGCAACCCGCGATACGGTGGTCGAGACCGCAGACAAGGTGGCGGACGTGGTGTCGGACGCCTATGGCTCGTCGCGAGATACAGTGTCCGAAGCGGCCGACAGGGTGGTCGATGTGGTCTCGGATGCCTTCGACGCCACGCGAGATACAGTTTCTAGTGCCACCGACGTAGTTGTCGACGTTGTCTCGGATGCTTATGGTTCGACTCGTGATGTTGTCAGTGGCAGCTTCGATGCTTCGCGTGATTACGTCAGTGGTTTTGGTACATCAATGGGGGCGTTCTGGGCGGCCCGTAAAACCCGTGAAAGCGCCAAAATTATGGACGCCGAGTCGCGCGGTGAAGCACGTGAGAAGGTGCGGAGCTTGGAGCGCGAAAAGCGCTTCGAAGCGGCCTTGAAAAAAGCAGGCGCCCGAATCCAGGACAACGACGACTATTTTCGCATGCTTATTGCTATGCAGGCTGTGGCCCAAGCCTGTGCCGCGTGCGACGGAAAAGTCAGCCGCGAGGAGCAGGAGCAGATTGACGAGTTACTCTTGGGTATGGGGGCTAAATGGCTTCCACCCCAAGTGAGAAACGCGCTGGATGAACTAATCGCGCAGCCGCCGACTATTATGGATGCTTTTGCGATGGCGCAAAAAGTGGGTACTGATGCGCAGGACTTGTTCCAGGAAATCGTACGCTTTGTGATCTACCTCGATGAGCAAGTCAGCGAGTCGGAGCAACAATTCCTCGCCCACTGGGTACAGTTGCGCGCTAGCGCCTGACGGAGAGTTTCATGACGGATCGAATCGAGCGGTTCAAGGCGCGTCGCCAACTTCAGGCTCAACTACGTGAACAACCGGTACTTGTGGCCTTGCCGAATGCAGGAGAGGCGTTAGTGTTGCGGCAACAGCCAGTTGATCAACATCGGATCGACTCATTGTTTGGTTCACTGTCTGTGGACATCGATAAAATGGTGTGCGAAGCAGATGTGGACGAAGCGCTTCGCGTATTCAGCGAAAATTTTACCCAGGAGCGTTTCGAACAGTTGCTCAGCGACAGCCGTCGCGAAGTACTTCAAGCGGTTGCCGTTCCCTTTGGCCTTGGGCGAGTACTCGCGGTGTACGACAAGGTGGGTGGAAACGTAGATACCATTCACAACGCCCGCCAAGAAGTCTATGCCACCGACGAAGCGCGGCAGGAGTATGCCAAGAAGCCGAAATACAACCCGGACGACTATCACGGCGACAAAAGGTATACAGACAAGAACGCTCTCGATACCAAGGCGCAGTCTGAAGGTCGTCTTGAAGACGCCTATACCGGTGAAATTTTCAGGCATAAAAACTTAGACCCACGCAATTTAGATCATACGATCGCGGCCAAGGAAATTGACGAGGATGCCGGGCGTGTTCTAGCGGGTCTTGACGGTGTAGATCTAGCCAATGCCCCTACTAATCTCAACCCGACTATGGAGCGCTTCAATAAGTCGAAGGGCCAGCGCGCGGCTGTTGACGTCGTCGCCCAACTGCAACAGGAAAGTCCCAAGCGTCGAGCTCGAATTGCAGAGCTTGAGTCCAAGCCCGAGTTGACGAAGAGTGAGCGAGGTGAACTGGAGTTAAACCAGCAGAAGCAGGCGATTGCAGATAATCCCGAGCGTCTGCTAGCAAAAGACAAGGCAGCGCGGGAGGAGTATGAAGGGAAGCTGCGCGATGCGTATTACAAGGGCAATAAGTTTCGCGACGATGTAATCGGAACCAGCTTGAAGGAAGGCGGCAAAATGGCCTTTCAGCAAGCCTTTGGACTAATGCTGGTGGAGTTTTTCAGTGCCACCTTCGACGAACTGAAGGATTTCTATCGAAACGGGGCCATTCACGACAAATTATGGCCGGAGCTACGTAGTCGAATGGAGCGAGTAGCTAGCCGAGTCGGCAAGCAGTGGAAATCCGCTCTCGCCGCCGGTGGAGCAGGCTTTGTTGCAGGTGTTTTGTCTAATTTGGTCACGGTCTTTCTCAACACCCTGAAGACCACCGGGAAGCGCGCAATCCGCATGTTCCGTGAGGGCTTCATGTCCTTGCTGCGGGCAATCAAGATGTTGGCATTTCCACCCCAAGGCATGACATTGCGTGAGGGGGCGCACGAGGCGCTGAAGGTGGTGTCTGCCGGTGCAGTGGTGATTGGCGGAGTTGCGTTCGAAGAGATCATCGAGAAGTACATTCTGGCAATACCGGGCTTGGGCGCCATAGGATCGATTGTTTCTGCAGTGATTGTTGGTGCGTTGACAGGGCTAGCCAGTACCTTTGTCGTGTACTTAATCGATCGCCTAGACCCCTTGGGTGTGAATCGCAGTCGTGAGTTAGCTTCGTTACATATGCACTTGGACGGCGAGTTGGAAGATGTAAGGGGCCGTAACGACAAATGGTTGATCGAGTTGGAGGCGACCTTCGATTTTTGATTTTGGGAAGGCGCTCCTGATGGTGGTGATTCTCGAGACATCCTATTCCGGTTAGATTCGGCAGTTTGTTTCGAGAGCCCCGCCCCGCGTTGGGCTTTTTGCGCATGGTGCCGGCCAGGTGTGTCGATTGCTGTCGTTCTATTTCAGCTTTGGAAGGCGAGGCGCGCGCAACGTTTCGCTGCTCGGATGTCAGCAGGTGGCGGCTTCCATCGGCGTCAGCCCTGAGACGACGCAGTCGTACTCAAGCGATTCCATCCGTCTCGCTGCGAGGTTGTAGCCGATTTTTAATTGGCGTTATACAGCTGAGACACTACAGCGGCCCGTAGACATTACAAACCTAGCGGCGTCCAGATACAGTGAGTCTTCATTAGGCGATAGGTTTGAAAGATCGACCGATCCGCCCAAAAATTGTCTTCCACCAGGACAATTCTTCGTAATAGCCGGTTCGGTTGTCTATTCTCACGCCGCAACTTCCTGCTCGCCAGAGATGACACATGAATCGCGCGCTCGACTGACCTCTTTCTCTCCATCAATGTCGTCTACATTTGTGGGGAGTTCCTTTTCCGGTGAGAACGCTCATGTCCCAGTTGAAAACAGTGTTAACGATGCTCACCAGCGCTGCCCTGATCGCGGCTTGTGCTGGTGCTTACGCCGACCCTGGTAATGGCAAGGGGCAAGGTAATGCTCACAACGCCTCAAGTCACGAAGCTCAAAGGGGAAAAGCAAAAAGCTCAGGTCATAACGAAGGGGATCACGGCCCGAGCATCGATCGAGGTAGCGTTTTGAGTGTGCTTAGTCGTTACCACAACTATTGGAGCCCTGGATCGGAGTTGCCTCCAGGCATCCAGAAGAACCTGGCACGCGGAAAATCGCTGCCTCCCGGAATTGCAAAGAAGCTCGATGGTCGTCTTCTTGGGCATTTACCTCGCTACGACGGCTACGAGTGGCAGCAAGTTGGGACCGATTTAATTTTGGTAACTATTGCTACCGGTATCATTTACGAGGTTCTCAATGGCGCTCTAGATTGATCTTGATGGGCTAATTTTCCGTCAGCTCTCTCGCCTCCCAAGCAGAAGCTCCAAAGCGCCGCCATTCAGTTCATCCAGGATTTTGTCGTACTGGCTAGGTTTGGAATTCACGGTTTGTCGGGATGGTGGCTAAGTGAAATTATTTAACTCGGAGCTTTAAGTCGATAACCTAAATAATTGATTTCACTCAAACCAGTACGAGATCCGCTGATGCTCAGAGCAACAGTTCTGCTTATTGCTTTTGCGTTTGGTCCAGCCCTTGCGCAGGACTCTGTCCAGGATGCGGTCGGATCAAAAGTCATCGCTTTAGGTGAGGTTGAAGAGTACTCCTGTCCTGGGCTCGGAATTTATGATTGCTCGAATTGGCCAGCGAGCCTTTACCGATTCAAAGACCAGAACGTCTGCTTCACATTCAACGAAGTATGTGATTTCGAATGTGCAGCCATGCTGGTTGAGAAGAACGCAGAGCAGTCTATTTTATTAGTCGGCTCCAGGTATGGTGACAAGATTTTGAAAGCAGCAGGGCAGGTTAAGGAATGCCCAGAAAGCTATTCCAGTAAGCCTCAGTCAGCGGGCGGCCGTCAGTTTCGCTCCGATGGGGAAGCCGATGCTGTGCTTGATGAGCAACCGAACTAGCCGCCCCTAGCTTTCAGCCGACTGCGCGGCAATCGCTGTCCAGTATTTTTCTAACCGGTTTCCTCTCGGCCGCACTCAATCCCAAACCTGGCTTGTTCGTCCTGGCATTCATTGCCTGGTCAACGGCTTGAACGTCGGTACCGGATTGACCTTTGTTGCGCCGGGCTTGTCGATTGCGACGCTTACAAAAGTAACGGTTCTACACGCTGCGTTCTGTACACCCAAGCTGACGCTTTCAAGCGGTGATGGTAAATTCGCTCCGCGATGGGACTGTTCAGGAATGCGTTATGGAACCACAGATGGTTGAAAATAAACGAATCGGTGTGAACGAATTCACTGGCCGAATCGTAAGCGGTATCACTTTTCTTGATTGCGATTTTTCCAGAACCGACCTGTCGGAAACACAGTTCGTGGATTGCAGCTTCTATGATCGAGATCGTCAGGTAGGGTGCAATTTTCGTAGCGCCAAATTGAAAGGCGCCTCCTTCAAGCGTTGTGATATCTCGGTGTGCGTTTTCAATTTTGCCAGTGCGCTCGGGCTTGAGATTAGCGAATGCAAGGCTCAAGGTGCGGACTTCAGCAGTGCGAGCTTCATGAATGTTATTTCCAGCAAGTCCTGGTTCTGCAGTGCCTATATCAATAAGAGCAATTTGGCCTATGCCAATTTTTCCAAGGTAAATCTTGAAAAGTGCGAACTGTGGGACAACCGCTGGACCGGTGCCAATGTAATGGGCGCCAGCTTTGCCGGATCGGACCTTTCCGGCGGTGAGTTCAGTTCGTTTGACTGGCGATCTGCAGACTTTACCGGTTGCGACTTGACCGACTCGGCGCTCGGCGACCTCGATATCAGAACGGTTAATTTGGATGGCGTGAAGGTCAGCCGTGATCAGATGAGCGAGCTTGCCGCTCTATTAGGGATCAATGTGCTGGGATAGCTGCCTGTGAGCGCAGCGTGAAACAGCGCAGGAGGTGCAGGGCGCACCCCCTTTCACTCAGGCTCCAGTGAGCATGGCGCTACACAGCGATTCGATGTTTTCTACCAGTTCTTCGTATTGCACCGGTTTGCTTAAGTGTCGATCGAAGCCGGCGTCCTTGGCCTTTTGCGCTTGCGCGGCGACACCGTAGCCGGTGAGTGCTATTGCAGGTGTAAATTTATGCAGCTTGGTTTGCCGTAATGATCGGATGAGTTCGTGACCATCCATGACCGGCATGCCAATGTCTGAAAGAATGATGTCGTAATGCTCTTGAGTGGCGTTTTCCAAAGCAAGTCGTGGGTCGGAAAACGAGTTGACCATCGCGTCTTCCATCTCTAGCAAAATGCGCATTACTTCGATGATTTCCAAGGAATCATCCACCAGCAACACCTTGAGCCCCTTGAGACGACCTTTCTGCTCGCGCTTTTGCTCATCTGGGTTGTCGTCAAAGGACTGCTCCGACAGCGGTAACAGCACGGTAAATGTACAGCCGTGTCCCAAGCCCGCAGATTTGACGCTGACTGAACCCTTATGGGTCTGAACAAGTTGGCGTACCAAGGACAAACCGATGCCCAACCCATCGCGTTGGTGGTTGCCCGTTCTTGGCTTGGCTTGGCTGAACAGATCGAAAACCTGTTCGATATCAGACGCAGCAATGCCGATGCCGTTATCGATGATATCGAGTCGAGCCAGATCCTCGGCCATGCTGAGGACAATCTGAATGCGAGCATTACCCTGGGTGAATTTCAGTGCGTTATGCAACAGATTCCAGATGACCTGTTCTAGACGTGTAGGATCCCCGTCAACAGGTACCGAGACGCCCGATGAGGGAACATCAAGCGTTATCTCGGCATTCGGATACTCTTCAGCGGCTACCGCGTGGATGTCGCGCACGATGTTCGCTAGATCAAGTAAACGCGTCTTGAGCTTCAGCTTGCCGGTACGAATACGGGCGACGTCTAGAAGATCATCAATGATGCGCGCCTGGCTAATGACGGCCTCGCTGATGGTGGCGGCGGCTTTACTTGCCTTCTCGGCACCTCGCACGGATGGCAGTCGTCGGAGTATCTCGGTATTTAGCTGGATCAAGTTCAAGGGGTGCTTCAGCTCATGCGACATGACGGCAAAGAACTCGTCCTTCATGTGGCTCGTGACTTGGTTCTCTGCCAGCTTTTTGCTTTGTTCTTCGTGAAGTCGCTTGTGACCGGTCAAGTCTCGGGCAATTTTTACATAGCCCATATCGGTTTCCGCGCGCAGCAGGGTTACTTCGCCGCTGCAATAGAAGCGACTGCCGTCCTTGCGTACATGCCAGCGCTCGTCCTCACCGCGACCCTGCTCACGGGCTTGGCGCAATTCGCTTTCGGGTACGCCGGCTTTGCGATCTTCGGGCGAAAACAGCAGGTCGTAGTAGATGCCCAAGACTTCTGTGCTCTTGTAGCCGAAGATCAATTCGGCGCCGGTATTCCAATCAGTGATCAGGCCTTGCTCATCCAGAATGATTATTGCGAAATCGTGGGTGCTTTCCGCCACTAATCGCATGCGCTCTTGCCCTAGGCGCAAATCTTCTTCGACTTCGCGGCGCTTGGTTATGTCGATGAACGTCAGCACGGTGCCGTCAATGTGGCTTTCGCTAGAGCGGTAGGGCAGCAGCCTCGCGATGTACCAGCGCTGGTCGCTGCTGTTGACTTCCCGTTCCATCATGCTGAGGGATTCGAAAACCGAGGCGGCATCGTCCGCCAACTGCGGGTAATTCAAGCGGTGGGTGATATCCAGTAGTGAGCGACCTGTATCGACGGGCAACATGCTGAAAATTTCAGTCGCTCGCGGCGTGAACCAACGAATATGCATGTTGCGGTCAACAAACACGGTGGCGATATCAGTGGAGGCAATCAGGTTGGCCAGATAGTCATTTATCTTATCTGTTTCTTCAACCTTGGTTTTTAGCTCGTAATTGACAGTCAGCAGCTCTTCATTGATCGATTGCAGTTCTTCCTTGCTGGTTTCGAGTTCCTCTGTGGCCGAGCGTAGCTCTTCGTTGATAGCGTGCATTTCCTCATTGGAAGCCTTGAGCTCTTCACTGGAGGATTCCGAGTGTTCAATCGTTTCCTGCAAGTGCAACTTGGTACGTTGCAGTTCACTCTCCAGGCTGGAAAGTACCTGGTTCTCCGTTTGCTGGCTCAGCTCGCCGATACCCAGTTCGGTTCCCAATTGTGAAATGCCGAAGACGATCAGTCGGACATCCTGCTCTGAGGGTTCATCCTTGTAAGGCTGCACCATGATGTCGATCCAGTAGTCCCCTTGCGGGTCTTCTATTCTGACTTTTCTCGACATCGTCGCTTTGCCGCTTTGCTGAGCCTGGAACAGCGTCGTTCTCAGCTCCAGACGCAATTGCGGCATCACCAGGCCCAGGACATTTCGACTCATCTCACCGCCTATGTGGCGCAAGAAGCGCCCGGCCCCTTCACTCATGTGCAGGATGTCCGCGTTGGCATCGACAATCAGGCTCGGTGGCAATCGTTGTTCAAGTGCGCGCTGGTGAATGTCAGCGTAGGCGACTTTTCGCGTTACCTGCGCTACCGGCGGAGGAACGGACATGTTGAAGGAGCTGAAACCGCCCCGCGGCATCGTTGGTGTTCGCCTGTTTGCAGAAACAGCTTTCGCCCGGAAAATCCGGTTTCGCTTATCCACGGGCGTGAATAAATCGGGACAGGCATCTGCAGATTCAGATGTGCCGAGAAACAAGTATCCCCCTGGGCGAAGGGCAAAGTGGAACATCTGCAGGATGTCCCGTTGAATCTCCCGCTCCAGATAAATCAGCAGATTGCGGCAGACGATCAGATCTATCTGAGAAAAAGGTGGATCGCAAAGCAGGCTGTGATTGGCAAACAAGACTTTTTCGCGGATCTCTTTACGTACCTTGAAACGCTCGCCTTCCTTGAAGAAGTATTGGCGCAGGCGTGTCGGCGGCACATCCGTGATAATGGCTTCGGGGTAATGTCCAGCGCGCCCGGTAGCAATCGCCCGCTCATCGATATCCGTGGCGAACACCTGAACCTTCACGGGGTGCGCTTCCAGTTTTTGGTGCTCAGTGCACAAGATGGTCAAGCTATACGCTTCTTCACCGGTAGAGCAGCCCGCCGACCAGATCCGCACCTCGTCGCGTTTGGGCTTCTCCAGTTCGCCGCTCATCAATGAAGTCAGTACGTGTCGCTCAAGTGCCTCGAATGCTTCGCGGTCACGGAAGAAATTGGTGACTCCAATCAGCATGTCACCGAGCAAATTGCTGGCTTCTTCGGGGTTGTTCTCCAGGTAGCTTAAATAGGCGGGCAGGTCGGGTTGTGCCGTTACTTGCAGGCGACGTTCGATACGCCTGAGCACTGTGGCACGTTTGTAATGCTTGAAGTCATGGCCGGTGCGGTTTCGCAGCAGCAAGAGAATGTCTTGCAGCGTTTGCTCTGCCGCCGCGCGCTCTCGTTCGGGCGTATCCGAGGGCAGGTGCATATCATGCGGCGCCGGAAGTTTAATGCTTTGCGAATTGCGCCAGAGCTCGAGTATTTTTTGCGGAATCTCAGCGACAGGTAAAACCACATCGACCATACGTGTGGCGATAGCCGCCTGTGGCATACCATCGAATTCTGCATCCGACGGTGTTTGAACCAGGGTAACGCCACCTTGCTCTTTGATTCGAGACAACCCGACGGCACCGTCGCTGCCAGAGCCTGATAGCACGATGCAGAAAGCGTGCTCCTTGTGCACATCTGCCAAGTCTCGGAAGAACAGGTCAATCGCCACATGATGGCCCACGGGCCGATTTGTGGGGATGACCCGCAAATAGCCGTCATTCATGGATAACTGGCTGGCAGGAGAAATCACGTAAACGTGGTTACGCTCGATAGGGCAGGGGTCATTCACCTGTCGCACCGGCATCGAAGTGCAGTCTTGCAGTATCTGGTCAGCAACACTTTCATGATCGGGTGAAAGGTGCAGGACGATGACGAATGCCATGCCACTGTCGGCGGGCATTTGCTCAAAAAACGTCTTGAGTGCGCCAAGGCCACCCGCAGACGCACCGATTCCGATAACTGGGAAGGCTAACTGGCTTGGCGTAACACCTTCCCGTTGAGGCAAGGACTGAGGGCGCCCCGGAATCGATTTCATTGCAAAATCCCTGTTATTCAAAAGAACTGAAACGTTCTACTAAGCGAGATCATTTTAAACGCCATCAGCCCGCCCAAGGTAAATAATGTGCTTCGTGTCTCGGTGCTATCACAGCAACGCTGCAGAGGCATCACCGAAATACCAGCGCGGCGGACTGATTGACTGGAAAATCCCCTCCCGCTACGGAGCGCAAAAAAGCCTGGTCTGCCAGTACACGTAACTCTCGCCACTCAACAAAGCCGATGAGCCGAAGTCGGTCCATCTCGTCCGCTTGCCGGAGCAGATCATCGTGATAGTTATTGGGGCAGTCCCTTCGCAGCTTCCAGTCATCATAACGTGCAAACCAGGCATCCAGCGCCGCGAATTTTTGCGCCTCAAGGAGAGAAAGCTTGGTATAGGCATTCATGATCTTGCTCCGCCATGGCGCTTTAACTATTGAGCCAACTCAATCGCGCTTGGTTCAACGCGCAGCAGTGACCAGCGGACATCATGACCAAGCAGTCTTTGTGATTGAACCATCAGCGATGAAATCAATCTCCCAAAGAAGACACTGCTGAATTTATACGTGAGTGGAATGACTGCCAAAAATCGGAAACTTAAAGCCCGTGCAACCATCATCTGCCTTCGCAGTGGCAAGATTCTATTGGTGCGAAAGAAAGGTGGGCGATGGAATTTCCCCGGCGGAGCCATTGAAGCCGGAGAGTCTCCAGGTGAGGCTGCTCTACGAGAAATGTTCGAAGAAACCTGTATTGGTTGCGCGGGAATGGTTGAACTCTGCAGTCTGGAGGTCGGCAGTGTGTTGCACTACATCTTTACGACGCAGGTGGCTGACGAGGACAAGGCAATTGCTGGTCACGAAATCGCTGCGTGTAAATGGGTGCGACAAGAGCAGCTCCATCAGATTCTACTCAAACCTATGGCTACCGCGTTAATATCCCGAAGGCTGCCTGCGTTGTCGAGGTGATTTATTATTTTACAACGCTGGTCGACTTTGCCCGAGTTGTGCCGTTGAGAGTTATTAACCTTTAAGTTTGTGTATGGCGTTGTTAGTCAGTATTTTTCCGGCCTGATTCGCAATCAGCCAACGATTCTCGACATTAACCATTGCGTCTTGTCCCACGCCTTGAATTGTTCGACCACCGTCCATCCACGCTTTGCGTAATAAGTGTGTTGATCGCTGGTGTGCAAATAGAGTTTTTCAATTCCGCAGTGCTGGGCGTGTGAATAAATGCATTCAATAAGTTGTTCGGCAATTCCAGTGCCCCTTGCCGAAGGGGTAACGAACACACAGGCAAGCCAGGGGCCAAGTTCAGGTCGGGTGGACAAATCGTGGGCCGCGAGCGCAGCACCTCCCAGCAGTTGATTATGGTCAAGGGCGATCAGGCATTGCCATTGGCCATTGCTTTGACCTTCGGCAAATTCCTGCTGCCAGTCTGCTAGCGGCTGGTCTTTGAACTCGTACTCAAACTGATGATGTACCCATTGAGCAAATGTATCGCAATGGGACATGTGATTTTTTAACCAGTCAAAATGGCGCATCGACAACCTCCTTGTAGAGCCTGTCATCAGATACGAATAGGGTAGGAGTAGCAAGCCCATCCGGTAAATAGACTAATGAGCACATACGCGTTTTTGCTCAAAGATCATTCCTACTCGTTTACCGGAAGCGTCTGATAGATGTCATTTCCATCGGGGTGTAACTTCCTGTCCAAAGCTCGAGCTGACAGAAATTTGCAAATATTTTAAGCATTTTCCAGTTTATTTTTCTGGGCGCATATCGCCCTGAAAAGTCTAATAATTTGCGCTAGCGAAACTTCTCAATGTCCTATTCAAGCAAGTTGTCTGCTCATTATCTTGAGCTCGCCAATGCGGCTATCTGCGAACAAAGCTTTGCAGGTGAGGATGTCCGATTTTCGGGCGAGTTCGAGGCATTGGAAAGCGAGTTGGGCAAAGCGCAATCCATGCATGAGGGTGGGCAAGTAGATTGGGCCAAGGTGCTGGAGGCCAGCGAGATGTTGCTTCGAACGCAGTCCAAGGATCTGCGGGTTGCTGCCTGGTTGACGTGGGCGCTGTATCAACGCGAATCCTATCAGGGCCTGCTGGCGGGTGTTGGCCTGTTGCATGTTATGTGTGCCAGCCACTGGCAGCAACTACACCCTGCCAAACTGCGCACTCGTTCGGCTGCTATTGGTTGGCTGGTATTGCGCCTTGAGCAGGTGCTAGGCAATGACATTCCGATAAAAGAACAACTGCCATTGTTCGAGCTGATGGTCGAGTACCTGCAAGGACTTGAGGTAATACTTGCCGAGCATCTGGCTGAAGAAGCGCCTTTGCTTTTGCCCCTTTGCCGACGCTTGAAAGGTATGGTCCAGCGTACTGCAGACAACCAGGCCGAATCTGGCGCTGTTCCGTCGGTAGTAGCTCAGGTGCAGCAGGTTGCAATCCAGTTGTTCATCCCCGGTTCGCCCATCGACAATGAGAAAGATGCCCAAAGGGGTCTTCGGGCATTGCAGGAAAACGCTCGCATTCTGTGTGCCTGGTGGCTCAAGCAAAAGGCCACCGATCCGCGCGCTTTGCGCTTGAGCCGGCTCATGCTCTGGTTGCCCATCGATTCGCTTCCGGGCCGTGACGCTGAGCAAGTTACCGCCTTACGCGGGTTACCTGCTGACAAACTCAAGGCCTATGCGCAGCGTTACGCAAATGGGCAATACGCCGATCTGCTCGTTGATCTTGAGGCCAGTCTGGCTGTTGCGCCGTTCTGGTTCGATGGCCAGCGCATGGCCTGGGAGTGCCTGCAAGGCTTGAATGCCGAGCAGGCGATGGTTGAAGTGGAGTTTCACTTCGCCCTGTTGCTGCAGCGTCTGCCTGGGCTGTTGGAGCTGAGCTTTCACGATGGGGTGCCGTTTGCTGACGCGGCAACTCGTCGTTGGATCAGCGCCCATGTCATGTCCCATCTGCAAATCCCCAGCACGCCACGCAAGGTTGAAGTGACCTCCAGTCAGCCCGCCTGGGAAAAAGCCTTCGAAGAGGTGATGCCCGTTCTGCAAAGAGACGGCTTGAAGGCTGCCGTGCAAATGCTCAAGTACGGTCTACAAGCTGCCCAGGGAGGGCGAGAGCGGTTCTTCTGGCAACTCAGCATGGCCCGGCTGTGCTTTGTGGCGAAAAAGTACGAACTCGCCAAGACCCAGTTCGAAAGCCTTGATCAGGAGCTTCATCGCTCGGGCTTGAACGCCTGGGAGCCCGAACTTGCACTTGAAGTGCTGCACTTTCTACACAGTTGCTGTGAGTTGTTGCCGCAGAACCACGCGGTGCGAGATCGCAGGGAAGAAATTTACCGCAGGCTGTGCCACCTCGATCTCGAGGTCGTACTCGAATAGACCCCAGGGTCAACAACCACACGGAGAAAAGCCATGGCCAAAGAAGGCTCGGTAGCCCCAAAGGAACGCATTAACGTCACCTTCAAGCCCGCCACAGGCGGAGCGCAGGAAGAGATAGAACTGCCATTGAGGCTGCTGGCTATCGGTGATTACACCCAGCGTACAGATGAACGCAAGGTAGAGGATCGCAAGCCGATCAGCATCGACAAAATGACCTTCGACGAGGTGCTCGCCAAGCAGGAGTTAAGCCTCACGCTCAGCGTGGCAAACCGCCTTCAGGAGGAAGGCAGCACAGAAGAGCTGGCAGTCAGCGTGCGGGTCAACTCAATGAAGGACTTCAACCCAGCCAGCCTGGTCGAGCAAGTACCCGAATTGAAAAAGCTGATGGAGTTACGCGACGCGCTGGTAGCGCTCAAAGGCCCGTTGGGTAATGCCCCTGCATTTCGTAAAGCAATTGAAGCGGTGCTCGTCGACGACGAATCGCGCGGCCGCGTTCTTGGTGAGCTGGGCTTGAACGCCGCAGCCCCGAAAGCATGAGCCCCTATCCGCCAAGGAAACCCTGACAATGAGCACTAGCGTAACGCAGCAAAAAGGCAACCAGAATAGCGAATACAGCATCCTCGACAGCATCATCGCCGAAACTCGTCTGACGCCGGATGACGAGGCCTACGACATTGCCAAGCGTGGGGTGTCAGCTTTTATCGAAGAGTTGCTCAAACCACACAACAGTGGCGAGCCGGTCAAGAAGGCGATGGTTGATCGGATGATCGCCGAGATCGATGCAAAGCTAAGCCAGCAGGTGGACGAAATCCTCCATCATCCAGACTTCCAGGCGCTGGAGTCCGCGTGGCGCGGGTTGCAATTGCTGGTTGATCGCACCAACTTTCGTGAAAACATCAAGATCGAAATCCTCAACGTGTCCAAGCAGGACTTGCTGGATGACTTTGAAGACTCTCCGGAAGTCATGCAGGCCGGTCTGTACAAGCACGTCTATACAGCCGAGTACGGTCAGTTCGGTGGTCAGCCGGTTGGCGCGATTATAGCCAACTATTTCGTGTCGCCCAGCGCACCTGATGTGAAGCTGATGCAGTATGTCTCAAGCGTCGCTTGCATGTCCCACGCCCCATTCATCGCTGCTGCGGGGCCAAATTTCTTTGGCCTTGAAAGCTTTGCCGGACTGCCGGACCTCAAGGATCTGAAAGATCACTTCGAAGGGCCGCAATTTGCAAAATGGCAAAGCTTTCGCCAATCAGAAGACTCACGCTACATCGGCTTGACCGTGCCGCGATTCCTGCTGCGCAATCCGTACGATCCAGAAGATAACCCGGTCAAATCCTTCGTCTACAAGGAAACCGTTGCCAACAGCCACGAGCATTACCTGTGGGGCAATACCGCCTATGCGTTTGGTACCAAACTGACCGATAGCTTCGCCAAATTTCGTTGGTGCCCGAACATCATCGGCCCGCAGAGCGGTGGTGCAGTTGAAGACTTGCCGTTGCACCATTTCGAAAGCATGGGTGAAATCGAAACCAAGATTCCTACGGAAGTGCTGGTGTCCGACCGTCGTGAATACGAACTGGCCGAGGAAGGTTTCATTTCCCTGACCATGCGCAAAGGCTCCGACAACGCAGCATTCTTTTCTGCCAGTTCGGTGCAGAAGCCCAAGTTTTTCGGTATCAGCGAAGAGGGCAAGACTGCAGAGTTGAACTACAAACTCGGCACCCAGTTGCCTTACATGATGATCGTCAATCGACTGGCCCACTACTTGAAGGTGCTCCAGCGCGAGCAGTTGGGTTCGTGGAAAGAGCGCACTGACCTTGAGCTGGAACTCAACAAGTGGATCCGCCAGTACGTGGCTGACCAGGAAAATCCTAGCGCCGAAGTCCGTGGTCGTCGTCCGCTGCGCGCGGCCGAAATTATCGTCGCCGATGTTGAAGGTGAACCAGGGTGGTATCGCGTCAGTTTGAACGTGCGCCCGCACTTCAAATACATGGGGGCCGATTTCACCCTGTCGCTGGTTGGCAAGCTGGACAAAGAGTAAGCGGAGTTAGTGCATGTCTGGATACGGCAGCCTTTTCGAACGCCTGGGTGGCGAAGCGCAAAAGCGAGTTGGCTGGAGTCGCGAGGAGTCCGCGACGGCTTCGGTGGCTGCCCATCTTTCGAAGATGCTTGGCACTCGAGCGGGCAGTGTACAAACGCTTTCCGATTACGGGTTGCCCGATCTCAATGACATGCGCCTGAGCCTGCACGATGCCCTGAGCCAAGCTCGATCTGCGATCGAGAGTTTCATCGAGGCCTATGAGCCGCGGCTGAGCAATGTGCGAGTTGTTCCGTTGCCACGAGATCACGATCAGCTTCGCCTGTTCTTCAGTATCGAGGGTTTGCTGGAGGTTGATGGCTTCAAGCGTCTGGTCAACTTCACAGCACGACTCGATGGTGGCGGGCAAGTCAAGGTCGGCTGAATCGACTTCGACAGCAGTCAGATCCTCAAGGCGTTAGGGCTGTTGCCAAGGGCTAGCAGCCCTCTTGAACACGAACCGCAGGGAACCCCGGTGTCCTTCAATCACTACTATCAAAGCGAACTTACCGCTTTACGCCAGCTAGGTCGGCGTTTTGCCGAGCGAAGCCCGGCGTTGGCACCTTTTCTCGGCCAGGCTGGGCGAGACCCGGATGTGGAGCGCTTGCTCGAAGGTTTCGCTTTTCTTACGGGGCGTCTTCGCCAGAAGCTCGACGACGAACTCCCGGAGTTGAGCCATTCGTTGATGCATTTGCTGTGGCCGAACTACATGCGGCCGTTGCCAGCGTTCAGCGTTTTGCAGTTTGAACCCCTCAACCAATGCGGACCGGCGCAACGTGTTGAGCGTGATACGCCGGTCGAAAGTTTACCTATCGATGGGGTGCATTGCCGATTTCGCACCTGTTACCCCACTGAGGTCCTGCCCCTGGATCTTACCGCGCTGAATTACTCGGTAAATGGCAATGGAGCGCTACTCAGCCTGCGCCTTGAAATGAGTTGCGAAGGCCACCTTGGCGAGCTGCACCTGAGCCGTTTGCGCCTGCACCTGGCGGGTGATCGTTATATCAGCCAGATGCTTTACCTGAGCCTGCTGCGCAACCTTGAAGGTATCGAGTTGGTACCGCTGGATAGCGATGGCAAGCCATTTACGGGCGAGGGTGGCAAGAACGTGTCGTATACGTTGCGCAGTCAATGTGTGCAACCGGTGGGTTTTGCCGAAGAGGAGGCGTTGATTCCATACCCGCTCAACACGTTCCGTGGCTACCGCTTTTTACAGGAGTATTTTGCCTTCCAGGACAAATTTTTGTTCGTCGATCTGACGGGGCTGGATGTACTCCAGTCGTTGCCGCAAGACACGCTCAAGCAGCTTCAGGGCCTGGAGATACGCTTCGATATTTGCAAGGGCGGCATACAACGCCTGCGGCCAACGCTGGACAACGTGAAGCTTTACTGCACGCCGATTGTCAATCTGTTTAAACAAGATGCGCTACCGATCCGTCTCGATGGCAAGCAAGACGAATACTTGTTAATGCCAGCTGGATACGACCTGGAAAGCTGCGGCGTATTTTCGGTGGAGACCGTAACCGGCTGGATGCCCGGTGGTGTGGGTTACCAGGCCTATGTACCGTTTGAGTCATTCGAACATGACCCAAGCTTTGACGTCCCGAACAGCCGCCCGCATTACAGTGTCCGCCAGCGTCCTTCCATGCTGCACGACGGCCTGGACACCTACCTGAGCTTCGGTGTTCGCAATACCGTCATCCATGAAACGCTGTCGATGGAGTTGATCTGCACCAACCAGAATCTGCCGCGGCGCCTCAAGTTGGGTGACATCAGTCTGGCGTGCGAGCAAACCCCCGAGTTCCTCAGTTTTCGCAACATTACGCCAGCCACCTCAAGCTACGCGCCGCCTTTGAACCGCGACTTCTTGTGGAAGCTGATCAGCAACATGTCGCTCAACTATCTGTCGCTGGCAAACGTCGATGCCCTCAAGGTGATTCTCGAAACCTACGACTTGCCACGCTACTACGACCAACACCTGGAAAAAGTCAGCAGGCGACTGCTGGATGGGCTCAAGTCGGTCCGCCATGAGCATGTCGACAGGCTGCACAAGGGCTTGCCTGTACGTGGTTTGCGCACCGAGTTGACCATCGATCCGCAGGGCTACGTTTGCGAAGGCGACATGTTTGTCTTCGCCTCGGTCCTCAATGAGTTCTTTGCACTCTACGCCAGCCTCAACTCCTATCACGAGTTGCGGGTGAAAAGCACACAGGGAGAGGTGTACCAATGGACACCACGAATGGGGCTGCAGCCCCTGCTTTGAGCGGCCTGACACGGGGCATCCGCGAGTATTCACTGTTCCAGGCCGTATTGTTGGTGCTGGACCGGTTGCGCGAAGCCCACCCGCAATTGAGCGCAGAAGATCTTTACGATCAGCTGGAGTTTCAAGCCAACCCGAGCCTGGGTTTTCCGGGCAGTGATGTCGATCGGGTGGAGTTTTTCGAAGAGCAGGGGGACATGCGAGCACGCTTGCGCTTCAACTTGATCGGCCTGTTCGGTTCCGGCTCGCCGTTGCCAGCGTTTTACGGTGAACAGGCCCTGGGTGATAACGAAGACGGCAACCCGACGCGCAATTTCCTCGATCTGTTTCATCACCGATTGCAGCGGTTGATGTTGCCAATCTGGAGCAAATACCGCTACAGCACTCGTTTCGTCAGCGGCGCGCTTGACCCGTTCTCAGCGCAATTGTTTGCCCTGATCGGATTGGGCGGTGAAGAAATCCGCAAGGCCGAAGAGCTGAACTGGAAGCGCCTGCTGCCCTACTTGGGCCTGCTCAGCCTGCGTGCCCACTCCGCAGCGTTGATCGAGGCCGTGCTGCGTTATTACTTCAAGCATGCCGACCTTGTGATCGAGCAGTGTATCGAGCGCCGGGTAGCCATCCTTCAAGAGCAACGCAACCGCATGGGCCGCGCCAACAGCTTTTTGGGTGAAGACCTGGTGCTGGGTGAGCATGTACGCGATCGCAGCGGCAAGTTCCGCATCCATATCCGTCAGCTTGACTGGCAGCGCTTCCATGAATTCCTGCCCATCGGCTTTGGTTACCAGCCCCTCTGCGCGTTGGTCAGGTTCACCCTGCGCGACCCCATGGACTACGACATTCGCCTGGTCCTGCGTCAGCAAGAAATCCGCGAGCTGCGTATTGGCGGCCAAAACGTCTGTCGCCTCGGCTGGACCAGTTGGCTTGGCCGCGAACGTGCGGACGGTGTAGTCACCCTGGGCAGCAAAATTCATTAAGGACAGATGTCATGATTAACGTAGACCTGCAGCAACTCATCCAGGCGCTGGACGCCGATACCCGCCGAGACCTGGAAGGTTGCGCCGAACGTTGTGTCGCCCGTGGTGGTAGCAAGATCCTTGTCGAAGACCTGTTGCTAGGATTGTTGGAGCGCCCGCAAGGCATACTTGCGCGGGCACTGCAGGACGCTGAGATTGACGCGGGGGAACTCAGCGCAGTGTTGCAGTCGCGGACCGAACACAGCGCTTCGCGTAACCCGGTTTTCGCTCCAGAGCTGATTCAATGGCTGCAGGATGCGCTGTTGGTAGCCAATCTCGAACTGGGCCAGAGTCGGGTCGAGCAGGCGGCGCTGATTCTTGCGTTGCTGCGCAACCCCATGCGTTACGCTGGCAGCCGCTATTTGCCGTTGCTGGCCAAGCTCGATATCGAGCGTCTGAAGGGCTTCGCTCTGGCGCAGCAAGATCAGCCTGCCTGTGACAAATCAGCTGTACCTGGCGAATCACTGTTGCAGCGTTTCACTCATAACCTGACCCAACAGGCTCGCGACGGCAAGCTCGATCCAGTGCTGTGCCGAGACGATGCCATTCGCCAAATGGTCGATATCCTCGCTCGACGCCGCAAGAACAACCCCATCGTGGTGGGCGAAGCGGGTGTCGGCAAGACCGCTGTCGTCGAAGGCCTGGCTTCACGCATTGCTGCAGGCGAAGTACCGCAGGTGCTCAAGGGCGTGGAATTACTGTCGTTGGACATGGGGCTGCTGCAGGCCGGTGCCAGTGTAAAGGGTGAGTTCGAGCGTCGGCTCAAGGGGGTAATCGACGAAGTCAAAGCCTCATCAAAGCCGATCATTCTGTTTATCGATGAGGCGCACACACTGATCGGTGCCGGCGGCAACGCCGGTGGCTCCGATGCTGCCAATTTGCTCAAGCCCGCGCTGGCCCGTGGTGAATTACGCACCATCGCCGCTACAACCTGGGCCGAGTACAAGAAGTACTTCGAGAAAGACCCAGCCTTGGCCCGACGCTTTCAACCCGTACAGTTGCATGAGCCGACTGTCGGCGAGGCGGTAACCATTCTGCGTGGCCTGGCGCAGATCTACGAGAAAAGCCACGGTATTTACCTGCGTGACGATGCAGTGGTGGCCGCCGCCGAGTTGTCGGCGCGCTACCTTGCCGGTCGGCAATTGCCGGACAAGGCTGTGGATGTACTCGACACTGCCTGCGCGCGGGTGCGCATCAGCCTTGCGGCGGCGCCACAGAGCCTGGAGCTACTACGTACTGAGCGTGCCGAAGGTGGCCGTCAACTTCAAGCCTTGAGCCGTGACGCTGAAGCTGGTCTCGTCATAGACCAAGAGGTTTTTAGCGAGCTGCAAGCCCGTCTGCTTGAAGCTGAAGTCGAGCAAAACGCCTTGGAACGCCTGTGGCAAGAGCAGCGGCAGTTGGCTGAGCGCCTACTCGATCTGCGCCAGCGCCTGGCCCACGCTCGAGAGCGGGAAGCCATCGAGTCTGCTGGCGACGTCCTGGAAACTGAGGAGGGAGGGGGGCAGGCGGTTGAAGCGCTGACCACCGCGCTCAACGAAACCTATCACGCCTTGAGCGATGCCCAGGTGCAAGCGCGTTTGGTCAGCTTTGAGGTGTGTCCACGTCTGGTGGCTGAAGTGATCAGCGCCTGGACCGGTGTACCGTTATCGCAACTGGCCCGTGAGCACAGTGCCAAGGTAGCGAATTTCGACGCCGACCTGCGAGAGCGTATTCGCGGACAGGAGCAGGCGGTACATGCCTTGGACCGTTCGATGCGAGCTAACGCTGCCGGGCTCAACAAGGTGGACGCTCCGGTGGGCGTCTTCCTGTTGGTGGGGCCGAGCGGTGTTGGCAAAACCGAAACCGCCCTTGCCCTCGCCGATCTACTGTACGGCGGTGATCGGTTCATCACCACCATCAACATGTCGGAGTTCCAGGAGAAGCATACCGTGTCGCGTCTGATCGGCGCGCCACCTGGCTACGTCGGTTACGGCGAAGGCGGCATGCTCACCGAAGCGGTACGTCAGAAACCCTACTCTGTGGTGTTGCTCGATGAAGTCGAGAAAGCCGACCCCGACGTGCTCAACCTGTTTTACCAGATCTTTGACAAGGGCGTCGTCAACGACGGAGAAGGGCGCGAAATCAATTTTCGCAACACCCTTATCCTGATGACTTCGAACTTGGCCTGCGAGCGTATCGATGCGTTGTGCGAGCACGGTGCGCGGCCAAGCGCCGAGGCCTTGGAGGAGGCCATTCGCCCGGTCCTCAGTAAACACTTCAAACCGGCGTTGCTGGCCCGGATGCGGGTGGTGCCGTACTACCCGGTGCAGGGGACTGTTCTGCGTGAGCTGATCGAGATCAAGTTGGCGCGCCTGGGCCAGCGCTTGCAGCGTCGCCAGTTGGTGTTCAGCTATTGCCAAGGCCTGGTTGACCACTTGGCGGAGCGCTGCACCCAGAGCGAAAGCGGCGCACGCCTGATTGATCACTTGCTTGAGTTGCACGTCCTGCCTCTGGTGGCCGACCGTCTGCTGGAGGCGATGGCCAGTGGTGAACGTCTTCAGCGTGTGCATGCCACGCTCGATAGCGGCGCCAGCGTGACCTGCGAGTTTGCCTGAGGTGGGTGCGATGTTCACGCGTGTCGCTCAGCCGCTGATCTATGCCGAGGCATTGCTGGCGCAGTTCGCCAGCCTTTCGCGAACGACAAATGTCAGTACTCTGCTGCGTGAGTTCGTGCACGGAGCAGCTGGGCTTAGCGGCTGCGAACTGATTCAACTGTATGTGCTGGACGCCACCCATACGCGACTGCATCTGAGCGCTGAATACCTCGACGCCATACCTTCGCCTCCAGACACGGCGAGCTTGCCGGTGGATTACAACGGCGAGCAACTGCTGCAGTTCGCACTATGCCAAAACCGCGTGGTGAGCATAGTGGGTTTGAGCGACAGCGTGCATGAAACCAGCTTTTTACCCGCCAAGGGTAAACCCTGGCAGTCCTTCTTGTGTGTACCGCTGCTTAACAGGCAGAAGACCGTTGGCGGCTTGCTTTTATGTGCCAGCCGACACCCTGTCGATCTGAAAGGCTTCGCCGATTCCCTGGGGCAATTGGGATCGTTCGTGCTGACGCAGTTGGCCCTGCTGCAGAGTCTGAGACAGCCGGTCGGTCACCCAGCACCTGCAACCAACACTGCGGTTGGCTCCAGTGGATATGGGTTGATTGGCAACAGTGCAGCGATGCGCGAGACCTGCCAACTGATCAGCAAGGTGTTGCACAGCCCCTACACGGTGTTGCTGCAGGGTGAGACGGGTACAGGCAAGGAACTGGTGGCGCGTGCCATCCATGATTACGGTCCGCGCCATACCAAGGCTTTTGTCGTGCAGAACTGCGCAGCCTTTCCGGAACATCTTCTGGAGAGTGAGTTGTTCGGCTATCGAAAAGGCGCGTTTACCGGTGCTGACCGTGACCGCCAGGGCCTGTTCGACTCGGCCAATCACGGCACCCTGGTGCTGGACGAAGTGGGTGATATGCCGCTGTCACTGCAGGCCAAGCTCTTGCGCGTACTGCAGGAAGGCGAGATCCGCCCGCTAGGCTCCAATGACACCCACAAGATCGACGTACGAATCATCGCCGCTACCCACCGCGATCTGGCGGTACTGGTCAGCGAAGGCAAGTTTCGCGAAGACCTGTATTACCGCCTGGGGCAGTTTCCGATTGAGTTGCCGGCCTTGCGCGAGCGCGAAGGCGACATTCTTGAGCTGGCCCGACACTTCTCGGATAAGGCCTGCACCTTCCTGCAGCGTGAGCAGGTGAGTTGGTCGCAGGGTGCCCTCGATCATCTCTGCGGTTACCACTTCCCAGGCAACGTTCGTGAGCTTAAAGGCTTGGTGGAACGGGCAGTTTTGCTCTGCGATGGCGCAGAACTGCTGGCTGAGCACTTCTCCCTGGGGGGGCAGCCGCCAGCGCAAGAACAGGGGCTCAATTTGCGCGACCGACTGGAGAAGGTCGAGCGCCATTTGCTACTCGATTGCCTGCGCAGGAACGACGGCAATCAGACCCAGGCGGCCCGAGAGCTGGGTTTGCCCCGACGTACGCTGCTGTACCGCCTTGGCCGACTCAACATCAATCTTGGCGACTGCGATGACTAGCCTGAAACGCCTTCTTCAATCGTCACCGTTCCATTTACGCAGTGGTGTCGGCAATTGCCGCCGTGCTGCGCCTGGCCTATCTCTGGAGATTCTCTGATGCCTGTTCGTCACTGGTTAGCCGTCCTGCTGGCGTTGCTCGTTCTCAGCAGCCTTGGCGGTTGTAGCGGCAATTACAAATTCAACGACAACACCTATCGCCCATTGGGTGATCCGCAAGCGCTCAATCGCGGAAAGTGACTGTAAGGAGCACCACTATGGATCTGGTTTTCGAAATGCTCAAAAGCAAGCAGGGCGTGCCTCCGGCGTTGAGCAGCAAAACCTTCAAACTTGCGGGCGGTGTGATCGGGCGCAACGAGGACTGTGACTGGGTCATCCCTGACAAGGAGCGTCACGTGTCAAATCATCACGCCACTGTCACCTACCGCTACGGTTCTTTCTTTCTCACCGATATCAGTCGCAATGGCACCTTGTCCGGCGAAAACGGTGCGCGGCTACGTAGGGGCGAGCCGCAGCGAATCGAGCACGGCAGCGTCTTTGTTCTCGGTGACGTCGAGATTCGCGCGCGGCTGGTGCGGGATCCGGCCACCTTTGCCACTGAAATTGGCCGACCTCAGGCAGCAGGCAGCGTTATTCCTGATGATGTATTTCTCGATCCGCTCAACGCCCTTGACCATCAGGAGCGAGCCTATGCGCAATGTGATGATCTGCAAGCTCTGGACATACCCATTCAGACGCCACCACAGCAGGCGGACTTTGCGCTTATCGACATGGAAAGCCTGCATCTTCCGCAGCTGATAGCACAGCCTGAAAGGCCAGCTCCCGTTGAGCCGATTGCGCGGGAGCGCCAGCGAGAAAGCTTCTGGGGGCATCTGGGTACCGCGCTGGGTGTGGATCTCGAAGGTCTCGATGATGACAGCCGCGAAGCCCTGGCAATCAATGCAGCGCACCTGCTCAAGCAGAGCATCGGCGGCCTGCAGCAGAGTCTGCGCACCCGTAGCGAGCTCAAGAGCGAGATGCGCCTGGCGTTGACCACAGCGCAAGGCAATAGCACAAACCCGCTCAAGTCTGTCGCGGATGCCGGTGAGGTGCTGGGCGTTCTGCTGATGGGCAAAAAGCCCGGGCAACTGTCAGCCGAACAGGCAATTTTTCAGGCCCACCGTGAGCTGCAGGCACATCAGGTGGCGCTGCTGGCAGCGAGCCGTGCGGCACTTCTGGGCAGCCTCGAGCATTTCTCGCCGCAACAACTGAAGCTGCGCTTCGAGCGTGACGCCAAACCGTTGCTGGTCACCGCCGGCAGCCACTGGCGGGCATACAACCGCTATCACCAGGATCTGTGCCAGGACGACGACTGGAGCGAGCGCCTGCTCGCGCGGGATTTCGCCAAAGCCTATGAGGAACAGATCCGCCTGATTTCCACCCTTCACGCAGGACACCAAGGATGATGCGCATGTCTGGTTGCTCGACCCTGTTACTAAAAGCACTGGCGGTACTGGCAACCTTGCTGGCCCTGGCGGGTTGCTCGGCGCTGTCACCGTATTCGACTCTGACCAAGCTGAACCTGAGGCTGACTGCAAGCGATCAGCTCAACCCCGATCTTAACGGCCGCCCCTCACCGATCGTGATACGCCTGATCGAACTCAAGCACCCGGTAGCCTTCGAGAACGCTGACTTCTTTAGCCTTTATGAGCGCGCCAAGGAGTCCCTGGTGCCGGACTTGGTGGCCAGCGAAGAGTTGGAGCTGCGTCCAGGGGAAACGGTTGAACTCAAGCTCAGCGTCGACAAGGGCAGCCGCTACGTTGGCGTGCTCGCGGCTTATCGCGATCTCTCCGAAACGCAATGGCGCTATGTGGTTCCGCTAAGCCCGGTGGCGCTGACGTGTGCCGATCTGATCCTCGACCAGCGCGGCATCGGCAGCCGCAGTGCGTCACTCATCAATGCGGATGAATAAACATGAACTTGCACAAAGTCATTTGGCAGGAAGGCATGCTGCTGCGCCCGCAGCACTTGCAGCATAACGATCGCTACTACGACTATCAGATGAAGGCGCGCACTCAACTGCTGGGTAGCTTCACCTGGGGTTTGCTTGGGTTGGAAATCGACCTGCATTTTCTCGACATGGGCAAGCTGGTCATCAGCCAGGCTTCCGGCATCCTGCCTGATGGCAGTTTGTTCGAGCTGGATGGCAACACCAATCCGCTGGCCCTCGATGTGCCGCCCAACACGGGTAAAACTTCGGTATACCTGGCGTTGCCGTTAGTCACCGGGAACCACATCGAGTGCCGTCGTGCTGAGCAGTCCGACGTGTTGGCGCGCTATACCGCCTACGAGGTGCAAATAGCCGACTCCAACGCCGGTGACGACGCCAGCAGCCAGATCAGCTGTGGCCGACCAGACTTTCGCCTGTTGCTGGGCGAACAGCAGAGCGACCAGGCCTATGTAAAGCTCAAGCTCTGCGAGATTCTCGACACCACCCCCGATGGGGTCATCAGCCTAGACCCGGACTTTGTCCCGACCTTCATCCACACCCACGCCTCAAGCTATCTGCTGGCGTGCTTGAAAGAAGTGATCAGCATGCTCAGCCTTCGGGGCGACACCATCGCCGAGCGGATACGTTCGAACGGCAAGGTGGGAGGTGCCGAAGTCGGCGATTTCATGATGCTGCAGTTGATCAATCGCACGGAGTTGCTGCTGCGTCATTTTCTCGATCTGGAACAGCTTCCGCCTGAGGCGTTGTACCGCGCGCTACTTACGATGCTGGGCGACCTCGCCACCTTTGCCTCTGACAGCAAGCGACCTAGGCTGGACAGCCGTTACCAACATAGCAACCAGGGCGCAAGCTTTCGCAAACTGATGGAAGCGATACGTCAGGTGCTATCGATGGTGCTCGAACAGCACGCCATCGAGCTGGAGTTGCAGCCGCGTCAGTACGGAATTTTGGTTTCGGCATTGCACGATCACACACTCTTGAATACGGCTTCGTTCGTGCTCGCTGCCAGCGCCAATTGCGACTCCGAAGAGTTGCGCCATCGCCTGCCGGCGCATCTCAAGGTCGGCCCGGTGGAGCGTATTCGGGAGCTGGTCAACCTGCACCTGCCGGGGATCAAGATAAAGCCGCTGCCGGTAGCGCCACGGCAGATCGCGTTTCACGCCAACAAAACCTATTTCATTCTCGAACTCAGTTCTGAAGACCTGGTGCAGTTGGAGCGTTCCGGTGGCTTCGCCTTCCATGTTTCTGGCGAATTTTCCGAGCTTGAACTGACATTCTGGGCCATCAGGAACTGACCAACATGAGCAAAGACATGGAACAACACCAGGACGACAAAACCGTCCTGCTCGACCGTCAGGGCCAGGGCCCGGCGCAGGGTGCGCTCACCGATTTCGAGGCGCTGCCGCGCTTCGAACAACTGGAGAATCGAATAATCTACGCCGCGCGCCTGCGCCCGGCTGAAACGTTCAACATCAGCCTCAATGCATTGGTGGCGGCAGCCTCCGACCTCTTGTCGGAGGTGGTGCGTCTTAAGCATGACGCCAATGATGAAAGCCTTCACGACCTGAACGATCGCCTGACCGCAAGTTTGAAATTGTTCGATCTGCGCGCACAGGAGAATGGCGCGCAAAGCAGCCAGGTAATGGCTGCTCGCTATGTGCTGTGCACTGTGGTCGATGAGGCGGTAGTTACCGCCAAAGGCAACAAGGAAAGCGAGTGGTCGCAGATGAGCCTGCTTAGCAGCTTTCACAACGAGACATTCGGTGGCGAGAAGTTCTTCCAGCTGTTGGATCGGCTATCGAAGAATCCGGTCAAGCATTTGCCAATGCTGGAGTTGATGTACCTGTGCATGTCCCTCGGTTTCGAGGGCAAGTACCGGGTGATTCCCCGCGGCACACTTGAACTTGAAGACATCCGCGACTCACTGTACCGGCAGATCCGACAACTGCGTGGCGATGTACCGCGCGAGTTGTCACCGCATTGGCAAGGGCTCCGGGACAAGCGGCGCGGCCTGGTGCGAATTGTGCCGGTATGGGGGATCGCGTTGTTCACCGTGGCTTGCCTGGTCGTGATGTATTCGGGGTTTGCCTGGGTTTTGGGTGAGCAGCGCGACAGCGTCCTGCGTCCTTATCAGCAGCTTGACCCTTCGTGGTCCAGCCCCAGCCGTAAATCAGAGATGCGTGATGAAAAATTTCTTTAAAAAAGCCGCTGCGATCCTGTCCAGGACATGGGTCTGGACACTGGCGCTGGTGCTGTTGGTGGCACTGCTGGTGTGGGGTGTGGGGCCACTGCTGGCGGTCAACGATTACAAGTTCTGGGAGAGTGCCAGCTCGCGGTTGCTTAGCATCAGCGTGCTGTTTCTGTTTTGGGGCCTGGCTATGGTCTTCGCCAACTGGCGCGCCGGCATCCGCAAAAAAGACCACGACGACAGTGAAGACGGCCAGTTGCGCTTGCGTCGTGAAGCGTCGATCGATAAAGAACAGAAACTGCTGCGCAGCCGCTTCAACGAAGCAGTGCGCACCCTCAAGACATCAAGCCTGTATCGCGGCCGCAGTGAACGTTGGCGTAACGATCTGCCGTGGTACCTACTGATTGGCCCGCAAAGCAGCGGCAAAACCAGCCTGCTGGAGTTTTCCGGCCTGGATTTTCCGATCAACAAGATCGAGCGCAAGCTGACGCGCGACACCTTCGGTACCCGACATTGCGATTGGTACTTTGCCGATCACGGCGTGCTGATTGACACCGCCGGCCGCTACCTGAGCCAGGAAGACCCGGCAGTCGATGGCAGCGCCTGGAACACCTTGCTTGAGCTGCTGCGCAAACGGCGTCGCGGACGTCCGCTCAACGGTGTGTTGGTGAGTATTCCAATGGACGTACTCATCAGCGGCAATGAAGACGGCCTGAGAGTCATTGCCGATCAAGTACGTGCCCGTCTACAGGACATTCGCCAGAAACTGCACGTTGACGTGCCGGTTTACCTGGTACTGAGTAAAGCCGATCGGCTGCTGGGGTTTAACGAATCCTTCGATCAGTTGACCCGCGAGGAAAGCGATCAAGTATTCGGCAGCAGCTTTGCCAAGGAGCAGAACGGTGCTGACGTGACCATGCTGCGCCAGCAGTTCGAAGAGTTGCTGCGACGCCTGAACAGTCAGGTGATCATGCGTATGCACCAGGAGCGCGATACCCAACGCCGGGGCCGGATCCTCGACTTCCCGCATCAACTGGGCCAGATCGGCGAGCTTCTCTGTGTGTTCGTGGATATGGCGTTCACCGGCAACCGCTACCAGCAGGCCAGCCAGCTACGCGGCTTTTACCTGACCAGCGCGCCACATGTTCCGGAGAAACCGGCGCAAAACCCCAAGGGCGACGACGCCCGGCCAAGTGAAGGCGCCGATGCCCTGCCAACATTGCGCAGCGGGCCCTCACGATTCATTCATCACCTGATGAGCCGGGTGATATTTCCCGAGGCTGACCTGGCCGGCCTGGATAAACGCGAACGCAAGCGCATTCACTGGGGGCAGCGTGCGCTCTACGCAGGCGCATTGGCTGTATTGGCCTTGTTCGGCGTGATGTGGGCGCAAGGCTTCTCTGCCAACCATGAGCGGTTGCAAAGCCTGCGCTCACTGGCACAGACCTGGACCCAGCAACGTGAAAGCCTCAGTGCGCAAGACGATGCGATGGCAGCGCTCAAGGTTCTGGATGCCAGCTTCGACGCCTCCAGCGTTTTTCCGGCCTCGACCGATGTTGCGCTGTACGAACGTGTCGGCCTGTATCAGGGCGAAAAGATCAACCCGCCGGTACTCAACGCTTATGAGCAAGAGCTGCAAGCACAGTTGCTGCCACGGGTGGCACAAATGCTGGAAAACCAGATTCGCACCAACCTGCGTGACCGCGACCGCTTGCTCAACAGTTTGCGGGCGTACTTGATGCTGAACATGGCTGATCGTCGCGATCCTGCCTGGCTCAAGGATTGGGTGGCCAACGCCTGGTCGACGCACTATGCCGGCAACACCGAAGTGCAGAACGACCTGAATGGGCATTTCCAGCGCCTGCTCAAACTTGACTTCAGCTACCCCGTCAACGATCCGTTGGTTAGCCAGGCCCGTCAGGTGTTGCGCAGCGAATCGCTGGCCAACGTGGTGTATCGGGTGTTGCGCGAGCAGAGTCGAAGCCTGCCGGAGTACCGCCTGAGCCAGCACCTCAGGTCGCAAGGCAATGTGTTTTTTGGCACTGACTACACCATACCTGGCTTCTACACCCAGCAAGGTTACCAACAGTACTTTTCGGTACAGGGGGCGGCACTGGTCACGGATATCCTGCGTGACAACTGGGTGCTGGGTGAGGGCAGCGGTATCAGCGGCATGGACCTGCGACGCCTGAGGGTGGCGCTGGAACAACTGTACTTTCGCGACTACGCCAACTATTGGAGTGAAGCGGTCGGCCGGGTTGGCCTGCAACCTTTCAATGATGCGGGCGAAGGCGCCGCACAGCTGGCGGCGCTGACTTCAGCCGACTCGCCGATTCTGCAACTGCTTGTGGAAGTCCGTGAAAACACCCGCTTCCAGGCGCTCGCCGAAAGCGCTGAAGATGTAGTCGCTGCAGCCGACACGGTGAACGTGGCGTCGAGCACGGTCACAGCCGCTGCAGCGGTTGCCGGAAAGGCTCAGCAAGCCCTGGCCAGCAAATTGCCGGACACCGCAAAAAACGCACTGCAACGGCGATTCGAGACGTTGCACCGTTTGCTCGACGACAACAACGCTCCCGCGCCTGATCTGAGTTTGGCGCTGCAGGCGCTGAACGACCTGCAACTGCAGTTGGCGAGCCTGGCCCGTGCCAACCTGCCTGAGCAAAGCGCATTCGAAATGGCCAGGGCCCGTATGAGCGGACATCGCGATGCGATCAGCAACCTGCGCAACGCCTCGGTGCGCTTGCCACGCCCGGTAAGTGCCTGGTTCAACGTACTGGCGCAGGACACCTGGCGCCTGGTACTTGGCGACGCCTATCAGTTTCTCAACCAGCGTTATCAGAGTGAGCTGTACAGTTTCTACGGCAAGGCCATTAACAAGCGCTATCCCTTCAGCGCCCACAGCACAAGCGATGTCGCCATCAACGACTTTCGTGAGTTTTTCAAAGCCCAGGGCGTTGCCGAGCGTTTCTTTGAAGCCTACATGCGGCCGTTTGTCAGTGGTGATGCAGGCAGCTACCGACTGCGCAGTATTGACGGCCAAAGCCTGGCGGTCTCCAGGCACTACCTCAACCAGATGGCGGCAGCCCATGTGATTCGGCGCAGCTTTTTTGCTGAGAATCCGGCGCAACCGCAGGTGCAGTTCAAGCTCGAGCCTTACACCCTCGATCCTGCCGTCAGTCGTTCCGAGTTTCGCTTCGGCGCCCAGGCCTTGGAATACCGCCATGGCCCCATCATGCCGGTGTCTTTCCAGTGGCCAACCGATGCCGAAGATGGTCGAACCAGCCTGGTGCTGGAAAAGATGTCCGCGCGTCCTATCGGCATCGAGAAGAACACCGGCCCTTGGTCGTTGTTTCGTTTGTTTGACCTGATGCAGACCGAATACCTGAGCGGTCGTGACGTGCTGGTGCTCAAGGCCGAGGTGGGCGGCCTGCGCGCCAACTACCTGCTTATGAGCCAGCGCACACCGAATCCGTTCGACATGGACGTGCTGCGCAGTTTCCGTATGCCGGAGCAGCTCTGATGCAGCTTGCCAGTGCTTGGCGCAGTGCCGCGCGCACCGACCCTGGCAAGGTTCGGGTGCGCAACGAAGACGCTTTTCTCGATTGTCCGCAGCGGGGTCTTTGGGTGGTCGCCGATGGTATGGGCGGGTATCGGGGAGGTGATATTGCCAGTCAGTTGATCGTCGCAAGCCTGGCTGACTTACCGGCTTACAACTGCTTCGATGAGCGTCTCAAAGGCCTGCGCGAATGCCTGCACTGGCTCAACTGGCGCCTCGGCCAAGAGCTCACAGTGACTGCCGACCGACGCGACAGCATCATTGGCAGCACCGTGGTTGCGCTGTTGCTCGAAGGCAACCGCGCTGCTTGTGTCTGGGCTGGGGACAGCCGCTGTTACTTGTGGCGTGGGCAACGGCTTTACCAGTTGACCAAGGACCACTCGCTGCGACAGCAACTGGTTGATGAGCAAAAGATGAGTATCGCGCAGGCAAAAGCCCATCCGCAGGCCAACGCCCTGACCCGCGCCGTTGGCGCGAGCGAGCAACTTACCCTGGGCGTGCTGGAGCTGAAAACCTATCCGGGCGATGCCTTTCTGCTCTGTAGCGACGGCCTTTACCAAGGGTTGGCCAGCGATGTCCTGGGCAAAGCCTTGAACCTGCCTTCGCCGCAGGCCGCGTTGAAGCACCTGTTCGACGGCGTGTTGCATGGCGCGGCACGTGACAACCTGACGGCCGTGGTGATTCGCCCGTGAACGAGCTGCATGTGGGGTTGGGGGAGGGCAGCGACGAAGCGCTCAGCGACCCGACGTACTTTGCGTTCGCCAGGACCAGCAACGCAGCGGGCAATATAGTGGCCCTCGAAGACAAGCCTGCAGCACCGCTGGCGCAGCTACCGCAGGTGCTGCTGGGCCGCTATCGCCTTGAGCGTCTGCTGGGGGCGGGGGGGATGGGCGCTGTCTACCGGGCCCGGGATCTGCTGCATGAGCAGTTCGGCGATCCCGATCCTTACATCGCGATCAAGCTGTTGAGCGATACCTTCCTTGAGTCGCCAGATGCCAGTGCCTTGCTCTACAGCGAATTTGCCCTGACTCGGCGCTTGCATCACCCGAACGTGGTCCGGCTGCACAGTTTCGAGGTGGACACCCATTGCCAGCGTGCCTTTATCACCATGGAGCTGATGCATGGCCTGACCCTGGACAAACTGCTCTGTGAACACCCTACGGGGTTGCCGTGGCATGAGGTGCGTGATGTGGCCTTGCCGCTGCTCGACGCCCTGGCTTACAGCCACACGTGCGGCGTACTGCATGGCGACCTGAAACCAAGCAACGTGATGCTCAGTGAGCGCGGCGTGCGACTGTTTGACTTCGGTCTTGGCAAAGCCGAGGAGGGCGCGCTGCCTAGGTTGGCGCAATTGAGCCGCAGCCAATTCAATGCCTGGACACCCAGCTATGCCGCGGCAGAACTACTGGAGGGCGGCGCGCTGTCGGTCCGTAGTGATCTGTACGCGCTGGGCTGCGTGATCTATGAGCTGGTGTGTGGAAAGCACCCGTTCAAGCGCTTACCCGCCACCCAGGCCCGCGATGAAGGTCTGGACCAAACGCTAACCAGGCCCCGTGGCTTACCCAGGCAGTGCTGGCCTGCGCTGCAAAAAGCGCTGAGTTTTGACCCCTGCACACGCCTTTCCAATGCCTCCCAGCTACGCGCTGCATTGGCGCGGCCGACGTCGAGGCTAAAGGGTTGGCTAGCGAGGTGCCGGCTATAAAAACCGCGAACTCGGACACCATGCAGCCCACCATTTCTCGGTTGGGTCAGGTGGCCTGTTGCTCACTTTTACTCACTCAGCTCAAGGACTAGCCCATGTTCGCGTCGGCCAATACCGCGCAGTTCGAACTACTCATCCCCTCGGTGCGCAACGACTTCAAGGTACTGGCGTTCGAGGGCAGCGAAGCCATCAGCACCCTCTACGCGCTGCGCGTTGAACTGGTCAGCGAGTACCCCAACATCGAACTGGAAAGTTTGCTCAACCAGCCAGCCTTCCTGCGCTTGGGCTTGCGCGGTGAAGGGCTTCACGGGTTCATCGACGATGTGGCGGTGGGCGAATCGGGCAAGCGCCTGACGCACTATCAACTGACCCTGGTGCCGGCGCTGCACTACTTGCAGTTCAGCTACAACGCACGCATTTTCCAGGACATGGACGTACCGCAGATTGTCACCCAGGTCCTCAAGGGCCATGGCATCCAGGCCGACGCCTTTACCTTCAATATCACTCAGAGCCCCAAACGCGCCTATTGCACGCAATACAATGAAAGCGACTTCGCGTTCATCCAGCGGCTGTGCAGCGAAGACGGCATCGCCTGGCATCACCAGCACAGTGTCGATGGCCACCGATTGGTCTTCAGCGAAGACCAGACCTACTTTCCCAGGCTCGGCAGCACGCCTTATCAGCAAGGCAGCGGCCTGGTCGCGGACGAGCCGGTGGTCAGCCACTTTTGCCACCGTGTCAGAACCCGAACCAGTGCGGTGACGCGCCGCGACTACGACCTGCAGCGTCCCAGTCGCTTGCTGCAAAGCCGCGCGAGCGCCGAGTTCAACCCAGTGCTGGAAGACTATCGCTATCCATTGCTGCTCGAAACACAAAAGCGCGGCCAGCAACTCACCCGTCAGGCCCTTGAACGCCACCGCCATGACTACAACTTGGCCGAAGGCAAAAGCGATCAGCCAACATTACGCAGCGGCCATTTTTTCACCCTCAGCGACCACCCGCGCAAACAGCATAACGACCTGTGGCTGTTGCTCGGCGTGACGCATGAAGGCAAGCAACCGCAGGTGCTTGAAGAGTCGATCAGCAGTAACAGCCAGGCCGCGGACGGCTTCACCCAAGGCTACCGCAACAGCTTTCGCGCCATTCCCTGGGACGCCATCTA
>NZ_JACOPV010000022.1 GCF_016881005.1 Pseudomonas arcuscaelestis | reverse complement strand
TGCAGATCTACAACACAGAGCGGCCCCATATGGCCCTGAAAAACAAAACGCCCGATGCGGTGCATCGGGCGTTTTGAGGCCTGGTGGCCTACCTGAAAAGGTGTAAACCTACTTCAGGACTAGACACTGAGAAGCTATTACTTCTTGGCTTCCCAGCCTGTCAGCTCGGCCAGGGCCTTGCCGATGTCTGCCAGCGAACGCACGGTTTTCACACCAGCGTCTTGCAGCGCAGCGAATTTCTCGTCTGCAGTGCCCTTGCCGCCGGAGATGATTGCACCGGCGTGACCCATACGCTTACCCGCAGGAGCGGTAACACCAGCGATGTAGGAAACCACAGGCTTGGTCACGTTAGCCTTGATGTAGGCAGCAGCTTCTTCTTCAGCCGAACCGCCGATCTCGCCGATCATGACGATCGCCTCGGTCTTCGGGTCTTCCTGGAACAGCTTCAGGATGTCGATGAAGTTCGAACCCGGGATCGGGTCACCACCGATTCCAACGCAGGTGGACTGACCGAAACCGGCGTCAGTAGTCTGCTTGACCGCTTCATAGGTCAGGGTGCCGGAACGGGAAACGATGCCGACCTTGCCTGGCAAGTGAATGTGACCTGGCATGATGCCGATCTTGCACTCGCCCGGAGTGATGACGCCTGGGCAGTTAGGGCCGATCAGGGTAGCACCCAGCTCGTCGCACTTGACCTTGGCATCCAGCATGTCCAGGGTAGGAATGCCTTCGGTGATGCAGACGATCAGCTTGATACCGCCGAACGCAGCTTCCAGGATCGAATCTTTGCAGAAAGGAGCCGGAACGTAGATAACCGAAGCATCAGCACCGGTAGCCTCAACGGCTTCCTTGACGGTGTTGAACACTGGCAGGCCCAGGTGAGTGGTGCCGCCTTTGCCTGGAGTCACGCCGCCAACCATCTTGGTGCCGTAGGCAATGGCTTGTTCGGAGTGGAAAGTACCCTGCGAGCCGGTGAAGCCCTGGCAGATAACTTTGGTGTCTTTATTGATCAGGACGCTCATTACTTGCCCTCCGCAGCTTTGACAACTTGTTGAGCAGCGTCGGTCAGGCTGGTTGCAGCAATGATGTTCAAACCGCTTTCTGCCAGTACTTTAGCACCCAGTTCAGCGTTGTTGCCTTCCAGGCGAACAACAACCGGTACCTTAACGCCGACTTCTTTCACAGCGCCGATGATGCCTTCGGCAATCATGTCGCAACGAACGATGCCGCCGAAGATGTTGACCAGTACGGCCGCGACATTGCTGTCGGACAGAATGATCTTGAAGGCTTCGGTAACGCGCTCTTTGGTAGCACCACCACCTACGTCGAGGAAGTTGGCTGGCTTGCCGCCGTGCAGGTTGACGATGTCCATGGTACCCATGGCCAGGCCAGCACCGTTGACCATGCAGCCGATGTTGCCTTCCAGGGCCACGTAGTTCAGCTCGAAGCTGGCAGCGTGAGCTTCACGAGGATCGTCTTGCGACGGGTCGTGGAAGGTTTTCAGCTTAGGCTGACGGTACATGGCGTTTGCGTCGATGTTGATCTTGGCATCGAGGCAGTGCAGGTCGCCGTCGGCCTTGATGACCAGCGGGTTTACTTCCAGCAGGGCCAGGTCGTGTTCTTTGAACAGCTTGGCCAGGCCGACGAAAATCTTGGCGAACTGTGCAACTTGCTTGCCTTCCAGACCCAACTGGAAAGCCAGTTCACGACCTTGGAATGGCTGAGCGCCAACCAGTGGATCGATAGTAGCCTTGATGATCTTCTCAGGAGTCTCGTGAGCGACTTTCTCGATATCCACGCCACCTTCGGTGGAGGCCATGAATACGATACGACGGCTCGAACGATCTACTACAGCGCCCAGGTACAGCTCTTTGGCGATGTCAGTGCAGGATTCAACCAGGATCTTGGTCACTGGCTGACCGTTGGCGTCGGTCTGGTAGGTTACCAGACGCTTGCCCAACCACTGCGCAGCGAACGCCTTGGCGTCTTCTTTGCTGCGAACCAGCTTGACGCCGCCCGCTTTACCGCGACCACCGGCGTGAACCTGGGCTTTGACAACCCACTCGGTGCCACCGATTTTGTCGCAGGCTTCTGCGGCAGCTTCTGGGGTGTCGACTGCGAAACCCTTGGAAACTGGCAGGCCGTATTCAGCGAACAGCTGCTTACCCTGATACTCGTGAAGATTCATGCTTTTTACCGTCTTCGTTAGGTACTGCGCTTCGGCGCTGCGCTCTTTTGGAGTGCCGCGCCACCTGTGACCACATGCCCCCGGTATGCTCCGGGAGTTCGAGTCCGGCGGACTTTCCGCGGTGAGTCATGCACGCAAGACTCACGACGGGCCACCCGCCGTGGTTTCTTATTGTTTAACGCTTCTTACGGTTGGCTACGTGAATGGCACCGCCATTCACTGCCAGTGCGGCTTCATGCAGCGCTTCGGACAGGGTCGGATGGGAGAAAACCATCATGCCCAGGTCTTCGGCGCTGGTGCCGAATTCCATTGCGATTGCACCCTGCTGCACGAGTTCGGCAGCCGATGGGCCAATTACATGTACACCCAGAACACGGTCGGTCTTGGCATCGGCGATAACCTTGACGAAACCACCGGTATCGTTGGCAGCCATCGCACGGCCGCTGGCCGCGAACGGGAAGGTGCCCACGTTAACCTCAACGCCTTCAGCCTTCAAGGACTGTTCGGTTTTACCTACCCACGCGATTTCCGGGTGAGTGTAGATAACCGATGGAATCAGGTCGTAGTTCATCTGGGCTTTGTGGCCCTTGATGCGCTCGACAACCATGATGCCCTCTTCCGAGGCTTTATGGGCCAGCATCATGCCACGAACGACGTCGCCGATGGCGAAAACGCCCGGTACGCTGGTCGCACAATGATCATCAACAAAAACGAAACCACGCTCATCGATGGTTACGCCGCTGTCAGCTGCCAGCAGATCAGTGGTCACTGGACGACGGCCGACCGCAACGATCAGCTTGTCGAAGGTGATCTTCTGCTCGCCGTTGGCATCGGTATAGGTCACTTCGACTTCTTCGCCGTTGACCTTGGAGCCGGTAACGCGAGCGCCCAGCTTGATGTCCAGACCCTGCTTGGTCAGGGTTTTCAGCGCTTCCTTGGAAACGGCAGCATCAGCAGCCATCAGGAAGGTGTCCAGCGCTTCCAGGACAGTAACTTCTGCACCCAGACGAGCCCAGACCGAACCCAGCTCCAGACCGATAACACCGGCACCGATAACACCCAGGCGCTTAGGTACGGCTTGGAATTCCAAAGCACCGGTGGAGTCGACGATAACGTTCTGGTCGACTGGCGCCGGCGGAATGTCGATCGGACGCGAGCCGGAAGCCAGGATTACGTTCTCGGCTTCGATGATTTCAGTGGTGCCATCAGCCTTGGTGACTTCGACTTTCTTGCCAGCCAGCAGCTTGCCGTGACCCTGGATCGAAGTAACGCCGTTAGCCTTGAACAGGGTGGCAACACCGCCGGTCAGGTTCTTGACGATGCCAGCTTTACGGCCAACCATCGCAGCGACGTCCATTTTGACTTCGCCGGTGGAGATGCCGTGGACGTTGAAGCTTTCTTTGGCTTCCTTGTACTTCCAGGAGCTGTCCAGCAGCGCCTTGGACGGAATGCAACCCACGTTCAAGCAGGTGCCGCCAAGGGCCAGTTTGCCCTCACCGTCAGTGTACTTCTCGATACAGGCAGTGCTCAGACCGAGTTGCGCAGCCTTGATGGCAGCTACGTAGCCGCCAGGACCTGCACCAATCACCACAACGTCAAATTTTTGCGACATTCAAAAAATCCTCTTTCAAGCGGCAAGCAGTAAGCTGCAAGCCACAGGCTAAAGCGCATACCTTACAGGCTTGGCGCTTGTAGCCTGCAGCTTGCAGCTGCTCAATCAGATATCCAGCAGCAGACGAGCTGGGTCTTCCAGCAGGTTCTTGATGGTCACCAGGAAGGTCACTGCCTCTTTACCGTCGATCAGGCGGTGATCGTAGGACAGTGCCAGGTACATCATCGGACGGATAACGACCTGACCGTTAACGGCCATAGGACGCTGGATGATGTTGTGCATGCCCAGGATAGCAGCCTGTGGCGGGTTGACGATTGGAGTCGACATCATCGAACCGAAGGTACCACCATTGGTGATGGTGAAAGTACCACCGGTCATTTCGTCGATCGACAGCTTACCGTCACGTGCCTTCTTGCCGAAGGTGGCGATGCCATTTTCGATTTCAGCCAGGCTCATCAGTTCGGCGTTACGCAGAACCGGAACCACCAGACCACGGTCGCTGGAGACGGCAACGCCGACGTCCGCATAACCGTGGTAGACGATGTCAGAACCGTCGATCGAGGCGTTGACAGCCGGGAAGCGTTTCAGTGCTTCGGTAGCTGCCTTGACGAAGAACGACATGAAGCCCAGGCGTACGCCGTTGTGGCTCTTCTCGAACAGATCCTTGTACTTCGAACGCAGCGCCATGACTTCGGTCATGTCGACTTCGTTGAAGGTGGTCAGCATGGCCATGTTCGACTGTGCTTCAACCAGGCGCTTGGCCACGGTTGCACGTACACGGGTCATCGGCACGCGCTTCTCGGTACGATCGCCAGTAGCAACGATCGGCGCAGCGGCGGCGGCGGCAGGCTTGGCAGCAGGAGCGGCAGCCGGAGCGTTTTTCTTCGCTTCGATGGCAGCAACTACGTCTTCCTTGGTGATGCGACCGTCTTTACCGGTGCCCTTCACGCTGTTCAACGCGATGCCGTTTTCTTCGGCCAGCTTGCGGGCAGCTGGAGCGCCAATGGCGTCTTCGTCCGAAGCCGCGGCAGGAGCAGCAGAAGCCTGTGCAGGTGCAGCGGCAGCGGCAGCGGCTGGAGCAGCGGCAGCAACACCACCTTCTTCGATCGAACCCAGGACTTCGTCGGACAGGACGGTTTCGCCCTCGCCCTTGACGATAGCGCCCAGTACGCCGTCGGCAGTTGCCAGGACTTCCAGAACGACTTTGTCGGTCTCGATGTCGACGATCAGCTCGTCACGCTTGACGGCTTCACCCGGTTGCTTGTGCCAAGTGGCAACGGTGCCATCGGCAACCGATTCCGGGAAAGTAGGGGCTTTGATCTCGATAGCCATTATCAGTGGTTCCTTAAATTCGGTTTCTAGTGCGCGATGGCATTAAACAGTGAAGGCATCTTGCAGCAGTTTTTCCTGCTGCTCGGCGTGCATCGAAGCGTAACCACAAGCAGGCGCTGCCGAAGCATCACGACCGGCGTATTCCAGAACCAGCTCTTTATTGTGGCGGGTCAGGATACGACGCATGTGGTGCTGGCTGCTGTACCAAGCGCCCTGGTTCATCGGCTCTTCCTGGCACCACACCACATCCTTGAGATTGGTGTACGGCGCGAGGATCTCGACCAGATCGTCCTCAGGGAACGGATACAGTTGCTCGATACGCACGATAGCGATGTCTTCACGGCCTTCGGCGCGACGTTTTTCCAGCAGATCGTAGTAGACCTTGCCGCTGCACAGGACCAGGCGAGTGACGTTTTTCGGATCGAGGGTATCGATTTCCGGGATCACAGTCTGGAACGAGCCTTCGGCGAGATCTTCCAACGTCGAGATGGCCAGCTTGTGGCGCAACAGCGACTTTGGTGTCAGAACGATCAGCGGCTTGCGCAGCGGACGAATAACCTGACGACGCAGCAGGTGGTAGATCTGAGCCGGCGTAGTTGGTACGCAAACCTGAACGTTGTGCTCAGCGCACAGCTGCAGGTAACGCTCCAGACGTGCCGAGGAGTGCTCTGGCCCCTGCCCTTCATAACCGTGAGGCAGCAGCATGGTCAGACCGCACAGACGGCCCCACTTGTGCTCGCCACTGGTGATGAACTGGTCGACAACTACTTGGGCACCGTTGGCGAAGTCGCCAAACTGAGCTTCCCAGATAACCAGCGCGTTTGGCTGGGTAGTCGAGTAACCGTATTCGAAAGCCAGGACCGCTTCTTCGGACAGGAACGAATCGTACAGGTCGAATCGTGGCTGGCCCTTGTACAGGTTCTGCAGCGGGATATAAGTGCTGGCGTCCTTCTGGTTGTGCAACACCGCATGGCGGTGAGAGAAGGTGCCGCGACCGATATCCTGGCCCGTCATGCGAATCGGGTGACCTTCGAATGCCAGGGTGGCGTAAGCCATGGTTTCGGCGTAGCCCCAGTTGATTGGCAAGCCACCGGCCTGCATCTTCTGGCGATCTTCGTAGATCTTCGAAACCTGACGCTGAACCACGAAGCCTTCTGGCAGTTCCAGCAGCTTGGCCGACAGTTCCTGCAGGGTCTTCAGATCGAAGCGAGTGTCGTGACGCGCAGTCCAGGCGTGGCCCAGATACGGACGCCAGTCGACGAACAGCTCTTTGTTCGGCTCTTTGACCAGGCTCTTCACTACATGCAGGCCGTTGTCCAGCGCATTGCGGTACTCGTCAACCTTGGCCTGGACGCGCTCGGCATCCAATCGACCAGCCTGGATCAGGCTTTCGGCGTAAAGCTCGCGAGTGGTGCGCTGCTTGGCGATCTGCTGGTACATCAACGGCTGGGTGCCGTTCGGCTCGTCGGCCTCGTTGTGACCACGACGACGGTAGCAGACCAGGTCGATAACCACGTCACGCTTGAACTGCATGCGGTAATCGACGGCCAACTGGGTCACGAACAGTACTGCTTCCGGATCATCACCGTTGACGTGCAGGATTGGCGCCTGAATCATCTTGGCAACGTCGGTGGCGTACTCGGTGGAACGCGAGTCCAACGGGTTGCTGATGGTGAAACCAACCTGGTTGTTGATCACGATGTGCACGGTACCGCCGGTCTTGAAACCGCGGGTCTGCGACATCTGGAAGGTTTCCATGACCACGCCCTGACCGGCGAATGCAGCATCACCGTGCAGCGAGATCGGCAGAACCTTGTCACCAACGCTGTCGTTACGACGGTCCTGACGGGCGCGTACCGAACCTTCAACCACTGGCGAGACAATTTCCAGGTGCGAAGGGTTGAACGCCATGGCCAGGTGAACTTCACCGCCAGCGGTCATAACGTTGGACGAGAAGCCCTGGTGATACTTAACGTCACCGGAACCGAGTTCGACCTTTTTCTTGCCTTCGAACTCATCGAACAGGTCGCGCGGGTTCTTGCCGAAGGTGTTTACCAGCACGTTCAGACGGCCACGGTGGGCCATGCCGATAACAACTTCTTTAGTACCGTAGGAACCGGAACGCTGAATCAGCTCGTCCAGCATTGGAATAAGGCTTTCACCACCTTCCAGGCCGAACCGCTTGGTGCCCGGGTATTTGGTGCCCAGGTATTTCTCCAGGCCTTCTGCTGCCGTTACGCGCTCAAGCAGGTGACTCTGGACATCCGCAGAGACTGCCGGGCGACCACGAACGCTCTCCAGACGCTGCTGGAACCAGCTGCGCTGCTCGGAATCGACGATGTGGGTAAACTCGGCGCCAATGGTGCGGCAATATGTCTGCTGCAAAGCGTCGAAAATTTCGCGTAGGCTCGCTTCCTCTTTGCCGATGAACAGGTCGCCGGCACGGAAGGTCGTATCAAGATCGGCATTGGTCAAGCCGTAGTGATTGATCGACAGGTCTACTGGCGCAGGGCGCTGCCACAACCCCAGGGGGTCAAGCTTGGCAGCCTGGTGGCCGCGCATACGGTAGGCCTGGATCAGTCGCAGTACTTCAACCTGCTTCTTCTCGTGTTCACTGCTCACGCTTCCGGCGGAAACCGGCTGGGCGCGGCGCTGGTTCTTTGCCAGCAGTACGAAATGGTCGCGGATTGTCGAGTGCGATACATCGGTAGCGGTGCTGCCTTCGGCGGGCAACTTCTGGAAGTAAGTGCGCCACTCTTCTGGCACAGCGTTAGGGTCGTGCAGGTAGAGCTCGTAGAGCTCTTCCACATATGCAGCGTTACCACCTGAAAGGTGGGCGCTTTCCCACATGCGCTGCATCACGCTTTCTTGCATGCTTGGTCACCCTCGATTAGGGGACGGATCGGCGAGAACCACAGCGCGCCTGGAAAAGTCCGAATGCAGCGACCGAACCAAGCCACCAAGAATCTCACAGATTTTCCGGGTACCAGCCCGGAAGCCCCTGCTGGTCTCATATCTTCATAGGTAAAAGCTTGGGCTTTTTGGGCCTTCGCTCGGGTTTCACCTTGGTGCGGGCAAGGGCCCGCACCTCGGCGTGCTACGGGTACAACACTTTTAAAATCAGGTACCGCTTTGCAGCAACATGTTACGTACGTGACCGATTGCCTTGGTCGGGTTCAGACCTTTAGGGCAAACGTTTACGCAGTTCATGATTCCGCGGCAACGGAATACGCTGAACGGATCGTCCAGCGAAGCCAGACGCTCCTGGGTCTTGGTGTCACGGCTGTCGGCCAGGAAACGATAGGCCTGCAGCAGTGCAGCTGGACCGAGGAACTTGTCAGGGTTCCACCAGAACGATGGGCAGGAAGTCGAGCAGCAAGCGCACAGGATGCACTCGTACAGACCGTCCAGCTTTTCACGCTCTTCCGGCGACTGCAGACGCTCGATGGCCGGAGCCGGCGTGTCGTTCTGCAGGAATGGCTTCACCTTCTCGTACTGCTTGTAGAAGATGCTCATATCAACGACCAGGTCACGAATGACCGGCAATCCAGGCAGCGGGCGGATGATCAGCTTGTTGCGCTTGACCACGGCCGACAGCGGCGTGATGCAGGCCAGACCATTCTTGCCGTTGATGTTCATACCGTCGGAGCCGCAAACACCTTCGCGGCAAGAACGACGATACGAGAAACCTTCATCCTGTTCTTTGATCAGTGCCAAGACATCCAGCACCATCAGGTCTTTGCCACCGGTATCGACCTGGAACGTCTGCATTTTCGGCGCAGAGTCGGTATCGGGGTTGTAACGATAGACTTCGACTTGCAACATAGCGACCACCCCTTAGTAAGTCCGGACTTTTGGCTCGAACGCCGGTACGGTTTTCGGTGCGAAGTTAACGGCGCGCTTGGTAACACGCTTCTCGCCCGGGAAGTACAGGGTATGGCACAGCCAGTTTTCGTCGTCACGGTCTTCAAAGTCTTCACGGGCATGAGCACCGCGGGACTCTTTACGAACTTCTGCAGCGATTGCAGTGGCTTCAGCAACTTCCAGCAGGTTCTGCAGCTCCAGCGCTTCGATACGCGCGGTGTTGAAGGCCTGGGACTTGTCGTTGATCTTGACGTTGGCAATGCGCTCACGCAGTTGGGCCAGCTGCTCGATACCCTTCTGCATGTATTCGCCAGTACGGAATACACCGAAGTAGTTCTGCATGCAGCTTTGCAGCTCGCGACGCAAGGTAGCCACGTCTTCGCCAGTGTTGCGCTCGTTGAGCTTGTTCAAACGGCTCAGGGCAACATCAATGTCGGTGTCGCTGGCGTCAAGGTACTCGATACCGTCGCTCAGCGCTTTTTCCAGGTGCAGACCAGCAGCACGACCGAAAACAACTAGGTCGAGCAGCGAGTTGCCGCCCAGGCGGTTTGCACCGTGAACCGATACGCACGCTACTTCACCTACCGCGAACAGACCAGGAATGATCTGGTCTACGCCGTCGGCGTCCTGGGTCATCGCCTGACCATGAATGTTGGTGGCGACGCCGCCCATCATGTAGTGGCAGGTTGGAACAACAGGAACCGGAGCGACGACAGGGTCGACGTGAGCGAAGGTCTTGGACAGCTCACAGATACCTGGCAGGCGGCTGTGCAGTACTTCTTCACCCAGGTGATCAAGCTTGAGCATCACGTGGTCGCCGTTAGGGCCACAACCGTTGCCGGCGATGATCTCTTTAACCATGGAACGGGCCACAACGTCGCGACCTGCAAGGTCTTTGGCGTTGGGCGCATAACGCTCCATGAAACGCTCGCCGTGCTTGTTGATCAGGTATCCACCTTCACCACGGCAACCTTCAGTAACCAGTACACCAGCGCCGGCGATACCGGTCGGGTGGAACTGCCACATCTCGATGTCCTGGACCGGAACGCCTGCACGCAGGGCCATGCCGATACCGTCACCGGTGTTGATCAGGGCGTTGGTGGTGGACGAGTAGATACGACCTGCACCGCCGGTAGCCAATACGGTGGCCTTGGCTTTGATGTACAGGGTTTCGCCGGTTTCGATGCAGATTGCAATCACACCGACGAACGCGCCTTCCTGGTTTTTCACCAGGTCAACCGCATAGTACTCGTTCAGGAACGTAGTGCCTGCCTTCAGGTTGCCCTGGTACAGGGTGTGCAGCAATGCGTGACCGGTACGGTCGGATGCGGCACAGGTACGGGCAGCCTGGCCACCTTTACCGAAGTCCTTGGACTGACCACCGAATGGACGCTGGTAGATACGGCCGGTTTCGGTACGCGAGAACGGCAGACCCATGTGGTCCAGTTCGAAGACCGCAGCCGGGCCTTCCTGACACATGTATTCGATAGCGTCCTGGTCACCGATATAGTCGGAGCCCTTGACGGTATCGTACATGTGCCAGCGCCAGTCATCGTTCGGGTCGGCCGAAGCGATGGCGCAGGTGATGCCACCTTGTGCCGATACAGTGTGCGAACGGGTCGGGAAGACCTTGGTGATCACGGCAGTCTTGTGACCGCCCTGAGCCAGCTGCAGCGCAGCGCGCATGCCGGCACCGCCGCCACCAACAATGATGGCGTCGAATGAAATCGTAGGAATGTTAGCCATGAATCAGATACCCCAGAGAATCTGCACACCCCAGACGAAGTACGCAAACATCGCGACACCACATACCGCCTGGAACAGGAAACGTACAGCAGTCGCCGACTTGCCCAGCGCCATCGGCGTCAGGTAGTCGGTAGCAATGGTCCACATGCCGACCCAGGCGTGAGCGCCCAGGGCAACGAGTGCCAGCAGACTGAAAATACGCATCGCGTTGTTGGAGAACAGACCGTGCCACTGGGCATAGTCGATGCCCGGGTGCGCGGCGAGGTATCCGATCAGGAAAATGAAATAAGCCGCGAGAACGACCGCAGAAACACGCTGCGCCATCCAGTCATAGAGGCCCGAACGCGAGAGGTTCGTGACGTTGGTTACCATATCCAAACTCCTGCCAGCACGATCAGCACCACAGAAATGGCGATGATGATTTTCGAGCCCAGTCTTCCGCCTTCCAGCGTTTCACCGATGCCCATGTCCATGATCAAGTGGCGCACACCGGCTACCAAGTGATACAGCAAAGCGGACAGGAGGCCCCATGCAACGAATTTGGCCAGCGGACTGGTCAAGCACGCCTTCACCTCGGCAAAACCTTCCTCGGAAGCCAGGGATTGACCCAATGCATAAAGCATGATGGCCAGGCCCAGGAAGAGGATGATGCCGGAAACACGGTGAAGAAATGACGTAACGCCGGTAATGGGGAGTTTGATGGTCCTTAGGTCTAGGTTTACAGGTCGTTGGCTTTTCACGGCTTTTTTCACACTGAAGAGCCCCTAGCAAGCAGGGCAAAGTTGTTGGTAAGTGTACTGGTCAGGTACCCACCACCCAGGGAGTGACGACCCCAGCAACACGGGCTTGCAAGCCCCTGGCGGTCGGGTGCCGATTATAGACAGTTAGGCTACTAATGACAACGCAAGCCCCTAGCCCAAATAGCGCATTGCCTTTAGCTGATAAAAGGCGTAAACGGGCGGCAATTTCGAGGAAAAACCACGCCAAAGCCCCAATACAACCGTGCTTTAGGCAAATTGACATTCGAATTTATCTCACTATAGTGGTGCGGGCCCTGCGTGGGGGGTCTGTCTGATGATTTCAAGCATTAATAGGAGGCCACATGGCTGACAAAAAAGCGCAGTTGGTCATCGAGGGCGCAGCCCCCGTCGAGCTGCCCATTTTAACCGGCACCGTTGGTCCCGATGTTATCGACGTTAGAGGGTTGGGGGCCACGGGTCACTTCACTTTCGACCCTGGTTTCATGGCGACCGCATCCTGCGAGTCGAAGATCACTTATATCGACGGCGACAAGGGTATCCTGCTGCATCGCGGCTATCCAATCGAGCAACTTGCCGAACAATCCGATTACCTCGAGACCTGTTACCTGCTGCTCAACGGCGAACTGCCGAATGCCGAGCAAAAGGCCCAGTTCGTCAGCACCGTGAAAAATCACACCATGGTGCACGAGCAATTGAAGTCCTTCTTCAATGGCTTCCGCCGCGACGCCCACCCAATGGCCGTCATGTGCGGCGTGGTTGGCGCACTTTCGGCGTTCTACCATGACTCGCTGGACATCAATAACCCGCAGCATCGTGAAATTTCCGCGGTCCGCCTGGTCGCCAAGATGCCGACCCTGGCAGCGATGGTCTACAAGTACTCCATGGGTCAACCCATGATGTACCCACGCAACGACCTGTCGTACGCAGAAAACTTCCTGCACATGATGTTCAACACCCCGTGCGAGATCAAACCGATCAGCCCGGTGCTGGCCAAGGCGATGGACAAGATTTTCATCCTCCACGCCGACCACGAACAGAATGCCTCGACGTCCACCGTGCGCCTCGCCGGCTCCTCGGGTGCCAACCCGTTCGCCTGTATCGCTGCCGGCATCGCTGCTCTCTGGGGCCCTGCTCACGGCGGTGCCAACGAAGCAGTACTGACCATGCTCGATGAAATCGGCGATGTCTCGAACATCGACACGTTCATCGCCAAGGCCAAGGACAAGAACGATCCGTTCAAGTTGATGGGCTTCGGTCATCGCGTTTACAAAAACCGCGACCCACGTGCCACCGTGATGAAGCAGACCTGCGACGAAGTCCTGCGCGAGCTGGGCATCAAGAACGATCCGCAGCTGGAACTGGCCATGCGCCTGGAAGAGATCGCCCTTACCGATCCTTACTTCATCGAACGCTCGCTGTACCCGAACGTCGACTTCTACTCGGGGATCATCCTCAAGGCTATCGGCATACCGACCAGCATGTTCACCGTGATCTTCGCCCTGGCACGTACCGTGGGCTGGATCTCGCACTGGAAAGAAATGCTCTCCAGCCCGTACAAGATTGGCCGTCCTCGCCAGCTGTACACCGGCTACGAGCAACGCGACATCGTCAAGCTGGAAGACCGTAAGTAAGCCCTGCGCCGAACACGAAAAAGGCTGCCCTCGGAGGCAGCCTTTTTTATTGGAGCAAAATGCCATTAATATAAACAGTTGCCAAATCGCTACAAAAATCCTGAACTGTACTCAAAAGCTTACGGCTTCTCAGCCTTGGCCTTCAACGCCTTCAAGGTATTGAACGGCGCATCCACGACGAACTTGTTCGCTACCATTGAAGGCACGCTACCACCTGGCTCTGTGTGAACCTGGTAGGTCACCTCGGTTCCACCGTCCTTGGGCGTCAACTTCCAAAAGCCTTCGACCTTGGAAACTCGCACGAAACCTTTCTCTTCCGGCAGGTACTTGGGCACCCCTTCAAGCTTGCGGGTCAAGCTGCCATCGGCGTCTTCGGTGGTGGTGACGTGCAAAATGGAATCGCGCGGCGTAACCGGCCATGGGGTGTTGAACTGAGTGTAGGTCCAGCTCTGGTCACCCTCGGTCTTGAGCAGCTTTTGCGACTTGCACTCGTGAATCCAGGCGCAAGCACCTACGACATCCTCCTGCAGCGCTTTGATTTTTGCCAATGGCGCTTTGATCAGCGTCACGCCGCGATACGCCTTGTATTCGGAACCGGCAACTTCGCCCAGGGACACCTTGATGCCGTCTTCGTCCTTGGCCACCTTCCAATCTTCGGCCTGAACCATAGGCGCGAGCATAGCGCTCAACCCGAAAACCACTGCAATGCGCTTAAACGATCCCATTGTATTGTTCCTTATTGTCGAAGATCTGCGTTTCAAGCTGCCGTCACTTGCTCCAACCACCCAAGAATTCTTATCGCATCATCGCGATCACTGCCGCAGACATCCACATCGGCCTTGAAGCCGCCACACACCGCAGGGCGCTCGGGCTTGCCGAACAACCCACAAAGATTGACGACGGACAGATGCAGACAGCGCTCCCCGGCCGGCTTGCCCTTGGGCATACCCGGAATCGGAGAGCTGATGGACGGCGCGATGCAGCAAGCGCCGCACCCTTCACGACAGTTCATGAAAACAGAATCCTCGGTACAGCAAATGATGAATGAACCCGGATAGTACCCGCTTAAACGATCGTTTGAAATTGCTGGCAAGATGAAAAATCACGCCGATATTCATGACCAACGAGTCAGTTCGGCAACTACTGGCGGAACTCGAATTCGATTGCAGCACCTTCGATATCCTGGCGGGCATCGTTACGCAACTGCAGCTGCATTTCGTTACTAAGCAGCCTGCCGTTGAGCTGGAACGGGCTGTCTGAAGGCGGCTTCTCGCCAAACAGGTACGGCAGCAGTGGCTTGGGCGTGGTCACCGCATCCTGGGTTACCGGCTTGAGGTCCTTGACCATCTCAGTCGGTAAACGCAGATCGAGTTTTGCCTCTGGTAACGGCGCTGGAGCCGTCTTGCCCTTCTTTACCGCTTTATGGTGGGCAGGCTTGGCTTTGGTTGCAGTGCTTGCGTGTTTCGTGACCCCGTCAGCAGGCGGGGTCTGGGCCATCACAGCCCCGGCGCAAGGCATAAGCCCCAGCAGACAAAGGAGGACAACCCGAGGCAAGGCTTTCATAGTTACCGAACATCATCCGCAAAATATGCATATGCTCCTAGTTCCCGAGAGGGCTGGCAAGCCTAGAAATAATTGGCCGCACCCGACTCCTGACACAGCTGGCTGGCCAACATACCCAGGGTCATCAGGGCTCGCTCCGCCTCACGATTCCAGGGAATACCGCAGTTCAGGCGAATACAGTGGTTGAATTGTTCGGTATTACTGAAAATCAGCCCGGGTGCAATGCTGATGCCTTGCTGCAGCGCGCGCACATGCAGCTCCTGGGTATTGACCCGACCAGGCAGGCTGACCCACAGAATGAAGCCTCCTGTTGGTCGGGTCATCTGTGTACCTTCAGGAAAGTGCTGCTGCACCGCCAATTGATAGGCACTGAGGTTTTTCCGGTACTCCTGTCGGATATACCGCAAGTGTCGGTCGTAGCCTCCATTCTCCAGGTAGGAGGCAACACCCATCTGGGTAACGCTGCAGGCGGAATGTGTTGTGAACGTCTGCAAGCGCTGGATTTCCGCCTGGTATTTGCCCGCGATCATCCAGCCGATGCGCACCCCAGGCGACAACGTCTTGGAGAAACTTGAGCAATAGATCACCCGGCCCAATCGATCGAATGCCTTGAGGGACTTGGTCTTGCCCTGCTCGAACATCAGTTCGCCGTAAATGTCGTCTTCCACGATCTGAATGTCGAAATCCGACGCCAGCCGCAGCAATTGCTTCTGCCGATCTTCAGGAATAGTTCCACCCAGCGGATTGCTCAACCGGGACGTCAACACCAATGCCTTGACCGGCCACTGATTGGCCGCCAATTGCAAAGCCTCCAAGCTGATCCCTGTGGATGGATCACTTGGAATCTCGATGACCTTAAGCCCGAGAAGATCGGCCAGTTGCAACAGACCATAATAAGTTGGCGATTCGGCAGCAATCAGGTCACCTGGCTTGGTCAACACCCGCAGCGACATCTGCAGCGCATCGACACAGCCGTGAGTTACCACCACTTCGCTGGGGTCGACCACCACACCTGCATCGCGCATACGAATGGCGATCTGCCGGCGTAGCGGCTCGAACCCAGGGCTGAACATATAGCTGAAGGCCCGAGGACTGTGAAACCGGGTGACTTTGGCCAACTGCTGGTGCAGCGCTCGCACCGGCAAATAGTCAACGTGAGGCACCGCAGCACCGAAGGGAAACACACCGTCGCGCCGCGCTTCAGCCAATACTTGCTGGATAATGCTGCTGCGCGTGACCAGACCTGGACGCTCAACGCGGGCGATGTCCGGGGTCTGCGCAGTCAATGCGGGCGTCTGGTGAACGTAATAACCAGACTGCGGACGAGCACGGATCAGCCCCTGATCCTCAAGGTTCGCGTATGCCTGCAGCACCGTGGCGTGACTGACATTGAGCTGCGAACTCATTTTTCGCACTGACGGCACCCGCTCACCCGGCTGGTAGACGCCACGCCGAATATCTTCGGCCAGTTGCTGGGCGATACGCTGATAAAGCAGCAGGTTGGTCATGATCGGTTCTCGACACGCAGACGATGTAGTTATTTTTGTATGACTCGAATATCAAGCCAGAATACCGGAACAGTTGCAAAGTGTACGGGGACAGATTGCAGAATAGTCGACAATACAGTTGCGTGACAGCCCCCGCTGTTCCTTTCGCACGCCCATAAAAAAACCCGGTGAGGGAAAGCTCACCGGGTTCTTCAAGGGTTTCAGCGTGCGGCGCCGAGCTTGCCCTTTTCGTCGGAAAAAACGATTTCCACTCGGCGGTTCTGCGCCCTACCCCGCTCCGAAGCGTTGGCCTCGACCGGGTACTGGTCGCCGTACCCTTCAACCTGGATACGCTTCTCGTCCACGCCAAGATCGACCAGCATATCGGCGACAGCCTGCGCACGGTCCCGGGACAACTTGAGGTTGTCGTCCGAAGCGCCGGTGCTGTCGGTATACCCTTCTATGCGCACAACGCGCTTAGGGTTGAGTTGCAGGAACTGCACCAGCTTGAGGACGGTGCGATTGGCCGAGTTTTTCAACTCCGCACGACCGGTATCAAACAGCACGTCACCCAGTGTCATGACCAGCCCGCGATCACTCTGGGTGGTCGCCAGACTGACGATCTGCGCCTCCAACCACTTGCCCTGCTGCTGGACACTGGCAAGCTTGGCTTCGCGCAACGCCAACTGCAGGCGCTGACGCTCCAGCTCAAGCTTGGCCAGGCGCTCCTGATTGAGTACCAGGTTGCTGTGCTCACGCGCGATATCACTGTAACGCTGGCTCAAGTAGGCATAGTGCCGGACATCCGACCCTGTTCCCAGATAAGTGGACAAGCGATCTGCCCGCGCCAGAGACTCACCGGCACGAATGACATCACGCGGCGCACTGCGCAAGACATCGGAATCATCCTTGACCGTCTGGAATTTTGCCGCTGCCTCGTCCAGCGCCGACTCGCTGCGCTGGCTGGCACAACCCTGCAGGCCAACGAGCCCGACCAGCAGCAAGGCGACCATAGGTTTGATTGCATTCACGGCTGCTCTCCCAACTGTTTACGCAGGCGATTGACCCGTGACTGCAGGAGATCGAGCTGCTCTTTACTTTTGCTGGTCAACACCCGCGCTTCGGCCAGGCGCGCATCGAGCTCGGCCTGCTCCGCGCGCATGCGCGCATCGCGATAGGATTCGTTACTCATGTTGACCTGAGCCCGGGCCATTTTGTCTTCGGCCATCTTCAGCTCTGGCACCTCATCGGTCGCTCCGACAGCCTTGGCTTGCGCCAGTGCCTGCTCAGAGAGGCGCAACTGTTCATTAGGAGCCGGGTCATTGGCACATCCAGCCAGGGCCAGCAGCGCCACGGCGGCAAATAGTGAATGAATTCTCACACAATCTTCCTACTGTTTAGGGGCATCCAGCGGTGCCTGCATCTGCGCCTTCCAGCGCTCGACGTTGCGTTGCAGTACCGCCTGGGACACGCCGGAGGCCGGCAATTCTGTCAGCTTTTTTGCCAGTTGTCCGCGCAACCAAGCGTCATTGCACGCGGAATTGTGCGACAGCGCCAAATACAGCCCTGGTCGATCCAAAGGTAAACCGCGAGCGATCAACGCATTGCTCATGCCCAGACTTTGGGCCATTGCCATACCGGCGTAGCGTCCGGCCAATACGTAGTCGACCTGGCCCAGCAACAGTTGCTGGAAGGCCTGGGTCAGGTTCTGCGCCGGCGCAAGCTTGAGCTGGCTCTTGGCATAGGCAGAGAATTCGGGGGTCATGCGCGCTTTTTCCGAAACACTGCCCTGATATTGCTGCAGGTCGGACAACGTATCGTAGACAACCGATGAATCGTGGCGGGTCCAGACCACATACTCGTTGCTCAGCAGCGAGGGGTGGATGTAATCCACAGCAGTGAGCTCGGCAACCGCAAAAGGCGAATCAATCAGCAGGTCCATGCGCCCGCTGCGCACCTCTTCCAGCGCATCACTGCGCGTACCACTGTCGAGCACCTCAACCTTCAGGCCCAGTTCGCTGGCGACTTGCTTGAAAAGGTCGACATTGGCGCCGATCAGGTGCTTGGGGTCTTGCGGGTCGCGCCATGAATAAGGCGGAGCATCCGGACTCCCAGTGGCCACCAGACGCTCGCATTTACCTACCGCCCAAACCTGCAATGGCGTCAGCAGCGCAGCGACCATCAGTGCCGGGGTCATTCGGCCAAGCCATCCCATGCAACAACTCCCTACTTTTTTTCCCTGAATTAAAAAGCCCGATCGACCGGGCTGTGCAAGGCTGGCTCACACAGCCCGAATGGATCGGGCTCTTTTATAAGTGAAGCGGCTGGATTAAACCAGCTTCTCCAGCTCAGGTACTGCTTCGAACAGGTCAGCGACCAGGCCGTAATCGGCAATCTGGAAGATCGGCGCTTCTTCGTCCTTGTTGATCGCAACGATCACTTTGGAATCTTTCATGCCGGCCAGGTGCTGGATCGCGCCGGAGATACCGACGGCGATGTACAGCTGTGGCGCAACGATCTTGCCGGTCTGCCCGACCTGCATGTCGTTCGGTACGAAACCGGCGTCGACCGCGGCGCGCGAAGCACCCACTGCCGCGCCCAGCTTGTCGGCCAGTGCGTAAAGATGCTTGAAGTTGTCGCCGTTCTGCATGCCACGACCGCCGGAAACGACGATTTTGGCAGCAGTCAGTTCAGGACGATCGGACTTCGCCAGTTCTTCACCAACGAACGCCGACTTGCCAGCGTCGTGAGCAGCAGCAACAGCCTCGACCGCAGCCGAACCACCTTCGGCAGCAACGGCGTCGAAACCGGTGGCGCGCACAGTGATGACCTTGACCGCAGCGTTCGATTGCACGGTGGCAATGGCGTTGCCGGCATAGATCGGACGCTTGAACGTGTCGGCCGATTCAACCGCGATGATCTCGGAAATCTGGTCAACGTCCAGCAGCGCGGCGACGCGCGGCAGGATGTTCTTGCCGTTGGAGGTGGCAGGTGCCAGTACGTGGCTGTAGCCCTTGCCCAATTCGGCGACCAGTGGCGCGACGTTTTCTGGCAGTTGATGCGCGTAGGCAGCGTTGTCGGCGACCAGCACCTTGCCAACACCAGCGATTTTCGCGGCGGATTCAGCAACACCACCCACATTCTGGCCTGCGACCAGTACGTGGATATCACCACCGATTTTCGCGGCGGCAGCAACAGTGTTCAGAGTGGCCGGGGCTACGGCACCGTTTTCGTGTTCAGCGATAACCAGGATAGTCATTTAGATTACCTTCGCCTCGTTCTTCAGTTTCTCGACCAGTTCAGCAACCGACTTGACCTTGATACCCGCGCTGCGTGCAGCTGGCGCTTCGACTTTCAGGGTCTTGTTGGTGGAGGCGGTGGAAACGCCCAGGGCGTCTGGAGTAACGGTTTCCAGCGGCTTCTTCTTGGCCTTCATGATGTTCGGCAGCGACGCGTAGCGCGGCTCGTTCAGGCGCAGGTCGGTGGTGACGATCGCAGGCAGGTTCAGCGCTACAGTCTGCAGGCCGCCGTCAATTTCACGGGTGACGTTGACCTTGTCGCCAGCGACTTCAACCTTGGAGGCGAAAGTACCCTGGGCGAAACCAGTCAGCGCAGCCAGCATCTGGCCGGTCTGGTTGTTGTCGCTGTCGATGGCTTGCTTGCCAAGGATCACCAACTGAGGCTGTTCCTTGTCGACGACAGCCTTGAGCAGCTTGGCCACGGCCAGCGAGGTCAGCTCTTCTGCCGACTCGACCAGCACCGCACGATCAGCACCCAGAGCCAGGGCAGTACGCAGTTGCTCCTGGGCAGTGGCAGGGCCGACGGTAACGACGACGATCTCGCTGGCAACGCCTTTTTCTTTCAGGCGTACGGCTTCTTCTACGGCGATTTCGCAGAAGGGGTTCATGGACATCTTGACGTTAGCAAGGTCGACGCCGGAGTTGTCCGCCTTGACGCGAACCTTGACGTTATAGTCGACCACTCGTTTGACAGCTACAAGAACCTTCATGGATTCCTCGTTACTCTCCGGTGAAAAGAATGTCGCCTGGGGCAAACCCGGCGATTGCGCGTGGGTACAAGGGCACCTCTAAAAACGATTGCAGCCGATAGAATTTAACCCTGACCCAGCAGTCTCAATTCGACCATGTAGCAGCAAAACCCATGGGTCATTTTCTGTCGTGGCGTGTAAACTCCACTACAAAGCGGGCCGAAGCCCTGCTGCCCTGCTTTTCGCCTGGTTTTTAGGGGTGTACCTGCATCCTGCGGTCAGCCTACGGCGAGCGCAAAACCGCTCGTATCTTGACCGTAACGCCCAATCCGGTCAATACGGCAATCCGGCCAGATTCACGCCGCGCGTCTTTGATTTTACTGGCCTGCGGCAAATTCAAACAAACGTTTGTATTGGACCCCGTCAGTGGTGTAGATATAATGCGCGGCCAAGAGAAAGCGGTGTAGTCCGTCAGCACTCGAGCTACAGCTCAAGCGTACCGAATAATGACCGCCTGACACCCGCCAACAAAGAAAAACCGATGAGCCTTGAGTAGGAGAGAACCTGTGGAACGCGAATACATGGAATTCGACGTGGTCATCGTCGGCGCTGGCCCGGCTGGCCTGTCCGCCGCCTGCCGACTGAAGCAGAAGGCCGCCGAAGCCGGTAACGAAATCAGCGTCTGCGTGGTCGAGAAAGGCTCGGAAGTCGGTGCCCACATTCTTTCCGGCGCGGTGTTCGAACCGCGCGCCCTGAACGAACTGTTCCCGGACTGGAAAGAACTAGGCGCCCCGCTCAACACCGAAGTCAAACGCGACGACATCTACGTGCTAAAGGATGCCGGCAGCTCGGTCAAGGTTCCTGACCTGTTCGTGCCCAAGACCATGCACAACGAAGGCAACTACATCATTTCGCTGGGCAACCTGTGCCGCTGGCTGGCCCAGCAGGCCGAAAACCTGGGTGTGGAAATCTACCCAGGCTTCGCCGCCCAGGAAGCGCTGTTCGACGAAAACGGTGTCGTGCGCGGGATCATCACTGGCGACCTGGGTGTCGACCGTGAAGGCAATCCCAAAGACGGCCTGTACACCCCAGGCATGGAGCTGCGCGGCAAGTACACCCTGTTTGCAGAAGGGTGCCGCGGCCACTTGGGCAAGCAACTGATCAAGCGCTTTAACCTGGACAGCGACTCCGACGTTCAGCACTACGGCATCGGCTTGAAGGAAATCTGGGAAATCGATCCGGCCAAGCACGAGCAAGGCCTGGTTGTGCACACCGCTGGCTGGCCGTTGGATGTAATGGCCAAGGAGAACACCGGTGGCTCGTTCCTCTATCATCTGGAAAACAACCAGGTTGTAGTGGGTCTGATCGTCGACCTGTCCTACAGCAATGCCTACCTGTCGCCGTTCGACGAATTCCAACGTCTCAAGCACCACCCGGTGATCAGCCAGTACCTCGAAGGCGGCAAGCGCATCAGCTACGGCGCTCGCGCCCTGGCCAAAGGCGGCCTGAACTCGCTGCCGAAAATGGTCTTCGCCGGCGGCGCCCTGATCGGCTGCGACCTGGGCACCATGAACGTGGCCAAGATCAAGGGCAGCCATACCGCAATGAAATCCGGCATGCTGGCGGCTGAAGCGGTGGCCGATGCATTGCTCGCCGGCAATGAAGGCGGCGATCAGCTCAACAGCTACGTCGAGGCTTTCAAAGCCAGCTGGCTGCATGACGAACTGTTCGCCAGCCGCAACTTTGGCCCGGCAATGCACAAGTTCGGTCCAATGCTCGGTGCTGCGTTCAACTACCTCGACCAGAACTGGTTCGGTGGCAAGCTGCCGTTCACTCTGCACGACACCAAGCCGGACTACGCCTGCCTGAAGCTTGCCGCCGATTCGAAGAAAATCGACTACCCCAAGCCGGACGGCAAGCTCAGCTTCGACAAACTCAGCTCGGTATTCCTCTCCAGCACCAACCATGAAGAAGAGCAGCCGTGCCACCTGAAACTGGCCGATGCTGGGATTCCGATCGGCACCAACCTGCCGCTCTACGACGAACCCGCCCAGCGCTACTGCCCGGCAGGAGTGTATGAGGTAGTGACCCAGGAAGACGGCAACAAGCGTTTCCAGATCAACGCCCAGAACTGCGTGCACTGCAAGACCTGTGACATCAAGGACCCTTCGCAGAACATCACTTGGGTAACGCCGGAAGGCGCTGGTGGCCCGACTTACCCGAACATGTAAGTCAGCAGCCAACAAAAAGCCCCCTCGTCTTACGGCCAGGGGGCTTTTTAATGACTGCGTTTTACGCCCATTTACTCAGCAACGTACCGCGTCTGCCTCGCAGCCCAATGTTTCTCGCGCCGCAAAGTAGCATGCCGTGAACAGTCCCACGGCGCCCATGACCAGGCTGAACCCAACGCATACCCAGGGGCTCCAGGGCATCAGCGCTATCAGCATCAGCGGTGTAGTACTGGCCCATAGTGCATAGGCAATATTGTAGGTAAAGGAGATGCCCGACACGCGAATCGGCGCCGGAAACAACCCGACCATCACTGAAGGCACCACCCCCACCACCCCGCAAGCCAGGCCGGCTACCGCATAAGCCAACCCAGGCCACTGCCAGCCACTCACCAGACTCGTGTACATAGCCGCGATACCCAGCGGCAACAGCAGGCTGTAAATCATCAGTGCCCGCCATGCACCGATGCGATCCACCAGCAGCCCGGCCAATACACAGCCAATATTCAAAAAGACAATCCCTATGCTGCTCAAGGCGAAGGTATGCCCAGCGCTCATGCCAAAGCGTTGCTGCATTACGGTCGGGGTTATCACCACCAACACCACCACCGCCGATGTCAGCACGCAGGTGAGTAGCACCGCTGGAAGCAAAGCACGGCGGTGCTCAGTCAACACCGTACGCAGCGGAAAGGCCGCCGGCTGTTCGCGGCGGTCACGCATGGCCAGGAAAACCGGGGTTTCACTCAACCAGCGACGCAGCCACACCCCGATCACGCCAAACACCCCACCCAACAGGAACGGAAAGCGCCAGGCGTAATCAAGGATTTCTTGTGGCGTGAACATCTGTGCCAACAGCGTGGCAGTCAGGGCGCCGAGCAAATAGCCGAAGGTCAGCCCTGCCTGGAGAAAACCCAGCGCATAACCGCGGCGTCCGGCCGGAGCATGCTCGGCAACGAACACCCAGGCGCTTGGCACCTCACCGCCCACCGCCGCGCCCTGAAAAATACGCAATGCCAGCAAAATCAGCGGTGCGAAATAGCCAATTTCAGCATAGGTAGGCATCACCCCGATCAGCAGGCAAGGCAGCGCCATCATCAGGATGCTCAAGCTGAAGACCTTCTTGCGCCCCAAATGATCTGCAAAATGCGCCATGAGAATTCCGCCCAATGGCCTCGCCAGGTAGCCGGTGACGAAAATCCCGAAACTCTGCAGCAAACGCAGCCATTCCGGCATTTCTGGCGGGAAGAACAATTGACTCAGGGTCAGGGTAAAAAACACGAAGATAATGAAATCGTAGATTTCCAGCGCGCCGCCCAATGCTGCCAGGCTCAGGGTCTTGTGATCACTGCGCGTGAGGCGTAAAGCAGGCGCAGGCGAAGTGGCTGTCATAGAAGCAATCCGTCAATCGATAGGCATCAGCACGCTTGCTGGCGTGTGGGCAAACGCAAGAGGATAGCAAAACACCCCATTGGCGTGTGCTGGCTGAGGCTAGCGATCAGCGAGAGAAAATCGAATGGGCGAAGCTAGCTCGCCGCGGTGCATAGCCGCGGTGGTTTCCATGCTCGTATACCCCCGGCAACTGCCCGATCACTCTGGGCATATCAATGATTGCCATGAAGCTCTGCATGGTTTCGTTGTCCGGCACTTTGGGCAGGCTGACATTTACCGACTGGCGCTGACCGCTGGGAATGGCCGGAACCTTCAGGTGCTGAGACTCATAAAGCAGGGCGTGCTGAATCTGCGAATTGACCTGGCAATAACGCTCAAGATCGACCCCTACATGGCTGGCAAGGTCGATATTGCCAACCAACAAGTTGAATGGCAGCAACGCGCCTTGTACCAATCGCTGCAAGTCTTCGAAAGACTCCACGGGTGCTATGCGGTAGTAGCCCATGCCGTTGAGCATTTTCTCCAACTGCATCAATTGCATCGGATGCTCATCGGCAATCAGTATCCGCAGGGATTTGTCTGGCATCGTCATTGACCAAGGCAAATAAGCGTTAAAGGCACTCCTCGACCGTACTGCGCCAATAAATCAACTTCAGGCTGGTGGCAGGCACTTCGCCAGATACAAGGTGTTCATTGATAGTTGTAGGGAAACCGGCATAAATCAAGGACAGCCGAGAGGGAATTTTGAGTGATGGCACTAAACTCAAATACAAATTATAATTATTCGTAAACAAGCCTCACTGTCGCACCTTCCCGCCGCGGTAAATTCTGCCGCGAGAATCTCGTTTACCTGAAGCCTTGCGTGTATGTCGTATTTGCCTGGCAGCGCGACGCCACGACCCATCCCTTTGGCTGGAACTCTGCATGAGACGTCCCTCAAAAAAACGCCGGCTGGTACTCTGCGGCCTCGGCCTGCTCAGCCTGAGCGCCTTGCTTGCCTGGAAAACCTTCAGTTCCAGCGCTGATCCGCTCAGCACTGTCAGCGTGACGCGCAACGACATCGAAAGCAGTGTTACAGCCTTGGGCACCTTGCAACCTCGGCGCTATGTTGACGTCGGTGCACAGGCTTCCGGCCAGATCCGCAAATTACATGTAGAGGTGGGCGACCAGGTCAAAGCTGGCCAGCTTCTGGTCGAAATCGATCCTTCTACCCAGCAGGCCAGGCTCGATGCCGGGCGCTTCTCGATCGACAACCTCAAGGCGCAACTTGCAGAACAGCAAGCCCAGTACCTGCTCGCCGAGCAACAGTACAAGCGCCAACGCAATCTCGCTGCCGGTGGCGCCACCCGCGAAGAAGATGTGCAAAGTGCTCAGGCTCAGCTCAAGGTGACCCAAGCGCGTATCGACATGTACCGCGCGCAGATCCGCCAGGCCCAGGCCAGCCTGCGCAGTGACGAGGCCGAGCTGGGCTACACACGAATCTATGCACCGATGTCCGGCACCGTTGTCGCTGTCGATGCCCGCGAGGGTCAAACCCTCAACGCCCAGCAGCAGACCCCGCTGATACTGCGTATTGCCAAATTGTCGCCAATGACTGTTTGGGCCGAAGTCTCTGAAGCCGATATCGGCCATGTCAAAGCCGGCATGTCTGCCTATTTCACCACCCTCGCTGGCGGCAAGCGTCGCTGGACCAGCACCGTACGCCAGATTTTACCCGTGCCGCCCAAACCCCTGGACCAGTCCAATCAAGGCGGCGGCAGCCCGGCCAGCGCCAGCGGTGGTAGCGCCGGCGGTAAAGTGGTGCTTTACACCGTGCTGCTGGATGTCGAGAACCCCGACAACGCACTGATGGCGGAAATGACCACCCAGGTATTTTTTGTTGCCGGTCGTGCCAGCAAAGTGCTGACCGTACCGGTGGCAGCCCTCGACGAAGACGCCAACAATGAGAACCTGCAGATTGCCCAGGTGCTGGATGCCAGCGGCAAGGTCGAACAACGCCAGGTTCGCACGGGCCTGAGCGACCGTCTGCGCGTGCAGGTGCTTGAGGGCTTGAGCGAAGGTGAGCGGCTATTGATCGGCGCACCTGCTGCCAGCGGAGGTTGAATGAGCACCCCGTTGATCGAACTGCGCGACATCCGTAAATCCTACGGAGGCGTCGATACGCCCAAGGTCGAGGTGGTACGCGGCATCAGCCTGGCCATCCATCCTGGAGAGTTCGTCGCCATTGTCGGCGCCTCCGGCTCCGGCAAGTCAACGCTGATGAACATTCTCGGTTGTCTTGATCGGCCGACCTCAGGTCAGTACCTGTTCGCCGGCAAGGACGTTGCCGAACTGGACAGCGATGAACTGGCGTGGCTTCGCCGCGAAGCATTCGGTTTCGTCTTCCAGGGCTACCACCTGATTGCCTCGGGCTCGGCGCAAGAGAATGTCGAAATGCCGGCCATCTACGCCGGCACCCCCGCCGATGAGCGTCACGCTCGCGCAGCAGCCTTGCTCGAACGCCTGGGCCTGGCCAGCCGTACCGGCAACCGTCCACATCAGCTCTCAGGCGGTCAGCAGCAACGGGTTTCTATTGCGCGGGCACTGATGAACGGCGGCCACATCATTCTTGCCGACGAACCTACCGGCGCCCTCGACAGCCAGAGCGGTGCCGAGGTCATGGCGTTACTGGATGAACTGGCGAGCCAAGGCCATGTGGTTATCCTCATTACCCACGATCGAGAAGTGGCGGCACGGGCCAAGCGGGTCATCGAGATCCGTGATGGCTTGATCCTCAGCGACTCGGCCAGTGAAAACGCCAGTGCCCAGGAACAGCACACAGGCTTGCAGGCCGAAGACCTGCGCCAACGCCTGGATCAAGGTGCAACTTACAGCGGTGCCTGGAAAGGCGAGCTGCTCGAGTCACTGCAAGCCGCCTGGCGGGTCATGTGGATCAATCGCTTCCGTACCGCGCTGACCTTGCTCGGCATCGTTATCGGTGTAGCCTCGGTTGTAGTCATGCTCGCCGTTGGCGAAGGAAGCAAGCGTCAGGTCATGGCGCAAATGGCCGCATTTGGTTCCAACATTCTCTACCTCAGTGGCAGCGCACCGACCCTGCGCGAACCTGCCGGCATCGTTACCCTCGACGATGTCGCTGCAGTTGGCAGCCTGCCCCAGGTCAAGATGATCATGCCAGTGATCGGCAACACCCTGATGGTGCGTTACGGCAACAATAACCAACAGTTTTATGTGGGTGGCAACAACACCTACTTCTGCGAGATATTCAACTGGCCGGTGGTCGAGGGCAGCTTTTTTACCGAGGCCGATGAACGCGCCGCTGCCGCTGTCGCCGTTATCGGCCAGAAGGTCAAAGAGAAGCTGTTCGGTACGCAGATCAACCCGATCGGCCAGTACATCCTGGTGGAGAACGTACCGTTCCAGGTCGTGGGCATCCTCAAAGGCAAAGGCGCCAGTTCCGGTGATCAGGACAGCGACGAACGTATCGTGGTGCCCTACTCCGCGGCGGCCATTCGCCTGTTCGGCAGCCGTAATCCGGAATACGTCACGATTGCTGCCAGCGACTCCCAACGCGTTGCGCAAACCGAAGCGGCAATCAACAAACTGATGCGCAAGCTGCACAACGGCAAGCACGACTACGAACTGAGCAACGACGCAGCACTGATCCAGGCTGAAGCGCGAACCCAGAACACCCTGTCGCTGATGCTCGGCTCGATTGCCGCGATTTCGCTGCTGGTTGGCGGTATTGGTGTAATGAACATCATGTTGATGACCGTGCGCGAACGCACGCGTGAGATCGGTATCCGCATGGCCACGGGCGCCAGGCAGCGTGACATTCTGCGTCAGTTCCTCAGCGAGGCCGTACTGCTGTCGATGGTCGGCGGCATTACCGGCATTGCCCTTGCCTTGATGATTGGAGGCGTGTTGCTGCTTGGCGACATTGCCGTGGCCTTTTCCCTGGCGGCCGTACTCGGCGCCTTTGCCTGCGCAGTGTTCACCGGTGTGGTGTTCGGCTTTATGCCGGCGCGCAAGGCCGCCCGTCTCGACCCAGTCAAAGCCCTTACCAGCGAATAATCAATGAACCTGCCCAGCCGCCTCAGTGTGTTGTCCATCAGCTTGCTTATTACTGCCTGCAGCTACAACCGCACACCGCCGCAAAGCGGCCTGGAGGCACCCAAACAATGGCAAGGCTCCAGCAGCAATCTGCTGCAGTCACTGCCGCAACAGGATTGGTGGCAGCAATTCGCCAGCGCCCCGCTCAACCAACTGATTGAACAAGCGCGGCACAACAGCTTCGATCTTGCCGCCGCAGTGGCCAGGGTTCGTCAAGCCCAGGCCTCCGCGGTTATCGCGGGCGCACCGCTGCTGCCGGAGGTCAAGTTTGGCCTGGATGGCCGTCGCCAGCACCAGATGCGCGGCACGGATTTCAACCAGGCCGACGGTAATAACAGTGAACGTACCAGCACCACCTTCAGCACTCGCCTGAGTGCCAGTTACGAAGTCGACTTCTGGGGTGGCAAAGTCGCCGCACGCGACAGCGCCCTGCTCGATCTGGATGCCAGCCAATACGACCGTGAGACGGTTGAACTGACCCTGCTCAGCGGCGTTGCAGAAAGTTACCTGCAGAGCTTGGCACTGACCGAACAAGTGCGTATTGCCCAGCTCAACCTGGCCAACGCCCGGGACGTGCTGCGCCTGGTGCAGACCCGCTACGACTCGGGTTCGGCGACGGCTCTGGAACTGGCCCAGCAACGCAGCCTGGTGGCCGGTCAAGCGCGTCAGGTACCGTTGTTCGAGCAGCAACTGCAAGAAGCGCGCATCACCCTGGCCACGCTGCTTGGCGAGCCTGTGCAAGAGTTGTCACCGATCCAGGAGTCATTGCACGCCGTGCGCTGGCCCGAAATTGGGAGCGGCGTTCCCAGCCAACTGTTGGCACGCCGGCCCGATATCGCCGCAGCCGAAGCGCGCCTGGCCGCAGCCCAGGCCAATGTCCAGGTGGCACGCGCAGCCATGCTGCCCAGCCTTACCCTGGGTGCCGACCTAGGCTCGGGAGCCGAAACCTTTTCGCAGATTCTACGCAGCCCCTACTACGCCCTGACCGCGGGCGTGGCTGCGCCGATCTTCAACAATGGTCGCCTGCGCGCCGAGCGGGAAAAGGCCAGCGCCAGGCAGGAGGAGTTGTTGCAGGACTATCGCAGCAGCATCGTTGCAGGCTTTGCCGACGTCGAGAAGGCGCTCAATGGCATTAGCGGGGTAGACGAGCAGCGCCAGTGGCAGGATCAGGAAGTCGAACAGGCTCGCACCGCCTTCACGCTTTCAGAAAGCCGCTATCAGGCCGGCGCCGAAACCTTGCTGACCGTTCTGGAAACGCAGCGCACGCTCTACCAGGCGCAGGACCAACAAGTGCAATTGCGCCTGGCACGATTGCAGGGCAGCGTAGCGCTGTACAAAGCACTGGGAGGCGGTTGGCAAGTCAGTCGCTGACAGGCTTTCGCGGGGCAAGCCCTCTGCCCCGCAATGGCTTCAGGAAACGATCCCGCGCAGTGACAGATGGCGGGCATACCACGGCCGCTGCGGCACACGCCGGACCCAATTACCAATGTTGTCTTCATCGCCAAAGGTGATGCGCAAGGCAAGCTTCATGGTTTCCACATCCATCTCCACCGACTTGCCCGGGAACGCACCTGGCACAGTGCTGCAGCCATGGGTCACGGGCCCAAGCCACGGGTCTTCCACCTCGACCCAACGCCCTGGGGCAAACCATTGCACACCATTGACCTCAAGCCTCTGCACCTGGCCTGGGTTGTGCCGTTCATGGGCGCGGTACCAGTCGTCGATACGATCATCGATCCAGCCATGGAAGCCCCAGAACACCGGGCTCACATGGGACGAAAACGGATCGCCGAGAAAGTCGTTCTGCGCGCCGAACCAACGTGAACCGAAATCGGAAGGATCACGCGCAAACGGTACCGGCGCACCATTGACTGGATCACGGGGCACTGAGGCCCAGCACATGTGCAACCAGTCATGCAGGTTCATCTCCAGCTCAGAACCAAACGCACCGAGCGTCAGCTTCGACAGGTAGTGCGGATCCTGGTACTGGGATTCCCAGACTTGAAAATTGCTGCAGTAGGTTTCCCCCGCTTTGATCGCAGACACCCATTGCCCATACGCCTCATCGTCCGGCGCAAGCCAGGTGGGCGGTACGCAATTTCCGTCATGGTTGTCAAAGTAACGAGCGAAACCTTGGCGGTCTTGCTCGACCGCAGGCCTTGGCCTGGGAAAATGTGGCCAGGATGGCAGGTCCTGCAGAGTGCGCGCGGTACCGAGCATATGCCGGTGCATGAACAGAAAATCGATACCCGAGCCATTGCGATGCTTACGCGGCCCGCGGGCATCGCGCTCATGGTCGCGCGGCCCGGGCTGCCATCCCAGCCCGCGCAAGGCCCCCTGTTTTCGTTCAGAAAGGTTGTGCCACTTGTCACGCGTTGCATGCCAGAGCTGGTGAAACAAGCGATGCTCGGCACTGATCACCCAAGCCTGGAGTTCCGGGGTATAGGGTAGACGCTCGCGGGCCTCGGGGAATTGCCGTTTGACCGCGACGAAATGGCTGTCCAGCAGCGGCAACGCCAGGGAACACTGCAGCGGCTGAAGGCGACCACTCAAGCTGGCGCTGCCGGCATTGGCGAAGTTGCCCCACACTTCATCCAGACTGGCGACACACTCGTAGCCTGGGCCGCCCTGATTGCTCAACAAGCGCCAACGAATCTGCGCACTGGAGGCGCCAACAAGATCGCCCAGCACTCGGTAAGCCACGGGACCCGGCCCTTCCAGGCGGCTCTTTTCATCGACGAAGCCGCGCAAACCCCGTCCTTTGGTGGCAACGTCCAGATAAAGTTGCAGGCCTTGTTCGGGTAAGCCTGCAATCGCGCCCTGGCTGCCGGACAGGCGCAAGTCCCACACACCACGCAACTGATCTGCCAGTTGCTGGCCGGCAAGGTCGGCCAATTCGACACTGGCCTCACCTGGGGTAACGATATCGTCCTCAGGATCGTGGGTCAGTTCCTTGTGCGCATAGTAGGCTGCGGGCACCGCTGCACCTGCTACTGCCAGCCCCGCCATGAAACCTCGCCGCGATATCGTCATTGTCCTACCCGTTTGCGCCATAAAGCAGGCGGTATCCAAGCTAGAACGTATCGAGCCGAAGGAAATTTAAGCGCCGGGGTGACAGCTAATCCATACACGCGAGCATGGGTTTCCAAGGTAAATTCTTTCTAGACGAGGACATCGACCAGCAGATTCTCAAGTTCGGGAGCAGGCCCATACCTACCGGTTGTGCACAGCTGGGTAGGTGCGGGCTTGACCCGCGATCAACTACAGACTCGCCACCGCCGCGCCCAGCGCACGCTCGAATCGAGCGGCCACTTCGTCAACCTGTTCAGCGGTGATCACCAAAGGCGGCAAGAAGCGCACAACAGCACCCTGGCGACCACCCAACTCAAGAATCAAGCCACGCTTGAGGCATTCGCGCTGAACCAGGGGAGCCAATTGCGCACATGCTGCGGGATGCCCTTGAGCATCCTTCGCACCTGCCGGATCGACCAATTCGACACCCAGCATCAGGCCGCGACCCCGGATGTCCCCCAACTGTGCAAAGCGTTCCTGCAGGCGCAGCAAATGCCCACTCAGGCGCTCCCCCATCGCCTGGGCGTGAGCGCACAGGTCATGCTCTTTGATGTACTTCATCACAGCCGAACCTGCGGCCATGGCCATCTGGTTGCCGCGGAAGGTACCGGCATGCGCGCCTGGCTGCCAGGTATCAAGCCACTGGCGGTAGACCACTACGGCCAGCGGCAGACTGCCGCCGATAGCCTTGGACATCACCACGACGTCAGGAATGATTCCGGCGTGCTCGAAGGCAAACATTTTCCCGGTGCGGGCAAAGCCGCTCTGGATTTCATCGACAATCAATGCCACGCCCGCTTTCTCGGTAATGCGTCGCACCCCGCGCAGCCATTGCAGATCAGCGGGAATGACCCCGCCTTCGCCTTGCACAGCCTCAACTATCACCGCCGCCGGCAGTTGCACACCGCCTTCCGGATCGTTGAGCAGGTTTTCCAGGTAATGCAGGTTGACCTTGACCCCCGCCTCGCCACCCAGGCCGAACGGGCAGCGGTAGTCGTAAGGATAAGGCAAAAATTGCACGCCATTGCTCAACAGTGCCGCCAAGGGTTTTTTCGGCCCCAGGCTGCCCATCAGGCTCAACGCACCCTGGGACATACCGTGATATCCGCCCTGAAACGACAGCACCGTGGTGCGCCCGGTGGCAGTGCGCACCAGTTTCAGCGCCGCTTCCACTGCATCGGTACCGGTCGGTCCGCAGAATTGAATCTTTGCCTCATCACGCAAGGCTGCTGGCAACAGGCCGAACAGATCCTGGACAAACTGATCCTTGACCGGTGTGGTGAGGTCGAGGGTATGCAGGGGCAGTTCATCGGCCAGCACTTGCTGAATGGCCTCGATCACCACCGGATGATTGTGCCCAAGGGCCAAGGTCCCGGCGCCGGCCAGACAATCGATGAACTGCCGGCCTTCAACGTCTTCAACATACAGGCCGCGGGCTTTTTTCAACGCCAGGGGGATGCGTCGCGGGTAGCTGCGGGCATTGGATTCCTGCTGATTTTGGCGGGTCAGCAAGGGCGACTCTTGGAAGTGATAAAGCGTTTCGACCGCGGCCATGTCTGAAGACACCGGCAACGGCTGGGCAAGGCTGATAGCGACTGACATCGGGGAAACCCTCGCAAGCAAGCGGATGTACCCGTCACGCGCCTGCTCGCAGAGGTGTGTCGGGGTGTTTTCGCTTGGAAAACGCTTCAGGTGCGAGTGGATTTAGGCCAAAAAAATACTTTTATCACGGGGCTGTGTGATCGCTTCAGCGATGAAGCGTCAATCAGCCCTGCCTCCGGTGGGTTACACAGCGCGCGTAGGGATATTCAACTGCACCCGTAGGCCGTCGCTGCGATTGTCGAAGTGCAGCGAGCCAGCGCACCGCTGGACAATGGCCTGGACAATGGCCAGGCCCAGACCACAACCGCCGCTTTGTCCATTGCGCCAGAAACGCTCGGTGAGCCGCTCCAGATCCTGTTCGGCAATACCCGCGCCGTGGTCGCGCACCTGGAAGGCCACCTGTCCTTTTTCCATCTGCACCGCCAGCTCCACAGGCTCGGGACCACGGGTATGGCGCAACGCATTGTCGAGCAAGTTGCGCAAGGCCGTCACGGCCAAGGGTGAAGGCATATCCAGGTATGCCCGGGCAGCCTCGGGGGCCAATTGCAGGGCAATGCGCTGCGAATCACCCAAGCCGGTGTCCTGGATGGCTTGGCGTGCCACCTGCTCGGCACTGCACTGCACGCCGTCTTCGAAAGACAGACTGCCTTCGACCCGGGCCAGCAAGAGCAACTGCTCCAAGGTCCGGTGCAAGCGATCGGCACCCTGCTCTGCGTGTTCCAGAGCTTGCTCGCGCGTGGCGCCGTCGGTCATCCGCGCTACCTGCAGGTGGGTCTTGATAGCGGTCAACGGGGTGCGCAGCTCATGGGCGGCATCGTCGGTCAGGCGCCGTTCGCGTTCGATGGTCTGGGCAATGCGCAGGAACAACTGGTTCTGGGTGTCCAGTAGCGGCTGCAGTTCACTGGGCAAGGCACGCACTTGCAAAGGCTCCAGCGCATCGGGCCGGCGGCGGCGCAAGGCATCGCGCATACGGTTGAGCGGCGCCAGCCCCTTGCCGATGCCGATCCATAGCAACCCCAGACTGCCGAGCAATGCCACCAATACTGGTGCCGATGCTGCCAGCAGGATCGAGCGGTTCAAAGCCTCGCGCTCCTGATGACGGTCAGCCGTTGTTATACGCACATCACCACGGTAATAGGTAAAGGTGCGCCACCGCGCACCTTCGATAGTCTGGTCACGAAAGCCACTGCGGTCGTCGTTGAGGGCGTGTTCCTGACCGTGGTTGCGGGCAATGATCTCACCGCGCAGCGAACTGACCTGGCAGGCCATGCCATCCGGGACGCTGAGCTGATCGGCACTCAGTTGCGTGCCTTCGCCCTTGGCAACCAGTGGTTGTGGCAACTGATCGATCAGGCCGGCAACCATGCGTGCCGAAGCCACCAGACGCTGGTCCAGGGAGAACATCATTTGATAACGCAGGTCGCGCAGCATCCAGGCTGCCGCCAGCGCCCAGATCAGCACAAAAGCGGTGCCCAGTATCAGCGTCAGGCGTACGCGCAAACTCATCGCTGCACGTCCTCAGGCAACTGCGCCGGCCCCAGGCGATAGCCCAGCCCGCGCACGGTTTCGACGATACCGTTGCCCAACTTGCGCCGCAGGTGATGGATATGCACGTTCAGGGCATTACTTTCCACCTCGTCACCGAAGCCATAGACGCTGTCTTTCAACTGCTCGCTGGACAGTACCCGGCCGCGGTTATGCAAAAGCGCCTGCAACAGTGCCTGCTCACGGCGCGACAGGTCGACCGGTATGCCGCCAAGGCAGGTTTCACGACTGCTGGGGTCGTAACTGAGCGGGCCGTGCTCGATGGTATTCACCGCCCGACCTGCGCTCCGGCGCAGCAAGGTATGCAAGCGTGCGGCCAGCTCACGCAGGTCAAAGGGTTTGAGCAAGTAGTCATCGGCACCCGCCTGCAAGCCGTCGACCCGGTCGGTGACTGCATCGCGCGCGGTGAGCACCAGTACCGGCAGACTCTCACCTTGCTGGCGCAGGCGTTGCAGCAACTTGAGCCCATCTTCATCGGGCAGTCCCAGGTCCAGCACCATGACATCGAAAGTCGCCGCCTGAAGCATGGCTTGCGCCGCAGCCGCCGTGGCCACCCTGTCCACAGTCATGCCCTGAGCGGTCAGGCCCGCGGCGATGCCGCTGGCAATCAGGTCGTCATCCTCGCAGAGCAATACGTGCATGATGGGTCTCAATACTAAAAGTGACAGTGAAGCGCAGGCGGATTAACTCAGGATTATGCCGCGCCGGCGCCGGATCGTCGCGGCCGGGGCGACAATTGACGCTCATGGGTTAACACTCGGTTAATCGCGCTCGGCCAGGATCGAACACTTATTGCACTGCCAAGGCTTCGACATGCGTAGATTATTGATTGCCCTGATGCTTCTGTTCAGCGCTCTGGCTCAGGCCAATCCCTTTACCCAAAGCGACTTCCTGCCAGTAGAAAAGGCATTTGTATTCAGCAGTGAGCGGCTGGATTCGGGCCAGATGCGCCTGCACTGGAAAATAACCGATGGCTATTACCTGTATCAGAAGCGCCTGAAGTTCGACGGTCTGCCGGCTGAACAGCATCCGGCCCTGCCGCAAGCCTTGCCTTATCATGATGAGTACTTCGGGGATACCCAGGTATACCGAGGTGAGCTTGAGTTGATACTGCCGGCAGACGCCAGTGGCCAACTGCGCATGGGCTGGCAAGGTTGCGCTGATGCCGGTCTGTGCTATCCGCCGCAGACCAATCTGGTCAGTCTGAGCGACATCCCTGTGGATGAGCAAGCCAGCGACCAGGCCTTGGCGGGTAACCTGCAGCAATCGACCCTGGCCTGGAGCCTGCTGGCCTTCTTCGGCCTGGGCCTGCTGCTGGCGTTCACACCTTGTTCACTTCCGATGCTGCCGATTCTCGCCGGACTGGTCCTGGGTAACGGCGTCAGTGCGCGGCGCGGCTGGTTGTTGGCCTGTGTCTATGTCCTGAGCATGGCCCTGGTGTACGCCGCACTCGGTGTAGTCGCCGCGTTGCTGGGTGGAAGCCTGCAAGCCTGGCTGCAACAACCCTGGCTACTCGGCACCTTGGCGGGCCTGTTCATCTTGCTCGCCTTGCCGATGTTCGGTGCCTTCGAACTGCAGTTGCCCGCGTGGCTGCGCGACCGCCTGGAACGTGCAGGGCACGGCACGCGTGGCGGCAATGTCTACGGGGCAGCCCTGCTCGGCGCCCTTTCTGGCCTGCTCATGGGCCCGTGCATGACCGCGCCCCTGGCCGGGGCCTTGCTGTACATTGCCCAAAGCGGCAACGCTGTTCAGGGTGCATTGGTGCTGTTCACGCTGGGCATTGGCATGGGCTTGCCGCTGTTGCTCCTGGTTACCCTGGGCAATCGCTACCTGCCGCGCCCGGGCCCGTGGATGAATCTGGTCAAAGGCCTGTTCGGTTTCGTGTTCCTGGCGATGGCGCTGTATACCCTGCGCACGGTGCTCGAACCTTCCCTGTGGCTGGGCCTGGGCGGGGCCTGGCTGATCGCTCTGGCCTGGGCCGCATGGCCTGCATTGCATGGGCTGCGGCCAATGCGCGCCCTGCCAGTGCTGCTGGGTTTGTGGGGCAGTCTGCTGGTGATCGGCGCAGCCGCGGGCGGCAGTGATCCCTGGCAGCCCCTGCAACCCTTCCGAGCGGGCGCCGGCACCGTTGCCAGTGCGGTCCACGCGGATGCCTTCATCACCGTCACTCAACCGGCCGACCTGCAACGCGAACTCGATAGCGCCAAAGCCCAAGGCCAGTGGGTGATGCTCGACTACTATGCCGATTGGTGTGTGTCGTGCAAAGTCATGGAAAAACAAGTGTTCGGTCGCGCCGATGTGCTAGGCGCGTTGGACGGCATACGCTTGCTGCGTCTGGATGTGACCGCCGATGCCGCGTCCAGCCGCCAATTGCTGCAACGCTACCAGGTGCCCGGCCCACCGACCATTATCTGGATCGGACCGGAAGGTAACGAGCGCCGCAGCCGCCGTATCACCGGCGAAATCGACGCGAAAAACTTTCTCGAACAGTGGGCCCAGACCCGGAGTCAAGGCTGATGCTGACCGTTAATCTCGGGCCGTTGACCATGGCCGTCGACCATTTGCTGCTTATCTGTGCCTTGACCCTGGCCACCGTGGTTGGCTGGCGGGTAGCCAAGCGCGGCGGTGACAACCCGGAGTCGGTGCTGTTCAGCCTGTTCCTGCTCGGCCTGCTGGGGGCTCGCCTGGGTTTTGTACTGAGCTACTGGTCGATGTACCGCGAAGATCCCCTGCAGATCATCGACCTGCGTGATGGCGGCTTCCTGCTTTGGCCGGGTCTGCTGGTGGTTATCATGGGTGCCCTGTGGCAAGGCTGGCGCCGCAACGCGCTACGCCGGCCGTTGGGCTGGGGTTTGTTCAGCGGCGCCTTGTTCTGGCTGCTTGGCAGCCTGGCCAGCCACCTCTACGAACAAGGCACGCAGTTGCCCGAAGTCAGCCTGAAGAAAGCCAACGGCGAAGCGGTGCAACTCACCACCTACAGTGGCCGGCCGCTGGTTATCAACCTCTGGGCTACCTGGTGCCCACCGTGTCGACGAGAAATGCCGGTACTGCAACAAGCGCAACATGAACACCCGGACATTACCTTCCTGTTCGTCAACCAGGGAGAAACTCCACAGACCGTCAGCACCTTTCTCGCCACCACCGGGCTCAACCTGTCACATGTGCTGTTTGATGGCGGTGGCCAACTGGCGCAGAAAGTCGGCTCCATGGCGCTTCCTACCACACTGTTCTACAACGCCGACGGCCGTTTGGTCGGCAGCCATTTGGGCGAACTGTCGCGCGCCAGCCTCAGTCACGCACTGGAATCCTTCGAGCGCGCTCCTGCGCCCGCCGCCTCCAACTCCTCAAGGAACGACGCATGCACTCATTGTTGAAACTGCCTGTTACCCTCACTTTCGGCCTGCTGGCCAGCCAGGTCATCGCGGCCGAACCGCTGCCCAAGGCTGTGCAGCAAATTGAAGCCAAGGGTGTAAAAGTCAAAGGCAGCTTCGATGCTCCCAACGGCCTGCGCGGATACGCCGCCGAATATCAGAACCGCGGCATGGCGTTGTACCTGACGCCCGACGGCAAGCATGTACTGGTCGGCAGTCTGTTCAATGAACAAGGCCAGGACCTGAGTGAAGCACCGCTGCAAAAGCTGGTGTATGCGCCGATGGCCAAGGAGGCCTGGGCGAAAATGGAAAAGACCGCCTGGATCGCCGACGGCAAGGCTGATGCGCCACGCATTGTCTACCTGTTCAGCGACCCCAATTGCCCGTACTGCAACATGTTCTGGCAGCAGGCCCGGCCATGGGTGGAGTCGGGTAAAGTACAGTTGCGTCACATCATGGTCGGTATCATTCGCGAAGACAGCCCAGGCAAATCTGCAGCGCTGATGGCCAGCAATGATCCGGTGCAGGCCCTGCACAAGCATGAGAGCGCCGGCAAGGCCAGCACCCTCAAGGCACTCGATAAGATTCCCGCCGCGGTGCAAGCCAAACTCGACGCCAACCTGGCGTTGATGGAGGAATTGGGCTTGTCGGCAACGCCGGCAATTTTCTATCTGGATGAGCAACAGCAAATGCAGTCGCAGCAAGGCGCGCCACGGCCAGAGATGCTGGGGAAAATTCTGGGCAAACGCTGAGGGTTTCAGCGAGCGCTATCGCGGGAGCAAGCTTGCCCCCGCGATGGTTTTCAGCCCCTACAGCGCTTCCAGCTCCGCCATCAGATCACTCAAGCGGTCGACCTTGTCATCACTCAGCTCACTGGCCTTGAGACCGTCCACATAGATGGCCAGCTCCTCGACCGTGCTGCACTCGAACATCGCCCGCAACGGCACATTCAATTGCAGTGTCTTCTGAACCCGTGAGGCAATCTGGGTCGCCAACAGGGAATGACCACCCAACTCGAAAAAGTTGTCACACACCCCCACCCTCTCAACCTTGAGTATGTCGGCCCAGATCAGCGCCAGGGTGTGCTCCAGTTCACTGCGCGGTGCCAGGTAGTCCTGACGCTGCTGAGCAGCAAAGTCGATACGCGGCAATGCCTTGCGATCCAGCTTGCCGTTGGCATTGAGCGGCAACTGCTGGAGCCAGGTCCAGTGCAACGGAACCATGTACTCAGGCAACTCGGCGCGTAGACGTTGCTTGATCCGCTCCAGCACGGCCGCAAGGTTGGCGCCTGCATCACTGGCCACCAGGTAACCCACCAGGTGCTTGCCGTTGCCGCCTTCCTGCACACCCACTGCGGCGTCGCGAATCTCGGCCTGCTCATGCAAGCGCGCCTCGATTTCACCCAGCTCAATGCGATAGCCGCGAATCTTCACCTGGTGATCGATGCGCCCCACGTATTCAAGCACGCCATCCACGCGTCGACGCGCCAGGTCGCCAGTGCGGTACAAACGCTCCCCAGGCGCGCCGAACGGGTGGGGAACAAACGCCTGGGCCGTGCGCAACGGATCACTGACATAGCCTCGACCAACACCGGTACCCGCAACGCACAGCTCACCCACAGCCCCCAGCGGCACCAAGGCCTGATCGTCATCCAACAGGTACAAACGGTTGTTGTCGGTTGGCGTACCAATGGGTAAGTAGCTGCCACGGGTCGAATCAGCATCGACACGGAAAAAGGCGACGTCATCCGAGCATTCAGCCGGGCCATAAGCGTTGACCAATGCAACCTGTGGGTAACGCTGCAGCCATTGCCAAGCCAGCTCCGGCGGCATCGCTTCACCGGTCGGCAGCATCCAGCGCAGACCGTCCAGTTGCCGGTGTTCATTGGCGAGCATGCCTTGAATCAGCGACGGCACGCTTTCCAGCACCGTAACGCCACAGGCCTGGACGTGCTCAAGCAGTCCTTGGGGATCATGGGCAATGGCATTGGGCACAATCGCCACCTGCGCGCCGAACAACGGCGCGGCGAGGAATTGCCAGACCGAGATGTCGAAACTCTGCGAGGCGGTCTGGGCGATCACATCCTGCTCGTCCAATTGCAGGTACGGCACCTTGCTCAGTTGGTTGTTTAGCATGCCGCGCTGCTCGACCATCACGCCCTTGGGCAAGCCGGTGGAGCCTGAGGTGTAGATCACATACGCAAGGTTGTCCGGATCACTATAGATACCCGGGTTGAGGTCCGCCCCCTGCGCGCTCTGCACCTGCTCCCAGATCAGCAGTTTCGGACGCCCCGCACACACCAGTTCATCCAGCAGCGCTCGACCTTGCTCGGCGCAAGCCTGGGTGCACACCAGAACGGGCGTGTGGCTGAGTTCGACAATGCGTTGCAGGCGCGCCGTTGGCAGGCCAGGGTCCAGCGGCAAGTAACCGGCACCGGCCTTGAAGCTACCGATGATCATGCCCAACAATGGCAAGTCACGCTCTGCCAACAGCGCCACCGGTTGGTCCAGCGTTACCCCGGCTGCAACCAAGGCATGCCCAAGACGGTTGGCCTGCTGATTGAGTTGGGCATAGCTGAGCGTCGCCTCAAGGCAGCGCGCCACCGTGCGCTGCGGATGGGCCGCAACCCTTGCTTCGAACTGCGCCACATAACTCTGCTCCAGGGGGTAGACCTGTTCGCTACGGTTGCAGTCATCGAGCAAAAAGCGCCGTTCGTGCTCACCGAGCAATGGCAGCTCGCTCATGTCGGCGAAGAAACCATCGGCCAGGGCCAGCAGCAGCCGTTTGAACTCGGCCAGCATGCGCTCGACCGTGGCGGTATCGAAATAGCGCTGATCGAATGACAGGTGCAGGCCCAGGTCATCACCCGGGTAACAAACCGCAGTCAGGGGGAAGTTGGTGTGGGTACGGCCCGAGTCGGAGCTGGCATTGAGGCTTTGTGCCCGATCCAGCACCGAGACTTCTACGGGGGCGTTCTCGAACACAAAAAGGCTATCGAACAGCGGCTGTCCTTTCGGTAGCTCGCTGCACGCCTGAATGCTCACCAATGGCAGGTATTCATACTCGCGCAATTGCATGTTGTGTTCGAGCAAGCCCTTGAGCCATTGCTGCACGCTGCAATGCGCACCCGCCGCTGGCAACTTCACGCGCAAGGCGATGCTATTGATAAACAAACCTACGGTGCGCTGCATCTGCGGCATGCTGACCGGACGACCGGCTACGGTGACGCCAAACAGCACATCACGCTCGCCACTGTAGCGGCTCAATACCAGCGCCCACGCCGCCTGGGCGAACGTGTTGATGGTCAGTTGGTGGGCCTGGGCCAGCTCCCGCAAGCGTGCACCGTCGGCTGCATCCAGGCGGGTGTAACAATCGCCAACGAGCATCCCGGCGTTCTCGACGCCGTGATCCCGAAGCAGTGGACGATCACTCGGCACCGCCGTGCTGCGTTCAAAGCCGTGGAGGTTTTCCCGCCACCACTGGCGCGCTTCATCCAAATCCTGATGTTGCAGCCAGCCGATGTAGTCGCGGTAGCGCGGCGCTACCGCCAGTTGGGCGTCGCGACCCTCACCCAGGGCCATATACAATTCGAAGAAATCATTCATCAACAGCGAGCGACACCAGGCATCAATGAGGATGTGGTGGTTGCTCATCATGAACCAGTACCGGTCTGCACCCACGCGGATCAGGCGCAGGTGGAACGGTGCCTGCTGCAGTAGATCGAAACCGGCTTCACGCTCCTGCTTGTGCAAGGCCTGCAAGCGCGCTTCCTGTTCGTTATCGCCAAGGTCGGCCCAGTCTTGATAGTCGAGCGTGGCAGTGCCGGGTTTATGAATGATCTGCAACATGGCTTCGCCAGCATTCCAACTGAACGACGCGCGAAGTGCTTCATGACGCCCAACCACGGCCTGCCAGGCCTGGCCAAAGCGCTGGGGATCCAGGGCACTGTTGATCCGATAGCGGTCCTGCATGTAGTAAATGCCGGTGCCGGGTTCAAGCAAGGTGTGCAGTAGCAAGCCTTCCTGCATCGGCGTCAGTGGGTACACATCTTCGATGTGTGCCGCCGGCACGGGCAGGTTGTCGATCTGCTCCTGGGACAGTTGCGCAAGCGGGAAGTCCGAAGGCGTGAAGCTTGTGTTGTTGTCGTCCAGGCAATGCGCGATCAGGCCAAGCAGTTGTGCTTTGTAAGCCTGGGCGAGATGTTCGATGGTGCGCTCGTCGTAGCGTTCGATGCTGAACGTCCAGCGCAGTTGAAGTTCACCCCCGTACACCTGACCGTCGATACTCATCCAATTCGGCAGTGGCGCCTCCAGGTCATGGGCCTCGCCGACCGATTCATCCACTGGCATGAACAGGGCATCGTCCTGGAACTGCTGGTCGAATTGGCCGAGGTAATTGAAGGTAATCCGCGCCTGTGGCAAGGCGGCCATGCTTTCGCGTACCGACGGATCGCCCAGGTAGCGCAGCACCCCATAACCCAGGCCCTTGTGCGGTACCTGGCGCAATTGCTCCTTGATGGCCTTGATCGAGGCCCCCTGCCCGGCTTCACCTTCAGCCGTCGAAGGGCTCAGGCTCAAGGGATAAGCGCTGGTGAACCAACCCACACTGCGGGTCAGGTCCATGTCGTCGAACAGGTGTTCGCGGCCATGGCCTTCAAGCTGCACCAGCACCGACGGCTGACCGCTCCAGCGGCACAATACCTGGGCCAGTGCCGTCAACAGCAGGTCATTGACCTGGGTATGGTAGGCCGCCGGTGCGTCCTTGAGCAGTTGTCGGGTCTGGTTCGAGTCCAGGCGCACACTCAGGGTACGGGCCTGCTTGTGCAGGTTCGCCCCTTGTGGGTGGTCGCACGGCAGCTCCAGGTGGGCCGCGCCCAGTTGGCGCTGCCACCAGCTTTGCTCATCACGCAGGGAGTCACTGCTGGCGTACGTCTGCAGACGCGCGGCCCAATCACTCATGGCGCGGGTCTTGGGCGCCAGCGTCTCCCCGCGATACAGCGCCTGCACATCTTCCAGCAGTACCCGCCACGACACACCGTCGACCACCAAGTGATGTATTGCCAGCAGCAAAGGCTGTTCGCCGCTGCTGTCTTCAACCAGTAAGGCCCTCAGCAGCGGCCCGTTATGCAGGTCGAGGCTGCGCTGAACATCGCTGTACAACGCCTGGCATTCGGCAAAACTGCTCACCGATACCTGCCAGAGCAATTCGCGGCTGCCGCCCTGCACGTAGTCGCCCTGCCATTGGCCTTCCAGCGCAGTGAAGCGCAAGCGCAATGCATCGTGATGCTCGACCAGTCGCTGCAAGGTCTGCTCCAGCAACCTGGCTAGCAGACGCTCGGTCGGTGCCAGCAACACCGCCTGGTTCCAGTGCTGCGGTTGCGCCACATCGCTGTCGAAGAACCACTGCTGGATGGGTGTCAACGCCGCACGACCGCTCAAGGGGCCTTGATCGACCTGGCTATCGTCACTGCGCCGAACCACCGTGGCCAAGGTCTGGACTGTCTGGTGCTGGAACAGGTCACGCGGGGTGAAATGCAGCCCCAACTGACGCGCGCGACTGACCACCTGGATCGACAGGATAGAGTCACCTCCCAGCTCGAAGAAATTGTCCTGTAGGCCGACGCGTTGCACATTCAGGACATCCTGCCAGAGATTGGCCAACTGTAATTGCAGCTCACTGCGCGGTGCCTGGTAGTGCTCACGCGCTTGCTCCAGATCCGCTGGCGGTAGTGCGCTTCGGTCGAGCTTGCCATTGCCCATCAAGGGCATCTGCTCAAGCAACATCAGGTGGGTTGGCACCATGTAGTCCGGGAGGTGCACACGTAGATGTGCCTTGAGTGCATCACGCAGTGCAACCTGTGTGGCAGCATCGGCCAGCGCCTGATCGCAGACCAGGTAGGCAGCCAGTTGCTTACCTGCGGCCGTGTCCAGCGCCAGCACCACTGCCTCGCGGATCGCCGGATACTCCAGCAGTCGCGTTTCGATTTCGCCCAGTTCGATGCGGAAGCCGCGAATCTTCACCTGATGGTCGATACGGCCCATGTACTCGACCAGCCCATCGGCACCCTGACGAACCAGATCACCTGTACGGTACAGACGTCCACCATCAGCAGCGAACGGGTCGGCGACAAAGCGTTCTGCGCTCAGCCCGGGACGTGCATGGTAGCCCTGGGCCAGACCGGCGCCACCGACATACAGCTCACCAATGCCGCCCTGGGGCAGCAAGGCCAGATCGGCATCGAGAATGTACGCCACCCGGGCACCGACCACGCGACCAATCGGCACACTGGCAAGCCCAGCTGGCAGCTGATCAGGTGCCAGGCACGCCAGGGGCATTACCACGGTTTCGGTTGGCCCGTAGGCGTTGAAAAACTGCTGTGGCGTAAACGCCTGGCGAATCCGCTGCAGGTGCTCGCCGGTCAGTGCTTCGCCACCGGTGATGCACATGCGCACCGCCAGGGTTTCGTTGCGACTGGCCAGCCACTGGGCCAATTGACTGCCGTAGCTTGGGGTAAGACCAAGAATCGATACCTGCTGCTCACGAATCAACGAGCAGATCTCTTGCGCGTCCCATTGCCCCTGCGCCCGCAATACCACCCGCGCACCGCATAACAATGGCACCAGCAGGCGCTCCGTGGCAGCGTCAAAGTTGATTGAATAGAAATGCAGTTCACAGTCATCGCTGCGCATGCCGAAGTCGTTGATCACCGCTTGGCAATGCATGGCGATCTCACCCCGGCTGACGACTACGCCTTTGGGCTTGCCGGTGGAACCTGAGGTGTATATCAGGTAGGCCTGATGCCCCGGCAGGCTGGTGGCGCGCAGCGGCTCACGACTGACCTCAGCCAGGGTCGCCGCCTCATCTTCCAGGCACCAGCAGCCAAGCCCGGCGGGCAATTCGCCCAATGCCTCGAAAAGACTGCGCTGCCCCAGCAACACGTTGATGCCGCTGTCTTCGATCATGTAAAGCAAACGTTCCGGCGGATACTCCGGGTCCAGCGGCACGTAGGCACCCCCGGCCTTGAGAATCGCCAGGAGGCCCACCACCATTTCCAGTGAGCGCTCCAGTGCCAGGCCGACGCGCACCTGCGCACCGACACCACGCTCACGCAGCACCCGAGCCAACTGATTGGATCGGGCATCCAGTTCGGCGTAACTCAAATGCTCGCCAGCAAAAGTCAGGGCAATGGCTTGCGGTTCGCGCAACGCCTGGGCGCTGAACAAGCTTTCGATGGTCTGGCTGAGGTCCGCCTTAAGGTCTCCTTCAAGGCTTGCTCGCAATGCGTGTTGCTCGCCGCTGGCCAACATCGGCAACTCGCACAGGTATTGCTCTGGGTTATCCAGCATTGCCGCCAGCAGGTTCTGCCAATGCTCAGCCATCATGGCGATACGTGGCTCATCAAACAGGTCGCAGCTGTAGGTCAGGCAGCAGCCCAGACGACGGTCCAGGTCGGTGACTTCGAGGTTGAGATCGAACTTGGTTGCCCGTGCATCATTGACCAGGTAATCCACCTGCATACCCGACAATTGCCGGCTCTGCTGGAACTCCCAGCGCTGAACGTTGCACATCACCTGGAACAATGGGTTGTAGGCAGTACTGCGAGCAGGCTGTAGTGCTTCGACCAGTTGATCGAACGGCAAGTCCTGGTGAGACTGGCCTTCAATCACCGTCTGACGCACCTGGTCGATCAGTTCGCTGACGCGCATGTGCCCATCGAGCTGGCAACGCAATACTTGAGTATTGAGGAAGGCACCGATCAGCCCTTCGCTCTCCGGACGAATTCGGTTGGCCACTGGCGCGCCAATACGCAGGTCTTGCTGGGCACTGTAACGATAGAGCAGCACTGCCAAGGTCGCGGTCATGGTCATGAACAGCGTCAGGCCGCGCTCGGCATTGAACTGACGTACCTGCGCGGCCAGGTGCGGGCTCAGGTCAAAGCGATACAGTTCACCACGGTGGCTCTGCACCGCTGGCCGAGGGCGGTCCGTGGGCAGCTCCAATACCGGATGCTCTGCGCCCAGCTTGGTCTTCCAGTAATCCAGCTGGCGTTGCCCCTCCCCGCCTTCGAGCCATTGGCGCTGCCAGACGCTGTAGTCCAGGTATTGCACCGGCAACGCCTGCAACGGTGACTCGCGTTCATCGACATACGCCTCATACAGTTCGCCCAGTTCGCGGGCAAAGATGTCCATGGCCCAGCCTTCGGTAACGATATGGTGCAGGGTCAACACAAAGTAGTGTTCTTGCTCACCGGCCTTGGCCAGGCAGGCTCGCAGCAGCGGGCCGCGTTCCAGATCGAACGGCTGGTGCGCTTGCTGGTCAGCGAATGCTTGTAGAAGCGATTCACGCTCTGCCGGGCTGTGCGCAGAAAAATCCTGCCAGTCCATCTGCACTTGACTGTCGCGGTGTACACACTGGTACGGCACCCCGTCGATGCTCGGAAAAGTGGTGCGCAGGGTTTCATGGCGTACGATCAACGATTGCAGCGCCTGCTCGAAGCGACTGACATCCAGCACGCCACCCAACCGCGCCATGCCGCCAACGTTGTAGGCCGGGCTGTCCGGTTCCATCTGCCAGAGGAACCACATGCGCTGCTGGGAATACGAAAGCGGTACTGCCTGGCGACGATCAACGCGAGCAATTGCGCCTTGCAGGTTGTGTGAGCCGCTACGTTGGATGGCGTCGATCTCGCCTGCAAATGCACGCAACTGACTGGCCTCGAACAGCACCCGCAACGGCAATTCGACGTTGCAGGCCTGACGCGTGCGGGAAATGATCTGCGTAGCCAGCAACGAGTGCCCACCCAGGGCAAAGAAGTCGTCTTGCAGACCGACCTGCTGCACCCCCAATACTTCACGCCAGATCGCGGCTATCTGCTGCTCCAGTGCAGTGCGCGGTTCGATATGCTCGCCAGTGACCCAGACCGGCTCTGGCAGCGCCTTGCGCTCGACCTTACCACTTGGGCCAAGGGGCATCTGGACGATATGCATCAGCAACGCCGGAACCATGTAGGACGGCAGTTGCTCGGCCAACGCAGTCAACAGCCCGGCGTTGTTTTCACTGCCACTGTAGTAGCCCACCAACTGCGCGCCGGCAGCGGTCTGACGAATCACAACCACAGCCTGGTCCACGCCCGGCTGCCCCAACAGACAGGCCTCGACTTCCTCAGGCTCTACACGAAAACCGCGCAATTTCACTTGCTGATCAAGGCGACCCAGGTACTCCAGGACGCCCAGTGACGCCACCCAACGTGCCCGGTCGCCACTGCGGTAGAGCCGTTGACCATCCCCATCCGGTTGCGGCACGAAACGTTCGGCGGTGAGCCCAGGCCTTGCAAGGTAACCTCGCGCCAGCCCCGCCCCGCCCAGGTACAACTCGCCTGGTACGCCGGGGGCGCTGAGTTGCAGTTGCTCATCCATAACCCGGCACACGACGTTGGCCAACGGGCGCCCAATCGGTGACCGTGCGCCATCGGCTTGGCTGCACTGCCAATGAGTAACGTTGATTGCCGTTTCGGTCGGGCCATAGCGATTATCCAGCGCTGCCTCTGGCAATACCTGCAGCACGCGGTCGCGCAGGGCGCCAGACAGCGCCTCACCACCGGAGAACAATCGGCGCAGACTAGTGCAAGCGGCCGCCAGCGGTTCTTGAATGAACACCTGCAGCAAGGCGGGAACAAAGTGCAACGTGGTCACGCCATGCTCACGCACCAAGGCCGCGATTCGTTGCGGGTCACGGTGTTCACCGGGACCTGCCAGCACCAGCCTGCAGCCATTGACCAATGGCCAGAAGCATTCCCAGACTGACACATCAAAACTGATGGGTGCTTTCTGCATCAGCACATCGGTTTCATCCAACCCATAGCGTTGCTGCATCCAGTGCAGGCGTTCAGCCAATGCTGCATGGGTGTTGCCCACGCCCTTGGGCTGTCCGGTGGAGCCTGAGGTGTAAATCACATAGGCGAGGTTCTCGGCATGCAGGTGCAGGCCCGGGGGTTGGCACGGCCAGCTATCGAGTTTGAGCTGATCCATGGCAAGGATGCTGACGCCTGCTACGTGCGGTAAGCGCTGCAGCATATCGCTATGGCTGAGCAACAAGCCGGCACCGCAGTCGGCAAGCATGTACGCCAGGCGCTCCGGCGGATAGTCGACATCCAACGGCACATAAGCACCGCCCGCCTTGAGAATGGCCAGGATACCAATGAGCAATTGCGGCGAACGCTCAGCCGCAATCGCCACGCACACATCCGGACCGACCCCTTTGTCGCGCAAATAATGCGCCAGCCTATTGGCCTGCTGGTGCAGGCCGGCATAGTCGAGACTGCCGCCGTCCCACACCAGGGCAACGCGCTGCGGTGTCGTGCGGGCTTGCTCGTTGAGCTGTTCCACCACCCACTGTTGTACCGCCGGCGCCGGAGCCTGCCCCCACTTTAGAAGCTGCTCGCGACCTTGCGCATCGAGCAGCTGCACGTCGCCAATGGTCAGGGTCGGCGCTGCGCACACTTGCTCCAGCAAGCTGATCAGGTGCGCTGCCAAACGCTGCACGCTGTCAGCATCGAACAACTCACTGGCGTAGTCGAAGGACAGCGACAGGCGCCCCTGGTGATCTTCCTCGCTGTGCAGTTGCAGATCGAACTTGGCCTCGCGGCTGTGCCATGGCAGTTCTTCAGCGAGCAGCCCTGGTAGACGTCGCAACGCGCCGAGGTCACGTTGCTGGTGGTTGAACATGACCTGGAACAAGCCTTGCTCACGGGCCTCGGGGAAGGCTGCGAGCAGTTGCTCGAACGGCAGGTCCTGATGGGCCTGGGCCTGCACCGTGGTCTCGCGCACCTGCGCCAGCAGTTCGGTGAACGGCATGCGCGAATTCAACTCGGCTCGCAATACTTGGGTGTTGATGAAAAACCCAACCAGGCTGTGGGTTTCCAGTCGCGCCCGGTTGGCATTGGGCACCCCGACGCGAATATCGCGCTGTCCGCTGTAGCGATGCAGCAGGCTCTGGAAACCGGCCAGCAAGATCATAAACAACGTGCTGTCATGCTGACGGGCGGTATTGCGCAGTGCCTCACTTAACGCCGCTGGCACGCGCAGGCTCAGGCGCTCGGCCAACTTGCGCTGTTGGTTCGAGCGGGGATGATCGATGGGCAGATCGAGCACAGGCTGCTCACCGCCCAACTGAGCTCTCCAGTAATTCAGTTGCCGCGCCGCCTCTCCCTCCACCAGCCACTGCCGATGCCAATTGCCATAGTCGAGATAATCCAGCCTCAGCGCTGGCAGCTCAGCTTGCTGCCCCTGGCTGTGCGCGGCGTACAGGCGCGAGAACTCATCGATGAGAATGTTCATCGACCAGCCATCGGTAACAATATGGTGCAAGGTGACCCACAGTTGATGTTCCTCATCTGCCAGACGCACCAGGGTCACGCGCAGTAAGGGGCCGGTTTGCAGATCGAACGGCTGCTGTGCTTCGGCTTCGCGCCGAAGCATGACTTGGTCGCGCTCAAGCGCGCTCAAGTCCAGATGCTGCACGTCGAGTGCAAGCACCGGTAGCACCTGCTGCAGCGCCTGCCCGTCGACCTCGCTGAATACGGTGCGCAGCGACTCGTGCCGCTCCACCAGTGACTGGAAGCTCGACTGCACAGCGGCATGATCAAGCTCACCGCGCAGTCGCAGAGCCCCTGGAATGTTATAGGCGGCGCTATGCATATCCATTTGCCAGAGCAGCCACATGCGATGCTGTGCCAGGGACTGTGGCCACGCCTGGCCCCGATCAAGATGCTCGATGGCGCCAGGTGTCGCGCCCCCCTGCTTTTGCAGTGCAGCCACAGCGCTGCAGAAGTTATCCAGTTGTGGGCACTCGAACAGCAACTGCACGCTCAGTTGCAATCCCAGTTCATCCACCAGCTGTGCAGTTAGCTGAGTGGCGGAAATCGAGTTGCCGCCGAGCAGAAAGAAGTGATCGTCCTGCGCCACCTGTTCAACACCCAAGTGTTCGCACCACGCTCGTGCAATCAAGCCCTGCAGCCGGGACCCGTGAACGCCTGCGCCAAGCGCAGGCGCAGGCGCAGGCTGCGTTTCAGGGAAGCGCGCATAACAATCCAGGCTGCCGTCGTCCATTCGCATGCGACAAGCCGAGCGCTGCAACTTACCGCTGGAGGTCTTGGGCAAGGCGCCGGGATTGAGCAGCAAGACCACCGCCGGGGCTTGCTGACAGGCGTCGGCTACCACTTGGCGCAGGGTGTTGATCAGCCCCTGTGCTGTGGTGGTCTTTTGCACATTGCGACTGACTTCGACGGCAACACCGATACCTTCCTCACCCAGGTTGTCGACGGCAAACACCGCCACCCGCCCCTTGCGCAGTACCTGCACTTCCCGCTCCAGTGTTTTTTCCAGGTCCTGCGGGTAGAGGTTGTGCCCACGCACAATCAGCAGGTCCTTGAGGCGGCCGGTTACAAACAGCTCTCCCCCCCGCAAAAAACCCAGGTCGCCGGTACGCAGCCAGGTATGCCCGCCGTGCTCGACAAAAGTACGCGCCGTCGCTTGTGGGTTGCGCCAGTAGCCGCTGGCAATGCTCGGGCCACGGGCCCAGATCTCGCCAACGCGGTTGTCGTCCAGCACCGTGAGCTGCTGTGGATCGACGATCTGCACATCATGCTCCGGCTGGCTGCGCCCACAGCTCATCTGCATCGTGTCGTTGCCAGGCTCGGCACAGTTGCGCGCCAGCGCCGCGGCATCCAGGCTCACCGCGCCAATTCCCTGGCCACGGCTACTGCCACTGACAAACAGCGTCGCCTCAGCCAGGCCATAGCTGGCAAAGAAGCTCTGGGCATTGAAGCCACAGCTGGAAAATCTGTCTGCAAACGCCTGCAGGCTGTCCTGGCGGATCGGCTCAGACCCGGAGTACGCCACCCGCCAGCGACTGAGGTCGAGATTGGCCAAGGCTGCACCACTGACACGTTCGCTGCACAGGCGATAGGCGAAATCGGGCCCACCACTGATGGTGCCACCATGATCACTGATCGCCTGCAGCCAGCGTTGCGGTCGAGCAAGGAAATAGGCTGGCGCCATCAGCACACAAGGCACCCCACTGAAGATGGGCTGCAGCAAGCCACCGATCAGGCCCATGTCGTGGTAAAGCGGCAACCAACTAACGATTACATCATCAGGGTTCAGATCAATACCAAAGCCCTGGCGAATCAGTACCTCGTTTGCCACCAGGTTGCCGTGGCTAACCTGCACACCCTTGGGCAATGCCGTGGAGCCTGAGGTGTACTGCAGGAAAGCGATGTCGTTCGCCTGGAGCGCGGGTACTTGCCAGGCGTCGGCGAGGTTTGCCGGCAGGCGATCGGTTGCCAGCAACTGCGGTGCTGCTGCCTCACTCAGCACCTCCAATGCCTGCAGGCTGTCCTGCAAGGCGCTGGAGGTCAGCAGCAAGCGCGGCTGGGCATCGTCGATAATCGACAACAGGCGCTCCTGGTGATGACGGCGCGAGGACTCCGGCGGATAGGCCGGCACCGCAATCACGCCGGCATACAGGCAGCCGAAAAAAGCCGCCACGTAATCCGGGCCGCTGGGGAACAACAGCACAGCGCGGTCACCGAAGTCGGTACGTGCCTGCAGTGCTGCGGCGATGGTTCGCGCACGCAAGTCCAGCTCCCGATAATCCAGCACGGCCTCCTGTTGCGGGTCGTCGGCCAGAAAGCGCAAGGCAACTCGCTGCGGCGTTTGCGCAGCGCGCTGTGCCAATGCCTGGACCAGCGTAACCGGGAGTTCGAAGGCGTCCGTCATGGGAGGTTCCTGCCAGAGTCTGTGCGTTAAATCAGGGCTCGGCAGTGATGCGCACCGGCTCAGCGGCAGCACCAAGCGCTTGCCGAGCGCCCAGGGATGTACACAGAGGAACGGATGGAACGGGCAAATAATTAGCGACTGACAGCTTCGAGCAAATGGGCTTGGCCGAGGGGTTTTGAAGCCAATCACACTTTGCGGCTTATAACCAAAATATCCGCATATACATTACTTTTCTCATTTGACAATAATTATCATTAAGAATAATTTGTCGCTCGTCGTAGGAAGCCTCCCCAACAGGAGCGCTCCCCCTCCCTCTTAGAGCTAAGGTGATTTCCATGGCGGAACAACAATCCACAAGTAAGTGCGATTCACCGTTACTCCAGGCGTTTGTCGACAACCGCAGTATTCTGGTCAAGATCGCCGCTCGCATCACCGGCTGCCGCTCCCGCGCTGAAGACGTGGTGCAGGACGCCTTCTTCCGGCTCAGTTCAGCGCCGCAGATTACTTCCTCGTTCAAGGCCCAACTGAGCTACCTGTTCCAGATCGTACGTAACCTTGCGATTGATCACTATCGCAAGCAGTCCATGGAGCTCAGGTACTCCGGTAGCGAGGAAGAAGGCCTGAATGTGGTGATCCAGGGTGCCTCGCCCGAAGCCACGCACATGAATTTCGCCACCTTGGAAAACATTGCCGACGCACTGAACGAACTACCGGAACGTACTCGCTATGCGTTTGAGATGTACCGTCTGCATGGGGTGGCGCAGAAGGACATTGCCAAAGAGTTGGGCGTCTCCCCAACCCTGGTCAACTTTATGATTCGCGATGCCCTGGTGCATTGCCGCAAAGTGTCCAATCGACGGACTTGAGCGGCAAGCGGCAAGCTGCAAGTTGGGCGTGGTCAACTCGCAGCTTGAATGGTGAAGTTCAGAGTTCGCAAGGTTCGAAGAATTGCTCTCGCCCTAGCACCATCAGTGCCGCACGCTTGTGTGGAAAGTCGAATTCCTTTTCACGGTAGAAACGCCGCGCTTGCAGGTAGCCGATCATCTTGCTGTTGTCGGCACGCGGTTCGGCCACCACTCGCTGAGTGCGCGGGTCATCGAGAAACAAGTAGTGCACCAGTGCCGACATCCAGCTCGCGACTTTGTGCGGGCCGCGGTGATGTTCTTCACCCACAAGCATGTGAATGCCTCGATCGTAATCATCAACCGCATAGAACGGCGCGATACGATCTTCCTTGGCCCAATAGGCTTCGAAATAGGCAAATGGCTGATCGTCGAAGCAACCTATCAAGGTCAGGCTGTGCGGATCGGCTTGCAGCTTGCTCAGGTAGGCCCGGTGCTGCTCAAGACTGCCACCTTCCTGCCAGAAATTCAGTACGCGTGGATTGTTCTGCCAACGGTTGAACCGCTCTAGATCGGACTCGATGTCCACGGCGCGCAATGACACCCAGACGCCCAGGCGTAGGTCAAATCGTCGGTACACCTCCCCGCGCGGCTTGGGTGCGCGACGCGGATGCCGCTTGCCCTCGGTGAGCTGCATCTGCTGCGGGTACACATGGCTTACTGCGCGCAACAGCCAAGGCTGCGGCAGTTGCCAGAACTGCATCCTCTCACAGCTGTACACACCCACCTGGGCTTGCGCTATCAGCAGACCATCTGCCAACGCTTCAACAGGCTCGGCACTCAAGTGCCAGGTCAAACGCTGGCAATCGGGATCGCGGGCAAACAACCAATAACATGCCGCCCATAGTGCTTGCTGGAGCCGCTCTTGATCACACGCTTCAAGATGAACGTCCAGGCTGTCGCCACGCACCAATCGCACGCGTATCAGCGCGCGCCCCTCTAGTTCAAGACTCAGGCGACCGTCGTTTTCATCGGCCTCCAGGCTGTGCCAGCGGGGTAATGGCAGCGTTTGCGAAGCAATGTCGAAGGGCATGGTCTGGGCTCGAAAAGGAAAGAGGCTTAACCTTCAGAACGTAGCCAGGGTGCACAAATTTAGTTTGCCAGGGGCGAGGTTACGCTGATGCGATAGGGCTGAAAAATGCGCAGCAATTCACCATTGTCGTATAACTTCTGCAGCAACTCGGCGAATCGCGCCGCATTGATCGGCGCACCGGGACGTAACAAAGCGTAGTGGCGGTAGACCTGATCAACCCGTTCAGAAGTAAGCAATTGCCCAACGCTGCCTGGATTACGCTGGAGAAATTCGCTGAGGTAGGAACGGGTCACCAGGGCAACATCTGCCCGGCCGCGCTGAACCATCAGCAAGTTGCTGTCGTGTGAGTAGGTCAACGTTGCGTTGTACCGTTCGGCCAGGTACTGCGGATCGGGATTGAAACCTGCAAAGGCATAGTGATAACCGCTGTACAGGGCCAGGCGCTTGCCCGTGAGATTGGCAAAATAACCCTCATCACGGTCCGCTTGAACATGAGTGACGAATATCTCGGCATCTTCAAGCCCCATGTCGACTGCTTCGTGGTCGATCTCCTGCCAACCCCACTCTGGGTTCTCGAAAATCGCCATATCGGTACGCCCTTGACGAAAATCGCCAAATCGACGTGGTATTGAAGTTGGTACCAGCACAAAGTGGTAACGCTGTTGAGCGTTGTTCAACGCTTCGATCAGTTGCGGCAACAGTCCCGTGTCAGCACCCTTTTCGGGACGCATGGTATAGGGAGGGAAATGCGCAGCGCCGACTTTGACCTCGACGACCTCGATTGCCTGCGCCAACGGCGCCAGCCACAGCGTGGCGAGCATCAACAGCAAGGACATGACCTGCGGCATGGGCGTTGGAGTCAAAGCAACACACTCTTTACGGGTTCTAACCGGAATCAACCTAAGCTAGGCGTTTTCCGGGCGCTGCACAACCATCGATTGCGCCAAATGGTGCTTACAGGCAATTCGCCAGGGGATACCGCCCACGCTGAAGTTTGGCTACGCTCTAACAACTCTTGGAATGGAGCCTACTATGGGGCATTGGCTGGTGATCGATCTGGAAGCAACCACAGATGACGGAGGTTGGCCGGTCACAGATATGGAAGTTATCGAAATTGGCGCAACGCTGGTCAATCGACAGGGTCGGGAAATCGATCATTTCCAGCGTTTCATCAAACCACGGCGACGCCCGCAGCTTACCCCCTTCTGCCGCGAGCTTACCCACATCAGCCAAGCGAGCGTTGATACCGCGGCCTCGTTCACCGAAGTCTGGACACAGTTCGAGCGCTGGATCGGTCACCATCAAAAGCACCTGCAAGCCTGGGTCAGTTGGGGCGACTACGACCGCCAGCAACTCGTCCAGGAGTGGCAGTTGCATCACATGCACAGCTTGCTTGCCGACCTGCCGCACATCAACCTCAAACAGCGTTTCGCCAAGGCCCGCCAACTCCAGCGCCCGCTGGGCCTGAACGGTGCACTGCAACTGGCCGGCCTGCAGTTTTGCGGGCAGCAGCATCGGGCCCTGGAAGACGCACGCAACACCGCGCGGTTGTTGCCGTTGAGCCTCCCGGCCAGCGGCACCTGAAAGCGGATGACGGCGCCAGATGCCTTGGGCATACTGGCCAGCCTTTTCAGCCCCTTTTCAGGAGTCGCCCATGTTTAAGGTCAACGAGTACTTTGATGGCACGGTCAAGTCGATTGCATTCGAAAGCGCCGAAGGTCCAGCCACTGTCGGCGTAATGGCCCCTGGCGAGTACGAATTCGGCACCGCGCAGCGCGAGATCATGCATGTGGTTTCCGGCGCACTGACCGTAAAACTGCCTGACAGCGACAACTGGGAAACCTTTTCTGCGGGCAGCCAGTTCAACGTCCCAGCCAACAGCAAGTTCCAACTAAAAGTAGCTGTCGATACCGCTTACCTGTGCGAGTACCGCGGCTGACACGCTAGCCGATGGGAGCGGGCTTGCGCGGCGATCTGCCATAAAGCGCGGGTTCCGCACCCAGGGTTATCGTGGGGCGAGCGCACTGCCACGGAATTTGCATCGTTAACGCCCTGATTTATCCACGAACGCCACAACTTTCTGCGCTGCTGTCGCCAAGTGATCGCCGTGAGTGAATCCTGACGCCTTCAACGGTTTCAGGTCGTGGTCCCCCGCTTGCAGCCAGGCAATTTCTATTGCCGGTGAAAGTGCATAGCTTTGCACTGCCTGCCGATTTCCCAGGGCATCCCGCTCACCCTGAAGGATCAGCGTCGGCGTATTCAATTCAGCCAAATGCACCACCCGTGGCTTTTCCGGCTTGCCGGCGGCATAGAACGGATATCCCAGGCACACCAGCGCATCGGCAGCCAACTCATCAGCCAGCAAGCTGGCCATGCGCCCGCCCATGGACTTGCCGCCAATGGCCAACGTCCCAGTGACCAAAGGTCGCACTTGCTGGTACACCTCGCGCCAGCACTCCAGCAGTTTGGCCTGTGGATTCGGAGGCCTTTTGCCACCATCCAGGCGCCGCTGAGCCATATAGGGAAACTCGAACCGCAATACTCCCAGCCCTTGTGCAGCCAGTCTTTGCGCCATTTCCTCCATGAACTCGCTGTCCATTGGTGCGCCCGCGCCATGCGCCAGAATCAGACACCCAGAATGGCTGCCATCCCCCTGATTTTGCGGGGCATTCCAGCGCCAGCCGCGGCTTTCGATCAACCGTGCCCATTGATCCCCGTCAATACCGGCCACTTGCCCATTACTCATGCTTGCCTCGCTATTTAGCCTGCCTATAACCGTGGATGGGAACCCATACATGAACACAACCAGCAGTACCGCCTACAACTACAAGGTGGTCCGCCAATTCGCCATTATGACGGTGGTGTGGGGAATCGTCGGGATGGGGCTCGGCGTTTTTCTTGCCGCGCAACTTGTCTGGCCTTCGCTCAACTTCGACCTCCCCTGGACCAGCTTTGGGCGATTGCGTCCGCTGCACACTAACGCAGTGATCTTCGCCTTTGGCGGTTGCGCACTGTTTGCCGCGTCCTATTACTCGGTCCAGCGTACTTGCCAGACCACCCTGTTCTCTCCACGCCTTGCCGCTTTTACTTTCTGGGCCTGGCAGTTGGTGATCGTACTGGCGGCAGTCAGTTTGCCACTGGGCTTCACCAGCTCCAAGGAGTACGCCGAACTGGAATGGCCGATCGATATCCTGATCACCATTGTCTGGGTCGCCTACGCCGTGGTGTTCTTCGGCACCCTGATGAAGCGCACCACCAAGCACATTTATGTGGGTAACTGGTTCTTTGGTGCATTCATCATCACCGTTGCGATCCTGCACATCGTTAACAACATGGAAATTCCGGTCAGCCTGACCAAGTCCTACTCACTGTACGGCGGCGCAACCGACGCCATGGTGCAGTGGTGGTACGGCCACAACGCCGTAGGCTTCTTCCTGACCGCTGGCTTTCTGGGGATGATGTACTACTTCGTGCCTAAACAGGCCGAACGCCCGGTGTACTCCTATCGCCTGTCCATCGTGCACTTCTGGGCGCTGATCACCCTGTACATCTGGGCCGGTCCTCACCACCTGCACTACACCGCGCTGCCAGACTGGGCCCAGTCGCTGGGCATGGTCATGTCGCTGATCCTCCTGGCCCCGAGCTGGGGTGGCATGATCAACGGCATGATGACCCTCTCGGGCGCCTGGCATAAGCTGCGCAGCGACCCGATCCTGCGTTTCCTCGTGGTTTCGCTGGCGTTCTACGGCATGTCGACCTTCGAAGGTCCGATGATGGCGATCAAGACCGTCAACGCCCTGTCCCACTACACCGACTGGACCATCGGCCATGTACACGCCGGCGCTCTCGGCTGGGTAGCAATGATCTCGATCGGTGCGCTGTACCACATGATTCCGAAAGTCTTCGGTCGCGAGCAGATGTACAGCCTGGGGCTGATCAACGCTCACTTCTGGCTGGCCACCATCGGCACTGTGCTTTACATCGCCTCGATGTGGGTCAACGGTATCGCCCAGGGCCTGATGTGGCGCGCAGTCAACGCCGACGGCACCCTGACCTACTCCTTCGTCGAAACCCTGGTAGCCAGCCACCCTGGCTTCATCGTGCGCTTTGTCGGCGGAGCGATCTTCCTGACCGGTATGTTCCTGATGGCCTGGAACACCTGGCGCACCGTGCGTTCCCCAGTGGCCGCGACCGCCCCTGCCACCGCGCAGTTGGCCTGAGGAGATCCAGATGAAACACGAAGTCATTGAGAAAAACGTCTTCCTGCTGATGCTGTTGATGGTCTTTGCCGTCAGCATCGGTGGTCTGACCCAGATCGTCCCGCTGTTTTTCCAGGACGTCACCAACAAGCCGGTGGAAGGTATGAAGCCTTATACCGCGCTGCAACTGGAAGGGCGTGACATCTACATCCGTGAAGGCTGCGTGCAGTGCCACTCGCAGATGATTCGTCCGTTCCGTGCCGAGACCGAACGCTATGGCCACTATTCGGTAGCTGGTGAAAGCGTCTGGGACCACCCGTTCCTGTGGGGTTCCAAGCGTACCGGTCCGGACCTGGCCCGTGTCGGCGGTCGCTACTCCGATGACTGGCACCGTGCGCACTTGTACAACCCGCGCAACGTCGTGCCTGAGTCGAAGATGCCTGCCTACCCATGGCTGGTGGCCGCTCCAGTGGACAGCAGCCATACCGAAACCAAGTTGCGCACCATGCGCACCCTGGGCGTGCCTTACACCGATGCGGATATCAGCGGTGCAGTGGAATCGATCAAGGGCAAGACCGAAATGGATGCCTTGGTTGCCTACCTGCAGGTGCTCGGCACCGCGATCAAGAACAAGAGGTAAGTGCCATGGACTTCACACTGGATATAGGCCAACTGCGCGGCCTGGGCACCTTGCTGGTGGCCATCGCCTTCATCGGCCTGTCGCTGTGGGTGTTCAACGGTCGGCGTGACCGCGAGTTTGCCGAAGCAAGCTTGCTGCCGTTTGCCGATGATCGTCTCGTACCTGCCGCCAACGAACCCGCATCGAGGAGTAACGGGCAATGACCACCTTCTGGAGTGCGTACATCTGCGTACTGACCATTGGCAGCCTGATCGGCTTGACCTGGCTGCTGCTGGCCACGCGCAAGGGCGAAAAACCCGGAGCTGGCGACCAGACCATGGGGCACAGCTTCGACGGCATCGAGGAATACGACAACCCCCTGCCCAAGTGGTGGTTCTGGCTGTTCGTAGGCACCCTGGTATTCTCGGTCGGCTACCTGATCCTGTATCCGGGCCTGGGCAACTGGAAAGGCATCCTACCGGGTTATCAAAACGGCTGGACCCAAGTCAATGAATGGCAAAAGGAAATGGACAAGGCTGACGCCAAGTTCGGACCGATCTTCGCTAAATTCGCTGCCATGCCGGTGGAAGAAGTAGCGAAAGACCCGCAAGCGTTGAAAATGGGCGGCCGTCTGTTTGCGTCCAACTGCTCGGTCTGCCACGGTTCCGATGCCAAGGGGGCCTATGGCTTCCCTAACCTCACCGACAAAGATTGGCGCTGGGGCGGCGAGCCGGAAACCATCAAGCAGTCGATCATGGGCGGCCGTCACGGCGTCATGCCGGCCTGGGCCGAGGTAATTGGTGAGCAAGGCGTTGCCGATGTTGCCGCATTTGTCTTGACCAAGCTTGATGGACGCCAACTGCCTGAGGGCACCAAGGCCGACGCCAGCAACGGCGAGAAACTCTTCGCAACCACCTGCGTGGCTTGCCACGGCCCGGAAGGCAAAGGTATGCCCGCAATGGGTGCACCTGACCTGACTCACCCTCAGGCTTTCATCTACGGTTCAAGTTTTGCCCAGCTGCAACAGACCATTCGTTATGGTCGCCAGGGGCAAATGCCTGCACAGGAAGCCATTCAGGGCAATGACAAAGTCCACCTGTTGGCGGCCTATGTCTACAGCCTGTCCCAGGATGAGCCAACCCAAAGCAATGACCTTTCTGCCAAGTAAAATCCTCGCGTAACTGAGCCTTGACTCAACCCGCCGCATCCCATTGGATGCGGCGGTTCCGTTTACGCCTTGCGACCAAGTGTCGCACCTCCCCCACCACCCCACCTTGCACCTGCCCTGATCGGAACTAAGCTTGTTGCCACGGCAACCGCCACCTGGGGTCGGTTAATTCCCTTGCCCGACTGTGGCTATTGAAGAATGCGTGAAAAGGTAGATGGGACCGGCTCAACCTCTTCATCTCAACTTCTTTGCACGAAAAAAAGATCACAGCAAGCTTGACCGATTGGACAAGAAAACATGAATAACAGTACACATATCAACCAGATAATTGTGTACACTTTGCCCGCCGAAAGCGCTCGGAACAGCGTCGGAGCGGGCTTTGGCAAAGGTCGGCACTGCAGCCATCGCGTTGCAATAACCACACGGTTTATACATACTTGCGCCGATTTTTTAACCTACAAAAACACCCAAACCGTGGAACCTTAGAATGAGCACAGCAATCAGTCCGACTGCTTATAACTATAAGGTCGTCCGCCAGTTCGCCATTATGACGGTGGTCTGGGGGATCCTTGGCATGGGGCTTGGAGTCTTCATCGCCTCGCAACTGGTATGGCCCCAGCTTAACCTGGACCTGCCATGGACGAGCTTTGGACGCCTTCGCCCACTGCACACCAACCTGGTGATTTTCGCCTTCGGTGGCTGTGCGCTGTTTGCCACCTCCTACTATGTCGTGCAGCGTACCTGCCAGGCGCGACTGATCTCCGATAGCCTAGCGGCCTTCACCTTCTGGGGTTGGCAAGCGGTCATCGTGGGTGCGCTCATCACCTTGCCCCTGGGTTACACCACGACCAAGGAATACGCCGAGCTGGAATGGCCGATCGCCATTTTGCTTGCCATTGTCTGGGTTACCTACGGTGTGGTGTTCTTCGGTACCATCGTCAAACGCAAGACCAAGCACATCTATGTAGGTAACTGGTTCTACGGTGCGTTCATCGTGGTTACCGCGATGCTACATATCGTCAACCATGCGTCCCTGCCGGTCACCCTGTTCAAGTCCTATTCGGCTTATTCGGGCGCAACCGATGCAATGATTCAATGGTGGTATGGCCACAACGCGGTGGGGTTCTTCCTGACCACCGGCTTCCTCGGCATGATGTACTACTTCGTACCCAAGCAGGCCGAGCGTCCGATCTACTCATATCGCCTGTCGATCGTGCACTTCTGGGCACTGATCACTTTGTACATCTGGGCCGGTCCTCACCACCTGCACTACACCGCGCTGCCAGACTGGGCCCAGTCGCTGGGCATGGCGATGTCGATCATTCTCCTGGCACCAAGCTGGGGCGGCATGATCAACGGCATGATGACCCTGTCGGGCGCCTGGCATAAGCTGCGCACCGACCCGATCCTGCGCTTCCTCGTGGTTTCGCTGGCGTTCTACGGCATGTCGACCTTCGAAGGTCCGATGATGGCGATCAAGACCGTCAACTCGCTGTCGCACTACACCGACTGGACCGTAGGGCACGTACACGCCGGCGCTCTTGGTTGGGTAGCGATGATCTCGATCGGTGCGCTGTACCACATGATCCCGAAAGTCTACGGTCGCGAGCAGATGCACAGCATTGGCCTGATCAACGCGCACTTCTGGCTGGCTACCATCGGTACCGTGCTGTACATCTCCTCGATGTGGGTAAACGGCATCACCCAGGGCCTGATGTGGCGTGCAATCAACGACGACGGCACCCTCACCTATTCCTTCGTTGAAGCCCTGCAGGCCAGCCATCCAGGCTTTATCGTCCGCGCCTTGGGCGGTGCGTTCTTCGCCTCCGGCATGTTGCTGATGGCCTACAACGTGTTCCGTACCGTCCGTGCCTCGAAGCCGGCCGAAGCTGAAGCTGCTGCACAGATCGCTGTAGTTGGAGCCCACTGATGAAGCACGAAGTAGTCGAGAAGAATATCGGCCTGCTGGCCTTCTTCATGGTCATTGCCGTCAGTATTGGCGGCCTGACCCAGATCGTCCCGCTGTTTTTCCAGGACGTCACCAACAAGCCGGTCGAGGGCATGAAGCCGCGCACTGCACTTGAACTGGAAGGCCGTGACATTTACATCCGCGAAGGTTGCGTACAGTGCCACTCGCAGATGATTCGTCCGTTCCGCGCCGAAACCGAACGCTACGGCCACTACTCGGTCGCCGGTGAAAGCGTCTGGGATCACCCGTTCCTGTGGGGCTCCAAGCGTACCGGCCCGGACCTGGCCCGTGTCGGCGGTCGCTACTCCGACGACTGGCACCGTGCGCACTTGTACAACCCGCGCAACGTCGTACCTGAGTCGAAGATGCCTGCCTACCCATGGCTGGTAGAGAACAAGCTCGACGGCAAAGACACGATCAAGAAGATGGAAGTCTTGCGCACCCTTGGCACACCGTACACCGATGAAGACATCGCCGGTGCCCGCGACGCGGTCAAGGGCAAGACTGAAATGGACGCTCTGGTGGCCTACCTGCAAGGCCTGGGCACCATCATCAAAAGCAAACGGTGATATTGATGGATATCGGGATGATTCGTGGCCTGGGCACCGTCGTGGTGATGGTGGCCTTTATCGGCCTAGCGTTGTGGGTGTTCAGTTCTCGGCGCAAGTCTGAGTTCGACGAAGCGACCATGCTGCCCTTCGCGGATGATCCCGAAGCCAGCAAGCACGTCGAGCAAGCGCAAGCGAAAGCGTCTAGGAGTAACAACGAATGACTACCTTCTGGAGTCTGTACGTCACCGTTTTGAGTCTGGGCACCATTTTTGCCCTGACCTGGCTGCTGCTGTCCACCCGCAAGGGCCAGCGCAGCGATATCACCGATGAAACCGTGGGCCACGTCTACGACGGTATTGAGGAATACGACAACCCGCTGCCGCAGTGGTGGTTCTGGTTGTTCGTCGGCACTATCGTTTTCGCGCTGGGCTATCTGGTGCTGTACCCGGGCCTGGGCAACTGGAAAGGTGTATTGCCGGGCTACCAGTACGTAGATAACGAGAAAAAGACCGAATTCGCCAACGGTCAGCCAGGCTGGACCGGTGTTCACGAATGGGAAAAGGAAATGGCCCGCTCGGACGCCAAGTTTGGTCCGATCTTCGCCAAGTTTGCCTCGATGCCAATTGAAGAAGTCGCCAAGGACCCACAAGCCTTGAAGATGGGCGGCCGCTTGTTTGCCTCCAACTGCTCGGTTTGCCACGGCTCCGACGCCAAGGGTTCCTACGGCTTCCCTAACCTGACCGACAATGACTGGCGCTGGGGCGGCGAGCCCGAGACCATCAAGGCCACCATCATGGGCGGTCGTCATGGCGTGATGCCGGCTTGGTCGGAAGTCATTGGTGAGCAAGGCGTTGCCGACGTTGCCGCGTTTGTACTGACCAACCTCGATGGCCGCAAGCTGCCAGAGGGTGCAAAAGCTGACGTAGCCAATGGCCAGAAGATCTTCGCTGCCAACTGCGTGGCTTGCCACGGCCCAGAAGGCAAAGGTACTCCAGCGATGGGCGCGCCTAACCTGACTCACCCGCAAGCCTTCATCTACGGTTCAAGCTTCGCCCAACTGCAGCAGACCATCCGTTACGGCCGCCAGGGCCAGATGCCTGCACAGGAAGCGATTCAGGGTAACGACAAGGTCCACCTGCTGGCCGCCTATGTCTACAGCCTGTCACACCAGGCTGAAAAGACTGCCGACGCGAAGTAATTCGTACGGCAAGCCCGAAGCCCTGCACGTGCAAACGGCGGGGCTTTTTTTATAGCAACTGAGGCGGTCGTAAGCCCGCGCGCCGTGGGCTTGACCCAGATCAATTGACACACCCACTACACTAAACATCAGGCAAACCCAACGCGGCTAAAGGTCGCAGCCATGCCCCATACTGCCACTACAGGCGTATCATCCGGTCTAGAGCAGCATAAACTTCTGACTGCGGTCGGCACGCACTGATCGCGGCGTAATTCCACTGCCGTGGGACTCAATGATGAGCAAGCAGATTCCAGTACATGATGTCACCCCGCCTGCCAATAAAGACAAGAACAGCGTCGATCTCTACGCCGCTCGGGAAAAAATCTATACCCGGGCCTTTACCGGTATTTTCCGTAACCTGCGCATGGTCGGCGGCGCCGTCCTGTTCCTCCTGTACTTCGGCACGGTGTGGCTGAATTGGGGTGAACACCAGGCAGTCTGGTGGAACCTTCCAGAGCGTAAGTTCTACATCTTTGGCGCCACCATTTGGCCCCAGGACTTCATCCTGCTTTCCGGCTTGTTGATCGTTGCAGCCTTCGGTCTGTTTTTTATCACCGTATTCGCCGGTCGTGTCTGGTGCGGTTATACCTGCCCGCAAAGTGTCTGGACGTGGATTTTCATGTGGTGCGAAAAGGTCACTGAAGGTGACCGCAACCAGCGCATGAAGCTCGACAAAGCACCCATGAGCGGCAATAAATTCCTGCGCAAGCTGGCCAAGCACAGCCTATGGCTGCTGATCGGCTTTGTGACCGGCATGACCTTCGTCGGCTACTTCTCACCGATTCGCGAACTGGTAGTGGAGTTCTTTACCGGCCAGGCCGATGGCTGGGCTTATTTCTGGGTCGGCTTCTTTACCTTGGCTACCTACGGCAATGCCGGCTGGCTACGCGAACAGGTGTGCATCTACATGTGCCCTTATGCGCGTTTCCAGAGTGTGATGTTCGACAAGGACACCCTGATCGTTTCCTACGACCCCCGTCGTGGTGAAACCCGCGGTCCGCGCAAAAAGGACATCGACTACAAGGCCAAGGGCCTGGGTGATTGCATCGACTGCACAATGTGTGTCCAGGTTTGTCCGACCGGCATCGACATTCGCGATGGTTTGCAGATCGAATGCATTGGCTGCGCCGCTTGCATCGATGCCTGCGACACCATCATGGACAAGATGAACTACCCCAAAGGTTTGATCAGCTATACCACCGAGCACAACCTTTCCGGGCAGAAAACCCATATGCTGCGCCCGCGCCTGATCGGCTATGCGTTGGTCTTGCTGGCTATGATCGGCCTGCTCGCCAGTGCCTTCGTGATGCGCTCGCTGGTAGGCTTCGACGTCAGTAAAGACCGCGTCCTGTACCGCGAAAATGCCCAGGGCTGGATCGAAAACGTCTACAGCCTGAAAGTGATGAATAAAGACCAGCAAGATCACGTGTATGTGCTTGAAGCTGCCGGTCTGCCGGACCTCAAGCTCGATGGTGCGAAGGAAATCCGTGTAGCGGCCGGTGACATTGTCAGCTTGCCGGTACAACTGTCGATGGCCCCGGAAAAACTGCCTTCCAGTACCAACGAAGTTACCTTCATCCTCAGGGACGCCGATGACAGCGCCACCCAGGTTGAAGCCAAGAGCCGATTCATTGGCCCACAAATTAGATAAGAGACTGCCTTTATGCCTTCCGCTACCGCCGCAAGCCCTTGGTACAAGCATCTTTGGCCGTGGATCATCATCGGGGTGCTGGCCACCTCGGTGACCCTGAGCCTGACCATGGTGACTATCGCGGTGAACAATCCGGATAACCTGGTCAACGACAACTACTACGAGGCTGGCAAAGGCATCAACCGCGCATTGGACCGCGAGCTGCTGGCCCAGACCCTGAACCTCAAGGCCAGCGTGCACCTCGATGAGTTGACCGGCGAAGTCGAGTTGCGCCTCACTGGCGACAGCCTGCCGAAAACCCTTGAGCTGAACCTGATCTCGCCGACCCAACCGGAAAAGGACCGTAAAATCGTCCTGACCCAGAGCGAAAGCGAGACAGGCCGCTACATTGGTCAACTCAACGACAAAGTAGAAGGACGTCGCTTCGTCGAACTGCTCGGCAGCCAGGATGAGCATGTATGGCGCCTGTTCGAAGAAGAACAAGTCGGTCACGACAAAACCCTGCAGCTGGGCGACGAAGCGCTGCAAGGGGCTGAACACCTCGAAAAATAAGTCGTCCCTGATCGCGGGGCACGCCCGCTCCAACAGTCCCGCGATCAGAGTCACCCAAGACCTTGCGATAGATTGCCATGACCAGCCCCACGCCGTGCTACCACTGCGCCCTGCCCGTTCCCGCCGGCAGCCATTTCACCGCCGTGGTACTCGGCCAGGTCCGCGAGTTTTGCTGCCCCGGCTGCCAGGCCGTGGCCGAAGCCATTGTCGCGGGCAACCTGGAGAGCTATTACCAGCACCGCAGTGAAGCCAGCGCCAACCCCGAAGCGCTGCCCCAGCAACTGGTCGACGAACTGGCCCTGTATGACCGAGCCGACGTGCAGAAGCCCTTCGTTCGCCACAGCGGTGAGCTGGCCGAAACCACTTTACTGATCGAGGGCATAAGTTGCGCGGCGTGCGGCTGGCTGATCGAAAAACACCTGCGCAGCCTGCCTGGGGTGGCCGAAGCCCGGCTTAACCTGTCCAACCACCGCCTTCACGTGAACTGGGCCGACAGCCAACTGCCGCTGTCCAAGCTATTGGCAGAGTTGCGCCACATCGGTTACGCGGCCCACCCCTATCAAGCCGACCGCGCAGCTGAACAACTGGCCAAAGAAAACCGCACAGCCTTGCGCCAACTCGGCGTGGCCGGTCTGTTGTGGTTCCAGGCCATGATGGCGACCATGGCCACCTGGCCGGAATTCAACATCGACCTCAGCCCGGAACTGCATACCATCCTGCGCTGGGTCGCGCTGTTCCTCACCACCCCGATCGTTTTCTATAGCTGCGCACCCTTCTTCCGTGGCGCCGCCCGTGACTTGCGCACGCGCCACCTGACCATGGATGTATCGGTATCGCTGGCCATCGGCCTCGCCTATGGCGCAGGTATCTGGACCGCGATCACCGGCAGCGGCGAACTGTACTTCGATGCGGTGGGCATGTTTGCGCTGTTCCTGCTGGCAGGGCGCTACCTGGAGCGCCGTGCACGTGAGCGCACCGCCGCGGCCACGGCGCAACTGGTTAACCTGTTGCCGGCTTCATGCCTGCGCCTCGGCGCGGCGGGCCAGAGCGAGCGAATCCTGCTTCGAGAACTGCAACTGGGTGACAGCGTGCTAATCCAGCCCGGCCACGTGGTGCCCGCCGATGGGCGGATCGTCAGCGGCCAATCCAGTGTCGATGAATCGCTGCTGACCGGTGAATACCTGCCACAGCCCCGCCAACCGGGCGACGCTGTAACAGCCGGCACACTCAACGTCGAAAGCGCGCTGACTGTCGAAGTCCTGGCCCTAGGCCAGGACACGCGACTGTCCGCCATCGTCCGCTTGCTGGAGCGCGCACAATCGGAAAAACCGCGCCTGGCTGAAATCGCTGACCGCGCCTCGCAGTGGTTCCTGTTGTTCTCCCTGGTTGCGTCTGCCGCGATCGGCCTACTGTGGTGGGAGCTGGACCCATCACGTGCGTTCTGGATTGTCCTGGCCATGCTGGTCGCCACGTGCCCATGCGCACTGTCTCTGGCCACCCCGACTGCACTCACCGCCGCCACCGGCACGTTGCACAAGCTCGGCCTGCTGCTGACCCGCGGCCATGTGCTTGAAGGCCTGAACCAGATCGACACGGTGATCTTCGACAAGACCGGCACACTTACCGAAGGTCGTTTGACCTTGCGCGCCATTCGCCCGCTGGCCAGCAGCGATGCCGATCAGTGCCTGATGCTCGCCGCGGCGCTGGAGAATCGCTCCGAGCACCCGATTGCTCGCGCATTTGGCCGTGCCAGCGTTGCCGCCGAAGAGGTTCAGGCCGAACCTGGTCTGGGGCTCGAAGGCTTGGTTCAAGGCCAGCGCCTGCGCATCGGCGAACCCGGGTTTGTCTGCGCCCTGAGCGCAGCCCCGGTTCCGCCGATGCCTGCCGAGCCCGGGCAATGGTTGCTACTCGGCAACAGCCAGGGCCCATTGGCCTGGCTGGTGCTTGATGACCGCCTGCGCAGTGACGCTGCCGACCTGCTCGCAGCATGCCGCGCCCGTGGCTGGCAAACCTTGTTGCTGTCTGGCGACAGTTCGCCGATGGTGCAAAGCGTCGCCGCCGAACTACAGATCGACGAGGCCATTGGCGGCCTGCGCCCTGATGACAAGCTGGAAAAGCTCAAGGCCCTGCAACAGCAGGGACGCAAAGTGCTGATGCTCGGCGACGGCGTCAACGATGTGCCCGTGCTCGCTGCTGCGGATATCAGTATTGCCATGGGCTCGGCCACTGACCTGGCCAAGACCAGCGCCGACGCCGTGCTGTTGTCCAACCGCCTCGACGCGCTGGTCCAGGCCTTCAGCCTGGCGCGCCGCACACGCCGGATCATTATCGAGAACCTGCTCTGGGCAGCGCTGTATAATGGCCTGATGTTGCCCTTTGCAGCCCTGGGGTGGATCACACCGATATGGGCGGCCGTGGGCATGTCGGTCAGTTCGCTGATCGTAGTACTCAACGCGCTGCGCCTTACCCGTATCAGCGATCCCGTAGCCGCCGACGCAGCGGCCCGCGACTCACACCCGGCCACGGCCTGATCAGGAGCCTCCATGCCTGCGTTATATGTAATGATTCCGGCCGCGTTGCTGATCGTCGCCATTGCTGTGTTCATTTTCTTCTGGGCGGTGGACAGCGGTCAGTACGACGACCTCGACGGCCCGGCACACAGCATCCTGTTCGACGACCAGGACCCGCAGCACACTGCAGCCATGGACGAAGCCGACGACAAGAAACCCAAAGACGGCGCGCCTCCTCGTGCTTGAGCTGCTCCCTCTGCTCAGCTCGGCACTGATCCTCGGCCTGTTGGGTGGTGGCCACTGCCTGGGTATGTGCGGTGGCTTGATGGGCGCCCTGACCCTGGCCATTCCCAAGGAACAGCGCAGCAGCCGCTTTCGCTTGCTACTGGCCTATAACCTCGGCCGCATCTTGAGCTACGCCCTGGCCGGCCTGTTGCTCGGGCTGGCCGGTTGGGCCGTAGCCAACAGTCCGGTTGCCGTTGCCATGCGCGTGGTAGCGGCACTACTGCTGATCAGCATGGGTTTGTACCTGGCCGGCTGGTGGAGCGGTCTAACCCGTATTGAAAGCCTGGGACGCGGCCTGTGGCGACATATTCAGCCCGTGGCCAACCGGCTGCTACCGGTTTCCAGCCTGCCCCGCGCCCTGCTACTTGGCGCCCTGTGGGGCTGGCTGCCCTGCGGCCTGGTCTACAGCACGCTGCTATGGGCAGCGAGTCAGGGCAATGCCGGCAACAGTGCCCTGTTGATGCTGGCCTTTGGTCTTGGCACCTGGCCGGTGTTGCTTGCCACAGGCCTTGCCGCCGAACGCACCAATGCCCTGCTGCGCAAACGTGGCGTGCGTGTCGCTGGAGGCTTGCTGGTGATTATGTTTGGTCTCTGGACCTTGCCCGGCCCGCACCAGCACTGGCTTATGGGTCACTGACACACCTGCCAGAAGCAAACAAAAACGCCGTTGATGCAAATCAAGACGGCATATTCACCACCCCCTAGACTTCGCCCATTGCTGCCTATTCTGGGGATTGCCCACATGCTCGACGCACTCCGTTGGGACTCCGACCTGATCCGTCGCTACGACCTGTCCGGTCCACGCTACACCTCGTATCCGACCGCAGTGCAACTGCACAGCGAAGTCGGCTCCTTCGATTTGCTGCACGCTCTGCGAGACAGCCGCCGTGCGGTACGCCCGTTGTCGCTGTATGTGCATGTGCCGTTCTGCGCCAATATTTGCTACTACTGTGCCTGCAACAAAGTCATCACCAAGGATCGCGCTCGCGCCCAGCCTTATCTGCAGCGCCTGGAGCAGGAAATCCAGCTGATCGCCTGCCACCTGGACCCCAAGCAGACTGTCGAACAGCTGCATTTTGGTGGCGGTACGCCAACTTTTCTAAGCCACGTTGAATTACGTCAACTGATGGCTCACTTGCGCCAGCATTTCAACCTGCTGGACGACGACTCCGGTGACTATGGCATCGAGATCGACCCGCGAGAGGCCGACTGGCCAACCATGGGTCTGTTGCGAGAGTTGGGCTTCAATCGTGTCAGCCTTGGTGTCCAGGACCTGGATCCCGCGGTACAGCGCGCCATCAATCGCTTGCAAACCCTGGAGCAGACTCGGGCGATCGTCGAGGCCGCGCGCACGCTGCAATTTCGTTCGATCAATGTCGACCTGATCTATGGCCTGCCCAAACAGACGCCGGAAGGTTTCGCGCGCACCGTCGATGAAATCATCAAATTGCAACCGGACAGGCTATCGGTGTTCAACTATGCGCACTTGCCGGAACGCTTCATGCCCCAGCGGCGCATCGACAGCAATGACTTGCCAAGCCCCGCCACTAAGCTTGAGATGCTGCACAACACCATCGAGCAGCTGACAGCAGCAGGTTACCGCTACATCGGCATGGACCACTTCGCACTACCTGATGACGAACTGGCCATCGCCCAGGAAGAATCGACCCTTCAGCGCAACTTCCAGGGTTACACCACCCACGGTCACTGCGACCTGATCGGCCTTGGCGTGTCTGCCATCAGCCAGATCGGCGAGCTGTACTGCCAGAACACCAGCGACCTGAATAATTATCAGGACACACTGTCGACGGCTCAGCTGGCCACCAGTCGTGGGCTGCTCTGCACGAGCGATGATCGCGTGCGCCGCGCAGTGATCCAACAGTTGATCTGCCATTTCGAATTGGACTTCGAAACCATCGAACAGCAATTCACCATCGACTTTCGCGGTTACTTCAAGGACCAATGGCCCGCGCTGCAAGCCATGCACAACGATGGCCTGATCAGCCTCAGCAACCAGGGCATCGAGGTACGTCCGGCCGGACGCCTGCTCGTACGCTCGGTGTGCATGGTGTTCGACGCCTACCTCGGCATGCACAACCAACAGCGTTTTTCCCGGGTGATCTGACGGTTCAAATGCGGGTACTGTTTACAGTAATACTTGTTAAGCACACTATTGTTCAGAGTGAGGTCGGACGATACGCCGCACCTCAACCAGCCCACCTTACCCAGGCGCGGGCTGGCCGAAACCCCATGCCCTGAGTTACCCTTACGGCTTATGTGTGCTTTACACCAAGGAATGAAGAAATGTCCGAGCCAGTCAAACTGCGCCCTCATAACCAGGCCCATTGCAAGGATTGCAGCCTGGCGCCTCTATGCCTGCCATTGTCATTGAACATGGAAGATATGGACGCACTGGATGAAATCGTCAAACGCGGGCGTCCGCTGAAAAAAGGCGAGTTTCTGTTCCGCCAGGGTGACAATTTCGCTTCGGTCTATGCAGTGCGTTCCGGCGCCCTGAAAACCTTCAGCCTCAGTGACAGCGGTGAAGAACAAATCACCGGTTTTCACCTGCCAAGCGAGCTGGTCGGCCTGTCCGGCATGGACACCGAAGCCTACCCGGTGTCGGCCCAGGCCCAGGAAACCACTTCGGTCTGTGAAATCCCCTTCGAGCGCCTCGACGAACTGTCGGTGCAGCTACCACAACTGCGTCGTCAGCTGATGCGGGTGATGAGCCGCGAAATTCGCGATGATCAGCAAATGATGCTGCTATTGTCGAAGAAAACCGCGGACGAGCGCATCGCGACGTTCCTGGTCAACCTGTCCGCACGCTTCCGTGCGCGTGGCTATTCGGCCAACCAGTTCCGCCTGAGCATGTCGCGCAACGAAATCGGCAACTACCTGGGCCTGGCCGTGGAAACGGTTTCACGCGTTTTCACCCGTTTCCAGCAAAACGGCCTGATCGCCGCCGAAGGCAAGGAAATCCACATTCTTGATCCGATCCAGCTGTGTGCGCTGGCCGGCGGCGCTATAGAGAGCTGAGCCCGCAGGATAAAGGTATACTGGCGGGTATTCGTTTCTCAGGACACCCGCCCCCATGCACAGCGACACTTTCGACCTCAAAGCCCTTATCCGCCCGGTTCCCGACTTTCCGAAAGCCGGTGTAATCTTCCGAGACATCACCCCGCTGTTCCAGTCGCCACGGGGCCTGCGTCATGTGGCCGACGCCTTCATCGAACGTTATGTCGAGGCTGAATTCAGCCATATCGGGGCCATGGATGCGCGCGGTTTTCTGATCGGCTCGATCATTGCCCACCAACTGAACAAGCCACTGATTCTGTTCCGCAAACAGGGCAAGCTGCCGGCCGATGTCCTTGCCGAAGGCTACCAGACCGAATACGGCGAAGCATTCCTGGAAGTGCATGCAGACAGCTTGTGCGAAGGCGACTCGGTGCTGGTTTTCGACGACCTGATCGCCACTGGCGGCACCTTGCTGGCAGCCACCAATCTGGTGCGCCGCATGGGCGCACAAGTGTTCGAAGCGGCGGCAATTATTGACCTGCCCGAGCTGGAAGGCTCCCAGCGCCTGAACGCTGCAGGCGTGCCGACCTTCTGCCTGACCGAATTCTCGCTGAGCGAGCGGTAATCCTTTAGAGCGCATCGTCAGGCAAGCTCGCTCCCATCGCTTGGACCACCGGCAGAGGGAGCGGGATTGACCCGCAATCAATAACTGCAGCTCACAACGAAATCGGCTTACGCCCGGCAAATGAATGCGCCAGCGTACCGCCATCCACCAATTCCAGCTCGCCACCCAATGGCACGCCGTGGGCAATGCGCGAAGCCACAAGCCCCTTGTCGGCCAGCAACTGGGCGATGTAATGAGCAGTCGCCTCGCCTTCCACCGTCGGGTTGGTGGCCAGGATGACCTCAGTAAAGGCGCTTTGCTGCTCGATTCGCGCCATCAGCTGCGGAATGCCGATGGCCTCGGGCCCCAGGCCATCTAGCGGTGACAAGTGCCCCTTGAGCACAAAGTAACGACCGCGATAGCCGGTCTGCTCTACCGCATAGACATCCATCGGCCCCTCAACCACGCACAGCAGCGTATCGTCGCGGCGCGGATCAGCACATTGCGGGCACAGCTCTTGCTCGGTCAGGGTTCGGCATTGACGGCAATGGCCAACCCCTTCCATGGCCTGGCTTAGCGCCTGGGCCAGGCGCAGACCGCCGCTGCGGTCGCGCTCAAGCAATTGCAGAGCCATGCGCTGAGCGGTTTTCTGGCCGACACCGGGCAAGGTGCGCAAGGCATCGATCAATTGGCGAATCAGTGGGCTGAAGCTCATGGTGGTTAGCCTGAAATTTCAAAAAAGCGGGAAAAACGACGATGGGAGCAACGACCCTACAGTCGCGCTCCCACCGAAGGTACTACAGGTATCGACTCAGAATGGCATCTTGAAGCCAGGTGGCAACTGCATGCCAGCAGTCATGCCGCCCATTTTTTCCTGACTGTTCTGCTCGACCTTGCGCACGGCGTCGTTGACGGCGGCAGCGATCAGGTCTTCCAGGACTTCTTTGTCTTCTTGCATCAGGCTGTCATCCAGGCTGATGCGCTTGACGTCGTGACGACCGGTCATCACCACACTCACCAGGCCAGCGCCCGATTGGCCGGTCACTTCGGCATTGGCCAGTTCTTCCTGCATCTTGGCCATTTTTTCCTGCATCTGCTGAGCCTGCTTCATCAGGCCGGCCATGCCACCTTTCATCATGGGGATCACCTCAAATTTAGACTTACGGGGTGCGGCGCGGGCTCGGCCCGGGCCACTTGTGTCATTCGGTCATTCGCCCTGGGTTACCGGGGCGTCTACAGGTTCAATGGTATCGTGTCGAACCATTGCACCAAACTGCTTGATCATCTGCTGGATGAGCGGATCAGCGTCAATCGACGCCTCTGCTTCTCCCTGGCGCTCTGCACGCTTGCGCGCTGCCGCCTGAGCGGGGGTTTCCTGCTCCGGGCGGATCAATTCGATAGACAGCTTCAGCGCACGCCCGAAATGCTGGTTCAGGGCGTCGTTCAAGCGGCGCTGCTGGGTAGCGTTGAACAGGGCACTGTGGGCCGGGTCCAGGTGCAGCAGCCAATCATCGCCTTCGGCGGCGATCAACGTACAGTTGGCGGCGATACTGCCGGTCATCCCGGAAATCGGCAACTGCGGGAATAATTCCAGCCATTGCAACGCCAGGCCAGTGGCCGGCATGGCTGCCGGCAGGGGTTCGGGGGCAACGGCCGGGGTGTCCTCATGGACATGCTCGATAGCCAGCTCGTCCAGATAGCTGTAACTTGCCGGATCCATCTCCGGCTCGTAGTAATCTTCGTCCAGCGGCGGCTCGTCGTCACGATCCATACCTGCCGGGCTGTAGCCGATATGGTCGTTGTGAGGCGGCTCGTCCTGACGGGCATCAGGCTGTACCGGCGCTGGCGCTGGTTCAGGCTGCGGGGGTTCGACTGCCGGCTCGGGAGCAGCAGGCGCAGCTTCGGCCTCAACCGACGTAGCATCGTCCCAAGGCAGATCGACTACCGGCTCAGGCACCTCTTCTTCGGTTTCGACCACAGCGGGCTCGGCCTCAGGTACAGGCTCGGCAACAGGTAGCGACTGCGCAACTGCAGGAACAGGCTCGACAACCGCTGTAGGCGTCACCACAGGCGCAACTGCGCTAGGTGCTGCCACCGCTCTTGCCGAATCAGCTGTGGCCTGGCTGATCCCCACCGGCTTTAGTACCGGGGTCGGCGCATCATCGGTATCGGCCGGACGGAACGCCAGCATGCGCAACAGGACCATTTCGAAGCCACTGCGCGGTTCGGGTGCCAATGGCAGGTCTCGACGACCGATCAGCCCCATCTGATAGTAGAACTGGACATCCTCGGCCGGCAGCGCCTGCGCCAGGGCCAGTACCCGGTCACGATCACCCTGGCCGTTGTTGACCGCTTCAGGCAGCGCCTGGGCAATAGCGACGCGATGCAGCACATTGAGCATCTCGGCCAGCACCCCACTCCAGTCCGGCCCTTGCTCGGCCAGATGACGCACCGCTTCAAGCAGGGCCCGCGCATCACCTTCAAGCAGCGCCTGCAGTACGCCATAAACCTGCCCATGATCGAGCGTACCGAGCATGGCCCGCACATCGGCGGCCAATACTTTGCCTTCGCCGAAGGCAATAGCCTGATCGGTGAGACTCATGGCATCGCGCATCGAGCCATCAGCCGCACGGCCCAGCAGCCACAATGCATCATATTCGAAAGGTACGTTTTCGGCGCCCAGCACATGGCTCAAGTGCTCGACCACACGCTCTGGCGTCATGTTCTTCAGCGAAAACTGCAAGCACCGCGAAAGAATAGTAGCCGGCAGCTTCTGCGGATCGGTGGTGGCGAGAATGAACTTAACGTAAGGCGGCGGCTCTTCCAGGGTCTTGAGCAAGGCGTTGAACGAGTGGCTGGAGAGCATGTGCACTTCGTCGATCAGGTAGACCTTGAAGCGACCACGGCTCGGTGCGTACTGCACGTTATCAAGCAGCTCGCGGGTATCCTCGACCTTGGTACGGCTGGCGGCGTCGATTTCGATCAGATCGACAAAGCGACCCTCATCGATCTCCCGGCATACCGAACAGGTGCCACATGGCGTGGAGGTGATCCCGGTTTCACAGTTCAGGCACTTGGCGATAATTCGCGCAATCGTGGTCTTGCCCACGCCTCGGGTACCGGTAAACAAGTAGGCGTGGTGCAGGCGCTGGTTGTCCAGCGCGTTGATCAAGGCCTTGAGCACATGGGTCTGGCCGACCATTTCGCGGAACGAGCGCGGACGCCATTTACGTGCAAGAACCTGATAACTCATCGAAAACCGTCAAATAGCTAGATCAAAGACCGCTAATCCTAGCGGAGCAGCCCTGAAATTGCATCCGCTATGCGGCCTAACGTATAAGCTTTGTTCGCCGGGATGCTGAGGCGACACAGGGAGAAGTGGATGCGCTGGGTTTTAAACCTGTTAATGCTGTACATCGGCCAGCTTGGGGCAGATGAGTTACCACCTTTGCGCTTTGCCGTTGCCGATAGCTGGACCATGCCGCTGGTACACATCGAGAACAATCGACCGGTCGACGGCATCATGTTTGACATGATGAACGCTTTGGCCGTGCATACCGGGCATCGCCCCGAGTTTGTGGTGATCCCCCGCTTGCGCCTGCCAATAGCCATGGAGCGCGGCAGCGTAGACGTGCGCTGCTTTGTCATGCCGGCCTGGGCCGACGATGCACACAACAACTACAGCTGGAGCAAGCCACTGTTCAAACAGCGCGACCTGCTGGTTACCCTGAACCCAAAAGCCGTGGCTACAAACCTGACGCAAATACCTCCGCAGGCTATCGGTACCGTACTTGGGTTCAAATATCCCGTGCTGCAGCCTCAATTCGATAATGGCCACTTCGAGCGCGATGATGCGCGCAACCAGCTACAGGTGCTGCACAAACTCCAGGCCGGTCGCTACAGCTACGCGGTGAGCAGCCAACTGAGCCTGGACTGGTTCAATCGACAACTCCCCGCAGAGCAGCGTCTGAAAGGGCTGGCGGTACTGGAGGAGCAACAACTGGGGTGCATGGTACTCAACGCCCCGCCGGTCCCTACACAAACCGTGCTGCGGACATTGGCGAAAATGAAACAGTCGGGAGAAATCGAGCGAATTTTCCAGCGCTACGGCAGCCAGCCCACCTCGCCCCTACCACCCAACTGACGCAGCTCACGCCGCAAACACAGAAAACCCCAATCCCGACAGGTACAAGCCCAGGCCAAATATCGTGTGCGTTACCAGACTGCGCAGACAATTACGCAATGGCGTCGGTGTTTTCGAGGCCGCGAACCCCGCCCCCATCGCCGGCTGCATGATACACAGCGGCGCCACCACCGAACCCACACCAACGACCAGGGCAGGCCACAGCAGCGGCGACTGCAACCAATCGCTGCCGCACGCTGCCAGCAATAAGGCAGCGAACAGCACACCGATGGCGTAGTGGATGATCCAGCCCCACATAAGCTCCGCGCGAATTGGCTTGGCCTTGGCAATGGCAGCATGGCGCAATCTACCTTGCAGCAGATGCCCCGCCCAACGCCCTACCATGGCGAAATTCAGCGTAGGCACCCCAAGACGCCTAAGCACCATCGCCCAGAGATCGATGAGCAGCGTGGCCCCGGCACCGATCACTAAGCTTGCGTTAAGAAAAGTAGAAACAGACATGTGAAACCCTCGCGCTGTTGACGTCATGGAACATGCCACGCAGCATAGAAGTTGAAGTCAACTTCAAGTCAAGGGTCAGACATGGACATTGCCGACGCCGCCAAACGCACCGGGGTACCCGCCTCGACATTGCGTTATTACGAGAAAAAAGGGCTGATCACCTCGCTGGCAGCCCCGGGCCAGCGCCGCCAATTCGCTGCCGATGTCATCGAGCGCCTGGCGTTGATTTCACTGGGGCAAGCGTCCGGCTTTTCCCTGGACGAAGTGAGCAGCATGCTGATCCACCTGCGCGTCGATCGACAGATGCTGGTGGAAAAGGCCGAAGAACTCGAAGCCAACGCCAGACGCCTGCAGGCGATGAGCAAAGGCCTGCGCCATGCAGCTCAATGTCCGCAGGAGGATCATTTGAACTGCCCGACGTTTCAGCGCTTGTTGAAGCTGGCCGCCGCAGGCGCGTTGCCTAATGCGAAGCTGAAATCCAATATCAGTGGCCAGGGAAGTACAGTCGGCTAGGGGCATACCGCCTGCTCGCTTTGTCCAAATTCAATGAGCGTGTCGCTTCAGGGCCGCACTAGCACCTGACAGAAATACTAGCCTTCGGCGGCCCGACATACTTTATTAGAAATTTCAGAAATGCCCTACATTAAGACTGTTCCTTTTTGAAGTAGCCTTTCGGACCAACAAAAAAGGAGTGGCACTACGACTACCCACATTTAATGCTGTTCGCAAGTGATGCTTTAGGATTGACTTCAGCGGCCAACACAACATCGAAAGCCGCCGCCACTCAGGAAAAACTCCACTCCACTTCGATCAAGGAAGGAACGAAAGGATGAATTCGAATAGTTATGATATCTGGGACGTAAACAGCGCAGCTAACAAACTTATTGGGCAAGCCCACACTATTAGCGCTCGGCATCTCAAGAACGCAACTACACGCATGCAGTTTAATCGAGAAATTTCTTATTATGCCAAGCGTATTGCTGATGATGTCACACTAGGCCATAAAACCCCTGAACAGGGAATTCAGGCTATCTTGCAAGAGCAACGTGACCTCTTGAATCAGTCAAAAGCCTTGACGCGCCATGCTCCAATCCCTCGTACAGTGAAACGCCTTTCCCTCATGAGTATCACCCAGCCCATATACCGCGCCGACCCAGAGCGGTTACTGCGGTTCGTCCATGCTCAAAATCTCACGGTGAAACGAAACTCTCAAAACGCAGCCAAAGCTCCACCTGCACCAAGGCCCTCCCCCGACCTGAAGTTTTTCCCCCGCGAACGCTGGCCCGAACCCCGACCACAACCACAGGAGCCGGGGTTTTACATTGTGCCCAAAAGCACCACAGCAGAGGAATTGGAGGCCCGTTTATTCCCCTCCGCTAATCCCGCGGTTATCGCCAAATTCAAAGCGCTCAACCCGAACTTGGGTCAGGTAAAAGCCGGGCAACTGATCGTGCTGAGTGATCCGGAAAACCTTCAATGCACACTTGAAGAGGCACGGTTAATGGCAGCAGCAGCAAAAGTAGATTGCGCTCCAAAACCTGACACCGGAAGAGGCTGACTTCATGGCGAGCCACCGTGACGAAATTGAGTCCTTTCTCACACACGGCTCCACCGCCATAGGCGTCGGTGAAGCAATGTTCGCCAAAAACCTGCAGAGCGTGAGTGATGCGCTGCGCGACATTGAGGCTCTCCATCAGCGATTTTTTCAGCGTGACCCGCACCTGCGCTCGCCAGAGTTTTTTGCCGAGCGTAAGCGCCTGCTAAGCCAACTCGACATCCAGCTCACAGAACTGACAAAAAAAGGAATCGGCTTTCCTGATCACCCGAAGCTCAAAAGCGCACTGGGGATCTCCAGTCGTAGCCTGGTACACCGCTGGATGAAGGCCGGTGCGCCAGATCAGATCCCCGGATATGCCACGCACATGGAAGGGGTTGCCAAGGCTGCCAAATACCTCAAGTACGGTGGTTGGCTCGGGACTTCCGTCGGAGGCAGCGCCTCATATATGAAGGTTCAGGACATATGTGCCGGAGAAAGCACTGACGCTTGCAAAAAAGTAAAATTCACTGAGTCCGGCAGCTTCGCCGGCGGCGTCGCTGGAGGTGCCATCGCTGGCTTCGCGCTTACTGGATCAACGACTGCAACGATATGCGTGGCACTTGGTGTGCCGAGTGGCGGTTTAGCCACTTTGGCTTGCGGGATTCTAGTGGTTGGGACTGGCTCGTTTGCCTCTGGGGCTATTGGCGGAATACTTGGGGAAGAAATTGGCGAAGTTGTTTACGAGACTTCCAAATGACATTGAGTCTTGCTGATAAGATCTTTTTAGCTTCAGGAATACTCGAATTTTCTGGGATAATCATTTGTCTTGGGACTGCGCTTCATATGGCTTATACCCAGATGAATTTGATCCTCGCGCATCTAAAAAATTGCCCCGCAGTCGTTAGTCAGATCCCGCTTAGGAATGGCGGGCCTTGGGGAAAGCTTCTACTGACAGGATGGATAGCTGGAATTGTCACATTCCCTGGATATTACCTAAAGCATGGTGGTATCAGCGTCGAAGACTTGCAAAACCTTCCGCTCCCTTTAAAGCGAAAGCTAGTAACCTTGAAGTGGGCCTCGATCGTACTTCTTGCAGGACTAGTAATACTTTTTGCTTTTAGAAAAACTGGCATTCTAAAATAACGACTCCGCGAGCGATGACACTTATATCTTTCATAGCGACAACCACAGGAAAAGCCGACCTAAACGTGTCACTTTAACGCTGCTCTAACACCTGACAGAAATAATAACCTTTGGCGTCCCAACATGCTTCATTAGAAATTTCAGAAATACCCATCAGTTTGAAGCTTTTCCAAGTAGCCTTTCGGGCCAACAAAAAGGATTGGCGCCATGACTACCGCAATACCAACATGGGTATCTCTGTGCCTACCGCCAGGAAAGTAAACGCCAAAAAAACAAGCGCCCAATGCGCAAGCCAAGAGCTACCCGACCGGGTATTCCCAGACGCTGTTCCACTTCGAATTTTTGAGCGAGAAATCCTTGTAGAACCAAGGACTTAGAGATAGGTGGCGACCCCACCAGCCACACCCCGGCACACAATGTTCCCGCTGTGGCTGCTTCCTTCCGGATCTGACCAGGTTCACGGGTAATCGTTGCGGGGGGACCGATGGGGTCACCATAACGCAGCTCATCTGGCGACGAGCCGCGCCATTGTACCGGCATCAAGTGAAGATACAACCATTAATTCAAAAAAAACCATCGCCGCTCAATGACTTGGCTCGGTTTCGTGAGTGGCGAGTCTACCCCCGTGCCGCGTTCACGGCGCCTCGCGAGCAATCCGCAGATGGATAAAGTGCAGCTTGGCGACCACCGGCTTGCTCAACACGAAGGGATAAAAATCCGCCTGCCCCATGCTGCGTGACAGCTCATTAAGCATCGCCGAGAGTTCGACCCAGGCATTGAGAAACGCCAGGAAGCAATCCGCGCTGGGGTCGTCTGGCCAATACAGGTCTTCTCGCTGGAAGGGTGGATAGTCAAGGTCCAGACTTTTGGCGTTCATGCCCAGTGCCAAGGCGGTGTCGAGGGCATCGCTCATGTGCAGGTAGTGGGCCCAGGTTTCTGCCCAGTCTTCCCAGGGGTGCATGGTCGCGTAGGCGCTGACATGGGCTTGCGCCCAATCTGCGGGCGCGCCTTGCTGATAATGACGCTCAAGCGCCTCGGCGTAGTTCAGGCGCTCATCACCGAACAATGCGCGAAAATCTTCCAGCCAGTCCGATTGTGCAATCAGGCGGTCCCAGTAGTAGTGACCCACTTCGTGACGCATATGGCCGAGCAAGGTTCGATAGGGTTCATGCAACTGCACCCTCACCCGCTCGCGCCAGTCATCATCGGCCTCACGCGCGTCCAAGGTGATCAGCCCATCGGCGTGACCAGTGGTAGGCGCATTGCCCTCCAGGTCGACGCCAATGAAGTCAAACGCCAAGCCTTGCGCGTGGTTGGCGCTTTTCGGCGTAACCGCAAGGCCCAGCTCGAGCAACTGCGCGACCAGGCGCCGCTTGGCCATCTCCAGCTTGCACCAGCGCGCTGCGTTGCCGGCAATAGACAAGTCAGGAAGTGTTTGGGTCAAGCGACAGGCCAAGCACAGACTGTGCGGCTCATCAGCGCTCAGCAACCAGTTGCAGGCCGCCGGGGTATCGAGGTTGGCACAACGGCGCTGAGCGCCCGCCTCAGGCACACCATCAAGCAACCAGAGGCCTTCACCAGCACCCGCCGTCAGGCTGCTGACCTGATGGTCTGGCGACCAATAACCCAATGCAGCCTGACACGCCAGACAGCGGCTGTTGCGAAAAAATACCGACTGCCCGCAACGGCACTGCCAAACCCTAGCCGCGCGCTGTTCGAGACCGGCTAGTACGGCGGCGATCCTGCCGCTCAATTGCTCGAAAAAACGGTACATGATGGCCCTCCTGGCTTCTACCAGGACTAGACCACAGGTACCGCCACGAGTTTCTACGCTTACACAGCAATTCCCTGCTCGGCCAGGAAGATAACGAATGCATCTTCATCCAACACCTTCAGACCCAGCTCGTTGGCCTTGGCCAACTTGGAGCCGGCACCAGGCCCAGCCACCACACAATGAGTCTTGGCCGACACCGAACCGGCCACCTTGGCACCCAGGCTTTCGAGCTTGTCCTTGGCGATATCGCGGCTCATGCGCTCCAGCGAGCCGGTCAACACCCAGGTCTGACCGGCCAGCGGCAAGCCGGCAGCAATCTTCTTCTCGCTCGTCCAGTGCATGCCAAAGTCACGCAACTGCGCCTCGATTGCCAAGGCCAGCGCTGCGTTTGCCGGCACCTGGAAATAGTTGCGCACCGCGTCTGCCTGCTTGGCAGCCAATGCCTGGCGTAGATCGATGCCATCGGCAGCGATGATCTTCTCCAGGCTGTCGAGCTTGGCCACCAGCTTCTCGGCGCCCGTCGGCCCAACCGAAGGAATATCCAGCTTGGCGATCAAGCCTGCCAGGGTAGTGCTTGCAGCAAACTCGGCAGCCAAATCGCCTTCATCCTGCAATTGCAGTCCACGCTCAAGCAATTGCGCAATGACGGTGCGGTTGTGTTCGTCTTCAAAGAAGCTGTGGATCTCATGCGCCACTTCCAGGCCAATATCCGGCAAGTAAGTGAGTACCTGCGGCAACGCCGCCATAACCCGCTGCAACGAGCCCAGGGATCGCGCTAGCACCTTGGCTGTCTCTTCGCCTACATCAGGGATGCCCAGGGCATAGATGAAACGGGCCAGGCCAGGCTGCTTGCTGGCGGCTATGGCTGCCAGCAGATTCTTGCTCGACAGTTCGGCAAATCCTTCCAGATCGACAATCTGCTCGAACGTCAGCTGATAGAGGTCTGCCGGAGAACGAATCAGGCCTTCATCCACCAGTTGTTCGACGCTTTTTTCGCCAAGACCCTCAATATCCATGGCCCGTCGCGAAACGTAGTGAATGATCGCCTGTTTGAGTTGCGCGGCACAGGCCAGGCGCCCCACACAACGGTACACCGCCCCTTCACTGACGGTTTCCTTGCCCTTGCTGCGCTTGATCAGTTGGGTACGCTCAACCTGCGAACCACACACCGGGCACTGCGTGGGAATGTGTACGGGACGCGCATCGTCCGGACGTCGATCGGTCACTACCTGCATGACCTGAGGGATCACGTCGCCAGCGCGGCGAATAATAACGGTGTCGCCGATCATCAGGCCCAGGCGCGCCACTTCGTCCATGTTATGCAAGGTCGCGTTGGAGACCGTAACCCCAGCCACTTTCACCGGCTTTAGCCGAGCTACCGGCGTTACCGCTCCGGTACGACCTACCTGGAATTCAACATCCAGCACTTCAGTCAGCTCTTCCATTGCCGGAAACTTGTAGGCGATGGCCCAACGCGGTTCGCGGGCACGAAAACCCAACTCGCGCTGGGACGCCAGGCTGTTGACCTTGAACACGACGCCATCGATCTCGTAAGGCAGGTCGTTACGACGTGCACCGATATCGCGGTAGTACGCCAAGCATTCGGCCACGCCTGCGGCATGACGCAGCTCGCGACTGATTGGCAAGCCCCAGGCCTTGAGCTGTTCAAGGGTACCGATGTGAGTATCGGCAAGTGGCGCCGAAACCTGGCCAAGGCCATAGCAGCAGAATTCCAGCGGGCGGCTGGCAGTGATCTTCGAATCCAACTGACGCAGACTACCCGCCGCTGCGTTGCGCGGGTTAGCGAAGGTCTTGGCACCCGCCTCGATCTGCGCCAGATTCAGGCGCTCGAACCCGGCCTTGGACATGTACACCTCACCGCGCACTTCCAACACGGCAGGCCAGCCCTCACCTTGCAGCTTCAGGGGAATGTTGCGCACGGTGCGAACATTGACGCTGATATCCTCGCCCGTAGTGCCATCACCTCGGGTGGCGCCCTGCACCAATTGCCCGTCGCGATACAGCAGACTGACAGCCAGGCCGTCGAGTTTGGGTTCACAGCTGTAGTCCACTGCCGCAACATCACCGAACAGGTCTCCTGCCGGCAGGTCCAGCCCCTCGACCACGCGCCGGTCGAACTCACGCAGGTCGTTCTCCTCGAAGGCGTTGCCCAGGCTGAGCATCGGTACTTCGTGGCGCACCTGACTGAATGCCGACAATGGCGCACCGCCGACGCGCTGGGTCGGCGAGTCAGGCGTTACCAGCTCAGGGTGCTCGGCCTCCAGCGCCTTGAGTTCATTGAACAGACGGTCATACTCGGCGTCCGGTACGCTGGGCTCATCAAGCACGTAGTAGCGGTGGTTGTGCTGGTCGAGCTCAGTGCGCAGTTCAAGGATTCGGGATTCGGCGGTCATTTTCGTATTCTCTTGCAAAGCAAAAGAGCAGCCTGGGCTGCTCTTGCGTGTTCGGGGCAGGCCTTTGGGCCTCATCACGGGGCAAGCCCGCGCCTACCTGTGGGAGCGGGCTGGCCCCGCGATGCCTTAGCGTTTCTGGGTCAGGGCGCGACGCTCGAACTCGACGATGCGCTGGCGGTAATGCTCAATGGTCTGGGCAGTCATTACGCTGCGCTGATCATCTTTAAGCTCGCCATTGAGCTCGTGGGCCAGCTTACGCGCCGCAGCCACCATGACATCGAAGGCTTGCTTGGGATGACGCGGGCCTGGCAGCCCCAGGAAAAAGCTAACCGCGCGGGTGCTGAAATGGTCGATGTCGTCCAGGTCGAACACGCCCGGCTTGACGGCGTTGGCCATCGAGAACAGGACTTCGCCATTACCGGCCATGCTTTCGTGACGGTGGAAAATATCCATTTCACCAAAACGCAAACCGCTTTCCAGGATGTTCTGCAGCAGTGCCGGACCTTTGAAGCCGCTTTCATCACGGGAGATCACGCTGATTACCAGCACTTCTTCAACCGGTGGCAAATCACGCGCTTCACTGGTGCCAAAGGCAGTCCCGGTACTGCGCGTTTCATCGGGAAAGTCATCGTCGACGCTGGCGAATAGATCGGGCTCGCGCTCACGCGGCTCAGCGGCCAGGTTCAGGTCGCCCTGCTGCGGTTCGCTACCACGCTTGCGCTTGGAGGCTTTGGGCTTGCTGTTGGTGTCACGCTCGCGACCCGCGCTCATCGACGGCAGGTCGCGCTCATCCAGCTCAGGCTCCTGGTGGGTGTCCAATACCCGTGGCGAGCCGATTACCTCGGCGCTGCTGTCGTCATCCGGCGCATTGGAAAAACTGCGATCCAGGCGAAACTTCAGCTTGCCCTTGCCGCCGCGCATACGGCGCCAGCCGTCAAAAAGAATACCGGCAATGACAATTATGCCGATGACGATCAGCCACTCGCGCAGACCGATTTCCATGTAATCCTGTGCCTCTGTAAAAAATGCTGAAAAATAAAGGGTTTAAACCCCTTTAAAACGTGGCGCCAACTCTATGTTCTGACAGGCGTTTTACCCACGCAAAAAATAAGTGACATTAAGCTAGCACGACCAAAGATAACTTTACACCGTCTGTCGCAACTGACAGGGCCATTTACCTCAGGTTAACGCCTTATCGCCTCGAATCAGGCGTCGACCATAGCCATTGCCTCCTCCACATCCACAGCTACGAGACGTGAGCAACCCGGTTCGTGCATGGTAACCCCCATCAACTGGTCCGCCATTTCCATGGCGATCTTGTTGTGGGTGATATAGATGAACTGCACCGTCTCACTCATTTCCTTGACCAGTCGGGCGTAGCGTCCGACGTTGGCATCGTCCAGCGGCGCATCGACTTCATCGAGCATGCAGAACGGCGCCGGATTCAATTTGAAAATGGCAAAAACCAGGGCCAGGGCCGTCAGCGCTTTCTCCCCGCCCGAGAGCAGGTGAATGGTGCTGTTCTTCTTGCCCGGTGGCCGCGCCATAATTGTTACCCCTGTATCGAGTAGATCTTCGCCCGTCAGTTCCAGATAAGCGCTGCCGCCACCGAAAACTTTTGGGAAAAGTGCCTGTAATCCGGCATTTATCTGATCAAAGGTATCTTTGAAGCGGTTACGGGTTTCTTTGTCGATCTTGCGAATAACGTTTTCCAGGGTATCGAGGGCTTCGACCAGATCGTCATTCTGGGCATCCAGGTAGCGTTTGCGCTCTGACTGCTGCTGATACTCATCAATGGCCGCCAGGTTGATCGCACCCAAGCGCTGGATGCGCGCATCGATGCGCTCCAACTCCTGCTCGGCCTCTTGCTCGCTGGCCGCTTCGTTCAATGTAGCCAACACCCCTTGCAGGTCATAGCCATCGGCCTGCAGCTGCTCCTGAAGCGTGTTGCGCCGTACATTCAAACCCTGCCACTCCAGCCGGTGCTGCTCCAACTGACCGCGCAGCAATTGCGCTTGCTGCTCGGCCTGGGTTCGACGTTTTTCCACGTCGCGCAGTTCGCGGTCGGCCTCGTCCATATGCAAGCGCGCCAAACGCATTTCGTCATCCACGCTCATGCGTTTTTCCAGCAACTCCTCAAGCTTGAGGCGCAACTCTTCCAAGGGCGCTTCACCCTCCTCCAGGTTCAGGCTGAGCTGCTCGCGCTTTTCCGTCAGGCGTTCCGACTGCTGCTCCAGACGTTCCAGGGCCTGACGAGTAGAGTCGTGCTGGGCGCGCAATGAACCCAGGCGTACGGCTAACTGATGGGCGTGATCCTTGTGCTGGCGAGCTTCCTGACGCACCCGATCAAGGCGCTCGCGCAGGCTGTCGCGCTGAGCCAGAAGCAGCTCTCGCTGCTCGGTGTCCTGGGCCATCAGCTCCAGGGCATCCTGCAGTTGCAAGCGCGACTCACCGAGGTTCTCGCTTTCCAATGCGCGTTGTTCGAGCACTTCCGCCAGTTCTTCTTCCAGTCGCAAGCGCCGCAGGCTCAACTGCTCGGCCCGCGCCTTTACGGCGCTTAGGCGCGCATTGAGATCGCTCTGCTGACGCGCTTCGCCCTGAGTGTCGCGCCGCAGCTGCTCGCGACGCTCTTCCAGTGCTTGCAGTTGTTCACGCTGGGTCTGAAGTTGCGCTTCCAGCAGTTCCAGCGCCGCCTCCTGCTCCAGACGCTCAAGCGCCAATCGCTCCAGCTCTTGCCCCCGGGCCAGCACACCACCCTGGGCATCGCTGGCGCGGCAGACCCGCAAAAAGTGACGCCCAAGCCAATAGCCGTCGCGGCTAACCAGGCTCTGTCCGTCTTTCAAGCTGCCGCGCCGAGCCAGGGCCTGCTCCAGGTTTTCCACCGGCAACACCTGACCCAGCCAGGGTGCCAGATCGATCCGCCCTTCCACCTTGTCGAGCAAACTGCCCGGTGCGCGCGTGGTGTCGGTGCTCCCGTCAAGCAAACGCAGCTCACCCTGATTGAACGCTGCCAGATCAAGGTCACTGAAGTCATCGACCAGCACAGCCTGCAAATCGGCGCCCAGCACAGTTTCGACTGCCAACTCCCAGCCCGGCGCTACACGCAGCCCCTCAGCCAGGCGCGGGCGCTGCTCCAGGCCTTGCTCGCGCAACCATTGCGCGGTACCGGTGCCTGGGTCTAGCGCTGCTTGCTGCAAGGCCTCAAGCGAGGCCAGGCGACCGCCCAGGCGCTGCAACTCGCCCTGCGCCTGTTGCTGTGCCTGGGTGGCCAGTTGCAGGTGCTCACGCAGGGTTTCAGACTGCTCGATTACCTGCTGCTCTTGCAGTTGCAGGTCTTCAAGTACCAGCTCACTGACAGCGACTTGCTCGCCAAGCTCGATAATGGCGGCATCTTCGGGATCGGCACTGAGCACGTCACGTTCTTCTGCCAATTTGCGCTGGCGCTCGGCCAGGCGCTCGAGGGCTTGCTCAAGTTGCTGGATGCGTGCTTGCTGTACTTCGGCTTGTCGGCGTGGCTCGGCTGAGCGGGTGTTGAAGGTGTCCCACTGCTCCTGCCAGCCGTGCATGGTAGCTTCGGCTTCTTCCAGGGTAGCCGCCGACTCTTCAGCGGCGGCCAACGTCATTTCCTGCTCGGGCTCAAGCATTTGAATCTCTTCGCCCAAGGTCGCCAGCAACGTTTGGTCATGGCCCAGGTGCGACTCGGTCTCCAGGCGCGAACGCTCGGCCTCCTTGAAGTCATCCTGCAACTGCCGCAAACGTTGCTGGCCATGCTGGATGCTCTGCTCGACGCGGGCGATATCGCCACCCACCGAATAAAAACGCCCCTGCACCTGACCGAAGCGTTCGGACAACTCATGATGGCCATCACGCAAGCGCTCGATATTGGCATCGGCATTGCGCTGCTCTGCCACCAACGCCTCGAACGCCACTTCCTGATCACCGATCACCACTTCACGTTGAGCGACCTGTTGATCCAGCGCCTGCCAGCGCAAGGCGGCCAGTTGCGCCTTGAGTTGGCGCTCCTCGGCTTTGTACTCTTTGTACTTCTCGGCGGCCTGAGCCTGGCGATGCAAGCGTTCTAGCTGACGCTGAAGCTCCTCACGCAGGTCGGTCAGGCGCTCGAGGTTTTCATGGGTACGACGGATACGGCTCTCGGTCTCGCGCCGGCGCTCCTTGTACTTGGAAATCCCTGCTGCCTCTTCAATGAAGTTGCGCAAGTCTTCCGGTTTGGCTTCGATCAGCTTGGAGATCATCCCCTGCTCGATGATCGAATAGCTTCGCGGACCCAGGCCGGTGCCGAGGAAGATGTCGGTGATATCGCGGCGCCGACATTTGGTACCGTTCAGGTAGTAAGTGTTCTGTGCGTCGCGGGTTACTTTGCGGCGAATGGAAATTTCCGCGTAAGCGGCATACTCCCCGACCAACGTGCTGTCGGAATTGTCGAACACCAATTCGATGCTGGCCTGGCTCACCGGCTTGCGGCTGGTGGAGCCGTTGAAGATGACGTCGGTCATCGACTCGCCACGCAGGTTTTTTGCCGAACTTTCGCCCATCACCCAGCGCACCGCATCGATGATGTTGGATTTGCCACAGCCATTGGGCCCGACGACCGCCGCCATGTTGCTGGGGAAGTTGACCGTGGTGGGGTCGACGAACGACTTGAACCCGGCCAGGCGAATGCACTTGAGGCGCATGCTCAGGCAGACGCCAGTGCCGCCAGCACCAGCTCGCAGCTGCGCTGGCAATACTCAGTCAGCACCGTACGGATACGCACCAGATCACGCGCAACGACGGCTTCCAGCAGGCTGGCGAACAACGCAAGAAAGTCGTTCATCTCGGCCTTGCGCTGATCCAGCGCCAGGTAATAGGCGCGGCTCATGGCCGGGTGCAAGTTCTCGACGGTTTCTTCCAGGTAAGGATTGTTGGCAAACGGGTAGGCAGCGCGCATGACCGAAAAGCTTTCTTCGACAAATACCTTGATGTCCTGACGCTCCAGGGCAACGGTAAGGCGCTGCTGAATATTCAAAAAGGCCAGCAAGTCGCGCTCTACCCGCCAGTTCTGCGCTACCGCATTACCCAGCAGAATGTACAGTTCACCCATGAGGTTGCACAGGCTGCGCACCCCGTGCTCATCGAGTTCGGTCACGTGGGCACCACGGCGCGGCAGAATAGTCACCAGGTGCCGTCGTTCAAGGATCAGCAGTGCTTCGCGCACGGAACCACGACTGACGTTCAAAGCCTGGGTGACCTTTTGCTCCTGAATACGCTCGGCAGGCTTGAGCTCACCGCGAATGATGCGCTCGGCGAGGTAGTGGGCAATTTGCTCGGAGAGGCTGTCCGGAGCCTTGAACGTCATGGTTTTCCTTCAAAATCATTGAACTGTGCAAAGGGCGCAATTGTAGCGCACTTGCCTCTGCGCCGCGCAGGGGCCTGCAGCGAGAAGTTGGCATAAATGAAGCAAAAAAATGTCCAACGTCACAAGCAACTATGCTCAATGGAGGAGCGCCTGTGGTGGTCGGATACATTGCGTGATTTTTCCTGACCCGAAAGTCAGAAAATTGTTGACCTAAAAAACAAGTCTGCTTACAGTCCGCTCAACAACAATAAACCGCGTGTGAGGCCTTCCGTGATCCAGTTTCTTCTTAACCAGGAGCTGCGCAGTGAGCATGCCCTGGATCCCAACCTGACGGTGCTGCAATACCTGCGCGAGCACTTGGGCAAGTCCGGTACCAAGGAAGGCTGCGCCAGCGGCGATTGCGGCGCTTGCACCGTGGTAGTGGGCGAATTGGCCGCGGACGACAGCGGCCGCGAACTCATTCGCTACCGCAGCCTGAACTCGTGCCTGACCTTCGTCTCGTCCCTGCACGGCAAACAACTGATCAGCGTCGAGGGCCTCAAGCATCAAGGCCAATTGCACAGCGTGCAACAGGCCATGGCCGATTGCCATGGCTCTCAGTGCGGCTTCTGTACGCCTGGTTTTGTCATGTCGCTGTTTGCCCTGCAAAAGAACAGCGATGCACCGGATCTGCACAAGGCCCAGGAAGCACTGGCCGGCAACCTTTGCCGCTGCACTGGCTACCGCCCAATTCTCGCCGCCGCCGAGCAATCATGCTGCCAGGCCAAGCCTGACCAGTTCGACAACAACCAGAGCCAGACCATCGCTCGCCTCAAAGCCATTGCACCAAGTGAAACCGGTGAGCTCAACAGCGGCGACAAGCGCTGCCTGGTGCCACTGACCGTGGCCGATCTCGCCGACCTCTACGGGTCGCACCCGGAAGCCCGACTGCTCGCCGGCGGCACCGACCTGGCGCTGGAAGTAACTCAATTTCACAAAACCTTGCCGGTGATGATCTATGTTGGCAACGTCGCCGAACTCAAGCGCATCGATAGCTTCGCCGAACACCTGGAGATCGGCGCTGCCACTCCGCTAACCGACTGTTACGACGCTTTGAGTCGCGAATACCCGGATTTCGGTGAACTGCTGCACCGCTTTGCCTCCCTGCAAATCCGCAACCAGGGCACCTTGGGTGGCAATATCGGCAATGCTTCGCCGATTGGCGACTCCCCGCCTCTGTTGATTGCCCTGGATGCGCAAATTGTCTTGCGCAAGGGCGACAGCACTCGCACCCTGGCGCTGGAAGACTATTTCATCGACTACCGCATCACCGCACGCCAGGAAAGCGAGTTCATTGAGAAGATCATTGTGCCGCGCGCCCGCAGCGCCTGGACGTTCCGTGCCTACAAGGTATCCAAGCGCCTGGATGACGATATTTCTGCCGTCTGCGCCGCGTTCAATCTGCGTATCGACAACGGTGTGGTCGAAGCTGCGCGCATCGCTTTCGGTGGCATGGCCGCTATCCCCAAACGCGCCCGCGCCTGTGAGGCCGCACTGATCGGCAAAGCCTGGAACTCGTCCAGCATCGAGCGCGCCTGCCAGGCCCTGGCTGAAGACTTCACCCCGCTGTCGGACTTCCGCGCCAGCAAGGAATATCGCCTGCTCAGCGCACAGAACCTGCTGCGTAAATACTTCATCGAATTGCAAACGCCGCACATCGAGACTCGGGTGACCGCTTATGTCTAACCATCACGTCGCCAAAAGCCAGGCGCAAATGGCCGAACTGTTCAGCCAGGACCTGACCACCGGTGTCGGTCGCAGCCTGAAGCACGACAGCGCCGACAAACATGTGTCGGGAGAAGCCACGTATATCGACGACCGCCTGGAATTCCCCAACCAGTTGCACGTCTACGCGCGCTTGTCCGATCGCGCCCATGCCCGGGTCCTGAGCATCGACACCAGCCCGTGCTATGCCTTCGAGGGTGTGCGAATCGCCATCACTCACGAGGATATACCCGGCCTCAAGGACATCGGCCCGTTACTGCCGGGTGATCCATTGCTGGCTATCGACAAGGTCGAGTTCGTCGGGCAACCGGTAGTTGCCGTTGCCGCACGTGACCTGGATACCGCACGTCGTGCGGCGATGGCCGCCATCATCGAATACGAAGACCTGGAGCCGGTGCTGGATGTCGTTGAGGCGCTGCGCAAGAAGCACTTCGTGCTCGACAGTCACACCCACCAGCGCGGCGACTCGGTGAGCGCCCTGGCCAGCGCCCCGCACCGCGTGCAAGGCACCTTGCACATTGGCGGTCAGGAACACTTCTACCTGGAAACCCAGATTTCCTCGGTGATGCCTACCGAAGACGGCGGAATGATCGTTTACTGCTCCACCCAGAACCCCACCGAAGTACAGAAGCTGGTTGCCGAAGTACTCGACGTGTCGATGAACAAGATCGTCGTCGACATGCGCCGCATGGGTGGCGGCTTCGGCGGCAAGGAAACCCAAGCCGCAAGCCCGGCCTGCCTGTGTGCAGTCATCGCCCACCTGACCGGCCAGCCAACCAAAATGCGCCTGCCGCGGGTCGAAGACATGCTGATGACCGGCAAGCGTCACCCTTTCTACATCGAGTACGACGTCGGCTTTGACGACAGCGGCCGCCTGCACGGGATCAACTTCGACCTGGCCGGCAACTGCGGTTGCTCACCTGATCTGTCGGCCTCGATCGTCGACCGCGCCATGTTCCATTCAGACAACGCCTACTACCTCGGCGATGCCACTATCCATGGCCACCGTTGCAAGACCAATACTGCCTCCAACACGGCCTATCGTGGCTTTGGCGGCCCGCAAGGCATGGTCGCCATCGAAGAGGTGATGGACCATATCGCTCGCCAGCTTGGCGTTGATCCGCTGGCTGTGCGCAAGGCCAACTACTACGGCAAGACCGAACGCAACGTCACCCACTACTACCAGACCGTCGAGCACAACATGCTCGAGGAAATCACCGCAGAGCTGGAAGCCAGCAGTGACTACCAGCAGCGCCGCGAGTCCATCCGCCGCTTCAATGCCAACAGCCCGATCCTGAAAAAAGGCCTGGCGCTGACACCGGTAAAATTCGGCATCTCGTTCACCGCCAGCTTTCTCAACCAGGCCGGCGCACTGGTGCACATTTACACCGACGGCAGCATTCACTTGAACCACGGCGGCACCGAAATGGGCCAAGGCCTCAATACCAAGGTTGCCCAGGTGGTTGCCGAAGTATTCCAGGTCGACTTCCAGCGTATCCAGATCACCGCGACCAACACTGACAAGGTGCCCAACACCTCCCCCACCGCGGCCTCCAGTGGCGCCGACCTGAACGGCAAAGCGGCGCAGAACGCTGCCGAAATTCTCAAGAAGCGCTTGACTGAATTTGCCGCTCGTCACTACAAGGTCAGCGAAGAGGACGTCGAATTTCGTAACGGCCATGTGCGCGTTCGTGACGAAATTCTCAGCTTCGAAGCACTGGTACAGCAGGCCTATTTCGCTCAGGTATCGTTGTCCAGCACCGGTTTTTACAAAACCCCGAAAATCTTCTACGACCGCAGCCAGGCCCGTGGCCGCCCCTTCTATTATTTCGCCTTTGGCGCCGCGTGCGCCGAAGTGATCGTCGATACCCTGACGGGCGAATACAAGATGCTGCGCACCGACATCCTCCACGATGTTGGCGCCTCGCTTAACCCGGCCATCGACATTGGCCAGGTCGAAGGTGGCTTTATTCAGGGCATGGGCTGGCTGACCACCGAAGAGCTGGTGTGGAACGCCAAGGGCAAGTTGATGACCAACGGCCCGGCCAGCTACAAAATCCCGGCAGTGGCCGACATGCCAATAGACCTGCGGGTCAAGCTGGTGGAGAACCGCAAGAACCCGGAAGACACCGTGTTCCATTCCAAGGCAGTCGGCGAACCCCCGTTCATGCTCGGGATTGCTGCCTGGTGCGCGATCAAGGACGCCGTGGCCAGCCTTGCTGACTACCGCGTGCAGCCAAAGGTCGACGCCCCGGCCACGCCTGAGCGGGTGCTGTGGGGCTGCGAGCAGATGCGCAAGGTGGTGGCGGCGCAGCAGCCGGCTACCGAGGTCGAGACCGTCACACCGTAAGGTGGCGTCGCGGGGCAATTGAGCTCCCACCTGGTGGGAGCAGGCTTGCCCCGCGATCAAAGAGGCAAATCAGCTATGCACACTTGGATCAATGCCCTCGCCGACCTGCAAGCCCGTGGCGAAGCCTGCGTGCTGGTGACCATCATCGAAGAGCGCGGTTCTACACCGCGCAATGCCGGTTCGAAGATGGTGGTCAGCGCCGAGCAACTGTTCGATACCATTGGCGGCGGACACCTTGAGTACAAGGCGATGAAGATCGCCCGCGAAATGCTCGCCGAGCGTCGCGAATCGCCACATCTTGAACGTTTCAGCCTCGGTGCCAGCCTGGGCCAGTGCTGCGGCGGCGCCACCGTGTTGCTGTTTGAACCGATGGGCCAGGTGCAGGCACAAATCGCCGTGTTCGGTGCAGGTCATGTCGGCCGCGCTCTGGTACCCTTGCTCGCCGCGCTGCCCTGCCGGGTGCGCTGGATCGATTCGCGCGAGCAGGAATTTCCCGAAAATATTCCAGCCGGGGTCAGCAAGATTGTCAGCGAAGAGCCGGTCGATGAAGTCGACGACCTGCCCGCGGGCAGTTATTGCATCGTCATGACCCACAACCACCAACTGGACCTGGAACTGACCGCTGCAATCCTCAAGCGCAATGATTTCAGTTGGTTCGGTTTGATTGGCTCGAAAACCAAACGGGTCAAGTTCGAACACCGCCTGCGAGACCGCGGCTTTACCGAGGAGCGCATGCAACGCATGCGCTGCCCGATGGGCTTGGCCGAGGTCAAAGGTAAGCTACCGATCGAGATCGCTGTCTCCATCGCCGCGGAAATCATCGCCACCTACAACGCCAGCTTTGGCCAGCACGATACTGCTGTCAACGCCGGCCCCATTGCCCAATTGCTGCCGCCCTCTCGGCGCAGCCAAGCCATATGACGAGAGCCCTATGAGCGCAACCCGCAAAGCTTACCGTGCCGCCATTTTGCACAGTGTCGCCGACCCTGCCGAGGTAGGCATCGAAGCGTCTTACGAGTATTTCGAAGATGGCCTGCTGTTGGTCGACAACGGCAAGGTCAGCGCCCTGGGCCACGCCAGCGATTTGCTGCCGGCCCTGCCAGCCGACATCGACGTGCAGCATTATCAGGATGCGCTGATCACCCCTGGCTTTATCGACACCCATATTCACTTTCCGCAGACCGGCATGATCGGCTCCTACGGCGAGCAACTGCTGGATTGGCTCAACACCTATACCTTCCCCTGCGAAAAGCAGTTTGCCGACAAGGCGCATGCCGATAAGGTGGCGAAAATCTTCGTCGAGGAACTGCTGCGCAACGGCACCACCACTGCCCTTGTGTTTGGCAGCGTGCATCCTGAATCGGTCAACGCCTTCTTTGAAGAAGCCGAGCGCCTCGATCTTCGCATGATCGCCGGCAAAGTGATGATGGACCGCAATGCCCCGGACTACCTGACTGACACCGCCGAATCGAGCTACACCCAAAGCAAGGCGCTGATCGAACACTGGCACGGCAAGGCTCGCCTGCACTATGCGGTCACGCCCCGTTTCGCACCGACCAGCACCCCGGAGCAACTGGCCCTGGCCGGCCAACTGCTGGGTGAGTACCCTGACCTGTACATGCACACCCACTTGAGCGAAAACCTCAAGGAAATCGACTGGGTCAAAGCGTTGTTCCCAGAACGCGACGGTTACCTGGACGTCTACGATCACTACAAATTGCTCGGCAAGCGCTCCGTGTTCGCCCACGGTGTGCACCTGTGCGATGAGGAATGCCAGCGTCTGGCTGAAACCGGATCGGCGGTCGCCTTCTGCCCCACCTCCAACCTGTTTCTCGGCAGCGGCCTGTTCAACCTGCCGCAAGCCGAGAAGTTCAAAGTCAAGGTGGGCCTGGGTACCGACGTGGGTGCAGGCACCAGCTTTTCGCTGCTCAATACGCTCAACGAAGCGTACAAGGTCATGCAGCTACAAGGCGCACGACTGAGTCCGTTCAAGTCGCTGTACCTCGCCACCCTGGGCGGCGCCCAGGCACTGTATCTCGACGATCGTATCGGCAACCTCAAGCCCGGCAATGACGCCGACTTCGTGGTGCTGGACTACAAGGCCACACCACTGATGGACTACCGCATCCAGCAGTCGAACAGCATCGACGAGACGCTGTTCGTGCTGATGACCCTGGGCGATGACCGGACCGTCAAGCAGACCTTTGCTGCCGGCCGCTGCGTTCATCAGCGCTAAGCCCCTCGAAAAGCCCCTTGTACAACGCGCCGCCGATCACTGCTCCGATCAGCGGCGCCACCCAAAACAGCCACAACTGCTGCAACGCCCAACCACCGACAAACAACGCCGGGCCTGTACTGCGCGCGGGGTTGACCGAGGTATTGGTCACCGGAATCGAAATCAGGTGAATAAGGGTTAGAGCCAGGCCGATGGCAATCGGGGCAAAACCAGCAGGTGCACGACGGTCGGTAGCGCCCATGATGATCAGGATGAACATCGCGGTCATCACGACTTCACTGGCAAAGCCTGCCGCCAGCGAATAACCCGCCGGGGAATGCTCGGCATAGCCATTGGAGGCCAGCCCGGAAGCAATATCGAACCCGGCCTTGCCACTGGCGATGAAATAGATGACGCCTGCGGCAATGATCGCCCCAGCCACCTGGGCGACAATGTAAGGCAGCAGCTCCTTGGCCGGAAAGCGTCCACCCACGACCAGACCGAGCGATACGGCCGGATTGAGATGACATCCGGAGATATGACCAATAGCGAACGCCATGGTCAGAACGGTGAGACCAAAAGCCATGGCCACACCGACAAGCCCGATTCCGGCGGGCAAAGACGCCGCCAGCACCGCACTCCCACAACCGCCCAACACCAACCAGAACGTGCCGAATAACTCAGCACCCATACGTGTACCTAGAGGTGATGACATGTGCCTATCCTCAAGTCGTTGACGTTTCACGCAATGCGCGCAAGCCCAACTGCTTGATGAAGGTTTGCGGGGGTGGATCAGCTGAGAATCTAGCAGAGGTTGGACGAAGTGCCAGTATCCAATGGGGCTGCGCTGCAGCCCCAAAAAAAAATCAGCCCTTGACCGGTGCCGGGCTACCGCGCTTCTTGGTCTGCAGCAAATGCGAGAACACCGCATGCAGATCATCCGAGGCGCTGTCTTCGTCGAGGTTGAGCTTGCTGTCGATGTGATCCATGTGGTGCATCATCAGGCTTACCGCCTGGTTGACGTCACGGGCTTCGATAGCGTCGATAAGTTGCATGTGTTCATCGTAGGAGCAGTGCGAGCGGTTGCCGCTTTCGTACTGGGCGATGATCAGGGAAGTTTGCGATACCAGGCTGCGCTGGAAACTGATCAAGGGTGCATTGCCAGCGGCTTCGGCGAGCTTCAGGTGGAACTCGCCAGACAGGCGAATGCCAGCACCACGGTCGCCCCGGGAAAAACTGTCGCGCTCATCGCGCACCATCTGGCGCAATTCGTTCAATTGCTCGGCGGTGGCGTGCTCGACCGCAAGCTCGGTGATCGCACGCTCGACCATACGTCGGGAGAAGAACACCTGGCGCGCCTCTTCAACGGTAGGGCTGGCCACCACGGCACCGCGGTTCGGTCGCAGCAGCACCACGCTCTCATGAGCCAAACGCGATAGCGCACGACGAATAATGGTGCGACTGACGCCAAAGATCTCGCCCAGCGCTTCCTCGCTCAACTTGGTACCCGGCGCCAATCGCTGCTCGAGAATGGCCTCGAAAATATGCGCGTAGACGATGTCGTCCTGGGTTCCGCTGCGTCCAGCCTTGCCGGTACGCACTGGTTTCTTGAGAGGTTGCAGCTGTTCGTTCATGGGCACTCGAGCACAGGGATCGGCCGGTCGGACCCTGACTGTAATACCAGCCAGTGGGGCGAAGGCAAGTCTTGATAAGAAAATTAAACGATTAAGGTATGGGCACATTGTACACAGGCGCAACGATTTCTGCAGGGGTGATGGCCTTTATAGCTGCTCAAGCAAATTATTTGCGCACAGCAACGAAAACATTATTTGCATTCTTTGTATACAAACGCATAATCCATCCGTGCAACTTCCTGACTCAGAAGTCAACAAAAGGTCCGGTAGCCTGCCATCCCATCCGCCTCACAGAGCTTCCCAGTGCGTGCGCAGGACTGGCTCTGAAAAACAAGAAAAGACTTGAGGAGTACATGCTGTGGAAAGCCGCAAATCCGACGCCCCTACGCTGGATCTTGCCCCACCACTCGAAACGAGTTGGCTGGAGCGGATTTTCAAACTCAAGCTACATGGCACTACCGTCAAAACCGAAATGATCGCCGGGTTGACCACCTTCATCACCATGGCCTACATCATTTTCGTCAACCCCAACATCATGGCCGATGCCGGCATCGATCATGGAGCTGCATTCGTCGCAACCTGTATTGCCGCCGCCCTCGGCTGTCTGTTGATGGGCCTTTATGCCAACTGGCCGGTGGGCCTGGCGCCGGGCATGGGGCTCAACGCCTTCTTTACCTATACCGTGGTTGGCACCATGGGCTACACCTGGGAAGCAGCGCTGGGCGCAGTGTTTGTCTCCGGAGTGCTGTTCATGCTGCTGACGCTGTCGCGCGTGCGTGAATGGCTGCTCAACAGCATTCCCGTAAGCTTGCGTCATGCAATGGGTGCCGGCGTCGGATTGTTCCTCGGACTGATCGGTCTTAAAACTGCCGGGATTGTCGTCGACAGCCCTGCCACCCTGATCAAGCTTGGCTCCCTGCATGAACCTGGTCCGCTGCTGGCGGCAATCTGCTTTCTGATGATTGCAGTGCTCAGTTACCACCGTGTATTCGGCGCGATCCTGATCAGCATCATCAGCGTTACCCTGGCGGGTTGGGGCCTGGGCCTGGTCGAGTATGGTGGTGTGTTCTCACTGCCTCCGAGCCTGGCGCCGACCTGGATGGCAATGGATGTGGCAGGCGTATTCAACGTCAGCATGATTGCCGTGGTGTTCGCGTTTCTCTTCGTGCACATGTTCGATACCGCCGGCACCCTGATGGGTGTAGCGCAACGGGCCAACCTGGTGAAAGCTGACGGGCGCATCGAAAACCTTTCGCGGGCCCTGAAGGCTGATAGTGCTTCTAGTGTGTTCGGCGCCGTGGTGGGTGTTCCGCCCGTCACCAGCTACGTGGAAAGTGCTGCCGGTGTGGCCGCAGGCGGGCGAACCGGTCTCACTGCAGTTGTCGTTGGCTTGTTCTTCATTGCCGCAATGTTCTTCGCACCGCTGGCTGGCATGATCCCCGCCTACGCCACTGCAGGTGCACTGATTTATGTGGCCATGCTGATGATGGGCAGCATGGCCCACATCAATTGGGATGAAGCCACCGACAGCATCCCGGCGATCGTCACCGCGATCATGATGCCGCTGACCTTCTCGGTTGCCGATGGTATCGCCTTGGGCTTTATCACCTACGTGGTGCTCAAGGCCGGTACGGGTCGCTTCAGCGAAATCTCGGCGAGCCTGTGGGTGTTGACCGCGATCTTCATTGCCAAGTTTGTATTCCTGTAAGTAGCGCAATTGCCACACAGAGCCTCACCTTCGGGTGGGGCTTTTTATTGGTTCTTCACGGAGTCCCGGGGGCATGATCTTGGGGCTGGTCTAGGCTGGGCTGGGATTTGAGTCTGTGAGCTTATCCATTCAATGCGGCGCCGCTGTTGGCCCCTTCCGCCCTTACGGCGGGTCCCTTTTGTCTTGGCAAAAGGAACCAAAACCGTGTGCCCCTGCATTCGGCCCTACGCTGCGCTCCGGGTCCCTTCGCTCCGGCATTGCTCCCGTCGGGACCGCACCGAAGGGCCGTCCTGGCCCTACGGCGCTCGCCGGCCATCCATGGCCGTCGCCCCACTGCGCAAGGGTTCCATTCGGCCTACTGAAGGGACGATCCAGGGTGTCTGGGCTGGCGATGTACGAAGAGCCAGATCAAAAGCAAAAGCTGCACACCAGCACCTCGCTGTTGTTGGTGTTGCTGTTGCCGCTGCTGTGCTTCTACCTACAAAAATCGTGCAGACGCCACAAATCGTCCCTTCAGCAGGCCGAATGGAACCCTTGCGCAGTGGGGCGACGGCCATGGATGGCCGGCGAGCGCCGCAGGGCCAGGACGGCCCTTCGGCGCGGTCCCCGCGGGAGCAAGGGTGGAATGAGGGAACCCGGAGCGCAGCGTAGGGCCGAATGCAGGGACAGGGGGTTTTGCTGGGCCTGTACCGTGACAACGGACGCCAAGAAGCGATACTCATATCGTTCTCTTGGAGGTTGCCATGTATCCATCTACTCGCCGTAACTACACCGATGAGTTCAAAGCTCAAGCGGTTGCGCTAGCTGAAAGCGTTGGTAGAACCGAAGCTGCTCGCCAACTGGAAATGTCCGTCAAGACGCTCGATAACTGGGTCGATGCCATGCGCAGGGGCGAGCCGCTAAGCTCACCTGAACGCAAACCCATCACCAAGCAAGACAGCGAGCTGGCACGCCTGCGAGCCGAGGTCGCTGAGCTGAAAATGGAGCGTGAAATCCTAAAAAACCGCCTCCCCGGCGCTCCGCGGCCCATTGGGATAGAAACACTACGTACTACACTTACATTTCTGGACAGTGGTCGCTGGCTTTTTGGAGGCTAAGTCCCCGTCAAAAAACTTGACCCAGG
>NZ_JACOPV010000021.1 GCF_016881005.1 Pseudomonas arcuscaelestis | reverse complement strand
CCGGGATGGCTCGGTTCGCTCAGACGCCAAACGATCGCGATGCTTCGGAGGCGGTATCTCGTTCAATTTCGTAATTAGCACGCTCCGATTTTTTAACTGACTGTTGCACTTGCTCCTTGAGGCCGCCGGGTGCCCAAGCGTTGAACAAACTGCTGGTTACTTTGCGCGACTATGCGCAATTTGTCGTTGCTGAGATTCAAAAGAGTTTCTAATGAAATAGGCACGGCGCGTGCTTTTCAGCCCGCGCTGTACCTTTTCAACCCACCTTTCAGCCAAACAAGACTTTCGCTACGTCACTGAAGCGCCGGGCGAAATGCACGGTCAAGCCTTCCTTGAGATAATCCGGCAACTCTTCGAAATCTCCTTGGTTGGCCTCCGGAAGGATCAATTCGAAAATTTTCTGCCGGCGCGCTGCAATCACTTTCTCGCGCACTCCGCCGATGGGTAGCACTTGCCCGGTCAAGGTAAGCTCGCCGGTCATGGCCACTCCTTTTTTCGGGGTCTGATCTCGGGCCAGGGATAATAGTGCGCTGGCCATGGTCACGCCCGCGCTTGGCCCATCCTTGGGTGTGGCGCCCTCAGGTACGTGAAGATGGATGAACGCTTCATTGAAAAAGGCCGGGTCACCGCCGTACTGTTTGAGATTGGCGCTGACGTAGCTGTAGGCAATTTCGGCCGACTCCTTCATCACGTCGCCCAACTGCCCGGTCAACTTGAAGCCGCGGTTGAGGGTGTGGATGCGGGTGGCTTCGATTGGCAGCGTAGCGCCGCCCATGCTGGTCCAGGCGAGGCCCGTAATCACACCTTTGCCCGATAGCACCTGTTCGCTGCGAAACACGGGCATGCCCAGAGAAGCTTCCAGATCCTTGGGGCCGATCTTGATCTTGGCTTGCGGGTTTTCCAGCAGTTGCATCACCGCTTTACGTACCAGTTTACCGAGCTGCTTTTCCAGTTGGCGGACTCCGGCCTCGCGAGCATAGCCTTCAATGACAGTGCGCAGCGCGCCATCAGTAATGCTCAGGCTGGTCTTGGCGACACCGGCTTTTTCCAGTTGTTTTGGCCACAAGTGGCGTTTGGCAATGGCCAGCTTTTCTTCAGTGATATAACCCGATAGACGAATGACTTCCATGCGATCAAGCAGCGGACCGGGAATCGAGTCCAGCGTGTTGGCCGTGCACACGAACAACACTTTTGACAGGTCCAGACGCAGGTCCAGATAGTGGTCGAGGAAGTCGACGTTTTGCTCGGGGTCGAGGGTTTCGAGCAAGGCTGAGGCAGGATCACCTTGGTAGCTTTGCCCCATCTTGTCGATTTCATCGAGCATGATCACGGGGTTCATGACCTCGACGTCTTTCAGCGCCTGCACCAGTTTGCCAGGTTGTGCGCCGATGTAAGTGCGTCGGTGCCCCTTGATTTCGGCTTCATCGCGCATGCCGCCAACACTGAAACGGTAAAACGGTCGCCCCAAAGATTGCGCGATCGACTTGCCGACACTGGTTTTACCCACCCCAGGTGGGCCTACCAGCAGAACGATGGAGCCGCTGATTTCGCCTTTCCAGGCACCGATGGCGAGGAACTCCAGGATCCGGTCCTTGATATCGTCGAGACCGGCATGGTGCTGATCGAGCACTTTTCGTGCGTGCTTGAGGTCAAGCTTGTCTTTACTATAGACACCCCATGGCAAGGCGGTGGCCCAGTCCAGGTAATTACGGGTGACCGCGTACTCTGGCGAACCTGTCTCCAGAATGGCCAGCTTGCCCATTTCTTCATCGATGCGTTTTTTTGTGGCTGCCGGCAATGTCTTGCCTTGCAAGCGCTGCTCGAATTGCTCCAGGTCGGCGCTGCGATCATCTTTGGTCAGCCCTAACTCTTGCTGGATGACCTTGAGCTGTTCCTTGAGAAAGAACTCGCGTTGATGCTCGCCGATCTGGCGGTTCACTTCTGCAGAGATCTCGTTCTGCAAATGAGCGACTTCAACCTCCTTGCGCAGCATCGGCAAGACTTTCTCCATGCGCTTGAGCATGGGCACGCAATCGAGCACTTCCTGCAATTGCTTGCCGGTGGCCGAAGTCAGTGCCGCGGCGAAGTCGGTCAACGGCGACGGATCGTTGGGGCTGAAGCGATTGAGATAGTTTTTCAGCTCTTCGCTGTACAAAGGATTGAGCGGCAGAAGCTCCTTGATCGCATTGATCAGGGCCATACCGTAGGCTTTCACCTCGTCGGTCGGTTCGCTGGGTTGACGCGGATACTCGACCTCGACCAGGTAGGGGGGGCGATGATGCTTGAGCCAGGTACGAATGCGCACTCGGGTCAGGCCCTGAGCGACGAACTGCAGCTTGCCATTCTCGCGGCTGGCGTGATGGACCTTCACCAAGGTGCCGTAAAGCGGCAAGGCTGACGTATCGAAATGGCGGTGATCTTCTGGCGGGGTGTCCATATAGAACAGTGCCAGGGAATGATGGGGAGTCTTGGAAACCAGATCCAGCGTTTCAGCCCAGGGCTCTTCGTTAACAATGACCGGCAGTACCTGCGCGGGAAAGAACGGGCGGTTGTGGATCGGAATTACATAGACCCTTTCCGGCAGTTGCTGGTCGGGCAGGGCGAGGTTGTGGCCTGTTTTAGCGGAGGCTTCAGGATGCTCGAGTTTGGCATAAGCCTCGAGTTGTTCCGGTAGATCCTGCTGATCACTCATGGGGCACCTGCGAAAATGGCTATGGTGCTTAGATGGGGACTTAGTCTCCAAGCTTCAAGCTACAAGCTGCAAGATGGGATTGCGGGACTTGCAGCTTGCAGCTTGTCGCTTGTAGCTAGGGCCTATTCAGCCAATTTGTAAGCAATTACGTAGTCACCCATTTTGGTGCCCAGCGAGCCGTGGCCACCGGCGGTCACCAGCACATATTGCTTGCCGTCCTTGCCGGTGTAGGTCATTGGCGTGGCCTGGCCGCCTGCTGGCAGACGCGAGCTCCACAATTCCTTGCCGGTGTTGGTGTCATAGGCGCGCAGGTACTGGTCCAGGGTGCCGCTTAGGAAACCCACACCGCCGGCGGTAACGATGGAGCCGCCCATGCTTGGCACGCCAATGGGCAGGCCAATCGGAATCGGCGAGCTGTCACGGCTGGTGCCGTTCTTGTGCTTCCACACCACTTGGTTGGTGGTCAGGTCGATACCGGCGACGTAGCCCCAGGCAGGTGCCTGGCAAGGCACGCCCAGTGGCGACATGAACGGGTGCATGATGACCGCGTAAGGGGCACCGGTGTTGGGCTGTACGCCGCTGGTTTCGCTCTCGCGCTTGCTGCCGGCAGCAACTTGCTCGCGCGGCACCATCTTCGACACAAACGCCATGTAGTTTGGCGAGGTGAACAGCAGCTGGCGCACAGGATCGACCGAGACGCTTCCCCAGTTGAACACGCCAACGTTGCCCGGATACACCAGGCTGCCCTGGATCGAGGGTGGGGTGTATTGACCTTCGTAGCGCAGTTCGCGGAACTGGATGCGGCAAAGCATCTGGTCGAACGGGCTGGCGCCCCACATGGCTTGTTCGGTCAGGTCCGGGCCAAGCAGATTGAGCTCCGAACGGGCCTGCGTCGGTGCGGTGTGGTCACCCTCTACCGCACCTTGAGGGGCCGGGATCTCGTGGATCGGCACGATCGGCGTGCCGTCACGACGGTCCAACACGTACAGGCTGCCTTGCTTGGTCGGGGCGATCAACGCCGGTTTAACCCCGTCTGCGGTCTTGAGATCGAGCAGGGTCGGCTGACTGCCGACGTCCATGTCCCACAGGTCGTGGTGAGTGAACTGGTAGTTCCAGCGCACTTTGCCGTTGGCCAGGTCCAGGGCAACGATACCTGCACTGAACTTTTCAGCACCCGGGGTGCGATCAGCGCCCCACTGGTCAGGTGTCTGGTTGCCCAGGGGGAGGAAAACCATGCCCAGTTTCTCGTCGACACTGGCCAGCGACCACATGTTCGCCGAGTTGCGGCTGTAGGTTTTGCCCGCGGCCAGGGGCGCAGTTTCATCCGGGTTGTTGCTGTCCCAGTTCCACACCAGGCGCCCGTCGTGCACATCGTAGGCGCGGATCACCCCGGACGGCTCGTTGGTCGACTCGTTATCGGTTACATGTCCGCCAATGATCACCAGTTCGCGGGTGATCGCCGCAGGCGAGGTGGAATAGTAGCCGCCAGCAGTGAACGGGCCGATGCCAGTGGTCAAATCGATGACCCCCTGATTGCCGAAGCCTTCGCAGACTTTGCCGGTGTCGGCATTGAGGGCAATCAGACGGGCATCCGCGGTAGGCAGGTAAAGGCGGCGCGGACAGGCGCGGGCAACAACCTGACCAGCATCGGAGATCTTCGGCGCAGGGCTGCCGTCAACATTGACGTAGTTGTTCTCGTCATAATACGAGACACCACGGCAGGTCATGTGTGCGAAGCCCTTGAAGCCTGTCGGGCTCTTGATCTTCGGGTCGAAGCGCCAGATTTCGGCGCCGGTGTCCGGGTCCAGGGCCAGTACCTTGCTGTGCGCAGTGCAGGCATAGAGCATGCCGTTGACCTTGAGTGGCGTGTTCTGGTTGGTCAGCTCCACCGGGTCGTTGTCGGTAGGCAGGTCGCCGGTGCGGATGCGCCAGGCTTCCTGGAGCTTATGCACATTGTCGGGGGTAATCTGGCGCAGCGGGGAGTAACGGTCACCGAACTCGGTGCGGCCGTAAGCCTGCCATTCACCATCGGGCATCTGAGGCGCAGTGCTGCTCAAACCTGTGCTGTCGCGACCCAGCTTGCCTTTGATTTCGCCTGGGTGGGTGAACTGGCTGGCCACGGCGGTGGCACCCGACAGGACAACCGCCAGGCTCAACAGGGCCGGATTGATTTTCGACGGGTTGCCGAGCAGTGGGCGGCGGGCCCATGGCAGCAGCAGGATTACCCCCAGGGCGAACCACAGCGCCAGGCGTGGGACCAGTTGCCACCAGTCCAGGCCCACTTCCCACAGTGCCCACAAGGTACTGCCGAGCAGTACTGCACCGTACAGCCCCAGGGCAAGCCGACGCAGTGCCAGCAGCAGGATGCCGGACAGGGCGAAACCGATACCGGCAATCAGGTAATACAACGAGCCGCCGAGTTGGCTCAATTTGATGCCGCCCACCAGTAGGGCCAGGCCCATCAGCAGCAACAGCACGCCAATAAGGCGCGGCAGCCAGCGGGTTCTACTCAAGGCACCTTCTGTGCTCATCTTGTGTTCTCCGTTAAATGGAAAGGGCGATTAAAAACTGCTCTGAAGCTTGATCCCAGCGATCAACGCGTCGTCGACCTGGCTGACGCCACCGGGGTGACGGATGTACTGCAGGTTCGGGCGTATGGTCAGCCAGTCGGCGAGGTGAATGCCGTAGTACAGCTCGGCGCTGTACTCGGTGTTCTGGATCGGGCGAAACAGGGGGTCGTCGTAGGCGCTGACGCCATTGGCCTGGTTCAGCACCTTGGCGTTCTTGCGGTAGGCAGGGTTGACGTGCACACGTGCCAGGGCGAAACCGAAGTCGTCCCTGGAGCGGGCATCGAAGGGCCCCTTGTACACCACACCTGCTGAAACGTAGTTGTCGATGGCGTTGGTCTTCTTGTCATGCAACGTGGCATTGGCAAACACGCTCAGGCCACGCGAATGGTCGGAGGCCAGCGACGTCAGCTGCTGCTGGGCACCCAGCCAGAAGCCGTGCTTGCTCGAACTGCTGCGGTAAGCCTGGCCGCTCAATGCTGCTGGCTGGTCGTTGCTGTCCTTGTAGACATCAGTTGCTTTGGCATTACTGTAGTAGTAACCCGCGCGATATTCCCCTGGCAGACCGTTGATTGCCGGCGTCCATACCAGTTCGACCGGCATTACTGCGCCTTGGGTGCCGCTGCCACTGAGCTTGAAGCCGTTGTTGCGGTCCAGGTTGGACGGGTTCTGTTCGTAGACACCGATCTGTGCGTAAAGGTCGGGGGTGAGGTTGTACTTGACCCGCAATGCCCACTGGCTGACCGGCCAGTTGTACCAGATGTCGCCAGCCCAGTTACCCACCTGTGAGCCACAGAAGGCCAGGTTCTGGAAGTCGCAGGGAAAGCTGTTGAAATCTTCGCCCTGACCGAATCGGCCAAATTTCACATCCAGGGCACCGTCGAAGTACTTCTGCTTGATCCACATCTGGGTCAGCCGCCAGGTTTGGCCGCGTCCCCACACTTCCTGGGCAGACGTGAAGCCGCCGACCCGCGGATCATTGATGCGATCATTGCTGATGTTGTCGCCATGACGCTGGGTAACGGTCAATTGGAACTCGCTGTCCTGCCAGCCGAGAATTTTCTGCAAATCCAGGTGCGTGCCCAGCGTGAACTGCCCACTGTAGCGAGCGCTTGCGTCATCGTCATAACCGCCGTGTAGGTTTGCGCCTGTTTCGCCGGTGTAACCCAAGGTGAAGTCGTAGCCGCGCTCGGCAAGCTCCGTGCGGTTGCCGTCCCAATCGCCAAGCATCCAGGGCGAATTGCTGGCGAACATCGCTGCGGCCTGAGTGCAGGGAGCCAAGCCGGCGATGGCCAGACTCGAAAGCAGCGTTCGAGTGGTGGGAAAAATGCGGAAACGATGAATCGGAGGCATGAGATAGCGCTATCTTTTGATTATTGAAAAAAACGACACATACACCCCATCGTGGAGATCTGCGGCGATAGGGTTGTGGGGGGATCGACTGAAGCGGTTCAGCGTGAGGCGGGGAGGATATAGATGAACTTGTAAGAAAAAAAGTCAATTCAACAAGAGGCACCGTTGCCGGAACGGTAACAGTCCGGCAACGGTGGTTATCAGAAGGTGGTGCGCAAGCCTACTTCGACACTGCGGCCGGGTGCAGGTGCGATGTCACGCAGGATCGAGCTTGCGTAGCGCACGGTCTGATCGGTGAGGTTTTCGCCGCGAACAAATGCCAGCCACTGGCTTTGGCCGACGTCGAAACGATAGCCCAGGCTGGCACCCAGCGTAGTGTAGCCATCGGTGCTGGTTTCGTTGGCCGGTTTACGGTGTTGGGCGCTGGCATGCTGAACGTCAACCCGTGCCTGCCAGCGGTCCAGCTCCCACAACAGACCGCTGTTCAAGCGCAGTGGGGCGATGCGTGGCAGGTCTTCCCCGGAGTCGAGGTTTTTGGCCCGGGTGTAGTCACCGGATAGCTCCAGGGCAAAGCTACCCAAGTGATTTTCGGCCAGTTGCCAACGGTCCTGGGCTTCGATGCCGTAGAAGCGTGCGCGTACGCCCTTGTACAGGTATTCAGGTACGTCAGCGGCGTGGTCGTGGTCATGATCATGATCGGCATCACCATGGTCGTGGTCATGTCCTTCACGCATGTTGCCACTGGCCAGCAAACCGATGTAGTTGCGGAAATGGCTGTAAAAAAAACCGACGCTGCCTTTGTGCACGCCATTGTCGAAGCGCAAGGCCAAGTCGCTGGAAATCGCTTTTTCTTTGCCCAGGTCTGAATCGCCGACTTCATAAGTACCGGTCGCGACGTGAGCGCCGTTGGCGTACAGCTCGTAGAACGTTGGCGCACGTTCGGTGTAACCCAACGTTGCTGCCAGCGACCAGATTGGCGTTAATTCATAAACCGCACCGGACGACAGACTGGCGGCGGTGAAGCTGCTGGCGCTGTCGGCATGGGCGAAGCGTTCGCTGCCCTGGCTGTCGGGATCCACTCGCGTGTGCTCCAGGCGCCCACCCAGGCTCAGGTCCAGGCGCTCGGTGGCCTGCCACTGCTCGAGCATGAACAGCGCAACGCTGTTGGTGTCGGTCTGCGGCACAAAGGCTTCTTCGCCCAGGGCGGAAAACTCGTTGCGACTGACTTGAGCCCCGATCACGCCTTCTACGGGTCCCAGAGGCTGATGCCGGGCTTCTACCCGTGCTTCGTATCCTTTGTTCTTGAAAGTGGTATGGACCTCACCGCCTTCCAGTTCGCGGTGTTGGTAATCGGTGTAGCCGGCATCGAATTTCAGTGAACTGAAAGGGCCATCGAGATCACGCAGCTCCGAGGCGAAGCCGTAGTGATCCTGCTGCATGTCCAGGCGCACGCCGGGCTCGGCCACCGAACCATAATTGGAGTCGTAACGGCTATACGACAGGCCGGTGTAGCCATGCTCCCAATGGTAGGCACCACCGACAGCACCGCCGTCCTGGCGACCGTCGCTGTTGTCGAGTTTATGCCGGCTACCCGGGTTGTCGGCATCGCGAACCTTGGAACTGCGCGCGTGGCCGGGAATGCGCAGGTCGTTGAACTGCCGGCTGTTGGCGTCTACGTGCAAGGCAAAGCGGCCATCACCTGCTTCCAGTTTGCCGGCGCTGCTACGGGTAGTGTCGGCGCCGCCATAACGTAATTCCCCCGCACCGTGAATACCGTCGATTGGAGAGGTGGGGATGCGGTTATCGAAACTATTTACGACTCCGCCAATGGCATTGCCACCGTAGAGCAGGGCGGCTGGGCCACGCACTATTTCGATGCGTTCAACGGTGGCGGGGTCTAGCGGTACGGCATGATCGTAAGAAAGAGACGAGGCATCCAGAGCGCCGACGCCATTGCGCAGAATACGAATGCGGTCGCCGTCCAGGCCACGAATTACCGGGCGGCTGGCGCCGGGTCCGAACCAGGTCGAGGCGATACCGGGCTGATTGTTCAGGGTTTGGCCGAGGCTGCCTTTCTGTTGCAAGGTCAGTTCGTCACCTTCGAGTACCGTACTGGGGGAGGCCAAAGTGCTATTGCCCAGTGGATTGGCAGTAATGAGCTGAGGGGCAAGCTCCACGGCCTGGCTCAGGGGTGAAGCCAGTAACAGGGCGGCGGTAAGGGGGGAGTGTCGAAGCGGCAAGCGACGCATGGGCAGCGAGTATCCTGGGCAGTGTTTTAGTATTGATACAATATAACATTGCTTTAATCACTGTCACGGAGGAATCTTCATGGCTCGGTGTGCTCTACGACGCGGTTTGTCTGCGCCTGGCGCTGAAGTGAGCGAGCCTGCACTAGAATGTTTGTAGTCAGCCCACCCCTGGGCTAAGGTGCGCACCTTTGATTCGCTGGAGCACAGGCATGACCACAGCCACCCCCAATCCACTGCATGGCGTAACCCTGGAGCAGATCCTTACCGCGCTGGTGGAGCATTACCAATGGGAAGGGTTGGCCGAGCGCATCGACATTCGCTGCTTCAAGAGCGACCCAAGCATCAAGTCGAGCCTGACTTTTCTGCGCCGCACACCTTGGGCCCGGGAAAAAGTCGAGCGGCTGTACTTGAAGTTGCAGCGCGGTCGCCGTTAACAGCATGATTCGGCGCGAGGTCGTTGTCGGCCTGGCAGCCATCCTCGGTTGGAGCGCGTTGGCGATTCAGCTGTACCTGGTTTTGCTGGCGCGCTGGGATGAACAGGCAAGCCTGATTGGCGGCCTGATCACGTATTTCAGTTACTTCACAGTATTGAGCAATACCTTGGTGGCGGTGGTGCTGAGCCATGCTGCGTTCGGCAGGCCTGGTAGCGGGCGAGGTTTTTTTCTCGCCCCTGCAGTCAGTTCCGGTGTGACTGCCAGTATCGTGCTGGTCGGGCTCGCCTACAGCCTCTTGCTGCGTCACCTGTGGCATCCGCAAGGCTGGCAGTGGCTCGCCGATGAATTACTACACGATGTCATGCCCGTGGTATTTGTCATCTTCTGGTGGTGTTGCGTAGAAAAGGGCAGCCTGCGGCTCAAGCACCTGGGTGCCTGGTTGTTGTATCCGGTGGGGTATTTTGCCTATGCGCTGTTGCGCGGGCAGTCGATTGGGGCTTACCCCTATCCTTTCTTTGATGTGGTCAAGCTTGGTTATGGCCAGGTGTTGCTCAATGCGCTGGCAATTCTTGTCGGCTTTATCGGTATTGGTCTGCTGATTATAGGCCTGGATCGCTGGCAGGGCGGGCGCCTGGCCAAAGCCAGGACGCAACCCTGATGTCGCCTGTCAATCGTTGTCGTTAGGGTCAAGTCGCCAATAGGCGGCGGCCTTCACCTGATCGTCCTTCAGCCCTTTTTCGTCAATCAGTAAACGCTTGGCCTTTCGCGTCAGTGCCTTTTCCAGGGCGACCCAGGCGTACACACGACCTTCCGGAAGGTTTAGTTTTTGCACCACCTCCAGCAAGTTCTGCCGATGGCGTTCAACCCAGACCACTTCCAGATGTGCCTGACTTTGCAGCGGTTGTTGTTCCTCGGCATCTTCGATTTCGATGACCGCAAGCACCTTGCGGGTAGCGGGTAGCTCTTCCAGGCGTCGAGCAATGGCCGGGATCGCTGTTTCGTCGCCGATCAGCACATAGCTGTCGAAGATGTCCGGTACCACCATCGAGCTGCGTGGACCGGCAATGTTCAGGACCTGGCCGACTTCGGCCTGGGCAGCCCAGGTCGAGGCAGGGCCGTCGCCATGCAGGACAAAATCGATGTCCATCTCACCAGCGGCCAGATCGATGCGCCGCGGCGTGTACTCACGCATGGTTGGACGTACGCCCTCGCGGCTGAAGTCGAGGTTGTCCAGCGCAGCTTGTTCTGCTGGCGAACAGGCGAACATCAGTTTGATGTGATCGTCGCTGCCAACGCTGGTGAAACCTTGTAACTGCGGCCCACCCAGGGTTATGCGGCGCATGCGTGGGGTTAAATCAGTAACCCGCAGTACGTCGAGGCGACGCTGCTTGATCTCATGGTTTACGCGATGGATCGCGTTGTTTTCGCTGGCACTCATTGCGGGTTCTCCGTAACAGTCGCAGGCGCTCCTGCGACGATGGCTTTGGCGGTGTTGTTGAGCAAGGTACGTACCCGCTCGATTTCTTCCGGGCTCCAGCGGCCGCTGTGCATCTGCAAGGCGTGGCGCAGGTTGTGTACTGCTTCGTGGATTTCCTGGGGGCGATCGTGTCCGCACAGGGAGCGTTTGCTGACTTCAATGCGCATGCGCACGCCGTCCAGCGCTATGGCTTGCTCTGCAAGGGATTGCAGGCCCGTCTGGGTAACGCTGTAGAGCTTCTTGCTGCCCTGCACCTGGCCGACGATCAGCTCGCTTTCTTCAAGAAAGGTGAGGGTTGGATAGATAACCCCCGGGCTCGGGCTGTAGTTGCCGCCGAACAGGCTTTCGATCTGGCGGATCAGGTCGTAACCGTGACAGGGCTGTTCACTAAGCATCGACAACAAGAGCAGTTTCAGATCACCGGGGGCGAAGACCCGCGGGCCACGGTCGCCACGCTCGCGGCTGTGACGACGCTCCTGGCCGTCATGGCGGTCACCATGGTCGCGGTGGGTGTGATGGTCACGCATGGGAATCTCCGTTTGCGTTAGATGTATCTTTAGATATTACTCAAGATATATCTTAAAGCAAACATGATATTGAGAATGCTTCTCATGTCGGAGGCTGAAGTGATGAGCGGTCGTACTGAACAACTCAACGCCCGTGCCCTATCGCGAGCCTGGGCCTAGGTTGCAAAGCGCTACTTTTGCGCCACTTGCGGCGCTTTGCACAGGGTATGGCTACCGGGTTGCAAGTAGGGCGTGAGGATCGGAGCCATGCCTTTGAGCACCTGAACCGGCAGAGCCGAGGTGAATTTGAAGGATTCGGCAGCACGTCCGGGAACGAAGGCGGTGAGGGTGCCGAAGTGGTTGTCACCCAGGAAAAACACAAAGGTTGCGGTACGGTTGATCGCTTTGGACCCCAGTAGTCGCCCCCCCGCGCCCCAGCTTTCAAGACGGTTGTCACCGGTGCCGGTTTTGCCACCCATGACCATTGGCGTGCCATCGTTTAACTTGAAGCTTCCAGATACCCGTCGAGCTGTACCGGCATCGACTACTTGTGACAGGGCGCCGCGCAACGCCTGTGCAACTTCCACCGACAATACGCGTTGGCCCAGGTCTGGATCGCCCGCCAGGCGAGTTTCGTAAGGTGTATCAGCGGCAAAGTGCAGGGTATCGATGCGCAATGTAGGCAACCGAATGCCATCGTTCTGAATGATCCCGATCAGCTCTGCCAGTGCAGCCGGACGATCGCCGGAACTACCGATGGCGGTGGCGAGCGAAGGGACCAGATGGTCGAAGGGATAACCGACGCGCTTCCAGCGGCGATGAATATCGAGGAAGGCTTCGATCTCGACCAGGGTACGAATGCGGCTGTCGCGAGCCCCTTTGTGGCGGCTCTTGAACAACCAGCCGTAGACCTCCTGACGCTCGAACTGACTGGCCTGTACGGCATCCTGAAAGCTGGCCGTAGGGTTGTTCAGCAGGTAGCCCAGCAACCACAGGTCCAGAGGATGGACCTTGGCGACAAAGCCTTGATCAGGCAGGTCGAATTTGCCGGGACCATACGCGTAGTACATATCGTCCAGGCGCTTATCGGTTACCGTGTCCTGCTTGGTCGGAGCGCGTTTGGTTTCCTGCAGTTGTTTTTTCAGGTGGGCGCGGACAAAGGCATTGAAGGTGGCCTGGTCGGCCTCGGGAAACAGGTAGCGGTGTACGGCAGCGAGGCGGATGGGCGTAATTCGCAAGCTATCGAGAAACGTGTCCAAACGCTGTTGCGAGGATTTACGCTGGTACTTTTTCCAGAACCTGCGCAGGTAGTCGGTGCCTTCCTTGTCGGCGAATCGGGCCAGATATTCCTGGCGGCGAGGCTCGGCATCATCCTTGAGCAGTTTGATGCTGCTGCCTGGCGTCTGATAGGTGCTGTAGCGCACCAAGTCACGCATCAAACGGATAAATGGCAGGTTGATCGACTCACGAAGGGCGTCCTTGAGTGTCGGAATGCGGCGGTTGTCTTCTTTGCGAAAGTTATTGAACACATGCATGCCGCCGCCGGTAAAGAACGCCTCTCCAGGGCTGGCGGAGTACTTGCGGTTGAGCGCTGCATCCAGCATCGCGGTGATGTTGCGGTCCTTGTTCTGAATCAGATAGTCGATGGCCCAGCGGGTGATGAAGTCCAGTTCGGCAACCTCGACCTTTTTAAGGTCTGCGGACGCAGTGGCTGCGTACTTGTCATGCAGTTCGGCGATGATTTCCAGGTAGCTGGTAAGTACTCGCAGCTTGGCGGTGGAGCCCAGTTCCAGCTTGCTGCCCTCGTTTATATCGAAGGGCTGGTCGGTGCTGTCGGTTTGCACCCGCACCCGTGAGCCATTGGCGGTGCGTTCGAGTAAGGTGAAGCTGTAGCGCACCTGGGTCGTGCTGGTCGGGGTCAACAAGCGTTCGCCAAACAGGCCGAGCTTCTCGGCAATGGCTGGGTCGGCGAGATCCTTCAGGTATTGGCTGACTTGTCCTTGCAGGTCCGATTGCAGGGTGCTGGTGGCAGACAGATCGAGGCGGTCGAGATCGTACAGCGGTCGAGCCAACGCCAGGGACAGGCGACTGCGAGCCACACTGATGCCCTTGTTGGTTACGATGGGCTGGATGGTCGGTTGGGCTACCCAATCGCGATAAATCAGTTTGCTCGCCAGCGCGACGTTGGCCAGGGGGCGATCGATGACGTTGCTGGCTGCCAGAACGCGGATGTGGCTGTCGGTCAACTCGGCCAGTTCATTGCGTCCTTTTGACAGAAAATGCGAGGGACGGCGTTGGGCAATCATCAATGACAGCACTTGGCGCAACGCCAGGCCGCGCGCGGCCATGCTCGCAGGATCGGTTTCGGTTGCCGCCAGGGCTTGATTGACCTGAGCGAAATCTGCGCCGTACCAGACCCTCAGGCCTTCGGCCATGCCATGCACTTCACCGTGGCCGGGCACGGCTGAAAGCGGAACGCTGTTGAGGTAGTCACGCACAATGCGTTGGCGCGCTTCTATGGTTTGCGGGCCGCCCTGGTAGGCACGCACGCTGGCTGAAATCATCTGGCGGATTTTCTCGCCGCCCGAGACGGTGAGGCCGTCTGGCGAATGCCGATACTTTTCCAACTGGGTGGCCAGGGTGCTGCCACCGGCGGACTGGCCGGGCAGGGCCAAGTATCTGGCTACCTGACTGTATGCCGCCTTGGCAAAGCGCGGCCAGTCCACCGCTGGGTTGGCATTGGGGTCGTCAGGGTCGAGCAGGTCGCGGTTTTCGATGAATAGCAGGCTGTTGACGATCACCGAAGGGATGGAGTCGAAGTCTGGATAGAGATACTGCGGGTAGTGATATTGGTACAGCACATCACCTTTGCAGTCGGTTATCGAAAGGCCAGTCTGGATCTTTTCTTTATAGGGCACGAAGAAACCGTGCTCTGTGTAGTTCATTAAGGCCGGGGAGAAGTGCACCTGTTCGCTGATCACGTAGTCGCGCTTGAGCAGACGCGGCAGGAAGTCTCCCAATGCGCTATAGCCCAGACGTTTATCGAACGGCCCGTCTCCAGGGTAAATGATCGCGTCGCTCGGTCCTGGTTGCAGGGAGTAGGTCAAGGTCGAGGCAAGTTGACTCAGCTCGCGTGATTGCAGGCGAGAGGTGTGCATTTCGTTGGCGATGGCAAGGCCGAGCGCGATCAGGGCGAGCAGCAACACCACCCAGAACAGCCGCCACCATAAACGACGTTGGCGAGGGCTTTTCGGCAATGGCGATTCTTCAAGAGGTTCAGTGGGAGTTTCCTTACTCTTAGGTTCCGATTGCCACAATGCGCCCATAGTTTTCAGCCCGGCTACGTATTTTCGTATTACTTGCCTGAAGCTTAGACGGTGAGCGGATATGGTGAAAAATTTGTAAACGTTGTAGGGCTTTTCCAAAAAACGCAGTGGGAATTGCACCTTTGGTGGAGGTTGTAATGCCCTTTTTTGGTGCTATGTTAGCCGCCCTTTTTGAGTGTCTGGAGAAAACACGGGGTTTACCCCTCTGTTGAAGCGGTCTTTGCCAAGAGTTCTTTCCGAATATCGCGCTTTTTATAGTGAAATGCCCTTTAGGGGCCTTTCTATACTGCTCGCCCCTTTCGCTTCGCCGACAACTTGCGTGTCTGCGGACGGGACCGCTCACAAGGTGGTGCCCGGCAAGGCAGCGTACCCAGCCTATCGGTGGTGCCACGCCTGCACGAACGGTCTATATCCAATAACAAAATGAGGTTGTATCTCTATGCCAGTCGGCAACCATCCCTCTCACGGTGAGACCGCTCAGGGCGGTCCACTCAAGCGAGAACTCGGCGAGCGACACATTCGCCTGATGGCGCTGGGCGCCTGTATCGGTGTCGGCCTGTTCCTGGGGTCGGCCAAAGCCATTGAAATGGCCGGACCGGCAATCATGCTGTCTTACATCATCGGTGGTCTGGCGATCCTGGTGATCATGCGCGCCCTTGGTGAAATGGCGGTACATAATCCGGTTGCAGGCTCTTTCAGCCGTTATGCTCAGGATTACCTTGGCCCGTTGGCGGGCTTTCTGACCGGCTGGAACTACTGGTTCCTGTGGCTGGTAACGTGCGTGGCAGAAATCACTGCAGTCGCCATCTATATGGGCATCTGGTTCCCTGACGTACCGCGCTGGATCTGGGCCTTGGCGGCCTTGGGCAGCATGGGCGCAATCAACCTGATTGCAGTCAAGGCTTTCGGCGAGTTCGAGTTCTGGTTCGCCCTGATCAAGATTGTCACCATTATTGCCATGGTCCTGGGGGGCATCGGCGTCATTGCTTTCGGCTTCGGCAATGAGGGAGTGGCGGTGGGTGTGTCCAACCTCTGGAGCAACGGCGGTTTCATGCCAAATGGCGTGACCGGTGTACTGATGTCGTTGCAGATGGTGATGTTTGCCTACCTGGGCGTAGAAATGATCGGCCTGACCGCTGGGGAAGCACGCAACCCGCAAAAGACCATTCCCCAGGCCATTGGCTCGGTGTTCTGGCGTATTCTCCTGTTCTATGTCGGCGCACTGTTCGTGATCCTGTCGATCTACCCATGGAACGAGATCGGCAGCCAGGGCAGTCCGTTTGTAATGACTTTCGAACGTCTGGGCATCAAGACGGCTGCCGGTATCATCAACTTCGTGGTGATCACCGCTGCGTTGTCGTCGTGCAACGGCGGTATCTTCAGCACCGGGCGCATGCTCTACAGCCTGGCGCAAAACGGTCAGGCACCGGCGACTTTCGCCCGTACCTCGAGCAATGGCGTGCCGCGTAATGCCCTGCTGTTGTCCATCGCTGCCTTGCTGTTGGGCGTTCTGGCCAACTATCTTGTGCCGGAAAAAGTCTTTGTCTGGGTTACCGCCATTGCAACCTTCGGGGCAATCTGGACTTGGGTGATGATCCTGCTGGCGCAGTTGAAATTCCGTGCTGGCCTGAGCAATGCCGAACGTGCCGCGCTCAAATACCGTATGTGGCTGTGGCCGCTGAGCTCCTACCTTGCCTTGGCGTTCCTCATTCTTGTGGTTGGCCTGATGGCTTACTTCGAGGAGACCCGCGTGGCGCTGTACATTGGCCCAGCGTTCCTGGTGATGCTGACGGTGCTCTACTACGCCTTCAAACTGGCGCCAAAAGCTGACAACGTTCAGTTGGCGCGTTCTGCGTCGTAATGTAGCGAAATCGCGGAGCCAGCCCACTCCTCCAGGGAGTGGGCTTTAGGTTGGCGCCCCATTCGAAAACATTGCCGGGCCAGCCAGGTGTGTACTCATCTGCCTTGTGGCAGTGCAATAGGCCAGGGCCGGGAAGTGCAGGATACGGGCCGGTGTAGGTTGGTCTTGTTGATCGGGTAAAGCTATTCGGCCAGTTGCCTGGTTACTTGCCTGGCAAGGTTTCACTCAAGCCGCTACATCGCTGCGGGGCTCGAAACTCTCCGCTTGAGCCATTTGCCACATGCGCGAATAAAACTCGCCGTTAACCTCTGCGCGGAGCAATTCGCCTGGTTTGAGAAATACATGCAGCTGCGAGAAAAGCTTGATCTCGGTAGCCGAGACGCGACGGACCAGATGCTTGGCCTCCAGTTGCGAGGGGTGATCAAGGCCCGCCGCAGCGAGCATTTCGGCCAGCGCCTTGAGGGTGCTGAGGTGAAAGCTGAAGACCCGCTGGGCCTTGTCTGGCACCACCAGCGCGCGCTGGCGCAGGGCATCCTGGGTGGCGACGCCAGTGGGGCATTTATTGGTATGACAACTCTGCGACTGGATGCAGCCAATAGCGAACATGAAGCCTCGAGCCGAGTTGGCCCAGTCGGCACCGATAGCCAACACGCTGGCGATGTCGAAGGCACTGACAATCTTGCCACTGGCACCCAGTTTGATCTTGTCGCGCAAGTTCAGCCCTACCAGGGTGTTATGCACGAACAGCAGGCCTTCACGTAGGGGTACGCCAATATGGTCGGTGAACTCCACTGGCGCTGCACCGGTACCGCCTTCCTTGCCGTCGATGACGATGAAGTCGGGGAGGATGCCGGTTTGCAGCATGGCTTTGGCGATGCCCATGAACTCCCACGGGTGACCCAGACAAAACTTGAAGCCAACCGGTTTGCCGCCTGACAACTCGCGCAATTGGGCGATGAATTGCATCATCTCGATCGGCGTGGAAAAGGCGCTGTGACGCGAGGGTGAAATGCAGTCTTCGCCCATCATCACTCCGCGCGTCTCGGCAATTTCGCGCGTGACCTTATGCTTGGGCAGAATACCGCCATGGCCGGGTTTGGCACCCTGGCTCAACTTGATCTCGATCATGCGCACCTGCGGGTTGCGCGCTTGTTCGGCGAAACGTTCCGGGTCGAAGCGCCCCTCTGAAGTGCGGCAGCCAAAATAGCCACTGCCCAACTCCCAGGTTAAATCGCCGCCATGTTCGCGGTGATAGGGGCTGATGCTGCCTTCACCGGTGTCATGGGCGAAATTGCCCAGCTTGGCACCCTGGTTCAAGGCGCGGATGGCGTTGGCGCTGAGTGAGCCAAAGCTCATGGCCGAGATGTTGAAGACCGAGGCGGAGTAAGGTTGAGTGCATTGTGGGCCTCCGACAATCACCCGAAAGGCCGCCGGATCGCTTAGCGGCGCTGGGCGCATGGAGTGGCCTATAAACTCGAAACCGGACTGATAGACGTCGATCAGGGTGCCAAATGGCTTGTCGGATGATTCGCTTTTGGCGCGGGAATAAACGAGGGAGCGCTGCGCTCTGGAGAAGGGCAGGGCATCACTGTCGGCTTCCAGCAGGTACTGGCGAATTTCTGGCCGAATACCTTCGACCAAGTAGCGGATGTTGCCCAGAATCGGGTAGTTACGTCGTACTGCGTGACGGCTTTGCAACAGATCGAACAGGCCGATAAGGCTAAGTACGGCGGTCGTCAGCGTGAACGGCCAAAGCCACTCGTGATGCAGGAAAGGCAGGCTTACCAGGGTGAATAATACGCAAGCGGCGAAAAAGGCGTAGCGGCTGAGAAGTGACAGGCTCATACGGGTTCCTTGCTATGGCGCGGTCAGGCTCAGGGCCTGGGCAAACCCCGACCATAGCCCGGTTGGTTGCACCAGCGCTAGCCCATGAACATGAACGTTTGCGGCGTGTTTTTTGTAATGAAAATCATTCTCGTAGGTGCTATCCGTTTTGCTGCCCCGGCTCACGGATCAAGCGGTCGCGAAGTTCACCGTGTTGAGTCGGTTGCACATCAACGAGCATTTGCATTTTGCTGGCAATCAAGGTGGCGGCAGGCAGGCCATCGCGATACAGCAAACGGTTGCCGCTCACGGCCGGAACTTTGTTGCCAGGAAGCAGTGTACCGAGCAGATTCAATGGGTCACTGGCACTGATGGCGACCAGGCTGCCATCCAGTGGCCGTTTACGCACGGCACGCATCAGCGCCACGGCTTCGGGCAGGGCGAACTGCTCGCCCGCAAGGCCCGCGATGAAGCGCCCACCGCGAATTTCGCCGCGGGCTTCCAGCCGATGGTAACAACGCAGCAGTTCACGCCAACTGGGTAACCAGTCGGCCTCGCGCTCCAGCAGTCGCCAGCAGATCACGCCATAGCGACGCAGCAAGGTGCGGGCGATATGCTCCAGGCTCTCATCACGGTTGCTCGAAACATGGACCTTGCGTAGCAAGGCCCAGCGTCCAGCGTCTTCCATGCCACCGAACAGCGGCCCGCGACCACGACGATGACTGCGACCCTGACGTTTACTGGCCGGAGTGATCAGGGCGCGCAGGCCGGCGAAGCTGTCGGCACTGACCAGTCCTGCCGCCACCAACTCTTGCAGGGCTGTTTCCAGTTCACTGGCAAGCAAATGGGCATCGCTGAGCAGTTCATCGAAAAACAATGCCCCGTGTTCACTCAGGGCTGTGTGTACCCGTTGCGCTCGCAGGCTCAGGCCGTCGCTTTGCAGGGCAGGGCTGAGGCTGCGCCACAGGTTCAGTTGCGGGCGCGGCAACAGTACCAAAGGTGTGCTGCGCAGGGTGTTGCTGGCGGCTCCCGGGGCCAGGCGCGCCCAGACATGCTTGCCGGCGCGACAGGATTCGTCCAGCCAGCGCGGACTGTAGTCTTTTATCCGGCTGGGCAGTAAATCGCTTTCCCAGGCTGAGGCGGCTGCGGGATAGCCCTCGAGCCGCTCGAGTGCTTCGCTGAGTGCGGCTGGACCTTGCAGGCGATGAGTCGACGAAACGTGCTGCCAATCGAATAGAAAGCGCATGAAGTCCTGGAGGCTGACGGGTTCGATTTCCCGTCGCAGGCGCTTGACGGTGTAGCGGTGTATACGTGCCAGCAGGTGGCGCTCGCACCATTGCGGGTTTTGCTGGCCAGGACAGAAATAGCCGCGCATTACATAGCCTTCGCCCTCAAGACGTGCCAGGGCCTGCTCCAGAGCACTGGCAGGTAGCTGTAACGGCGCGCCGATCTGCTCCAGTGTCAGCGGGCCGAAACCGCTCAAACGGGCCCGCAGTATTTCCACTAGCGCCGCGTCACTGACAATGGGCTGGTCGAAACCAGGCAGGGCTTCAATTGCCGGGGTCAGCCGTGCGTTGGGGTAGATGGCACGCAGCAGCATCTGGCGCTCGCGAGCCAGCCAAAGGATTTGGCCGCCCTCCAATCGCAGGCTACAGGCTCGCCCTGTCTGCTGCAGTTCATCAAGCCAGGCCAGCCATTGCGGATTGACCGATGCTTCATGCTGGTTGATGCAGCCCAGGCTCATCAGCGCCTCATGCATTTCATCGCAACGGGCAGGTGCAGGCCACGCTTCATTCTCGACCGCAGCAATGGCCTCGGGATCCAGGGCTCCCAAGTCATCACTGCCTTGCACATCACTCCAGCGTCGACTGTGCACCGCCTGAGTACGGCGCTCCTCCAAAGGTGCATCATCAAGAAAGGTATAGGGGCGTGCATTGAGAATCGCCGAGGCCAAGGGCGAAGGGGCTGGTAGATCACGGCTGATCAGGTTGATCTGGCCTTGTTCGATGCGCCGCAGCAACGCTATCCAGCCTTCACTGTCCATGGCTTGATGCAGGCAATCGTCGAGTGTCTGTTCAACCAGTGGGTGATCGGGGATCTGCCGTTCACCGGCGATGTTTTCCAGGCAGGCAATCTGATCGGGAAACACTGCGCCAATCAGGTCTTCGCTTTTCATCCGCTGTATCTGGGGCGCCACTTTTCGTCCGCCTACAAACCGGGGCAAGGCCAGCGCCACGCCAGCGTTCCAGCGCCAACGTACGCCAAACAGCGGCGCATCGAGCAGCGCCTGAATCAGGACTGACTCGGCGTTGTTGCTTGGTAGGTAGCGCCACACTTCGTCGAGGGCAAAGCTATGACTCGCCGACAGCGACAGCACAATGGTATCTTCGCTGGCGGCCGCTTGCAGTTCGAAATTGAAGGTTCGGCAAAAGCGTTTGCGCAGTGCCAGGCCCCAGGCGCGATTGATCCTGCTGCCAAAGGGGGTATGGATGATCAGTTGGGTGCCACCGGACTCGTCGAAAAAACGCTCCATGATCAGGGTCTGCTGTGAAGGCAACGCGCCCAATACCTTCCAGGTGCCGGCCAGATATTCGAGCAATTGCTCGGCACTGTCCGGAGCCAGGCCAATTTCATCCTGCAACCAGGTGAGAATGTCTGGCAAATGCCCCGCTGACGCACGTAAGCGTTGATCTATTTCACCCTGCAGACGGGCGACGGCGAACGACAACTCGTCGCTGCGCCCAGGCGCTTCGCCAAGCCAGAAAGGAATGCTCGGCGGCAGGCCCCGGGCATCTTCAACCCGAACCTTGCCGGCCTCCACCCGCAGGATGCGATAGGAAGTGTTACCCAGTTGGAAGATGTCGCCGGCGATACTTTCCACGGCGAAGTCTTCGTTGACACTGCCGATGTTCAGCCCTTGGGGTTCAAGTAGCACCGCATAATCAGCGTTGTCAGGAATGGTGCCGCCACTGGTCAACGCGGTCAGTTGGCTGCCCCGTCGGCCGCGCAGACTGTTATTGACGGCATCGCGATGCAGGTAGGCGCTACGGATACCTTGGCGGCCATTGAAACCCTCACCGAGCATGCGCAGTAGCGCCTGATAGTGCGCCAGGTCCAGATCGGCATAAGGCATGGCCTGGCGCAGGCAGTCATACAGCGCCTGCTCTTGCCAGGGTTGGCAACTGACTTCGGCAACGATCTGCTGGGCCAGCACATCCAGTGGTGCCCGAGGGATTTGCAGCAGGTCCAACTCACCCCGACGCACGCTGTCGAGCAACGCTGCACATTCGATCAAATCGTCGCGTGATAGCGCAAACAGACGGCCCTTGGGGGTGCCCTCGACCTGGTGTCCGGCACGGCCGACGCGCTGGAGAAAGGCTGCAATCGACCCAGGCGAACCAATCTGACAAACCAGCTCGACTTCACCGATGTCGATCCCCAGCTCAAGCGATGCGGTGGCAACCAATACCTGTAGTTCGCCGCGCTTGAGGCGCTGTTCTGCATCCAGGCGATATTCCTTGGCCAGGCTACCGTGATGCGCCGCTACGGCTTCGGCGCCCAGGCGCTCGCTCAAGTGCCGGGTCACGCGTTCGGCCAAGCGCCGAGTATTGACGAATACCAGGGTGGTGCGGTGCTCGCGGGCAAGGCTCGCCAGGCGGTCGTAAACCAGGCTCCATACATCGGTGGCCATAACCGCGCCCAGTGGCACGGGAGGCACTTCCAGTGCCAGGTCACGCGTACGGGCGTGGCCAATATCGACAATGGCGCAGGTGCGCTCCTTGCCTACCAGAAACTCGGCCACTCGTTCCACCGGACGTTGCGTGGCGGACAGCCCGATCCTGCGCAGCGGCTTGCCACACAAGGCCTGTAGCCGCTCCAGGCTCAAGGCCAGGTGGCTGCCACGCTTGTTTCCAGCCAAGGCATGAATTTCGTCGACGATTACCGTATGAACATTAGCAAGGCCCAGGCGTCCAGATTCGGAACCGAGTAGTACATACAGGGATTCCGGGGTGGTCACCAGAATATGAGGTGCTTGGCGACGCATGGCAGTGCGTTCTTTCTGCGAGGTATCACCGCTGCGCACTGCAGTGCGAATCGCCAGGGGCTCGAGGCCTTGTTCGACCAGGGCTTCATTGATACCTGCCAGCGGTGCTTGCAAGTTGATCTGGATATCGTTGGACAGCGCCTTCAGTGGCGAGACATAGATAACCTGGGTTTGATCAGGTAAACGGCCGCTGGCCAATCCCTGCTCGAACAGCTCATTGAGAATCGCCAGAAAGGCTGTGAGCGTCTTGCCTGAACCGGTGGGCGCAGCCACCAGCAACGAATGCCCGCGGCGAATCAATGGCCAGGCGCGGGCCTGGGCGGCCGTGACGGTGGCAAAGCGTCGCTGGAACCAGGCTCGCACGGCGGGGTGGAAGGCGTCCAGTTCCGGGTGGTTCAAGGCGGGCAGGTTCATAATTGTTATATGCGGCTACTGGCGCAGGGTTGCAAGGCACGTTCGTCAGACCGACATTCGCGCTGGGGGTTTGCCCCGCGATTGGATTGTAACAACGCCTCGAGCATGTGATCCTTGCCTGCTTTCTGAAACACGAGCCTCCCATGAGCAAAATCATCCGCATTGCCGCCGCGCTCCTTCTCGATCCACAAGGTCGAACCCTGCTGGTGCGCAAACGCGGCACCCAGGCCTTCATGCAACCCGGCGGCAAGATCGAGGGCGACGAACAAGCGGTCGTGGCCCTGGCACGTGAACTGTTCGAAGAGTTGGGGCTGCAGATCGACCCCCAGGACGCCCATCCGCTAGGACAATTCAGCGCAGCAGCGGCTAACGAACCGGGTTTTGAAGTTCAGGCCGAGCTGTTCCAGGTGCTTACTTCAATGCCCGTCGAGCCTGCTGCCGAGATTGAAGAGGTGGTCTGGATTTCTGCACGCAAGCAACTGAGCCTCGAATTGGCGCCGTTGACCCGAGACCTGATTTTGCCCCTGTACCGCACAATGGCCAGCCAGCCTGGCTAAGCTCCCATTTGCAAAGGAATGCCTATGATCCCCGTTCACGAATGGCTACTGTTCACTGGTGCCGCCCTGTTGATGGTCCTCACCCCTGGGCCGAACATGATCTATCTGATTTCACGCTCTATCTGCCAGGGTAGAGTGGCGGGGATAACCTCGCTGGTAGGGGTAGTAGCAGGTTTTCTGGTACACATGACGGCAGCCGCGGTGGGTCTGACCGCATTGTTCATGGCTGTGCCGATGGGTTACGACCTGCTCAAGTGGGCAGGTGCTGCATATTTGCTGTGGATGGCGTGGCAAGCGGTGAAACCTGGCGCACGTTCACCGTTCGAGGCACGTGAGTTGACCCCGGATTCACCGGTAAAGCTGATGACGATGGGTTTTCTGACCAGTCTGCTCAATCCCAAGGTAGCGATGTTCTACCTGTCGATCCTGCCGCAGTTCATCTCCCCGGAACATGGCTCACTCATGCTTCAAAGCCTGACCCTGGGGCTGACGCAGATTGCCGTTAGCTTCACGGTAAATTTGCTGATTGCTGTGTTCGCCGCCGGTTTGGCTGCCTGGTTCGTGCGGTATCCGCTGTGGCTGATGGTGCAGCGCTATGTAATGGGCTTCGTTCTTGCGGGCCTTGCGCTGCGCCTGGTGCAGGAGCAGCGCAAGCTTGCCTGAGGCCTAGCGAACCGCACTGACGCCATCAAGGGTTGAGAACGATGTGTCCTTCGCCGTGAGCAGGAAATCGCGCATGTAGGGCGCGTCGAGCATGTCGGTGCGCACTGCTGCATACAGCGTGGCGAACAAGCCCTTGTCGCCCAGGCGCTTGCCTTTCACATAGCCACGCGAACTGTACTCGTGCAGGGCCCAGTGCGGCATGCCGCAGACACCGCGACCGCTGGCCACCAGTTGCATCATCATCACTGTTAGCTCAGCCGTGCGCACTTGTGCAGGCTCCACGTCGGCGGGTTCCAGAAAGCGGGTGAAGATATCCAGGCGGTCACGTTCTACCGGATAGGTGATCAGCGTCTCACCGGCCAGGTCGTGGGCAACAATGTAGGGCTTGCTGGCCAAGGGGTGTTGGTTGGCGACGGCGAGCATGGCTTCGTAGGTGAACAACGGTACATACGTGAGCCCTGGGAGCTCCACCGGGTCGGACGTTACCACCAGGTCCAGGTCGCCGCGGGCCAGTGCCGGCAGGGGGGCAAAGGCAAAGCCTGAGGCAAGGTCCAACTCGACTTCGGGCCAGGCGTCACGAAACTGATCGATGGTCGGCATCAGCCACTGGAAGCAGCTGTGGCATTCAATGGCCATGTGCAGGCGCCCAGCAGTGCCACCGGCCAGTCGCGCGATGTCACGTTCGGCGCCACGCAACAGGGGCAGGGTGGCGTCAGCCAGTTGCAGCAGGCGCAGCCCGGCGCTGGTGAAGCGAATCGGTTTGGTCTTGCGCATGAACAGCTGCATGCCCAAGCGCTCTTCCAGTTCCTTGAACTGATGGGATAGCGCGGATTGGGTCAAATGCAGACGCTCGGCAGCTTCGACCAAACTGTCGGCTTCGCGCAGGGCGTGCATGGTTTTGAGGTGGCGAATTTCCAGCACCAGCGGCTCCATGAATAAATTTTGTGATTGAATCGAACTGCATGAGTTTGTCTCATGATGTTGCGTGTGTCGAGCTTTCGATCCTCGACTGGACATTCAACCGTTCAGCGCCTGTCATTAAACGGTCACGGTTTTGTGGCAGCGCGCCCGCATGAAAGTCATCAGACTCTCGTTCTACTGGGGATTTGCATTCTGGTGTTTTATTCATGCGGGCATTTCTGTTTTTTCTGGCGCTGATCAGCGCTTTTCCAGCGTTAGCGGCGTCCCGTTGTGACATCGATGTCGCCACCCAACACGCACAGTTGCCGGCATTGAGCCTGGCCTACCAAAGCATTGGTCGGGAATCGGATCCAGCATTGCTATTGGTGATGGGACTGGGCGGCCAGTTGATCCACTGGCCCGATGAGGTAGTGGTTGCGTTGTGCGAGCAGGGCTTTCGGGTCATTCGCTATGACAACCGTGATGTTGGCCTCACACGGTGGAGCCAGGCTCCGTCCAGCGCCAATCTTACCTATCAGTTGCTGCGTTACAAACTGGGGCTTTCCGTTGCTGCGCCGTACTCGCTCACCGATATGGCTGAAGATGGTTTGAGCCTGATGGACACGCTGCATGTGGAGCGTTTTCACGTAATTGGTGTAAGCATGGGCGGGATGATCGCTCAGCACCTGGCAGCGCTGGCACCGCAGCGGGTCGAAAGCCTTACCTTGATCATGTCCAGCTCCGGTGCCAAGGGCTTGCCTTTACCGAGCCCAGCCTTGGTGCAGTTGTTGGCAAGGCGCGGGGCGCCCACGCGTGAGGTGGCCATTGAGCAGCAAGCTGATCTGCTCGCCGCCTTGGGTAGCCCACAGGTCGCGGATGATCGTCAGGCGCTGTTGCAACAGGCGGCGCAATCCTATGACCGTGCCTTCAACCCTGAAGGCGGCAAGCGTCAGATCATGGCGATTCTTGCTGAGCCTAGCCGGGTCGAGCTTCTGGATGATCTGCGTCTGCCGACGCTGGTGGTACACGGTACCGAAGACCCGCTGCTGCCGGTCATGCATGGGGTGCATCTGGCTGCGCATATCCGCGGTAGCCAATTGCGCCTGATTCCCGGGCTTGCTCATCGTTTTCAGGCACAGTTCAAAGCGCCGTTGTTGGCAGCGATATTGCCCTACCTGAAAACGCAGCGGCTAATGGATGCGCATCTGGCCGTGTTTTGATCACCGGCAAGGTTCAGTGCAACCTCACCCATACACCGACCAGCACCGTCGCAGCCACAAGCCAGGCCACTGCCGCGAGCGCCAACGACAGCTCCAGGCGCATGCGATCGACCAGTACATAAAGCGCTGCGAGGTAGACGAAGTAAGGAATGATCGACCACATGCCGAAGAGAATGGTGGTCTTCAGGTCTTCCAGCGAACGGCCTTTGCCGACGATGTAGTGGGCGATCAGGGCAAAGGTCGGGAACAGCGGAACCAGCCCGGCGATGTAGTAATTACGGGTTTTCGCCAGGGCGGCAAGAATCACCACCACGGCGGCGCCCAGGCAAGCTTTGAGTATCAAATCCACGTTTTATCTCGTATTCGGGCCGGTCAACCCAAGCCATATTTTTTGACTTTATCGAACAAGGTGGTTTTGGCCATGCCCAGTTCCTGGCTGGCCTGGCTAAGATTGCCGCCAGTGCGTTGCAAGGCATCACTGAGCAGGTTGCGTTCAAACGCCTCCACAGCTTCCGCGAACCCCAGGCCCTGGTTGCTGCTGGCGCCAGCTTTTTTGAACGCTGGCAAACCCAGGGCGTAACGTTCAGCAACGTTGCGCAGTTCCCGTACGTTGCCCGGCCAGTCGTGGGCCATCAGGCGCGACAAGGTCTGGCTGTCCAGCTGCGGAATTTCTCGATCGAAGCGCAACGACGATAACTGCAGGAAGTGTTCGAACAATTGCAGGATATCTTCCCGACGCTCGCGCAGCGGCGGCAACTCCAGGGTTACAACGTTGAGGCGATAGTACAGGTCGCTACGAAACTGTCCGCTTTGACCCAAGGCGTCGAGATCGGATTTGGTTGCTGCGATGACCCGGCAATCGACAGGAATGCTCTGGTTCGATCCCAGGCGCTCCAAGGTTCGTTCCTGCAATACCCGCAGCAGTTTGATCTGCAAGTTGATCGGCATGCTTTCGACTTCGTCGAGGAACAGTGTGCCGCCATTGGCGTGCTCGATTTTGCCGATACGGCGTTTGCCAGCTCCGGTGAAGGCGTTGGCCTCATGGCCAAATATCTCGCTTTCGAACAGGTTTTCCGGCAAACCACCACAGTTCAGGGCAACGAAAGGTTGAGCCTGGCGGCGGCTGAAATCGTGCAGGCAGCGGGCAACCAACTCCTTGCCAGTACCTGTCTCACCTTCGATCAGGACGTTGGCAGAGGTGTCGGCGACGTTGGCGATCAAGTCACGCAAGTTCTGCATGGCGGGGGAGCGGCCAATGATCCGGCCCTCCAGGGTGCTTTGCTCGGCCAGTTGCCGACGCAAGGCGAAAACTTCGCGCGACAACCCACGCTGTTCCAGGGCACGGCGTACTACTTCGACCAAACGCTCCGGCGCGAAGGGCTTCTCCATGAAGTCGTAGGCGCCGTTACGCATCGCCCCGACAGCCATGTCAATGTCGCCGTGTCCGGTGATCAGTACCACGGGCAGGCTGGCGTCGCGGGCCTTGAGGCGATTGAGCAGCTCCAGGCCATCGATACCGGGCAGGCGGATATCGCTGACCACGATACCGGCGAAATCGTCACCGATGCGTTGCAAGGCTTCCTCGGCACTGCCGACGCCTTCACAGGCGATATCTTCCAGCGCCAGCGCCTGCTGGCAACCGAGCAACACATGCGGGTCGTCTTCGACGATCAGGACGGTAAGAGGCGCTTGATTCATAGGGACTCGACAGATTCTGTAGGGGCGTTGACCAACGGAAGCGCAAGCACGAACGCCGTGCCGCCATTGGCAGGGTGCTCGACACTCAGGCTACCTTTGGCAGCGGCGGCGAGGCTGGCGGACAGGGTCAGACCCAGGCCCAGACCATGCTCTCCCGGCTTGGTGGTGAAAAACGGTTCGAACAGGTGCTTGCGGGTTTCATCGTCGATGCCATGACCGTTGTCACGTACCCGCAAGCGATACTTGTCGCCCTGCAACTCCCCTTCGAGCCACAGTTCTGGCTTGGGCTGGGCGGCCATGGCGTCGAGCGCGTTGCCAATCAGGTTGACCAGAATCTGCTCGAGGCGAGTCTGGTCGATAGCCAGCTTGTGGTCGTCAAACTGGCTGTGCAGCTTCAAGTGGCAGCCGGCAATGCGGTTGCCAAGTACCTGCAGGCAGGCGTCGACTGCCTTGCCCAGCGAAGCTTGACCGCTGTCTTCGCCACGTCGGGCAAACGAGCGCAGGCTGGCGGTAATGCGCCCCATGCGGTCAATCAGATCGTTCATGGTGAGCAGGTTGGTGCTGGCGGTTTCCAGGGCACCACGCTCCAGAAAGCGCACAGTATTGCCCGACAGTGTGCGTAGCGCAGCCAATGGTTGGTTCAACTCATGGGCAATGCTGGTGGACATCTGGCCGATGGCCGCGAGTTTTCCTGCCTGGACCAACTCGTCCTGGGCATGGCGCAGGGTTTGTTCGGCCTGGCGCCGCTCACGAATCTGACCCTTGAGACGATCGTTGCTGGCGCGCAGGTCAGCAGTGCGTTCAGTGATTTTACGCTCCAGCTGGCTGTTGGCTTCCTCAAGCGCCTCACGCGCGGCAAGGCGGGTGGCGATAACCTTGCGGCGCTCATTCCAGGCAATCAAGACAATGGTCAACAAGGCAAAGGCCACCGCTACCAGTACACCCTGGATGATCGACTCGCGGCGCAGGTCCTGCAGCGGAGTAAGCAAGGTGAAATGCCAGGGCGTGTCGTTCAAACGACGGGTCTGGGCCAGGAAGGCTACTTCTCGACGCCCATCGTCGAGCTCGGCGTTGGCTGGAAAGCTGAGTTTTTCGATACCGTCAGCCAGGGTTTCGCGCGACAGAGGCTGCAGTTCATTGAGCGGCCACCAGTAATACTGCAGGCTGCGGGCCAGGCGTTCCTTGATTTCCGGGGTTAGCGGGCGCACGGACTTGAGGCGCCGGGCCGGATCGCTGGAGAGAATAATGATGCCGTTTTCGTCACTGACAAAGGCTTCCAGGCGCGCCCGTTGCCAACGCTCTTCCATGTTTTCAAGGCGCACCTTGATCACCGCGACGCCAATGATCTTGCCGTGTTCCTCCAGCCCATGGGCGAGGTAGTAGCCCGGTTCTCCGGTAGTACTGCCAATACCGTAGAAGCGTCCAGGTTGGCCACGTACGGCTTGCTGAAAATAGGCACGGAAAGACAGGTCCTCACCGAGGAAACTGTCGACATCGCGCCAATTGCTGGTGGCCTGGACCCGGCCGGTGGTATCGAGCACAAAGATTGCTCGACTGCGACTACGTCGATTGAGACCTTCGAGGTATTCGTTGACTGTCTGGCGATAATCGCCATCGGGTTCGGTCAGCAGGCTCGAAACGCTGTTTTCAAGCTCCAGCAGGCTGGGCAGATAGGTGTATTTGCTGATTTCGCTTTCGACGCCGCGTGCGTGCAGCTCAAGCTGGCGCTCGCCGGATTCGCTCAAGCTACGAATGCCGTTGTGTTCGCTGATCAGGAAGCCAGCCATGCCCAGGCCGATCATCAGCAGGATGATCAAGGGCGGAATCAGCAGTTGTCGGATCAGGCGGGGTTTCACGGCAAGGTCAGGCTTGGCTGGGCGAAAGAGCGTAGGGTCGCATTTCATCACAGTGGCCTTAGTACGGCCAGCACCCTGTGTCCGTCTTGCGTCGGCGCAGGGTGCTGGTCATTACCTCAGTGTTGCAGGATTTTGCTGAGGAAGTGCTGGGTACGCTCGTGGCGCGCTGTCGGGTCGCCAAAGAAGGCTTCCTTCTGGCAGTCCTCGATGATATTGCCCTGGTCCATGAAGATCACCCGATTGGCAACCTTGCGGGCGAAGCCCATCTCATGGGTTACGCACATCATGGTCATGCCTTCGTGAGCCAGTTCGACCATTACGTCGAGCACTTCGTTGACCATCTCCGGGTCCAGGGCCGAGGTTGGTTCATCGAACAGCATGACGATCGGGTCCATCGACAGGGCGCGGGCAATGGCTACCCGTTGCTGTTGACCACCGGAGAGTTGCCCAGGGTGCTTTTTAGCGTGGGCGCTCAGGCCTACGCGGTCGAGCAGGGAGAGGCCTTTCTTGGTTGCTTCCGCTTCACTGCGACCCAGTACCTTGCGCTGGGCGATGGTCAGGTTCTCGGTGATAGTCAGGTGCGGGAACAGCTCGAAGTGCTGGAACACCATGCCGACCCGCGAGCGCAGCTTGGGCAGGTTGGTCTTGGGGTCGGCAATCGACGTACCGTCGACGACGATGTCACCTTTCTGGAAGGGTTCCAGGGCGTTGACGCATTTAATCAGGGTTGACTTACCCGAGCCCGAAGGGCCGCAGACTACAACCACTTCGCCTTTCTTGACCTCGGTGTTGCAGTCGGTCAGAACCTGGAAGTCGCCGTACCATTTGTTGACGTTCTTGATGGAGATCATACGGTTATCCTTTTCTGCAGACGCTTGACCAGGAAGGAAGCGGAGAAGCTGATGACGAAGTAGACAACGCCCGCGAACACCAGGAACTCGTTGGAGCGTCCGATGATGTCGCCGTTGGCACGTGCCGCGTTGAGGAAGTCGACCAGGCCGACGGTGTAGACCAGCGAGGTGTCCTGGAACAGGATGATGCTCTGCTGCAGCAGCAGCGGGGTCATCTTGCGAAATGCCTGGGGCAGAATGATCAGGCGCATGGTCTGGCCGTAGGTCATACCCAGGGCCTGGGCAGCGCCCATCTGACCTTTGGAGATCGATTGCACGCCAGCCCGGACGATTTCGCAGAAGTACGCTGCCTCGAACATCATGAATGCCACGACGCAGGAGGTGAATGCGCCGATTGGCGTGTCTTCACCGGTGATCCAGCGCAGTACAAATGGCACCGCCAGGTAGAACCAGGTGATCACCAACAGTAACGGGATGGAGCGGAAGTAGTTGACGTAGGCACCGGCAATATTGGCCAGCAGCTTGCTCGAAGAGAGCCGCATCAATGCCAGGACGGTACCCAGCGCGATACCACCGATCACGCCCATGACCATCAGTTGCAGGGTCATGACCATGCCGTTCCACAGCCCTGGCAGGGCCGGAATGATTCCACTGAAGTCCATTATTTGCCCCCCACGGAAATCAGGCCGGGTACCGAGACCTTCTTCTCGATCATGCGCATCAGCAGCATCAGGCTCATGTTCAGGGTGAAGTAGATCAGTGTCGCAAGGGTGAAGGCTTCAAACAGGTTTGCCGAGAACTCGGCGGTCTGTTTGGTTTGCGCTAACAACTCCATCAGGCCAATCAGCGAGGCGACCGAGGAGTTCTTGAAGACGTTCAGAAATTCTGAGGTGAGCGGCGGAATGATGATCCGGTAGGCCTGCGGCAGCAGTACGTTCCAGTAGATCTGCGGCAGGCTGAAGCCCATGGCACGGGCGGCGGCTTCCTGACCGCGTGGCAGCGCCTGGATACCGGTGCGCACTTGTTCGCAAACACGCGCTGCGGTGAACAGGCCCAGGCAGATCACTACGCTGATGAGCGCCGAAGTGGTCGGGTTCAGGTCTTGTTTAAACCATTCCTGCAGTCCTTCGGGCAGCAGGTCTGGCACCAGAAAGTACCAGATGAACAGCTGCACCAGCAGCGGTACGTTACGAAACAGTTCCACGTAGCAGGTGGCGATACCCGACACCAGACGGTTCGGCACGGTACGCATGACACCGAGCACAGAGCCCAGCAACAGCGCGATGATCCAGGCGGCAACGGCAATGGCGATAGTCCAGCCCAGACCGGTGATGTACCAGTCCAGATAGGTCTCGCTGCCCACGCCAGTGGACTTGAAGAATACGCCCCAGTCCCAGTTGTAATTCATCGGGATCTCCCCTCAGATCGGTTGTTTCACGGGCACCTTCGAGCATCCGGGGGCGCAAGGCGCCCTCGGATGAAAGGTTAGACACTAACTAGCTGGGGATCAGGACTTCTTTTCGTCTGCAGCTTTGTCGGTAGGGTTGGCGATCAGCGCCTTGAGCTCGTCGCTCATCGGGAACTGCAGGTTCAGGCCCTTTGGTGGGACTGGCTGATTGAACCATTTGTCGTAGATCTTGTTGATCTCACCCGACTTGTAGAGGGCCACGATGGCCTTGTCGACGGCTTCCTTGAACGGTGCGTCGTCTTTGCGAACCATGCAGCCGTAGATTTCATAGGACTGTGGAGTACCTACGATTGCCCAGCCCTTTGGATTCTTGGCCTTGGCCATTTCACCTGCGAGCAGCGCGTCATCCATCATGAAGGCTACGGCGCGGCCGGACTCGAGCATCTGGAAGGACTCGCCATGGTCCTTGGCCGAGATGACGTTCATTTTCATCTGCTTGTCGGCGTTCATCGACTTGAGGATGCGCTCGGAAGTGGTGCCCGCGGTCGTTACCACGTTTTTGCCGGCCAGGTCAGGGAAGTCCTTGTACTTGGCGTTTTCCGGCTTACCGTCTTCGGCCTTGGTCAGTAGGCGAGTACCCACTTCGAAGATACCGACCGAGAACGCCACTTGCTGCTGGCGCTCGACGTTGTTGGTGGTCGAACCACACTCGACGTCAACGGTACCATTCTGAACCAGCGGAATACGGGTTTGGGAGGTGACGAGGTTGTATTTGACCTTCAAGTCCGGCTTGTTCAGGTCCTTTTTCAGAGCCTCAACGATTGCCAATTGAATGTCATGGGAGTAACCGACGGGTTTACCCGAAGCGTCGGCGATGTAAGAGAACGGGATAGAAGCGTCGCGGTGCCCCAGAGTAATGGTGCCCGAGTCGTTGATTTTTTTCAGGGTGCCGGTCAGCTCAGCGGCTGCAGCTGGCGTGCTGATCAAAGCAGCTGTGATAGCTGCGCCCAACAGGTGGGGAACGATACGCATCAAAATTTCCTCGACGTTGTTTTTTTTATGGAGCCGTTGGCGGGCTCTTTCGTTCAGCGAACACTGCAATGAAGCGTTGCGCATTCGGGTACTGAGTGTAGAGCATGAGTCGTGCCAAGCCGTGATTTCGATCACAAGGGCCTGTAAAAGCGAGGGGTTAATCTTTTATGACAAGCATGGGGCAGGCTGGTTTGTCCGGTTGGCCGAATGCATTGTACGGCAGTGTTCGGAAAACCGAATGAAGCGCGGGGCAATCCCGCTCCCACGGGGCGCAGTGGGAGCGGGATTGCCCCGCGATGTGTTACCGACTTCAGGCCGCTTGAGCGCGCGCCCTGCTCAACTCTAGGCGTTGCAAGTAGTCGCGTAGTGCCTGCTGCTCAAGCGTGCTGGTAAACAAGCCCAGTTTGCTCCGGCGCCACAAGATGTCGTCAGCGCTGACGGCCCATTCATCACTGCACAGATAGTCCACTTCGCGAGTGAACAAGCCGCCGCCGATGGCTTCACCCAGGTCCTCGGGACCTTCAACGCCTTCGAGCACGCGCCAAACTCGTGTGCCGTATGTGAGCGCCCAACGCTTGGCGATTTCCGCTGGCAGCCAGCCGCAACGCGCCAGGATGGTATCGGTCAGAGCCTGCGGGGTAGTCATGTTTTCACCTCCCGGTAACGTGGCGCTGGCGGTCCAGCTTCCACGCATCTGGGTGAAGAAAGGCGCGAGTTGGGCCATGGCCGATTCAGCCAGTTTGCGGTAGGTGGTCAGCTTGCCGCCAAACACCGAAAGCAGAGGTGCTTCTCCAGTACTGGAGGACAGTGCCAAGGTGTAGTCACGAGTCACAGCCGATGGATTGTCAGATTCGTCGTTGCACAGCGGACGTACGCCCGCGTAGGTGTGGAGGATGTCTGCACGGCTGAGTTGGTGATTGAAATGCTCGTTGACTACGTTAAGCAGGTAGTCCGTCTCGCCTTCGGTAATCGTCACCTTGGCCGGATCACCGGTGTATTCGCGATCGGTTGTGCCGATCAGGGTGAAGCGCTCCAGATACGGGATGGCGAACACGATGCGCTGGTCTTCGTTCTGCAGAATGTAGGCGTGCTCACCTTCGTACAGTCTCGGCACGATCAGGTGGCTGCCTTGAATCAGGCGGATGCCATAAGGCGCGTCGAGCTTGAGGTCGTCCTGAATGAACTTTGCAACCCATGGGCCGGCGGCATTGACCAGCGCACGGGCGCGAATCGATTTTTGGCTGCCATCGGCGTGTTCCAGCACTACGTTCCACACACCATCAACGCGTTGAGCGCTGATGCAGCGGGTACGCGTACGGATATCAGCCCCGTTTTCACGGGCCGCCATGGCGTTGAGCACGACCAGGCGCGCGTCATCGACCGCGCAGTCGGCGTACTCGAAGCCGCGGGTTATTGCCGGCTTGAGCGGGTTGCCTGGGCCAAAGCGCAGGCTGCGTGAAGCACCCAACTGTTTGCGTTTACCCAGGTTGTCGTAAAGAAACAGGCCGGCGCGAATCATCCACGCGGGGCGCAAGTGCGGGCGGTGTGGTAGCACAAAGCGCATCGGCTTGACGATATGCGGGGCTTTGGCCAGCAAGACCTCACGCTCAGCCAGCGCTTCACGCACCAAGCGAAATTCGTAGTGTTCCAGATATCGCAGGCCGCCGTGAATCAGCTTGCTGCTGGCCGACGAGGTGTGGCTTGCCAGGTCGTCCTTCTCGCAGAGAAAAACCGAGAGGCCGCGCCCGGCCGCGTCGGCGGCAATGCCGACGCCGTTGATACCGCCGCCAATTACGGCGAGGTCATAGATGTCGGCAAGGGGAGGCGATGACAAGCTGGATTGCGGCACGGGCGGCGTCCTCAAGAACTCTAGTATCGATTTTGAACATCAATGTTCATTTGCGAAAATAGTAGCGCAACAGAATGCAGGCTGCCAGTCGCTTTCAATAGAAAATACTGATCAGATGACAGGGAAATGAAAATTTACGAACATTGGCGCTGCCACCCGTGCGGTGGCAGCTGGGCTGTCAAACCACTTCCAGGCGGATTTTGTGCTGGTTGAGCAGATGAGTGAGGGCTGGAACAGGAGAATGATCGGTGACCAGGCAATCGATCAGGCTGATCGAGCCGAGGCGCACCATGGCGTTGCGGCCGAACTTGCTCGAGTCGGCCGCAAGGATGACCTGGCGGGCGTTGGCAATGATCGCTTGGGATACCCGTACTTCCTGATAATCGAAATCCAGTAGGCTGCCGTCCTCGTCGATACCACTGATACCTACCAGGGCGAAGTCGACCTTGAATTGATTGATGAAGTCGACACTGGCCTGGCCAACCACGCCGCCGTCACGGCGGACATTGCCACCGGCCAGAAGCACCTCGAAGTCATCCTTGGCACTGAGGATGGAGGCTACGTGCAGGTTGTTGGTGATGATTTTCAGGTGGTTGTGATTGAGCAGGGCACGGGCGATCGACTCGGTCGTGGTACCGATGTTGATGAACAGTGAGGCGTGATCGGGAATCTGCGCCGCGATAGCTTCGGCAATACGCTGCTTTTCGTCGCGCATCTGGTCTGCGCGCATGGCGTAGGCGGTGTTCTCGATGCTTGAGTCGTAAGCGGCGCCGCCGTGATAACGGCGCAGCAGATTTACCTCGGCAAGCTGGTTGATATCACGGCGGATGGTTTGCGGGGTAACGACAAATAACTGCGCCATTTCCTCGATACTGACATAGCCGCGCTCGCGGACCAGTTCGAGAATTTGTTGTTGGCGTGGTGGGAGGTTCATGGGCGGTCCTTTGGGGCTGCCGGGCAAATTGCGCCATGAAAGCAGCTCAAGCTACAAGCTGCAAGCTACAAGATGATCGGCTTGCCCTTGCAGCTTGTAGCGCCCAACTTGCAGTTAGTGCCTATTCCTCGTGCGGTTCCCAGTCACGGGTACGATCCACCGCTTTCAGCCAGCCGGCATACAGTTTCTCTTTCTGCGCTTCATCGAGCTGTGGGCTGAACTCGCGCTCGATGATTGCTTTGCCGCGTAACTCATCCAGGCTGCTCCAGAAACCGCAGGCCAGACCCGCCAGGTAAGCAGCGCCCAGGGCGGTGGTTTCGCGCATTTGTGGGCGTTCGACACAGGTACCGAGAATGTCGGCCTGGAATTGCATGAGGAAGTTGTTGGCCACTGCACCGCCGTCCACACGCAGTTCGCTCAAGCGCTCGCCGCAGTCTTGCTGCATGGCATCGAGAACGTCGCGGGTCTGGTAGGCGATCGATTCCAGCGCGGCACGGATGATGTGATCGACTTTCACGCCACGGGTCAGTCCGAACAATGCGCCACGGGCGTAAGGGTCCCAGTAGGGCGCGCCCAGGCCAGTGAAGGCGGGTACCAGATAGACGCCGTTGCTGTCTTTGACCTTGCTGGCAAAGTATTCGGTGTCATGGGCGTCATTGACGATCTTCAGTTCGTCACGCAGCCACTGCACAGTGGAGCCGCCGTTGAAGACTGCGCCTTCCAATGCATAGGCCACTTCGCCACGTGGGCCGCAAGCGATGGTAGTCAGTAGGCCGTGGGAGGACTTTACCGCCTTGTCGCCCGTGTTCATCAGCAGGAAACAGCCTGTGCCATAGGTATTCTTGGCTTGGCCGGGTTCCACGCACATCTGTCCAAACAGCGCCGCTTGCTGATCGCCAGCAATACCGGCAATCGCAATGCCGCTCTTGGTGTGCCCGTAGACTTGCGACGAGCCGCGAACTTGCGGAAGCATCTGCCGAGGGATGTCCAGCACCTCAAGCATCTTCTCATCCCACTGCAGGGTATGGATGTTGAAGAGCATGGTGCGCGAGGCATTGGTATAGTCAGTGACATGCACTTTGCCGCCGGAGAATTTCCAGATCAGCCAGCTGTCGACCGTGCCGAATAGCAGCTCGCCACGCTCGGCGCGCTCGCGGGCGCCTTCGACGTTATCGAGTATCCACTTGAGCTTGGTGCCGGAGAAGTAAGGGTCGGTGACCAGGCCGGTAGTTTCACGGATATATTCCTGCAGCCCGTCACGCTTGAGCTGTTCACAGATCTCCGTACTGCGGCGGCATTGCCAGACAATGGCGTTGTACACCGGCCGGCCGGTCTCCTTGTCCCACACCACGGTGGTTTCACGCTGGTTGGTAATGCCGATGGCGGCTACCTGGTCATGACTCAGGCCAGCCTGGGCCAGCGCTTCGACCATGGTCGCGCTCTGAGTGGCGAAAATTTCCATGGGGTCGTGCTCGACCCAGCCAGCTTGCGGGTAATGCTGTGCGAACTCGCGCTGCGAGGTGCCTACCACGTTGGCGTCGCGGTCGAAAATGATGGCCCGTGAACTCGTCGTGCCCTGGTCCAGGGCAATGATGTAGTTCTTGTCGTGGGTGTCTGTCATGTCGGTGGCCTTGCACTAAATAGGGTGGTTATCAGAGCAGCGCGAGCCTGGCTCGCCGATCCGGCATCAGGATGCCTGGGTCTTGCCCTGAGGGATGGCGTCGGTCTGGGCGTTGTCGCTCTCGGCAACCGGCAAGTTGCGGGCGATGACGCCGCGATAAAGGGCGGCCCCAAGGATCGCCCCTATGATCGGCGCAAAAATTGGAATCAGGAAATAGGGAATGTCACGTCCGCCAGTAAAGGTGATTTCGCCCCATCCAGCGAGGAATGTCATCAGTTTGGGTCCCAGGTCACGGGCAGGGTTCATGGCAAAGCCAGTCAGCGGGCCCATTGCGCTGCCAATCACGGCAATCAGCAGTCCGATCAACAAGGGCGCCATGGCGCCTCGCGGCAGGCCGTTGTTGTCGTCGGTCAGGGCCATGATCACTGCCATCAGCACCGCAGTGATGATCATTTCGACCAGAAAGGCCTGAGCAGTGGACAGCGCCGGGTGTGGGTACGTCGAGAATACCGAGGCAAGTTCCAGGCTGGCTTGGCTGCCGCGGATCATTTGATGAGTTTGTTCGAAATCGAAGAAAAGATTGCTGTAGAGCGTGTAAACCAACGCTGCGCCACAAAAGGCGCCGGCGATCTGGGCAATGATGTAGAAGGGTACTTTGTGCCTTTCAAAGCCTGCGAACAACCACAGGGCGATACTCACCGCAGGGTTCAGGTGAGCGCCGGAAACCCCGGCTGTCAGGTAAATCGCCAAGCTTACGCCGACGCCCCAGATGATGCTTATTTCCCACAAGCCGAAACTGGCGCCTGCGACCTTGAGCGCGGCTACGCAGCCGGTGCCGAAGAAGATCAGCAGGGCGGTGCCGAGGAATTCGGCCATGCACTGACTTGGAAGTGTTGGTTGTCGCTGAGCAGTCGTCATTCGTTACCTCGGTTCTTGTTGTTGTGAGGCGCAGTGAGCGCTCGACAAAAACCCGACAGAAATCCCCATTTCAGTCAGGCAGCGGCAGGAAATGCACCTTATCGGGGCATAGCTATATTCAGAATCGAAAAAATATAGACAAGAAACGCTTATGTCAAAGGTCGAAAGTGAACCGTCGTTCACAATCTGACTATTGGTGGCGTTAAGGGGCATTGGTTGATGCGCGGGTTTTGACCTAAAGTAGCCGGCGAAAAAGTATTCAACTATCTGTTTGGAGTCGCGCATGACCCCCGCCCTGGATCTGCTGAAAAAAGTTCGCGCCGAACACAAAATTCACAGCTATGAACACGATCCCAAAGCAGCGTCCTACGGACTGGAAGCAGCCGAGAAGCTCAATCTTGAGCCGGTGCGGGTGTTCAAGACCTTGTTGGCTAGCAGTGAAAAGGGGGAGTTGTTAGTGGCTGTTGTCCCCGTCGGCGGTAGTCTGGATCTGAAGGGCCTGGCGCATGCGGCGGGCGTCAAGAAGTGCGAAATGTCTGATCCAGCGGCCGCCCAACGCTCCACCGGCTACCTGCTGGGTGGTATCAGCCCGCTGGGACAAAAAAAGCGTTTGCGCACGTTCATTGACCAATCGGCTCAATCCTTTGAAACAATTTTCGTCAGTGCCGGGCGCCGAGGCCTGGAGGTGGAGTTGTCTGCTGCCGTGCTTGCCGAACATACGCAGGCGAAATTCGCGGCCATTGCCCGCGGCTGAATCTGTATGCTCGAAATCGGGCGATTCTGTCTCTGGTGACCGCCAGTGCTGACAGGGCATGCTCTGCGGCCCGCCATACAGAGAGTCGTCCCATGCAGCTTGAATTCCATCAGGTCGATGCTTTCAGCGACCGCCCCTTTGCCGGTAACCCGGCCATAGTCTATCGCCTTGATAGCTGGCTCGCCGATGAGCTGATGCAACAGATTGCCGCTGAACATAATCTGGCCGAGACTGCGTTCGTGGTTCCCCACGCCGAAGGCTGGCAGATTCGCTGGTTTACCCCGACCACTGAAGTGCCGTTGTGCGGTCATGCAACCTTGGCCAGTGCCCACGTGTTGTTCGACGTTTATAAAGAGCCCAGTGAGCGGCTGCAGTTTCAAAGCCGATCCGGCCCCCTGGGTGTCACCCGTGAGGGCGAGCGCTTGCTGTTGGATTTCCCACGTAGCGATCCGCAGCCATTGGTCGAGAATGTGCCGGTGGCCGAGGCGCTGGGGTGCCCAGTGCTGGAAGTATGGAAAACTGCGGAGTTGCTGGTTGTGGTCGAGTCCGAGCAAGTGTTGCGGGCCTGTACCCCGGACATGGCCGCTTTGGCACAACTACCGGGGCTCGGGGTGATTGTCACGGCGCCGGGCATCGACCACGATTTTGTCTCGCGCTACTTTGCCCCGGGAATAGGCATCCCCGAGGACCCGGTTACGGGCTCGACTCACTGTAGTCTGACGCCGTACTGGGCGAATCGATTGGGCAAGGCAGAGCTGCGAGCGTTTCAGTGTTCAAGTCGAGGCGGGGCGTTGTTTTGCAGACTGGAAGGGGATCGAGTAAAGATTGGCGGATACGCAAGGCGTGTGGCCAGTGGAACCTTGATGCTCTAGCAACATCGCGGGGTTTGCCCCGCGATGGGTCTGGATCAGACCGCCGAGCTATAGCGGCGAACACCGTTCTCAGGTGCCGGCAGTTGCGCTGCGACACTGCCCGGCACGGCAAATACCACCAGGTGATCCGCCGCCACTTCAATCCCCACATCGCTACCCACCTGATGATCGTTGTGGCTCGGGAAGATTGCCTCGAGTTGGCTGCCGGTGGGCAGTTGCAGTCGATACAGGGTGGATGCGCCGAGGAAGCTTTTGCCAACGATCAGCGCCTTCAGCTCGCTATGCGGTGCGTGAATGATGTCGTCGGGTCGCAGTAGCACATCCACGGCGCTGCCAGGTGTCATGCTGTAGGCGCGGTTGCCATGCAGTTCGCCGAGCTCGGTACGCACCGATTCCGGACTGGTCAACTGGCCACGAATGAAATAGCCCTGGCCAATGAAGCTGGCTACGAATGGGGTCAATGGTTCGTGGTAGAGGTTATACGGCGTGTCCCACTGCTCCAGGCGACCTTCCTTGAAGACGCCGACATGATCGCTTACGGCGAACGCTTCTTCCTGGTCGTGAGTTACCAGAATTGCGCTGGTACCACGGCTTTTAAGAATATCGCGTACTTCATGGCTGAGACGGCGGCGCAGCTCCACATCGAGGTTGGAGAATGGCTCGTCGAGCAGCAGCAGTTGTGGCTCGGGTGCCAGCGCACGGGCAAGGGCAACTCGTTGCTGCTGGCCCCCGGAAAGCTCGTGAGGATAGCGTTTGCCAAGGCCGCCGAGCTTGACCAGCTCGAGCATTTCTTCAATCACCTGGTGCTGTTGCGGATGCTTGGCAATACCGAAGGCGATGTTCTCGGCGACGGTCAGGTGTGGGAACAGCGCGTAGTCCTGAAACACCATACCTATTCGGCGTTTCTCCGGTGCCAGGGTAAAACCGGCTTTGGAGATAACCTCGCCGCCCAACTGTATTTCACCTTCGTGTACCGGTTCGAAACCGGCGATGGCGCGCAGGGTAGTGGTCTTGCCGCAGCCCGAGGAGCCCAGCAGGCAACCAATGTCGCCGGCATTCAGGTGCAGGTTTAGGTTCTGGACGATGCGCTGCTCGCCATAGCCACAGGCGAGCTCGCGCAGGTTAAGCAGTAAAGGTTGACTCATGCGTGGTGATAGGCCGGTTCAACAAGAAATTCGAGAAGCGCCTTCTGTGCATGCAAGCGGTTTTCAGCCTGGTCCCAGGCGACCGAACGGGGGTCGTCGAGCAGGTCCATACTGATTTCCTCGCCACGGTGGGCGGGCAGGCAATGCATGAACAGGGCATCGGGTGCTGCCAGGTCGAGCAGTTCGCGCGTTACCTGGTAAGGCGCGAACAAGGCCAGACGACGTGCAGTTTCCTCCTCCTGACCCATGGAAGTCCAGACATCGGTGCTCACCAGATGTGCGCCCAGTACCGCGTCCTTGGGTTCGCGGAAGATCTGTACGCGGTCACCGGCCTGGGCCAGGAACTGTGGGTTGGGTTCGAATTCGGCCGGGCAGGCGATACGCAGCTGGAAGTCGAACTGGATGGCCGCTTCTATATAGCTGTTGCACATGTTGTTGCCATCGCCGATCCAGGCCACTGTTTTGCCCTGGATCGAGCCACGGTGTTCGAGGAAGGTTTGCATGTCGGCCAGCAACTGGCACGGGTGCAAGTCGTCGGACAGGCCGTTGATGACCGGTACGCGGGAATTGGCCGCAAATTCGGTCAAGGTGCTGTGGGCGAAGGTGCGGATCATCACCGCATCCAGCATGCGCGACATGACAATGGCGCAGTCGCCGATCGGTTCGCCTCGGCCCAGTTGGGTGTCCCGTGGCGACAGGAAGATGGCCTGGCCGCCGAGCTGGATCATGCCGGCTTCGAACGACAGGCGCGTACGAGTCGAGGATTTTTCGAAGATCATCCCCAGCACGCGGTTTTTCAACGGTTCGAACAGTACGCCGCGGTTACGCAGGTCCTTCAGCTCGATACCTCGACGGATCACACTGAGCAGTTCTTCGGGTGTGAAATCCATCAGGGAGAGAAAGTGCCTAGCGCTCATTTTTGACTACCTTTTTGCAACAGACCGCAGATCAGTCATACCGGTTTTTTGAAACAACGGAAGTGACCTGCGGCGAAAGCCGCACGGGGCGACGAATTAGGGGAAGACGCAATACTATAATTAAATGTCGCGCCATACCAAGAGGGGGTTTCGTCACCGATGTATCAGGTAGTGTCGTAACCCATTGGATAGAAGCTTTTTTTATACGTTACACAGAGGTTTTACACTGCCTGCCAGCGCCTTGGCAAACCCGCTTGCCGGATGCGGGCCGAATCGCCGCGCCTGATGGGCGAAGATTCACGCGACAAACCTCGCTGGTGCGCAAGCGAAGTCAGGCTCATAGTCATCTTCATCCCAGACCCCCGAGTAAGAGGTGGCCATGAACAAGACCTTGCATCACCGTGCCTGTCATCTGTGTGAAGCCATTTGCGGCTTGACCCTGGAAATCACCCACGATCCTGATGCCGCCCCACGCATCACCTCGATAAAGGGCGATCATCACGACAGCTTCAGCCGCGGCCACATCTGTCCCAAGGCAGTAGCCTTGCAGGATATCCAGAACGATCCGGACCGGCTGCGTACACCCCATAAGCGAGTGGGAGACAGTTGGCAGGCAATCAGTTGGGAAGAAGCCTTCGAGCTGGCCGCAAGCAAGCTCTGGGCTATCCAGCAGGCGCATGGCCAGAATGCGGTGGCGGTCTATCAAGGCAACCCGAGCGTGCACAACTACGGCTTGATGACCCACAGCAATTACTTCCTCGGCCTGCTCAAGACCCGCAATCGCTTTTCTGCCACTTCAGTGGACCAGTTGCCCCAGCACCTCACCAGCTATCTGATGTATGGCCATGGCTTGTTGTTGCCCATCCCTGACATCGACAACACCGAATTCATGCTGATCCTGGGTGGCAACCCGCTGGCATCCAATGGCAGCATCATGACCGTGCCGGACGTCGAAAAGCGCCTCAAGGCTGTCCAGGCTCGTGGCGGCAAGCTGGTGGTAGTCGATCCGCGGCGCAGCGAAACGGCAGCCATCGCCGATCAGCATCTGTTCATTCGTCCGGGGGGTGATGCAGCGTTGCTCAGCGGTCTGCTCAACACCCTGTTTGCCGAAGGCCTGACCCGCGTCTCGGCATTGCCAGTGGATGGCCTTGAAGAGGTAAAGGCTGCGTTGGCGCCATTCACTGCCGAGGCCATGAGCCCTTTGTGCGGCGTCGATGCACATGTGATTCGTCAGTTGGCGCGCGACTTTGCTGCCGCGGACAAAGCGGTTTGCTATGGGCGCATGGGGGTTTCCACCCAGTCCTTCGCAACCTTGTGCCATTGGCTGGTGCAATTGATCAACCTGGTCAGCGGCAATCTTGACCGGGTCGGTGGTGCCCTGTGTACCGAACCGGCGGTGGATCTTGTAGCGACTACTTCGGGTGGCCATTTCGATCTCTGGCAAAGCCGCGTATCGGGGTTGCCCGAGTACGCTGGAGAGCTGCCGGTGGCGGCGTTGGCTGAAGAGATGCTGGTCGAAGGCGAAGGGCAGGTCAGGGCGCTGGTGACTGTGGCTGGCAATCCGGTGCTGTCTACACCCAATGGCCGACAGTTGGAGCGCGCATTGGATGGCCTGGAATTCATGCTCAGTATTGACCTGTACATCAACGAGACCACTCGATACGCCGATTTGATCCTGCCCTCTACTTCAGCGTTGGAGAACGATCATTACGATGCCACTTTCAATTTGCTGGCGGTTCGCAACGTCAGTCGCTTCAATCGGGCCGTTCTGCCTAAACCTGAGGGCGCCTTACATGACTGGGAGATCTTCGTCGGCTTGGCCAAGGCCTTCTCTGCTATCAGTGATAAGCCGCTGAAGCCGACCGTGTCTCCGGCGCAAATGATCGATATTGGTTTGCGCCAGGGTCGCTATGGCGATGCATCCGCGTTCAAGTTGTCGCTGCAGGGCCTGGAGCAGCATCCGCACGGAGTCGACCTGGGGCCGTTGCAACCCAACCTTGGCTTGCGCTTGAAGACTGCCAATCAACGGCTGCAGGCGGCACCTGAGGTAATTCTGCAGGATTTGCAGCGCTTAGCCCGGCAACAGCCGTTGGCTCCAGGTCAACTGCTGTTGATTGGTCGTCGCCATGTTCGCAGTAACAACTCCTGGATGCACAACTTCCATCGGTTGGTAAAAGGCAAGTCGCGCCATCAGTTACTGATGCACCCGGATGATCTCGCCAGCCGGCAGTTACAGGATGGTCAGCGAGTGCGGATCAGCTCACGGGTCGGGGAAGTTGAAGTCGAGGTGCAAGCTAGCAGTGACATGATGCCGGGAGTGGTCAGCCTGCCTCATGGCTTTGGTCATGCCCGTGCGGGGGTGCATATGGAAATTGCCCGGGGCCAGCCTGGCGCCAGTGCCAACGACCTGACTGATGAGCGTCAATGTGATGCGGTGTCGGGCAATGCGGCGCTTAATGGTGTGCCTGTGCAGGTGGTTGCCGCCTGATGTCGGTGAGCCGAGCGTCGCGCTCGGCTTTCCGATACAATGCGACACCGTGCCGACAACCAGGTCGGAAAGTTCAGCCGCGAGGTGCTTCATGGATATCATTGAAACAATCAAAGAGCAGATTGCTAACAACACCATCCTGCTTTACATGAAAGGCTCGCCGAATGCCCCGCAGTGCGGCTTTTCGGCCAAGGCCGCGCAGGCCGTAATGGGTTGCGGTGAGAAGTTCGCTTACGTGGATATCCTGCAGAATCCGGAAATTCGCGCCAACTTGCCAAAATACGCCAACTGGCCGACCTTCCCACAATTGTGGGTTGGTGGTGAGCTGGTTGGCGGCTCCGATATCATGGCTGAAATGTTTGCCAACGGCGAACTGCAGACCCTGGTGAAGGAAGCTGCAGCCAAGGCTGAGGCTGCCAAGGCCTGAATCGGGTCTTTGCCCAACAAAAAGCCCCGCAATGCGGGGCTTTTTGTTGGATCTGAGAAAACGAGGTTATTCGCCCATCTGCGACTGCAGGTAGTTTTCCAGGCCGACCTTGTCGATCAGACTCAACTGAGTTTCCAGCCAGTCGATGTGTTCTTCTTCGGATTCCAGGATGTCTTCGAGCATCTCACGGCTACCGAAGTCGCCGACCGTTTCGCAATGAGCGATAGCCGCCTTGAGGTCGATCAGGCCTTTTTGCTCGATCTTCAGATCGCACTCAAGCATTTCCTTGGTGTGCTCGCCGATCAACAGCTTGCCCAGGTCCTGAACGTTGGGAATACCTTCCAGAAACAAAATACGCTTGATCAGTTTGTCAGCGTGTTTCATTTCGTCGATGGATTCCTTGTACTCGTGCTTGCCGAGCTTTTCCAGACCCCAGTCTTCATACATGCGCGCATGCAGGAAATATTGGTTGATTGCGACCAGCTCGTTTCCGAGGATCTTGTTGAGATGCTGGATGACGCTAACGTCGCCTTTCATGATGGGGTCCTGCCCTATAAGTGTGCCTATAAGCAAGAGTTTGAGCCCGGCAACTACGACTGTCAAACCTAAGTTATTGAATAATAAATGAAAATTAATCGGAATAAGAATGTTTGTGTTCCGCGTTTTAAGCCTAACTTGTTGAATTACAGGCATAAAAAAACCGGACGCTAGGTCCGGTTCTTGGAATAGGGTGTTTTATGCTGCAGTAAATTCTACAGGGTAGGGCAGCGCAGCCTGGCTCAATTGCAAATCAGTCAGGGTTTCACGCACAACCTGCTTGGCCAGGCACGCACATTTGCCGCACTGGCTCGCCACGTTGGTGGCATTTCGGACTTCCTTGTAGCTGCAGCATCCTTCATAGATCGCATCGCGGATCTGTCCGTCGGTTACACCAACACAAAGACACACATACATAGGGCAGACCATCACTGGTAGAGGCTCAATGCGAAGAAGCTTAATGTTAATGAGAATGCTTGTCAAAGCACAATCTGCACATCTGTGAGCAAGAGCGACCAATGGCACTGAGGCAGGGGATCGCTGCCTGAAATTCGGCGAGTAGCGCAAGGCGGTGTATCATGGCCGGCCTTTGCACTGTCAGCTGGCTGATGCCAGCCTGCACAGCGTGTTTCAAACCATCAGGAGATATCTAATGAGCGTACTCGTTGGCAAAACTGCCCCGGACTTCACCGTTCCAGCCGTTCTGGGCAATGGCGAAATCGTCGACAGCTTCAACCTGGCCTCGGCCATCAAGGGCAAGTACGGCCTGGTGTTCTTCTACCCTCTGGACTTCACCTTCGTCTGCCCGTCCGAGCTGATCGCTCTGGATCACCGCATGGCCGATTTCCGTGACCGCAATGTCGAAGTGATCGCCGTTTCGATCGACTCGCACTTCACTCACAATGCCTGGCGTAACACCCCGATCAATGCTGGCGGCATTGGTCAGGTTCAGTACATCATGGCTGCCGACATGAAGCACGACATCGCCAAGGCCTATGACGTTGAGTCCGAAGGCGGTGTAGCCTTCCGTGGTGCGTTCCTGATCGACGACAAAGGCGTTGTTCGTTCGCAGATCATCAACGACCTGCCGCTGGGTCGTAACATGGACGAGCTGCTGCGTCTGGTCGATGCTCTGCAGTTCCACGAAGAGCACGGCGAAGTTTGCCCGGCAAACTGGAAAAAAGGCGACAAAGGTATGACCGCTTCGCCAGAAGGCGTTGCTGCTTACCTGAGCGAAAACGCTGGCAAGCTGTAAAAGCGAGCCACAAAAAAACCGGCCTATATGGCCGGTTTTTTTTATGCCTGCAGGTGCGAGCATCAGTCGTTGAAGTCGTGCCAGCCGCCCATTTCTTTCCAGCGGTTGACGATGCCGCAGAACAGCTCGGCGGTTTTTTCGGTGTCGTAACGCGCTGAGTGGGCTTCACGACCGTCAAAGTCGATGTCGGCACTCTGGCAGGCGCGGGCCAGCACTGTCTGACCGTAGGCTAGGCCAGCCAGGGTTGCAGTGTCGAAGCTTGAGAACGGATGAAACGGGTTGCGTTTCATGTCGTTGCGCGCAACGGCTGCGTTGAGGAAACCAAGGTCGAAGCTGCTGTTGTGACCAACCAGGATTGCCCGCTTGCAGCCATTGGCCTTCAGCGCCTTGCGTACGCCGCGGAAGATATCGGTCAGTGCCGACTCCTCGCCTACCGCCATGCGCAGAGGGTGATCCAGCTTGATACCGGTGAACTCCAGCGCAGCCTGTTCAATGTTGGCGCCTTCAAAAGGCTCGACGCGGAAGAAATAGGTGTGTTCCGGGAACAGGAAACCTTTTTCGTCCATGCCGATGGTCACCGCTGCGATTTCCAGCAGGGCATCGGTAGCGCAATTGAAACCACCGGTTTCCACGTCCACTACTACTGGCAGGTAGCCGCGAAAACGTTCTGCCATTGGGTGGCGAGGGCCACCGATTGGACCGTCCTGGTCGTCGTACAGATCTTCACTCACGCAGTTTCCTCCAGCAGGCGCCAGCGCAGTTGCTCACCGGCGCGCAGCGGGATAACAGTCTGCTCGCCGAACGGCAAGCTACTTGGGGCGGTCCAGCTTTCGCGGACCAGGGTGATGGTGTCGGTGTTGCGCGGCAGGCCGTAGAAGTCAGGACCGTGCTTGCTGGCAAAACCTTCGAGTTTGTCCAGCGCGTTGCGTTGTTCGAACGCTTCGGCGTACATCTCGATCGCCGCATAGGCGGTGTAGCAGCCGGCACAACCGCAGGCAGCTTCTTTGGCGTGACGGGCGTGGGGTGCCGAATCGGTGCCGAGGAAGAATTTGCTGCTGCCGCTGGTTGCTGCGTCCAGCAAGGCCACCTGATGAATGTTGCGCTTGAGAATCGGCAGGCAGTAGAAATGCGGCCGAATTCCGCCAACCAGCATGTGGTTGCGGTTATACAGCAGGTGTTGGGCGGTGATTGTCGCGCCGACGTTGGCTGGGGCCTCGTTGACGAACTGCACGGCTTCACGGGTGGTAATGTGCTCGAAGACCACTTTCAGGGTCGGGAAACGTTCGACGACGCGCCGTAGATGCTCGTCGATGAACAGCTTCTCGCGGTCGAACACGTCGATCTCGCTACGCGTCACTTCACCGTGTACCAACAATGGCATGCCGACTTCGGCCATGGCTTCGAGCACGGGGAAGATGTGGTCGATGCTGGTGACGCCAGAATCGGAGTTGGTCGTGGCGCCGGCCGGGTAGAGCTTGGCCGCATGCACGAAACCAGTAGCTTTGGCTGCCCGGACTTCCTCGGGTTGGGTGCGATCAGTCAGGTACAGCACCATCAGCGGTTCAAAGCTGCTACCGGCTGGGCGAGCGGCCAGGATGCGCTCACGATAGGCGCCAGCTTCGGCAGCATCGCGCACTGGCGGTACCAGGTTGGGCATGATGATTGCGCGAGCAAAGGTGCGCGCAACATCGCCAACGGTGTGGGGCAGGACAGCACCATCGCGAAGATGGATGTGCCAGTCATCGGGACGCAGGAGGGTCAGGCGGTCGGACATTGGGGATTCCAGGCGGGTCGTACTCAGGGTGAATGCTACCGGAAAAGCGGGGGGCGAGCACTCGCTATCAAGTTTTGCCGCGCTCGACCGATAGCCTGCGGGTATACCGTGAAAATCTGTGGAGCCGCCCGTGCGCCAGCGTTATCTAGCCCTGCTCAGTGTGTTTGCCTGCTTGCCTGCGACGGCACTCACTTTCCAGACGCGTCTGGAGAATATTGAGTGGAAGGTCGAAGGCGATCAGTTCGAATGCCGCCTTGTTCAACCTGTTGCCGATTTCGGCAGCGGCGAGTTCGTGCGCCGTGCTGGTGAACAAGCCACTTTTCAATTGCGCTCAAGTAGCAATGTATTGGGCAGCGGCTCAGCCGCCCTTCTAGCCGCTGCAGCGCCCTGGCAGCCGGGGCGCGGCGATATCAACCTGGGATCGGTACGCATGGCGCGCAGTGGCGTGCTGTTCACCAGTACCCAAGGCCAGGCCAGCCGTCTGATCAATGGCCTGCTCGACGGACGCAGCACCGTGATTCGCAACCATGCAGGCGAAGCCGGACGGGCGATGGAAGTACGCTTGTTGCCGGTAAAGTTCAGCAAGGCTTACGGTGACTACCAACTCTGTGCAGCCAAGCTGTTGCCGATGAACTATGACCAGGTACGTCAGGCACGGGTAGGTTTTCCTGGAGGCGGTATTGAACTGGACGCCAGCGCTAAAGCGCGCCTGGACGTTATCCTGGCGTTCCTCAAGGCCGACCCTACGGTCAACCGGATTGAAATCGATGGACACTCCGATAACAGTGGCAACCGCCTGACCAACCGTGATCTGTCCCGGCGCCGCGCCCTGGCAGTGATGGAATACTTCAAGGCGCATGGCATTGCTGAAGACCAGATCAGCGTGCGCTTTCATGGTGAGCGCTATCCGCTGGCGGCTAATAACTCAGCTGCCAATCGTGCTCGCAATCGCCGGGTGAACATTCAACTCGATCGCGTGACACCGGTTGAAACAGCTGCAGAGAAAGCCTCTGAGCCCCCCGTCAACCCGGCAGCACAAACAGACCCTGGCAAACCTTCAGCTAAGTCCTGAGCTGCGACCGTCCGTCGCGCTCTCGACAGTTCCTGTCGCTTTGTCGTCACAAGCTGTCGCCCCACTGTAAATTATTCTGCAAGGTCGGTAGAATCGACGGTTTTCCGTACAACCCCGTGGAGTGATGGCATGGCGGACGTAAAAAAGGTCGTACTGGCGTATTCCGGCGGCCTTGATACTTCGGTGATTCTCAAGTGGCTGCAGGACACCTACAACTGTGAAGTGGTGACTTTCACTGCCGACCTGGGGCAGGGCGAGGAGGTCGAACCGGCCCGCGCCAAGGCTCAGGCGATGGGCGTGAAAGAAATCTACATCGATGACCTGCGCGAAGAATTTGTGCGTGACTTCGTATACCCGATGTTTCGTGCCAACACCGTTTACGAAGGTGAGTACCTGCTCGGTACTTCCATCGCTCGTCCGCTGATCGCCAAGCGCCTGATCGAAATCGCCAACGAAACCGGCGCCGATGCCATTTCCCATGGTGCTACCGGTAAAGGTAATGACCAGGTACGTTTTGAGCTGGGTGCCTATGCGCTCAAGCCAGGTGTTAAAGTCATCGCACCTTGGCGTGAGTGGGACCTGCTGTCCCGCGAGAAGCTCATGGATTATGCCGAGAAGCATGGCATTCCAATCGAGCGTCACGGCAAGAAAAAATCGCCATATTCGATGGACGCCAACCTGCTGCACATCTCCTACGAGGGTGGCGTGCTGGAGGATACCTGGACCGAACACGAAGAAGACATGTGGAAGTGGACGAAGTCGCCGGAAGCGGCGCCCGACGTTCCTACCTATATCGAACTGACCTATCGCAACGGTGACATCGTCGCCCTCGATGGCGTTGAAATGACGCCAGCAACCGTGCTGGCTACCCTCAACCGCATTGGTGGCGAGAACGGCATCGGTCGTCTGGACATCGTCGAGAACCGCTATGTCGGCATGAAGTCCCGTGGCTGCTACGAAACTCCAGGCGGCACCATTATGCTGCGCGCGCACCGGGCGATCGAGTCGATTACCCTGGACCGTGAAGTCGCTCACCTGAAAGACGAGCTGATGGTCAAGTACGCTAGCCTGATCTACACCGGCTACTGGTGGAGCCCGGAGCGTCTGATGCTGCAGCAGATGATCGACGCCTCCCAGGTAAACGTGAATGGTGTCGTTCGCCTGAAACTGTACAAGGGCAACGTGATCGTCACTGGCCGTCAGTCTGACGACTCCCTGTTCGATGCCAATATTGCGACCTTCGAAGAAGATGGTGGCGCTTACAATCAGGCAGACGCGGCAGGCTTCATCAAGCTCAACGCTTTGCGCATGCGTATAGCTGCAAACAAGGGCCGTTCGCTAATCTGAATGGCTGTTTGAAAGAACCCCGGGCTTGCCCGGGGTTTTTTTTATCTGTCGAATGATTGAGTTGTAAGGGTGGTGCGAGTTCCAGTTTCCATGTTGTAGAGCGTCCATATGCTGCCTTGAAATTGCGCCTGTTTAAGTGCGTGCGCTGCAAAGTGCTCGCACAGTTGGTTGGCCCTGGTTCCACTCAGAGTAATGGTTACCCTTGTCTGCACACTTTGCGATGGCTTCTCGGATCGTTGAGCAGGTTGGGGACTCGCCTCTTCCTCAGTTTTAGTAAGTGCCTCATCCTTCTTTATTTGCATTGAAGGTAGTAGCGGGTCGCCTATCGATGCATCTACGTCCAGGGCAGAATCCAGAGAGAGATGAGCAGGGAAGGTGGGCGCCGATTCGGTATTGGAAGGCAAATAAAGAGATTTGTAATTGAAGTTCAGCGTAAGAAAGAAAAGAACAGTAAGAAAAAACGGGAAGCCCACTAGAAACCATGTGTAGGTAGTTTGGCTTTCTTCGCTGAGGAACGGTAATGAAGCAAGTGCCGACGCTTCGATTATTCCGGCGAATATTGCAATGATGGTCAATGGGCTTCTGGGCTCTGCATTGCTCATAGTGCTTTCCTCGTCCTTGGCATTTCCAGTCGAGTTGTATTTTTTCTAGAAGTACAGCTGCTTGGCACTAGGCGGGGTTTCTGGATGGGGAACTTATTGCCTGGCTTTTCTGTTTTCCTGTAGCGCGCGGCATATATCGATCCCTTTTAAAGGAAATTTCCTGCACGTATAAAGGGGCTGAGTCTGAAGACCTTTGAGTGTTCAAGTGCTATTTTGAGCTGTGATGTTTATTTCTGTACCACTAAGAGGCACTGCTGGAAAAGTATTAAGTGTCCAGATTTATGTATTTTGTAGGATTAATCCTCATTAGTTGTAGGTTTTATCTTTGTGTGCATTTGCTCGCGGGTGTCGCAATACAATATGTCTTGTGACTAGGCTATTGTGCGAGCTCAAAAAAAATCGAATAGCGAACAATTGGATCTGCCCATGAATAAAGTGCTGATCGTGGATGATCATCCGGTCATTCGCCTGGCGGTACGTATGCTGATGGAACGGCATGGTTATGAAGTCATCGCGGAGACGGATAATGGCGTGGACGCATTACAACTGGCACGGGAACATGATCCGGATATTGTCATTCTTGATATCGGCATTCCCAAGCTTGACGGCCTTGAAGTCATCGCCCGACTCACCATCACCTGTCCGGGAGCCAAAGTACTGGTATTGACCTCGCAGGCTCCAGGCCATTTTTCGATGCGCTGCATGCAGGCAGGTGCTGCGGGTTACGTCTGCAAGCAGCAGGACCTGACTGAGTTGCTCAGTGCAATCAAGGCGGTGCTCTCCGGCTACAGCTACTTTCCGAACCAGGCCTTGCATTCGGTGCGCACCAACCTGGGAGGAGCAAGTGAGGCGGACATGGTCGAGCGTCTGTCAGGGCGAGAAATGATGGTGCTGCAGCAACTGGCGCGAGGTAAAACCAACAAGGAAATTGCAGATGGCATGTTCTTGAGCAACAAAACAGTCAGCACATACAAGACCCGCCTGCTGCTTAAGCTCAACGCACGCTCACTGGTTGACCTCATCGAGTTGGCGCAGCGCAACGGTTTGCTTTGACGGTTTCAAAAGTGGCAAAGCCTCCTAAAGGAGGCTTTGCCGCAGCGTCTACTGTTGAGCTGTTTGCATTTACTGGCAATTTAATTTCGGAGTGTCAGAGGTCAAAGTCATAATCAGCCAACTGTTTCTGCAGGCGACGTTCTTCCAGCAGGTTATCAATGGTACGGCGCTTGCTGAGGTTGATTTTCGCTACTTCGACAGTCGGTTCCACATCGTCTGACTCAACAGAAGAGACTTCTTCATCTACATCCAGGTCTTCTTTAACGGTGCTCATATGTCACTCCAAGCCTAAAGGCCATTTGCGCACCTTATAGCGAGATTTGATGAGCGGGTAAAAAAGATTTTTTCAATCGAGTGAGCTCAATTCTCACTATCGTCTCAATCGTCAGAGGTTTTCTGCTTGTATTCGCACAGGTCTTCGATCCGGCAACTGCCGCATCGCGGCTTGCGTGCCAGGCATACGTAGCGTCCGTGCAGAATCAACCAATGGTGAGCATCGAGCAGGTAGGGTTTAGGCACAAATTTCATTAGCGCCTTCTCAACCTCAAGCACTGTCTTGCCTGGCGCAATGCCGGTGCGGTTACTGACGCGGAAAATGTGCGTGTCCACAGCCATTGCCAATTGTCTGAATGCTGTGTTGAGCACTACGTTGGCGGTCTTGCGACCTACGCCAGGTAAAGCTTCGAGCTCTTCGCGTGTTTGCGGAACCTGGCTACCGTGTTGTTCCACCAGCAAGCGACAGGTTTCGATTACATTGCGGGCCTTGCTGTTGTACAGGCCGATGGTCTTGATGTACTGCGAAAGGCCATCGACACCCAGGGCATGAATGGCCTCGGGGGTGTTGGCGACTGGGTAGAGCTTTGCTGTCGCCTTGTTCACACTGACATCGGTAGCCTGGGCTGAAAGAATCACTGCGATCAGCAATTCGAAGGGCGAGGAATAGGCCAGCTCTGTCTTCGGTTCCGGGTTGTCTTCGTGCAGCCTGCGAAATATTTCCAGGCGTTTGGCGGCATTCATGGGGTCAAAGCTTTCCTTGACGACGTGAGGGGGTTCGCGAGAGGCAAACCCTGTTGTACAGGGCCAGTATCAAGCCCAACAGAAACAGCGCACCGGGTAGCAGCGCCGCCAGGTGCAATCCAGCCCATCCTGCCAACTCTCGAGTAGCTCCCAAGGTTATACAGAGGATGATGAGTCCACCGAGCAACCTGGCGGTTTCCTGCCAGCGCCGGCTGTCGGTGCGGGCGTGCTCGAATATCAGGCATTGTACGGCGATCAACATTGGATAGGGGGTCAAGGCCTGGTGTAAGGGCAAGGCCCAGGCACGCAGGCTCAGGTCCAGGCAGGTAACGAGTGTGGCTGCCAACAACACGCTCGCCAGCAATCTGCTGCGGTCTGGGAGCCCGCGCCGCAACGCACCCATGGCCAGTTGATGCAAGGCAATCAGCAATACGCTTATGCCAGCAATCGCGCAGGCGTCGAGCAGCGTCTGCGTGACCCCCAGCAACGGCGCCAGGCTCACCGCGGTCAACCAATGCCTATTCATCGCGGCCTTCCTCCAGCAACTGCGGACGATGGTCGTCGAAGTAGCGCAGGGCGTCATGAATTGCGTGAATCACTGCGCGTGAAGTCACCGTAGCACCTGCCAATTGATCGAACTGCCCATGGTCGCGTTTAAGTGCCCAGGCGGCGTCCGCAGTGCTTTGGCGATTGGCGCCGTTGAAACCTTGCAGCCACTGATTGCCCGGTTCGACCAGCTTGCCGCCTAGACCAGGGGTCTCCTGCTGGCGAAGTACCTTGCTGGCAATAAGACGTCCCTGAGGATCGATAGCGATCAACAACTCGAGCTTGCCAGCGTAACCTTGGACCTGGCTGTGCAGCACCACGGCGCTAAGCTTTGCGCCAAGCGTGGCGCGATATCCTGCCAATAGCTGGCTGTGGTCGAGAGAGGGGCTACTCAATACCAGTGGAAACTGTAATGGTTGGTTGTCGTAGCTTCCCTCTGGCAGAACACTGAGCCAGGTTTGCGCTTGGAGTTTCTGCTCGGCTTTGCTCACATCTGACGCGCTGAAGTGCTGCCAGAGTATGCTGCTAGCAAGGCTCACTGCAGCAACCAGCGTCAGCAACGCGGCTGTACGAAACGAAGAACTGTTCATGGCGCCACCGCATTGCGTCGATCGGCCCAGCGCTCCAGTGTCGGTACACAAAGGTTCATCAATAGCACCGCGAAAGCCGTACCGTCCGGATAGCTACCCCAGGTGCGAATCAAGTAGATCAGAATCCCCATGCCAAGACCAAACAGCAGGCGTGCTTGCGGGGACCTGGGCCCGGAAACGGGTTCGGTGGCGATAAAAAACGCCGCCAGCATTGTCGAGCCGCTGAACAGGTGGAGCAATGGAGAGCCGTTGGAGTCCGAGCCAGCTCCATTCCAGCAAAGCAGACTGACGATGAATAGACTTGCCAGCAAGCCCGCCGGGGCATGCCAGCTGAAGACCTTGCGTTGTAGCAACAGCAAGCCACCCAGCAGAAAGGCGAGGTTGACCCATTCGCTGCCTCTGCCACCTAGATGGCCAAACCCTGGATGGCTGCTGAACAATTCGTCGATGGTCAAACTGCGATTGTTGCGCAAGCCGTCAAGTATCGTTGCTTGGCTCCAGGCATCGGCTTGTGCGTTGCCGCTCAGGCCGAATACATGCTGAAGGCTTGTTGCAGCGTCGAGCAATTGCGCGCCCGGCCATTGGGTCATGTGTTGAGGAAAGGTCAGCAGCGCTACTGCATAGCCGAGCATGGCAGGGTTGAAGGGGTTCTTGCCGACGCCTCCATACAGATGCTTGCCCAGGGCAATGGCACTTGCGCTAGCGACGACCGGCACCCACCAGGGGGCGTAGGCGGGCAAGGCAACTGCAAGCAGGGTCGCGCTGACCAATGCGCTACCGTCATTGAGCGCGGCCAGCACCGGGCGCTGTTGCAGCTTCAGCAGCAGTGCTTCGCTGGCAAGGGTGCTGCCTGCACACAGTATCAAATTGAACAGCGTGCCCCAGCCATGCTGCCAGAGCAGCGTCAGCACCCCTGGCAGGCATGCCAACAGCACCAGCATCATGGTACTGCGCAGGCGCTCACTAGTATCAGTGACTGGCATTGGAGTTAGCCGCCAGCAAAGCCATTAATGTCGCCTGGGCTTGTTCGGCCTCCAGCTCCAACTCCGTTAATTGAGCCAGTTGCACATCGCTCGGTTCCTCACCGAAGGCGCTTCTGGCCTTGTTCAATTGCGCTCGACTCATTGCCGCCGCAATCTTGGCTTTTTTCAGCGCCGCATCAGCAGCGGCCGCCTTCTGTGCCTTGACCCGTTCGATGGCCGCTTTGATCGGGTCGACGTTGACAGTGCTCTGTGCAGCGCTGGTGCTGGTGGTGGCAGGTCGAGTGCGAGCGGCGCGCTCGGCTTGTTTTCGCTCTTCTTCGCTTTGCAAGCGACTGTTGCGCAGCTCGAAGCGGCGCCGGGCGTGGTTGCGCTTGCTGTTGCGTGCCGCCAGCGCCTTCGGGTCGTAGGCCATGCCGCCGACGACCGCGATGATGCCGCCGTCTGTGCTCAAGGGCAGCAGGTCGATACAGTCAACCGGGCAGGGAGCCACGCACAAGTCGCAGCCAGTACACTCGGCGCTGATAACGGTGTGCATCAATTTTGCTGCGCCGACAATGGCGTCTACTGGGCAGGCCTGTATGCACTTGGTGCAGCCAATACATTCCGCCTCGCGGATATAGGCCACCTGGGGCGGGGCACTGCCGCGCTCAGGGTCCAGGGCGGTGATCGGTACCTGAAGAAGGTTGGCTAACGCGGCAATGGTTTCGCCGCCACCAGGTGGACACTTGTTGATCGCCTCGCCCTCGGCCATGCCCTTTGCATAAGGCAGGCATCCAGGGTGGCCACACTTGCCGCATTGGGTCTGCGGCAGTAAGGCGTCGATGCGTTGAATCAGACTCATGAGGTAAATAATCCGTTGAAACCGAGAAACGCCAAGGCCATCACGCCAGCTCCTATCAGCTCCACTGGCAGTCCGCGAAAACTTGGTGCGATGGCGTCGTTGTCGCTGCGCTCGCGCAAGTCTACGAACAAACTCAGGGCAAGCCAGAAACCCAGCCCGCCACCTAGGCTCAAAGCCAGAGCCTGCAGCGCGCCATAGTTGCCCTGGGTCACCTGCAGGCTCAAGCCTAGCAGTGCCACATTGCCCAGGAGCAGAGGCATGAGTCCACTGAAGGGCAGTGTCGGTAGCATGCGAGACAGTCCGCCCAGCAGAGGCTCGACCACTAACACGCACAGGGGGAGCAGAATGAAGACGCGCAGGTAGCCCAGTTGCAAAGGTTGCAGGAGGTAGTGGTACAGCAACTGCCCGATATTGCTGGTAAGCACCAGCAACGCCAAGGTGGCCAGTCCCAGGGCGTGCACTCGGCGACGCGTTTGGTCAGCCGATAATTGAAGCGCAGGGTCGATGGCCAATCCCTGATGCAGGATCAGGTTGTTGACCAGCGCGGCGCTGATCAGGGCCAGAATGAATTCGCTCATGGAGATGCACAATGCCAGGGCTGTTCGCCATTATCCGGCAATGACGCGAGGATTAGAACGCCCCGGACGTATTGGTCCGGGGCTGGGGGCTTGCTTATTTGATGCGCTGGCCAGGTTTGGCGCCACTATCAGGGCTGAGCAGGTAGATTTCTTCGCCGCCAGGGCCTGCGGCCATGACCATGCCTTCGGAAATGCCAAAACGCATTTTGCGCGGTTTGAGGTTGGCAATCATCATGGTCAAGCGTCCTTCGAGCTTGGCAGGGTCTGGATAGGCCGACTTGATGCCCGAGAAGACGTTGCGTTGCTCGTCACCGATGTCCAGGGTCAGGCGCAAGAGCTTGTCGGCGCCTTCAACGGCTTCAGCCTTGAGGATCAGGGCCACGCGCAGGTCGACTGCTGCAAAGGTGTCGAAGTCGATCTCTGCCGACAGCGGGTCTTTGCTCAGTTCGCCGTTGCCCGTTGCTACAGATGTCTGGCTGGCGGCCAGGTCTTCCTTGCTGGCGGCAGTCATGGCTTCTACCTTGACCGGGTCGATACGGTTCATCAGCGCCTTGAATGGATTCAACTGGTGGTTGTCCAGGCGCGTCAGGTGGTCGTCCCAGGTCAACGGAGCGACGTTGAGGAACGCTTCTGCATCGGCAGCCAGCAGCGGCAATACCGGCTTGAGGAAGATGACCAGTTGGCGGAACAGGTTGATGCCCTGGGCGCAGATCGCCTGTACTTCGTCCTGCTTGCCTTCCTGCTTGGCCAGCGACCACGGCGCCTTGTCGGCAATCCAGGCGTTGGCGCGGTCAGCCAGGCCCATGATTTCACGCATGGCGCGGGCGAAATCACGTGCTTCATAAGCGTCGGCAATACTTGGCGCTGCGGCCAGGAAGGCTTCGGTGAGCTCCGGCGCTGCATCGCCTTGCACCATCACGCCGTCGTTACCCTTTTGAATGAACCCGGCACAACGGCTGGCAATGTTGACGACTTTGCCGACCAGGTCGGAGTTGACCTTTTGTACGAAGTCTTCCAGGTTCAGGTCCAGGTCATCGACGCCACGGCCCAGCTTGGAGGCGTAGTAGTAACGCAGGTATTCCGGTGCCAGGTGATCCAGATAGGTGCGGGCCTTGATGAAGGTGCCGCGGGATTTGGACATTTTCGAGCCGTTCACGGTCAGGTAGCCGTGCACGTTGATCCCGGTCGGCTTGCGCAAACCGGCGCCTTCGAGCATGGCTGGCCAGAACAATGCGTGGAAATTGACGATGTCCTTGCCGATGAAATGATACAGCTCGGCGGTGGAGTCCTTGTTCCAATACGCGTCGAAATCCAGCTCTGGACGACGGGCGCAAAGGTTCTTGAAACTCGCCATGTAACCGATAGGTGCGTCTAGCCATACATAGAAGTACTTGCCTGGCTCGTCCGGAATTTCAAAGCCGAAATAGGGTGCGTCACGGGAGATGTCCCATTCCTGCAGGCCGGCATCCAGCCACTCGGCGATCTTGTTGGCTACGGCGTCCTGCAGCGTACCGCTGCGGGTCCACTGTTCGAGCATTGCCTGGAAATCGGGCAGCTTGAAGAAGAAATGCTGGGAATCCTTGAGTACCGGGGTGGCACCGGATATGGCCGACTTGGGGTTCTTCAGTTCGGTCGGGGCATAGGTGGCGCCGCATTTTTCACAGTTGTCGCCGTACTGGTCTTCAGTGGCGCACTTGGGGCAGGTGCCTTTGATGAAACGATCGGCCAGGAACATTTTTTTGTCCGGGTCGAAGTACTGGGTAATCGACCGGGTAGCGATGTGCCCGGCATCACGCAGCTTGAGGTAGATCTGGTTCGACAGTTCGCGGTTTTCTTCGGCGTGGGTCGAATGGAAGTTGTCGAAATCCACCAGGAAGTCGGCGAAGTCCCCAGCGTGCTCAGCCTGGACAGCCGCAATCAGTTGCTCGGGAGTGATGCCTTCCTTTTCGGCGCGCAGCATGATTGCAGAGCCGTGCGCATCGTCGGCGCAGACATAAGTGCACTGGTTGCCACGGTGCTTCTGGAAGCGCACCCACATGTCTGTCTGGATGTACTCGAGCATGTGACCAAGGTGGATCGACCCGTTGGCATAGGGTAGGGCGCTGGTTACGAGAATCTTACGTTGCTCGGACATGGGGCTCGGCTACTTTTTTGGCTACTTGAGATGAAACGGTGATCGGCCACTATAAAACGCCGGGAAATTTATTTCACCCCATGGACGTATCTGTAGATGTTTAGCGGGTTAGCATAGTGGTCTGTTTTACTCAGTCTTTATAACGGGAGTCTCCATGAGTGCCGTCACTCGCGCAGCCGTCGAAGCCGTTCTTCGCCAGTACACCGACCCTTATTTGAACCTGGACCCGGTTAGTGCCGGCTGTGTGCAAGCGATCGATATCCAGGGCGAGCGGGTCAGTGTCCAGTTGCAACTGGGCTATGCTGCCGGCCTGTTCAAGAACGGTTGGGCGCAAGTCCTGCAAACCGCCATCGAGGGGGTCGACGGGGTTGTCTCGGCTAAGGTCGAGATCAATTGTGTGATTGCCGAGCATAAAGCCCAGGCACAGATCCCGGGCCTTGCCAACGTCAAGAACATCATTGCCGTTGCCTCGGGCAAGGGTGGAGTGGGCAAGTCCACCACCGCCGCCAACCTCGCCCTGGCGCTGGCCCGCGAGGGGGCCCGGGTGGGTATCCTCGATGCCGATATCTATGGCCCCAGCCAGGGCGTGATGTTTGGCATTCCTGAGCGCACGCGTCCGCAGATCCGCGACCAGAAGTGGTTTGTTCCGCTCAAGGCTCACGGCGTCGAAGTTATGTCCATGGCGTTTCTGACCGACGACAACACCCCGATGGTCTGGCGTGGACCAATGGTTTCGGGAGCATTGCTGCAATTGGTAACGCAGACTGCGTGGGACAATCTCGACTACCTGGTGATCGACATGCCACCCGGCACCGGTGACATTCAGCTGACGCTGGCGCAGAAGGTTCCGGTTGCAGGCTCGGTGATCGTAACCACGCCGCAAGACCTCGCCCTGATCGACGCCAAGAAAGGCGTTGAAATGTTCCGCAAGGTCAATATCCCGGTGTTGGGTGTGGTCGAGAACATGGCCGTGCATATCTGTTCCAACTGTGGCCATGCCGAGCATCTGTTTGGTGAGGGTGGTGGAGAGAAGCTGGCTGAGCAATATGGGGTGGAGCTTCTGGCTTCGCTGCCGCTGTCTATGCTGATTCGTGAACAGGCCGACAGTGGTAAGCCGACTGCCATTGCCGAGCCGGAAAGCCAGATTGCCATGGTTTACCAGGAACTGGCTCGTCAGGTGGGAGCGCGCATTGTGTTGCAGGAAGCCGCAGCGCCAGCGATGCCGAACATTACCATCAGCGAAGACTGATACGGTTGTAGAGGGCTCTGTAATGGGCCCTGGCGGTGGCCTGTAATGGGCTGCCGCGCTGGCGTAGTGGGTGTGTGTTCTATGTGGCGACAGCTTGAATCGCAGGCATAAAAAAACCCCGCCTGTTAAGGGCGGGGTTTTTTCAAGCTGTAAAGCGGAAGTTAGATAACTTCTACTTCTTCAGCCTGCATGCCTTTCTGACCGCGGGTAGCGATGAAAGAGACCGCTTGGCCTTCTTTCAGGCTCTTGAAGCCGTCAGCCTTGATGGCTTTGAAGTGTACGAACAGGTCGTCACCGGATTGTGGGGTGATGAAGCCGAAGCCTTTTTCATCGTTGAACCACTTAACGGTACCGGTTTGGCGATTGGACATTGTCTGTCTCCTTGGACGAAGTTAACTACAACTCAGGAATTGCCCTGGTCGAGACTGAGTGCAAAGAGGCAGAAAAATCATGAAGATGGGTTGATCGAGATCTTGCATCAGGTAGATATTCTCAGTGACACGTGCAGCACAGTGGCGTCACCTTAACCCTTTTTCCAGAACGTGCCAATGGTCTTGTTAAGCTTTCGCGCAAATCATGACTGACGGTGCTGCACGCCCCGCTGAAAGCCCCGGCGCACGGGGGATTCGACCTCTGACGCTGCACGGAACTTTGAACCAGGCGTCAGGCCCGGTAAGATGCGCCACAGAATTTCTTCACCTCGTTACTTCAGGACACCCGCCATGAGCATCAAATCGGACAAGTGGATTCGCCGCATGGCGCAGGAACACGGCATGATCGAGCCGTTCGTCGAGCGCCAGGTGCGCGGTGAGAGCGACAACCGCCTGATCTCCTTCGGTGTCTCCAGCTACGGCTACGATGTACGCTGCGCCGACGAGTTCAAGGTCTTCACCAACATCAACTCGGCGACCGTCGATCCGAAAAATTTCGATGCCGGCAGCTTTGTCGACGTCAAAAGTGATGTCTGCATCATTCCGCCGAACTCCTTTGCCCTGGCCCGCACCGTGGAGTACTTCCGTATTCCGCGCAATGTGCTGACCATTTGCCTGGGCAAGAGCACCTATGCCCGTTGCGGGATCATCGTCAACGTCACCCCGCTCGAGCCCGAGTGGGAAGGTCACGTGACGCTCGAGTTCTCCAACACCACGACCTTGCCGGCAAAGATTTACGCCAACGAGGGTGTGGCGCAGATGCTGTTCCTGGAGTCCGATGAAGAGTGCGAAGTCTCGTACAAGGATCGCGGCGGCAAGTACCAGGGGCAACGCGGTGTCACGCTGCCACGCACTTGATCCGATAAAACCAGGGAATTGTTTTTCTCTGGCAGACTCCTATTAGGTGAACTGTTTCGCCAGGCAACAGGCCTGGCGAACGTTACCAAGCCAAGGAGTTGCCCATGAAACTCGACCCGACCATCAGTGCCAAGCTGGCCGTGTTGCAGCCCAACCACATCGGTGTAATGGCCTGGTCGCTGCTGGCCCATCCGCATCCGTATAGCGTGCACGCGGGCGGTGTGCCCGGTCAGCCCGATCCGGATACGCCCGACCAGCCGCAACCCGGCGAAAACCAGCCAATGGAGCCGGGTGAGCCGACGCTTCCAGACGAAGCGCCTCCCGCGCCTGTAGCGTAAGGCCGCTCAGCCCAACAACGTCACGGCGATAACAGGTAACCACTGCGGTAGGCCTGGTTGCCCGCCACGTGGGCGATGACCATGCCGGTGGTTGCCATGCGGCGTAGAGAGCGGGCGTAGAGCAGGCCTGGCTGCACGTTGCGTACCGGTGTCACTCGATCATTGAGTGGGTCGATAACCTGCGCAATCAACTGCCCTGCCTCCAGGTATTGTCCGGGTTGTGCGTGGAACACCAATAGTCCCCCTAGTGGCGTGGCTACTGGCTCTACACCTGCCAGTGGCGTGGCGGCATAGCTCAGCTCCGGCAGACTTGTGGGCTCACCGGCTATCGCCCCATAACGGGTCAGATAGGCCAGAATTGCTGCGCAATCCTTTTCTGCCAGCGGGTGGCTGACATCTCCCTGGCCGCGCAACTCGACGGTGACTGAAAAGCTGCCCTGCGGTATCGGGAATTGCTTGCCGAAGCGCTGCTGCAGTTGCCACCAAACCAGAGTGAAACACTCGTCGAACGACTGACCACCGGAATCGGTAGCCAGAAGACTGGCCTGGGCGCCTAGATAGCGCGACAGCGGCTCGACTTGCGACCAGGCTTCCGGGGTGGTGTACAAATGGACGACCGCGTCGAAATCGCAATGCAGGTCCAGCACCATCTCCGCATCGCAAGCCAGTCGCTGCAGCGTCAACCGTTGCGACTGCAGCGGGGTGTGCGCAGGTTGGGCGTCCAGCAGGCGACGCAGGCATTCGCGAATCAAGGCAACGTTATGCGCAGGGTCCTGGGTCAAATGTGCTTCGATCTGATCGCCGATGGAGTCGCTAAGGTCGACAAAGTTGCGGTTGAAGTTCTCGCCACTCTGCAATTCGAAGCGCCCCAGCGGTACATCCAGCAAAACCTGTTCCAGGCCCACTGGGTTGGCAATCGGCACCAGAACGATTTCACGCTGCAGCAGGCCCTGGGCTTCGAGCTCGCCCAAGCGTTGTTTGAGATGCCAGGCCACCAGCATGCCTGGCAGTTCGTCAGCGTGCAGCGAGGCCTGAATGTAGATTTTGCCGGCACCACGGGGGCCGAAGTGAAAGCTGTGGATCTGGCGGGCGATACCAGGAACCGGTGCCAGAATGTCGTGGGTCGAGTGGTGCATGTCAGTCCTAGTGAGTCGGTCCGGAAGGAGCCAGTCAGCGCCGGCGGCATGATGATATAAGCATAAACTTGCTGATCATGCAGGCCTTCGGCGCTTGTCGCAGGACAAGCCCCACCCCCACTGGTGGGACTTGCAGACACGCACGTCAGTACCTGGCGTCCACCGGCTTGCCGCCGTTTGGCCAGTCGTTGACTTTGTCCGGGAAGTCCGGCCGCGGCTGTTGCGAGAACCACGCCGCAACATCCACTGCTTCCTGATCACTCAAGCCGCCCTGGCCAAGCGGGAAGCGCTCATGAAAGCCGATGGGCATGTTGCGTTTGACGAACGCCGCGGCAGTGTAGGTGCGGGCCATGCCGGCACCGATGTTAAAGGACTGCTCACCCCAGAGCGGTGGAAAGACCATGCTGCCATCTTCGCGTGCCAACCCCTCGCCGTTGGTGCCATGGCACACGGCGCACTGTTTGGCGTACACCAGCTCGCCGTTGGCCAGATCGGGCTTGATTGCCGGGTCTATCTTGCCAACTCCCCGTCCAGCTACCTTGTCCCCTGGTTGGGTATTGTTTTTCATCCAATCGAAATAGGCGACCATGGCCTGCATATCGGCCGATTGCGGGGGAATTGGCTTGCCATTCATCGAGCGGCGGAAGCAGCCGTTGATGCGTTCTTCGAGCGTGATGATCTTTCCGGCCCGCGGCGCATAGCCAGGGAAAAATGCGGATACCCCGACAAATGGCGAGCCGTCAGCCACGGTGCCAGCGTTGAGGTGGCAACTGGTGCAATTTAGTGCATTGCCGACATTGTCCGGCAGCAACTCCTTGGTCTGCAGGTGTAGTCGCATACCACGAACAACTTGGTCGGCATTTGGTGCGGCCAGCAGATCGGCCAGGCGCGGGGTTTCGAATGCCGTTGAATCGGTTGTTTGTGGATTGAGCTGGCCACGCAGCTTTTTCACTTGCTCCTGGGAAATTGCAGAACCTTGGTTGCCCCAACGGTTGCGAACGAAACTGAGGATCTCGGCGATCTCCTGATCCGACAGTCGGGCAAACCCGGGCATGGTATAGACCCGCGAATGAGTGGCGGTCTGCGCGGTTTTCCAGCCGGTCAGCGTGATGTGCAAAAGCGACGTCGGGTCGCTGGAGGCAATGCTCGGGTTGCCCGCCAATGGCGGAAACATGCCCGGCACGCCAGCGCCGTCGGTACGGTGGCAATCGCTGCAGAATTGGGTGTAACCCAGCCCACCTCGGCTGCTGAACAGATCGGTGGGGGCGGTGGTCGGTGCCAGGGCGACGGCCGGCATCGGCAAGTCGTTTTCACCAGGTGGCAAGGACTTCAGGTAGCTGGCAATGGCCGTGAGGTCAGCGTCGCTGAAATGCTGGGTGCTGTGGTGAATCACATCGGCCATGTTCCCTGAAACCGTGGCGAAACGGTTTTGTCCGGTCTTGAGCAATTGCACGGTATCGGGCACCGTCCACAAGTTGCGCAGGCTCAGAGCGCGCCAGTGCTCCACGGTTTCACCGGCAAGAAAGTGCTTGCCGCTGCTGCCTGCATCGCTCATGGCCTTTTCCTGGAAGGCAATGCCGCGCGGTGTATGGCAGGCGCCACAGTGGCCCAGGCCCTGTACCAGGTAGGCGCCTCGATTGATGAGCGGCGAGCGGTCGGGGTCTGGCTCGAACGGCTGATCGTCGACAAAGGCCCAATTCCACAATGCCAACCCCCAGCGCATATTGAACGGCCAGCTCATGTCGGCGGCCTGGTTAGCCTGATTGATGGGTGCTACTGATTGCAGGTAGGCATACAGCGCGCGCATATCCTCTTCTGTCATTTTTGCATAGGAGGGGTAGGGCATTGCCGGGTATAGGTGGGTGCCATCGGCACTCACCCCTTCGCGCATGGCTTTGTCGAACTGCTCGAAACTGTAGCGACCAATCCCGGTGTCTGGGTCTGGGGTGATGTTGCTTGAATAGATTGTGCCCATGGGCGTCTGCAGTTGCAGCCCGCCGGCCATGAGCGGGCCATCCGGGGCGGTGTGACAAGCAATGCAGTCGCCCAGTTGAGCAACGTATTTGCCACGTTCGAGCAGTGTGTTGTCGGAAGGGGGGAGCGCGGTTGCTGGCTCGGCAGCGTGAAGGGCGGGTAACAGCAGGAGCGTCGAGGCGCACAGGGCCAAACGGGAGAGTACGGATGCCATTGCTTATTCCTTTAGTCACCTGGCCTGGGGTGGTCCCCTAGAGCGCAGGTGTGCAATCGTTTTTATGATTCATCAGGCAGTATTGGGGACGAAACTTGTCCTGGCTTCGTTGTAGAGCAATTGTTGGCAAAGGCAGTTGATATGGATCAGCGCAGCCGGCATTGCACCGGCTGCGGGCATTGGCAGGTTACTTGCCCGGTACCAGGGTCAGGCGTTTGCTGGCGTAGGCGCGATCGAAGTTCTGCGATTGCAGCGGCAGGGTCATGTAACGCCCCTTGAACCAGGCATCCAGGCCATCGGCAAAGTGCGCGCTGGCCGGGTTGCCGGACTGCCCGCTGCTGCTCTGCAACTGCAATGGTTCGCTCTGGCCGAAGTCCACCACCATGCGCAGGGAAGGGGCCAACTGGGCGTTGAAATCCCTGCCCCAGGCATATGGCGCCAGGTTCAAGGTACTGTGATCGCCACCTGTGGCTTGAGGGCTGCGGCTGATCGCGTCACCGAGGCCATGGAAGGTTGGCGCAGGCCAGCGGTACTGGTGCAGCTTGCCCCATTGCCAGGCGCGACGGTCGCCGCCCAATTGGGTCTCACCGGCGCTGATGGCCGCGGCCAGGCTGCGGGCAAGGATCGCGGGTTTATCTTCTTTCTGCGCCGTGCGCAGGTCGTCCCAGAACGGGCTGTCTTCACGACCAAGCAAATGGTCCGCCTGGGCTGAATAGGACAACCGTGCATTGTTGACGAAGGCCCGCCAGGTCGCTGAATTCTCCGGGCCGAGCTCATCTAGGAAGGTCGCTTTCGCGCTTTCCTGCAGAAACAGTTCGTACAGTGCAGCGTCGGCAGAGGTGGTGCTCAGCCTTCCGTCGAAAGCCATCAAGCGGGTGTAGGCCTCGCGTGCCTTGCTGCGTTGATCAACTGGCAAGGCATCGATTGCTTGTTTCAAGGGCTGGGCCATGCCCGGCGCTTCGAACATCTGCTTGAGCTTGCTGGCAAACAACGTGGTCTGGTCATTTTGCATGGTGATCAGGCTGCGGCTGTCATGTTTGCCATTGGCGGCCAGTTGCCCCAGGCGCTCGGCCCGCTCCGGGTAGTACCAGCTGTTGGAAAGCTGCATCCCGTAGCCTTTGGGGACGCTACGCTGATTGGCATTGCCCAGCCATCCTTGTTGCGGGTCTTGATCGTATGGGTGGAGCATGGGATCGGCATAACCATCCCAGTCATAGCGCCCATCCCAGCCCGGTGAAGGCAGTAGCCCCTGACCCTCGCGACGGTTAGGGAAACGTCCGCTGACCTGCCAGCCGATATTGCTCGCGTCGGCGAAGACGAAATTCAGTGCTGCTGCCCCGATTTCGCGAGTGTTATCGAAAGCCCGCTCGACGTTCTGCGCTCGTGACAGGTTGAAGAAGGCGTCCAGGCTCTGGTCGCCCTTGAACTGGGGCAACTGCAATGCCAGGCCCAGGCTTGTATTCTGCGGCTGTCCGAGCAAAGTACCGTGACGAGTGTCGTAGAGCGTCTCGCGCTGGGGACGCTGGCCCCTGATGAAGAAGGTTTCGTTGCGCGCCAACGCCGGGAGCCACTTGCCATCGGCCTGGTACAGCAGACGGCTGCCTTCACGCTTGAGCCGTTCGAAATACAGGTCCTGATTGTCGGCCATGACGGCGCTGGCGCTCCAGGCCAGCTTGCCGTTGTACCCCGCGAGCAGCAGCGGCAAGCCGGCAATCGAGACCCCGGCGGCCTGGTACTTGGGTGATCGGATCTGCACCGGGGTCATGGCCCAGGCACCCAGGTTGTCGCTGGCCAGCAAGCTCTTGCCGCTACGGCTGCGGTGTGGCGCTATGGCCCAATTACTGGAGCCGGCAGCACCGAGCAAATTCAGCCCGGCCAATTGTTCGCTGGCAGCGTTGAGCGGCGCCAGCCAGGCCAGTTGGCTACCAAGGCTGAGGCCTTTGAGCTTGTCGGCTTCGGCTGTTGGCAGGGGTTCGTCAGGATAGCTTGGCAACAGCCACGGCAGTTTGTCGTTGCCGACTTTCTGTGCCAGGGTCAGGGCGGCCAGCTCTTCTTGCAGATTGACCGACTGGCTGAAGTTGTACAGACAGAAAATCAGCGCCGAGTCTTCAGGTTGCCAATACTGCGCACGGTATCCCGTTTGTGCCAGTGGCGCTGGCAGTTTGTCGCGGTAGCGGAACATGTAGGCGTTGACGCCACGGGCATACACTTCGAAAAAGCGCTTCAGGCGTGGCGAGGCGTCGGCATAGAGCTGATTGGCAGTCTTCTTCAAGTTTGCTGCGCGCATCAAACGGTCGACTTCCAGAACTTCGGGGCCGGCTATTTCGGCCAGTCGGCCTTGCGCCAACAAACGCATGCCGACCATTTGGCCGATGCGGTCTCCGGCATGCACATAACCCAAGGCGAACAGGGCATCGTGGAAGTTGCTGCTTTCGATCAGTGGCATGCCTTGGGCGTTGCGTCGCACCGATACGTTTTGGGCCAGTCCTTTTAGCGGTTGCACACCGCTGGTAGGTGGCACGCTATCGCGATGGCCGCCCATTTGGCAGCCACTCAGGGCAGCTAAAGCCAGCATCGCAGCGGCTACGCCGAGCCGGGGTGGGAAAGAGGGGGAGGCTGGCGCGGCCATGATCGGGCTCCTGCAGGGCGTGGCGTCTAAAAGGCGCTACGTTAGTGAGCCCGACCACGCCATGCAAGCGGGGCGCAGCCTTTATTTTCCGGGCTGCTCAAAGGCCACTATCAGGCTCCGTGGCACTTCTTGAACTTCTTGTTGCTGCCGCATGGGCACGGATCGTTGCGGCCAACGTCTTTCAAGGCGTTGCGCACCGGCTCCTGATGGCCCTGATTGCAGTTAGGGCCGTGAACATGGCCGTGGTCATGGTCGTGATGATCATGATCGTGGTTGCAGTCTGGGCCATGGACATGAGGCTGTTGGGTCATTGCGGGTTACTCCGGTAAAAGATCGCCGGGAATTATCTCACCACTGCGCGACAAGTGCATTTCGCGGGTGAAGATTAATCCACTGTTAAGTTCGCCATCGAGGCGGTAACGCAACGGACCATCGGTTTTCTTGAGCATTTTGGCCAGGGGTTTGACCTGCTGCCAAAGATTGGTACGCACCGGAATCTTGAAAGTTCGCCGGGCATGGCCACCGACGCTGCGCCACAGGCTGGATTCGCCCTCGGCCAAAAGCAGGTCATTCAGGCGCACGGCATAGGTAAGATTGCGAATGAACAGGCGCCCATCATTCGGATTATCGACCCGCACATGCAGGACGAACTCTTGCTCCAGCAGACGCACCTTGACCGCTTCGACCTTTACCAGGTGGACTTCGGGGTCTCGGTAGTCGCCGCCAATCCAACTGGCGCAGCCCGTCAGTTGCAGTAGCAGAAAGCTCAACAGCAACAGACGGGTCATCGAATTCAGCTCCCTATGTAACTGGCGCAGCATTTCTTGAATTTCTGCCCGCTGGCGCAAGGGCAGGCGTCGTTACGACCCGCTTTGAGTCCTACTGTCGGATCGATGAAGTACCACTGTCCGCCGTGTTGCACGAAGGCTGAACGTTCGCGATGGCTGTGTTCACCGTCATGGTCATGCCAGCGAGCGGTGAAGGTGACGAAAGCATGCTCAGGCTGGCCGCCGAATACTTCGGCGCTCTCTACCTCAAGGCCCAGCCAGGTGCTCTGTGCGCTCCACGCGGCAATCGCGGCGCGGTCAAGGCCCGCTTGCTGGGCCGGCAGGGTGGTTTTGATCAGATAATCGATGAGTCCCAATACATAAGCGCTGTAGCGTGATCGCATCAAAGCCTGTGCATCGGGAGCCGGATGCCCGGCGTGATAGTGTCCGCAACAGGCGTCGAGCAAGTTACCGCTGCCGCAGGGACAAACCGAGACACTCATTGTTTCACCACCAGTACTTGCCAAAATTTTGCGGGTTGGCCCAGAACTTGGCGTTTAGCCAGTCCGGGACCTGTTTATATTCACGTAGATCATAGGTGAACAGGCTCAGAACCTGATCATCACGTTGAAACTTTTCGTTGACCTGCATGGCCAGGGCGAAAAAATCGGTTTCCTGCCAGCCACAGGCGTTCATGTCGGCCAGCACGGCCACCCGGCTGGCGTTCAGATTGCGGATGCCCCCCAATAACTGCAGACCATCGCGTTTGGGCAAATGCTCAAGGCAATCGACCAGCAGGGCGAGGTCAAAGCGCTGGGCTGCCAGTTCCTTTGGCAGAAGGCCCGGTTCAGCCTGGGCAATGTCCACCTGCGGGTGTGCCTGGACGAAGGCCTCCAAAGCTGGGAAACGCGTGCCAACCAGCAACAGGCGTTGCGGTGGATGGCGTTCAAGCAGCGCTGCCAGTGCTTGTTGTGGCGTACGCTGGGAAAATCCGTCAATCATCGGGAATCCTCGGTCAGATGCGTCAAGACTAACGGTCCGCGGCTGTCAGGCATAGTGGCTGACGGCCGCGTCATGGCTTATTGCTGGCGGAGATGGTTTGGGCGGTCTTTACTCCCAGAGCATCGGTTTAAACCGATTCCCCCTAGGAGATGCAACAAAATGAGCATAGTACGCACAGCATTACCTCTGGTTCTGCTAACCAGCGTGTTGACTGGTTGCGCAGGTTTGCAAAAGACCGACTGGCCGAAGTGTGCTGCCGTCGGGGGTGTAGGCGGCGCCGCATTGGGCGCTATAGAAAGCTCCAGCTGGGCCGGCTGGGGCGCGTTGCTTGGCGCCGGTATGGCGGCTGGCTATTGCTGGGCCCACGGCGATGGGGATGAAGACGGTGATGGTGTACCCGACAGCCGCGACAAGTGCCCAGGTACCCCGCCTGGCGTGCAAGTCGATGCCAATGGCTGCCCACCCGAGCCTGTTGTGGTCGAAGAAGTGGTGGTGGTCAAGGAAGAGGTCATCGTCATTCGCGATGTTCGCTTCGAGTTCGATTCGGCCAGGCTGACAGCGGCGGACAAGGAGCGCCTCAATACCATCGCAACCCGCCTGAAAAATGAAGCCCCTACAGCCCGGTTGAGCGTAACCGGCCACACCGACAGCGTCGGCCGTGACGCCTATAACCAGAAACTTTCGGAACAGCGTGCCCAGTCGGTTACCGACTACCTGGTTAGCAGCGGTGTGCCGCAAGCCAGCTTCGTTTCGGTCCAGGGGGCCGGTGAGTCCCGTCCGGAAGCGGATAATGCCACCGCAGAAGGTCGCGCAATGAACCGCCGCGTCGAGATTCGTATCGAGCGTTGACCCACATACGGCCTGCGCCTTGAGAAGTGTTGCAGGCCGGTCTTTACTCCTGTGTGACCGGCAGACGCCGGTGACACAGGAGCTATTCCCATGAGTGTTCTCTCCAAGGCCGCAGTGCCAGTGTTGGTAACTGCAAGCCTGCTCTCCGGTTGCGCCACCCACAGCGATGGCAGCGCACCACTCAATCAAAGGACCTGGCCAATCTGCAGCCTGCTCGGTGGTTTAGTGGGTGGTGGACTGGGGGCTATCGAAAGTTCTGCCTGGGCGGCCGGTGCCGGTGCTGCCGGGGTTATTGCTGGCGGACTGATCTGTTATGCCCAGGATGGTGATGAGGATGAAGATGGTGTCTTCGATCGCCGCGATCGTTGCCCGGACACCCCTGCCAATACACCGGTAAGTCATACCGGTTGCCCGTTGCCGCAGTATCCGGTTGCCGAGAAAGTGGTTGAGCCTGAAATCATCACCCTTAATGATCAAGGCTCGGTGATGTTTGCCTACAATTCTGCCGAACTGACCACCGGTGCCCATAGCCAATTGCAAACCCTGGTCGACAAACTCAACGCGCCCAGTGTGGTCAGCATCAAGGTTATCGGTCATACCGATAGCCAAGGCTCCGACGTCTATAACCAGACGCTTTCCGAGCAGCGTGCCAATAGCGTTGCCGAGTACCTGATCAACCAAGGTGTGGCGCCGTCCAAGCTCACCAGCCAGGGCCGCGGCGAAAGCGAGCCGATTGCCGATAATGAAACCGAAGCCGGGCGGGCGCAGAACCGTCGGGTAGAACTGCACCTCAATTGATCAAGCCTCTGGTGCAGGGTCCTGCCAGCCGTTACTGTGGTAGGCGATGCCATGCAATTGGCATCGCCAACGAACAATAACAGCAGGGGCGCATATGAAAGGCTTTCTGGCGCTGGGCAAGGCTTTGACGGTGGTGTTCTGGTGGGTTGTGCTGGTGAATTTGCTAATTCCCCAGGAATACCCCTTCAATCGTTTGATCGGTCTGGCCGGCGCAGGCTTGCTTGGACTGCACCTGCTGGAAGTGCTTTTTTTCAATGGCCGCCTTCGCGGGCGTAGCCACCGCTGGTTTGACCGCTTGCAGATCCTGCTGGTCGGTATCTTTCATGTTCTTTCGATTCCGGCGCCACGTCAGGAGACTCCCCATGCGTAAGTTGGTTTTGCTTGCAGCGCTGTTCAGCCCTTTGGTGCTGGCTGAGTCGATCAGTGTTGCACCGCATTCGGTATTGCGTTTGCCGAACAAGTCCAGTGTTGTGCATCTGCAGCGCCTGGAAGTGGCTGATGCGGCGACGCTGTTGTTGCCGGCCAGCCTGGTCGAGTTGAAAGTGGACGACCTGCGTTTGGGCCAGGAGGCACGCATTGCCGTTGCCCCTGCGCAAAGTACCTTGCGCCTGGAAGTGACGCGGGCGCAGTTGGGTGAGGGGAGCCAGATTGCGGCACGCGGTGCTCCCGGCACCTATGAACGCGCGGCGATGGCCGGGCGCGACCTGGATTTGCAATTGCATGCCGTGCAGGCGTCGTTGCTGGCAATCGATGCCCGCGGTGGGACCGGTGCGCCGGGTTTCGTCGGGCTTGACGGCGCCAATGGCAAACCTGGCGGCTGTACCTGGGGTCAGGCAAGCCGGGGGGCTAATGGCGACAATGGCGGTAACGGTCAGGATGGCGCGGCCGGTGGTCGCGTGCACCTGGTATTGCCCGCAGATTTTCCGGCAGAGCGCATCAAGGTCCAGCTTGATGGCGGCGCCCCTGGCTTGGCCGGTTCTGCTGGCAAGGCGGGGGCTGGAGGGGCGAGTAAAGGCTGCCTGGTGTATCGCACGGCTGCAGGTGCACCCGGTAAGCCAGGAACGGCTGGCCAGCCAGGGTTGGCCGGCAATGCCGGCGAGCTGATTCTGCAGCGCCTGTAGTTCACGCTTGCGATGGGCTGCGTAGCCCATCGCAAGACAACGTCATATCGCCAGACGCGTAGTTGCAACCAGCACCACCGCGATACCGACCAACAGGTTGATACCCACCAAGCGACGAATTTTTCCCAGGACTTGCGCACCGGTTGGCCAGTCCTGCGCCTGCACCGCCTTGCGCAATTGCGGGAACAGCAATGTGTTGACGCGAATGAACAGCGCAATCATCACAATCGAGCCGCCCATCATCACCTGCACGTAGCGCGGGGCTGCGTCAAATCCACCAAAGCGCATGTGCAACATACCCACGCCGCTGATCGCCAGCGCTGCGATTGCCACCCAGACCCATCCAAAAAAACGTTGAAACACTTCAACCCACAGGCGCAGGCGCTCGGGCCCCTGCAGGGCTGAAACCGCCGCTGGGCGCAGGATCAGCCAGGCGAAGAACATCCCACCCACCCATACCAGGGCGGCCAGAACGTGCAGGCTATAAGGAAGGGAAAAGGCAGTCATCAGGATCTCCATTCGGCGCAAGGGGCAATAGCGGGGTATGATAGCGACCCAATCGAAACACTGAAAATTTATCCAGCCCTTCGGGCGCCCCGACACCATGATCAGCAACGAACTCAAAACCACGATTCAGGGCGCCTATTCGCGTTTTCTCGAAGCCAAGAGCCTCAAGCCACGCTACGGCCAGCGCCTGATGATCGCCGAAGTCGCCAAGGTGCTTGGCGATATCGAATGCGACGATGAAGGTCGACGTTCCGGCGAGCCCGCTGTGGTGGCGGTCGAGGCCGGTACTGGTACCGGCAAGACGGTCGCCTACAGCCTGGCCTCCATTCCGGCAGCCAAGGCTGCTGGAAAGCGCTTGGTAATTGCTACTGCGACAGTGGCCCTGCAGGAGCAGATCGTCTTCAAGGATCTGCCCGATCTGATGCGCAACAGCGGACTGAACTTCAGCTTTGCCTTGGCCAAGGGGCGCGGCCGCTACCTGTGCCTGTCCAAGCTCGACCTGCTGTTGCAGGAAGGCCACGCGCAATCGGCTACCGCCCAGTTGTTCGAGGAAGATGGTTTCAAGATCGAGGTGGACGAGGTCAGCCAGAAGCTGTTCACCAGCATGATCGAAAAACTTGCCGGTAATCGCTGGGATGGTGACCGAGACAGCTGGCCCCAGGCCCTGGAAGACCAGGACTGGGCGCGCCTGACTACTGACCATAGCCAGTGCACCGGCCGCCACTGCCCGAATTTTGGCCAATGCACGTTCTATAAAGCACGTGAAGGCATGGGCAAGGTCGATGTGATCGTCACCAACCACGACATGGTCCTGGCGGACCTGGCGTTGGGCGGTGGAGCGGTGCTGCCTGATCCGCGAGACACCATCTATGTGTTCGACGAGGGCCATCACCTGCCCGACAAGGCTATTGGTCATTTTGCCCATTACACCCGCCTGCGTTCTACCGCCGACTGGCTTGAGCAAACCGCCAAGAACCTGGCCAAACTGTTGGCCCAACACCCGCTGCCGGGTGATCTGGGTAAATTGATCGAGCAAGTGCCTGAGCTGGCCCGCGAGATCAAGGCGCAGCAGCAGTTCATGTTCAGCGCCTGCGAGCAGGTGGCCGATTTCCGTCCTGGTGAAGATACAGAAGGCCGCGAGCGGCCTCGACATCGCTTCGTCGCCGGCGTGGTGCCGGAGCATATGCGCGAAATGGGCATCGAACTGAAAAAGGGCTTTTCCCGCCTGACCGACCTGTTCACTCGCCTGACCGAGTTGCTCAAGGAAGGCATGGATGCTGAAAAGAGTATCGGCATCGCCAGTCATCAAGCTGAAGAATGGTACCCACTGTTCGGCAGCCTGTTGATGCGCGCCCAGGGCAATTGGGAGTTGTGGACCGCCTTTACCGCTGAAGATCCTGAAGACAGCCCGCCCATGGCTCGCTGGCTGACCCTGGCGGAAAGCGGGGCCTTGTTCGACATTGAGGTCAATGCCAGCCCGATTCTGGCGGCCGAAATGTTGCGTCGTAACTTGTGGAGCGTTGCCCACGGCGCGCTGGTTACCTCGGCAACGCTGACCGCATTAGGTAAGTTCGATCGTTTCCGCATGCGCGCCGGCCTGCCCAAGACCGCTGTGACCAGTGTTGTTCCCAGTCCATTCCACCATGTCGATGCAGGGGTGCTGCGCGTGCCAGACTTGCGTGCCGACCCCAGGGATGCCGTGGCCCACACGGCGGCTATCATTCGCGACTTGCCGGACCTGGTCGAAGGTTCGCGAGGCTCGCTGGTGTTGTTTTCCTCGCGCAAGCAAATGCAGGACGTATTCGACGGACTGGATCGAGATTGGCGCAAGCAGGTGTTCATTCAGGGCAATCTGTCCAAGCAGGAAACCTTGAACAAGCACAAGGCACGGGTCGATGGTGGTGACGCCAGCGTGCTGTTCGGCTTGGCGAGCTTTGCCGAGGGCGTCGATTTGCCGGGGGCCTACTGTGAGCATGTGGTCATCGCCAAAATCCCCTTTGCGGTTCCCGATGACCCGGTCGAGGCGGCTTTGGCCGAATGGATCGAGGCCCGTGGCGGCAACCCGTTCATGGAAATCGCCGTACCGGACGCCTCGTTGCGCCTGATTCAGGCCTGCGGTCGCCTGCTGCGAACCGAAGAAGATCGCGGCACCATCACATTGCTGGATCGACGTGTGGTCACCCAGCGCTATGGCAAGGCTATTCTCAACGCTCTGCCACCGTTTCGACGGGAAATTTCCTAAACCCCCGGGGATCTATGCTTCGGGGCGTTGTCTATGACTCAGTTCAAGGCCCGCATGGGCCCTAAAGGAGAGTTTCAGCCCTATGATTCGTCGTACCTTGCCTGCTGTCTTCGCACTGTTGTTCAGCTCTTCGCTGCTGGCTGGGCAGCAGACGCTGTTCAGCTTCGTGCGCCCGGCCGCGGTGGTCAATGTGGTGACTGAAGATGCCAGCTTGCCGCAATACAATGCAGAGCAGACGGCTGAGGGCGAGGTATTGCGTCGCGTAGTATTCAACCCGGTGCAGCGGCCAACGCTGCGTCTGAGCCCGCAAACCGGTGCTTGGAATTGGTCAGCAGCCACAGCCCTGACCCTGCGCCTGCAGAGCGGTATGGACTGGCCGCTGACCGTGGATGTCACAGTGTTGAGCAGCAACGGTCAAACCCTGACCAGCCGCATTGATCTTCCGGCCGGCCCGGCGCAGACCGTACTGGTGCCACTCGTAGCCGCTTCGCCATTGAGCCAGGGTATGCGTGCCGGGCCACCCATGCCCTGGACCCACGAGGGTCAGCGTTGGATTCTCACCAGCAGCAGTGGCGAGTTGGACTTGAATCAGGTGGTATCGGTGAGCTTATCGATGAATAAGCCCAATGTTGCCCAGAGCCTGCTGATCGAGCGCGTCGGCATCCAGGATGACGACCAGTTACAGAAGGCCGTGTATACCGGGTTGATCGATGTATATGGCCAGTCCACCCGCAGCCGCTGGCCGGAGAAAATCGTCAATGATGACCAACTCAAGGCGGGCGCGGCGCGGGAGCAACAGCACCTCAAAGGCTGGTTGGCCGAGCGTAGTCAGTTACCACGGGACAAGTTCGGTGGCGTGAGCAGCGGCCCGAGCTTCGACGCCAAAGGCTTCTTCCGTACCGAAAAACGTGACGGCCGCTGGTACCTGGTAACCCCTGAAGGTCATCCGTTCTACTCGCTTGGGGTCAATGCCGTTGCCGCGGATGGTGGCCGTACCTATGTGTCCGGGCGTGAGGCGATGTTCAGCGCGCTTCCACAAGCCGGTGAACCACTGGCGCAGTTCTACGGAGAGGGTAACAACAACGACGGCAACGGCTCGTCCAGCGGTCGCAACTTCAATCAGGGACGCTGGTTCGACTTCTATGCTGCCAATCTGGAGCGCAGTCATGGCAAAGCCTGCACCCCGGCTGCCGCGACCAGTAGCGCTGCGGCGGTAGAGTGTCCTGCACCAGTCCTCGACCATCAGCGCTGGCAGGGACATACCCTCGACCGACTGCAAGCTTGGGGTTTCAACACCTTGGGCAACTGGAGCGAACCCGAGTTGGGGCAGGCCAATCGCTTGCCCTACACCTTGCCGTTGTCCATTGGCGGGGACTACACCAGCATCAGCACCGGCGCCGATTGGTGGGGCCGTATGCCCGACCCCTTCGATCCTCGCTTCGCCATGGCCACCGAGCGTGCCGTGGCCATCGCTGCTCGTGATCACCGGGATGATCCCTGGTTAATTGGTTACTTTGCCGACAATGAACTGGCCTGGGCCGCGCCGGGAGACGATCCCAAGGCACGTTACGCCCTGGCTTACGGCACTTTGCGCTTGACCACAGACGTACCGGCCAAACGTGCCTTCCTCAAACAGTTGCGCGACAAATACCGTAACCAGGCGGGGTTGTCCAAGGCCTGGGGTATCGATCTGCCTGCCTGGGAACTGATGGAAGACCCAGGTTTCGAGCCACCGTTGCCTAGCGCGGAGCATCCTGAAATCGAGGCCGACTTCAAGCATTTTCAGAAGGTCTTTGCGCAAACCTACTTCAAAACCATTGCTGACTCGCTCAAATGGCATGCGCCCAATCATCTGCTGCTCGGCGGTCGCTTTGCGGTGAGCACGCCGGAGGCGGTGGCAGCCTGCGCCGAGTTCTGTGATGTTCTGAGCTTCAACTTCTACACACCCAAACCGCAGGATGGTTACGACTTCAGTCAGCTCAACGCACTGGACAAGCCGGTACTGGTGTCGGAGTTCCAGTTTGGGTCGCGCGATCGTGGCCCGTTCTGGCCAGGGCCGATGGAGGTCGCCAGGGAAGAAGGTCGAGGCCCGGCCTATGACGCATTCGTCAAGGCGGCGTTGAGCGAGCCCTCGATTGTCGGGGTGCACTGGTTCCAATACCTGGATCAGCCGGCCAGCGGTCGCTTGCTGGATGGGGAGAATGGTCATTTCGGGCTTGTGGGAATAACCGATGTACCGTTCCAGGGCTTTGTCGACAGTGTGCGCAAGAGCAACTTGCAAGCGCAGGAGCAGATCGCCAAGGCGCCGATTGCCGAGAAGGCTGCAAAGGCCCCGTAGCAAGGGTTTGGCGGTCTGGTGCAGGGTTGTTGCCTTGGTCGCCAGACCGCTGTCTGTTCCCAAAACCCTCAGAGGCTGAAACAATGCACGCCATTTTCGATTGCGATGAGTGCGGGGAGCGGCTGGGTGCAGATTCAAGGTCATTACGAGCTTAAGTTTGAAGCCGTGCGCGAAGCCTTTGCCGCGCTGTTTGACGATCCCCAGGAGCGCGGCGCTGCCCTGTGTATTCAAGTTGGTGGCGAGACCGTGGTTGATCTGTGGTCGGGCACCGCCGACAAGGATGGCGCCGAGGCCTGGCACAGTGACACTATCGTCAACCTGTTCTCCTGCACCAAGATGTTTACGGCTGTGACTGCCTTGCAATTGGTGGGCGAGGGCAAGCTGGACCTCGATGTCCCTGTCGCGCGTTACTGGCCGGAGTTTGCCCAGGCCGACAAACAGGCGATAACCCTGCGCCAATTACTCAGCCATCGTGCCGGCCTGCCTGCGCTGCGCGAACTGATGCCCGCAGAAGCGCTCTATGATTGGCAAACCATGGTGCAGGCGCTGGCAGCCGAAGCACCGTGGTGGACACCTGGCACGGCGCACGGCTATGCGGCTATCACCTACGGGTGGCTGATTGGTGAGTTGATTCGTCGTGCTGACGGTCGCAGTCCGGGCGCGTCCATTGTTGCCCGTACTGCACGCCCGTTGGGGCTTGATTTTCACCTGGGCATGGCCGACGAGAATTTCCCTCGGGTCGCGCATCTTGCCCGCGGCAAGGGCAATATGGGCGACGAAGCAGCCCAGCGCTTGCTCCAGGTGACAATGCGCGAGCCGCAGGCACTGTCCACCCGCGCATTTACCAATCCACCTGGCATGCTCACCAGCACCAACAAGCCCGAATGGCGACGGATGCAACAGCCGGCTGCCAACGGCCACGGCAACGCCCGCAGCCTTGCCGGTTTTTATGCAGGCGTGCTTGATGGCAGCCTGTTGGAGTCGCAACTGCTGGATGAACTGACCCGCGAACACAGTCTGGGCCAGGACAAGACGCTCTTGACCCAGACCCGCTTTGGCCTGGGCTGCATGCTCGACCAGCCGACAGTGGCCAACGCTACCTTCGGTCTGGGCAGCAAGGCCTTTGGTCACCCAGGGGCTGGTGGATCGGTTGGCTTTGCCGATCCGGAGTACGATGTGGCCTTTGGTTTTGTCACCAATACCCTCGGCCCCTATGTGTTGATGGATCCGCGTGCGCAAAAACTGGTGCGGGTCCTGGCAGAGTGCCTTTGATCGGTTAACCCCGGTGCAGCCTGAACCCTTTGACTATTCTGAATTCCAATGCTGTTCGCATTGGTAGAATCTCTTTCATTTTCATGGTGTATCACTGATGTCTTCACATAAAACCTTAGCTATCGCCCTGTGTCTGGCTATGACCGGTTGCGCACAGCACTCACAACAAGGCTCAGCAGACAGCGGGATCGACTGGTGGCCCTTCGGTTCGGACAAGGTTGCCCAACAGGAAGTGAAGGAGGTGGTCGCCGGAAAAGTTGCCAAGGCAGATGCCAAGTCGGAAAGCAGCAGCCGCTGGTGGTGGCCGTTCGCAGACAGCGACACGTCCAAGGCTGCGGCTGTGCCGAAAATTGACCACAAGGCCACTCAAGCCTGGTTGGACAGCTATGAGCCGCGTCTGCGCGAAGCCATCAAAGACAGTAAGTTCGAACTTGAGCGCCGCGAAGATGTGCTGGTAGTGACCGTGCCGGTAGACAGCTCCTACAACCCAGATCGCCCGGCCATGCTCCTGCCTGTTACCCTCGGCCCTATTACTCGGGTGGCCAAAGCGGTAGAAACCGACAAGCAGACAGCTGTACTGGTGCTCGGGCATGCCGATACCAGCGGTGCTGCGGCCGGTAACCAGAAGCTCAGTCAAGAGCGTGCCCAGTCCGTTGCCGCAATCTTTCGCCTCAGTGGTCTTGAGCGTGATCGCCTGAACTTGCGTGGCATGGGTTCGGAAATGCCGCGCGCGGCCAACGACAGCGTGGAAGGTCGTTCGCTCAACCGTCGAGTTGAACTGGTCCTGACGCCGCAAAACACCATGATTGCCCTGGTTGCCAAGTACAAACAACCTACGCCGAGCCCAGCTGAGCTGGTTGCCGTGCAAGATGCCAAGGCCCCGGTCAAGGCAGCGGTAAAGCCGGCTGCCAAGGCGCCAGTGAAAAAGGCCAGCGCCACCAAGAAAGCCGCTCCAGCCAAAGCCACAACGGCTAAAAAGAAAGCCCCAGCAGCCAAAGCCGCGGCCAAGAAGCCTGCGCCTGCTGCCAAGAAGGTGGCCGCCAATACCAGCCCTGCGAAGACCAACTGATCGTCAAGGAACGCAGCAATGACTCAAACCCTGGCAGATATGCGCCGCGACTATACCCGTGACGGCCTGGCGGAAGCCCTGGCCCCGATCGAGCCTTTTGCGTTGTTTCGCCAATGGTTCGATGATGCGGTAAAAACCGAGCAACCACCGGTAGAAGCCAATGCCATGACCCTGGCTACGGTAGACGCCGACGGCCAGCCACATTGCCGAATCCTGTTGCTCAAGGGTTTGGATGACAAGGGCTTTACCTTTTTCACCAATTACGACAGCGCCAAAGGGCAACAGCTGCAGGCCAATCCCCGTGCGGCCATGACCTTTTTCTGGCCGGCGCTTGAGCGTCAGGTACGTATCGAGGGCAAGGTGGTTAAAGTCAGTGCCCAGGAATCAGACGATTATTACCAGGTTCGTCCGCTGGGCAGCCGCCTCGGCGCCTGGGCGTCACCGCAGAGCCGAGTGATTGCAGATCGTGCCGAACTTGAAGGGCTGGTAAAAGCCACCGAGCAGCGATTCAGCGACACCCAACCTCACTGTCCTGAGCACTGGGGTGGCTATCGCTTGCTGCCAGAGCGCATCGAATTCTGGCAGGGTCGAGCCAGTCGTTTGCATGACCGGCTCAATTATCGCCTGCAGCAAAGTGCTTGGTTGCGCGAGCGCCTGGCGCCTTAATTTCCCCGGTACCCGGCGGCCTCGCGTTCCAGCCAGGCCGCCAGGTCTGCACGTTTGACCTTTTGTGCTTTGGCGTTGTCCAGACATTCAAGCATGTAGGCTTTTTTGCTTTCGTCCGTTCCGGCCATTGAGAGCGCCAGGTCGCGGTCCATCCAGCGGCGGATTCGTACATACAACCACCAGTGAAAGTACAGTCCTGCCACAGTCGTAATGACGACGATGAAGTAATCCATGTCTATCCTTGCGTTTAACGTTTTCAGACTGCATCGATGACACAGGCTGTATGGAAGCTGAATGGAATCAATTTTACTCCGCATCAGTCGTGACAGTCGTCAATGCGCGGAGTCTAATGAACACCTGTCTTTCGGAGATTATCCTATGCGTAAATCTGTTTTGCTGGCTGCCAGCTTCACCACGATGTCGCTTCTGCTTACGGGCTGTGCTTCCAGCCTGACCGGCGACTCCTACTCTCGCGACGAAGCTCGCCGGGTGCAAACCGTACGCATGGGAACCATCGAGTCGTTGCGTCCAGTGAAAATCGAGGGTACCAAGACCCCGATCGGTGGTGGCGCTGGCGCCGTTGTCGGTGGTGTAGCGGGCAGTGCCATCGGTGGTGGCCGTGGCAGCATCGTTGCCGCGGTCATTGGTGCGGTAGCCGGTGGTCTGGCAGGCTCCGCTGCTGAAGAAGGACTCACCCGTACTCAGGGCGTAGAAATCACTGTTCGTGAGGACGACGGCAGCATGCGCGCCTATGTGCAGGCCGTTCAGGAAAACGAGATTTTCCGCGTGGGTGATCGTGTTCGTATCATGACCGTTGACGGTACTAGCCGAGTTTCACACTGATACTTGTGCAGCAAATAAAAAACCCCGACTTGGCAGTGCCGGTCGGGGTTTTTATTGCCTGGGCTTAATTAACTAGCGGCTGCCTTGCGACTCGCCAAGGCGGTGACCGTATAACCAATCAGGGCCGCCACAATGGAGCCGGTGAGGATACCCATGCGATCCATGCCTGCGTATTCACTGCTACCTGGGACGAATGCCAGCGAGCCGACGAACAGGCTCATGGTAAAGCCAATGCCACAGAGGATGGCAACGCCCAGCACCTGGCCCCAATTGGCCCCGCTTGGCAGCGCCGCGAAGCCAAGTTTGACTGCGATCCAGGTGAGTCCGAATACCCCCACGGTCTTGCCGATCAGCAAGCCGGCAGCAATGCCCATCGGTACGTAGTGGGTGAAGCTCTCCAGTGTTACCCCCGCCAGCGAGACTCCGGCGTTGGCGAAGGCAAACAATGGCAGGATGCCGTAGGCCACCCAGGGGTGCAGGGCATGCTCAAGGCTCAGCAATGGCGAGGCCTCTGCATTACGGGTGCGCAACGGAATACACAGGGCCAGGGTTACCCCTGCCAGTGTGGCATGGACGCCGCTTTTGAGTACGCACACCCAGAGGATAAGGCCGATGACCATGTACGGCCCGAGCTTGACCACACCCAGGCGATTCATGGCTATCAATGCAAGCAGGCAGGCCCCGGCCAGCATCAGTGACAGACTGGACAGTTCACCGGAGTAGAACAGGGCAATGACAATGATTGCGCCCAGGTCGTCGATGATTGCCAAGGTCATCAGGAACAGCTTGAGCGACACCGGCACACGCTTGCCCAACAACGCCAGCACACCCAGGGCAAAGGCGATGTCGGTGGCGGTTGGGATGGCCCATCCGGCAACGGCAGCAGGGTCGTCCTTGTTCAAAAACCAGTAGATCAGTGCCGGAATGACCATGCCGCCAATAGCCGCCGCACCGGGCAGGACAATTTGTGAAGGCTTGGACAGGTGGCCATCGATGACCTCGCGCTTGACCTCCAGGCCAACCAGCAGGAAAAACAGGGCCATCAAGCCGTCGTTGATCCATAACAGCAGGGGTTTGGCGATTTTCAGGGCGCCGATCTGGGCGACCACGGGCACATCAAGCAGGCCGTTGTACAGATACGACAAGGGCGAATTGTTGATGATCAAGGCCAGGGCGGCTGCAGCAATCAGTAATAGACCGCTGGCAGCTTCCAACTGAAAAAAACGTGTGAAAGTGCTACGCAGCAAGGGCGCTCTCCATCCTGAGGGTTCTGAACAGGGGCACACCCTACCCTGTGAGGATATGCATTAAAACAAAAATTATATTCTTTTTTGTTATAAGATTTGACCATCTCTGGCTTGAGCAGCCTAGCAGTTGGCCGGGATTATTTTGCCTGGCTGTACCTGTCATAGATGTAGGGACTTTCTTAACATGGTCACCTGAACAGCTATTTTCCGGGACTGGACCATGAACGATCACCGCCAGTGGGCACGTGAAGCGATCCGCATCATCGAGGCCGACTTTCAACGCAGCGCTGACACACATCTGATCCCGTTGCCTTTACCGGGCTTCCCCGACGTTGAACTGTACTTCAAGGACGAATCCAGTCACCCCACGGGCAGTCTCAAGCATCGATTGGCTCGGTCATTGTTTCTGTATGCCCTGTGCAATGGCTGGCTACGGCCGGGGGCTCCGGTGATCGAGGCTTCCAGCGGTTCGACGGCAATCTCCGAAGCCTATTTTGCGGGGCTGCTCGGGGTGCCGTTCATTGCCGTGGTGCCTGCCAGCACCTCACAAGAGAAAATCGCGCAAATTGCCTTCTACGGTGGTCGCAGCCATCTGGTGGAGGATCCGACCCAACTCTATGCTGAGTCCGAGCGCCTGGCGCGTGAAACCGGTGGTCATTTCATGGACCAGTTCACCTATGCCGAGCGCGCGACTGACTGGCGAGCGAACAACAACATTGCCGAATCGATCTTTACCCAGATGCGCTTCGAGCGGCATCCGGAACCGACCTGGCTGATCTCAAGTCCGGGCACAGGCGGAACGACCGCCACCCTGGGCCGTTACGTTCGCTATCGCCAGCACACAACGCGCGTGCTGTGTGCCGATGCCGAGCGCTCTGTGTTCTTCGACAGCTACCAGACCGGCGACCGCACGCTGCGCCTGGACTGTGGTTCGCGAATCGAGGGAATTGGTCGACCACGGGTCGAGGCGTCATTTCTGGCGCAAGTGATCGACGCGATGGTAAAAGTGCCGGATGCATTGTCCCTGGCTGCCATGCATTACCTGGCTGAACGCCTGGGCCGCCGGGTAGGTGCTTCCAGTGGCACCAATTTGATCGGTGCGCTGATGGCAGCACAGCAGATGCGCACAGCCGGGGAGGCAGGTTCGATCGTGGCGATTCTTTGCGATGGTGGTGATCGCTATGCGACCAGCTATTACGACCAGGACTGGCTGTTAGGGCAGGGCTACCAGTTGCAGGCGTTGATAGAGACGGTCAAGGCCTGTGTCGAGAAGGGACATCCGCTGCCGGAGTCAGTGCTGCGCGCAGGGATCTGAAGCGCATCGCGGAGCAAGTCCGGTCGACTTGCTCCGCGTCAGCTACATCAGGCTTCTAAACCGAGCATGCTCCGCGCCACGGCTTCGGCGATACGAATACCGTCGACGCCCGCCGACAGAATCCCACCGGCATAGCCAGCGCCTTCACCTGCCGGGAACAGGCCCTTGAGGTTGAGGCTCTGCATGCTGGCATCGCGGGTAATGCGCAGCGGCGAAGAAGTACGGGTTTCAATCCCGGTCAGCACGGCGTCATGAAGGTTGTAGCCTTTGATCTGGCGATCGAATGCCGGCAAGGCTTCACGAATAGCTTCGATGGCAAAGTCAGGCAGGCTTGGTGCCAGATCGCCAAGGTTGACCCCAGGCTTGTACGAAGGCTCGACACTGCCCAGGGCAGTGGAGGGCTTGCCCGCGACAAAGTCACCCACCAACTGGGCTGGCGCCTGGTAGTTGCTACCGCCCAGCACATAGGCGAGCGACTCCAATTTTTCTTGCAACTCGATACCTGCCAGCGGACCACCGGGGTAATCCTGCTCTGGAGTGATACCGACGACGATACCGGAGTTGGCGTTGCGCTCGTTACGCGAGTACTGGCTCATGCCATTGGTGACGACCCGGCCTGGTTCGCTGGTGGCCGCAACCACTGTGCCGCCTGGGCACATGCAGAAGCTGTAGACCGAGCGTCCGTTCTTGGCGTGGTGCACCAGTTTGTAATCTGCTGCGCCAAGTTTAGGGTGTCCGGCGTACTTGCCCAGGCGCGCCTGGTCGATCAACGATTGCGGGTGTTCGATCCGGAAACCGATGGAGAACGGCTTGGCCTCCATGAATACGCCGCGGGCATGTAGCATGCGGAACGTATCACGAGCACTGTGACCCAAGGCCAGGACGACGTGCCGGGACTGCAACTGTTCTCCGCTGGCCAGAACCACACCATTGAGTTGACCGTCTTCCATCAGCAGATCGGTAACTTTCTGCTCGAAGCGCACTTCACCGCCAAGCGCATGGATCTCGTGGCGCATGTTCTCGACCATACCAGTCAGGCGGAACGTACCGATGTGGGGTTTGTTGACGTAGAGAATTTCATCCGGGGCACCGGCCTTGACGAACTCGTTCAGCACCTTGCGACCGTGGTGCTGTGGATCTTTGATCTGACTGTAGAGTTTACCGTCAGAGAACGTACCGGCACCGCCCTCACCGAACTGTACGTTCGACTCAGGATTGAGCTCGCTCTTGCGCCACAGACCCCAAGTGTCCTTGGTGCGCTGGCGCACTTCCTTGCCGCGCTCGAGGATGATCGGCTTGAAACCCATCTGCGCCAGCAGCAGGCCGGCAAAAATGCCGCAGGGGCCAAAGCCGACAACAATGGGGCGTTCCTGCAGGTCGGCGGGAGCGTGACCAACGACCTTGTAGCTGACATCCGGCGCAACGTTGACGTTGTGATCGTCGGCGAATTTTTTCAGCAGCTCAGCTTCGTTGCTGGCAGTCAGGTCGATGGTGTAGATGAACAGCATTTCGCTGTTCTTCTTGCGGGCGTCGTAGCTGCGCTTGAACAGGGTGAAGTCCAGCAATTGTTCATCGCTGATGCCCAGGCGTTGCACAATGGCCTCGCGCAGGGCTTCATCAGGATGATCAAGCGGCAGCTTCAGTTCGGTGATTCGTAACATGGCAGGGTCCAGTATCGCGGCCATGAACGGCCGTCGGCTTTACACAAACCGCCAAGTATAAGCTGTTCGCCGCATAAGCAGGCAGGATAAACGCAGACGCCGATGATCAGTCGTTACGTGAGCCGCCGTAGTAGGCGCATCCGCGCATAGTCTGGCCGTTTACCCGGAGTTCTGCGCTGAGGTGGCGCACCGCCCCAGTCATTGTGTCGACGCAGCGTTGCGGCGCGACCCAGAGGTCCACACGCTGACCATTGGCCTCGGTGCTGAGGCTGAAGCGGCCATCGGGCAGTTGTTCTTCGAGGTAAGGGACGGCCAGCTCCGGCTGTCCTGGGCGAGTCAACACCATGCCCTTGTTCCCGGCCTTGAGGTCCCAGTCAGGTTCGTTGCCATGTGCACGTACCGTCAACCGCTTGAAGTTAGGGTCGCTACAGGCACTGTTGGAGTGTTCGACCCGGTACAGTCGTTGCACATTCAATTGCCCGTCATTGCCTTCGTTCTGGCTGGCAGAAAGGTTCGCGCCGACATCGGCGAACAGGGTACCTGGCTCGTCGGCCAGTGCTGCAGCTTCTTGTAGCAGGCCCGTGTTGCCGGCATCGAATACCGCAAAGTGACGATTTTCCGCGCAAGGCTTGAACAGCAGCTGACCACCTTTGGCGCTGAGCTCACCCTGCATGCGTGTCATGCTGGCAGCGGATGCCTGTGGTTTATCCGCCAGCATCTGGCAACCCGCGAACAGCGGTAACAGGGCGACAAGCAACAACGAAGGGGCGGCACGCATCGAGCAAACTCCAGGGTCTCTACCAAAAGGTGCCGTCACGTTACGCAGGCTGAAGGTCGATCACAAGGCTTTCGCCCGCATGAGCGCCTTGCCGGTAAAAAGCCTGCGCATGAAAAAAGGCCCGAAGGCCTTTTTTCAATTGCTGGGACAGATCAACCGCCCAGGTAAGCGTCACGAACCTTTGGATCGGTCAGCAGTGCTTCCCCGGTGCCCTGCATCACCACGCGACCATTCTCCAATACATAAGCGCGGTCGGCGACTTTCAACGCCTGGTTGGCGTTCTGCTCAACCAGGAACACCGTCACGCCATCCTTTCGCAGTTGTTCGATAATATCGAAGATCTGCTGGATGATGATGGGTGCCAGGCCCAGCGATGGCTCGTCCAGCAACAGCAGCTTGGGTTTGCTCATCAGTGCCCGTCCAATGGCGAGCATCTGTTGCTCGCCGCCAGACATGGTGCCGCCGCGCTGGGCAAAGCGCTCCTTCAGGCGCGGGAACAGGTGCAGGACCTTGTCCATTTGCTCCTGGTAGTCACCCTTGTTGGTAAAGAAACCGCCCATGGCCAGGTTTTCCTCGACGGTCAGACGGGCAAACACCCGACGACCTTCAGGCACCACGGCAATGCTCTTGCGCATGATGTGCGAGGACGGTTGGCCAACCAGTTCTTCGCCCAGGTACTTGATGCTGCCGCTGTGGGCTTGCGGAGAACCGCAAAGGGTCATCAGCAGCGTCGACTTGCCAGCACCGTTGGCACCGATCAGGGTAACGATCTCGCCTTGGCGTATCTCGACGTTGACGCTGTGCAGTGCCTGGATCTTGCCGTAGAAGGTGGAAACGTTTTCGAACTGCAGCATTTACGCTTCCCCCAGGTAGGCTTTGATCACTTCAGGGTTGTCGCGGATCTGATCCGGCGTACCGTCGGCCAGGGGAGTACCCTGGTTGATCACGACGATATGGTCGGAAATGCTCATGACCAGCTTCATGTCGTGCTCGATCAGCAGAACGGTGACGTTGTGCTCTTCGCGCAGAATGCTGATCAGCGCCTTGAGATCCTCGGTCTCTTTCGGGTTCAGGCCGGCCGCGGGTTCGTCGAGCATGAGGATCCGCGGGCGGGTCATCATGCAACGTGCGATCTCCAGACGTCGTTGCTGGCCATAAGCCAAGGTTCCGGCGGTACGGTTGGCAAACTCGGTGAGGTTGACCTTCTCCAGCCAATACTGGGCGAAGTCCTTGGCCTCGTGTTCGCTGCGGCGAAACGCCGGGGTCTTGAACAAACCAGCAAAAAAGTTGGTATTCAAATGCCGGTGTTGAGCAATCAGCAGGTTTTCCAGCGCGGTCATGTCCTTGAATAGGCGCACGTTCTGGAACGTACGCACTACACCCTTGCGCGCGATTTCATGACCGGCCAGGCCCTGGATCGGCTGGCCGTCGAGCAGAATGGTGCCAGCGCTGGGCTTGTAGAAACCCGTCAGGCAGTTGAATACCGTGGTCTTGCCTGCCCCGTTGGGGCCGATCAATGCCACGACCTGTTTTTCTTTGACGGTCAGGGCTACGCCGTTAACCGCCAACAAGCCGCCGAAGCGCATGCTCAGGCCGCTGACTTGCAAAATTTCGCGGCTCATCGGCGCAGCTCCATGTGTGGACGTTGCATAGGTAGCAGGCCTTGCGGACGCCAGATCATCATCAGCACCATCAGCGCACCGAACATCAACATGCGGTATTCGCTGAACTCACGCATCAGCTCTGGCAGCAGAATCATCACGATGGCCGCGAGAATCACGCCCAACTGCGACCCCATACCGCCCAACACCACGATAGCGAGGATGATGGCCGACTCGATGAAGGTGAACGACTCGGGCGTCACCAGGCCTTGGCGCGCGGCAAAGAAGCTACCGGCGAAACCTGCGAAACAGGCACCCAGGGTGAACGCAGAGAGCTTGATGATGGTTGGGTTCAGACCCAGCGCACGGCAGGCAATTTCGTCTTCACGCAGTGCTTCCCAGGCACGACCGATTGGCATGCGCAGCAGCCGGTTGATCACGAACAGCGCCAGCAGCGCCAACAACAACGCAACCAGGTAGAGGAAGATCACCTTGTTGATCGAGTTGTACGGCAAGCCGAAGTACTCGTGGAAAGTCTGCATGCCTTCAGCTGCGCGACGTTCGAAACTCAGACCGAAGAAGGTCGGTTTTTCGATGTTGCTGATGCCGTTGGGGCCACCGGTGAGACTGGTCAGGTTACGCAGGAACAAGCGAATGATCTCGCCGAAGCCAAGCGTCACGATCGCCAGGTAGTCGCCACGTAGACGCAATACCGGGAAACCGAGCAGGAAGCCGAATGTAGCCGCCATCAGGCCGGCAATCGGCAGGCAGATCCAGAAGCTCCAGCCAAAGTAGTGCGACAGCAGGGCGTAGGTATAGGCTCCCACGGCATAGAAGCCGACGTAACCGAGGTCGAGCAGGCCAGCCAGACCGACCACGATGTTCAGGCCCAAGCCCAATAAAACGTAGATCAGGATCAGAGTGGCAATGTCGACCGCACCGCGCGAACCGAAGAACGGCCAGACCAGTGCAACCACGATCAGGCCCATGATTACCCAGCGTTGGGTCTTGGGCAGGGTCAGGAAGTTGCTCATCGCCGGCGAGATCAACTTGCGATCCGAACGCCGACTGGTTACCGCGCTCCATTGCTTGTCGAACAGCACACGCAGGAACATCAGCACCGAACACACCGCAATCACGGTAATGGTGAACGGTCCTTGGCTGTGAACAATCAGGTTGATGCCGTCGATGCTGAGCTTCAGGCCCAGCACCGGGAAGGCCACGGCCCAGACCAGCAAGGCACTGAAAAACGCCTGTTTAAGATTTTTGTTCATACTTTTTCAACCTCCGGACGGCCGAGGATGCCGGTCGGACGGAACAACAGCACGAGAACCAAGAGACCGAATGCCACCACGTCCTTGTACTGGTCGCCGAATATGTCGGCGCCAAACGCTTCGGCCACACCCAGCACCAGGCCACCGAGCATGGCCCCCGGAATACTGCCGATGCCACCCAGCACGGCCGCGGTGAAGGCTTTCAAGCCCACCAGGAAGCCGGCGTTAGGGTTGATCACGCCGTACTGCATGCTCAGCAATACCGCGGCCACAGCCGCCAGCGCAGCACCGATGACGAACGTCAGGGCGATGATGTTGTTGGTGTTGATACCCAACAGGTTGGCCATCTTGATGTCTTCGGCACAGGCGCGGCAGGCGCGACCCAGGCGAGAGCGGGAGATGAACAGGGTCAAACCGGTCATGGCCACCAGGGTGACAACGAAAACCAGGATCTGCATGTAGGAGATCAGCACTTCCTCTGCGCCGCCTGGGCCGAAGGAGATGCTCCCCGGGATCAGGTTGGGGATGGACTTGTCCTTGGAGTCCTGGGATAGCAATACGGTGTTTTGCAGGAAAATCGACATACCAATGGCAGAAATCAACGGGATCAACCGATTGCTGTTACGCAAAGGGCGGTAGGCGACCCGTTCGATACTGTAGCCATAGGCACTGGTTACGAAGATCGTGGCGACAAAGGCGACGGTCATCAATATTGGCAGCGAATGGATTCCCATCATGGCCAGCCCGGCGAGGGCAATGAACGCCACGTAGGAACCGATCATGTAGACCTCGCCATGGGCGAAGTTGATCATTCCAATGATGCCGTAAACCATTGTGTAGCCAATGGCTATCAAGGCATAGGTGCTGCCAATGGTCAGACCATTAACCAGCTGTTGGAAGAAGTGATAGATCTCAGGCATTACAGCGCTCCTAAAAACCCGATACGCATTTCACTGGAGGGAAATCCCGGCGCGGTCTTGTGGTCTTGAGCCACTTCGACACAGGCACTGCCAGAGAACCGCTGGTGACGGTTTTAAGATTTTCAGGTGAACCTGCTCCCGGATCGCGGGAATCAGGCCCATGAACCTCGTAAAACAAAGCCCACTGCTCGCACAGTGGGCTTGTAGTCATGTAGTCAGACGGGATTACTGAGGGGAAACTTCGGTTTTAGGTTTGCCGAAATGCCATTCGTAGACCACGAATTTGAAGTCTTTCAGGTCGCCCTTGTCGTCGTACGACAGCTCGCCAGTCGGGGTCTTGAAGGTGCCTTTGTGGATCTCTGCAGCCACTTTCTCGGCGTCGTCGCTGGTACCGGCGGCCTTGATGCCATCGGCAATCAGTTGGACGGCGGAGTAGGCCGGGAACACGAATGGGCCGCTTGGATCTTTGCCGTCGGCTTTGATCGCGTCAACGATGGCCTTGTTCTCAGGCGCAGCGTCGAAGGACTTCGGCAGGGTAACCAGCAGGCCTTCGGAAGCGCCCTGGGCGATTTGCGAGATGGAGTCGTTGCCAACACCTTCTGGGCCCATGAACTTGGCTTTCAGGCCTTTTTCCTGAGCTTGGCGCAGGATCAGGCCCAGTTCTGGGTGGTAGCCGCCGTAGTAGACGAAGTCGACGTTGGCTTGCTTGAGCTTCTGGATGATCGAGGAGAAGTCTTTGTCACCCGCGTTCAGGCCTTCGAAGACGGCTACCTTGGTGCCTTTGCCTTCCAGGGTCTGTTTTACAGCGGTGGCAATGCCTTCACCGTATTGCTGTTTGTCGTGCAGCACGGCAACCACTTTTGGTTTGACGTGGTCGGCAATGTAGTTACCGGCAGCAGGACCCTGGGCGCTGTCCAGGCCGATGGTGCGGAAGATCAGCTTGTAACCACGCGAGGTGATTTCCGGGCTGGTGGCCGCCGGGGTGATCATGATCACGCCTTCATCTTCATAGATATCGGAAGCAGGCTGGGTGGAGCTGGAGCACAGGTGGCCGACCACGAACTTGACGCCATCGTTGACCACTTTGTTGGCGACCGCTACGGCTTGTTTCGGATCGCAAGCGTCATCGTATTCCTTGGCTTCAAGCATCTTGCCGTCGACGCCGCCCTTGGCGTTGATGTCCTTGATGGCTTGTTTAGCACCAACGAACTGCATGTCGCCGTACTGAGTAACCGGGCCGGTTTTCGGGCCGGCGATGCCGATCTTGATGGTATCGGCTGCAAACGAATGGCTGGCAACCCCGGCCAGTACCATTGCGGCAAACAGCTTGGAAATCTGCTTAGTAGCCTTACTCATAGTGCTCCACTCATTCTGTTGTAATTTTTATAGTCCTGCGGCCAGAGCTGAGGACCGGATGGCTCCGAAGTTACCCTGGCAACTGTACCGGTACAGTGTAGAGCGCTGCTTTGTCGCTTGAAAAGCAGCCCAGCTGGGGCAAATTCGGCGCGTGTCGCTTAATTGACAGAAACTTACAAGAAAGCGGCCTGGTCATGCTCGAATTGGCGTGGCCATCCTTTGCTCTCAAGTCCTTTTCGATCAATTACTTATTTGAAACCGGGTTTTTCTGCAAAAATACCGACCTCTTACCGTAGTCGAATTATTTCTGGCAGGAACCCATGACTGATCAACCAAGCACCCTCTATGCCAAACTGCTTGGCGAGACCGCAGTAATCGAGTGGAAAGCCCTGGAGCGTTTCTGGGCCAAGGGTGACCTGATTTGGGTCGAGCCCAGCCTGGACCTGATCGAAGTTGCACAGGCAATGGCCGAAAACCGCAGCGAAACCTTCGCCACATGGCGCAATGCTGGCACTGTGGGCCCCGTGTCCAACGAGCAGGCGCTAGACCTTCAGCGCCGCGATCCAGAGATATGGGCAGTGGTGGTTTCGCCGTTCATCGTGATTCAGGAGAAGAAATAATCCCGAGCACGCTCCAGATTGGTGCGTGAAAACAAGCAGTGGGAAGATTTTGGTGCGCAGGGTCGTTCAGACAGGGTGGCTGTTGGTAACAGTTGAGTGTGCTTAACGTTAACGGTAACAACCCGCTGGAAGCACTTTGCGAAAATCACGATGCCAGCCCGCTCGCCACCGACGGCAAATGCCTATTCGGTAGGAGCGGGCTTGCCCCGCGCAGGGAAGACAGAGCGCTGAATCAGTGATCCACTTTTCCGGTATGGCTGTTAAGCGAGATGACCCGAGTCTTGCCGATGCGATGACGGAAGATTTCACGCAGGTATTTCACTGCTTTCTTCACGCATTCTCGTGACAGGCGAATGTCGTTGATCGAGACAAACTTGCTCTTGTCGTTGATCAGCTCGCGGTACTTTTTCTCGTACATTGGCTTGATTGCATACCAGTTGGTATCAAGGATTTTCGCCGGGTTTTCGAACTCGTTGAGCAAATCATCAATCCGTCCCTCATCGAACGTTTCGCTGGTGATGAACTCGAGGATGGCGTTATCCAGGGTGTCGTCGAAGCGGTATGGGTTACGTGCAAAGCAACGCTTGATGAAGGCTACGATCAAGGTCAGGAAATCATCCGACAAGCACGGGCTCTTGGCGATCAGGGTGGTCAGCGAGAGGTTCGCCGATGCGCCGATCACCAGGGCATAACGCTTCAGCGTGGTGTTGGGGAACAAGCTGTTGAGATGAGTCTTGAGCCTGTTCAGGTCCATGTACGAGAGCTTGTAGTCCTTGGGCAGCGAAACGATCGACACGACCGAAGAACAGTTCTTGAAGAAGTGCAGGTCATGCAGTGCCGCGGCGTCATAGCCAGAAGCTTTGTATTGCTCCAGCGCTGCACGATAGCGCTTGGACTCGATCGGCAGCAGGCTGATGCCCTCGATGGCCTGGGTCACTTTGTTGAAGTGCGGCAGGTCGATGGAGCGGAAGAACAAGTCGTCGATGTTCAGCCGCGCCTGCTCTTTTTCGAATACCTTGAATTTATCCGAGCTCGGGGAGGGCTGCTCCGGAACCACCGACTCTGCATAGGCGATGGCCACTGGACCGGCCAGGCTCATGAACAGGTCGTTGGCATCAAGGCGAATGGTTTCACCGATGTCGATACCAGCGCGACGGAAGTAGTTCTGGTCGTAGTCGGTGGTTACCGCCTGGGCGGTCAGAATATTGAAGATCTGCTGGGAAATGTATTGGTTGGCATGCTTTTCCATGGCATTGACATCAATGTTCTGGATGTTGCCATCATCATTCTCTTCGGCGTAACGCATGATGTCGTTGGAGATCAGCATCATCGCGTTCCAGGGGCGGATACGCCCCATCACGCTGGCTTCGCTGCTGTCTTCGTTGTCAAAGTTATAGGAAAAATCCCATTCTTCGGACAGATATTTGCAGAGCAGACGTCCGGCGTTGATATGCAGGGCTTCTGACATTTCACTGCGGTGGTCCGAAATATTCGGCAGGACGCAGATGCCGCTGGTGAAGATCGGCTCGAAGACAAACGAATGCCCACTTTTGCCATCGTTTTCGTCGGCAGGCTTGGTGTCGAATGTCTTGTTCATGTAGGAATACTGCTGCGCCAGGCCAAATTCCGACGCCATGCCCGAACCGGTTCCGCCGCCAGCACTGAAGATGTAGAAGTACAACCGTGACTGGTTGGCCTTGATCCCGCAGGAGTCGATCAGATAGGAGTGGATCAGCTTCCAGTCGGCACTGGAAAAACGGTGGGTTTCCTTGTTGAGGATGATCTTGGCCAGGTATTGGCCCAGGATCGGCGCATTACCTGCGCCCCCGGCATGGACTTCCGAGAGGTCCATGATTTTCATTTTGCTGTAGTCGCGAATGAAGCCGCTTTTTTCGCCCTTGCGCGAGAAACGGATACGCCCGGCGATGTCTTTGTCCAGGTCACCCAGCATCACCAGGGGTTCGACCAGGAACACCGGCTTGCTGCCCTTGTTCTGTACCAGGCGCAGGTTGTTGCGAATCCAGCGTGCCGGGCTGTAGTTGGGCTCGTTGCCCGCACGGTCTTCGTTGTTGAATTCATTGAGATAAAAGGTGCGGGCGTTGTATACAAGTTCGGCGACATCAAGAGCGATGTTCGAGCCGCACCTGCCCAAGCCAATCAGGCAAACCGAGGGGAACTGTTGATCCAGGCGCAGCTGGCTTTCGTCCTCGACATGAATGCTCGGTGGAAACACCAGGTCGCGCAGTCCGTCCAGGTTGTCGAGAATGCGCTGAATGTCGGGCTCGGTGAAATAAAGGTACTGCTGCGGGTTAAGCGCACGCGGGTTATAGAATTCCTTGGACCCGGTAGCGCTGAGCGCGGGAAGCGGCGAGGTCAGCTCGGAAACCGCGTTGGCAGAAGTAGTCTTGGAGGTCATTTTGCGCCATTTGCCTGAAGGTGGGTGGCTGTTCTAGTAGATGCCATAAAGCCATCACTGGACGAATTTCGCGACTTTATCAGTGCGCATTCAGCGTGGGCGATAGGGGAATACCCTACAGATCCAGGGGTTGTTTTTCCCCTTGCCTGCAGACTGAATCGTCCAAACGTTCAACTTCTTTAATTTGTCTGGAGATGTTCATGAGCACTGCACGTCCTTCGTTGGGGTTTGCCGGAATTGGTCTGATGGGATTGCCGATGTGCCGGCGCTTGTTGGCTGCGGGTTATCCGTTGACTGTCTGGAATCGTTCGGCAGACAAATGCGCGGCATTGGCCGAGGCAGGCGCACAGGTAGTGGCCACGCCGGCCGAGCTATGTCAGTCAGCAGATGTGGTGCTGTTGTGTCTGGCCGATACGGCTGTTGTGCGTGAGGTGGTGTTCGGGCCAGAGGGCGTTGCCGAGGGTGCGAAGGCAGGGCAACTGCTGGTGGATTTTTCCAGCCTGGAGCCAACGGCGACGCGTGAAATGGCTGCCGAGCTTGCCGCGTTGAGCGGTATGAGCTGGCTTGACGCGCCCGTTTCCGGCGGCACCGGAGGGGCGGAGGCTGGCAGTCTGGCAATTATGGTCGGCGGTGATGCTGCGGACCTTGAACGGGTGCGTCCGGTATTACTGACCCTGGGGCAGCGAGTCACGCACATGGGGGCAGTAGGTGCAGGGCAAGTGACCAAGGCCTGCAATCAGATGATCGTCGCCTGTAATGCGTTGGTGATCGCCGAAGTCGTTGCGCTCGCCGAGCAGTCTGGCGTTGACGCCAGTTTGATCGCCCCGGCACTGGCGGGTGGTTTCGCCGACTCAAAACCTCTGCAGATTCTGGCCCCGCAGATGGCTCAGAGCAGCTTCGAACCGGTCAAGTGGCATGTGCGCACCTTGCTCAAGGATCTGGATACGGCGGTGAAATTCTCGCGTGAACAGGGCTCGGCAACGCCTCTCAGCGGCCTGGCCGCACAGCTGATGCGCTTGCACGGTAGTCAGGGTTATTTGCAAAAAGATCCGGCGACGCTGATCGATCTGTACCGACGTAAGGATTGAAACTGGCAAGCGACTGTTCGTTGCGCTGGTTGAGCTGATTGAGGATGGTTCGCAGTTTACTCAAGGGGACGGGGCGGCTTAGCAAGTAGCCCTGGACGAAGTCGCAACTCTGTTGGGCAAGAAACTGGTACTGCTCGATGGATTCCACCCCCTCGGTGATGACTTGCAGGTGCAGGGTGTGGGCCATGATGATAATTGCCTGGACAATTTCCATGTCCTGTCGGCAGCGCGGTACATCCTGAATGAACGAGCGATCGATCTTCAGGGTGTCCAATGGCAGACGCTTGAGATAGGCCAGCGATGAGTAGCCAGTGCCGAAGTCGTCGATTGACAACGATACACCCAAAGCGCGGATATCCTTGAGCAGGGCGATGGTGCTTTGAATATTGCCCATCAGCGCGTTTTCAGTGACTTCAAGCTCCAGCTGGCAGGCAGGGAGTCCAGCTTGCTGCAAGGCGCATTCGACTTCTTCAGCCAGTTCTTCATGGCCCAGGGTCAAAGCCGAGCAATTGACCGTTACTTTCAGCCCTTTGTATCCATGGCGACTCAACAGCGCCAGGTCCTTGCAGGCATGACGCAATACCCAGAGGTCGAGTTCGGCGATCAGGCCGTTGGCTTCGGCGATACCAATAAAACGGTCCGGACTGAGCAAACCGTGCTGTGGATGTTGCCATCGAACCAAGGCCTCGAGCTTGGCTACCTGGCCGGTATGCAGATCGAAAATAGGTTGATAGTGAATGCGCAGACCCTGTTCCTCGAACAGCGCCGTGCGCAACTCTTCCTCGAGTTGCAGTTCCAGCGTCGCGCGGGTCTTGAGGCTGTTATTGAAAAAATTAAGGCTGTTGCGCCCACAGCCCTTGGACTGATAAAGCGCCAGGTCGGCGTTCTTGAGCAGCTCCTCGCTGGTGTGGCCGTCGTCCGGAAAGATGCTGATACCGATACTGGTGGTCATCACCATGCGCCGTCCGGCCAGGTCGATCGGCTCTTTCATCTTCAACATAATGCGTTGCGCCAGATGCCGGGCTTCTTCTCTGCTGTTCAGGGCGATCAGTATGCAGAACTCGTCGCCACCGAACCGGGCTACTACATCATGGCTGCGGGTTGCCGCCTTGATGTAGCCAGCGATGACCTTGAGTAGTTCATCGCCTGCGTCGTGGCCGAGACTGTCATTGATGCGTTTGAAATGATCGATGTCGAGAAACATCACCGCCAGCATGCCGTCGTTGACGGTCTGTTCGACCAGGCGCTCGGCAAACACCTGATTGAAACCACGACGGTTGATCAGGTTGGTCAGGGCATCGTAATGAGCGGCTTGCTGCAAGGAGACGCGCGCCTGATCCAGTTGGCTGAGCAACACATTTACCCGGCGCAGATCGTGCTCTTTGCTTTGTAGTTTTTGATCTGAAAGGGCTGCACTGATACTGCTGGCACTGATTAGCAGGGTGATAAAGGCGATGGTCAGGCTCAGTTGCAAGTTGTTGTCTGCATTGGGTAGCGCCACAGCCGAGTCGGCGGGGATGATCAAGGTCATCGCCCACATGCCGGTGAAGTGGGTGGCAAAGATTCCGCCGGCCATTAACAGGCTTGCCCCGTACTTGAGTAGCTGATGAAGCGTACCGCTGCCGTAGCGGAAGTATCGGGCGAGCAGCAACGCCAGCAGGCTGGTGACGATTGCAATTGCAATCGATGCGACGAACATATCCGGCTGATAAAACTGCTGCGCGTTGGAGTGCATGGCCGCCATGCCTATGTAATGCATAGCGGCAATGCCCAGGCCAATACAGATGGCAGCCTGGAAGAAATGGCGAGGACGTAAGTCCCGATAGCCCAGGGTGTTCATTGCCAGCCATGCAGCGAACAACATGACAATCAAGGACAAACCGGTGAGAGCAAAGTCGAATTGGACTTCAATCGGTGCCTGTAGCGCCAGCATGTTGATGAAGTGCAAGGCCCAGACACCTCCCGCCAGACAACAAGCACCTAGAAGGCGCCATTGCCGTTGGGCGGCAGGCTGCTCAACATGGTTGAGGCGCTCAGCCATGCTTAATGTGGCAAAGCAGCCCGCACCCGCGACCAGAAAAGCCAGAACCAAAAGGTAAGGATTGTAGTTGCACTCCAGAATGATCTGTCCGGTTGCCGGAAGATCGGCGAGCATCTGTAGTCCCAGCCACTCCATAGCTTGCCTCTTTGTCGAGTTTTCACTCGTCCCCCAAAAGCTTGTCTGGAGACTGTTCTGGGGGAGTATAGAAAGAGAGCATTAACCCATCCTGATTAATGGCACTTTGACTTCTACGATTTGGGCATTGGGTTAATAGCGAAGGGGTATAAAACATCACGGGGCAAGCCCGCTCCCAATGAGTTATCAGTGGGAGTGGACTTGCCCCGTGATCATAGCGACGAGATCAGCCTGCGACCAATACTCGAATCGCCTCCAGGCGCAACGCCGCTTTTTCAAGCATCGCCAGGCCTTGTTCACGTTGCTTGCGCAGTGTTTCGATTTCGCTGTCGCGCACGCTTGGGTTGACGGCTTGCAGAGCAGTCAGACGCGCCAGTTCTTCATCGGTTTCTGCCGCCAAGCGACGTTGGGCCTCAGCAACCCGCTCGGTATGACGCGGCATGATCTTGGCTTCACCACTGTTGATCCGCGGCGTAAGCACATCGCGCTGGGCCTGGATAAACTTGTTGGCGCTGGCTTTTGGCACGCTCTCGAGCTGATCGTTGAGGGTCTCGAAAGACACGCGAGAAGCCAGGTCGTTGCCGTTGGTGTCGAGCAGGCAGCGCAGTGCGGCAGGCGGCAGGTAACGGCCGAGTTGCAGCGCCCGTGGCGCAACCACTTCACTGACGTACAGCAGTTCGAGCAAAACAGTGCCTGGCTTGAGCGCCTTGTTCTTGATCAGCGCAACCGCCGTGTTGCCCATCGAGCCGGACAGCACCAGGTCCATGCCACCTTGTACCATAGGGTGCTCCCAGGTGATGAACTGCATGTCTTCGCGAGACAGTGCCTGGTTGCGGTCGTAGGTGATGGTTACGCCTTCGTCGTCGCCCAGCGGGAAGCTGGCGTCGAGCATTTTTTCGCTCGGCTTGAGGATCAGGGCGTTTTCCGAATGGTCTTCGCTATCGATGCCGAAAGCGTCGAACAGGGTTTCCATATAGATCGGCAGGGCAAATTGATCGTCCTGCTCAAGGATTGCCTCGACCAGTGCCTGGCCTTCGCCGGCGCCCCCGGAGTTGAGCTCGAGCAGGCGGTCACGACCGCTGTGCAATTCGGCCTCAAGGCGCTGGCGCTCGGTACAGGCTTCGTCGACCAGCGCTTGCCACTCATCGTCATCACCGCTTTCGAGCAGCGGCAGCAGACGAGGACCGAACTGGTGCTGCAAGGCGTTGCCGGTCGGGCAGGTGGCCAGGAAGGCATTCAGTGCCTGGTTATACCACTGGAACAGGCGCTCTTGCGGGCTGTTCTGCAGATAGGGTACATGCAGTTCAATGGTGTGCTTCTGACCGATACGGTCGAGACGGCCAATACGCTGCTCGAGCAGATCAGGGTGGGCTGGCAGGTCGAACAGCACCAGGTGATGGGCGAACTGGAAGTTACGACCCTCACTGCCGATTTCCGAACAGATCAGCACCTGGGCGCCGAACTCTTCATCAGCGAAGTAGGCAGCAGCGCGGTCTCGCTCCAGGATGCTCATACCTTCGTGGAAGACCGTGGCCGGAATACCGGAGCGAACGCGCAGGGCGTCTTCCAGGTCCATGGCGGTTTCGGCGTGGGCGCAGATCACCAGGACCTTGACCCGCTTGAGCATTTTCAGGGTGTCGATCAACCAGTCGACCCGTGGATCGAAGCGCCACCAGCGCTCTTCTTCGTCGGTATCGGCCTGGGATTGGAATGCCACCTCGGGGTACAACTCGGCATGCTCGCCAAGTGGCAGTTCCATGTATTGGTCAGGGTTTGGCAATGCATAGGGGTGCAGATTGCGTTCTGGGAAGCCCTGAACGGCGGCGCGCGTGTTACGGAACAGCACGCGACCTGTGCCGTGACGGTCGAGCAGTTCGCGAATCAGTCGTGCGCTGGCCTGGGTATCGCCATCGCTGACTGCCGCCAGCAGTGCTTCGCCTTCGGCACCGAGGAAGCCTTCAATGGTAGCGTGAGCCTTGGCCGACAAGCGACCTTCGTCCAGCAACTCCTGCACTGCTTCGGCCACCGGGCGGTAGTTTTCGCTCTCGGCGCGGAAGGCCACCAAGTCATGGAAACGGTTTGGATCTAGCAGGCGCAGACGAGCAAAGTGGCTGTCCTGTCCCAGTTGCTCAGGGGTTGCAGTCAGCAGCAGAACACCCGGAATTACCTCAGCCAACTGCTCGACCAGGGCATACTCGGGGCTGACCTTGTCTTCGTGCCAGACTAGGTGATGGGCCTCGTCGACTACCAACAGGTCCCAGCCGGCGGCGAACAATGCGTCCTGGGCTTTTTCGTCTTCGGTGAGCCACTCCAGGGCAACGAGTGCCAACTGGGCATCTTCGAATGGGTTGCTGGCATCGCTTTCGATAAAGCGTTCGGCATCGAACAAGGCCACCTGCAAGTTGAAGCGCCGGCGCATTTCCACCAGCCACTGGTGCTGCAGGTTCTCCGGGACCAGAATCAACACACGGTTGGCACGTCCAGAGAGCAGCTGGCGATGAATCACCAGGCCCGCCTCGATGGTCTTGCCCAGGCCCACTTCATCGGCCAGCAGTACCCGTGGGGCAATCCGGTCGGCAACTTCGCGAGCAATGTGCAATTGGTGGGCGATGGGTTGGGCGCGCGTGCCACCCAGGCCCCACAGCGAAGACTGCAACTGGCGGCTGGTGTGTTCCAGCGTGTTGTAGCGTAGCGAGAACCACGACAACGGGTCGATCTGACCGGCGAACAGCCGATCGCTGGCCAGTCGGAACTGAATGAAGTTCGACAGTTGGGTTTCTGGCAGGGTGCAGGCCTGGTTCTGTCCATCGAGACCGTGATAAACCAGCAGGCCGTCGACATCATCGACCTCGCGTACGGTCAGTTTCCAGCCTTCGAAATGGGTGATCTGGTCACCGGGCGAGAAGCGCACCCGGGTCAGGGGCGCATTGCGCAAGGAGTACTGGCGAGTCTCGCCAGTTGCCGGGTAGAGCACGGTCAACAAGCGGCCGTCCTGTGCCAGAACGGTCCCTAAACCTAGCTCGGCTTCGCTGTCGCTGATCCAGCGTTGCCCCGGTTGATACTGCTGCGCCATACTGCCTGACTCCCGCCTTGAAAAGCCGACTATCTTAACGGATAGGACTGTACAGACCAAAGAGTCTAGCAATTTCAGCGACAAAAACCGCTGTCGCTATACTTTGAGTCAGTGGCAACCGTGATTTGACCCATAAATACAATATCCCGGCTCAAGGCCGCTTCAGGCGAGCCGACACATTGGCGACAGGAGACCTTGCCCATGCTGCCGCCCATTATTCCGCTTAGCGCTGCCCCCGTTACCTCTCAACTGGACCCGGTCAAGCCGACGCCTGACATCAAACCGGTGGTGCCTACGCAACCTGCTTCCAGCGAAGGGGCGATCGATCTGAAGCACCGTGACCCGGAAAAGTCGGCGTTGTTGTTGCGTGAAGAACAGCGTCGCCATCAAGGCCGACGTCAATCAACCGAGGACGAAGATCATTACCTGGCGCTGCCGGGTGAAGAAACCAATGCCGACAATACTGTTCCCGTCGCACCGCTGATGGATTCGCCCTCACGCCAGGGACTGTTGGTGGATATTGAAGTCTGACGTTCAGCCCGCGACTGGTCAGATAAGACAACAGCCTTCATTATTGCTGGATCGCAGTCCGCTTCCTGAGTCTGACCATGAGCCAAGATGACAATCTGATAGACCTTGGCGCCGAGCGCGCCCGACGTGTTCACGATCTCAATGACAAGCGCCTGAACGAAGTGCGCCAGGCATTCGAGCAGGCCATGCCGTTGGCCAAGGCCAAGAAAAAGCCCAAGGGCAAACCGAAGAAACGTTGAAAACTTGATGCAGGTCAAGCCTGTACCCGCCTCGCGCGCCCGTCTCTGGGCGCCATTGACCTCGGTCAATTTCCTTTCGCAATCCATTGGCTACCTTAGACACATCAACGGGGCAGGCAAATGGAGGCCGAGATGTTCTTCGATAATGTGGTTATCGCTGGAGTAATTACCGTCGGCCTCATGCTGATGTTCTTCGTCGGATTCGGAATTTTCATCTGGAAGGACTCGAACAAGCGCAAGCAGCGCTGATTCTTCTGGAAAATGAGCACGCAAGGCATTTAGGGCGACTTCGGTCGCCCATTTTTTTGTCCGCAATAAACCTTTCAGCTGACACTGGACTTTTATTAGTTAGCTAGCTAATAATCTGTGTCTGAGCTTCTCACCCCATCCTGTCTATCGTTACAAAACAGTCAGCCAAGGTTCGCCCCGTGCCCATCACTTTGCAGGCGCTGTTTGCGCCGAATAAGCCTGCCGTGCAATTTGCTATCAAAACGCTCCTGGGGGGTGGCCTGGCCCTTTGGCTTGCCTTGCGCTGGGGGCTCGAACAACCTGCCTGGGCGCTGATGACCGCTTTCATTGTCGCCCAGCCATTGTCTGGCATGGTCTTGCAGAAAGGCTTGGCGCGTCTGATCGGGACCTTGGTCGGCACTGTAATGTCGGTACTGTTCATCGGTCTGTTTGCCCAGACACCCTGGTTGTTTCTTTTTGCCTTGGCACTTTGGCTGGCCTTGTGCACCGCCTGCTCGACCATGCTGCGCAGCGCCTGGGCTTACTCGTTTGTGCTGGCGGGGTACACCGTAGCGATTATCGCCTTGCCGGCGATCAATCATCCGCTGGCGGTGTTCGATCAAGCAGTGGCCCGGTGTACCGAAATCTGCCTGGGGATTGTCTGCGCCACAGTGACCAGCGCCTTGCTCTGGCCTATGCGGGTCGAGCAACAGCTGGGCGGACAGGCGCGTCAGGCCTGGAGCAGCGGGCTGCAAGCGGCGAGTGCGACCTTGGCCGGTGAAGCCCAGGCACGTAAAGGCTTGCTGGACATTCTTGGGCGCATCGTCGCGGTCGACGCCCAGCGCGAGCATGCCTGGTTCGAAGGGCCGCTTGGTCGCCAGCGGGCCAGGGCTATCCGCGGCCTGAGTCAGAAACTGCTTATTCTTTTGCGCATCGCTCGTTCAGTGCGACGCCAGTGGCAGCAACTGGACGAGCCGCAGGCGCAGTCCCTGCAGCCCTGGCTCGATCAAGTGCACGATGCTCTGGCCGCTCCGGACCAGGCAAGTTTGCTGCTATTGCGTCAAAGAATCTGGGATGCCGCGCACGATGAACGCATCAGCCCGGCAGAACACTATTGCCTGGCGCGGCTGACCTTGCTGTTGGACAACGCCATGGCCGCAACACTCGCATTGTGTGCGGTGGAGGAGGGCAAGGCGCCGCCGGACATACCCGACAGTCTCGCCTCGCATCGTGATTTTCCCCTGGCGCTACTGTTCGGGTCACGCAGTGCCCTGGCATTTTTAGCCATGGCCAGTTTCTGGCTGGCTACCGGCTGGACGGCCGCTCCCGGAGGCATGGTACTGACCTGTGTGGTTTGCAGCCTGTTCGCCAGTCGTGAAAACGGTGCGCAGATCGGCATGAGCTTTATGCGCGGGATTGTGCTGGCGATACCTGTGGCATTTGTTGTCGGGCAGATTCTTCTGCCGCAGTGGAGCGGTTTCGCCATGTTGTGCATGGCCATGGGTGTGCCCCTGTTCTTTGGTGCCTTGGGTATGGCCAATCCACGCATCGGTGCCACGGCGACGTCCTACTGCCTGCACTTCATTGTATTGGTGGCACCACTCAATGCCATGAGCTTTGAAGTGGCAACCTTCCTTAACAGCGCCCAGGCCATGCTAATCGGCGTCGGTGCAGCGGTGCTGGCGTTCAAGTTGTTGGTGTTGCGCAATCCGGCCTGGCACGGTCGTCGTCTGCGTGCTGCAACCCAGAGCGATCTGGTGCGGTTGACCCGCCGCGAACTGCGCGGTGCCGATACCTGGTTCGGTGGCCGCATGGCCGATCGCTTGTTGCAACTGGCGCGCCATTACTCGGCCTTGCCCGAGTATGAGCGCGCTCGCTGGGATGATGGGGTGCATGGCCTGGATATCGGCGACGAACTGTTGCATCTGCGCCATTGTCTAGCGGTGGCACAGCTGCCTTTGGTAACCGCTGAGCGCGAGTACATGCAACAACTGGAGAACGTACTGGCTCGCGGCCCGGCACCGGGCCGAGGCAAACGCCTGGATGCGGCGAGCGCTGCGTTTATTGATGCCTTGCAAACCCAGCCCGCCAGCGATCCCTTGCGTCTGGCGGTAGGTGCAGTGCTGCAGTTGCAACGCAGCTGGAGTAAATGGTGCCGTCGGCAGGAGGAAATTCATGGGCTTGCGTGAGTGGGCACTGGGCGGAGTTCTGCTCAGCCCGTTTCTGATTTATGTGGTGCTGGCACTGGTACTCACCGGTGTGGTGCGCTTGTTGTTGCGCCTGACCCCTCTGGGGCGCTGGGTATGGCATGAAGCACTATTTGATTGTGCGTTGTTTGTGTGTGTATTGACCCTGATAACCCACGGGTTGGGGCCTTTGTAAGGAGAGTCGTCATGCGTGCATTGGTACGTATAGCAGTAACCTTGTGCCTGGTAGTCGTGGCGATTTTTGCCGGCTGGAAACTTTGGCAGTACTACATGCTTACTCCTTGGACCCGCGATGCCAAAATCCGCGCCGACGTAGTGATCATTGCCCCAGATGTTTCAGGTTGGGTGCGCGAGCTCAAGGTGCATGACAATCAGCAGGTCGAGGCAGGGGATTTACTCATGTCGATCGATCGTGACCGCTTCGAGGCCGCACTGGACAAAGCCAACGCGGTGGCCGAAACCCGCCAGCAGCAGTTGCGCTTGCGAGAACATGAAGCTTCACGACGCGCAGCGCTGGGGCCGCAGGCAATCAGCGCCGAGCTTCGCGAAAATGCCCAGATCAATGCCGCAGTGGCCCGTGGTGAACTGCGCCAGGCCCAGGCCGATGTCAAGGCGGCGGCCATCAACCTGGCCCGCAGTCAGCTCAAGGCACCGCGCGATGGCCATATCACCAACTTGCGCTTGGCTGAAGGCAACTATGTCAATGCCGGGCAGCCGGTGATGGCCTTGATCGATGATTCGACTTTTTATGTTCAGGCTTATTTCGAAGAAACCAAGTTGCCCCGTATTCGAGTTGGCGACCCGGTCAAGGTCTGGCTCATGAGTGCCGGTGAACCGATGCAGGGCCATGTCGAAAGCATCAGTCGTGGTATTACCGACCGCAATGCCAACCCTGACAGCCAATTGCTGGCCGAAGTAGAACCGACTTTCAACTGGGTGCGCCTGGCCCAGCGCATTCCGGTGCGGATCAAGCTGGACCAGATTCCCGAGGGAGTGACGCTCAGTGCAGGTATGACGGCAAGCGTGCAGGTTCGCGAAGATTAGTTGCAGCGCTGATCAAGGCTGCTGGCGCGTGGCGGCGAGAACGATTTCGCCAATACACACATGCTGAGGTTGCTGGTAGGCATAGGCAATCGCCTCGGCCACCGGCGAATACTGAACAGCAAGAAAAACCATACCCATCGGCCAAGGTTTTCCATTAACCTTGGGCTCCGAGTCGCTCCGTCAGAGAGCGACCAACATTGCCCAGCGTGCCAATCCCATTCGCCCTGCATCCCAAGGATGCTTCAGTGAGGTTTGACATGCACATCACATCACAGGACATCTGTGCCGCCGCCGACCAGCTCAAGGGTTTTGTCGGATTTCACCGCAAGCTAGGCAAGCACATCGTGCGCTTCAGTGAAGATTCGTTCGGCATGGACGTAGCTGATGACAGCATCATTCCCAGTAACGAGTTTGTCTGGAAGGAAGGCGAGGGTGAAGTCATGACGTTGAGTCGTGCACTCATCGAGATTCTCCTGGCGCAGAATGTTGATGAGCGACTGAATGTCAGCGAGCCCTTGCGGGTTTACCTGCGGCGTCAGGACCTGCCGGAGATTGCTGCGCAACGACGCCTGAAAGCCTGAGGCAAAAAGGGAGTGGGGTCAGCCTACGCAAGCTTCAGTGTGCTGACATCCTGCTGGGAAATAGTGACCTGGTTGCGTCCGCTTTTCTTGGCCGTATACAGGGCTCTATCTGCTTCATCGAGCCAGGCTTCGGCGTCTGCCAGTCTCTCGTGGCAGGTCGCCAGGCCGATGCTCAGACTGATTCGCAGTTCAGGTAGCTGCGCATTACGGTAGTTGCCGACACGCTCGCGCAGGCGCTCCATTGCCTGGCTGGCTTGCTCCATATTGGTGTTGGGGAGGATCAGACAGAACTCATCGCCGCCATATCGACCAGCCAGGTCATCTTCACGTAAGTTGCGCTTGAGCTCGCTGCTCAGTTGGCTTAATACACAGTCGCCGACAACGTGTCCGTAAGTGTCGTTTATGCTCTTGAAGTGGTCGATGTCGATCAGCGCAATCACCGCTTGGCAGCGCTGTTGCTGGCAAATCTGAAATTTGAGCTGCAGCAGATCCTTCCACGATCCATGATTGAGCAGCCCCGTCAGACTGTCGGTGCGACTCAGTGCGCTGAGCCGCCGTTTATGTTCCGAAAGCTTCATGGCCAGGCTGTAGCAGACCCATCCCACCGCCATCGGATAGAGGGTGAGCATTGGCAGGCACGCGTAGATCTGCAGGGAAGACGTTTGTAGTTGCAGGCCAGCACCAAACAGAGCAATGGCCAGTCCCGCGCCCAGGCATTGGGCAACCAAGCCCTTGAAGAACAAGCGCTGGCCGCCGGCGGCGAAGTTGTTCATCGTCATCATCGCCAGAATCGTCACGCTGAGCAGCGGATTGAACTGCACGGCGGCCGTCCAGAACCCGCCCATCAATGAATCGAGCAGCAGATTTCGGTACTCGGCGTGATAGGGAACCGCAGCGCGTCGGGCAATCTGAAAAGCAAGGTGTGGCCAGGCAAGACCATTGAATAGCAGCAAGCCCCAGGCCCATGAGGGCAGGTCCAGGTTTGAAATACCGGCCATGACACTGAGCATGCCGATGCCCAGGCCAATAATACGCGGCAGGTATATCCTTCTTACAAATGAAAGTCCCTTGCCGCTTCTGTTATCCATCATGGTTGCTGGTCTATTCCGGGACGCCGTTTATCGCATAAAACATGTGAATATTGTTGAACAATCTGCGGCCACCGAAAAATGGCCTTACAAGCCAATTCACAGGTGATCCAGCCACCCTGGGGTAATATGAAACCAGCCCTTATCCTTGGAGTGCTCCTACTCATGATCCCTTTGACCCCAAAGGCCGGTGACCCGGCGCCGCATGAGGATGGGCGGTACCACAACCTGCGCCAATTGCCTCAGGACAGCGTGCTGAAAAAATTGCGCATAGGCTTCAAGTTCCTGTTTCTTGGCAAACCGCCCGAAACCCGGCCAAACGTTGAAATCCCGGTTCAGCCGTTGAGTCGTCAGCAATTGCTCGAGGCCCCAGACCGAAGCCTATGGCGCTTGGGGCACTCCACTGTATTACTGAAACTGCGTGATCACTTCTTCATTACCGACCCGGTGTTCGCTGAACGCGCCTCACCCGTGCAATGGGCCGGTCCACAGCGATTTCACCAGCCACCACTCAAGCTTGCAGAGCTACCAGCGCTGACCGCGGTGATTCTTTCGCATGATCACTATGACCACCTTGATGAGCAGGCCATACGCCAACTGGCCGACAAGACCGAGCATTTTCTTGCGCCAATGGGAGTAGGCGACCTGTTGATTGAGTGGGGTGTACCCGCAGCGAAGGTCAGGCAACTGGACTGGTGGCAGGAAACACAGATAAACGGCATTCGGTTTGTGGCGACCCCAGCCCAGCATTTTTCTGGGCGAGGCCTGTTCGATAGCAACAGTAGGTTATGGGCTTCCTGGGTCATTGTGGAAGAAAACCTGCGCCTGTTTTTCAGTGGCGACACTGGATACTTTGAAGGCTTCAAACAAATCGGCGACCGGTACGGTCCGTTCGATGTGACCCTGATAGAAACCGGTGCCTACAACCTTGAGTGGCCCAACGTACATATGCAGCCTGAGCAAAGCCTGCAGGCTCACCAGGATTTGCGCGGGCGCTGGCTGTTGCCGGTGCACAACGGAACCTTCGATCTTTCTGTTCATAGCTGGCATGAACCGTTCGACCGCATCCTGGCCTTGGCCAATGCGGCGCAAGTGCCTCTCAGTACTCCACAGATGGGGGAGCGGATCAGTCTTGACCAGCCTCACAGCGGCCCGGCCTGGTGGTTGCCCAAACCGTTGCGCCAACCACTCAAGGCTGGCGAGCGGGTCATGGCCATGAAGGATCTGTAGGGCGCGCGTTATTTCGATGGGTGGTTACGCGCTATTTCCTTGTCTAAAGCTGGTAGTTGCGAAGGTGGCTTGCCGCTGTCGCTGCGCACCTGAGCATGGCTGATCAGGGCAAAGATGAAGCTGCCACCAATAATGTTGCCAATCAATGTCGGCGCGGCGAAATCCAGCCAGAAGTCCTGCCAACTGACCTCGCCGGCCCAAGCCAGGTAGGACACCTCGACTGAGCCAACGACAATATGGGTGAAGTCGCCCAGCGCCATGAGGTAGGTAATTACCAGAATGATCCAGATTTTGGCGTGCTCCATGGAGGGGATCATCCAGACCATCGTGGCGATCATCCAGCCGGAGACGATGCCTTTGGCAAACATCTGACGTAGATCGTTCTCCATTACCTTGCGACCGATCTCAAGAAAGGCTTCATCGGTCTTACTGTCGAAGATCGGTAAGTGCAGCATTATGTAAGCCACCAGAATGGTGCCGGCGAGATTGCCGAGCAGCACGACCGACCATAGGCGCAAGAGTTGTCCGAGTTTGCGCAGAGTCGGTTCGGTCATCACGGGAAGCACGGCGGTGATGGTGTTTTCAGTGAACAATTGTTGGCGGGCCAGAATCACCGCGAGAAAACCTGCGCTATAACCCAGGCTGGCAATGACCTGGCTGCTATCGCCCTCTGGTAGTCGCGCGTAGAACAGCCCCATGGCCATCATCGATAGTCCCATGCTCAGCCCGGCGGCCAGAGCGGACCACCATAAGGCTGCAAGGGTGCGCTCAAGCTCCTGATCACCCTGGTAGCGGATGATTTCGTGCAAAACAGCCGCACGAGGTGGCTGGTGCTGACTGACTTCCTGCTCTTCATCCGCCGACAGGCCTGGTGTCTTGCTGCTCTCGGATTCGCTCATGACAGTGTCTCGCATGGGGGCATTTTCTACAGAGCATCGCGACTGCTGTTTAGTTGCCTGCCTCCAACACATTGAGTGCAAGTTGTGTCAACTCCAGGCGCTGGTCGACTTGCGTTTGCATGTTGTCCTCCTGGAACCAGGCGGCTGACAAACCGCACCAGGCCACTATCCACTGCAGCAGGCGTTGGCGTGGCAGCTTGGCGAATTCGCAGACAATCTGCAGTCGACTGGTGAAATGCTGCACTTGGCTCGCTACGCCAGGGGAGGGATTACAGAACAGGTTGGCGTAGTCGAAGGTCCGCTCGCCATAAAGGCATTTGGGATCGATGGCCAACCAGCCGTCAGGGCCGAAGTCGAGGACATTGCTGTGATGGATATCACCGTGCAGGACGCGCTCTTCCTGCTGGCTTGCCAGCAGATGGTCGGCGATCTGCGCACTGCGTCTATATAAGTGGCCGTGAAGCTTCGCCGCCTCCCGCAATCCTTGGAACCAGGTCTGCAGATCAACAAGGGGCACTTCAGGTTCTCCGTGATGAGCATGCAAGCGCTCGATCGTCTGGCACAGAATTCGCGTGGCTTGTTGGTCCTGTCCATGCTCTGCGTAATCGATTAACGAGTCCGGGCCTTGTGCTCGCTTGAGCAACAATGCGTTGTCGGCATGAGCCAGCACCTTTGCCGATCCTTGGCCGTTCCACCACTTCATGAGCAGGCCACCGTTTATTTCTTCGGTCACACAGGCAACTTTGAGCATGGCGGGCTGATTGCGATAGCGCACAGGCAATAGGTGGCTGCTGTGTGTGAGTAACGGGGCGCCATCGGCGATCAGTTGCCAGCGCTGTAGGTAGGGTTCGAACATTCGGGGGTTCCTGTATTTGACCTACCTATATATAGCTTTCTGAAACATAGTTGTAATAAGTCCTTGACGCCCCTGCGGATGTGTCTATAATTCGCCCCACTTCCGGCGTAGTCGGAACGGAAAACTCCTTGAAATTCAATGAGTTAGATGTTTCAGGTAGTGCTGGAAGTGCTTCGATCGAAAGACCGGCGGCGGTGAAAAAGGTGGTTGACAGCGAATTGAAACGCTGTAGAATTCGCCTCCCGCTGACGAGAGATCACAGCGAGTTAAGCGGTTGAAGTTGAAAGAGAAATTCTGAAAACTTCAAAATAAACGCTTGACACACTCTGAGGAAAGCGTAGAATGCGCGCCTCGGTTGAAGCGAAAGTCTTCAGCCAACGCTCTTTAACAATCGAATCAAGCAATTCGTGTGGGTGCTTGTGACTCAGACTGATAGTCAGAAAGATTATCAGCATCACAAGTGACTGCACGAGAAGTCGAAAGACTTCGAATTAG
>NZ_JACOPV010000020.1 GCF_016881005.1 Pseudomonas arcuscaelestis | reverse complement strand
GTAGCGTCTGCCGTTGAAATAGCATCACCATGATGGTGACGCGCTCCTCGGTACTCAGGTGACTGTATTGGGTAGACATGACAACACCTTACATCAGGTGTTGCACTTGCTCCTTGAGGCCGCCAAGTACCTTTACCCGTACGTTTCAATCGACAGCGCCGTGAAGTATGCGTACCGCAAGCAGATGGCGAGTACTGGATTGTCCCCTGGGAAAGCGTGACGGCAGCAGCCACGCAACATTCGTCAGTTAGCCAAGGTGGCAGAGCAACGATGGGAATGTTGTTCATTGGCTTCGAGAACCCAGATCCGCACGCCAAGGAGGATAACAAGCATTACTCGCTGGGCTTTGGCTGTGGCGGAGGTACTACGGCGATGGCCCTATGGGAGTGCATGCGCAGCTACATGGAGATTGGACCGGAAGCGGTTGAGGATCAGACCGCACGTTTCGACAGATCCAAGGGAATATGGGCCACATACCTGGAAGACCTTATCAAGGCTGCGAAATTACGAGGGTGGTTTGTAACCGTTTTGTGGGAAGGCTTCTGCGGCATTTTCATTTTTAACACGCTGCTTATCGACGTGCTTGAGCGCTGGAAACTGAATCCACCACCAGATTTAACCTACCCCGCCATCATCGAATGGTCCAAACCCCTGCCTCCAGAACAATGGGCCAAGCGTTCGCCTGAGCTCGAAGCTGCCATCGCCCAGCGTGAGTCCGAATTGCTCGCGCAGACGCAACACACGGAACAAACATGAGTACGCCACCCGCAGGCACCACTAAAAAACGGCTATTTTCGCGCAACGACTACTTGGCGCCATTGCCCATCCCTACCGGGAGAAAACCTTCCGATGTGCTCAACACCATATGGCGCAAGAACGACGTGTTTCTCGATATTGGTAATTACAATATCGGCTCTGCCGTGTTGGTTATTTGGCCGATGATCATACAATTTGCGGTTATTTATTACATCACGTCTGACACTTTAATATTGGGAGGCGGATTAGTCGTTGTGGGCATTCCTATCTTTTATGTGATCCTGGGCTTATTCAGCGAAGTACCTTTACCCGTGCGTTTCAATCGACAGCGCCGTGAAGTATGCGTACCGCAAGCAGATGGCGAGTACTGGATTGTCCTTTGGGAAAACGTGACAGCAGCAGCCACGCAGCATTCGTCGGTAAGCCAAGGTGGCAGAGCAACGATGGGGATGTTGTTCATTGGCTTTGAGAACCCAGATCCGCACGCCAAGGACGATAACAAGCATTACTCGCTAGGCTTCGGCTGTGGCGGAGGTATTACGGCGATGGCGCTCTGGGAGTGCATGCGCAGTTACATGGAGATAGGACCGGAAGCGGTTGAGGATGACACCGCACGTTTCGACAGATCCAAAGGAATATGGGCCACATACCTGGAAGACCTTATCAAGGCTGCAAGGTTAAGAGGGTGGTTTGTTACCGTTTTGTGGGAAGGCTTCTGCGGTATTTTCATCTTTAACACGCTGCTTATCGATGTACTTGAGCGCTGGAAACTGAATCCACCACCAGATTTAACCTACCCCGCCATCATCGAATGGTCCAAACCCCTACCGCCCGAACAATGGGCCAAGCGTTCTCCTGAGCTGGAAGCTGCCATCGCCCAGCGTGAAGCCGAACTGCTCGCGCAGACGCAACACACGGAACAAACATGAGTACGCCACCCGCAGGCACCACTAAAAAACGGCTGTTTTCACTAACGACTATTTAGCGCCATTGCCCATTCCCACCGGGAGAAAACCTTCCGATGTGCTCAACACCATATGGCGCAAGAACGACGTGTTTCTCGATATTGGTAATTACAGTATCGGGTCAGCGGTGATGGTGCTTTGGCCAATGGTAATGCTGTTCGCATTCATGGGATATCTGTTCAGGCATGATCAGGACGATATGCACATATTTGCGATCATGGTCACTTTTATCATCGGAATTCCTACCTTACTTCTGATTCAAGGTCTTTTCCGCGAAGTACCTTTACCCGTGCGTTTCAATCGACAGCGCCGTGAAGTATGCGTACCGCAAGCAGATGGTGAGTACTGGATTGTCCCTTGGGAAAGCGTGACGGCAGCAGCCACGCAACATTCGTCAGTAAGCCAGGGTGGTAGAACAACGATGGGCATGTTGTTCATTGGCTTTGAGAACCCAGATCCGCTCGCCAAGGAGGATAACAAGCATTACTCGCTGGGCTTTGGCTGTGGCGGAGGCACCACCGTGATGGCGCTATGGGAGTGCATGCGCAGTTACATGGAGATAGGACCGGAAGCAGTTGAGGATGATACCGCCCGTTTCGACAGATCCAAGGGAATATGGGCCACATACCTGGAAGACCTTATCAAGGCTGCGAAATTACGAGGGTGGTTTGTTACCGTTTTGTGGGAAGGCTTCTGCGGTATTTTCATCTTTAACACGCTGCTTATCGATGTACTTGAGCGCTGGAAACTGAATCCACCACCAGATTTAACCTACCCCGCCATCATCGAATGGTCCAAACCCCTACCGCCCGAACAATGGGCCAAGCGTTCTCCTGAGCTGGAAGCTGCCATCGCCCAGCGTGAAGCCGAACTGCTCGCGCAGACGCAACACACGGAACAAACATGAGTACGCCACCCGCAGGCACCACTAAAAAACGGCTGTTTTCATGTAACGACTATTTAGCGCCATTGCCCATTCCCACCGGGAGAAAACCTTCCGATGTGCTCAACACCATATGGCGCAAGAACGACGTGTTTCTCGATATTGGTAATTACAGTATCGGGTCAGCGGTGATGGTGCTTTGGCCAATGGTAATGCTGTTCGCATTCATGGGATATCTGTTCAGGCATGATCAGGACGATATGCACATATTTGCGATCATGGTCACTTTTATCATCGGAATTCCTACCTTACTTCTGATTCAGGGTCTTTTCCGCGAAGTACCTTTACCCGTGCGTTTCAATCGACAGCGCCGTGAAGTATGCGTACCGCAAGCAGATGGCGAGTACTGGATTGTCCCTTGGGAAAGCGTGACGGCAGCAGCCACGCAGCATTCGTCGGTAAGCCAAGGTGGCAGAGCAACGATGGGCATGTTGTTCATTGGCTTCGAGAACCCAGATCCGCACGCCAAGGAAGATAACAAGCATTACTCGCTGGGCTTTGGCTGTGGCGGAGGCACCACCGCGATGGCGCTATGGGAGTGCATGCGCAGTTACATGGAGATTGGGCCCGACGCAGCGCCAGAGGCTGTTACGCTTAACTTAGGTGGGACCCTGCGCGACTACATCGACTACATGCGCGATAAAGCTAAAACCCGCGGCTGGCTTCTGACGATACTGTGGGAAGGTATATTTGGCGTGTTTATTTTCAATGCCCCATTGGCTGGCTACCTCCGTGGAAAAAGCTGAATCCGCCTCCAAGCCTGGACTACCCCGCCATTATCGAATGGTCCAAACCCCTGCCTCCCGAACAATGGGCCAAGCGCTCTCCTGAGCTCGAAGCAGCCATCGCCCAGCGCGAGGCGCAATTGCTTTCAACCTAAGGGGAGCCGGCGTCCACGGTGGAGGACTGCTGGGCAGCCCCATCGCCGGCAAGGCCGACTCCTACTCAAGTCAGGTGCGACAACCTGAATAGAAGCGAGCTTGCTCCGCGATTGCGTCAGCTGGACAGGTACGAAGAACGGGTCAGGCCAAGGCGTAGTGCATCCAGGAACTGGGTGCGTTCACGCGCGGTGATCTTGGCGCTGGCGCACTTGTCGCGGTAGTGAGTCATCAACTCTTCCGGCGACAGGTGCACGTAACGCAGCATGTCTTCGATGGTGTCGTGGGTCTCGATACCGGCGTGGTACACGCTGCCGTTCGGGTTCTGGTAGATGTTCACCGAGTCGGTGTCACCAAACAGGTTGTGCATGTCCCCGAGAATTTCCTGGTAGGCGCCGACCAGGAAGATACCCAGCAGATAATCCTCACCTTCGTTGATGCCGTGCACCGGCATGCTGGTCTCGATGCTCTGCTCGTCGACGTACTGGTTGATCTTGCCATCGGAGTCGCAGGTCAGGTCTTGCAGCACGGCGCGGCGCATCGGCTCTTCATCGAGGCGGTGCAGCGGCAGAATCGGCAGTACCTGGCCGATGGCCCAGGTGTCGGGCAAGCTCTGGAAGACCGAGAAGTTGCAGATGTACTTGTCGGCAAGCTTGTCGTTGAGTTCGTCGAGCACCTGACGGTGCGAACGCTGACGCGCCTTGAGCGAGTTGTGCAGGCGACGGCACACGGCAAAGTAGCACTGCTCGGCCAACGCTTTCTCGGCCAGGGTGATCTTGCCGTCGGCATACTGCGCTGCCACATCACTCATGTAGTGCGTAGCACGCCAGTACGTTTCGGTGACCATCTCGATATCGGTCGGGCCCAACAGATCGGCCAGCGACTGAACCGTTTCGGGCAGGCTTTCCTTGTTTTCGATTACGGGCACTTCGTCGTTATGCTTCTCGACATCGGTAACCTGCACCACCAGCACGGCGTGGTGCGCCGTCAGCGAGCGACCGCTCTCAGAAAAAATGTGCGGATGCGGCAAGCCTTGGGCATCGCAGAACTCCTTGAGCATGCCGACCACGACACCGGCGTAATCGTCCATGTCGTAGTTGATCGAGCTGGCGTTGCGCGAATGGGTGCCGTCGTAGTCGACACCCAGGCCGCCACCCACGTCGATGTGATCGACAGGCAGGTTCAGGGCACGCAATTCGCCGTAATAACGAATAGCTTCCTTGAAGCCGTGCTGGTAGTCGGCAAGGTTGGCGATTTGCGAACCCATATGGAAGTGCAGCAAACGGATGCCCTGGTCCAGGCCCGCGTCACGGAAGCGCTGCACCACCGAGATCAGCTGCGCAGCCGACAGGCCGAACTTGGACTTTTCGCCACCGGTATCGGCCCACTTGCTCGATGCCAGCGACGACAGGCGCACACGCAGACCAACCTGCGGCTTGACCTTGAGGTCGGCCGCTTCTTCGATGACCAGCGCCACTTCAGATTCTTTTTCGATGACGATGAACACGTTGTGGCCAAGCTTCTGGCCCATCAGCGCCAGGCGAATGAACTCACGGTCCTTGTAACCGTTGCAGACGATGGTGCCGCCTTTAGGTGCCAGGGCCAGAACAGCCAACAGCTCAGGCTTGGAGCCCGCCTCCAGGCCGATGGAGACGTTCTGCGTGGCGATGATGTTTTCCACCACCGCTTCCTGCTGGTTGACCTTGATCGGGTACAGCGCGGTGTACTGGCTCTGGTATTCCAGGCGCGCGATATTGGCGTCAAAGGCACCGGTCAGCTGGCGCACGCGGTCTTGCAGGATGTCCGGGAAGCGGACCAACAGCGGCAGCGACAAACCGCTCTTGCGCAGGTCGTCGACCTGTTCGAACAAGTCGATCGGCGCGCTGCCAGGCCCGTTGGGGCGGACTTCGACGCGCCCGGCCTCGTTGATTGCGAAGTAACCGGCCCCCCAATGGCGAATTCCATAAACACTGCGGCTGTCCGCAACTGTCCATTGGCTGCCATCGTCTTTGCGTGTGCGTCGTACGGACATTGAAGTCCCCTATATAAAAAGTCGGATAACACCGGCCCGCGGACGGCGGGCGCAGTGTAAAACCTGGAAATGACGATTTTCCGTGTTCAGGGATAGACCCTTCCTACGGGAACGAGTTTAGAAAGCAAACTGCAAAAAATCGCGATGCGCTGTTCAGCCGCCGGACTTCTTCGCTTTAAAGCCCTGCTTGATCAGCTCTGCCAATAACAGCTCGACGTGATCGCCCTGAATTTCGATGACCCCGTCTTTCAACGCGCCGCCGGTTCCGCAACGACGCTTGAGCGTGGTTGCCAGGTCCTTGAGCTGTTCCAGGGGCAGCGGTACACCGCTGATGGTCGTCACCGTCTTGCCGCCACGGCCCTTGCTTTCGCGGCGCACGCGAGCAATGCCATCGCCTTCGGGGATGAGCGTCTGTTTGCAGATGCAGGCATCTATGGGTTTGCTGCAGTCCGGACAATGCCGACCTGCATCAGTGGAGAACACCAAGCCACCAAGGGCGGCAAATGATGCGGCTTTTTTGGCCACTTTTGATCCTCGTACGGTGAGGACAAAAACTGGTCGATGCCCTGGGCGGGGTATCGACCGCGAAGCCCCACTCTGGCAGGGGCAGCGCAACTGCCGCACACAGGGTGCGGCAGCCTTGAAAGGCCGCGCAGTGTAACGATAAATGCAGCGAATGCTAAGTACAAAACTGCGCCATTTTGCACGCTATTGGCGACTTCAGGCCCGACGGTCGATATAGCGTTGCAACGCAGCCAGTGAATCGGGGCAATAAGGCTGCTGCAGACTCTCTGCCAACGCCTGTTCGACGGGTACAAAACGCGCTTCGCTGACTTCCTCCGGTTGCAGGCGCAAAGGCCCGTCCCAGACAGCTGAAAACACCGCACACCAGAGCCGGTTGCCGGGCTGGTCGAAGAAAAACCGTTCGTGGGCAGTCAACTCGACACCTGCCACGCCCAACTCCTCTTCCAGCTCACGGGCGGCAGACTCGGCAAAGCTTTCATCGGCCTGGACCATGCCTCCGGCGGCCACATCCCAGTAGCCGGGATAAATCGCCTTGCTCTCGGTACGCCGGTGCACGCACAGCTCACCGGACGTGTTGAACAACAGAATGTAGGTGCCGCGTCCGATCAAGCCCTTTTCACGCAACTGGGCGCGGGGTACGGCGCCCAGGAGCTTGTCGTTTTCGTCTACCCAGGCAATCAGCTCGGCATCGGAGGCCGCGCGGTGCGCAGCCTCCTGCGTGGAGATAGCCATCGATCAGCCTTGGGACAGCAGTTGGCGCAGGTCGATCACCGCAGCGTTGGCACGCGAGATGTAGTTGGCCATGACCAGCGAGTGGTTGGCCCACATGCCGAAGCCACTGCCGTTGAGCACCATTGGGCTCCACAGCGGTTCCTGGGAAGCCTCAAGCTCGCGGATGATCTGGCGTACGCTGACGGTGGCGTTCTTCTTCGCCAGAACATCGGCAAAGTCCACCTCGATGGCGCGCAGCAGGTGCGACAGCGCCCAGGCCTGACCACGGGCCTCATAGAAGACGTTGTCGATCTGCAGCCAAGGCGTCTCCACCACTTCTTCGTCCAGCTGCGGCGCCTGGCCGGCGATCACTGTCTCGGTTTTCAGGCTGCTGTTGAGCTTGACCCGACCCACGCTGGCCGACAGGCGCTGTGAGAGCGAACCCAAACGAGTGGCAACGTCGCCCAGCCAGTTGTTGAGGTTGTCGGCACGGGTATAAAACAGCGCGCCCTGCTGATCCGGGGAAGCCAGACGTTTCTGGTAGCGGCTCAGGGAGTTGATGCCTTCCTGGAACTCCGACTCGCTCGAGGGCAGGATCCAGCTCTTGTTGTCAAAGTTGAAGCGCGGCTCGGCCTTGGCCAGATCAGCGTCTTCGGCCGACTGCGATTGCGAACGAGCGAAGTCCTTGCGCAGTGCCCGGCTCAGGTCGCGGACCTGAACCAGTACGCCGTATTCCCAGCTCGGCATGTTGTCCATCCACAATCCTGGTGGAAAGCGGTCGTTGGAAATGTAGCCACCCGGCTTGTTGAGCAAGGTACCCGCAACGGTTTTCAGGGTTTCAACGGTGGTGTAGCCAACCACCATCTGCTGGCCGGTCTTCTCGGCGGCAGCCTGGGCATTCTGCTGGACGGGGAACAAGTCCGGCTCGGCACTCCAGTACCAGCCAAGACCGATGCACACCAACAGATACAGGCCAATCAGCGTGCCCAGGGCTCGGCTGAAGAACAACCCGCCGAAATAACTGCGAGTGGCGGCACTGCGCGGCTCTACCCGCTCACGCGCCTCGGCTTTGCCTGTACGGTTTTTCCAATCCAGCATGGCGTTGTCCTTTCTGTCACGTCGGTTCAAGGGGTTCGACCGCAACCCCCGGGCTTCGTGCCAGCGCTGTACGGTTTTTCCGCGCGCGCCGCCTGCCGGGGTCGGCAAGTATCGCTGCACTATAAATCAAGGAGGTCGGTTCGCATAAGCGACTATCGAGTCAACAAATGAATAAGCAAACCTATACAGATAATTGATACAAGACACTCGATTGTCCAGCAAGTGGTGCTAGCATAGAGCCATTACTCGAACTGCCTCACCCTTAAATAAGTAGTCAGGACATGACCGAGCCAGAAGACCCCAATCGTGAGCGCCTCAAACAGCACTTTGCCCAGCGGGTCATTCACCAGGCTCGGCAGATCCTGGAAATCTGGCAGCGCCTGCAGCGCAGCGAGTGGTCGACTGGCGATCTGGGCGAACTGTGCGAGGCCAACCTGCGCCTGCAACGCTACGCAGAACGCTTCGAACAGCCGGAACATAGCCAGCTGGCCGAGGCCATCGGCCAAACCCTGGCGGCGGTCGAAGCCAACAGCGCACGCTTGAGCAGTACCCTCATCAGTGAGTTAAACCGCTTGATGCAGCGCTTGTCGCGCACTGGCCTGCGCCAGGGCGACCTGCTTGAACAGGTGCCGCTGCCACCCCTGCGCAAGCCGGTCTACATCATGCTCCAGGACCACGACCGCGCAGAACGCCTGGCTCAACAATTGGAGTTCTTCGGCCTGGGTGTACAAGCCCTGTACAGCGCTGAAGCCTTTCGCGCCTCCATGAGCGAGCGCTTGCCGTCGGTCATTGTCATGGATGTCGACTTCACGGGCAGCGGTATTGGCCTGCAATTGGCAGCCCAGGCCCAGCAAGGCCTGGAACAACGCGTACCGTTGCTGTTCTTCAGCCTGCATGAAACCGACACACCCACGCGGCTTGCCGCAGTTCGCGCCGGGGGCCAGGAATTTCTGACCGGCACGCTGGAAGCCTCCAGCCTGTTGGAAAAGGTTGAACTCCTGACCAGCGTCACCCAATACGAGCCTTTCAAGGTGCTGATCATCGACGACTCCCGGGCACAGGCCATGCACACCGAGCGGTTGCTCAACAGTGCCGGCATCGTCACCCGGGCGCTCACCGACCCGATCCGGACCATGGCCGAGCTGGCAGACTTCCAGCCCGACCTGATCATCCTCGACATGTATATGCCCGACTGCACCGGCACGGAACTGGCCAAGGTGATTCGCCACAACGACCGTTATGTCAGCGTGCCGATCATTTATTTGTCAGCCGAGGATGACCTCGACAAGCAACTCGACGCCATGAGCGAAGGCGGCGATGACTTCCTGACCAAGCCGATCCGATCGCGTCACCTGATTACCACGGTGCGCAACCGCGCCTCGCGGGCACGCAATCTGAAAGCACGGATGGTTCGCGACAGCCTCACCGGCCTGTATAACCACACCCATATCCTGCAATTGCTCGAAGACTGCAGCTTCCGCGCTCGACGCGAAGAACAGCCGCTGAGCTTTGCCATGCTCGACATCGACCACTTCAAGAAGGTCAATGACAGCCACGGCCACCCCATGGGTGATCGCGTGATCAAGAGCCTGGCGCTGTTTCTCAAACAGCGTTTACGCAAGACCGACTTCATCGGCCGCTACGGTGGAGAAGAATTCGCCATCGTAATGCCCAATACCGACCTGAGCGCCGCCCATAAGGTGCTCGATGAGATCCGTCGACGCTTTGCCGAGATCCACTACCCTGCTCAACCGAAGGATCTTTCCTGCACCTTCAGCGCCGGCGTGGTGCAGTTGAGTGGCGAGCTTGATGCCCTGAGCATGGCCACCTCTGCCGATGAAGCCCTGTACCGGGCCAAAGGTGCCGGGCGCAATCGGGTACAGCGCGTCGATTAAACAAGGCAAAGTGCCACTTTTTTTAATCTCAGGCCTTGCTTCGTCATAACCCGGTCACAAAAACGCAATAACTTCAGGCGCTTACCATTCGACCGTTGGTAGATCCTGCGCATGCGCCTGAAGCTGCTCACCAATTTCAATACCCTGTTGCTGGTAACCGTCTGTATCGCCCTGGGCGCTACATTGTGGTGGTCACAGCGCGCCCTGGAGCGCCCTTACCTGATCATGGAGCGTTACCTGTCACTGTCGCAGCAGTTTCAGAACCAGGCAGCCCGCAATATCCTCGACTACCTCAACAACGGTGACGCCTTGCGCCATGCCGCTGCGGTCCAGGCGACCACTGCGCTGCAAGAGCAGCTTGCGCAACTCCCGGCAGCGCTGGCCGCGCCTTTACGACCAAGCCTGGACAGCCTGCAGGGTTTTGCGGGCAACGAACTCCTGGCCGCCGGCAAGTTGGCGGGAGATCCGCAGGCGTTATTGCTTCAAGCAGAGCGCGAACTGGGGGCAAGCCTCGAACAATTGGCCGGCTACGCTCAAACCAGCAACAGTAGCGATGCCCCGCGCTACTGGGCACCGCTGTTCCAGGCATCCCTGCACCTTTCGCGGTTGTCGCTTGCCCGCGACAAGCTGGTCAGCAGTGGCCGTAGCGCGCTGGCGGACGAGGTGGAACGCGAGCTTCAGCAAATCCTCGCCCAGGCCCAGGCACTCGATGAACTGCCGCTGCTTGGCGTCACTGCCGCACGGGAGTCGAACGCCGATGACTTTGCTGCCCTCATGGGGCTGGAGACCCAGGCCAGCGGTGAGACCGAAGACACCGGGGTTGCGCTAAAGCGCGAGCTGAACAGCCTGATCAAGCGCTACCCCGGTGAATTGCAGCGCACCCGCGAGCAAATCCAGCGCCGCAGCGGACTGGCCGAGCGCACACACCAACAGCTTGATGCCATGCAACAGTCCATTGCTGCACTTGAACCTGAAGTACGCAGCCAGCACGCCGCGATTAACGGCGAAGTACGACTGATCCAAGGTCTGATGATTGCACTGATTCTGGTGATCGCGCTCTTGATCGACACGCTGCAACGGCGCCTGGCACGGGTACTGACCAACCTGGCACCGGCCCTTTCGCGCTGGGCCGAAGGTAATTTCGCTGACGCCATCGCACTGGGCAAAAGCAACCGCGAAATGCACGACATTCAGGATTCACTCAATCGCCTGCGCCTGTACCTGGTGGAGCTGGTCGGGACCCTTCGCAACAATGCCGAACAAGTGGCCGGCAGTAGTCGTGCCTTGGCGGGTATGAGCAGCGCGTTGCACGCTGGTGCCGAACGCCAGGCCGCTGACACCGCGCAGATACGTGATGCCTTGGGCGAGTTGGAGGCCACCATTTCTCAAGTGGCTGGCGATGCCAGTCATGCCGCCGACGCCAGCCATGATGCCGGGCATGCGGTGCAGCAAAGCCAGGTGGTGATCGGCCAGAGTCTGACCGGCCTGCACGCGCTGGTTGATGAAGTGCAAGGCAACGCACAGATGATCGAACAATTGGCTGAAGAGTCGGCCACCATCGGTGGCGTACTCACCGTCATTCGCTCAATTGCCGAGCAAACCAACCTGCTGGCCTTGAACGCGGCGATTGAAGCGGCGCGGGCCGGAGAAATGGGCCGTGGCTTTGCCGTGGTCGCAGAAGAAGTGCGCTCACTGGCGCAGCGTACTACCGGGGCTACCGGTGAAATCCAGACCTTGATCGGCCGCTTGCAGCAAGCTGCCCGCGACTCTGTACAAGGTATGCGCGCCCAGCTTGAACATGCTGAAGCCACGGCTAGCCAGGCGCAGGCAGCCGATGGCGCACTGGATGAAATTGTCGCAGCGATCCAGACCATTTCCGCGACTGCAGTGCGCATTGCCGATGTAACCGCGCAGCAAAGTGGCGCGGTCAGCGAGATTCGCAACCACAGCGAGCGCATCCATGATCTGGGCGAAGACAACCTTCAACGCATTGGTGAAGGCCGTGAACAGGGTGAGCAATTGCTCAGGTTGGGCGGCGAGCTGAACACCGCAGTGCGGGCGTTTCGGCTGTAGTGCCATAGCGCAGGCAAGGCCTGTGCCCACCAGAGCGCAAATCGCCGGCCGCCTGCTGCGCTGGCAAAACTCCGTTATCATGCAGGCTGTTCTGTACAGCGAGACCGCCATGCGCCGCCTGTTTTGCCTGATTTTCCTGGTCCTGGCCCTACCCGCCTTCGGTGCCGGCCTGCTCGACAACCGCCCCAGTGCGACGCTGGGAGCGGCATCCCTGAACAACAGCGCCGACTTCCTGCCGGTGCACGAAGCGTTCAAATTGAGCGTGATCCAAAGCGACGCGCAAACCATAAAACTGCGTTTTGTCGCTACCGATGGCTACTACCTGTACCGTCATCGCTTCCAGTTTCGCACCGAGCCTGCGGACATCGCCCTGGGCACAGCGCTGATCCCGCCGGGTGAAGCCAAGCACGACGAGTTCTTCGGCGACGTCGAGGTTTACCACGGCATCCTTGATATCGATATTCCCCGTCCGGCGACCGAGCAGCGCCCCTTTACCTTGCTGGTGGGCTACCAGGGCTGTGCCGATAAAGGATTGTGCTATCCACCGGAAACCGCGCGCCTGAGTATCGATGGCAGCGGTATCGCACCTGCTGCCATCGATGTGCCGCAGGGAGCGGCAAAGGTCTGGACCTGGAAAGAGCTGTTGTTGTTTTTCCTCGCGGGTGTCGGCCTGACCTTTACTCCGTGCGTATTGCCCATGCTGCCGATTCTCTCCGGCGTGGTTCTGCGCGGACAGGTGGGCGGTTGGCGCGGCTTCAGTCTGTCGTTGGCCTACGTACTCCCCATGGCCGTCTGTTTCGCTCTTCTCGGTGCATTGATGGGGCTGTTCGGCGCAGGCATGAACCTGCAGGCGCGCCTGCAGTCGGCCTGGGTGCTGGTGCCGTTTTCGCTGTTCTTCGTTGTGTTTGCGCTGGCGATGTTCGGCCTATTCGAACTGAAGCTGCCGCACGCCATCAGTCATCGTCTCGAACGACTTGTTGGCCAGACCAAAGGCGGATCGCTGCTCGGCGCGGCCGTGCTCGGCGTGTTCTCAAGCCTGCTGGTTTCACCTTGTGTGTCGGCACCGCTGGCCGGAGCCTTGCTCTATATCAGCGCCAGTGGCGATGCCCTGGGCGGCGCGCTGAAACTGTTCGCCCTGGGCTTGGGTATGGGCGCGCCACTGCTGTTGGTCGCGACAGGCGGGGCGGCCTGGCTACCGAAAAGCGGTCCTTGGTTGGTTACCGTGAAAAACGCCATCGGCGTGCTATTGCTGGGCTTGGCCATCGGCCTGCTCAGCCGGGTACTGCCTGGCCAGATCACCCTGCTGCTGGTGGGTTTGCTGAGTGCTGGCGTTGCCGTGTTCCTTGGCGCCCTGGAGTTCACAGTAAAAACCACGCGCCAGCGCTTGGCCCAATTACTGGGCCTTTTGCTGCTGGTCTATGCCCTGGCCTGCTGGTACGGCGCATTGAGTGGCCAGACCGATCCTCTGCGGCCTTTGCCACACGCCACAGCATCGGCCTCGGGCGCGGTCACCCAGGCCAGTAACCACAACGACTGGCAGACCGTGACCACCCCGGCAGCCCTCGACAGCGCCCTGGCTCAGGCCAAGGCTGCAGCGAAGCCGGTGGTGCTGGACTGGTACGCCGACTGGTGCATCAGTTGCAAGGTCATCGAGCACGAGGTGCTGACCGCCCCGGCGGTGCAACGTCAGCTTGAGAAGTACACCCTGGTGCGCTTCGACATGACCGAAAGCAACGCCGACCAACGTGCCTTGCTCGACCGCTACCAGTTGTTCGGCCCTCCCGCTCTTTTGTTCTTTGATGCGAACGGCAGCGAAAAAACCAGCGCTCGGGTAGTAGGTGAGACAAACGCCGGCGAATTTGCCGAGCATCTGACGCGCATTGGCGCCGATCTGGGTCTATAACTTCTTCTGGCTGCTGAAATGCCATCAGCGATGACCGAAATTAATAAATTAGTCACATATTTGGCGTGAATCTCGGTCATCGTGCTGGCTATTGTCGGCAACTGGACACTGCCCGCCGGTTTACGGCATAGTCGCCGCGCAACGTTTGTGCCTAACGATAAAAGGAAACACAGATGGCAACGCTTCTGGTGCTGCACGGCCCCAACCTGAACCTGCTTGGCACCCGCGAACCGGGGGTCTATGGCGCCATTACTCTGGCTCAGATCAACCAGGACCTGGAGCAGCGGGCTCGCGCCGCCGGCCATCACCTGCAGTATCTGCAAAGCAATGCCGAGTACGAATTGATCGACCGCATCCATGCCGCGCGCAGCGAAGGTGTCGACTTTATCCTGATAAATCCGGCTGCTTTCACGCATACAAGCGTCGCATTACGTGACGCATTGCTGGCTGTGAGCATCCCATTCATCGAAGTGCATCTCTCTAACGTGCACAAGCGTGAACCTTTTCGCCATCACTCCTACTTTTCAGATGTTGCTGTAGGCGTGATCTGCGGCCTGGGCGCCAGCGGTTATCGGCTGGCCCTGGAGTCTGCCCTGGAACACCTGGCTGCTAACGCAAAGCCCTGATGACGAGAACCTGGCCTGTAGGCCGGGGCTCACAAGAAACGTTTGCTAACACGTTTTTATATTTACGCCCCTGACCGAACCTTGGGAGTTGATGATTAATGGATATCCGTAAAGTCAAGAAACTGATCGAACTGCTGGAAGAGTCTGGCATCGACGAGCTGGAGATCAAGGAAGGCGAAGAATCCGTACGGATCAGCCGTCACAGCAAAACTCCAGCCCAGCAGTATTACGCTCCGGCTCCAGTCGCCGCTGCTCCAGTTGCCGCGCCTGCTGCTGCCGCAGCACCTGCCGCCGCCGAAGCACCCGCCGCGCCTAAACTGAACGGCACCGTTGCTCGTTCGCCAATGGTCGGCACCTTCTACCGTAAAGCCTCGCCTACTTCGCCATCCTTCGTCGAAGTCGGCCAGACCGTGAAAAAAGGCGACACGCTGTGCATCGTCGAAGCCATGAAAATGATGAACCACATCGAAGCTGAAGCCAGCGGTGTGATCGAATCCATTCTGGTAGAAGACGGTCAGCCGGTTGAGTACGACCAGCCGCTGTTCACCATCGTTTGAACCGCGGAGAGCCAACGATGTCTGCGAAGCTGGAAAAAGTCCTGATTGCCAACCGCGGGGAAATTGCCCTGCGGATCCTGCGTGCCTGCAAAGAGATGGGCATCAAGACCGTCGCCGTACACTCCACGGCCGACCGTGAACTGATGCACCTGGGCCTGGCCGACGAATCGGTTTGCATTGGCCCGGCGTCCTCCAAGGACTCCTACCTGCATATCCCGGCGATCATCGCCGCCGCAGAAGTCACCGGCGCAACCGCCATTCACCCAGGCTACGGCTTCCTCGCGGAAAACGCCGACTTCGCCGAGCAAGTGGAAAACTCCGGCTTCGCCTTCATCGGCCCAAAAGCTGATACCATTCGCCTGATGGGCGACAAGGTTTCAGCCAAGGACGCGATGATCAAGACTGGCGTCCCAACTGTTCCGGGCTCCGACGGCCCGTTGCCGGAAGACGAAGAAACCGCACTGGAAATCGCCCGCAAGGTTGGCTACCCGGTGATCATCAAGGCCGCCGGCGGCGGCGGTGGTCGCGGTATGCGCGTGGTGCACAAGGAAGAGGATCTGATCGCCTCGGCCAAGCTGACCCGCACCGAAGCTGGCGCTGCGTTCGGCAACCCGATGGTCTACCTCGAGAAGTTCCTGACCAACCCACGCCACGTGGAAGTCCAGGTCCTGTCCGACGGCCAGGGCAATGCCGTACACCTGGGTGATCGCGACTGCTCGCTGCAGCGCCGCCACCAAAAGGTTCTGGAAGAAGCGCCGGCACCAGGTATCGATGAAAAAGCCCGCCAGGAAGTCTTCAAGCGCTGTGTCGATGCGTGCATCGAGATTGGCTACCGTGGCGCCGGCACCTTCGAGTTCCTCTACGAAAACGGTAGTTTCTACTTCATCGAAATGAACACCCGTGTTCAGGTGGAGCACCCGGTTTCGGAGATGGTCACCGGTATCGACATCGTCAAGGAGATGCTCAGCATCGCCGCAGGCAACAAGCTGTCGTTCACCCAGGATGACGTGGTAATTCGTGGTCACTCCCTGGAGTGCCGGATCAACGCCGAAGACCCACGCAAGTTCATCCCGAGCCCTGGCACCGTCAAGCATTTCCACGCTCCAGGCGGCAACGGCGTTCGCGTCGATTCGCACCTGTACAGCGGCTACGCGGTACCGCCGAACTACGACTCGCTGATCGGCAAGCTGATCACCTACGGCAAAGACCGTGACGAAGCCATGGCCCGCATGCGCAATGCCCTGGACGAAATCGTCGTCGACGGCATCAAGACCAACATCCCGCTGCACCGCGACCTGGTGCGTGATGAAGGTTTCTGCAAAGGTGGCGTAAACATTCACTATCTGGAACACAAACTGGCTAACCAGGAGTGATTCGGCAAGTGATGTAAAAAAGACCCCGGTCCATTGACCGGGGTCTTTTTTTTGCACCCGATTTTTCAGCACACCGCAGCAGGCGATGCATTTCCACAAACCGCCTCCACTCAAGTAAACTGGCGGGCTTCGCGCAGCCTTGAGCTGCCCCAGTAGATTTTTCCAAAGGTGCCCGCCATGCCTTGGCTGCAAGTACGTCTGGCCATCAGCCCGGAACAAGCCGAAACCTATGAAGATGCCCTGCTCGAAGTAGGCGCGGTTTCGGTCACCTTCATGGACGCCGAAGATCAGCCGATTTTCGAACCGGACCTCAACACCACACCGTTGTGGTCGCACACGCACCTGCTGGCGCTGTTCGAAGCCGATACCGATGCCGACGCCGTGTTCGCCCACCTGCAATTGCTGACCGACGCGGCATTGCCCGAGCACCAGGCAGAAGTCATCGAAGACCAGGATTGGGAACGTAGCTGGATGGACAACTTCCAGCCGATGCGTTTCGGTCAACGCCTGTGGATCGTGCCAAGCTGGCATACCGCGCCGGAGCCAGACGCCGTCAACCTGTTGCTCGATCCAGGCCTGGCCTTCGGCACAGGCACCCACCCGACCACCGCCCTGTGCCTTGAGTGGCTGGACGGCCAGGACCTCAAAGACGCCCAGGTCCTCGACTTCGGTTGTGGTTCCGGGATTCTGGCCATCGCTTCGCTGCTACTTGGCGCCCGCGAAGCCGTGGGCACTGACATCGATGTCCAGGCCCTGGAAGCCTCCCGCGACAATGCCGGGCGCAATGGCATTGCCGACGAGAAGTTCGCCTTGTACCTGCCAGAACACATGCCGGCCATGCAGGCTGATGTGCTGGTCGCCAACATTTTGGCTGGCCCGCTGGTTTCCCTGGCGCCGCAATTATCGACGCTGGTCCGCCCAGGTGGACTGCTGGCACTTTCCGGAATCCTCGCCGAACAAGGCGACGAGGTTGCCGCAGCTTACACCAAGGACTTCGATCTCGACCCGATCACCGTTCGTGACGGCTGGGTACGCATCAGTGGTCGCCGCCGTTAAGCGCGCCTAGAATAAACTTCTGTATAACCCGGACCGCCGCATGACCGATAGTTTCGTCACCCAGTGCCCGCATTGCCAGACCAGCTTTCGCGTCAACCACAACCAGTTGAGCGTGGCGCGCGGCGTGGTGCGTTGCGGCGCCTGCCTGCAGGTGTTCAACGCCGCCAAACAGCTGTTGGAGCAAAGTGCGGCGCAACAGCCTGTGGTCGAACCCACTAGCGTTGAGCCAGCAGTGCCTGTGCCTGCCCCTACACCGGTTCCCGCTCCTGCGGCGCCTGCCAGTGCGCGCGAATGGAGCGCTGCCGAGCTGGACCTCGACCAGCTTGACCTGGACCAAGAGCTGGCGCGCCTGGAACAACGGGAAATCCAGCCGACCACCGAGTTCAGGGCTGTTCCTCCTCGCGAGGACAGCCTCAGCGCTCAACGCGACGAGCCGGAGAGCGACGACCAGCACTGGCCCGACAGCCTGTTCAGCACCCCAGCCAGTGAGCGCGAAACCCTGGCCGAAACGCTCGACGAGCCACAGCCGCCGTTGATTGAGCAAGAACCACTGGACCTCGCCCCGGCTCCGGGCGAGCGCACCGAGCCGTCGCTGTCGCTGGATCCGGAGATCCTCGATGACGATCTGGACGAAACCCCACATCATCCCCAGCCGATTTTAGACGATCTCGATGAAATGCCCGGCGAGCGCCTGTCGGCCAAAGCGCCCGAGGACGATCTCGACGCACTCGATAGCGATCTTGACGAGCGCCGCGAACCTGGCCTGGGCCCAGTATCAAGCCGCCCCGCGCGCAAAGAGCCGCTGCTCGACCTGGTCGACGACCCCCTGCAACTGGACTGGCAGAAACCCAAGGCGCACTGGGGCAAGCGTCTACTATGGATCCTGCTGGTGCTGCTGGCTGCGGGCGCCCTGGCGGGCCAATACATCTGGTACCACTTCGATGAACTGGCCCGCCAAGACCAGTATCGCCCGTGGTTCCAGCAGATCTGCCCGCAAGTGGGCTGCAAAGTGCCGTCACGCGTCGACATCGAGCGGATCAAAAGTAGCAACCTGGTGGTACGCAGCCATCCGGACTTCAATGGCGCCCTGATCGTCGATGCAATCATCTACAACCGTGCGCCCTTCTCCCAGCCGTTCCCGTTGCTGGAACTGCGTTTCGCCGACCTCAATGGTCAACTGATTGCCAGCCGACGCTTCAAACCCGCCGAGTACCTCAGCGGTGAACTGGCCGGCAAGGGTGAGATGCCTAGCCAGGTGCCTATCCACATCGCCCTGGACATCCTCGATCCGGGGCCCAAGGCGGTCAATTACAGCTTGAGCTTCCGCTCGCCGGAATGATCGGGCGGTTACAAGCGCCGAGCTGCAAGCCACATGAAAACTCGGCCATACGCCGATCTTCCTTGGCTTGCAGCTTGATGTTTGGCGCTTACAACTTCGCGGCCTAACGCCGCAGTTGTTCAGATTTTATCCAAATCTATCTTTATCCGGTCACCGAGAGCGGGTATCATGCCCACCCTTTTTCGAACTCTAATGATCCGGCCCCACAACAGGGAACTCCTATGTCGGCGGTACGCATCGGCCCATATACACTGCAGAACAACCTGATCCTCGCGCCAATGGCCGGGGTTACGGACCAACCCTTTCGTCAGCTGTGCCGACGAATGGGTGCAGGCCTGGTGGTGTCGGAGATGGTCAGCAGTGACATGAGCTTGTGGAACAGCCGCAAGTCGCGTCTGCGCATGATTCACGAAGGTGATCCCGAGCCACGTTCGGTACAGATCGCCGGTGGAGACGCCCAGATGCTCGCCGCTGCAGCCCGGGCCAATGTCGAGGCCGGGGCACAGATCATCGACATCAATATGGGCTGTCCGGCAAAAAAAGTCTGCAACAAGGCTGCAGGCTCTGCTTTATTGAAAGATGAAGCTCTGGTCAGTGAGATCCTCCATGCGGTAGTTGCCGCCGTGGATGTGCCGGTCACACTGAAAATCCGCACGGGTTGGGACAGAGCGAACAAGAACGGCCTGATAGTGGCAAAGATTGCCGAGCAGGCCGGGATCCAGGCACTGGCGGTACACGGACGAACCCGCGCCGACCTTTACACCGGTGACGCCGAGTACGACACCATCGCTGCAATCAAGCAGGCGGTGTCGATCCCGGTTTTTGCCAATGGCGATATCACTTCGCCAGAAAAGGCCCGGGACGTGCTTCACGCGACCGGAGCCGACGGCCTGCTGATTGGCCGGGCAGCCCAAGGGCGGCCATGGATTTTTCGCGAGATCGAGCATTACCTGCGCACCGGTGAGCAATTACCAGCGCCGCAGTTGAAAGAAGTGGAAAGCATTTTGCTGGAGCACCTGACTGCACTGCACGCCTTTTACGGCGATGTGATGGGCGTACGCATCGCCCGCAAGCATGTCGGCTGGTACCTGGCAACGCTTCCGGGCGCCAAGGAGTTTCGCGCCCAGTTCAATCGTTTGGAAGATACGCAAGCGCAGTGCGCCGACGTTCGCGGTTTTTTCCGCGATCGTGAACAGAGCCTTGAGACAGAGGACGGACAAGGGGTGGCCGCATGACGATGATGACCGAGACTTTAGTGAGTGGAACAACGCCCGTGAGCGACAACGTCAACCTGAAACAGCACCTGAATACACCGAGCGAAGAAGGTCAGACCCTTCGCGGCAGTGTGGAAAAGGCGCTGCACAACTATTTCGCCCATCTTGAGGGCGCGGCCGTCACGGACGTGTACAACCTGGTGCTCTCGGAAGTCGAGGCGCCACTGCTCGAAAGCGTAATGAATTACGTCAAGGGCAACCAGACCAAGGCCAGTGAGCTGCTCGGACTCAACCGAGGCACCTTGCGAAAAAAGCTTAAGCAGTACGATTTGTTGTAAGCAAGCATCCAAACCAGAAAAGGCGGCTCCCATTCGATGAGGTCGCCTTTTTTGCTGACTCCACCGCGTTATGGAATCTGAAATGACCGACCAGACTACCCGCCTGCCGATCCGCCGCGCTTTGATCAGTGTCTCCGACAAGACCGGAATTCTTGAGTTCGCCCGAGAGCTGCAACAGCTCGGCGTCGAGATCCTGTCCACTGGCGGCACCTTCAAGCTGCTCCAGGACAACGGCGTTGCCGCGGTGGAAGTTGCCGACTACACCGGCTTTGCCGAAATGATGGACGGCCGGGTCAAGACCCTGCACCCGAAAATCCACGGTGGCATCCTTGGTCGTCGCGGCACCGACGACGCCATCATGGCCGAGCATGGCATCAAGCCAATCGATCTGGTCGCGGTCAACCTCTACCCGTTCGAAGCCACCATCTCCAAGCCAGGTTGTGACCTGCCTACCGCCATCGAAAACATCGATATCGGTGGCCCGACCATGGTTCGCTCGGCAGCCAAGAACCACAAGGACGTCGCCATCGTCGTCAACGCCAGCGACTACGCCCAGGTGCTCGAAGGCCTGAAGGCCGGTGGCCTGACCTACGCCCAGCGTTTCGACCTGATGCTCAAGGCCTTCGAACACACGGCCGCCTACGACGGCATGATCGCCAATTACATGGGCACCGTTAACCAAACGGCTGAAACCCTGAGCACTGAAGGCCGCAGCGAATTCCCGCGCACCTTCAACAGCCAGTTCGTCAAGGCTCAGGAAATGCGCTACGGCGAGAACCCGCACCAGAGCGCGGCGTTCTATGTCGAAGCCAAGCCTGCCGAGGCCGGTATCGCTACCGCCGTGCAGTTGCAAGGCAAAGAACTTTCGTACAACAACGTGGCCGATACCGACGCTGCGCTGGAATGCGTGAAGAGCTTCGTCAAGCCAGCCTGTGTCATCGTCAAGCACGCCAACCCGTGCGGCGTAGCCGTAAGCCCGGACGCCGAAGGCGGTATCCGCCAGGCCTACGAGCTGGCCTATGCGACCGATACCGAATCGGCATTCGGCGGTATCATCGCCTTTAACCGCGAGTTGGACGCCGAAACCGCCAAGGCCATCGTCGAGCGTCAGTTCGTCGAAGTGATCATTGCGCCAAGCGTCAGCGACGAAGCCCGTGCCGTGGTAGCCGCTAAAGCCAACGTACGCCTGCTCGCTTGCGGCGAATGGACGGCCGAGCGCGCTGCTGCCTGGGACTTCAAGCGCGTAACTGGCGGCCTGCTGGTACAGAGCCGCGACATAGGCATGATCGGTGCCGATGACCTCAAGGTTGTCACCCAGCGTGCGCCGACCGAGCAGGAAATCCACGACCTGATCTTCGCCTGGAAAGTGGCCAAGTACGTCAAGTCCAACGCCATCGTCTACGCCAAGAACCGCCAGACCATCGGTGTCGGCGCAGGCCAGATGAGCCGCGTCAACTCCGCTCGTATCGCTGCAATCAAAGCTGAGCATGCTGGCCTGCAGGTCCAAGGCGCAGTCATGGCATCGGACGCTTTCTTCCCGTTCCGTGACGGTATCGATAACGCGGCTAAAGTGGGTATCACTGCGGTGATCCAGCCAGGCGGCTCGATGCGTGATGCCGAAGTGATTGCTGCAGCCGACGAGGCCGGCATCGCCATGGTCTTCACCGGCATGCGCCACTTCCGTCACTGAGTGAGCCTGCGACACGCTTCAAGCTGCAAGCTGCAAGAAATGCGCATCGCGTCGCGTCCCCTTGCAGTTGCAGCCCCTTAAATTTCAGAGTTGCAAGCTACGCAGAAGGCCGTATTGGCTACTTAATCCTCTAGCTTGCAGCTTGCAGCGTCTGCGAAGGAGCCTTCATGAACATTTTGATTATCGGTAGCGGCGGTCGTGAACACGCCCTGGCCTGGAAAGTCGCTCAGGATCCTCGAGTCGAGAAAGTTTTCGTCGCTCCAGGCAACGCCGGCACAGCCATCGAAGCCAAGTGCGAGAACGTCGATATCGACGTCACTGCCCTGGAACAACTCGCCGACTTCGCCGAAAAGAACGTCGCCCTGACTATCGTTGGCCCGGAAGGTCCGTTGGTTGCAGGTGTTGTTGATCTGTTCCGCAGCCGCGGCCTGGACTGCTTCGGTCCAACCAAGGGCGCAGCCCAACTGGAAGGTTCCAAGGCGTTCACCAAGGACTTCCTGGCCCGCCACAAGATCCCTACCGCTGACTACCAGAACTTCACCGAGGTCGAGCCTGCCCTGGCTTACCTGCGTGAAAAAGGCGCTCCGATCGTGATCAAAGCCGACGGTCTGGCCGCCGGTAAAGGCGTGATCGTCGCCATGACCCTGGCCGAAGCCGAAGACGCCGTACGTGACATGCTCGCGGGCAACGCTTTTGGTGAAGCTGGTTCGCGCGTGGTTATCGAAGAGTTCCTCGACGGCGAAGAAGCCAGCTTCATCGTCATGGTCGATGGTGAAAACGTATTGCCAATGGCCACCAGCCAGGACCATAAACGTGTTGGCGACGGCGATACCGGCCCGAACACCGGCGGCATGGGTGCCTACTCGCCTGCCCCGGTAGTCACTGGCGAAGTACATCAGCGCGTGATGGATCTGGTGATCTGGCCAACCGTGCGTGGCATGGCTGCAGAAGGTAATGTCTATACCGGCTTCCTGTATGCCGGTTTGATGATCGACAAGGCCGGCAACCCGAAAGTCATCGAATTCAACTGCCGCTTCGGCGACCCGGAAACCCAGCCAATCATGCTGCGCCTGGAGTCGAGCCTGGTGCTGCTGATCGAGGCCGCATTTGCCAAGGCCCTGAACAAGGTCGAAGCGCAGTGGAACCCGCAGCCTAGCCTGGGCGTTGTCCTTGCCGCTGGCGGCTATCCGGGTGACTACAGCAAAGGTGCTGTCATCAACGGTCTGGACGCTGCCGCCAAACTGGCCGGCAAGGTGTTCCACGCCGGTACCGCCCTGAAGGACGGCAACGTGGTCGCCACCGGTGGCCGGGTACTCTGTGCCACTGCCATGGGCGAAACCGTCGAGGCTGCGCAACAGCAGGCTTACCGCCTGGCCGCAGAAGTCAGCTGGGAAGGCAGCTTCTACCGCACAGACATCGGCTACCGCGCCATTGCCCGCGAACGCGGTGAACATCAGCAGTAACAAAGCGCCAGAAAGCAGCGCTGCCAATGGCGGCCTGCTTCCAGCCTGTCGACAGGGCCCCACGTGGGCCTTGCCTTCACCTTGGCGCGCCGCGCATAGTTATCATTCGGCACTTTGCTAAGAAGGGATCTCGTCGTGCGTTGGCTCAGGATCGCCATAGGCCTCACCGTCAGTTTGCTGACAATGCTCTGCCTGTTTCCGGCTGCGGCCGAACAAGGCAGTGGCTGGGCCGTTTTGCTCGACGAGCAGGCAAGCCTGCAACTCAGTGACGTACGTTCCGAACGCTACCGCACGCAATTTAGCCCAATCCAGCTAGACCAACTTGATGCCGCAACGCCAAACGAGGCGCTGTGGCTGCATTACCGCCTGGACCCCGGACAGCACGAACAGTTGCTGCGAGTCTTTGCTCCGGACCTCTCCCGCCTGGACCTGTATGCGCTGGACGGCGATCACCTGGTAAAACACATACACAATGGCCGGGTGTCCGATAACGGCGAACTGAGCGTTCGCAGCAGCGACCATCAACTGGCGCTGCCCAACAGTGCGCGCACACTGGATGTCTACCTGCGACTGGTTTCCGAGCACCAACTGCGCCCCAGTATCAGCCTTGAGCCAGCCACCAAGGTCGCCGCAGACCAACGCCAGACCCTGATGTTCGGCCTGTTGATTGGCTGCCTGCTGATGCTGATGCTGCACAACCTCATCCGCTTTGCCTATTCGCGCTCCTCAACCAGCTTGAGCCTGGCGGCCTATCACGGGTTGATGCTGCTCAGCGCGCTAATCCTGCTCAACCTCAGTGGCCCATGGTGGAGCCTCTGGCACTCAGCTCAGACCCCGGCAGCCTACCTTACGGCGTTGCTGGCGAGCCTGGCCGGGCTGACCTTCACCCTGCGTTTTTTTGCCCCCTGCGGCCAACCGCGTCTGAGCCGTCTGCTGCAGGCAGAAATGATCCTGATCGGGCTCTGCGGCTTGCTGCTGCTGTTTGTCGATACCCTGCCGCTGAACCTGATGACCTACGTGCTGTTCGGCCTGGGTAGCGTGAGCATGCTGCTTATTGCCGGTTACCACTGGTACAAGGGCTATGCGCCTGCACGCATGTTCGCCTTGGCGATGCTGCTCTTCAACCTTGGCTGCCTGGTGGTTCTACCTGCGCTGCTCGGGCTGACCCGCACACCGACACAATGGTTGCTGTTCACCCTGCTGGGCTTGACCAGCCTGAGCGGATTGCTGCTCAACCTGTCAGTCAGCGAGCGCTTGCGGCGGATCAGCGAGGAACGCTCCAGCGCCAGTCGCGAACTGGCAGCCAGCAACGCCGAAATCAACGCCAAGGCCGAGTTCCTGGCCAAGATCAGCCATGAGATCCGTACGCCCATGAACGGCGTGCTGGGCATGACCGAGTTGCTGCTGGGCACTCCCCTGTCGGTCAAGCAACGTGACTATGTACAGACCATTCATAGTGCAGGCAACGAACTGCTCACCCTGATCAACGAAATTCTCGACATTTCCAAACTTGAATCGGGGCAGATCGAACTCGACGATGTGCAGTTCGACCTCAACGCGTTGATCGAAGATTGCTTGAGTATTTTCCGTGCCAAGGCCGAACAGCAGAATATCGAGCTGATCAGTTTCACCCAGCCACAAGTGCCAAGGGTCATCAGTGGCGACCCGACACGCCTGCGCCAGGCGCTATTGAGCCTGTTGGAAAACGCCCTGAAAAAGACCGAGCAAGGCGAAATCCTCCTGGTTGTTGCACTCGATCAACGCGGCAACTCTCCGCGTCTGCGCATCGCTGTGCAAGACAGCGGCGAGGCCATGGCGCCCGGCGAGCGTGAAGCGCTGCTGCAGGCCGAACTGCACAGCAAGAATTTCCTTTCCAGCAACAAACTGGGCGGGCATCTGGGCCTGGTCATTGCCAAGCAATTGATTGCCCTGATGCAGGGCGAATTCGGTATCAAGGCCAACCATGGCCTGGGCAACACCTTGTGGCTGACCTTGCCGCTGGACCCTCAACGCCTGGAACAGCCTGCAGCCGACCTCGATGTCCCGCTGCGCGGCGCTCGAGTACTGGTGGTGGATGACAATGACACCTGTCGCAAGGTCCTGGTGCAGCAGTGCAGTGCCTGGGGCATGAACGTCAGCGCCGTGCCTTCCGGCAAGGAAGCCCTGGCCATGTTGCGCACCAAGGCACACCTGCGCGATTACTTCGATGCCGTGCTGCTTGACCAGAACATGCCAGGCATGACCGGCATGCAGTTGGCCGCCAAGATCAAAGAAGACCCGAGCCTCAACCACGACATTCTGCTGATCATGCTTACTGGCATCAGCAATGCGCCAAGCAAGGTGATTGCACGTAATGCGGGGGTCAAGCGGATCCTGGCCAAACCGGTCGCGGGCTACACCCTCAAGACCACCCTTGCGGAGGAGCTGTCGCAACGCAGCAAAGACCAGCCGATCATCCCGGCTCCGGTAAACCTCGGCGCGCTGCTGCACCTGCCCAGTGACTTCCGCATCCTGGTGGCTGAAGACAACAGTATTTCCACCAAGGTCATCCGCGGCATGCTCGGCAAACTCAGCCTGGAGCCCGATACCGCCAGCAACGGTGAAGAAGCGCTGCAGTTGATGAAGGCCCACCGCTATGACCTGGTGTTGATGGATTGCGAAATGCCTGTGCTCGACGGTTTCTCCGCCACGCAGCAACTACGCATCTGGGAAATCAGCACTCAGCGCAAGCGTACGCCCGTGGTAGCCCTGACTGCGCACATCCTGGCAGAGCACAAGGAGCGCGCACGATTGGCCGGTATGGATGGCCACATGGCCAAGCCAGTAGAGCTGTCGCAACTGCGTGCACTGATCGAACATTGGGTTGCACACCGAGAAGCCGAAACCGATGAGATACCGACCTCTTGAGCGCGACAGGCGCTGATACACTTGCTTGACTGTCCCTTCTGCCGCGAGCCACCACTATGCTCCATGAGTTGTTCAGCGTTTACATGAAAATGCTTGTGCTCTACAGCCCATTCTTCGTGCTCTCGTGCTTCATCAGTCTGACCCGCGGCCACTCCACCAAAGAGCGCAAGCAATTGGCCTGGCGCGTGGCATTTGCGGCGCTGATCGCAAGCGTGGTGCTGTATTTGTTTGGCCGGGCCATCTTTGGGGTGTTCGGCATTACCGCCGATGCCTTTCGCATTGGTGCAGGCAGTGTGCTGTTCATTTCCGCATTAGGAATGGCCCAAGGTAAATCCACGGTGCAAACCGACAATGTGCAGCAAGACGTTACCATTGTCCCGTTGACCATTCCCCTGACCGTTGGGCCGGGTACGATCGGCGCCTTGCTGGTGATGGGCGTTGGCCATCCGGAATGGGAGGACAAACTGCTCGCCATCATCAGCATCGCCCTGGCCAGCTTCACCGTCGGCCTGGTGCTGTACCTGTCTCACCGCATCGAACGGATCCTGGGTGACCAGGGCTTGCAGATTGTCAGCCGCTTGATGGGTCTGTTTGTTTGCGCGCTGGCCGCACAGATTATCTTTACCGGGATCAAGGGCTATCTGGTGCCCTAGATCTGCAGCTCGATAATCTCGCGCAGAGCGACAGCTTCAAGGCTTTTTTCCACTTTGGCGCGGAACTGCTGTTCAAACAGACGCACGTTGAAACGCACCAGTTCAGCCTTGACCAGCTGTTGTGTGCGCTCGCGAAACAGAAAGTCTGTAGAGAGCTGCGACTGCTCGAGCGCTTCGTGGTAGACCACCATATCTACGCAGCCATTGCGGGCCGGTGCACAGGGTAACAACTGAAAAACACCCTGCTCACGCGTACGCTGCTCGAACTGCAGCCTGGCCGTGGTATTTAAACCAAGCCCCTGCATGGCCAGTTGCATCCCACTCACGTAATGGCTGCCGGCCACAGCCGAAATAGCCAGCAGTGCCTTATCAACGATTTCGGATCGATCATTGTCTGGCCAATGCACCTCACTCGCGGGCAACGCATCCCAGCCATAAAACTTCAGTTTGTTCTTGTAGTAACCGTACCAGTCCGTGATCAGACCAAGCTCATAGGCAAAGCGGGTTTGCTGTTCGGCTTGCAGTAATGCCAGTTTCACCGAACTTCTTTGGGCCAAGGACACATCAGCCATGAACGATACAAGACCTGCCCCGATTACTGCAGCTTGGGGCTTATTCATGGTTGCCTCCTTGCTTCTTGCCCAATTCCAACAGGTAGCATCGTTCCTGTTGTTTACGCTCGATCAACCTGCGCAACTCTTCGCGGCGCGGTGCAAACAATGCACAGTCCAGTTGCGCGGACTGCCCCTTGATAAGTACCTCGCCCTGAATTGTATTGGCGTACAGCGGCTGCTCGATCGTCACTTGCTCCAGTTGCGAGGACGTCTGCAACGCGATGCTGCACATATCGATAGTCGGTCCCTGGTGCACCAAGCCAATTTCCAGCGCAACCCGAGTACCGCTGGCATCGCCGTCAAAGGTAAATGACCGAAAAATGTCCAGGCCATCCTGCTCTCTCCCAAGCATATCCAAGCCCTGCTCGACAATACGTGAAGCCCCGGCATGACGGCCTTCCAACCACAAGGTCAAGGGCTGGACCGGCGCCAACATCGATGCTCGGCCACTTGGCGTCTGCGTATTCTGAAACAGCTGGGTCAAAATCCAGTCTCGCTCGGACAGTTCGCTGCGATAGCGGCTGTACCATTGGGTGTAATCAGTAAAGCGCGAGCCTACGGCTTTATTGGCCACCAGTTGCGCATACAACAGCGAATCGAACACCGCCTGGCGTTCGCTGAGCGATACCTGAGGTGCTATCAGCAACAAGGTGCCGCCGGCCATCCATAGCGAATAATTGTCTGTGTTCATGTCCCTTCCTTGTCCAGATCAGTTCGAGCATTCGGGATGACTCATGCACAAGCCATCCCGAGCGATCAGATTTCGTAATCCAGGACGTTGGCCATGGAACGCTCGCCCAACTTGTCTTCGATGGTGCTGCGTACACGTTCATAGAGGGATTTGTTAAACGACAATGCGGCAGTGCCCGTATAGAACGCCTCGGCGGTGCAGTTCCACTCGAGTACAAACAGATCCAGATCGTGCTTTGAGGTATTGGTGTGAACACAGCCCATTGCCAGCACCACCTCACCTTCGCTGGTCTCAATGCAGGAAGCCAAGCCGATATTGGCGGTGCTTCTATTTTTGACGTTGCGATCAAAAAGCTTCTGGGCCTCGGCGACCAGGCCAAGTTTCTCCATGGCATCCCCAGCAAGCTTGCTCAACAGCTCGCCAGGTGCGCCACCCAGAATAGCGGTTCCCATGGCACCGATGGCCTTAGAGGTAATGGCCGCGATTGTCAGCGCTTGGGTGGAGGCACTTTCCCGCTCGTAGCTCCGACGAGCGGTGACCCAGCCACAGTCCTGCATGACTTTGAGAAACTGCTTGAACCACGCCTCACCCTGGCCTTCCTGGTCATAAAGCTTGCTGGCGACCAGCGAGGCAAAGTGGTAGGCGTTCTTCACATCGGTACGGCTCTGCAGCGACATGCCGGCGCCGAAAGCCATCAGCGATTGTTCAACGACTGCAGCAGTGTTGCTGATCAGGATTTCTGTCTTCTCGGTCATAGCGAATAGTCCTTTTCATGAAGCCCCGGGCGAATCGCTGGGAGCCCCACACTATTCGAGAGAGCTGTTTGGATCAGGATCGAAAGCTTTCCCCTGCAACCTCAATCCTGTGCTGGATACCAGCGCGGGGTGTACACCCACTGTCCACCGTCAGCACGGTCGAAACCGCAGGTGGTCGACGAACCGACCAGCACCATGGTGCGCATATCGACCATCTCCGATTGCAGCTCGCCGAGGGAGACGACCTTCAATGTCTGCCCTGGCCTGCCAATGTCTCGGCCAAGTACCACAGGGGTATCTGCGCTACGATGCTGGCGAACGATCTCCAGGGCCCGGCCCAATTGCCAAGGTCGCGAGCGCGAGATCGGGTTGTAGAACGCCAATGCCAGGTCGGCCTGGCAAGCCAGATCCAGACGTTTCTCGATGATCGACCAGGGTTTGAGATTGTCCGAAAGCGACAATACGCAGAAGTCATGACCCAAGGGTGCGCCTGCCTGAGCGGCGGTTGCCAGGGAAGCGGAAACACCGGGCAGCATCTGCAGGTCGACAGCGTGCCAATGCGGATCGCTCGATTCGTGCAACGCTTCCAGCACGGCAGCAGCCATGGCGAACACGCCAGGATCACCTGAGGACACCACCACCACCGAACGCCCCTGCGCAGCCAGCTCGAAGGCGTGCCGGGCACGTTGCATCTCTTCACGGTTGTCAGTGCAGTGCATGACCTGATCGGCGCGAAAAGGGCCAGCCATGCGCACATAGGTTTCATAACCGAGAATGTCATTGGCGCGGGCCAGCTCGGCCTTGACTGCTGGCACCATGAACTCGGCGGCGCCAGGCCCCAAACCGATCACCGCCAGTCGTCCGCGAGCACGGCCAATTTGCGCTGGGTCGATCGGCTGATTGGCAACCAGAATGGCCAAACCATCGGTAATCGGCTGCGGTGGCAGCAATTGCGGCATGACCTGCTCTGCCAGCGCACTGGCGCTCTGGGCGGCGGGTGCAAAGCGTAGCGGTATGTCCAACGCTGCTGCTGCCGCGTGCAGCGACGCATCGGCCATCAATGCGTCGCTCGCCAACAGACAGGCAAGTGCAGGTTCGGCAATGCGTAGCTCGCGCAGCGCATCACGCACCACGGTTGCCAGCTCCGGCACCGCGGCATTCACCGCAACCAGTACGCACCGTGGGTAAATAACGAGTTCCTGAGCCGAGACATCCCGTGCGTCACAGCCCACATGAATAGCCAGTTGTGCCTGCTCGCTTTGCGGCAATTGTGCTTGTGCCAACCAAGGCGCATGCCCCTCGATACGCACCGACTCGCCCGCGAGCAAATCGGAAACAAAACGTTTGCCCAGTTCCAGGTCGGCCAGGGCGTAGCCCGTTGGCGGATTGAGCAGGCAGGTACCGAAACGCAGCTCTCCGCTGGTGGTAATCGCCGGGGCGACGCCCAGCCCGGCAGCGATTTCGCGCGCCATGACGTTGACCCCACCCAACCCGCCGAGCAAAGGCACAACCGCGCTGCCATCCTCAGCCACAGCCAGTACCGGCGGCTCGGCGCCTTTTTCCAGTAACACCCCTGCCAGGGTGCGAATCACGATGCCTGCGGCGCACAGGGCGATGATCGGTGTGTCCTGTTGATAGAGCTGTCGCAGCGTAGCGCCGAACCCCGGGTAGCTGCAGTCAACCTCCTCGACCCGCCCTTGCAGACCGTGGATCAACGCATCGGGGTACAACTGCTGGATCTTACGAGCAGTGGCCAGGCTGCCTTTGCCAAGAATGACAATCGCCGGTGCTTTACGAGTCATCAGCCCTGCCACCTTTCACCGGGAACAATAATCAGCGAGAAGTACGGCGACGACTGCGGGTCGACCTCATCCAGTGCGACGATCTTCTGGTTGGCCATGGTCGCGCGCTCCACATACAAAGCGCGATCTGCCATGCCCAGCTCGGTCAGCACCTCGCGAACCTTGGGGAAGTTGCGTCCTAGTTTCATGATCACCGCCGCGTCGGCGTCGGTCAGGCGGCGCTTGAGCTCGGCATGCGGCAGCACACCCGAAAGTACCGACAGGCTTTGATTGCGGTAAACCAGAGGGGCACCCAATACCGAGGCGCCGCCGAGCATCGAGCAGACCCCTGGAATCACCTGGGCCTCGTAACGTTCGGCAAGGCGGTCGTGCAGGTACATGTAGGAGCCGTAGAAGAACGGATCGCCTTCGCAGATCACCGCGACATCACGCCCGGCGTCCAGATGCGCGGCGACTTCCAGGCTGGCAGCATCATAAAAATCGCTGATGACCTGTTCATAGGACAGCGGCGCTGGCAGTACCTCGGTGGTCACTGGATACACCAGCGGCAGAAGGGTCTGGGCTTGCTGCAAATGGCCTTCGATAATGCCGAAGGCGTTGCCCCGCTTGCCCTTGGCAACGAAGTACGCCACCACCGGCGATTCGCGCAGCAAGCGCAGGGCCTTTACGGTTATCAGTTCTGGATCGCCTGGCCCTACGCCCAGGCCCAGCAAACGTCCACGCGCCTGCATCATTCGACCTCCGTGGCCAGAGCATTGACTGCCGCAGCCGCCATGGCGCTGCCACCCAGGCGCCCCTGCATGATCACAAAAGGTACGCCGCGGCTATCGGCAGCGAGCATCGCCTTGGATTCGGCGGCGCCGACAAAGCCTACCGGGAAGCCAAGGATCAAGGCGGGCTTAGGTGCGCCGGCATCGAGCATCTCCAGCAGGTAGAACAGGGCGGTCGGCGCATTGCCGATCACCACCACGCTACCTTCCAGGTGCGGGCGCCAAAGCTCCAGGGCGACCGCCGACCGGGTGTTGCCCAGTTCACGGGCAAGCGCCGGTACTTGCTCATCCCGCAAGGTGCAGATCACCTCGTTGTTCGCCGGAAGGCGAGCACGGGTGATGCCCTCGGACACCATGCGTGCATCACAGAGAATCGGCGCGCCCTTGGCCAAGGCTTCGCGTCCGGCAGCACCTGCGCCCGGTGAGAACTGCAGGCCATCGATGGCGTCGACCATGCCACAGGCATGAATGACTCGAACCGCGAGTTTTTCCAGATCGGCAGGAATGCGATCGAGCCGAGCCTCCTCTCGAATGATCGCGAAAGAATTGCGATAGATCTCCTGACCATCGCGGATGTAATCAATCATCAAGGGTGCTCCGTGAGCGGGCGTCTAGCAGTGCGCCGGCTTCTTTCAGTGTGAGGTTGCGTGCGCGCAGGCTGCCGAAGCCCGGCCGGCCTGCGTCACGCAGATATAAGTCGTAGTGTCCCGGGCTTTGTGCCAACAGGGTTGCCGGGGCGGCATGAGCCAAGGCACAGGAGCGTGGACAGGCGCTCAGGTGCACGCTGGCCGGTGCGCCGCTGGCGAGCAATGTGGCCAGCAGACGCGCGTCGCCCTTGGTGTCGGCCTGAGCCTTGGCGCAGCCGTCCGAGCCGGTGCAGGCAACCAGGCGGGCGAGTTTTTCATCCGCCGAGCAAAGCAGGCCCAATTGGGCCAGCTCGCTAAGCACGGTGTCTACCTGGCACTGCGCAATATTGGGCAGCAGCAGGCTCTGCCAGGGCGTGACGCGCAAGGTGCCATCGCCCCATGTGCGCGCAAGCGACGCAGCGCCACGTAGCATGCCAGGGCTCAAACGGCCCAGTGGTGCGGCACCGCCAACAGCGCTCATGCCCGCTTGTTGCTGCGGATAACTGCCCAGGTAATTGCCGCCTGTGGTTGTTTTGCGCCGCCATTGCAGCACGCTCGAATCCGCACGCACCTCTAGGCCTAACCCAGCAACAACGTCTGTTGGCGACTGCTCGAGCAGCAAGTGGCGCATCCGCGTCTGCTCCGGCCGGGCCAGGTCGAGAAAGCGATTCAACACCGCCAGCACCAGTTCATGCCCCTGGGCTAGCGGAACAGCGCCGAGCGGCGAGTCGTCTGCCGGGCAGCCTGCCAGCCCGAACGCCAACCAGATTTCGTCGTCCAGGCGCAAAGGGCTCAGCCACACGTCGTGGTGGTGTTCAAGCATTGCCAACCCTTCGCCGCCATCCATTTGCACAGCAAACTTTGCCGACAGCTCATGCAAGCGCGGGGTGGTTTCCAGCGACTCCAGGACCTGCGCGGCCAACGGCCGAGTATCGAATAGCATCAGCGGATCAACGCCTGCTGTAGGGCTGAGCATCAGGTTGCGCACATCATCACCGGCGGCATCGCGCGGGCCGAGGCCGCTCGCCAGCAACATCTGGATCAACCCGGCTTGTTCGCTGCCAATACCCCGAATCTGCAAGTTGCCACGGTTGGTGGCCTCTATCTCGCCAGCCGAAAAGTGTTCGGCGCCAGCGGCAACGGCATCGGCTTGATCGGCCGATATCGCCCCACCTGCCAGTTTGATCCGGCAGATGCCACCGTCCTTGGCCTGGACGATGCGCAGCAACCCCGGACAACCCGAGGGACGTAACGGAGCAGGGGGCTGGTGGGCCGAAAAAGGCTGGTTCAAAAGGTCACCCGACAATCGTGAAAAGGCACTTCAGTGTAGAAGGCGCGGTATTATGCCTGCTTTGTCCAAAGGCATGAAAAGCCTGCCGGTCGGATTGCTGGGTATTGAGGAAAACACATGTCGCCCTGGCTGACAGTAGTAGGTATCGGTGAAGACGGTTTCAGTGGTTTGGGCAAACCTGCCCGCCGCGCGCTGCTGGGCGCCACCAGGGTTTTTGGCGGCCAGCGCCAGCTGGATCTGCTACCACGCTGTATTAGCGGCGAACGCCTGCTGTGGCCCAGCCCCTTTTCCCTGGCGCCATTGCTGGCACTGCGCGGGGAGCCGGTGTGCGTGCTGGCCAGCGGCGACCCGATGTTCTTCGGGGTCGGAGCCAGCCTCGCCCGCCAACTTGCACCTGAAGAAATGCGCGTGTTGTCGGTGCCCTCCTCCTGCGCACTGGCTGCAGCTCGGTTGGGCTGGCCACTGCAGGAGGTGACGATACTGTCAGTGGTCGCGCGCCCACTGGCGGCGCTGAACGCGCATGTATACAGCGGCGTACGCTTGCTGGTGCTGAGTAACGATGGCAGCAGCCCCGCAGCCATCGCCAGCCTGTTGTGCGAGCGCGGCTTCGGCCCCAGCCGCTTGCATGTGTTCGAGCACCTTGGTGGCGCTGAAGAAGACCACCTGCAAGGTACCGCCGAACAGTGGTCGCATACCCGCGTCGCAGACCTCAATCTGCTCGCCATCGAATGCCTGGCATCCGCCGATGCCCCACGCCTGTCTCCGCTGGCGGGCCTGCCAGACGCGGCCTTCAAGCATGACGGCCAGTTGACCAAGCGTGATGTTCGCGCCATTACCCTCGCCCGCCTGGCACCACAACCGGGCGAGTTGCTTTGGGACGTGGGCGCTGGCAGTGGCTCGATCAGTATCGAGTGGATGCGCGCCCACCCAAGCTGCCGGGCGCTGGCCATTGAGTCCGATGAAGGGCGCCAGCTGTTGATCGAGCACAACCGCGATGCCCTTGGTGTTCCCGGCCTGCAGTTGATCCGCGGGCGAGCACCACAAGCGCTGGCAGGACTGGAGCGTCCCGATGCAATCTTTATCGGCGGTGGCGTAACCCGCGAAGGCGTGCTGCAAGACTGCTGGCAGCATTTGCGCCCGGGTGGTCGCCTGGTGGCCAATGCGGTCACCCTGCAAAGCGAGCTGGCTCTGGTTAACTGGCGTGAGCAGCATGGCGGTGAGTTGACCCGCATCCACATCGCCCAGGCGCAGCCACTGGGGGAGTTCGACACCTGGCGCCAAGCCCTGCCCATCACCCTGCTAGAAGCGATCAAGCCTGCTGATGCGTGACGAAACCCAGGAACAACCCGCCCCGTTGCGCAGCGGTCTGACCACCGGCAGCTGCGCCACAGCCACCAGCCTTGCCGCGGCGCGTCTGCTGCTGAGCGGTGTTGAAAGCGATGCAGTGCAGATCACCCTGCCCAAGGGCAAGCAAGTGCAGATGCGTCTGGAGTTCTGTCGCCTGCATCAGAATGGCGCTGAAGCCGGCACGCTCAAGGATGCAGGTGATGACCCGGATGTAACCCATGGTGCCCTGCTCTTTAGCCGCGTGCGACTGCTGCAAGAGCCGGGCGTGCGCTTTGTTGCCGGCACTGGAGTGGGCACGGTGACTCGTCCAGGCCTGGTTCTGGCGGTGGGTGAACCGGCCATCAACCCCGTGCCACGCAGAATGATTACCGAGCACCTGCAGCAACTGGCGGTTGAGTGCGGGTACAACGGCGGCTTTGAAGTGACGGTAAACGTCCAGGATGGCGAAAGCCTGGCGCTGAAAACCATGAATCCGCGCTTGGGCATTCTCGGCGGCCTGTCAATTCTTGGCACCAGCGGCATCGTCCGGCCGTTTTCCTGCTCGGCCTACATCGCCTCGATCCACCAGGGCATCGACGTAGCCAAAACCAACGGTTACCTGCATATCGCTGCCTGTACCGGCAACGCCAGTGAAGACACCATGCGCCGGGTCTACAACCTACCGGAGATTGCGCTTATCGAAATGGGCGACTTTGTCGGTGCCGTGCTCAAGCATCTGCGCAAGGTGCCTGTGGATAAACTCAGCGTGTGCGGCGGCTTTGGCAAAATCAGCAAGCTCGCGGCCGGCCACATGGACCTGCACAGCCGTCACTCCAGCATCGACTTGCCGCAGCTGGCGCGCTGGGCTGCCGACATCGGTGCCAGCAGCGAGCTACAAGCCGCGATCTGCCAGGCCAACACCAGCCAGCAGGCATTGGCCATGGCCAGCGCTGCAGGCATCGCCCTCGGCGATGCAGTTTGCGCCCATGCCCTGGCGTTCGCTCGCAGCGTGGTGCCGGTGCATGTGCAGGTCGAAGTGTTCGCCATTGATCGCCAGGGCGGCATCGTCGGCCATGCAGGGCGCTTTGCATGAAACGTATTCTGTTGTTGGGCGGCGTCACCGAAGCGTTGGCCATCGCCCGAACCCTGGGGCCTGAGCATGTCTACAGCCTGGCCGGGATTGGTCGAATACCCACCGACCTGAACTGCCAGGTGCGCGTTGGCGGCTTTGGTGGGGCTGAAGGTTTGGCCGCGTACCTGCTTGCCGAGAAAATCGACCTGCTGATCGACGCCACCCACCCCTATGCCGCACAAATCAGCGCCAATGCAGCCCGCGCCGCACAGCTCAGCAACGTTGCCTGCTGGGGGCTGAGACGACCCGCTTGGCAAGCCCAGCCCGGTGATGACTGGCGTGAAGTCGCGGACTGGGCCGAATTAATGCGCGCGCTCCAAGCATTCCGGCGCCCACTATTCACCTTGGGCCGCGAGCCCTTGCAACATCTGCATGAAATTCCCGCAGCACACTTCTGGACCCTACGCGCCCTCGAATCCTGCCCTGCCAATGAGCGCTGCGAAGTCATCGGCGCGCGCGGCCCGTTCCGCCTGGAAGACGAGCGCGCACTGTTCGAGCGCCGGCAGATCGATGTGCTGATCAGCAAGAACAGTGGCAGCGTTGCCACCGAGCCCAAGCTGGAAGTGGCTCGGGAACGTGGCGTACCGGTGCTGGTGCTTAAGCGGCCGGAGTTGCCGCCAGTCGATCGAGCGTTTTTTGCTGTCGATGAGTTGCTTGCTGCGTTAGCGGCGGCGCGTATATCCCATTGACATATACCTTATTCAGCATAGACTTTGACATACATTCAGACTTTCCAAGGAGGCCCTCAATGGACCAAGGTGCCGTCTTCAAAAGCAACCGCAGTCAGGCCATCCGCTTGCCAAAGTCCGTCGCACTTCCGGAAGAAATTACCCGCGTGGATGTGGTCGCCATCGGCCGAACGCGGATCATTACACCTGCAGGCGAAGCTTGGGATAGCTGGTTCGAGGGCGAATGCGTCAGCGCGGATTTCATGGCTTCACGGGCGCAACCCGCTGATCAGGAGCGCGAAGGGTTCTGATGCTCAAGTACATGCTCGACACCAACATCTGCATATTCACCCTTAAGAACCGGCCTCAGGAAGTCCGGGAAGCGTTCAACCGCCATCACGGTCAGCTGTGCATCAGCACAATTACACTTATGGAATTGTTTTACGGTGCCGAAAAATCTGCCGCCCCTGAGCGTAATTTATCCGTGGTCGAAGGCTTTGCCGCACGCCTTGAAGTTCTCAGTTACGACAATCTTGCAGCGGCCCACAGTGGTCAGCTACGCGCGGAATTGGCCAAGGCTGGAACACCCGTCGGCCCCTACGATCAAATGATCGCAGGACATGCCCGTTCGCTGGGCCTTATTTTGGTAAGCAATAATCTACGCGAATTTCAGCGAGTTCCGGGATTGCGAGTGGAGGACTGGCTGAACCCAGCCAACTAAAAAACCCACCGTTTTTTACAGTTGCTTCAGAATTTTCTGAATGCCCGCCACTACCCTGCTGCCTTACACTACGCCCCTCCTCCCCTGGAAGAATTCGCCCATATGGAAATGCAATGGTGGATCTGGCTGGTGTTCGGTTTCGGGCTGATTGTGCTCGAACTCGCACTGCCGACGTTCTTCATTCTCTGGTTCGGCGTTGGTGCGGTACTGGTTTCACTCCTCGCCTATCTGCTGCCCAACCTGCAACTTGATATGCAGGTGTTGCTCTGGGCGGTGTTCTCGTCGATCACCACACTGTTGTGGTTCAAGGTTTTGCGCAGGAAGAAGCCAGATACCCGCTGGACCGCTGACAATGTGATCGGTGAAGTCGGTCTGCTTACCGCACAGGTCTCTGAGTTCCAGAAAGGCCGCGTGCGTTTTCAGAAGCCGATCCTCGGTAACGAGGAATGGGTGTGCGTCGCAGATGCCCAGATTCCCTCCGGCGAGCGCGTTCGTATCGCTGCCATCGAAGGCAATATTGTCCGGGTCACCCGGGCCTGATCAGTAAAAGGAAGCATTGACTCATGACCAGTCTTATCGTCGCCGGTACTATTGCCGCGTTCGTCATCATTACCCTGTTCAAAGGGGTACGCATCGTGCCGCAAGGCGAAGAATGGATTGTCGAGCGCCTGGGTCGCTACCACAGCACCCTGAAGCCGGGCCTGAACATTCTTATTCCGTACATGGACGTGGTCGCCTATCGCCTGCCTACCAAGGACATGATCCTCGACGTGCAGCAGCAGGAAATCATCACCCGTGACAACGCGGTCATCGTCGCCAATGCACTGTGCTTTGCCAAGGTCGTTGATCCGCAGAAAGCCGCCTACGGCGTACAAGACTTCGCCTACGCAGTAACCAGCCTGACCATGACCTCGCTGCGTGCCATCGTCGGCGCCATGGACCTCGATGAAGCGCTGTCCAGCCGTGAACAGATCAAGGCCCGCCTGCGCGAAGCCATGTCGGAGCAGACCGAAGACTGGGGCGTGACCGTGCGCTCGGTCGAGATTCAGGACATCAAGCCATCGGAAAACATGCAGTCCGCCATGGAACGCCAGGCCGCTGCCGAACGTGAGCGTAAAGCCGACGTCACCCGCGCCGAGGGCGCCAAGCAGGCCGCCATTCTTGAAGCCGAAGCACGCCTGCAATCGGCCAAGCTCGACGCAGAAGCACAGATCAACCTGGCGCAAGCTTCGGCACAGGCGATCACCCTGGTGAAAGAAGCCGTAGGCAGTGAAATCACCCCAGCGATGTACCTGCTGGGCGAGCGCTACATCGGTGCCATGGAAAACCTGGCCAGCAGCAACAACGCCAAAGTCGTGGTGCTTCCAGCTGACCTGCAGGAAACCGTGCGCGGATTGATGGGGCGCAATAAAGCGGTTTGATACCCGGCTACAATCAAAAACGCCGGGCCTCTGCGACACTTCATCGCACGCCTGGCTTTTTTACATATACTTTCAACTCTGGCTAAATAGCCACCACTCGATTCCTGACCGGATCTTTCCATGCACTCACATCGGCTTGCCCATGCCTGGATCGCCTGCTTTGCAGTGCTGTTCAATCTGCTGGCTATGCCGTTGTCTGCTGCCACGCCAAAAACTCCGAGCGAACAACTGCTTTGGGGCGCGTTCTGTTCCACTGGCGGCACCAAGCTGATCGCCATTTCCCTGGGTCCCATCGATGGTGCCCAGCAAAACGATGATCACTCGACCATGCAGCATTGCTGGTGCTGCTCCGGTGCTGCGCCGTTGTTGGCGCTGCCTGGGCATCCACCGCGCTTTTTGCTGCCTGCGCAGGCGTTCGCGGGTCCACCTGTGCTGCTCACTGCCAGCCAGCCGACGCCACGCCAGCTATGGCCGGCCCTGAACCCACGCGCCTCCCCTCTGGCCTGATTCACTACGCTATCTGTTGCGAACCTGAATTGACTGGAGAATCACCATGTTCAAGAATGCCCTGCTGCTGGCTGCTCTGATGCTGCCGGCAACCTTTGCCAACGCCCACGAATACACCAAGGGCGATCTGCACATCACCCATCCGTGGTCACAGGAACTGCCACCCAACGCGCCGAACGTTGCCGCCTACTTTGTCGTCCATAACAACGGCACGACGGCCGATACCTTGTTGAGCGTGGATAGCCCGATCAGCGACGACGCCCAGTTGCACGAACATGTGCACAAGGACGGTCTGATGAAAATGCAGCAGGTGCAACGCGTCGAGGTCCCTGCAGGCAAGGACTTGGTGTTCGCCCCTGGCGCCTACCATGTGATGTTGATGCAGCCCAAGGATCGCAGCCTGCTTACCGACGGCAAGCGCTTTCCTTTGACCATGCACTTCGAAAAGGCCGGCGATGTAACCGTGGAAGTCGTGGTTCAGAAGCAGGCCCCCGAGGGTGAAGTACACAGTCACTGATCGCTGACTGCAGCTCGCCATGAGCATCGTCCGCAACAGCCTATCCCGCACCACGCGCCCTGACACAAAAAGGGCACGCGGCAGCTGGCTGAGCCTGTTTGCCATGTTGATGATCTTTATCGGTCCACTGGTTTCCCAGTCGATGCCGATGGATCACCGTGGCATGCCCAATGACATGGGCATGTCGATGTCCATGGACAGCAGCGCTGCCTGCCACGGCGACAGTCATCACGACAGCAACCAGTCCCTGCATGTGATTTGGGAGAAGTGCGGCTACTGCAGCCTGTTCTTCCACTGCCCTGCCTTGCCGCAAGCGCTGAGCCTGCTCAATACCGAGGCAGCGCCTGCCAGCAGTACCCTCATCGTTCAACCCCGCCAAGGCCATGCCCGGCAAAGCGTATTTCCGGGAGCCCGGACCCGCGCGCCACCCTCCTTCCTCATCGTCTGAACACCCCTGTCGCGTTTGCTGGTCCGGCGTATTGCCGCTGACCCGTCGCGCCCTTATTTCCGATCGATGTTGGAATCATTATGTCCAGCTGCACTGCTGTCTTTCATCTGTCCCTGCGCGGGACCCTCGCCGTGATTTGCGGCACCCTGCTCAGCCCCCTCGCCCTGGCTGCCAACCCGCCAGGCGAGGCACACAATCACGAAAATGCCGAACTGAGCCCGACAGTAATCACCGCTGTTGCTCCAAGCTCGCCGCTGACCATCGTCACCAACCCCAAAGACCCACGCCAACCGGTACCGGCAAGTGATGGTGCGGACTACCTGAAAACCATCCCAGGTTTTTCCGCGATCCGCGCTGGCGGCACCAATGGCGACCCGGTACTGCGTGGCATGTTTGGCTCGCGCTTGAATATCCTCACCAATGGCGGGGTGATGCTCGGCGCCTGCCCGAATCGAATGGATGCCCCCACCTCATACATCTCGCCGGAAACCTATGACCGCCTGACCGTGATCAAAGGTCCACAAAGCGTGATCTGGGGCCCCGGCGCATCGGCGGGGACCATTCTCTTTGACCGAGATCCGGAAAAATTCGGCGAGCTTGGCAGTCGCGTCAACGCAAGCCTGCTGGCCGGCTCCAACGGCCGTTTCGACAAGGTCCTCGACACCGCTGCGGGTAACCAGCTTGGCTACGTACGCTTTGTCGGCAACCAATCGCAGTCCGACGACTACGAGGATGGTAATGGCGATACCGTGCCGTCTCGGTGGGACAAATGGAACGGTGATGTGGCGTTGGGCTGGACGCCCGATGCCGACACCCTGGTCGAGCTTACCGCCGGCAAGGGCGACGGCGAGGCGCGTTATGCCGGGCGCGGCATGGACGGTTCCCAATTCAAACGCGAAAGCCTCGGCCTGCGCGTTGAAAAGTCCAACATTGGCGAGGTCTGGGACAAGCTCGAAGCCCAGGTCTACTACAACTATGCCGACCACGTGATGGACAACTACAGCCTGCGCACCCCCTCGGGCATGGGCATGATGGGCAGCCCGATGGTCAGCAACGTCGACCGCCGCACCCTGGGCGGGCGCATCAAGGGCACCTGGCGCTGGAGCGAACTACAACTGATCGCAGGCGTCGATGCTCAGACCAACGAGCATCGCCAGCGCGGCGGTATGGGCATCGATGTACACAAGGACATGGCCTGGACCAAAGATGCCGATTTCCACAACTACGGTGCCTTCGGCGAACTGACCTGGTACGCCGCCGATCAGGACCGGGTTATTAGCGGTGCTCGTCTGGACCGCGCGTCGGCCAAGGACTATCGGGCAACCAGCGCCACCAACGGCGATACCCGAGCAGATACCCTGCCCAGCGGTTTTGTTCGCTACGAGCATGACCTTACAGATATCGCGGCCACCACCTACGTTGGCCTCGGGCACGCCCAACGCTTCCCGGACTACTGGGAGCTGTTTTCACCCAAGTCGGGCCCCGCAGGCTCGGTCAATGCCTTTGACAGCATAAAGCCGGAGAAGACCACCCAGCTGGACTTCGGTATCCAGTATCAAACTGACGACCTGCAGGCTTGGGCATCGGGCTACGTCGGGCAGATCCGCGACTATATTCTGTTCGACTACCGTACCAACATGATGGGCATGAGCAGCTCGCGTGCGCAGAACATAGATGCCCGGATCATGGGTGGCGAACTCGGTGCAGCGTATAGGTTGACCTCCAACTGGAAAGCTGACGCAACCCTGGCCTACGCTTGGGGCAAGAACAGCAGTGATGGCACGGCGCTCCCACAAATGCCGCCATTGGAGAGCCGCCTGGGCCTGACTTATACCCGTGACGACTGGAGCGCTGGCGCACTCTGGCGCGTGGTGGCCGCGCAAAACCGTATCGAAGAGAATTACGGCAATGTGGTCGGCAAGGACTACGAAAAAAGTGCGGGTTTCGGCGTGTTTTCGCTCAATGGCAGCTACAAGGTCAGCAAGAACCTCAAGCTCAGCGCCGGGGTCGACAACCTGTTCGACAAGGCTTACGCAGAACACCTGAACCTGGCGGGCAATGCCGGCTTTGGCTATCCCGCAAGTGATCCACAGGCAATCAATGAGCCGGGGCGCACGCTCTGGACCAAGGTCGACCTGAGTTTCTGAACCTGTTCTAGGCGCGATCGTCGATCGCGCCATACCCTGCCAACATGGGAGCACACCATGAGCAAACCCCCGATAAGCTTTTACAACCTGGCCTGGCGTTGGCACTTTTATGCAGGACTTTTCGTCGCCCCGATCATGATCCTGCTGGCGATCACCGGAATCATCTACCTGTTCAAGCCACAGCTTGACCCGCTGCTCTATCGCAACCTGATGGTGGTAGAAACCGGGCACCACAGACAAAGCGCCGACAGCTTGCTGCAGCAAGTACAACAGGCTTACCCCAAAGGTCAGGTGAGCCAGTATCTGCCGGCCATTGCTACCGACCGTAGCGCGCAGTTCGTGGTCAAGGACGGCGGTCGCGAACTGAATGTCTTCATCAACCCCTACGACGGCCAGTTGCTGGGCGAGCAGGATGCCAAGAACAACCTGCAGGCAGTTGCGCGGGCCCTGCATGGCGAGCTGATGGTCGGCACCATCGGCGATCGCGTGGTGGAGCTGGCCGCAGGCTGGGGCATCGTGCTGGTGGTCTCCGGCTTGTACCTCTGGTGGCCGCGCGGCAAGCGCACCGGCGGCGTGCTTTGGCCACGCCTGAATGCCCGCGGGCGCCTGCTATGGCGCGACCTGCATGCCGTCACCGGTTTCTGGGGCTCGGCCCTGTTGCTGTTGATGCTGCTCAGCGGCATGACCTGGACCGGCTTTTGGGGCGCCAAGTATGCCGATGTGTGGAACACCTTCCCCGCGGCAATGTGGAACGATGTACCGAAATCCGACCAGCAGGCCCGTGAGCTCAACAGCGCCACGCGCCAGACAGTGCCGTGGGCTGTTGAAAACACGCCCATGCCGCAGTCCGGCGCTCATGCCGAGCATGCCGGTCACGCCATGGCGATGAGTGCGCCTGCTGCCCCGCAGGTCAGCCTGGAGCAAATCCAGAACCTGGCCAGCACACGCTCTGTCGAACCGGGCTACAGCATCACCCTGCCCACCAGCGCCGATGGCGTGTACACCATTGCCGTATTTGCCGACGATCCACGCAACGACGCCACCCTGCATGTCGACCAGTACACCGGCAAGGTGTTGGTGGATGTGCGCTGGCAGGACTACAACAATGTTGCCCGCGCCACGGAACTCGGTGTGATGTTGCATGAGGGGAAAATGTTCGGCCCGCTTAATCAGATCATCATACTGCTGGTGTGCCTGATGATCCTGCTCGGCTCCGTCAGCGGCCTGGTGATGTGGTGGAAACGGCGTCCCGAGGGTGGCCTTGGGGTGCCACCCTTGCGTCATGACCTGCCACGCTGGAAGACCGCTACAGTGATCATGCTGATACTGGGTGCGGTGTTCCCATTGGTTGGAGGATCGATGCTGCTGGTGTGGTTGCTCGATCGGATGTGGCGGGTGCGAAGCGTGCAAGCAACTGCCCACTGAAACCGTTAATGCGCAGCGTCTGTGGGGAAGTGTCTTGAGTGGGCGCCAGCCTGTGGTCCGGATGGCATAACACCGGACCCGAGCTGTTAACTGCTAACATGTCCGCCCGTTTACGACAGGATTGTCATGAGTACCCTGAGCATCAGCGACCTGCACTGGTCGCCGTTGGGCCACGGCCATTGTCATCATCAGTTCCAGCTTCGCGAGGTCAACCTGCGGGTCAACGCCGGTGAGTTCGTCGGTCTGATCGGCCCCAACGGCAGTGGCAAGACCAGCCTGTTGCGCTGTGCCTACCGCTTCAACAAACCCGAGCGCGGCCAGATTAGGCTCGATGAGCACGATCTATGGCGACAGTCGCCGCGATGGTGTGCCCAGCGCATCGCTGTGGTACTGCAGGAGTTTCCCGATGCCTTCGGCCTGAACGTCGAAGAAGTGGTTGCCATGGGACGTACGCCGCACAAAGGCCTGTTCGATGGCGACAACGACGAAGATCGCCAACGGGTGAAAGCGGCGCTGCACGCCGTCGGCCTGGGAGGTTTTGACGAGCACAGTTTTGCCAGCCTGTCGGGCGGCGAAAAGCAGCGCGTGATTCTGGCCCGGGCGTTGGTTCAGCAGCCACAGCTGCTGATCCTCGATGAGCCGACCAACCATCTGGACCCTCGTTATCAACTGGAGCTTTTGCAGCAAGTGCGCCGCCTGCGTATTGGCACCCTGGCGAGTATTCACGATCTGAACCTGGCCGCGGCGTTCTGTGACCGCCTGTATGTGCTCGACCACGGCCGTATCGTTGCCAGCGGTACGCCAAGCGAAGTCCTCACAACCGAACTACTGCATAAGGTCTTTGGTGTACAGGCCTTGATTGACCGCCACCCTCTCGCCGACCACCCACGCCTTACCTGGATAACCCAGCGATGATTCGAACCACCCTGCTCCTGCTGCTGGGCCTGCTGACCAGCACCAGCGTTTTCGCCCAGGCCACCCAGTACCCGTTGACCGTGCAAAGCTGCAACCGCCAGGTCACCTTCAACAAGGCCCCTGAGCACGCCTTGAGCCATGACATCAACATGACGCAGATGATGCTCGCCCTCGGCCTGCGCCAGCGCATGGTCGGTTACAGCGGTGTCAGTGGCTGGAAAGCCGTCACGCCTGAACTGCGCAAAGAGCTCGATGGCTTGCCGGAGCTGGCCAGCAAGTATCCGTCGGTGGAAACCCTGCTCAACGCCAATGTCGATTTTCTTTTCGCCGGCTGGGACTATGGTATGCGTGTCGGTGGCGACCTGACCCCACAGACCCTGGCGCCCCTGGACATTGCGGTGTACGAACTGACGGAGTCCTGTGCCTTTGTCATGAAGCGCCCGCCGGCCAGCCTCGACGACACCTATACCGACTTGCGCAACTTGGGCAGAATCTTCGATGTGCAAGCGCGAGCCGAGCAGTTGATCGAGCAGATGCAACAACGCATCGCTGTGGTGCAACAGCGCTTGCCTGCACAGCGCCCGCGCGTGTTTCTATATGACAGTGGCGAAGACCGGGCCATGACCTCCGGGCGCCTGGGGATGCCCCAGGCACTGATTGAGGCTGCCGGTGGTCACAACGTGCTCGACGATATCGAAGCCAGCTGGACGCGGGTCAACTGGGAAAGCGTGGTCGAGCGCAATCCTGAAGTGATCGTCATCGTCGACTACGGCGAAATCAGCGCCGCACAGAAGCAGGCCTTCCTCGAGCAGCACCCGGCATTGCAGTCGGTGCAGGCGATCCGCGACAAGCACTTCGTGGTTATTCCCTATGTGGCAGCCACGCCCAGCCTGGAAAACGTCGAGGCCATCGAAGCCATTGCCGCAGGCCTGCACGGCGCATGAATCGCTATCGGTTGCTGTTGCTCGCTCTGGTTGGCCTGCTGCTGGTGTCCTGCGTGGTATCCCTGGGCTTTGGTGCAGCGCCGGTACCCGTCGAGGTCGTGTGGCGCGTGCTGGCGTTCAAGGTCTTCGGTATCGCCCCCCAGGTACCTGCCTGGAGCACGGGTCAGGAGCATATTGTCTGGCTCATTCGCGTACCACGTATGCTCCTCGCCGCGTTGGTGGGCGGTGGATTGGCCATGATCGGCGCCGTATTACAAGCGGTGACCCGCAACCCATTGGCCGACCCGCATCTGCTCGGCGTCACTTCCGGCGCCACCCTTGGTGCGGTATTGGTGGTACTGCATATCGGTGAAGTGCTGGGCATGCTGACGCTGCCACTTGCAGCGTTCATCGGCGCCCTGTGCAGCATGCTGCTGGTGCTGGCGATAGCCAGCCGCGGCGGCCGGCTCGACAGCGACCGCCTGCTGCTGTGCGGCGTGGCGGTCGCGTTCGTGATGATGGCTATCGCCAACCTGCTGCTGTTTCTCGGCGACCACCGCGCCAGCTCCGCGGTCATGTTCTGGATGCTCGGCGGCCTGGGCCTGGCTCGCTGGGAGCTGCTGCCGATACCGGCGATCAGCGTATTGCTCGGCCTCACCCTATTGCTGGGCATGGCCCGGGCGCTCAATGCGCTGATGGCCGGTGAGCAAACCGCGGTCACCCTCGGTTTGAATGCCCGTTCGGTCCGCCTGGCAGCATTTCTGATCTGCTCGCTGTTGACCGGTGTACTGGTGGCGATCAGCGGTTCCATCGGCTTTGTCGGCCTGATGATCCCGCACATTGCCCGGCGCCTGGTCGGTGCCGAACACACGCGCCTGCTACCGGTGTGTCTGTTGCTCGGCAGCCTGTTCCTGATCTGGGTCGATGTTGCCGCGCGCACGCTGATCTCGCCCGAGGACCTTCCCATCGGCATCGCCACTGCAGCTACCGGCGGTCTGTTTTTCATCGCCCTGATGCGCAAGCGTTGATCGGCGTCAACCGCGCTTTGGTCTTGAGGCATATTGTCGCGGTTGCGCCAGGAAGGCGCGTGTTAGCCTAACGCGCACAAGAAATTGCACTGAACGGAATGCCTAGCCTATGACCGCGAATCTGTCCCCGCAACACCCCTCGCCTGATGCACACGAACACCTCGAACGCAGTCTATCCAATCGTCATATCCAGCTAATCGCCATCGGTGGCGCTATCGGCACCGGTCTGTTCATGGGCTCGGGCAAAACCATCAGTCTGGCTGGCCCGTCCATCATCTTCGTGTACATGATCATCGGCTTCATGCTGTTCTTCGTCATGCGCGCCATGGGCGAACTGCTGCTGTCGAATCTGGAATACAAGTCGTTCATCGACTTCTCCGCCGACCTGCTCGGTCCCTGGGCGGGTTACTTCACCGGCTGGACCTACTGGTTCTGCTGGATCATTACCGGTATTGCCGACGTCATTGCCATCTCCGCCTACTCGCAGTTCTGGTTTCCCGACCTTGCGCAATGGGCGCCAGCGTTGGCCTGTGTCGGTCTGCTGCTGTCACTGAACCTGATCACGGTGAAGATGTTCGGCGAAATCGAATTCTGGTTCGCCATGATCAAGATCGTCGCCATCCTGGCCCTGGTCGGCACCGGCCTGTACATGGTGTTGGTAGGCTTCGAGTCGCCCGCCGGTCGCACCGCCGATCTGGCCAACCTGTGGAACGATGGTGGCATGTTTCCCCATGGCCTGATGGGTTTCTTCGCCGGTTTCCAGATTGCCGTATTCGCCTTCGTCGGTATCGAACTGGTAGGCACCACTGCCGCAGAAGCGAAGAACCCGGAGCGCACGCTACCGCGCGCGATCAACTCGATTCCAGTGCGGATCATCATTTTCTACGTGCTCGCGCTGATCACCATCATGGTCGTTACCCCGTGGCGCGATGTGGTCCCGGGCAAAAGCCCGTTCGTAGAGTTGTTCGTCCTCGCGGGTCTGCCGGCGGCGGCGAGCATCATCAACTTTGTGGTTCTGACCTCAGCGGCTTCATCGGCCAACAGCGGTGTGTTCTCAACCAGCCGTATGCTCTTTGGCCTGGCTCAACAAGGCGACGCACCACGTAGCTTCGAACACCTCTCCAGCCGCAAGGTGCCGGCCAACGGCCTGTACTTCTCCTGCACCTGCCTGCTCCTGGGTGCGGCGCTGATGTACGTGATTCCCGACTTGATCGAAGCCTTCACCCTGGTGACCACGGTGTCGGCGATTCTGTTCATGTTCGTCTGGACCCTGATCCTGTTGTCGTACCTGAGCTACCGCAAGAATCGCATGGCGCTGCACCTGGCCTCGAAGTACAAGATGCCAGGCGGGCGTGTCATGTCGGTCGTGTGCCTGGTGTTCTTCGCGTTCATCCTGGTGCTGTTGAGCCTGGAAAGCGACACCCGTCAGGCGTTGATCGTCACGCCGCTATGGTTCCTTGTGCTGGCAGTGACCTATCAGTTCGTGCGACGTAATCGTCAGCAGCTGGAGTCCCAGCAGAACTGATCCTCAAGCCGGTTGCGCACCAACGCAGCGCAATCGGCTGCACCGCCTGTCGGATAAAGCCCCAGGCCGGTGCAGATTTTCGCCTTTCCATCTCCTGACGCCCGTGCCAGAGCCCTTGCAGGTTCCGGCACAGCCCTTGCTAAAGCTCTCTCCAGAAGTCGCCATCTGCCTTACCGCACATTCGAACTCATCGGAGAGAGCACTATGAAGCGTCGCAGTCTGATCAAGGCATTCACCCTCAGCGCGTCCATCGCGGCGATGGGGCTGAGCTGGAGTATCCAGGCCGCCGAGACCATCAAGGTCGGCATCCTGCATTCGCTGTCCGGGACCATGGCGATCTCCGAGACTTCGCTCAAGGACATGGCCTTGATGACCATCGAGCAAATCAATGCCAAGGGCGGCGTCAACGGCAAGATGCTCGAGGCGGTGGTGGTCGATCCGGCATCGAACTGGCCGCTGTTCGCCGAGAAAGGCCGCCAGTTGCTGACCCAGGACAAGGTCGCGGTGGTCTTCGGTTGCTGGACCTCGGTGTCGCGCAAATCGGTACTGCCGGTGTTCGAGGAGCTCAACGGCCTGCTGTTCTACCCCGTACAGTACGAGGGTGAAGAAATGTCGCCCAACGTGTTCTACACCGGTGCTGCGCCTAATCAGCAGGCGATTCCGGCAGTGGAGTACCTGATGAGCGAAGACGGCGGCGCGGCCAAGCGCTACTTCCTGCTCGGCACCGACTATGTCTACCCGCGCACCACCAACAAAATCCTGCGCGCCTTCCTGCACAGCAAAGGCGTAGCAGACAAGGACATAGAAGAGGTCTACACCCCCTTCGGCCACAGCGATTACCAGACCATTGTTGCCAATATCAAAAAATTCTCTGCAGGCGGCAAGACCGCAGTGATTTCCACGGTCAACGGCGACTCCAACGTGCCGTTCTACAAAGAGTTGGCCAACCAGGGCCTGAAAGCTACCGACGTGCCAGTGGTGGCCTTCTCGGTAGGTGAAGAAGAGTTGCGCGGCATCGATACCAAACCGTTGGTCGGGCATCTGGCCGCGTGGAACTACTTCGAGTCAGTGGAAAACCCGGTCAACAGCCAATTCGTCAGTGACTGGAAGGCCTACGCCAAGGCCAAGAATCTGCCGGGCGCCGACAAGGCGGTAACCAACGACCCGATGGAAGCCACTTACGTCGGCATCCACATGTGGGCCCAGGCGGTGGAAAAGGCCAAGTCCACTGACGTCGACAAGGTCCGCGAAGCCCTGGCCGGGCAAAGCTTCAAGGCCCCGTCGGGCTACACCCTGACCATGGACAAGACCAACCACCACCTGCACAAGCCGGTGATGATCGGCGAAATCCAGGACGACGGTCAGTTCAATGTGGTCTGGGAAACCGAGCAGCCGCTGCGTGCGCAACCCTGGAGCCCGTTTATCCCCGGCAATGACAAGCGACCGGACTATGCGGTGAAGGGTAACTGAGCCAATCGCTGAGCACGCCCGCTACCACCGCGACCGCCTGTGGGAGCGGGTTTGCCCCGCGATAGCGCCCCCACCCACACCACAAGGACATTGTCATGCCCAAGGCTCTCTGGTGCCTTTTCTTCGGTCTCTTGCTGCTGCCCTTCAGCGCCCAGGCCAGCGATGCCGACTACTTCATTGCAGCCAAAGCCAACGAGCAGGCTCGCTTGCTTCAGGACTGGGCAGCGCAACCGGACCCTGCCCGGCTTGAACTGCTCACTCAACTGCAGCAAGGCCGCCTGAGCGCCACCGACTCGCGCAAGCTGCGCCTTAACAACCGACTGCGCGGCCTTGTGAATAACGCCCTGGCCAGCCACCAACTGCTCAGCAATGACGCCCAGGTACGCCTGGCTGCCGCCCAGCAGTTGCAGAAAAGTGCGCAGCCCGCACAAGTAGCGTTCCTCGACCGGCGTTTCGCCAGCGAAGCAGACGCCGCCGTACATGCCGCCCTCGGGCTGGCGCTGGCCAATCTGCAACTGGTTGCCGGCGACCCTGCCGTACGCCTTGCGGCGGTGCGCCTGCTCGGTGAAACCGGCGACCCCATGGCCCGTACGCGGCTTGAAGCCTTGCTCGAAGCGGGCGTAGAAAGCGACAGCAAGGTGCGCACCGCTGCCGAAACCAGCCTGGCCCAGGTCAAGCGCAAGTTGTTGATTGGCGAGCTGCTCGGCCAGGCATTCAGTGGCCTGTCACTGGGCTCGATTCTGCTGCTGGCAGCCTTGGGGCTGGCGATCACTTTCGGCCTGCTCGGGGTGATCAACATGGCCCACGGTGAAATGCTGATGCTCGGCGCCTATGCCACCTACGTGGTGCAGGTTGTGCTGCAACGCTACGCGCCGAGCGCCATCGAGTTCTACCCGCTGATCGCCTTGCCCGTGGCCTTCTGCGTCAGTGCCGGCGTGGGCATGTTGCTGGAACGCACGGTGATCCGCCATCTATATGGGCGACCTTTGGAAACCCTGTTGGCTACCTGGGGTATCAGCCTGATCCTGATCCAGGCCATACGCCTGTTGTTCGGCGCGCAAAACGTCGAAGTGGCCAATCCTGGCTGGCTCTCTGGCGGAATTCAGGTGCTGCCCAATCTTGTCCTGCCCTACAGCCGCTTGGTGATCATCGGCTTCGCCCTGTTCGTGGTGTTGCTGACCTGGCTGCTGCTCAACCGCACGCGCCTGGGCCTGAACGTGCGCGCCGTCACCCAGAACCGCAACATGGCGGCCTGCTGCGGCGTACCCACCGGGCGCGTGGACATGCTCGCGTTTGGCCTGGGATCCGGCATTGCCGGGCTTGGGGGGGTTGCCCTGAGCCAGGTTGGCAACGTCGGCCCGGACCTCGGCCAGAGCTACATCATCGACTCTTTCCTGGTGGTGGTACTTGGGGGCGTCGGCCAACTGGCAGGCAGCCTCTGGGCGGCATTCGGCCTGGGTATCGCCAACAAACTGCTGGAGCCGCAGATCGGTGCTGTGCTCGGCAAGATCCTCATCCTTGCGCTGATCATTCTGTTCATCCAGAAACGCCCGCAAGGTCTCTTCGCACTCAAGGGACGGGTAATCGACTGATGAACCAGCCTCTGCTTGTTATCGCCAGCCAGAAGGCCGGCGCGCGTTGGACCCTGGCGGTTGGCGCTATGGTCCTGTTGGTATTGCTGGCCTTGCCGTTGCTGTCGTTGCTGCCCGAGGGGCACAGCCTGCAGGTGTCGGCCTACACCCTGACGCTGGTCGGCAAGATCCTCTGCTACGCCATTGTTGCCCTGGCACTTGATCTGGTCTGGGGCTATGCAGGCATGCTTTCACTGGGGCACGGCCTCTTCTTTGCCCTCGGCGGCTATGCGATGGGCATGTACCTGATGCGCGAAGCCGCGGGTGATGGCTTGCCAGCATTCATGACCTTCTTGTCCTGGACCGAACTGCCCTGGTATTGGGCGGGTACCCAGCACTTTGCCTGGGCCCTGTGCCTGGTAGTGCTGGCACCTGGTTTGCTGGCGTTGGTGTTTGGCTTCTTCGCCTTCCGCTCGCGCATCAAGGGGGTGTACTTCTCGATCATGACCCAGGCCCTGACGTTCGCCGGGATGTTGCTGTTCTTTCGCAATGAAACCGGCTTCGGTGGCAACAATGGCTTCACCAACTTTCGCAGTATTCTCGGTTTTCAGATCACCGCGCAAAGCACCCGCGCGGTGCTGTTCCTGCTGACTGTCGCATTACTGGTACTGAGCCTTTACCTGGGCTGGCGCCTGGCGCGAAGCAAGTTCGGCCGGGTGCTGACCGCGCTACGCGATGCCGAAAACCGCTTGATGTTCTGTGGCTACGATCCACGGGGATTCAAGCTGTTTGTCTGGGTACTCAGCGCCGTGCTCTGTGGCTTGGCTGGGGCGCTGTATGTGCCGCAGGTAGGCATTATCAACCCCAGCGAGATGTCGCCGACCAACTCCATCGAGGCTGCAGTGTGGGTGGCCCTGGGCGGTCGCGGCACCCTGATCGGCCCGCTGCTGGGCGCAGGCCTGGTCAACGGCATGAAGAGCTGGTTCACCGTGGCGTTCCCCGAGTACTGGCTGTTCTGCCTGGGGGCGCTGTTCATTCTGGTCACCCTGTACCTGCCCAAAGGGGTGGTCGGGCTGTTGAAGAAACGAGGTGAACAATGAGAGCGATACCCCTGCCGCCAGTCCATCTGGAATTCATGCTCGAACCGGTCCTTGGTGCAGGTAGCGGGCGCGAGGCCATCGGTCTTGGGCAAGCGCGAGGCGAAGGTCTGGATACACGGCACGGCACCGTCCTGACCCTTGAGGACATCAGTGTCAGCTTCGACGGTTTCAAGGCACTCAACGCCCTGAATCTGTACATCGGCGTCGGTGAGTTGCGCTGCATCATTGGCCCCAACGGCGCCGGTAAAACCACGCTGATGGATGTGATTACCGGCAAGACCCGGCCAACAACAGGCATGGCCTGGTTTGGCGAAACCCTGGATCTGACCCGCATGAGCGAAGTGCAGATCGCCCAGGCCGGTATTGGCCGCAAGTTCCAGAAGCCCACGGTGTTCGAAGCCTTGAGTGTGTTCGAGAACCTGGAGCTGGCGCAGAAGGCTGACAAGTCGGTAATGGCGAGCCTGCTCGCACGCTTGAACGGCGAGCAGAAGGACCGTATCGACGAAGTCCTGCACACCATTCGCCTGCACACCCAAGCTCAGCGCCCGGCCGGCTTGCTCTCGCATGGCCAAAAGCAATTTCTGGAAATCGGCATGCTGTTGATGCAGGACCCACAACTGCTGCTGCTCGACGAGCCAGTGGCGGGCATGACCGACGCCGAAACCGAGTTCACCGCCGAACTGTTCAAGGGCCTGGCGGGCAAGCATTCGCTGATGGTGGTGGAGCACGACATGGGCTTTGTCGGCAGCATTGCCGACCATGTCACGGTGCTGCATCAAGGCAGCGTGCTGGCCGAAGGCTCGCTTGAGCAGGTGCAGGCAGATGATCGGGTGATCGAGGTTTATCTGGGGCGCTGATTCGACCCTATCGCGGGGCAAGGACAACTACATGCTGAAAATCGACTCTCTGCACCAATATTACGGTGGCAGCCATATTCTTCGCGGCCTGTCGTTCGAGGCCAAGGTGGGTGAGGTCACCTGCCTGCTAGGTCGCAACGGTGTTGGCAAGACCACGTTGCTGCGCTGCCTGATGGGCCTGTTGCCCACCCGCGAAGGTAGCGTGCACTGGGAAGGCAAGACCATCACCGCACTCAAGCCACACCAGCGCGTGCAGGCCGGGATTGCCTATGTACCTCAGGGCCGGGAGATTTTTCCGCGTTTGAGCGTTGAAGAAAACCTGCTGATGGGGCTGTCGCGCTTCGGCGCCAGTCAGGCCAAAAGCGTCCCGCCATTCATCTATGAGCTGTTCCCGGTCCTGCTGCAAATGAAGCACCGCCGTGGTGGGGACTTATCCGGTGGCCAGCAACAGCAACTGGCAATCGGCCGCGCCCTGGCCAGTCAGCCCCGCTTACTGATCCTCGATGAGCCTACCGAAGGTATCCAACCTTCGGTCATCAAGGAGATCGGTGCGGTTATCAGTAAGCTGGCCGCCCGGGGGGACATGGCCATCCTGCTGGTCGAGCAGTTCTACGACTTTGCCGCCGAGCTTGCCGACCAGTACCTGGTGATGTCCCGGGGCGAAATTGTGCAGGCCGGACGCGGCGAAAACATGGAGGCCGAAGGTGTACGCGGCCTGGTAACCATTTAACCTGAGCACTATTTTGCAAACGTCCGAGAAGCTGCCATGACTTATCTGATTCGTGACGCCGGAACTGCCGATCTGCCGGGCATTCGCGACATCTACAACGACGCCGTGCTCAACACCACGGCGATCTGGAATGAACAACCCGTTGATCTAGCCAATCGCCAAGCCTGGTTCGATGCCCGCCAGGCCCAGCGATACCCGATTCTGGTGGCGGCGGACAGCATCAGCGGTGAAGTGCTCGGCTATGCTTCATTCGGTGACTGGCGACCCTTTGAAGGCTTTCGCCATACGGTCGAACACTCGGTGTACATCCGCAACGATCAACGCGGCAACGGCCTGGGCCCCACGCTGATGGAGGCACTGATCGAGCGCGCCCGAGCGTGCGACAAGCATGTGATGGTCGCCGCCATCGAGAGCGGCAACGCGGCCTCTATCCGTGTGCACGAGCGCCTGGGTTTTACCCTCAACGGGCAGATGCCACAGGTGGGCGTCAAGTTCGGGCGCTGGCTCGACCTGACCTTTATGCAGTTGATCCTCAACCCCGGCGCCTCCCCACGCTCATTGGAGTGAAGCTTTATGAATGCAGCGCACCTCAATCGTGTCACCCATGAAAGCTTTACTCACTACCGCGACGGTCTGCTGACGTTGCTGCTTGATGCCGTACGCCACGGCGCCTCGGTAGGCTTTCTGGAACACATTGATGCGCAGCAGGCCAACAGCTACCTCGATGAAGTCAAACAGCGCATGATCAGCGGTGAGCTTCTGCTTTGGGTTGTCAGCAACAACCAGGAAGTACTGGGCAGTGTACAGTTGGGGCTGTGCCAGAAGCTCAACGGCCTGAACCGCGCCGAGGTGCAAAAGTTGCTGGTGCATAGCTCGGCACGGCGCCGGGGGTTGGGTCAGCAGTTGATGCAGGCGCTGGAGGCCTCGGCACGACAGAAGCAGCGCGGTTTGCTGTACCTCGATACCGAGGCCGGGTCTGGGGCCGAGGCATTCTATCAATCGCTTGGCTATACCAAGGCCGGAGAAATTCCCCAGTACGCCTGCAGCCCGGACGGCAGCTATCGGCCCACAGCCCTGTATTACAAATTACTGTAAGGCCTCGCGGGGACTAGCCCGTCCCCACGCGGAGGGTGTGATCGCCTTTCAGTCTTGGACAAACCTGCCCAGGCGCTGTTTGAGCATGCTGTTCTCACTGCGCAGTTGCTGAACCTCTTCCAGCAACTCCAGGGCCAGGGCCACCCCTTCCCACTCAAGCTCAAGCTCGCGCTGCAGTTTCGCCGCGCGCGTGGCCAACACCGCAGCCTGATCGTCAAACAACCACTCTTCCGGCGTTCGCCCGGAAGGTTCAACAATGCCGTGTTCGACGATCTCGATCACATAGGCCGCCGGTAGATCGGCTTCCCGACAAAGGGTCTGCATGTCCAGTTGAACGACCAGGGTACTGCGCATGATCAATTACTCCATTGAGTCCTCGGATTGAACGCTGCCTTTTGCGCCAACTTGCTCCACAGCTCGCGGGTTGCGTCGTCGCTCTGGCTAGGCATTACCACTTTCAACTGCGCGTAGAGATCACCACGCTCGCCCTGCTTGTTCGCCAGGCCCATGCCCTTGACTCGCAGGCGCTGGCCACTCTGGCTGTCCGGACGAATGGTCAAGTTGATCTTGCCGGTCAGCGTCGGTACCGCCACCTTGGTGCCAAGCGCGGCTTCCCAGGGTGCCAGAGGCACGGTGATGATCAGGTCGTGACCTTCGACATCGAACAGCGGGTGCGGTGCCATGCGCACGGTCAGGAACAGGTCGCCGTTGGCGCCGCCGCCAATACCCGAAGCACCCTGGCCCTTAAGGCGAATTTTCTCGCCGTCGGTCACACCCGCCGGAATTTTTACATTCAGGGTCTTGGTGGTGAAACCGGTACGCTGGCCGTTGGCGTTGTACTGCGGAACCTGGAAGCTGATCTGCTTGGATTCGCCGGACAGGGTTTCCTCAAGGAAAATCGCCAGTTCCATTTCCACGTCTTGCCCTCGCCGACCGGCGCTACGTTGCTGGCCGCGGCCAAAAGGATTGCCGTTGCCGCCACGTGCACCGAAGATCGAGCTGAAGAAGTCGGAAAAGTCGCCCCCTTCGAAACCGCCCGAACTGCGGTTTTCCCAGCCTGGTGGCCCCTGGAACGGACGGCCATGCTGGCCGTACTTGCGCAGCTCGTCGTACTCGGCGCGTTTTTCCGGGTTGCTCAAGGCCTCATAGGCCTCGTTGGCTTCCTTGAATTTTTCTTCGGCGTCGCGTTCTTTGCTGACGTCGGGGTGATACTTGCGCGCAAGCTTGCGGTAGGCGGTCTTGATCGCCTTGTCATCCGCACTGGGCTCTACGCCAAGTATTTTGTAATAGTCTTTGAAGTCCATCTAAGGAATCACCATCAGTTGTTCAATGCTTCTGAAGATTGGGGTCAAGCATAGCCTTTCAAGGCACCCTTGGGTTTGCTGTAAAGCAGATAATCGGTCTTGATTCTGCTGGCCACTGGCATAAACTGCGCGGCCGTTTTTCCCCCGGAAGTACAACCCATGAATGACGCATCCCCGGCCCGTGCCTGCGGCATCGACTTTGGCACCTCCAATTCCACCGTCGGCTGGCACCGCCCTGGTGTGGAATCGTTGATCGCCCTGGAAGACGGCAAGATCACCCTGCCGTCGGTAGTGTTCTTCAATATCGAGGAGCGCCGCCCAGCCTACGGCCGGCTTGCCCTGCACGAATACCTCGAAGGTTATGAAGGCCGCCTGATGCGCTCGCTCAAGAGCCTGCTGGGCTCCAAGCTGATCAAGCACGACACCAGCGTGCTTGGCACCGCACTGCCGTTCAAGGACCTGCTGGGCATGTTCATCGGTGAGCTGAAGAAGCGCGCCGAAGCCAACGCTGACCGTGCTTTCGACGAAGTCGTGCTGGGCCGCCCGGTACATTTTGTCGATGACGACCAGGCTGCCGACCAGGAAGCCGAAGACACCCTGGCTGAAGTTGCGAAGAAAATCGGCTTCAAAGAAGTGTCGTTCCAATATGAGCCCATTGCCGCAGCGTTCGACTATGAGTCGAGCATCCAGGGTGAAGAGCTGGTGCTGATCGTCGACATCGGCGGTGGTACCTCGGACTTCTCTCTGGTTCGCCTGGCCCCTGAGCGCCACATGATCGATGACCGTCAAAGTGACATTCTAGCCACGGGCGGCGTACACATCGGCGGTACTGACTTCGACAAGCAACTGAGCCTGCAAGGTGTAATGCCGCTGTTTGGCTACGGCAGCCGCATGAAAAGCGGCGCGTTCATGCCTACCAGTCACCACATGAACCTGGCCACCTGGCACACGATCAACTCGGTCTATTCGCAAAAATCCCAGCTCGCGCTGGGCAGCATGCGTTACGACATCGAAGACACCAATGGCATCGACCGCCTGTTCAAACTGATCGAACAGCGCGCAGGCCACTGGCTGGCCATGGAAGTGGAAGAAACCAAGATCGAGCTGACCCATACCGACAGCCGCCTGGTAGACCTCAAGCGCGTTGAGGCCGGATTGAGCGTGGACCTGTCCCGCGCACTGTTCGAAGCTTCTATCGATAACCTGCTCGAGCGTGTTCGCGGCAGTGTCAGCGAACTGCTGAGCAAGGCTGGCGTTGGTGTCGCCCAGGTGGATACAGTGTTCTTTACCGGCGGTTCCAGCGGTATTCCGGCGTTGCGCCAGAGCGTGGCAGCCATGTTGCCCAATGCACGCCATGTTGAAGGCAATATCTTTGGCAGCATCGGCAGCGGTCTGGCGATTGAGGCGCGCAAACGCTACGGTTGATGGCTTTTTGTACAAGCCCACTCCACCGGACCCTCCCGGCAGGAGCGGGCTTGCCCCGCGAGCAACGCCTCACACCAGCTCGGCCTGCCTCAGCTCACTCTTGAGGTAGGCATAGTAGATCGGCCCCGCCACCACGCCCGGCAGCCCGAACGCCGCCTCACAGACCAGCATTGCCAAAAGCAGTTCCCACGACTTGGCGCTGATCTGCCCGCCGACGATCCGTGCGTTGAGAAAATACTCGACCTTGTGGATAACAATCAGATAGCCCAGCGCCGCCATGGCCACCCAGATCGACAACGACAAACCGACGATAGTGATCAAGGTGTTGGAGATCAGATTACCGATCACCGGTAGCAAGCCCAGTAGGAACGTCAGCACAATCAGGGTTTTGGTCAGCGGCAGGTGCACATCGAACATCGGCAACACCACCGCCAGGAAGATCCCGGTGAAAAAGGTGTTGAGCAGGGAAATCTTGATCTGCGCGAAAACGATATTGCGAAACGCCTGCACCAGCAGCGCCAGGCGATTGAACAGCGCCGCGGCCAGCGGTTTACGACGGGAGATATCAGGCAGACGCTGCAACGCCACAATTGCGCCAAGGATCATCCCGATCAACAAGGTGACGAACATATGCGCAGCGCCCTTGCCCACCAGTTGCAACTCTCCCAGGTGGGTCTTGAGCCATACACCGATAGCCACCTTGAACTCCGCTGCACTGGCGGGCAGGTAGGCATCAACGAAAGGTGGCAACTGTCCGCGAGCCTGATCCACCAGCAGCATGAACTTGTCCAGCGATGCACCAGGATTCTCCGCCTCATGCAGCAAAAAGCTGATCGCGCCGGCAAACAGCAGCGTCAGGGTGCTGACCACCAGGGTGCCGAGCAACGCCACCGCCAACCAGCGCGCACGCTCTCCGGCAATCAAATGCTGCAACTTGGGGGTGAGCATATTGACCAGTTCGAACACCAGCAGGCCCGCCAGCAGGCTGGGCAACAACTTGAGCGGAAGCACCAGCAGCAGGCCGGCGAACACGATGATCCAACTGGCCATTTTGATCTGGCGCGGGGTGAAGGTCATACAACCTCAAAGGACAACTGCAGGGAAAGGCGCAGTCTGCCAGCCTTCACCGGGCAGGCATAGTAGCAGTGCGAGCCTGACGTCGATATTGCTCCGGCGTACAGTTGGCATGACGCTGGAACATGGCAATAAACGCCGAGGGGCTGCTGTAGCCCAGGTCATAGGCAATCTGCTGGATCGGCAGATTCTTCTCCAGCGCCTCGATCGCACACAGAAAGCGCAGGCGCAAACGCCACTCGCCAAAGCTGATGCCCAGCTCCCGCAAAAATTGTCGCGCCAGGGTGCGTTCACAGACGTGCACACTGGCGGCCCAATCGGCCAATGGACGATTGTCGGCAGGGGCCACCTGCAGCGCCTGGAGAATGCCATCCAGGCCGGCACTGCGAGCAAAGGGCAGAAAGCAGGTTTGGGTTGGCGCCAGGCACAGTTGATCGACCAGCACCTGGGCCAGACGCTGATCAGCTTCGTTCTCGGGAATGTTGACGTCACGCCGGGCAAAGTCGCCGAGGATGGCCTTGAGGATCTCGCTGATGACCAGTGTGCACGGCTTCGCTGGCAATGCCTGACACAACGCACGGTCCAGATACACCGAGCGGTAGACGATGGCCTGAGGGTTGTAGCAGCTGTGTTCAGTGTCCGGCGGCACCCAGACCGCATAATGCGGCGGCGAGACAAAACGCTGCCCGTCAATCTCCAGGTGCATGATGCCGTGGGCGGTGTAATTGAGTTGTCCCCAGTCATGACGATGCGCAGGGCCGTGGGTATCGGCACCGAACTCGTCGTAGCGGAAGTACACCGGTGCCGGCAAGGCAGCGAATGTGGGGATATTGACGTATTTGCGTGACATGTTGTCTGGATCAATGGGCCGATTGTCTGGATACAAGTATAAGCAACAGGACAGACAGGTGGATAATAGCGTCCTGTACCCACACGAGTTTCTGCAACATGAATTATGCGTTCCCGCTGCTGGCTATCCTGATCTGGGCCGGCAACACCGTGATCACCAAAATGTCGGCCGGAGCAATTTTCCCCGCCGAAATCGGCTTCTATCGCTGGCTGCTGGCCGGGCTGTTGTTCACGCCCTTCCTGCTGAGGCCGATGCTGCGCAACTGGGCGCAAATCCGCCCGAACCTGGGCAAGATTTTCATTCTCGGCGTGCTGGGTATGGCGGTGTACCAGAGCCTGGCCTATTTCGCCGCCGCCGTAACCAGTGCAACCAACATGGGCATCATCCTCTCGCTGATGCCGCTGATGTCCCTGGCAATGGCCATCCTCAGCCTGGGCCTGCGCCTGACTTTCGGCGCCTTGATCGGGGCGCTGGTGTCATTTATCGGCGTGTTGGTCGTGGTGTCGGGCGGCGACCTGGGCTTGCTCCTGCAACATGGCCTCAACGGCGGCGATGCGCTGATGTTGATCGCCACGCTGGCTTACGCGCTGTACAGCACCTTGCTGAAAAAATGGCAGCTACGGCTCCCGCCACTGCTGTTGCTGTATTTGCAGGTGCTGGTGGCGATCATTGTGCTGTTCCCGCTGTTTCTGTTCTCGGAAAAAACCGGCCTCGACACCGGCAACATAGGATTGGTGCTGTACGCCTGCGTGCTCGCCTCGATGGTTGCTCCACTGGCCTGGATGCAGGCGGTTACCCGCCTGGGGCCAAGCCGCACCACGCTGTTTTTCAACCTATTGCCGGCGATTACAGCGGTGATCGCGGCAGTGGTATTGGATGAACAACTGGCGCTGTTTCACCTGGTCGGCGGCCTGATGACCCTGGCCGGCGTAATCCTTGCCGAACGCTGGAAAACCCCAGTGCGTCCGGTACCCGCTACAACCCCGCAGCCTTGAGCCGCGCCGCATGTTCGGTGAACAGCCTTAGCGGATCGGCGCCCTTGCCTACCGCGCCCAATGACTGATTGACGATATCCAGGTGGTCGAGCGGATAGTCATCGCCGATCACCTGGCCCAGGTGTGAACTGTAGCGCCCGACCATGCCATCGCACTGACCGGACTCACGCACGAAGGTGCGCGCAAACAAACGACAGAAACGGTTACTGCCATCCAGGCGGTTCAAGCCCTTGTCAGTGAGGCCGGGCTGCAACGTACCGGACCAGGAGTAATAGCGCACACCGTTGACCTCGGCCGCCCCCTCACCGCCCCATGTGCTGGGCAAGCCCTGTGGATAAGACTGATTGAACAGGGCAACGCCAGCGCATGTCAGGGCATGGTGCGAAGCGCGCACATCGATGGGTAGCCGGGGGCCGTGCCAGCCGGTTTCGAGCCAGCCCATCAGTATCCCGAGTGCATGCAAAAAAGCCTTGAGCAAACGCCCTCGGGCGCTGTCGGCAGGGTAATGTTCCAGTAGGTAGTCAGCCAGCTCCGAGCCGTGGTTGGGCCCGGCAATGGAGGTCACCGAAGCCACCCATTGCGGTCGCTTGGCCGCCGCATAGCGAGCGGTGAGCGCGCCCTGACTATGGCCGAGCAGATTGACCTTATCGCAACCAGTGCGCCGCCGAATGTCTTCAATGATCTGCAGCAATTGCTCACCGCGCACCTCGGTGGAGTTGAGCGGTGACACCTGAATGGCGAAGACCTTGGCGCCGCCCCGGCGCAGGGCTGAAACGATACCGAACCAGTAGGGGTACAGCAGCAGTCGAACGAAACCAAGCATGCCCGGTACCAGCACCAGTGGATAACGCGTGGCAAGCCCTTGGGCCATGGCTGCAATCCCCGTTCCGTGGAAAGTGGTCCAACACTACAGGCACTTCAATGGCAATCGCAATCGAACTCCGGACGTTCGCTGTGGTTCCAACCCTGTAGACCTTCAGCAAGGAGCATGACCATGTACAAACAGACCCTGGCAATCCTTCTGGCCACCACCGCCTTGACCGCGTGCGGCAGCCGCCCGGAAAACCCCGTCGACTACGTCACCTACCGTGATGCGCCCCTGGTGAAACAAGTGCAGGACGGTATGACCATGCAACGGGTCATAGCCATTGGCGGCAGCCCTTCCACGGTGATCGATCTGCCTCATGGTGGCACCTGCAACAACTACATCCTCAACCAAGAAGGCAAGCAACAGGCCTACTACGTGCGCTTTGATGCCACCGGACATGTCGATGACAAGGGTTTCAAGACCTGCGAACAACGTCAGCAAGATGACGACGCCGTCGAGAAGGCCAAAGCCAAGGTATAAAACTCTCACCGCATTGCTTGTTCAAACCTTGCGCAAGCAATGCGCCTACAGAGCGTGAAGCAATCCGTTTTCAGCCTGGAGATGACAATGAGCACCGTTGAACTGACCGATGTGAAAACCTTGCGCGAACGTGCGCGCCAGCATGTCGAACAAGGCGCCGTGACCGAAGGCTACAGTGCCGACCGAGAAAAAATCCTGCGCCTGCTCAATGAGTCGCTGGCCACCGAGTGGGTCTGCGCATTGCGCTACAAACGGCACTACTACATGGCCAGCGGGATCAAGGCCAGCGTAGCCGCTGACGAGTTTCTCGAACATGCCAACCAGGAACTCGAGCATGCCGACAAGCTGGCTGAACGCATCGTGCAGTTGGGCGGCGAGCCGGACCTCAACCCGGACAACCTGAGCAAAAATTCCCACGCCCAGTACGTTGCTGGCAGCAACCTCAAGGAAATGGTCCTTGAAGACCTGATTGCCGAACGGATCGCCATCGACAGCTACCGCGAAATCATCCAGTACATTGGCGAATCCGACCCAACGACCCGACGCATCTTCGAAGACATCCTGGCGCAGGAAGAAGAACACGCCGACGACATGGCAGACCTACTCAAAGGGCTTTGAACCCTACCCATTCCCAGCAAGCAGGGCTTGCTCCATTGCGGAGCAAGCCCACTGCCACCGGCGAAACCTCCTAGACTTTCTAACCCGCTTTAACTGATCGCGGTGCCTTGCCCGACTTCATTTGCTCCAGCAACGGCGTGCACTGATTGGGCACATCACCACCCGGCGCCACCAACGCCAGCAGGCCCGCCGCCGGGCCGACTGCCAGCCCCAGCGCTACCATACCCGCCCCGCGCAAGGCCAACGGCACCGCCTGTACACCTGCGCTTGGTTTGGCAAAAGGCCCGCGCACATATAAGGGTGAACGCAATGAGAACAGGCGCAAGCCCTTGGACTCGGGATTGATTTTCAGATCCAGCTGTTCACTGGCAAAATTGGCCGTTCCGTCGATATAGATGATCGCGTTTTCAGTATCGAAGACGAACAACCGGGTGGTCGCCAAGCCGTCCTTGATCCCGAAGTCGGCCGCCGCGCAATTGATCTTCACTTCCTTGTCACCGAACAATTGTCCCACCACATAGTTGCCAACGTTGAGCCCGGCAATTTCCATCAAGCCGCGGCTGATCGCACCATCGTTGATGAGCATTTTCAACTCACCATTGGAAGTTGCCAGCAACTTCGCCACCGAGTTGCCGCGACCGCTCAAATCTGCATCGCCATTGAGCTGGCCGAAACTGGTCTTCATCGGCTCGAATGTCGGGAACAACTGCTTGAGCTTGAAGCCTCTGGCGCTGAGTTTGGCCCGCCCCTGTAACGGTACAGCACGCCCATCGAGACGTATTTGCGCATCGAGCTTGCCGCCTGCCACACCAAAGCGCAGCGGCTCCAGGCGCAGCACGCCATCGTCGAGAACGAAGTGACTGGAAAGATCGGTGAAGGGCAGATCCTCGCTGTGAACGATGCGTTTGCCGCTGAAGGTCACGTCGGCATCCATGGTCCGCCAACGTTCGGTACGAAACTCCTCGACCGGCAGCACCTTGCCCGTAGGTTGCTTGCTGGCCCCGCCCCGAGCCTTTTGCTCCGCGTTGGAGTCTGCACCGATCAGCGGCGCAAGGTCCTTGAACAGCAATTGATTGGAAACCAGATTGCCACTGAGTTTGGGCCGTGGTTGTTTGGAGGCGAAGGTGAGGTCGCCGTGAATATCACTGTCACCAATCTTGCCGTTGAAGCCTTGATAGCGAAACAGCGCCCCCCCAGGCTCATGCAATTTGGCCGTCAGATGCCCGTCAGTGGAATAAGGCGGCGAGTCCGGCAGAGTTACACCGGTAAGCGGATAGAGGTTACCCAGGCTGGCGCCGGACAGGCGCAGGCGCAGGTCCAGCCCGCCCAGGTTACGCGGATCAGTCAGGGTACCGGCAAGCGCTACACGGGTATCGGCGATCTGAATGTCGGCCTGCAGGGGGAATGGCTGGCTGGCATCCTGTAACGCCAACAGCCCGCCAATCTTGCCAGAGCCGGAAAGCGCCTGGCCCTTGTAACGTCCCTTGGCCTTGAGACCGAATGCATAGTCTTGGGCATTGCCAGCTTTCTGCGCCGAGGCCTTACCAACGATCTCGCTGAAAGGTATAGGTTTGCCGAGCGGATCAATCTGCACATCCAGGGTGGTTTTCAGCGTTTGGTCATCAAGGCTTACTTGGCCCTTGTCGAAACCGATGGCGCCGATATCCAGCACCCACGGCGACGGTTCGGCATTCTCATCCTTGGGGCCGAAGTCGAAGGTCCAGTTGGCGCGCCCGTCTGCCAGGCGCTTCAGGCTGGCAGTGGGCTGGTTCAAATCGATACGTGGAATCACGATACGCTGGAACAGTAACGGCACGGGCGACAAGCGAAACTCCACACGTTTGAGGCCCACCATTTGCGGCTCCTTGAGCCACTGCGGGTTACCCAGCGTCAAGTCGTCCGCGATGAAGCGCGGCCACGGCACCCAAGCTCGCCAACCACCCTCCTCAGGCTCGCGCTGCCAACGCACAGCAAGATTGCCGTTAATGGCGAAGGGCCTGTGCAGCGCCTCTGAGACCTTGGCATTGAGGGTCGGCTTGATCCGGTTCCAGTCGAACGTGGCAATGACGATCACCACAAGTGCGAGGACCAGCATCAAGCTGGCGAGGGTCCAGGTAAGGATTTTCACGGGGCGCGTCATTGCATGATTCTCCTGACGACCACCAGACAGAAGGTGGGCGTTTTGATGGCACTTAAACTATGGGACTGATGAAAACCCCAGGGGTTTAAATTGACGACGAAAAAACAGGATTTCCCCTCGGTTACTCATCAATGAACGTCGCAATCCATCTTGCCAACAGCACCTCAAAACCTCCTCTGCAGCCTGTAAAGACTGAACTAGAGCCCTCGCTGCAAAACATCAATTCCGTTGATTGTTACCATTATCTTTATGAACTTTTATCTGCCGCCCCCGAGCGTAGCATTGGCTCCGTACTCACTTTCCAGCCCCACCGAGGAGCACCGAACAATGAAACGCCAATTGCTGCTGAGCCTGTCCCTGTCCATCCTGGCTGCCAATGCTTTCGCCATTCCAGCCAGCGAACAAAGCCTGACCGCTGAATCGCGCACCAGCACTACGGTTATCTCGCAACCGCTGAACCCCCTGGCAGAAGGCGGCTCGGATCGTCTCTTGGAGCGCAACAACCGCGTCGCCGAAGGTGGCTCGGATCGTCTTCTGGAGCGCAATAACCGCGTCGCCGAAGGTGGCTCGGATCGTCTGCTGGAGCGTAACGTACGCGTTGCTGAAGGCGGCTCTGATCGCCTGATCGAAAAAAACCAACGCGTAAGCTAACGCCCATGCCAGAAAACAACAGATACCAGCCTTGCAACAGCTCCCCTCCCAGCCCGGTCAACTGACCGGGCTTTGTTTTCCTGGCGCAGGCTATTAGAGTGCAGGGCTGTTTCACTGCCAGCCGATATTCGCCATGCTGCCGCGCGCCGAACAAAAACTACAGACCCGCCAAGCCTTACTGGATGCCGCCCGCCAATTGATGGAAAGTGGCCGAGGCTTCGGCAGTATCAGCCTGCGCGAAGTGAGCAAGTGTGCGGGTATCGTGCCAACAGGCTTTTACCGTCACTTTACCGACATGGACCAACTCGGCCTGGCCCTGGTAAACGAAGTCGGCGAAACCTTTCGCCAGACCATCCGCCTGGTGCGCCACAATGAGATCGAACTCGGCGGTATCACCGATGCCTCGGTGCGGATCTTCCTCGATGTGGTTGCCGCCAACCGCGCGCAATTTCTATTCCTGGCACGCGAACAATATGGTGGCTCGCAGCCTGTGCGTCAGGCGATCGCCACGTTGCGCGACGGCATCAGCTCGGACCTGGCCACTGACCTTGCACGCATGCCGCGCTGGCAACACCTGGATAACGACGCCCTTTCGGTCATAGCCGACCTGGTGGTTAAAACCGTGTTTGCCACCTTGCCAGAGCTGATCGACGAGCCTGCAGACGGCAGCGCGCAGCCGCTGAGCGCCCAAGACAAGATCACCCAACAATTGCGCTTCATTTTTGTCGGTGCCAAGCATTGGCAAGGGCTCGGCACGCCAATCTGATAACCGTTTCCTGCTAACATGCGCGCAAACGCACTGATCGCGACGACTCTTCTCCATGCCCGACCTTCGAACTGCCCAGCCTGAACTGCCTGCCCTGCTTGAACAGGTGCAAACGCACTTTACCCAGCGCATTGTGCCGCTCTGGCAAGGTCCGGGCTGGAATGCAGAAATGGCGCTGCCTTTCGAAGCCCTCGACCCTCAGCATCAGCCCCTGCCCGTACAGCGTTACCGAGCCATGGCCTGTGCTCGCCAGCTGTACCTGTTCAGCAGCCGGATCGAACAGCCGGGTGCCCGCGAGCGTGCGGGCGCCCTGTTTCGCTCGCTGCAACGGCACTTCCACGATGCCGAGCATGGCGGCTGGTTCTACAGCATCGATGCCCAGGGCAAACCGCTGGATCGGCGCAAAGACCTTTATACCCACGCCTTCATCATTTTTGCCTGCGCTCATTACTGGGGACAGGTGCGTGAACAGTTGGTCGAGTCCACGCTCAATGCTGCCCTGAGCATCGTCGCTGAGCGTTTCGGCCGAGATGATGGGCTGTATGAAGCCAGTCTTGATGAAGATTGGTCGGACCTAGGTAGCGGCCCGCTTCAGAACCCGTTGATGCACCTGGCCGAAGCGTTTCTCGCCACATTGGCCGTGCGCGACGATGAAGCGGTGCAGAGCGCGCTGCAAAACCTGGCGACTGCCATGCAAACGCACTTCGTCGACCCTGATCATGGGGTGATGCTGGAAAAACCTCGCGACGCTGTGGATAACTGGTTCGAGCCAGGGCATCAGTTCGAATGGTTCTATCTTCTCGAGTCTTCGCCACTATTGCGTGGCTGCGAGCTGCACGCGTCCCTCGACCGGGCATTTGCCTACGCTGAGCAATGCGGGGTGAAGGGTACGGCGGCATTGTCCATGCTCGGCAGCGATGGCCAGGTACGCGATGCTAGCCAGCGCATTTGGGCTCAAGCCGAGTACCTGCGGGCCTTGGCCCTGCGCCCAAACAGCGCCGACAAGGTTCTCACCCAGCTTCAGGCGCTACAACGCGACTTCTTGCATGCCGGTGGCTGGTACGAGTGCCGCGATGCCAATGGTGCTGTTAGCCGCAGCGATATGCCGTCGACCACGCCTTACCATCTGGCCACCTGCCTGCAGGGGCTGGAGCAGCAAATCTGATGCTATCGCGGGACGCGTCCCGCGATACCTTCATCAGGCCTCTCCCGACCTGTCAATCGCAAACCCGGCCAAGGTCTGGCGCACCGGCATCAGCTCAATGCTGTTGATGTTGATGTGAGCCGGCTGATTGAGAACCCAGAAGATGGTCTCGGCAATATCCTGTGGTTGAATCGCTTCGATGCCGGCGTAAGTCGCGTCATAGCGCGCCTGGTCACCGCCGAAACGCACCAGAGAAAATTCGCTCTCACACATGCCCGGTTCAATGTTGCTCACGCGCACGCCCGTGCCTTGCAGGTCACAGCGCAGGCTCGAGGAAAACTGAGCGACAAATGCCTTGGTGCCACCGTAGACATGGCTGCCAGGGTACGGATAAGTACCCGCCACTGACCCCACGTTCAGAATGGTGGCGCCCCGGCCATGCGCGATCAAACGTGGCAGCAGCAGGCGGGTGCTGTACATCAAGCCTTTGATATTGGTGTCGACCATGGTGTCCCAATCGTCCAGGTCGCACTTGGGCGCAGGTTCGGCCCCCAGGGCCAGACCTGCGTTGTTGATCAGCCCACGTAGTTTGGCGAACGATGGCGGCAAGTTGGCAATCGCCCTCTCCATGGCCCCGCGGTCCCGCACATCCAGGACCAGGCCATGCACTTCAGTCTTTTTGGAAAGCTCTACACATAGCGCATCCAGGCGCTCCTGACGGCGACCAGTCAACACCAGCGACCAGCCTGCTTCGGCGAATCGACGGGCACAAGCTTCGCCGAAGCCTGAGGTCGCGCCAGTGATGAATAGAGTGGAAGTCATCGGTTACTCCTTGCAAGGTCGGTATCACGGAGCGGCAGAATGCCCGGCGCAACCCTCGCCAGCAAGCACACTTGCACTGCACAAAAAACAACCAAACGCACGAAACCTTTGATCTATAAGGGTTGCAGCAAGCTTTGCTCACCTTATCCACAGTCTCTTGCACAAAATCCGGGGGCAACTTTTCCTCGATATTTCTGGCCTTACGGATAACTCGAAAGTATTTTCCTTGACCGCAACCCGTCCAATTGACCTCAGGTCATCCGCGGCCGCCATAGCAGCATTTTCGATGATGGCTCAAGGCCTATCAGCGCGCTGCCTACAGCGTTCTTTCCAAAGCTTGCCCACAGACTTATCCACAGGCCCATGCTATGGATTTGCGCCAAAGTAGCGTACCTACAAAAGACTTGACAATGGCCGGCAAAAATCTTTACCGAACACTTGATCAAAAAACGATCATAGCGCTGAAAGCCTTATAGATAAAGGCTTACAGCAAGGTGCTACCAAGTTACCCACAGCCGCTTCCACACCAATGGTGGACAACTCAAAACCTCGACAAAACATCCGCTTGCAGCGACTTTGTGTCGCGGCGCAAAGGAAGTGCTCGTAAGGTTTTCCACAAAGCTGTGGACAAAAAAAAGCCCTGCATCGCAGGGCTACTTTTCTGATCGACTCAATGCCCACCAAGGTAGGCGTTTCGTACTTCCTCGTTGACCAACAACTCTTGCCCGGTACCGGTCAAGCGGATCTGTCCGTTGACCATCACATACGCACGGTCAGACAGCTTCAGCGCATGGTTGGCGTTTTGCTCAACCAGGAAGATGGTCATACCGGTCTTGGCTAGTTCTCTGAGCGTGGCGAAGATCTGCTTGACTACAATCGGCGCCAGGCCCAGCGACGGTTCGTCGAGCAGCAATAACTTAGGCCGACTCATCAACGCCCGGGCGATAGCCAACATTTGCTGCTCCCCGCCCGACATGGTCATGGCCCGCTGGTTGCGGCGCTCCTTGAGCCGTGGGAATAACTCGAACATGCGCTGCATGTCTTCGCTGGCATGTTTATCGCCGATGGGAATGGTGCCCATCATCAGGTTCTCTTCTACCGACATGTCCGGGAACACCCGGCGCCCTTCAGGCGACTGGGCAATGCCGTTCGAGGCAATGTAGTGCGAAGACTTGTGGGTGATGTCAGTGCCGCGATAGATAATCTGCCCGCCAGAAGCCCGTGGTTGGCCGAAAATTGACATCAGCAGGGTCGATTTGCCGGCACCGTTGGAGCCGATCAGGCTCACGGTTTCACCTTCATCGATGTGCATCGATACTTTTTTCAGAGCCTGGATCGGACCATAGAACACATCCAGGTCCTTGAGTTCGAGAATGGGTGCAGTCATACCAGCTCCTCTTCGTCGGCACCCAGGTAGGCGGCGATTACCGTCGGGTTGTTGCGAATATCCTGTGGCGCGCCTTCGGCGATCACGTTGCCGTGGTCAAGCACCACGATGTGATCAGAGATGCTCATAACCATACCCATGTCATGCTCGATGAGCACGACGGTCAGGTCGTGCTCGTCGCGCAGCACTCGAATCATCCTGCTCAGGGCTTCGGTTTCCTGCGGGTTCAGGCCCGCTGCCGGTTCGTCCAGGCAGATGATCTGAGGTCGTGTGCACATGGCGCGGGCGATTTCCAGTCGGCGCTGCTGGCCGTAGGAAAGCTCACCGGCCAAGCGGTTGGCGCAGTCCACCAGGTCGACCACTTCCAACCAGTAGAAGGCGTGATCAAGGGCATCGCTTTCGGCTTTTCGGTAGGCCTTGGTGTTAAGTACGCCGGCCAGCAGGTTGCGGTTGACCCACATGTGCTGGGCCACCAGCAGGTTCTCCACCACCGACATTTCCTTGAACAGGCGAATGTTCTGGAACGTCCGCGCCAGACCCGCCCGGTTGACCAGGTGAGTACCGCCAAACATTTTGTAGTGCAGTCGGTTGATGAAGCGTTTGGGCGAAACGAAATCACTCAACCGAAAGCGTTCGCCAAGCAGTTGGATAACGTTGGTACGCGTGCCGCGCATGTTCAGTTCGATCTTGCCGCCGCTGGCCTTGTAGAAACCGGTCAGGCAGTTGAATACAGTGGTCTTGCCCGCGCCGTTGGGGCCGATCAGGGCAAAGATAGAGTTGCGCTTGACCTTGAGACTGACATCGCTGAGCGCCTTGATCCCACCAAAGTGCATCATCAGGTTGTCGACCGAGAGAATCACGTCATCGCTCATGGCGCCACTCCTTTACGCGGGACTACACCGGTGCGGCTGATACGAATCAGGCCTCGCGGTCTCCAGATCATCATCAACACCATGAGCACCCCAAATAGCAGCACCCGGTACTCGGAGAAACTGCGCAGCAGCTCCGGGGCAACGGTGAGCACGAAGGCTGCAATCACGACACCGACAGTCGAGCCCATGCCACCCAGCACCACGATGGCCAGGATCAACGCCGACTCGAAGAAAGTGAACGAAGACGGGTTTACAAAGCCCTGGTAGCTGGCGAAGAACACCCCGGCCAAGCCTGCGGTAGAAGCACCGAGAGTGAAGGCAGAAAGTTTTACCAATACATGGTTCAGGCCCATTGAGCGGCAGGCAATCTCATCTTCACGCAAGGCTTCCCAGGCGCGCCCCACCGGCATACGGGTCAACCGATGCTTGATGTACAACACCGCCATCACCACCAGGAACAGCACGATGTAGATGAACAGGAATTTCACGTTGGGGTTGTAGTCGATGCCAAAGAACTCATGGAACGGGATCCCGCCGTCCTTGGCTCGACGTCCAAACTCGATGCCCAGAAATGTTGGCGAAGGTACCGGCATGCCATTGGGGCCGCCAGTGAACGACAGCCAGTTGTTGAGCACCAGGCGAATGATTTCACCAAAGCCCAGGGTCACAATGGCCAGGTAGTCACCGTGCATCCTCAGCACCGGGAAGCCCAAAATGCACCCAGCCAGCGCCGCAGCAATCGCTGCCAGTGGCAATACGGTCCAGAAGCCCAGGCCAAGGTACTGATAGCCCAGCGCCAGGCCATAGGCACCGATGGCGTAGAACGCCACGTAACCCAGGTCGAGCAGCCCAGCCAGCCCGACCACAATGTTCAGGCCCAGCCCAAGCAGCACGTAGATCAGGCCAAGGATGACGACCGTGAGCAGGTACTTGTTGGCAAAGAAGGGGAAGACAATGGCGATCACCACCAGCGCCGGAATAATCCAGCGCAGCCGTGATTTGTAGTCCGGCGCCAACACGTGCACGCCCGAACCGCTGCCTTCGAAACCTTGCAGGATCGACTGGCCTTTAGGAGTTTGCAGAAACAGGCTGAGCAGGAAACGCCCGGCCATCACGCCGGCAACCAGCCAGGCGACACGGGTGGGCTCCATGTTGAAGCTGTAGCCGTCGAGCACGACGCCGACGATGGGTCCGAAGACAATCAGGGAAATCAGCCCGGCGAGAATCGCGTCAATCAGGCTGCGCTTGATATCGAATGAGTTGGTTTTGGCAGCAGACATACTTACACCTTCGCCACGAGAGGGCGACCCAGCAGGCCTTGGGGACGGAAGATCAGAATCAGCACCAGCAGGGAGAAACTGAACACGTCTTTGTAGTCGGAGTTGATCATCCCGGAGAAAAGCGATTCGGAAATACCAAGGATGATTCCACCGAGCATGGCCCCCGGCAGAGAGCCGATGCCACCCAACACCGCAGCGGTGAAAGCCTTGATGCCAATGATGAAGCCGGCATAGAAGTCGAAGGTGCCGTAGTTCATGGTGATCAGTACGCCCGCCAGCGCAGCCATCACGGCACCGATGACGAACACATAGGAAATCACCCGGTCAGTGTTGATACCCAGGATCGAAGCCATCTTGCGATCCTGCTGGGTAGCACGGCACATGCGCCCCAACTTGGTGAACTTGATGATGTAGGTAAGCGCGGCCATACCGACAAAAGCGGCGACCAGGATAAATATCTTGGTGTAGGTCAGTTGCACGAAGCCTGTGCCCACTTCCAGGCGCCAGGCGCCTTCGAGCAGGGTCGGTACGCCTTGCTGGCGTGCACCCTGGCTGATCTGTGCATAGTTTTGCAGGATGAGCGAAATTCCGATGGCACTGATCAAAGGTGCCAGGCGGGTGGAGTTTCGCAGGGGCTTGTAGGCGATGCGTTCGATGGTCCAGCCATAGACGCCTGTTACCACAATGGTGAAGATCAGCGTCCCGAGCATCAGCAGCGGGAAGGATTCGATACCGAAGTAAGCCAGCAATGCCAGACTGATCGCCGCCAGGTAAGCGGAAATCATATAAACCTCGCCGTGCGCGAAGTTGATCATGCCGATAATGCCATAGACCATTGTGTAGCCGATGGCGATCAGACCATAGACAGACCCCAGGGTCAGCCCATTGATCAGTTGCTGCAGAAAAATACCATCCATAACGCAATCTCACGTATTTGAGATTGCACAGCGCCGACTACGGTGAGGCCCGGATCAAGCGGCCCTCGCAGCGCAGGGTTGTGCAGATCTACGAGAAAAGACAGGTACCGCGCAAACCGGGTAGCGACCCGGGCAGGCGCCCGGGTCGGATACCGTTGTTATTTTTGTTTTTCCAGTTGGTGGTACTTGCCTTGGGCATCCCACTGGTAGACCACATAGTCGGAAACAGTCAGGTCACCTTTGGAGTCCCATTTTTTCTCGCCCATCACGGTTTTCACCGGGTTGGCCTTGAGCCATTTGGCGGCATCTTCGCCTTTGTTCGACTTGGCGCCGTTGAAAGCGGCAGCCAGCGCCTGGACCGAGGCATAGGCATACAGGGTGTACCCTTCAGGTTCGGTGCCAGCCTTGCGGAACTCCTCCACCACCGCCTTGCTGTCTGGCAGCAGGCGAGGGTCGGCGCCGAAGGTCATGTACACGCCATCGACGAACTGCGCGCCACCGGCGGTGGTGACCAGTTCGTCGGTGACAATACCGTCATCGGACATGAACTTGACGTCTTTGAGACCTTGCTCACGCAGCTGGCGAACCAGTGGGCCGGCTTCCGGGTGCAGGCCGCCGAAGTACACAACGTCGGCACCCGCGGCACGGATCTTGGTCACTACGGCACTGAAGTCCTTCTCACCGCGCGTCAGGCCTTCATACAGCACCGGGGTGACGCCACGCTTGGCCAACTGAGCCTTGGTGGCATCAGCTAGACCCTGGCCATAGGTATCCTTGTCGTGCAGCACCACGACCTTCTTGCCCTTGAGCACATCAACGATGTAATCGCCGGCGACGATGCCCTGCTGGTCGTCACGCCCGCACATACGGAACATGGCGCTCAGGCCGCGTTCGGTAACCTGTGGGTTGGTCGAACCTGGGGTGATCGCTATGACCCCGGCTTCGTCGTACACTTCGGAAGCAGGAATGGTGTTGGACGAGCAGAAGTGCCCAACCACACCCGCAACCTTGTCCTGATCCACCAGGCGGTTGGCCACCGCTACGGCCTGCTTCGGCTCACAGGCGTCATCACCTTTGACCAGAACGATCTTCTCGCCGTTAACCCCTCCCGCGGCATTGACGGCATCGGCCGCTGCCTGGGCACCTTTCATGTACTGCTCACCAAACGCTGCGTTGGCACCGGTCATCGGGCCTGCTACGCCGATCTTGATGTCGGCCTGAACATACGAAGAAACACCCAGCGCCGTAGCTACGGCGAGGGCCAAAAAGCCTTTCTTGTAAAACGTCTGCGACATGAGGTGGTGCTCCTTGGAGTTTTTTTGGTTGGCACTACAACGTTCAGCAATTGCTCTGAGCAAGGGCCGTGCCATTGGTTTTTTATTCTGGAAAAACTCGTGAAGAAGTCGTCGGGGCTTGAACCGCGTCCTTTTTTTATTGGCCGTGCAACCGTCTGCTTCAAGCAAAGCGCCACCGCCTGCAAACAGAAAGAGCAACCGCCTAGTGCCATCATTGCAACCCCGGCAAGTGTTTACGTGCAACCAGCCTGTAACAGGATGCGTAACCGATCTGCACATCCTTGGTGCGCGACTGCTACAGCGGGCACCATTACAGGCTAGCTGGTGTCGTGTAAAAGCGCTGCCACAGTTGCTTGCTACCGATGTACCCCTTGGAGTGCCCGCCCGCCTGCGGAAAAAGGCTGGCACAATGGCAGGGTCTGCGTGTCGTTGCTGACAGATGATGGCGCGCGCCCCTTACGGAGCCCCTTATGAGCGAGAGCGCCTTCGCCGACCGCATCGTGCAGAACCTGCTCGACACTGACTTCTACAAACTGAGCATGATGCAGGCGGTGCTGCACAACTATCCCAACGTCGAGGTGGAGTGGGAGTTTCGCTGCCGCAACGGCGAAGACCTGCGCCCTTACCTGGCGCAGATCCGTGAACAGATCGACCAGTTGTGCGAGCTGAGCCTGGCCAACGGTCAACTGGGATTTCTTGAGCAGATCAACTTCATCAAGCCGGACTTCCTGCGATTCCTTGGCCTGTTTCGCTTCAATTTGCGTTATCTGCACCTGGGCATCGAGAACGACCAGCTGTACCTGCGCATCCGCGGCCCCTGGTTGCATGTAATCCTCTTCGAAGTGCCCTTGCTGGCGATCATCAGTGAAGTGCGCAACCGTCAGCGCCACCCACTGGTCAAGCTGAGCGAGGCGCGCGACCAGCTGTATCGCAAATTCGACTGGCTCAGGGCCCATGCCAGCAGCGATGAACTGGCCGAGTTGCAGGTAGCCGACTTTGGCACCCGCCGACGCTTCTCCTACAAGGTTCAGGAAGAAGTGGTAAGGGTGCTGAAGGAAGAATTCCCTGCGCGTTTCGTTGGCACCAGTAACGTTCACCTGGCACGAAAACTGGATATCAAGCCCCTGGGGACCATGGCCCATGAGTGGATAATGGCCCATCAGCAACTGGGACCTCGACTGATCGACAGCCAGATCGCAGCCCTCGACTGCTGGGTGCGCGAATACCGCGGCCTGCTTGGTATCGCCCTGACCGACTGCATCACCATGGATGCTTTTCTGGGTGACTTCGATCTGTTCTTCGCCAAGCTGTTCGACGGTTTGCGCCATGACTCCGGCGACCCGGTGCTTTGGGCGGAAAAGGCCATCGCCCACTACCGCAAGCTGGGTATCGACCCGATGACCAAGACCCTGGTGTTTTCCGATGGCCTGAACCTGACCAAATCACTGGAAATTTTCCGTGCCCTGCGCGGCCGGATCAATGTCAGCTTTGGCATTGGTACCAACCTGACCTGTGACATACCAGGGGTGGCGCCGATGAGCATCGTGCTTAAAATGACCGACTGCAACGGCCAGCCTGTCGCCAAGATTTCCGACGAGGCGGCCAAGACCCAATGCCGCGACGAAAACTTCGTCGCTTACCTGCGCCATGTCTTCAAAGTGCCCAAGGAGTAATTCATGCAAGCCGTCCAGCGAGAGATCGCGCAAGCGCTCAAGGTCCAGCCGCCATTCGCCGACCGCGCCGCGCTCGATGCCGAAGTGGCCCGGCGCGTGGCATTCATCAAGCAATGCCTGAATAACGCGCGGATGAAAACCCTGGTCCTGGGCATCAGTGGTGGTGTCGACTCGCTGACAGCAGCCCTGTTGGCGCAACGGGCTGTCAATGAGCTGCGCAACGAAACCGGCGACCCAGGCTATTGCTTCATCGCTGTGCGCCTGCCCTACCACGTGCAGCAGGATGAACACGACGCCCAGGCGTGCCTGGATGTGATCCAGCCGGACGAGTTGCACACGGTGAACATCGCCCCGGCCGTGCAGGCGCTGGCCAAAGAGGTGCAGGCGCTGGAAAACGGCAAGCCGGCGATGGTCGACTTCGTGGTTGGCAACACCAAGGCCCGCATGCGTATGGTCGCTCAGTACACCATTGCCGGCGCTCGTCAGGGCCTGGTGATCGGCACCGACCATGCTGCCGAAGCAGTGATGGGCTTCTTTACCAAATTTGGTGATGGTTCCTGCGACCTGGCCCCGTTGAGTGGCCTGGTGAAAAACCAGGTGCGGGCAATCGCGCGCAGCTTTGGCGCCCCGGAGTCACTGGTAGAGAAAGTGCCGACTGCAGATCTGGAAGACCTGGCCCCAGGCAAACCGGACGAAGCTTCCCACGGCGTTACCTATGAGCAGATCGACGCGTTCCTGCACGGCGAGCCTGTCAGCGAAGAAGCCTTCGAGATTATCAAGGGCACCTACGAGAAGACCCGGCACAAGCGCGAGATGCCTTTCGCACCTTGATGAAAGCATCGCGGGGCAAGCCCGCTCCTACAGACAAAATTGTAGGAGCGGGCTTGCCCCGCGATTTCAAAGGCAACGCATTACTTCAGAGTAACTGTGCCTTTCATCATCGAGATGTGACCTGGGAACGAGCAGAAGAAGCCGTACTTCTCGCCCGCTGCCAGTTTCGACACGTCGAAAGTAACCGAATCTTTCTCGCCAGCCCCGATGACTTTGGTGTGAGCGATAACACGCGCATCACCGTCTTTCAGGTATTGCTTGTCGATACCAGCCGACAGGCCGTCGGTAGCAATTGGCTGCATGTCAGCTTCTTTGCTGATCACCAGGTTGTGGCCCATGACGTTCTTCGGCAGCGAGCCGGAGTGAGTCAGTTCAACGGTGAAAGTCTTGCAGCTTTTGTCGATGGCGATGTCTTTGGTGTTGAAGGACATCTGATCGGTGGAGTCGACGGTAACCTTACACTCAGCGGCAAACACCTGAGCGCTGGCCAGAGTCAGCAAAGATACAGCTACAACTTTGGCAAACATCGTGAATCTCCTTGGCAGGGTTTTGATCAGTTTGCAGACTGCCTGAATCACTTCATCCCTTCCCTGATATGAATCAAGAGGCCGGAAAAGCGCCGGGCAGTAGATTTGTTCTATGGATTGTATACAGCCAATCAAAGTGCACATCATGCGCCATTCCGGGACGATGAAACAACCTCTCGTTCAGGAGTAAAAACCATGCCCCTTAACAGCTTGATGAACAGTTTGTTGGCCGCCTACGCCTGCGGCGCCAGTGGGGCCACCTGCGAGTTCTGTCGTCCCGAGTAATATCTGGCCTTGGAAGCGGCGTGCATGCGCCTTACTCTCTGTGCGCCTGTTATCGGAGAGATAAAATGCCTGTACGTTCCATTTGCGTATTCTGTGGCGCCAGCACTGGTGTCAATCCTGCCTACCGCGACGCTGCCATCGCCCTTGGCCAGACCATTGCCCAGCGTGGCCTCACCCTGGTATACGGCGGCGGTGCCGTCGGCCTGATGGGCATCGTTGCTGACGCGGCCATGGCCGCTGGCGGTGAAGTTATCGGAATAATCCCGCAGGCTCTAAAAAGCGCCGAGATCGGCCATACCGGGTTGACCCGCCTGGAAGTCGTCGACGGTATGCATGCGCGCAAGGCACGCATGGCTGAACTGAGCGACGCATTCGTCGCCCTGCCCGGCGGCCTGGGCACCCTGGAAGAGTTGTTTGAAGTCTGGACCTGGGGCCAACTGGGTTACCACGCCAAGCCCCTGGGGCTGCTCGATGTAAACGGTTTCTACAGCAAACTGGGCAGTTTCCTCGACCACGTGGTGGAAGAAGGCTTTGTGCGTGCGCAACACCGCGCCATGCTGCAACTTGCCGACGCCCCCGGCGAACTGCTCGACGCCATGGAAAACTACCAGGCGCCGGTCGCCCCCAAGTGGGTGGACAAAAAGCCTGACTAAGGCTGGCCGTCTTCCAGCGGCATCACCGTAACCTGCACCTGCGGATCATGCGTACCGCCGCCGAGGATCACCCCACGCAGCGGTGACACATCGAAGAAGTCCCGGCCCCAGGCCAAGGTGATGTGCTCCAGCGCGGGCAGCAGGTTGTTGGTGGGGTCAAAGTCGACCCAGCCCTGGAGTGGGCAAAATACCGACACCCACGCGTGCGAGGCGTCAGCCCCCACAAGGCGCGGTTGCCCGGGCGGCGGGCGGGTGAGCAGATAACCACTGACATAACGCGCCGCCAGTCCCCGTGAGCGCAGGCAGGCAAGCATCAGGTGAGCAAAGTCCTGGCAAACGCCCCGCCTGCGCTCAAGCACTTGCTCCAACGGCGTAGCGACCTGGGTCGCGCCGGCCTCGAAGGTGAACTCGCTGAAAATTTTTTCCATTAATGCCTGGGAGCCCGCGAGCAAAGGTCGGCCTGGGGCAAAACACGACGCGCTGAAGGCCACAAAGCGCTGCTTCAGACGCACATAGGGTGATTCAAAACGGTAGCGACAAGCCTGCAGATGCTCGCTCGACAGTGGCTTGCCGGTATAGCTCAGTGCATCACGGACCTGCTCCCACGCCGGTGAAACGCTCAATTGTGGAGCGCTTCGCGGCAACACTTCGATATGCAAGCGTGCGACCACTCGCAACTGCTCGTGCTGGCGTTCAAAGGCCAGGCGCGTGAGTGGATTTCCGAACACATCCCATTCGTCCCGCCGCTGTGTCGGCTCGGGGCTGACCTGGAGCGCCTGCGCCGTACAACGCTGCCAGGCACACGCGCGCGGCCACAGGTGAGCCAACTGCTGGGCAAGAGACACCGGACTGTCATAGCGATAATGGGTGTCGTGGACAACATGATAACGAGCGCTCATCAGACCGACACCGTTTGCTGACTGACATCGTCGACATGAGCAAAGTGGCGAAGGGCCAGGCGCTCGGAAATATCACTGCTGGCTGTGGCAACCGATTGCAACAGGTCAGCCAACCCGGTCAGCACCGCATGAACACTCGCGCTGCCAAACAACGACCCCTCAAGGTTGCGCAAGTCGAACTGTTTGAGCTGCTGAGCCAGCAACGCCAGGCCCGGATCAACGGGGCTGGCGAACGCTTCGCACAAGCGTCGGTAGGTACGCACCAGTAGGTTGAGCTGGAACATCACGGCGTGCGGGTTCTGTTCATCCAGCAGCAACAGGTCGAGCACTGGAATCAGTTGTGCGACCGCCAGATAACGTGAGCGGTAGGTAATGCTGCTGTTACCCAATTCCAGCAGCCACTCAAGCCCAGCCTGATCGTATACCGCCGGCCCGCGCAGGAAAGCTGCCAGGCTGCTGCACAGTGACTGCAGGCGTTCGATGCGCCGACCAATCATCAAAAAGCGCCAGCCTTCGTCGCGGGTCATGTCATCCAGGGCAAAGCCCGACAGCGCCGCCATCGACATGACCAAGCGGTTGAGAAAATCTACCTGTTCCCCAAGGCCCGCCGTGTCATCGCCAAGGCTCTGCGCCTCGCGTTGCAACTCCACCAACGCCTGCCAGTTTTCCCGCGAAAGTTTGCCGCGCACCTGTGACGCTGCCCAGTGCAAGCGCTGCAGGTTATTGCTGAGGCTGAAGGCCCAGTCCCGGTCGGCCAAGGCGGCGTGCAAGCGCTCGGGCAGCCTGCCCTCGGGCGGTAGCAACGAAAGCTCAGCTGCCAGCGACACCGCGGCCTGCAGGGCCAGAGGATCGTCGCCATCGAGATAACGGGTAAGGATGATCCGCAGCAAACGCGCACTGGCATCGCAGCGTTCGCAATAACGTCCGAACCAGAACAGGTTTTCTACTACGCGTGACGGCAGGTACGGGTCTTGCCGCACCAGCTCAGCCACGCCAAGCGTCTGCGCGCTCCGCCACGGCTCATCCACAGGTGCCGTGTCCCCCAACACCCAGACATCTTTGCTGGCGCCTCCACGCTGCATCGACACCACTTCAGCGTCCGCCAGCGCGGCCACTCGGGTAAGGCCACCCGGCAAGACCCGGTATCCCTCAGCCGTTGCCACTGCATAAACCCGCATACCAATGGCCCGTGACCGCAATTGGCCTTGGTCCTGCTGCCATACCGGTGCTTGCGACAACTGCGCCAGTTGCTGAGCGACATAGGCATAAGGGCGGGCCTGAATCCTCAGGCAAAGCGCCTGGCGCTCGGCCTCGTTCAACTCGCGACCCAATACTGGATTGAAGCTCTGCGAAGGAAACGCCGGTTTCACCAGCAACTGCGGGAGCTGCTCCAGTGCTTGCTCCATCGCCAGAGGCTCGCCGCACCACCACGTGGCTATCGACGGCAAGCTGAGTTCTTCGGCAAACAGGTGCTGGTTGATAGCGGGTAAAAAGCCCAGCAAGCCTGGCGATTCCAGCACCCCGGCCCCCAAGGCGTTAGCTACCAGAACACGCCCCTGACGCACTGAATCGAGCAATCCGGGAACGCCGAGCGCCGAATCAGTGCGCAGCTCCAGTGGATCACAGAAATCATCGTCCAGGCGGCGCATGATTGCGTGCACCCGGCGTAAACCGCTGAGCGTCTTGAGAAAGACCGTGGCGTTGCGCACGGTCAAGTCTGCGCCCTCTACCAGCGGGTAGCCCAATTGGCGGGCAAGGTACAGATGCTCAAAATAGCTTTCATTGAAACGGCCAGGCGTTAGCAAGACTACCAGCGGCACCTCTTTCTCGCTGGGCGCCAGGCGCATCAGCGTCTGCTGCAATGCACCGAAAAAACCTGCCAGATGCTGAACCCGCAGGTCTCGATACAACTCAGGCAGCGCACGGGAAACAATGGTCCGATTTTCCAGTGCATAACCTGCCCCGGAAGGCGCCTGGGTGCGATCAGCCGTTACCCACCAGCGCCCATCCGGTGCCCTCGCCAGGTCCACCGCGTAGACATGCAGAAAGGTCCCCCCCGGCGGGCTGATCCCTTGGCAGGGCCAGAGGAAATTGTTGTGACCATAGATCAGCTCGCTTGGCAGCAACCCGTTACGGATCAGCTGTTGCTGACCATAGACGTCGGCCAGTACTGCATTGAGCAGACGCGCACGCTGGGCGATGCCCGAGGCCAGTTCCTGCCACTGGGCGGCAGGAATCAGGTGCGGCAACAGATCCAGTTCCCAGGGGCGGTCGGCGCCTTTGGGGTCGGCATAAATGCTGTGAGTGACGCCGTTTTCGCGGAGCTGGCGAGTCAGTGACGCTTGTCGTTGGGCCAACTGTGCCGGGCCGCTGCGCTGCAGGTAATCGCATACCGGCTGCCAGTGACCTCGGACCTTGCCTTGGCCATCAAGCATTTCGTGGTAAGCACCCGGAGTTGGCCGGTAGGCATCAAACAAGTCAGGCATGGCGGTGATCGGAGTCTGCAAGTCGATTCAGAGAGCGGAACCGCGCAAGACATGTGCCATATGGCCAAGTCAGCGAATTCCGGCCTGCAACTCGTTCAGGCGCACCAAAAGCGCACCGCACAGAGGCTGCCGTGCAAGCGTTGCACAGATATGAGGCTTTTCCAGAAAAAACTGCACGGGAACAACGTGATCCGGCACCCCCTTTTTGTTGCAGGGTGCGCTGGCCTCATCGCGGGGCAAGCCCGCTCCCATTCCCAGGGAAATGCTGACTAGCGTGGCACTGCCGGTTGGCGGGCGGGCTTCTTACCGCCCTTACCGCCTTTGGCAGCTTCTTTACGCTCTTTGGCGGCCTGCTGGTTGCGGGCAAATGCCGCAGCCTTGGCTTGCTCGCGCTTGTCCCACGGATTTGAGCCGTCGCTGGCGCGCGGTGGCAAACCCGTGTGCTGGGTAAGGATCTTCTGCTCCTTGGCCACTTTGTGGCTACCCGCTGGCGTGGAGTTCTTGCGTCGAGCACTCTGGTAGCTGTCGGTAGACGGCTGGTGCAGCGGGATCAGCTGGTGCTTGCCTGGACCAATGAGGTCGGCACGCCCCATGCGTTCCAGTGCTTCACGCAGCATCGGCCAGCCTTTCGGGTCGTGATAGCGCAGGAACGCCTTGTGCAGGCGACGCTGCTGCTCACTCTTGACGATGGTTACTGGATCACTCTTGTAGGTAACCTTGCGCAGCGGGTTCTTGCCGGAATGGTACATGGCCGTGGCCGAGGCCATCGGCGACGGGTAGAACGCCTGCACTTGGTCGGCACGGAAACCATTGCCCTTGAGCCACAAGGCAAGGTTCATCATGTCTTCGTCGGTGGTACCCGGATGCGCGGCGATGAAGTACGGGATCAGGTACTGTTCTTTACCTGCCTCTTTTGAGTACTTCTCGAACATGCGCTTGAAGCGGTCGTAGCTGCCAATACCCGGCTTCATCATCTGATTCAGCGGGCCTTCCTCGGTGTGCTCCGGAGCAATTTTCAGGTAGCCGCCAACGTGGTGGGTCACCAGTTCCTTGACGTACTCCGGCGATTCCACCGCCAGGTCGTAACGCAGGCCGGAAGCGATGAGGATCTTTTTCACCCCTGGCAGTTCACGTGCGCTGCGATACAGCTTGATCAGGGCCGAGTGGTCGGTGTTCAGGTTCGGGCAGATACCCGGGAACACGCACGATGGCTTGCGGCACGCCGATTCGATTTCGGGGCTCTTGCAGGCAATACGGTACATGTTCGCGGTAGGGCCACCGAGGTCGGAAATGACACCGGTAAAACCTGGAACCTTGTCGCGAATTTCTTCGATTTCACGAATGATCGAATCGTGGGATCGGTTCTGGATGATGCGTCCTTCGTGCTCGGTGATCGAGCAGAAGGTGCAACCGCCGAAGCAGCCGCGCATGATGTTCACCGAAAAACGGATCATGTCGTAGGCCGGAATTTTCTCCTTGCCATACGCCGGGTGCGGGATGCGCGCATAGGGCATGCCGAACACATAGTCCATTTCTTCGGTGGTCATCGGAATGGGTGGCGGGTTGAACCATACATCAACCTCACCGTGCTTCTGTACCAGCGCGCGGGCATTGCCCGGGTTGGTCTCCAGGTGTAACACCCGGTTGGCGTGGGCATAGAGCACGGCATCCGCACGGACCTTTTCGAACGATGGCAGACGAATGACCGTTTTGTCACGGGTCATGCGCGGGCTGTCCAGAATCTGTACGACCCTGGCTTCGTTGGGATCTTCGTCCGGACCTTTTTCCTGCTCGATGGCGCAGGCCTGGGTGTCCTGGGTGTTAACGTACGGGTTGATGATCTTGTCGATCTTGCCCGGACGGTCGATACGCGTGGAGTCGACTTCGAACCAGCCTTGCGGCGTGTCGCGTCGAATGAAAGCCGTGCCCCGAATATCAGTGATGTCTTCGATCTTCTGGCCAAAGGACAGGCGCTGGGCGACTTCCACGATGGCGCGCTCGGCGTTGCCGTACAGCAGGATATCGGCACAGGCGTCGATCAGGATCGAATGACGAACCTTGTCCTGCCAGTAGTCGTAGTGAGCGATACGGCGCAGGGAGGCTTCGATACCACCCAGCACGATAGGCACATGCTTGTAGGCTTCCTTGCAGCGCTGGCTGTAGACCAGGCTCGCGCGGTCCGGACGCTTGCCGGCCAGGCCGCCCGGCGTGTAGGCGTCGTCGGAGCGAATCTTTTTGTCGGCGGTGTAGCGGTTGATCATCGAGTCCATGTTGCCGGCCGCGACGCCGAAAAACAGGTTCGGCTCGCCAAGCTTCATGAAGTCGTCTTTGGACTGCCAGTTCGGCTGGGCAATGATGCCCACGCGAAAGCCTTGGGCTTCAAGCAGGCGGCCAATGATCGCCATGCCGAACGACGGATGATCGACGTAGGCATCACCGGTCACGATGATGATGTCGCAGGAATCCCAGCCGAGCTGATCCATCTCCTCCCTGCTCATTGGCAGGAACGGTGCTGGTCCGAAGCATTCGGCCCAGTACTTGGGATAGTCGAAAAGTGGTTTGGCTGCTTGCATGTCAGTGACCGGTGGCTAATCGATGAAAAATCGCGGGCGCGGAATATAGCACAAATTTTGACCAATTCCGACGTTAAAGGTCGGAATTGCTCGAATTGGCTTACTCGTCGTCGTCGAAGTTGTAACTACCCGGCGCCAGGTTCTCAAAGCGCGTGTACTTGCCGATGAAGGCCAGGCGAATAAACCCGATCGGCCCGTTCCGCTGCTTGCCGATGATGATTTCGGCGATGCCTTTATGCTCGGTTTCCGGGTGATAGACCTCATCACGGTATACGAACATGATGACGTCGGCGTCCTGCTCGATCGCACCCGATTCACGCAAGTCGGAGTTCACCGGGCGCTTGTTCGGCCGCTGCTCAAGGGAACGGTTGAGCTGCGACAGTGCCACGACCGGGCAATTGAATTCCTTGGCCAGGGCCTTGAGCGAGCGCGAGATCTCGGAAATCTCGTTGGTACGGTTGTCACCGCTGGAACCTGGAATCTGCATCAATTGCAGGTAGTCGATCATGATCAGGCCCACTTCACCATGCTCACGCACCAGGCGGCGGGTACGCGCACGCATCTCCGAAGGGCTGATGCCTGCGGTATCGTCGATGAACAGCTTACGGTCGTTGAGCAGGTTGACCGCTGAGGTCAGGCGCGGCCAGTCATCGTCTTCCAACTGACCGGAACGCACCTTGGTCTGGTCGATGCGCCCCAGGGACGACAGCATACGCATGATCAGCGATTCGCCTGGCATCTCCAGGGAGTAGACCAACACCGCCTTGTCGCTACGCAACACGGCGTTTTCGACCAGGTTCATGGCAAAGGTGGTCTTACCCATGGACGGACGGCCAGCAACGATGATCAAGTCAGCTGGCTGCAGGCCGCTGGTCTTCTCATCGAGGTCGGTATAGCCGGTGGACAGGCCGGTAATGGCGCTATCGGTATTGAACAAGGTATCGATACGGTCGATGGCCTTGGTAAGCAGGTCATTGACCCCTACCGGGCCACCGGTTTTCGGCCGTGCCTCTGCGATCTGGAAGATCTGTCGCTCGGCTTCATCGAGAATCTCTGCCGCATTACGCCCCTGCGGGTTGAAGGCGCTATCGGCAATCTCGTTGCTGATGCTGATCAACTGACGCAGCGTTGCCCGTTCGCGGATGATCGCGGCATAGGCTTTGATGTTGGCTACCGATGGGGTGTTCTTGGCCAACTCGCCCAAGTAACCCAGGCCACCGACTTGCGAACTGACACCTTCCTTGTCCAACTGCTCGTGCAGCGTCACCACGTCGAACGGGGCGTTCAGGTCAGCAAGCTTATGGATGGCGCGGAAGATCAGACGGTGGTCATGCCGGTAGAAATCGCCGTCAGAAACTTGATCGAGCACTCGTTCCCAGGCGTTGTTGTCCAGCATCAGGCCACCGAGCACGGCCTGTTCGGCCTCGATGGAATGCGGAGGCACCTTCAGGGCAGAGGTTTGCAGATCATATTGCTCGGGGGCGGTAATCTCGTTCATGGCCACGCAGGAATCAGGGTGATGAAAAAGACAAAGGGCACGACCTGCAAAGCAGGATCGTGCCCGATGTTAACCGGCTGACACTCAAGGTGCTAGCCGATTGGTACAGCTTAGGCTGCGACAACAACCACGCGAACGGTGGCTTCAACGTCGCTGTGCAGGTGCACGGCAACGTCGTATTCGCCGACGTTACGGATGGTGCCGTTCGGCAGACGAACTTCAGCTTTGGCCACTTCAACGCCGGAGGCGGTCAGAGCGTCAGCGATGTCGTGGGTGCCGATCGAACCGAACAGCTTGCCTTCGTCACCGGCGGTGGCAGTGATGGTCACTTCCAGCTCGGCCAGTTGGGCAGCGCGGGTTTCAGCCGAAGCTTTTTTGTCTGCAGCCAGTTTTTCCAGCTCGGCACGACGCTCTTCGAACGCAGCCAGGTTGGCGGCGGTCGCAGCGGTAGCCTTGCCGAATGGCAGCAGGAAGTTACGACCGTAACCGGCCTTAACATTTACCTTGTCGCCCAGGTTGCCCAGGTTGGCGACTTTTTCCAGCAGGATCAGTTCCATTTGGTATAAACCTCTTAACTTTTAACCTTCACCGTTCGCGGAATCGTTGTCAGCACCTTTAGGGGGTGCCTTGCGACCGCGAAAATCAATCAGGCTGTCGACAATGGCCAAAACCACGAGCAACGGATAAGTCAGCTGCATAAACAGCAGGAGTGTCACGTACATCCCGACCAACCAGAACTTGCCCAGTCGACCTTGCGCCACCAGCCCATGCATCAGGGCAAGCCCTGCGAACATCAGCGGCACGCTGCACAGCGGCGTCAACATCGCCAGTTCAGAACCGAAATTCGGTCCCACCAGCATGAGCACCACCAATACCAGCGTTGGCACCAGAGGAAGCCTGACCGCTTGAAACTCGCGACCAAAACCTCCCGGGTTATACAACACTGCCTGCCAGTAACGACCCAACATCAGGGCCAGCACACTGACGGCTTGCATCAATGCCGCTATCAGGCCAATGAGCACAGGTGCGATCAAGCTACCCAGGCGGGCCCGCTCTTCTACCGACAATTGTTGGTAGAGACCGTCGAGCATCTGCGGCAGGGCTTTTTCAAGCACGCCAGCAAGCGCTTCGATCGGTTCGCGGAACACCGAACCCAGAACAACCCCATACACCAGGCCCATCGCGATGCTGAACAACAGCACCCGGTTCCAGGACTGTCCGGCGCGCAACAGCGCAGCCAGACCCAGCGTACCCAGCAACACCATCAAGGTGCGCGGCTCGCCGAAGAACCACCACACCAACGCCGGCAATAATGCCCAGGCGAGGACTGCGGAGGCGTCCTTGAAACCGCGCCGCAGGAACACCAGGCTCCCAGCGGCGGCACTCAACCAGAACAACAGCGGCAACGCCGCACAACCCACCACCACCAGGGTGGCTTGCACGCGACCGCGCATGATGAAATCAGCTAAGGCACGCATGCATTCTATCCTTTGCTACCTGTCGACGACCCGGTCTCAGCGGCCGTGGCTGTCGGTGTAGGGCAGCAGGGCCAGGAAGCGGGCGCGCTTGATAGCGGTAGCCAGCTGACGCTGATAACGAGCTTTGGTACCGGTGATACGGCTTGGAACGATCTTGCCGGTTTCGGATACGTAAGCTTTCAGGGTGTTGAGATCTTTGTAATCGATCTCTTTCACGTCTTCAGCAGTGAAGCGGCAGAATTTACGACGACGGAAGAAACGTGCCATGTAATAGGCTCCTCAAAAGGTCCGTGGATTACTCGTCAGCGTTATCGCTGTTGTCGCTGTCATTGCTGTCATCGCCATCGGCGCTGTCAGAATGCTCAGGACGGTCGCGACGCTCACGGCGCTCACTGCGGTTTTCTTCAGCCTTGAGCATCTCGGATTGGCCGGTGACGGCTTCGTCGCGACGGATGACCAGGTTACGGATCACGGCATCGTTGTAGCGGAAGTTGTCTTCCAGCTCGGCCAGGGCCTTGCCAGTGCACTCAACGTTCAGCATCACGTAGTGAGCCTTGTGAACATTGTTGATTGCGTAGGCCAGTTGACGACGGCCCCAATCTTCCAGACGGTGGATCTTGCCGCCGTCTTCTTCGATCAGCTTGGTGTAACGCTCAACCATGCCGCCGACTTGCTCGCTCTGGTCAGGGTGGACCAGAAAGATGATTTCGTAATGACGCATGAATGCTCCTTACGGGTTGTAGTCTGCCACCAGGGTGGTCAGACAAGGAGTGAATGACACTGTATGTCTTGCCTTGGCTGAAGGCGCGTGAACGCCTGCCGACATGGCAAGGGGCGCAATTGTAGAGAAGCGCCGAAGGACAAGCAAGGTCATTGGTGAAGATTTGAACAGTTGCAAGCCACAAGATCAGTGCACTTTCCAGGGAAACACCACACCTTGCGGCTTGCAGCCTGAAGCTTGTTACTGCTTCTTGACGTTACGCTGACGAACGGCTTCGAACAGGCATACGCCCGTGGCCACCGACACGTTCAGGCTGCTGACGCTGCCAGCCATTGGCAGCTTGACCAGGAAGTCGCAGTGCTCGCGGGTCAGGCGACGCATGCCTTTGCCTTCGGCCCCCATGATCAGAATGGTCGGCCCGGTCAGGTCCTGCTGGTACAACTCCTGCTCGGCCTCACCGGCCGTACCGACGACCCACAGGCCACGCTGCTGGAGCTTCTCCAGTGTGCGCGCAAGGTTGGTCACGGCCACCAACGGGATAACCTCGGCGGCGCCGCAGGCAACCTTACGCACAGCCGGCGTCAGGGTTGCCGACTTGTCCTTGGGCACAACGACTGCCAGGGCACCGGCTGCATCTGCTGTACGCAGGCAGGCACCCAGATTGTGCGGGTCGGTGACGCCGTCGAGCACCAGAATCAACGGTGCGCCCTCAGTGCGGTCGAGCAGCTCTTCGAGCATTGCCTCGCCCCACACCTGGCTCGGGCTGACCTCAGCGACGACACCCTGGTGCACGCCTTCGACCCAGGCGTCCATCTCACGGCGCTCGGCCTGGCCGACCGCAACGCGGTTTTGCCCGGCCAGGTCGACGATGACCTGGACACGCGGATCGCTACGACCTTCCGACAGCCAGATCTGCTTGACCCGCTTGGGGTGATGACGCAAAAGGGCTTCTACGGCGTGAACGCCATAGATTTTTTCCAACTGACTCATGACTTGGCCTTGGGTTTACGTGATCCAGAGCTCGCCTTGGGCGGCCCCTTGCGATGCTTGCTCGGCTTCTCAGACGACTTGCCGGCCTTGGAGGACGACTTGCCGCTTGAGCTTTTGGCATCGGACATCAGCGCCTTCTTCATTTCCCGGCTTTTGCGCACTTCGGCGTTTTTCGCCGCCGCGTGCGAAGGGAAATAAGCTTCGGCAGTTTCGCTCTTCTTGCTCCGACGCGCAGGCTCGGCCTTCGGCGCTTCCGCCTTGTCGAGCACCGGGACAGGCTTGCCGTCCTGCGGGCGCACGCCTTCGGAACGCTGCTTGCGACCGATTGGCGCCTTGAGGGTGTTTTCGGCCATCTCGAAGTCGATCTTGCGCTGTTCGAGATCGACACGCATGACCCGCACTTCAACCGTGTCACCCAGGCGGAAGCTGCGACCGGTGCGCTCACCGGCCAAGCGGTGGTGCACAGGATCAAAGTGGTAGTAATCCCCCGGCAAGGCGCTGACGTGCACCATGCCTTCGACGTAGATGTCGGTCAGCTCGACGAACAGACCAAAACCGGTCACGGCAGTGATCACGCCCGGGAAGCTTTCGCCGACGCGGTCTTTCATGTACTCGCACTTGAGCCAGTTGACTACGTCGCGGGTGGCCTCGTCAGCGCGTCGCTCGCTCATCGAGCACTGCTCGCCAAGCTGCTCCAGGGTCGCCTCGTCGTACGGATAGATCCGCGCCTTGGGAATGCTCGGGGCGCCGGCACGCTTGACGTGCGGCGTATCCTGGCGCGAACGGATCACACTGCGGATAGCGCGGTGAGTCAGCAAGTCCGGATAACGGCGGATCGGCGAGGTGAAGTGGGTGTACGCCTCGTAATTCAGGCCGAAGTGGCCGTTGTTGTCAGCGCTGTACACCGCCTGGCTCAAGGAGCGCAGCATCACGGTCTGGATCAGGTGGAAATCCGGGCGATCAGAGATCTGGGCCAGCAGGGCCTGGTAGTCCTTGGGCGACGGACCATCCTTGCCTTTGTGCAACGACAGCCCCAGTTCGCCAAGGAAAGCGCGCAGCTTTTCCAGGCGCTCAGGTGGCGGACCATCGTGAACACGGTACAGCGCCGGAATTTCGTGCTTCTTGAGGAACTCGGCAGTGGCCACGTTGGCTGCCAGCATGCACTCTTCGATCAGCTTGTGGGCATCGTTACGCACCGTCGGCCGAATTTCGGCGATCTTGCGCTCGGAACCGAAGATGATCCGGGTTTCCTGGGTTTCGAAGTCGATGGCGCCACGCGTGTGACGGGCGGCCAATAGCACTTTGTACAGGGCATAGAGCTGCTTGAGGTCCGGGACCACTTCACTGTACTGCTCGCGCAGCGCCTTGCCCTCACGGGTACGCGCCTGCTCGAGCATGCTGCTGACCTTGTTGTAGGTCAGGCGTGCATGGGAGTGGATCACCGCCTCGTAGAACTGGTAATCAACCATCTGCCCGGACTTGTTAATGGTCATTTCACAGACCATCGCCAAGCGGTCGACGTGCGGATTCAGCGAGCACAGGCCGTTGGAGAGCTCCTCCGGCAGCATCGGAATCACGCGCTCGGGGAAGTAAACCGAGTTACCACGCACCTGGGCTTCGTTATCCAGGGCAGAACCCAGACGCACATAGCTGGAAACGTCGGCAATCGCCACGTACAGGCGCCAGCCACCGGAGAACAGGCGCAATTTGCCCAGGCTCTCGCAGTAGACCGCATCGTCAAAGTCGCGAGCATCTTCACCGTCAATGGTGACGAACGGCAGATGACGCAGGTCGATGCGATGCTCTTTGTCTTTTTCTTCGACTTCTGGCTTGAGCTTGCGGGCTTCTTTGATCACCGCCTCAGGCCAGACGTGCGGGATATCATAGCTGCGCAGAGCAACGTCGATTTCCATGCCCGGCGCCATGTAGTTACCGACCACTTCGGTAACATCGCCTTGAGGCTGGAAGCGCGGCGTCGGCCAATGGGTGATCTTCACTTCGACGAACTGACCGATCTTCGCACCGCCATTACGACCCGGGGTAATCAGCACTTCCTGCTGAACCTTGGGGTTGTCCGGGGTAACGAAGCCGATACCGCCTTCTTCGAAATAACGACCGACGATGGTTTCGTGGGCACGGGAGATCACTTCGACCACCACGCCTTCACGGCGTCCTCGGCGGTCCAGGCCGGAAACCCTGGCCAGGGCACGGTCGCCGTCGAACACTAGGCGCATTTGCGCAGGGCTGAGGAACAGATCGTCGCTGCCGTCATCCGGAATCAGGAAACCGAAGCCATCACGGTGACCGGAGATGCGCCCAAGGATCAGGTCCAGCTTATCAACCGGGGCATAGGTGCCACGCCGGGTATAGATCAACTGGCCGTCACGCTCCATTGCTCGCAGGCGGCGGCGCAGGGCTTCGATCTGGTCTTCGGTGGTCAGGCCGAACTCTTCGACCAACTGTTCACGGGCAGCCGGCGAGCCACGCTCGTCCAGACGCTGCAGGATCAGCTCACGGCTAGGAATAGGGTTTTCGTATTTTTCCGCTTCACGAGCGGCCTCGGGATCGAGGGACTGCCAATCGGCCATTAGGAGGGGTTCACCTTGTCTATATAAGGGTTAGTTTGGCATAGGCGTATTGAAACCGGAAATTTCAGGCTTGGACAGCCCTCTCAGAGCCCCTGAAGGCTGCCAAAACCATCATAAGGAACAACAACTTGAATTTTTTAAGATTTTTTCCGACCGGGGCTTTACAGCCCCCAGGGGCATCCGTATAGTGCGCACCACAGCGACGGCCACCGTCGTTATAGTTGAGATGTTAGCTGATGTGAAGCATCATGTGACCTCAGCGAAATGCCCAGATGGTGAAATTGGTAGACACGCCAGCTTCAGGTGCTGGTGACCTTACGGTCGTGGAAGTTCGAGTCTTCTTCTGGGCACCAATTTCAAATCTTAGAACTGCATAGTGCTTCTGAGATTTACTGCAACAAGCTACACTGTTTTTGTTACAAGCTACACCGCTTCATTTTGCCCAGATGGTGAAATTGGTAGACACGCCAGCTTCAGGTGCTGGTGACCTTACGGTCGTGGAAGTTCGAGTCTTCTTCTGGGCACCAATTCAGATCAAACCCGCGAAAGCGGGTTTTTTCGTTTCTGCCCCCAGCAATTCCTCCCTTGCACCTTGAAACGACCGATAGCCTGCTCATGAAATTCCCCCCATAGGGCCATTTGAGAAGCGATATCGATTATCATTGTTTCCAGATATGTAGCCGCAAGCGAGGAAGTACCCGCATGACGTTCCGCAATTCCCCCCTATTGCGCGGCCTGGCCGTTTCTGTTTTTGCCCTGGTGCTAGGCGCCCCCGTGGCCATGGCTGCCGACCCAGTGTCGCTGACTCTGTACAACGGTCAACACAAGGAAATTGGTGACGCCATCGCCAAGGCCTACGAGGCCAAGACCGGTGTCCACATCAACATCCGCAAAGGCAGCAGTAACCAGCTGGCCAGCCAGATTATCGAAGAGGGTGATCGCTCGCCCGCCGATGTTATCTACACCGAAGAATCGCCGCCCCTGAACAACCTGGGCGAGCTGGGCCTGCTGGCCAAGATCGACGACTCGACCCTGCAGATGCTTCCCAAGGATTTCGTCGCCACCAATGGCACCTGGATGGGCGTGACTGCACGCACCCGGGTAGTGGCATTCAATCCAAAGGTAATCGACGAAAAGGAATTGCCGCCTTCGGTAATGGATTTCGCCAACCCTGAATGGGACGGCAAGATTGGCTTCGTTCCGACCAGTGGCGCCTTCCAGGAACAAGCCGTTGCCATCCTCAAGCTGCACGGTCGCGATGCAGCCGAAGAATGGCTGACTGGCCTGAAGGCTTTCGGCAAGACCTACACCAACAACATGGTTGCCCTCAAAGCCGTGGAAAATGGCGAAGTCGCCGCCGTACTGGTGAACAACTACTACTGGTACGCCCTGAAAAAGGAACGCGGCCAGCTCGATTCGAAACTGTACTACCTGGCCGATGGCGATGTCGGTGGCTTGATGACCATTTCCGGCGCTGCTGCCGTCAAGGCTAGCAAACACCCGAAGGAAGCCCAGGCGCTATTGGCCTGGATGGCCAGCGAAGAAGGCCAGCGAGTAATCACCCAAACCACCGCCGAATACCCCCTGCACAAAGGTATGGTCTCGGACCAGGGCCTCAAGCCGTTCGAGGACCTGCGCCCGCCGAAAATTACTCCGGCCGACCTGGGTAATGCAGAGGAAGCCCTGGAACTTGAACGCGAAGTTGGCCTGCTCTGATGACCGCAGCCGTACCCATGCCAGCACCGGCAAGCCGTTACATCCCTCGACGCAAGCGACCTTCGATCTGGGTCGTGGTGCCGGTCCTGTTGTTGGTCGGCCTGAGCCTGCTGCCCTTGCTATACGTTGGCCTGAAGGCCTGGGAAGCAGGCTGGCGAGAAGCCTTGCACCTGCTTTGGCGCCCTTTTGTCTGGGGCCTGATGCGCAATACGCTGGTGTTAATGGCCGGCGTCACCCTCGCCTGCATGGTAATCGGTGTGTCCCTTGCCTGGCTGCTGGAACGTAGCGACCTGCCAGGCAGACGTCTGTGGGGCGTGATCTTGTGCCTGCCGTTCGCCGTACCCGCTTTCGTCAGCGGCTTTACCTGGGTGTCCTTGAGCCCGCGCTTCGAAGGCCTGGGCGGGGCAATCCTGGTAATGAGCCTATCCAAATATCCGCTGGTATTCCTGCCCGTTGCTGCGACGCTGCGCAATCTCGATACTTCGCTGGAGGAGTCGGCACGAACCCTGGGACAAAACCGCTGGGGTGTGTTCTTCAAAATCACCCTGCCGCTGTTGTGGCCCTCGATTCTGGGTGGCAGCCTGCTGATCGCCCTGCACATGCTGGTGGAGTTCGGCGCCCTGTCGATCCTCGGCCTGCAGACGTTCACCACGGCGATCTACCAGCAATTCGAACTGGAATTCAGCAACGCCAATGCAGCGATGCTCTCGGCAGTGTTGTTGTTCATGTGCCTGTTGCTGCTGTGGTTCGAACTGCGCGTGCGTGGCAAGGCTCGCCATGTGCGCATCGGTCAAGGTGTAGCCCGTCGCGGCGTGCCTGTTCGCCTTCGCGCCTGGATGCCGGCAGGTCAGCTGTACTGTCTGATTCTGGCGTTGCTCGGCAGCGGCATTCCGCTGGCCATGCTTGGCTATTGGCTGAGCGTCGGCTCATCCGCGGCCTTCCCGGTTGCCGATATCAGCCGCGCGCTGGCTTCATCGCTGTCACTGTCACTGGGAGGCGCCGGGCTGAGCCTGCTACTGGCATTGCCAGTAAGCTTTCTGGTGGTGCGATACAAGGGTCGCCTGGCAATCTGGGCCGAACGCCTGCCGTACTTGCTGCACGCCCTGCCCGGCCTGGTGATTGCCCTGACTCTGGTGTATTTCGCCTTGCACTACGTGCCGGTGCTGTACCAGACCACCGGACTGTTGCTGCTGGCCTACGCTCTGCTGTTCCTGCCGCTGGCCCAAGCGCCGGTGCGCACGGCGTTGAACAAGGCAGCCCCACAACTGGAAGAAGCGGCGCGCACCCTGGGCGCGACACAGTTCACGGCCTTCTGTCGGGTAACCTTGCCAATCATCTTCCCGGCGCTCGCCGCAGCGTTTGCCCTGGTGTTTCTCGATGCCATGAAGGAATTGACCGCAACGTTGCTGCTTAGCCCCACGGGCATGACCACCCTGGCAACCGAAGTGTGGGCGCACACCGCCAACGTCGAATTCGCGGCGGCGGCACCTTATGCAGCGCTGTTGATTCTGGTGTCGGGCTTGCCGGTGTATCTACTGACGACGCGGATGTATCTGAACCGTGCTTGAGGTCATTGGAAGCTTCGCGGAGCAAGCTCCGCGATCGCTTCAGGCGCGGAACTGACCCAGGCTGGCTTTGAGCTGAGCCGCCAGGTCATCGAGCACCTTGCTACTGGCAGTGGTTTGCATCACCACCTCGGCAGCCCGCTCGGCCTGGGCATGAATGGTCTGCACCCGCCCACGTACCGCCTGGGCACCGTGTGCCTGCTGTTCGGCCGCTCGGGTGGCCAGGCCAATTGCTGCATGAACCTGCTCAACCGAGGCCTGCACCGATTGCTGCAGGCGCGCGCTGTCACGCAACACCAACAATCCCTCACTGGCCTGGCGCCCCGCCTGGCTGATCGCCGCAACAGCTTCCTTGGCACCTTGCTGCAGTGCACCGATGTGAGCCTGGATGTCACCTGTCGAGCTCTGCGTCTTGCTCGCCAGCGCCCTGACCTCATCGGCGACCACAGCAAAACCACGACCCGTTTCTCCCGCCCGCGCTGCCTCGATTGCAGCGTTGAGCGCCAACAGGTTGGTCTGCTCGGCAATTCCGTGAATAACTGTGAGCACCACTTCAATCTGCTCACTTTGTTGAGCCAGTCGCTCAATGACTTTTGACCCGGTTTGCACCTGCCCCGCCAACGCTTCGATCAGCGTGGCTACCTGCGTAGAGGTACGACTGTTTTCGTCCGTAGCCTGGCGAATATCAACCACCTGTTGCAAGGCAGACTGCATGGCATGGCTTTCCGCCTGAGCTTCATCAGCCATGGTCGACAGATCACGCAAGCTAGCCGCCACCGCATCACGCTGCAACTCGGCAGCAGCGTCGGCACCGGCATTGCGCTGGGCCATGACACCTATCTCAACGCCCGTGCGCTGTGCCACCTCACCGGCTTCCCGCACGATTGGCTGCAACTTGTCGACGAACTGGTTGACCGCAGCAGCCATATCGCCAATCTCGTCGCGACTGTCGATGCTCACGCGCTTGGTCAGGTCGCCCTCCCCGGCGGCCAAGTCGTTCAAGGCAGCGATCAGCAGGCGCAGCTTGTTGACCACCCGCCGCCCCAGCACCACAGCCACCACCAGCAGCACACCAAGGCCAACCAGGGCCAGGCCCAGACCGATGTTCCAGCGCAAGGTTGCGGCGGCATCCTGGACACTTTGCGAAGTATTGGCCTGCATGGCTGCGGCGCTTGCCTGCGCCGCTTCCAGGCGTGCACGCAGGGCTTTGTTACTGTCCGCGGCAGCACCTACCAGGCTATCGCCCACCAACTGGTCACCACTGGCAATCAGCGCCGAGAAGCGCTTGTCGAGGGCAACCAGCTCGGCATCCACTGCAGCCGTGGAAACCCCCATCAATACCTTGCCGATCTCTACGCCATTGGGATTGATCGAAGCTTGGACGAAATACACCGACGGATCATTGCGCGCAGCATCCAGGACCTTGTCCAGCGCTCGTTCACCCTGGCCCTTTTCCAGCAACGCCTGATTGATAGGATTCTGCCGGTTCAAATAGCGCGTCAGGTGCTGCCCCTGAACATCGTCATAAACCACGAACAACACATTGGGGTTGCGCTGGGCGCGCCGGGAAAATTCGGACAAGGTGGGCACATCGTTATCCCACATGGCCCTTGGCGCTACCGAGGCCAGTAGCTCGGCCATGTCATTGGCCGAGTCCTTGAGGTTTTTCTCCAAGGTCGCCCGCAACTGCGCCTGCTCTCCCTGCAAGCGGGTCGACAAACCTGCAGTCAGGCGCTGACGCGTGCTCGCGGAGAGGCTATCGAGCCCGGAACTGACCTCCTGCCCTGCCTGCTCAAGCTCGGCAGACAACTTTTGGCTATCAACGCCCAATCGTTTGCCCAGATCCGCCTCCAGCGCAGTGACCGTGCTCCGGGTCAGCGCGACCGCAACCAGCACTTGCACCAAAAGAGCGATACCGAGGGCAACAAAGACAGGCCGCAACAGGCGACTTCGTAACAGTGAGAGAACGGCAGACACGTAAGAACCCTCTACTACTGGGGCCATTAAAATGATGGCAACCCTGAAGCGATTCTTACAGCAAAGGTTGTGCCGAACAGCGGACAGAAACGACAAAGGCCCCTAAAAAGGGGCCTTTGTTTTTACACCAGACGTTTATCAGGCAAACGGATGACGCAGCACGATGGTCTCGTTGCGATCCGGGCCAGTGGAGATGATATCGATCGGCGCACCGACCAACTCTTCCACGCGCTTGATGTAGGCACGGGCGTTAGCCGGCAGCTCTTCCAGGGTTTTGGCACCCAGGGTCGACTCGCTCCAGCCCGGCATTTCTTCGTACACAGGCTCCAGGCCGATGTAGCTGTCAGCGTCGGTTGGCGCATCGATAACGGCACCGTTCTCGTTCTTGTAGCCAACGCAGATACGGATGGTTTCGAGGCCATCGAGTACGTCCAGCTTGGTCAGGCACAGGCCCGAGATGCTGTTGACGTCGATGGCGCGACGCAGGATGACGGCATCGAACCAGCCGCAACGACGGGCACGACCAGTGGTCGCACCGAACTCGTGACCACGCTTGGCCAGGAAGGCACCGACGTCATCGAACAGCTCGGTCGGGAACGGGCCCGAGCCAACACGGGTGGTGTAGGCCTTGGTGATACCGAGAATGTAGTCGATGTACATAGGGCCAACACCAGAACCGGTAGCGATACCGCCGGCAGTGGTGTTGGAGCTGGTGACGAACGGATAGGTACCGTGGTCGATGTCGAGCAGCGAACCCTGGGCACCTTCGAACATGATGTCCTTTTCGGCACGGCGCAGGTTGTGCAACTCAGCAGTAACGTCGAGCATCAACGGCTTGAGCAGCTCGGCGTATTCCATGCACTCGTCCAGCGTCTTCTGGAAGTCGATGGCTGGCTCTTTGTAGTAGTTGACCAGCACAAAGTTGTGATAGTCCAGCAGCTCGCCGAGCTTGGCAGCGAAACGCTCACGATGGAACAGATCACCGATACGCAGGCCGCGACGCGCAACCTTGTCTTCGTAGGCTGGGCCGATACCACGACCGGTAGTACCGATCTTCTGCTCGCCACGGGCTTTTTCACGCGCCTGGTCCAGCGCTACGTGGTAAGACAGGATCAGCGGGCAGGATGGGCTGATACGCAGGCGCTCGCGCACCGGTACGCCTTTCTCTTCCAGCTTGTTGATCTCACGCAGCAATGCGTCTGGTGCAACCACCACGCCGTTGCCGATCAGGCATTGCACGCCTTCGCGCAGCACGCCGGACGGAATCAGGTGCAGGACGGTTTTTTCACCGTCGATCACCAGCGTGTGGCCAGCGTTGTGGCCACCTTGGTAGCGCACTACGGCGGCAGCATGTTCGGTCAGCAGATCAACGATCTTGCCTTTGCCCTCATCACCCCACTGGGTGCCCAGGACTACGACATTCTTACCCATAACACTTGTCCTCATTCGCGCAAACTTGGCGCCGGCTCGTGCCGGCGGGGAATCTCAAATGGCTAACGGCAGTACCTGCCAAAGCCCGTTTTGCTGAATCAATTGCCGATCGCAATCCGCCTCGACGGCGGCAGTCAAAGGCTGCCCAGGCAAGGCCTGAACCACCCGCTGACCTTCACTGCGCAATTGGCAGACCAACTGCCAGAGTGCTGCATCGCTGCTGTCGGGCATCCAGATCCCGCCAGAAGGCAACACAACCTCGGCCCGCCCCAGTGTGACCAGGGTCTTCAAATCCGTGGAGAAACCGGTGGCAGGGCGAGCCCGGCCAAAGTCTGCTCCGATGTCGTCGTAACGACCGCCCTGGGCGATCGACTGACCGACACCCGGGACAAAAGCGGCAAACACCACACCTGTGTGGTAGTGGTAGCCACGCAACTCACCCAGGTCGAAATACAGCGGCAAATCTGGATAACGCGCAGCCAGGCGCTCGGCGATGGCCAACAAGTCATCGAGGGCAGCCAGAACCGCTGCAGGTGCGCGCCCAAGGCGTACACGCGCCTCGGTAAGCACTTCGCGACCACCACACAACTCGGTGAGCGAACGCAGCATGTTGGCGAGGTCCGCAGGCAGGTTGGCGGTAAGCGCGACAACTTCATCGACAGCCTTGCGCTGCAGGGCATCGAACAACTGCTGCTCTACCGCACCGGACAAACCGGCGGCGCGCGCCAAGCCGCGATAGATACCCACGTGACCGAGGTCCATGTGCACATCAGCAACGTCGGCCAGTTGCAGCATGGCCAACATCAGGCTGATGACTTCAACGTCGCTGACCGGGCTTGCATCACCATACAGCTCGGCACCGAGCTGGATCGGGCTACGCGAGTTGGACAGCGCCCTTGGTTGGGCATGCAGCACGCTGCCGGCATAGCACAGACGGCTCGGCCCTTCACGACGCAGGGTGTGCGCATCGATACGCGCCACCTGTGGGGTGATGTCGGCGCGAAAGCCCATCTGCCGACCCGATTGTGGGTCGATAACCTTGAATGTCCGCAGATCCAGGTCCTGGCCGGCACCGGTGAGCAGCGATTCCAGGTACTCGATATGCGGGGTCACGACGAACTCGTAACCCCAGCTCTGGAACAGATCCAACACCTGGCGACGCGCGATTTCAATACGCGTCGCCTCAGGTGGCAGTACTTCTTCGATGCCATCTGGCAGCAGCCAGCGGTCTACCGTTGCCATTACGCCATTTCCCCTTTGGTCCGGGCGGCCTGCCCGCGGGCTAGCCTTGAGTGAAGCAGGTGTCGCCAAACAATGACGCGCAGCACTGATTCCAGCGCAACCGCCGTGTCGACACCCTCAAATACCTTGGGTTGCGCTGTAGACCGGAGATGCCTTGCGGCCGTTCGATCTTGCAGACGCAAAAAAGCCGGGAATTTCCCGGCTGCCGCATCATACACCCGTTTTCTCACAGGAACACCCCGCCAGGCGTTTTAGCCGCCCGGCGGGGTGAAAACTTACGGCTTGGCTTTGTCCATGAAGCGGAAGAACTCGTTGCTCGGATCGAGCACCAGTACATCGCTTTTGTTGGCAAAGCTTTCGCGGTAGGCCTTGAGACTACGGTAGAAAGCGTAGAAGTCCTGGTCCTGACCATAAGCCTTGGCGTAGATCGCCGCCGCCTGGGCATCACCATCACCACGGGCTTCTTCCGATTCCCGATAGGCTTCAGCCAGCAGTACACGGCGCTGACGGTCAGCGTCGGCACGAATACCTTCGGCCAACTCGTTACCCTTGGCGCGGTGCTCGCGGGCTTCACGCTCACGCTCGGTGCTCATACGTTCGAACACACTGCGGTTCACTTCTTTAGGCAGGTCGATGGCCTTGACGCGAACGTCGACCACTTCAATGCCCAGCTCCTTGCTGGCCATGCGGTTCAGCGATGCAGTGATGTCAGCCATCAATGCGTCACGCTCACCGGAAACCACTTCGTGCAGGGTGCGCTTACCAAACTGGTCACGCAGGCCGCTTTCCAGACGGCGCGACAGACGCTCATCGGCGATCTGCTTGAGGCCCGAAGTTGCCGTGTAGAAACGCTCGGCATCCTTGACCCGCCATTTGGCGTAAGCATCAACCATCACCGCTTTCTTTTCCAGGGTCAGGAAGCGCTGGGTTGGGGCATCCAGCGTCATCAGGCGGGCGTCGAACTTGCGCACCTGGTTGACGTAAGGCACCTTCACATGCAGGCCAGGCTGAACATCTGCCTGAACCACTCGACCAAATTGCAGCAGCACCGCACGCTCGGTCTGGGACACGATGTAGAAACTGTTCCAGGCCACGATTGCCAGCACCACGCCAACGATCAGGGCGATCAGCGATTTATTGCTCATCAGCGACTCTCCCTAGAACGCAACTGTGTTTGCTGCTGTTGCAGCTCCGCCGCCGCGCGATTGGCCGCGTCGTTTGCCGAAGCCGGGACGCTGACTGGAGCACTGCTGGTACGGCTGCCTTCAACCATCTTGTCCAACGGCAGGTAGAGCAGATTGCTCTGGCCATCCTTGCCGGAAACCAGGACCTTGCTGGTGTTGCTGTAGACTTCCTGCATGGTGTCCAGGTACAGGCGCTGACGGGTTACCTCAGGAGCCTTGCGGTATTCGGCAACCAGCTTGGTAAAGCGATCGGCCTCACCTTTGGCACGCGAAACGACTTCATCACGATAACCGTTGGCGTCCTCGATGATCCGCTGGGCCTGACCACGCGCTTCCGGCACAACGCCGTTGGCATAGGATTCAGCCTGGTTGCGGGCACGCTGCTCATCTTCACGGGCACGGATCACGTCGTCGAAGGCTTCCTGCACTTCACGCGGGGCTGCCGCGCTCTGCACGTTCACCTGGGTGACAGTGATACCGGTGCGGTAGATATCCAGGAAGCGTTGCAGACGCTCCTTGATGTCTACAGCCATTTGCTCACGACCTTCGGTCAGCACCTGGTCCATTGCGGTGGAGCCCACCACATGGCGCAGCGCACTGTCGGTTGCGTGCTGCAGGCTAACTTCAGGCTGATCGACGTTCAGCACGAAATCCTGCAGGTTGGTGATTTTGTACTGCACGGTCAGCGGTACTTCGACGATGTTTTCGTCTTCAGTGAGCATCTGCCCCTGCTTGGTATAGGCACGCTCTCGCGTGACGTTTTCCATGTACTTGCGATCGATCGGCGGGAAGTAGATGTTCAGGCCCGGCCCTACGGTTTCGTAGTATTTGCCGAAGCGCAGTACAACTGCTTGCTCCTGTTCGTCGACCACATACACGGCGCTGTACAGCCAGATAGCCGCCAGCACAGCCAGCCCGATGCCGAGCAGGCCGAAGCCACCGCCCTTGCCGATGCCGCTGTCTCCACCGCGTTTCTTGCCACTGCCGAACATGCCATTCAGGCTGTCCTGCAGTTTGCGGAAGGCCTCGTCGAGATCTGGCGGTCCTTTTTTGTCGCCGCCGCCACCGCGGCGCCCGCCCCAAGGATCCTGATTGTTCGAGTTGCCACCCGGCTCATTCCAAGCCATAGCGCTCTCCATCTGATAAAGCAAAGACGCACCCACGGCGCGCCGTCCAATGCTACAGAATGCCTGTCACGGCTGCCCGGCCGCGTCGCCGGGCTTTTATTGCAAAGTGTGTTGCTCAATAAAGTCCGCCGGCTCCAGGCCTTCACGACTGATCAGGCGATTGAACTCGACCCGAGACACCCGTACGGCCAGAAGACTGCTGCCTTCATCGTCATGCTCTTCGCCCTGCACTGCACCCAACTCAAAGAACTTCGCGCGCAATCGCGCAAAACGCTGCTCCAGGCGCAAGGTTCCGATAAACAGGTCATCCCCCAGCAACTCGGCGACTGCCTGCCCCACCAGTTCCAGGCCGCGTCCATCACGCGCCGAAACCCAGACTCGCTGCGGCTTGCCATCGGCATCACGCTGAATCTGCGGCTCGACGCCCTCAAGCAGGTCGAGTTTGTTATAGACCTCGAGGATCGGCAAGCCTTCTGCACCAATCTCCCCAAGAACCGCCATTACCTGCTCGATCTGTTCCATGCGATCAGGTTCATGGGCGTCAATCACGTGCAGCAGCAGATCAGAGTTGCTCGACTCTTCGAGCGTAGCCCGAAAAGCCTCGACCAGCTTATGCGGCAGGTGCCTGATAAAGCCCACCGTATCAGCCAACACGATCGGGCCTACGTCATCGAGCTCAAGCCGACGCAACGTGGGGTCGAGTGTGGCGAACAACTGGTCGGCCGCATAGACCTCGGATTGGGTCAGGGAGTTGAACAGGGTCGATTTGCCGGCGTTGGTATAGCCAACCAGCGAGACTGAAGGGATATCCGCCCGCTTGCGTCCCCGGCGAGCCTGCTCGCGCTGGCTGCGTACTTTCTCCAGACGCCCTTTGATCTGACGCAGGCGCACCCGCAACAGACGACGGTCGGTTTCCAGCTGGGTTTCACCCGGACCACGCAAACCGATACCACCTTTTTGCCGCTCAAGGTGCGTCCAGCCACGAACCAGCCGCGTGCTCATGTGCTCAAGCTGGGCCAATTCGACCTGAAGCTTACCTTCATGGGTACGCGCCCGCTGGGCAAAAATGTCGAGAATCAGACTGGTGCGATCAAGCACGCGACACTCGAAAGCGCGTTCGAGGTTACGTTCCTGACTGGGAGTGAGGGTGTGATTGAAAATCACCAAGTCTACCTGTTCGGCTTTGACCAGGTCGCGCAACTCTTCGACCTTGCCGCTGCCAATCAGGTATTTGGCGGTGGGCTGATGTCGCGCCACATTGGCGAACGCGACTATATCGGCCCCAGCCGACAACGCCAGTTCCCGAAACTCCTGCGGGTCTTCGCGCGCCTCAGGGTTCTGACCTTCCAAGTGAACGAGGACCGCCCGTTCACCACCACCGTGGCGCTCAAAGAACAAAGCAGACTCCTATCAGGCGTTACCTGGCTCAGAGTCGCCATGCTCGGATTCGGTTGCGCTTGGCAGACGAATCGGACGCACAGGAACTACTGTCGAGATAGCGTGTTTGTAAACCATCTGGCTGACGGTGTTTTTCAGCAGGATCACGAATTGGTCGAAGGATTCAATTGTGCCTTGCAGCTTGATGCCGTTAACCAAATAGATCGAAACCCCAACTTTTTCTTTTCTCAAAGTATTCAAGTAAGGGTCTTGTAGCGAATGCCCTTTTGACATATGCCGCACTCCTGTAAGGATCAATAGTAAAAAAATCAAAGAAAAACTGATGGCTCAAGCCGCCCCACCCCCAAGGATAGACGGCAATTGCAGGGACTCAGCTCAATATGGAGACCGACCCCAGGTATTTCAAGGTACGAGGCAGATTGTCGCAAGCCAGGCTGTCCAACCAATGCAGGTCAGCCCAACTACGCAACCAGGTGAACTGCCGCTTCGCCAATTGGCGAGTAGCAATTACGCCGCGCTCCTGCATTTCAACTGATGTTAACTTGCCATCAAGATGATCCCAGACCTGGCGATAACCAACCGCCCGTATAGACGGTAGTCCCGCATGCAAGTCACTTCTGGCTCGCAGCAATCGGACCTCGTCAACGAAGCCCTGTTCCAGCATTTGCCCAAATCGTAGCGCAATCCGCTCGTGCAACACGTGACGATCAGCAGGCGCAATAGCCAGGCTGGCGACAGTATAGGGCAAATGACCCGCAGCCGAAGGGCCTGCGGCGCTACTTTCCGCGGATTGACGTTGACGATGTTGTGTCATTGTCATGCCGCTGACCCGATAAACCTCCAGCGCACGAATCAAGCGCTGGGGATCGTTAGGGTGAATTCGCGCTGCAGATTCCGGATCAACTGCCGCCAACTGCTGATGCAACCCTTGCAATCCAAGGCGCGCGGCCTCTTCTTCAAGTTCGGCACGGACCTGCTGGTCGGCGGCGGGCATGTCGGCCAACCCTTCCAGCAGGGCCTTGTAATAGAGCATGGTACCGCCGACCAACAGCGGTATTTTGCCACGCGCAGTGATGTCGGCCATGGCCTCCAGCGCGTCACGACGAAAGTCGGCAGCCGAATAGCTTTCAGCCGGATCAAGGATGTCGATCAGTCGATGCGGGTGCGCCGCCAACACTTCCCTGGAAGGCTTGGCAGTACCAATATCCATGCCTCGATAGACTAACGCCGAGTCGACGCTGATCAGTTCGCAAGGCAGCACTTTGGTAAGCTCGATGGCCAGGTCGGTCTTGCCCGCCGCAGTCGGGCCCATGAGAAATATCGCCGGAGGTTTGCTACTCATTTTATCGACCGCGCAGGAACAGTTTGTCCAGATCGTCCAGGCCCATTTGGGTCCAGGTCGGTCGGCCATGGTTGCACTGGCCACTGCGCTCGGTATTTTCCATATCGCGCAGCAGGCCGTTCATTTCTGCTAAGGCCAAGCGCCGGTTGGCGCGAATGGCGCCGTGGCAGGCCATTGTGCCAAGCAGTTCGTTCAGGTGCGCCTGGATGCGGTCGCTGGTACCGTATTCCATCAAATCGGCCAGAACATCCTGGACCAGACGATTAGCTTCAGCCTGTTTGAGCAGAGCCGGAATCTGGCGGATGGCAAGGGTTTCCGGGCCCAGGCGCTGCAACTCGAAGCCCAGGCGCCGGAACCACTCGGCGTGCTCTTCTGCGCAATCGGCCTCACGCTGGCTTAGCGCCAGCGATTCCGGTACCAACAGCGGCTGGCCACTCAGCCCTTCGCTGGCCATGGCCACCTTGAGACGTTCGTACATGATGCGCTCGTGAGCGGCGTGCATGTCTACCAGCACCAGACCCACGGCGTTCTCGGCAAGAATATAAATTCCCTTTAGCTGAGCCAGGGCATAGCCCAGTGGCGGCACATCACCCTGGCTTTCCGGCAGCGCGGTCGGGGCTGCCTCGCCCAGTGGTGAAAAGAACTCACGATAGACACTCTGCGCCTCGGCAGCCGGCACAGCCTGGCCCGGACGCGGTGTGTACTGGTAACCGCCGCCGCCATTGCCATTGCCATTGCCATTGGCGGCGCCAAGGTTGCGCATGCCCGGTTCCGTCGCTGGTTGCTCGAGCAGATTTGCGGCAAGGCGCATCTCACCCTGGGGGCCGAACTCGCCAGCCTGGACGCCACTGGGTCGGACGATCTCGGTAGTCGCAGCAGGGGCGGCCAACTGATCTTCGGGTCGCACGTCGGCCAGGGCCCGGTGCAGGGTGCCATAAAGAAAGTCGTGGACCATGCGCCCATCACGGAAGCGTACTTCATGCTTGGTCGGGTGGACGTTGACGTCGACACCGGAGGGGTCGACCTCCAGGAACAGCACGAATGTCGGGTGTCGACCGTTGAACAGAACATCGCGATAAGCCTGGCGTACCGCATGAGCGACCAGTTTGTCGCGCACTGCCCGACCGTTGACGAAGAAGTATTGCAAGTCGGCCTGGCTGCGCGAGAAGGTCGGCAGTCCGACCCAGCCCCACAGGTGCAAACCGTTACGCTCAATTTCGATCGGCAAGGCCTGTTCGAGAAAACCCGGGCCGCAGATCGCCGCCACACGCCGGGCACGGGCGGTGTCGTCGAGGGCTTCATGCAGGCTGAGAATGGACTTGCCATTATGGCGCAGGTGGAAAGCTACGTCGAAACGCGCCAGCGCCAGACGCCGGATCACCTCCTGCAGATGATCGAACTCGGTCTTTTCGGTTTTCAGGAACTTGCGTCGAGCCGGGGTATTGAAGAACAAGTCACGCACCTCTACCGAGGTCCCCACCGGGTGCGCAGCTGGCTGCACCCGCGGTGCCATGTCGCGGCCTTCGGTTTCCACTTGCCAGGCCTGGTCAGCGTTCCGGGTGCGCGAAGTCAGGGTCAGGCGTGCGACCGAACTGATCGAGGCCAACGCTTCACCACGAAAGCCCAGGCTCATGACCCGCTCCAGGTCTTCCAGATCGCGGATCTTGCTGGTGGCGTGACGCGCCAACGCCAGTGGCAGGTCATCGGCCGCAATGCCGCGACCGTCGTCACGCACCCGCAACAACTTGACCCCGCCCTGTTCGACCTCCACGTCGATGCGTCGGGCGCCGGAGTCCAGGCTGTTTTCCAGTAATTCCTTGATCACCGACGCCGGCCGTTCGACAACCTCACCGGCGGCGATCTGGTTGGCCAGCCGCGGGCTGAGCAGCTCGATCCGTGCACTCTCGGTCATTGCTGGGACGCCAGGGCAGTAGTCGGAATATTCAGACTCTGGCCTACCTTCAGCTCATCGGTCTTGAGGTTGTTGGCCGAGCGCAGGCTGGCAACATTGACTTGATAACGAACCGCGATCATCGCCAACGTCTCACCCGGGCGCACGCTATGTTCACGTGGGCCCTGGGCGATCTTGCCGCTGTCACGCAGGAAGGCAATGTAAGTGCCTGGCGGCGGATTCTGCTGGAAGAATTGTCGAACACCGCTGTGAATCGAACGTGCCAGCGATTGCTGATGGCTCGCAGTGGCCAGCTTTGCCGCCTCGTTGGCGTTGGAGATGAAGCCGGTTTCCACCAGGATCGACGGGATATCAGGCGACTTGAGCACCATAAAGCCCGCTTGCTCTACCCGACGCTTGTGCAGCGGGGTTATCCGCCCCATGTTGCCCAGTACTTTCTGGCCAACGTTGAGGCTCGAGCTTAGCGATGCTGTCATCGACAGATCGAGCAGCACGCCTGCAAGCATGCGGTCCTTGTCATCGAGGCTGACGTTACCAGCACCACCAATCAGGTCGGAACGGTTTTCACTGTCCGCCAGCCAACGCGCAGTTTCAGAAGTGGCGCCGCGATCGGACAGGGCAAATACCGAAGCACCGAAGGCGGCCTTGGACGGTGCGGCGTCGGCGTGAATCGAGATAAACAGGTCGGCGCCCTTTTTGCGCGCAATCTCGGTACGTTTGCGCAGTGGAATGAAGTAATCGCCAGTACGCGTCAGCTCGGCACGGAAACCTTTCTCGCTGTTGATCTGGCGCTGCAACTCTTTGGCAATCGACAGCACGATATCTTTTTCATGCTGGCCTCTGGAGCCTGAAGCCCCCGGATCTTCACCGCCATGGCCAGCATCGATGGCAATAACGATGTCACGCTTACCACTGGGCACTGGGGTCAGTTTTATTGCCGGCTGCGCAGGCGTCACCGGCACTGCCGGAGTGGTGGCAACCGGAGGCGTTGGCGACGGCGAAACGGCATCGGCAGCCTGGTCGTATAGGTCCACTACCAAACGATTGCCATATTGGGCATTGGGCGCCAGGGTAAAGCTCTTGGGGGTGACCGACTTGCGCAGATCGATGACTACACGCAGGTCAGTAGGTGTGCGTTGGGCGGAGCGCACACTGGTGATCGGGGTGTTGGCGGTCGATGCCGTCAACGGCGCGGCCAGCGTCGCGCCATTAATGTCGATGACCAGGCGATCGGGGGCGGTCAGAGTAAATACACTGTGCTGAACGGGCCCCGAAAGGTCGAATACCAGCCGTGTGTTATCCGGCGCACGCCATAGACGCATACTTTTGACTTGCGTGGCGGCCAGAGCCTCAACGGTTACCGCCGTAAGCAGCAACCCTACGACTGCAACCAGTGCGCGAATGCGCATACCTATCCCCATTTTCTATTTGAATTCCAAGGCCAGAGCGGCACACCAGGCTTTGCCACGTGCCCCCTGTGGCGACAGGTCAAGCGAACGACCATTCGCTTGGTGGCTTATGGTAATGGTCAGGTCGGGCTTTGGCAAAACACCTGCCCCTTTTTGGGGCCATTCGAACAGGCACAAGGCATCATCTTCGAAATAATCGCGAATACCGAGGTACTCCAGTTCTTCGGGATCGACAAGGCGATAGAGATCGAAGTGAAAAGCGCGGACGTCGCCAATTTCATAGGGTTCAACCACGGTAAAGGTAGGGCTTTTAACTGCGCCCTGATGCCCCAGGCCACGAATAATCCCACGTGACAGGGTGGTTTTACCCGCACCCAGGTCCCCTTCAAGAAAAATTACGCCGTGACCTTTGGTCACCTCGGCAATACGCCCACCGAAACGGACCATAGCCTCTTCGTCGGCCAAAAACAGGGTTACACCTGACACGCTGAATGCTCCTCCAATAAATGACGAATTGCCGGAACCAGATCACTGGCCGCCAGCCCACGGCCTTGCGCACCCAATCGCTCGCCGGCACAGGCATGCAGCCACACGCCCAGGCAAGCGGCATCCCAACTGGACATGCCCTGAGCCAAAAGTGCGCCAAGTACACCGCTTAGCACATCCCCCAGCCCCGCTCCGGCCATCGCTGGATGCCCGCGGTCGCACAGGGCAAGCTGACCTGCAGGGTCGGCTATCAGGGTGCCTGCGCCCTTGAGCACACATACGACCGCATATTTGCGCGCCAGTTTGCGCGCCGCACCTGGGCGATCTGCCTGCACGGCCTCAGTGGAAATCCCCAGGAGCCGCGCCGCCTCTCCGGGATGCGGAGTAATAATCGAGCCCGACGCCAACGCCAGTGGTGCTCTGGCAAGCAAGTTCAAGGCATCGGCGTCCCACACCTGGGGGCTGCCGGCGCTGTTCACCGCTGATAGTAAACTACGACCCCAGGCTGCCTGACCGAGCCCAGGCCCGACCACCAACACCGAAGCGCGCTCAATTATTCCCATCAACTGATTGGCCGAATGCACCCCCAGGCACATCACCTCTGGGAGCCGCGCCAGCGCTGCCGGCACCTGTTCGCTGCGCGTCGCCAGGGAAACCAGCCCGGCACCACAGCGCAATGCAGCCTCGGCACTGAGCAGCACAGCCCCTCCGGTACCGCGATCACCGCCAACGACCAGCACATGACCGAAGTCACCTTTTTGCGCAGCAAGCTGGCGTGGCGCCAGTGGTGCGAGAACCACACGGGTGAGGATCAGGGGCTGGTTTGCAGGATGTTTGGTCTGAGGCATGGGTCAAAGGCTCCGATGTCTGGCAGAATTATACGCACCTGAGTCTGCCTTGCCTTATTTCCCATGTCTTCTGTCATCCCCGATCTTCCAGCGCTGGCCCAATCAATCAAGGATTGGGGCAAAGAACTCGGCTTTGCCCATGTCGGCATCGCCGGGGTGGATCTGGCTGAGCATGAACAACACCTGGAACGCTGGCTGGAAGCAGGCTATCACGGTGAAATGGACTACATGGGTGCTCACGGCAGCAAACGCGCGCATCCCGATCATTTGGTCCCGGGCACCCTGCGCGTGGTTTCGCTGCGCATGGATTACCTGCCCGGTGACACGCGCATGGCCCAGCAACTGGCCAATCCGGAAAAAGCCTACATCTCTCGCTATGCCCTAGGTCGCGACTACCACAAGCTGATCCGCAAGCGTGTCCAGCACCTGGCCGAGCGTATCCAGAAAGAAATCGGCCCGTTCGGCTTTCGTGCCTTCGTCGACAGCGCCCCCGTGCTGGAAAAAGCCATTGCCGAGCAAGCGGGCCTGGGCTGGATCGGCAAGAACACTCTGCTGCTCAACCGCAAGGCGGGTAGCTACTTCTTTCTTAGCGAACTGTTTGTCGATCTGCCGCTGCCGGTAGATCCCCCGCAAGCCAGTGAACACTGCGGGCGCTGCAGTGCGTGCCTGGACATCTGCCCCACCAACGCCTTCGTCGGCCCTTACCTACTCGACGCCAGGCGTTGCATCTCGTACCTGACCATCGAGCTGAAAAACGCCATCCCCGAGGAGTTGCGCGCGCTGATAGGCAACCGCGTGTTCGGTTGCGACGACTGCCAGATTGTCTGCCCATGGAACCGCTTTGCCCGCCCCACCGGCGAGACCGACTTCAAGCCCCGGCACAACCTCGACAGCGCCGACCTGGCCGAGCTGTTCATGTGGGACGAAAAAACCTTCCTCGATAGCACCGAAGGCTCGCCACTGCGCCGCGCCGGGTATGAGCGCTGGCTACGCAACCTGGCCGTAGGCCTTGGTAACGCCCCGTCGACCATCCAGGTGCTGGAGGCGCTGAAGGCACGCCAGCACTACCCTTCGGAACTGGTACGCGAACACGTCGAGTGGGCCCTGAATCAACACACTAATAAAGCCGCCCCCAACAGCTGAAGCTGTAGCTTGAGTTGATGACTTCAGTGTTCATCGTTGTAGTGGAACTTGGGCATTTCCCAGTGAAAGCGAATCGCCAACAAACGCAGCAACAGACCACCGAACAAGGTCAGCAGAATGGCTTGCTCGCCAGGCATGTTGAAATGCACGCACCCCAGGTAAAACCAGGCCGCGGCGAAAGAAACACTCGCATACAGTTCGCGCCGGAAGATCAGCGGAATATCGTTACAGAAAATATCTCGCAGGATCCCGCCGAACACACCGGTGATCACGCCGCTGATCGATGCAACCAGCATGCCCTGCCCCATCTCCAATGCCGTCATGCAACCAATCAGGGTGAAGGCGACCAGGCCCAAGGCATCGAGCACCAGAAACAATGAACGCAAATGGCGCATCAGCGGCGCGATAAAGATGGTCATCAGTGCAGCGAAACTGGTCAACACCAGGTATTCCGGATGTTTGACCCAGGTCAGCGGGTAGTGCCCCAACAACACATCGCGCACCGAGCCACCACCCAACGCGGTAACGCAGGCGATCAGCACCACACCAAACCAGTCCATGCCGCGTCGTCCGGCAGACAGCGCGCCAGTCATGGCTTCAGCAGTGATTGCAATGAGGTAGAGCATCAACAACATGGCGCAGATCCGTGCAATGGGGCGCGCAGTCTAACCAGTTGCCTCAGGCACCAACAGGGGGCGCCGCACGGATTGTCTGTACAACCGTGCGGCAACGCGATCAGAACTTGATGAAATGCTCGCGGTAGTGACGAAGTTCGTTGATTGATTCACGAATGTCGTCCAGCGCCAGGTGGGTACCACCTTTTTTGAAACTGTCGCGCACTTGCGGGGCCCAGCGTGCGGCCAGCTCCTTAAGTGTAGATACGTCGAGATTGCGATAGTGGAAGTAGTTTTCCAGGCCACGCATGTGACGGTAGAGGAAGCGGCGATCCTGGCAGATGCTGTTGCCACAGATCGGCGACTTGCCCTTGGGCACCCAGTGCTCGAGGAAGGCGATGGTCTGGGCCTCAGCCTCGGCCATGCTGACCTTGCTGTCCTTGACTCGCTGAGTCAGGCCGGAGCCGCCGTGGGTGCGAGTGTTCCACTCGTCCATGCGCGCCAGTACCTCGTCACTGTGATGAATGGCAATCACCGGACCTTCGGCCAACGTGTTGAGCTCGCTGTCGGTTACGATGGTAGCCATTTCAATAATGACATCGTGGTCTGGGTCCAGACCGGTCATTTCCAGGTCGATCCAGATCAGGTTCTGTGGATTCTGCATGATTCTGCTCCTCGGTAGGTGCGCAGTTTAGCCTAGTGGAGCGTGCTAAACTCCACGCCGTTTAATAATGCTTGCCGAACACGGAACCTTCATGGCCAAACGCCAGCTCAATCGCCGCCAGAACTGGCGGATCGAAAAAATCCAGGGTGAACGCGCTGCCCGCGCCGCCAAACGCGAACAACTGACCCTGCAGGAGCTCGAAGGCGGCGACCTGGGCCCGGAACAACTCGGTCTGGTGATCGCTCACTTTGGCGTGCAGGTCGAGGTCGAGGCACACGACGGCGAAAGCGCTGGCCAGGTATTCCGCTGCCACTTGCGCGCCAATCTGCCAGCACTGGTTACCGGTGACCGGGTTGTATGGCGGGCAGGCAACCAGGGCATCGGCGTAATCGTCGCGCAAATGCCACGCAATACCGAGCTGTGTCGCCCAGACAGTCGCGGCCAGCTCAAACCTGTGGCAGCCAACGTCGACCTGATCGTGATTGTCTTCGCCCCAGCGCCGGAGCCGCACGCCAATTTGATCGACCGCTACCTGGTCGCCGCCGAGCATGCCGGCATTCACCCTCTGCTGTTGCTGAACAAAGCCGACCTGATTGACGAGCAGAACGCCCCAGCGCTCAACGCTTTACTTGCGGTATACAGGCAGTTGGGCTACCCGCTACTGGAAGTATCGGCCCATCATGGCGATGGAATGCAGCAATTGCAGGCTCGCCTGGATGGCCATATCAGCGTCTTTGTCGGGCAGTCCGGGGTTGGCAAGTCTTCGCTGGTCAACAGCTTGCTGCCTGAAGTGCAGACCCGGGTTGGCGACCTGTCGGAGTGGTCCGGGCAAGGCACGCACACCACCACTACCGCACGGTTGTACCACTTCCCGGGTGGTGGCGAGTTGATCGACTCGCCGGGTATTCGCGAGTTTGGCCTGGGCCATGTCAGCCGCGCCGATGTCGAAGCGGGCTTCATCGAGTTCAATGACCTGCTCGGCACCTGCCGTTTTCGCGACTGCAAACATGATCGTGAACCGGGCTGCGCGTTGCTCAAAGCACTGGACGACGGCCGTGTGCAGCAGCAGCGGATGAACAGCTACCGTTCGATCATCGCCAGCTTGCCGCAAGACAGCTATTGAATGAACCGGTGAGGCTCGCAAGGAGCCTCGCCGCATCCAATGTAGGACTCACCTGCAGGAAAATTTACCAAACAACGTAGGGCCATTCTTTATCGTTGGTCATACCTTGTCGCGGCAAAATCTTTCATTGATTGTCAGCTTTCAGGTTCGCTTTCACCGGGTGACCCAACTCCATGCTTTGAGCTTGAGAGGAAACGACAATGATAATTCCAACCTTCACTACCACCGCCCACACCACCTGCGTACCAGGAGGGCAACACTGATGCCTGTCGTTATCAGCTATCGCCACCAGGAACGCCTTGATGCCTTCATCATCAATGAACGCTTGAAGCTTGAAGGCATTGCCACTCAACTAGATCTCTACGACGGCGAAACCGGCATGACTGCCGATGACGTCAGCGGTCAGGTCTGCAGCAACATCAGTGGCTGTACTCACCTGATCAGCGTCCTCTCCCCAGAAACCACCGACTGTTGGTGGGTACCTTTCCAGCTAGGCGCTGCCACGCTCGGCAATCGGCGAATAGCCCTGTACCAATGCGCGCACTGCGTGCTGCCTGGATTCCTGGAGAAGTGGCCAATCATGAGCCGGCGCGAGCACATTGATCTGTTCGTGCTCGCCTACCACGACGAGCAAACGTTCCATCGCTCCATTTGTACTGAAGGTTCTAACGCCGAGGCCACCAATCGACTGAATGCCGGCTTCTTCCACGCCGATCTCAAGGCCAAGATCCGCCGTGGCTTTTGACCTTCGCCAGAAAGCACAACGCCCGTGAACATCGCTGTTGACGGGCGTTGCAGGCAGAGCCTGGAATTACTCCTTGCTCTCGTCCATCTTCAATACGCCATCTTCGAAGATGTTCAGCTTCTGACGCAATTCACGGGGCTGCATGGGCTCGGCAGCAGGCGCAGGGGCTGGCGAGGCCGGATTGGGTGCCGGGGCGTCGCCACTGGGCGTAGCACCCTCTGGCGCAGCGGGCTGCGGTTGCTCGCCCTCGAGGGTGCGCTGGGCCTTTTTGGTCAGCACGATAATATCGATACGCCGATTGACCGGATTGAGCGGGTTGGCTCGATCAAACAACGAAGACGAGGCATAACCAACCACGCGGGCAACCTGAGTGTCCGGATAACCTCCCGCAACCAGTGCACGACGCGCTGCGTTGGCACGGTTGGCCGACAGCTCCCAGTTGCCGAAGTCTCCAGTGCCGGCATACGGCTTGGCATCAGTATGGCCACTGATACTGATCTTGTTCGGTACAGCCTTGATGGTGTCGGCCATCGCCAGGAGGATGTCTTCGAAATACGGCTGCAAGCGGGCACTACCGAGGTCGAACATCGGTCTGTTTTCAGCATCCATGATCTGGATACGCAGGCCATCCTGGGTAATTTCGAACAGAATCTGGTCCTTGAACTTCTGCAGCTCCGGGTTCTCGTCGACCTTGTTCTGCAGCTCCTGCAAAAGCAGTTCGAGGCGTTCACGCTCAACCTGCTCGGCCATACTCTCGACCTTGTCCTGATCCAGCTGAATACTGGTGTCCGGCGTCGGTTCGGATTTGACTTCAGGGTTGATGGTCTTTTCCGGAGCAAGCTCGGGCGAACCGCCCAGGTCAATAATGTAGGGCGTACCGCTTTCAGAAAAACCGATGGGGTCTTTGAAGTACCCGGCAATGGCGATTTTCTGTTCCGGCGTGGCAGTGGACATCAACCAGAGCACCAGGAAGAGCGCCATCATCGCCGTAGCAAAGTCGGCGAAGGCGATCTTCCAGGCACCACCGTGGTGGCCGTCGCCGAAGCGCTTTACACGCTTGACGATAATGGGCTGATTGTTCTCCATGACCTAGCGTCCGCGAACTGCTTGTTCCAGCTCGGCGAAACTTGGACGATGGGCCGGAAACAGCACCTTGCGCCCGAATTCCACTGCCAGAGACGGCGGCATGCCGGACGCCGAAGCCACCAGCGAAGCCTTGATGGCTTCATAGACGTTGAGTTCTTCACGGGCGTCCTGGCGCAGCGCAGTGGCCAGCGGGCCGAAGAAACCGTAGGCCGCGAGAATACCGAAAAAGGTACCTACCAGCGCCGCACCCACGTGCAGGCCGATGGCCTGCTGATCGCCATCACCCAGGGAGGCCATGGTCACCACAATACCCAATACGGCAGCTACGATACCGAAGCCTGGCATGCCATCGGCGATTCCGGTAACGGCATGGGACGGGTGCTCAAGCTCTTCCTTCATGCTCAGCAGTTCCATGTCGAACAAGCCTTCGAGCTCATGGGGAGCCATATTGCCGGTGGACATGATGCGCAGGTAGTCGCAGATGAAAGCGGTCATACGCTCATCGCCCAGCACCGCCGGGTATTTGGCAAAGATCGGGCTGGAGGCGGCATCTTCGATATCGGCTTCGATCGCCATCATCCCTTCGCGCCGACTTTTGTTGAGGATCTCGTAGACCAGCCCGAGCACCTCGACATAAAACGTGTGGGTAAAGCGTGTGCCGAACATTTTCAGCGACTTTTTGATTACATGCATGGTCATGTAACCGGGGTTCGCCTGCAGGAACGCACCAAAGGCTGCGCCACCGATGATCAAAACCTCGAAAGGCTGAATCAGCGCCGCAATTTTGCCATGAGACAGAACATATCCGCCGAGCACACTCGCGAATACGACGATGATGCCGATAATTTTAGCCATAGATTGAAAGCACTTACTGTCGTGGTCGGGGTCGTGGACGGAGGTTAAAAAAACTCTTCTTCTACTTATCGGCAGATCTGCGCCAGACTATAGTCAGTCAAGGCGAAAAGCCAGTTCGGCCCCTTCCAGCATGCCTATTGAAGCCAACGTGCCAGATCAAACACCGAAAACAATCGCTGCCTGGGTCAAGCTACTAGATAGCGTTCGACTGCCCATTCCCAACACCAGCTATGAGCGGGTCAAAGCCGCAATCGCCGATAGCCGTCGCTCTCTACGCGATATCGCCGAGTTGATGCAAGATAGCCCTGCCTTGGTGCTTGGGGTCATGCGCGAGGCCAATCATCATACCAATACAAGCATCGGTGAGCCTGCCGAGAGCCTGGAAATCGCCCTGAATCGCCTGGGCCTGACGCGCACAGCAGAGCTGCTCGAGCGCCTGCCAGTCCTCGCTGAAAGCGAGATTGCGCCGACCTTGCGCCAGTTGCAGATGGTCAGCCAACACGCCAGCCAGCAGGCCAATGGCCTGTTTGCCAGCCGCCTGGCCCGCCTCTGGCAGGAAATCCACTGGGGCAGCCTGTTGTTTCTTTCGCCCCTATGGCCATTGGCACTGACCTTCCCCACGCTTCTCGAAGACTGGGAATTGCGCGTCGTGCACAAGGGTGAATCGGCACAAAAGGTCGAAATGGAGTTGTTTGGCGTCCGCGTGCTGAGCCTGTGCAAGGCACTGGCCGAACATTGGCGACTTCCAGACTGGGTCACCCGCGGCTATCAGTTGCTGCAAGATGAGCGCCGCTTGCTGGCTCAGGCCCTGCACATTGCCCGCGACCAAAACAGTCTGCGCCAGCAGCGACGCCTGGACGAGCGTCCGAACGTGCGGCGCTGGTTCAACCAACCCGCTAACACTGTGCTGCTGGCCAATGGGTTGGCGCTGGCTGCGCAAGTGGGTTGGACCAACCCTCACGTCCGACGCTGGCAGTTGCTTACCAGCCTGTACTTGCAGACATCACTGGACGAGGTACAACAACTGGTGCACCAACAGGCAGCCACCAGCGCCCGTCACCATGCCTGCCATGGCCTGTTCCACCCAGCCGAGGCCTTGCTCTGGCCCTGGAATCAGCGCCGTCTGCACCCCGGCCAGATCGCTCCGCCGCCACCCTCGGCCCAGGCCCTGGGTACCTGGCGCAAACTGTGCGCCGAGTTACTCGTCGAGCCTAGCCCGTTCAGCAATGCCATACACCTGACCACCGTGGCCCGTGATGCCCTGGTAGCCTGTGGCATGCAACGGGTGATGCTGTTGATGACCGACAAGACGGCTACTCAGTTACGCGCCCATCAAACAGCCGGGATTGCGATACAAGCCGCCAGCCTGGTTGTGTCGATCGAACAGAGCAAGTTGCTTCAGCGCCTGATGAGCTCATCCGCGCAGTTACGCCTGACGCCGGAAAATAATGTGCAGTTTTCTGCCCTGTTGCCGCCTCGCCTGCGTACGTTGTTCCGTAGCGAACACGTGCTGCTGCGCTCCCTGTCGAGCAATGGCCGGGTAGTCATGCTGCTGATTGCCGACCAGGGTGGAAAACCGATGGCCGATGTCAGCGTGCAAGCCTTTGGCAAAACTGCGCAATGTATCGAACGAGCCCTGACTGCCTTCAGCAACCGCAGCGCCTGACCCATGCGTTACAATCGCCCCCTCTGATCCGCCCTGGAGACTCTGGATGACTGACTTTTCTGGCTTGCCCCTGGTAATCGAGCCGGCTGACCTGCAAGCCCGGCTTGATGTACCAGAGTTGATCCTGGTAGATCTGACCAGCATCAACCGCTACAACAGCGGGCATATTCCAGGCGCTCGCTTTGTCGACCCAAAGCGCACCCAACTGGGCCAGCCCCCTGCACCGGGGCTGTTACCGGCCAAAGCCGATCTGGAAAAGCTGTTTTCCGAACTCGGCCATAACGCCAATGCGGTCTATGTGGTGTATGACGACGAAGGCGGTGGCTGGGCTGGACGCTTTATCTGGCTGCTCGATGTCATCGGCCACAAGCGCTATCACTACCTCAACGGCGGTGCTCAAGCGTGGCCTGCGAGCACCTTGAGCACTGAAGTACCGGCCCATGCTGGCGCTACCGTCAGCCTGACGCTGCACGAAGAACCCACTGCCACCCGTGAATACCTGCAAAGCCGCATCGGTGCCGCCGACCTGGCGATCTGGGATGCACGCAGCGCCGCCGAATACCGTGGCGAGAAAGTGCTAGCTGCCAAAGGCGGGCACATTCCCGGCGCCGTCAACTTCGAGTGGACTGCCGGCATGGACATGAACGATGCCTTGCGCATCCGCAAGGACATGCCCGAGATTCTCGAGCAACTGGGCATCAGTAAAGACAAGGAAGTGGTTACCCACTGCCAGACTCATCACCGCTCCGGCTTTACCTACCTGGTAGCCAAGCATCTGGGCTACCCTCGGGTCAAAGCCTATGCCGGATCCTGGGGCGAATGGGGCAACCACCCCGATACCCCTGTAGAAGTTTAAGGAAACCTAATGAAATCCCGCTTGTTCATCATCAGTCAGTACCTGCTGCCCCACCACTTACTGTCGCGCCTGGCTGGTTGCATTGCCGAATGCCGCGTGCGCTGGTTCAAGAACACCTTCACCAACTGGTTCGCCAAACGCTACCAGGTGGATATGTCCCAGGCCCTGGTCGAAGACCTCAGCGCCTACGAGCACTTCAACGCCTTCTTCACCCGTGCGCTGAAACCTGGCGCTCGTCCACTCGACGAAACCCCAGGCGCAATTCTCTGCCCAGCCGATGGCGCAGTCAGCCAGCTCGGGCCTATTGAGCACGGTCGCATCTTCCAGGCCAAAGGCCACAGTTTCAGCGCACTCGAGCTGCTCGGCGGTGATCCGGCCAACGCGGCACCGTTCATGGGCGGTGAGTTCGCCACTATCTACCTGTCGCCAAAGGACTACCACCGTGTGCATATGCCACTGGCCGGTACCCTGCGCGAAATGATCTATGTGCCGGGTCGTCTGTTCTCGGTCAACCAGACCACCGCTGAAAACGTTCCGGAGCTGTTTGCCCGCAACGAACGCGTCGTGTGCCTGTTCGATACCGAACGCGGCCCGATGGCTGTGGTGCTGGTCGGAGCGATGATCGTGGCCTCGATTGAAACTGTCTGGGCCGGCCTGGTGACGCCCCCCAAACGTGAGCTCAAGACCTTCCGTTACGACGAAGCCAGCCGCGCCCCGATTCATTTGGAAAAAGGCGCGGAACTGGGTCGCTTCAAGCTGGGTTCGACTGCTGTGGTCCTGTTTGGCCCAGAGCAGGTTAAATGGGCTGAAGAACTCGGCGCAGGCTCAAGTGTGAGCATGGGGCAACGCCTGGCACTACCTGCCGAAGCCTGTGTCTAGTCCTGAAGTAGGTTTACACCTTTTCAGGTAGGCCACCAGGCCTCAAAACGCCCGATGCACCGCATCGGGCGTTTTGTTTTTCAGGGCCATATGGGGCCGCTCTGTGTTGTAGATCTGCAC
>NZ_JACOPV010000002.1 GCF_016881005.1 Pseudomonas arcuscaelestis | reverse complement strand
TTCGTAGCGTCTGCCGTTGAAATAGCATCACCATGATGGTGACGCGCTCCTCGGTACTCAGGTGACTGTATTGGGTAGACATGACAACACCTTACATCAGGTGTTGCACTTGCTCCTTGAGGCCGCCCATTGCTCTGCCTGCACCTGTACACCGCCGGTGACCAGGTTGCCGCTGGCTGGATCGATCGGTAACTGAGCTGAAAGATTGTTGTAATGAGAAAACGCGGTGGTTTGTGAATAAGGGCCAATACTTTTCGGGGCATTATCGGTGTTTCTTGCTAACACTGCGTTATAGCCACTCATAATATCTATTCCCGTTTTAGTGCCATTGGGTAGGTCGCGTGGCAATAATGCGTTCCACTCCTTCGCAACTGCTGTTGCCAGCGGGTTATTCCTGAGTTGGATATCGGGTCTATGTGGTGCAGGCATTGTAAAAGCGTCAAGCGGTGGTTCATTGATCAGCGGCAAGTGTAGTGGTGTATCTGCGCTTCGCCATCTTCAGACAGGGTGCGTTGTCGAGTCGACATCTCGGGGCTAGGCTGCTGCGCGCGGCGCGTGCATCAAACCGGCAGTCTTGCTCGCCTCAGATGAAGCGACGTACATCACCGGCAGCGAGTTCAATATCGATGGTGGCCTGTTGGCAGGTACGGCCGCTACGCCCTCCGTGGCGGACGATGGTGCAATTTAGGTTTACTTCATCGTGATGGCCCACGTGATAAAGCCCGCAATTCCCGTGGTGCAGGTCAGGGCCGTAAGAAACAGGCCGTCGATCAATTTTTCCAGCATGTGATTTCGGTTCAACTTTCGCGTGCGTAAGGCCCAGTACGACAACAGTGTTGTGATCAAGTACAAAATGGCATTAATCGCAAGAAAGTCATCGCCCAGAGAGTCCTCACTTCTCAATGTGCTGACCACTTGAAAAATCCCGATAACCGTAATGCAGACGCCCACCATCGCGGCGGAGGCAGTAAAAATATGAACACAAACGTCTTCATTCAGGCTGACAGGAGACTTTGTATCACTCATGGCATTTTCCCTCGCAAGGGTTAATAACCGGATGTAATAGCCAGAGGTGGATGGACAACCGCGCACCCCTGTGCAGTGTATAACAGGCATGAGGCGCGTAAGAACTGGGCCGCATGGCCAAACTGTAACGCTGTACCCCGAAAGAAAACGGGACTGAAGCGAGTTATTTCTATTATGTTGTTCGTATTTCAATCGAGACCGCCATGACAACGCCCATCTTCCGAAATGCGACTGCACAAGATACCGATCGCTGCTTCCAGATCGAGACCGAGGCCTACGAAGGCGATGAGGCGGCGACCAGGGAAAAAATCGCCATTCGAATCGAGCAATATTCCCAAGGCTTCCAGATCATGGAGCTTGGCGGCCAGGTCATTGGTTTCATCAACTGTGGTTGCGCTCACAAGGTCGTGATGTCCGACGAAGCCTTCAAGGAGTTGATTGGGCACGATAGCGAGGCACCCAACGTGGTTATCATGTCGGTTGTGATAGACCCGGCTCACCAAGGTAAAGGCTACGCCTCATTAATGATGCGCACCTTTATTCAAAGCATGCGGGCCAAAGGCAAACGATCCATCCATTTGATGTGCAAGGAGCGTCACGTGGCGCTTTACGCGCGTATGGGATACCGGTATGTACAGCCTTCGGCGTCCGATCACGGCGGTATGTCGTGGCATGAGATGGTGATGGATATTCAATGACTTCAAGGGGGCAGCTCCAGGCCTCGCTGGCATTTGAAGCCGAACCGGCAGGCCACAAAACCTTTACGCCACCTGCACAGGAATGAATGCTATGGATTGCCTTCCAACGTTGCTCACCGATCGCCTGATTCTCACGCCCTTGCAACTAGACGATGCAGCTGAAATACAGGAGCTGTTTGCGCAATGGGAGGTTGTTCGTTATCTCGATAGTCGTGTGCCTTGGCCGTATCCGGATAACGGAGCGCTCGTGTATGTGCGTGATGTTGCCCTGCCAGCGATGGCTGCGGGCCGCGAGTGGCATTGGATGATCCGAACCAAAAGCCAACCCGGGCGTTGCATTGGAAGTATCAGTCTGTACGAACAGTCTGGGAACAACAGAGGCTTCTGGCTTGCACCACAGTGGTGGGGCAATGGCTACATGCGGGAGGCGTGCAAGATCATTAACGCTTACTGGTTCGAAACACTGTCGCGTCCGCTTATGCAGGTGCCCAAGGCCGTCGACAACATCGCATCACGAAAAGTATCGGAGCACGAGGGAATGCGTATGGTAGGGGGGCGAGAGGGTCATTTTGTCTCTGGGCCCATGCAGGTAGAAATATGGGAAATCACACGAAATGAATGGCTCGAGCGGGCTCATAACGGCCTTTAGCCAGTAGACAATGGGGGCGGCGTCTCGTACCGTGTAGAGCGCAAGCTTGGTGTCAGTCTTTTTGTACGCCTGGACTGCCAGCGATTAGTAAACACCTGAAGAGTGGAACTCATAAGCGGGCCGCAAGGAAGCAAAAGACATGCAAGCAATGCATTCACATAGCCCTTACAAAGTCGACGCTCGTCCCGGGTTTTGGCAACTTTCAATGCGTTGCTGCTTATTGGCGGGGAGCGTTGATGTCGCCTTTTTCTTTATTTTTCTTACGCTTGACTCCCCCATTCTGGCCTGGATAAACGTGATCAGCGTGGCCATGTATGTGAGCGCCTATCGTGCGCTTACCCAGCGGCGCAATCGGCTTGGCTTCGTGTTGATTCAAACCGAAGTGCTTGTGCATGCAGGCCTGGGCACGGTGCTGATTGGTTGGGAAAGTGGCTTTCACTATTATTTGCTGATGTTCATTCCAGCGCTGTTCGTCAGCACGCGCGCCCGCATCGCATGGATCCTCGCTGGATGTTTGTGGGTCTACTACGCGGGACTGCATGTACTCATGTGGTATGTGCAACCGTTGCAACCCATCCCCTCGAACGCCTTGTTGGGTGTGAATATTTTCAACCTGACCGTGGTGTTCTTCATGTTCAGCTATCTTGCGTTGTTCTATGTGATCACGGTAAATCGCGCGCACACAAAACTGTCGCGGATGGCAACGACAGACTCGTTGACCGGCTTGCTCAATCGCCGGCAGATCATTGCCCTGACCGAGAAGGTGCTGGCACGCCACCATAGGCACCCCACAGACCTCACCTTGATGTTGTTGGATATTGATCACTTCAAACAGATCAATGATGAGCACGGACACGATATCGGTGATCGAGTACTCATCGCTGTAAGCCAACACTTGCAAAGCGCAATGCGCGAACAGGACTTTATTGGTCGCTGGGGCGGTGAAGAGTTTCTTGGGGTGCTGCCGGACACTGATCTTGAGCAGGCGGCGGAAAGCGCTGAGCGCCTGCGCAAGGCAATCCAGGTGCTGGAGATTGACAGCCACGGCAAGAAAATCCAGGTGACACTGTCTATCGGCATCACCCAATACCGTGCAGACGAGGCGCTGAGCAATACCATTGCACGGGCCGATCACGCGCTTTACAAAGGCAAGTCGTCGGGGCGAAACAGGGTAGAAGCAATTCATGTTTGAACGCTCACTTTTGGCCGCGTCCGACTCATAGCGACCTATCGTGGAGGGGCGCTAATGGCCAGCGACAGTCGCTCGGTAGGTCTGCACGGCTGACTGCTCGGGACTAAAGTGGATTACTGATAGGGACCTGAGGGCTATTGTGTATGTCCGATGTGAGCGAGTTTATCAATGACAGTGAGGTGTACAGAGCCTTGCTGGAGTCGACCAAGGCGATTCCGTGGAAGATTGATTGGGCCTCGATGAAATTCGCTTATATCGGCCCTCAGATCGAAACGTTGCTGGGCTGGAGTCCTGAAAGTTGGGTGAGCGTGGAAGACTGGGCTATGCGCATGCATCCAGAAGATCGCGAATATGTGGTGAATTTCTGCGTGACACAATCCCAGGCTGGTATTGACCATGAGGCAGACTACCGAGCGCTGACCAAGGACAATGGCTATGTGTGGATTCGCGACGTTGTGCACGTGGTACGCAATGACAGGGGCGAGGTCGAAGCACTGATCGGTTTTATGTTCGACATCAGCGAACGCAAGAAGACCGAGGACCAATTGCTGAGCTTGCAGAAAGAGCTAGAGGTACTTTCGTTCAAGGACGGGTTGACCAACATTGCCAACCGCCGCCGCTTCGATAGCTGTTTCGAATTGGAGTGGGAGCGTGCGCGTCGCGAGCGCCAACCACTGTCTCTGCTGTTGTTGGACGTCGATTTTTTCAAGCAGTACAACGATTTGTACGGGCATATTCAAGGCGACAAATGTTTGATAGCGATTGCCCAGACGCTGAGTTTGGCATTGGACGGCCCTCGCGATTTAGTGGCTCGCTTTGGCGGCGAAGAGTTTATCGTGCTGCTGCCCGAAGCCGATGCCGAGGTGGCGCGTAAAGTGGCTGACCGCTGCCAGCGGTTGATTCAGAAGCAGTCCATCGTGCATGCGCTATCTCCACATGGCCACCGCGTCACTGTCAGCATAGGCGCGGGCTCGGTCGTGCCAGGAGAGCGGGAAAAGCCTACAGACTTCATCAAAGCCGTAGACCAGCAGCTTTATGCCGCTAAAAACAATGGACGGCACCGCATTGAATATGTGGAGTTGGAGGGGTTGGCGGGTCTGCAGTTGTAATATGAGATTAAGTTATAACGTTATTGTGTACTGATTGTAATAAAGTTAAATTAAAAAACATGCGTTGGATTGATTCATGAAAAGTATTTTGATTGCAGCTGTCTTGTTTGGTTCTGCGCTTTCCTTGAAGGTTTCCGCGAACGCATTGGAAGTCGAGCATACGCTAATTGAGCAGCGCTGGTATGCTTTCAATGAAGTGGTAGAAAAGCGAAATAGATATGAGCGGGTAGATCTTTCCCGCGGGTACATCGAATATTACTTCGAGGGTGATAAGTACGACCGAAAATATCCAGAAGAGAACGTGTCGTCGCGTGCAAAGTTTTATGCTAATCATGGGGCCGTTGGAACCTATGCGGCTGCTGATTATGAGACTGCATTAGACAAGGCGTGCGTGGATGTTGTGTCTGGCTCTCTAGAATCATTTAGAGGTAGCTACGAAAACTCCAAAAGATCTGACAGGCAACAATATAAGCGTATGGTTGTGGGCATAAGGTCTTTAACGTATAAAGGCCCTGAGTATAATTTCAAGAGCCCTTCGTCCTGGTCGCCCGTAGCGTTGCCGAAGGACAAAAGAAGCCTTCTGTGTGAGATTTATGAAGTCAAGAGTGAAGCGAGCGATGTGAAATACATTGTTTATGCGGCTTCAGTAGCAACCGCTATGTTTGACGAGATTCATACGGCGCCACTGCCCGATAAAAAGCTCAAGTAATAAACGTTTTTTGCGCTGCTGCTGCGGCAATCATTGCTGTGGCATTAGCTGAATCAACCCTGAGGCTGTGAGCTGCATAGTGGAAGCCTTTCTGGCGATAGCCCTTGGCGCTGATCCTTCCTTCGATCATGAACGCGTCTAATGTTCCGTTGAAATCAATTCGTTTTTGTTCATGCAGGTACACCCCATAAAATACGGGCTGCTCTTCACGATAGGTAACCTAAAGGCTGCCACGGGAGAAAACAGAACGTTGGCCACATCTGAAATGCAACCGGCTCATTCAGATCTGGCACGAAGAATAGGGTGGCGCACACGATGAACAAGGAATTCACCTTCTCTATCAAGAGCATCTGCTTTGATGAGAACTACGCTCCCTCGGACAGTACCCGAATCACGACTAACTTTGCCAATTTGGCCAGAGGGGCGAGCCGTGAAAATAATCTGCGCAATACGCTGAAGATGATAGACAACCGCTTCAATGCTCTGGCGCACTGGGACAACCCCAAAGGTGATCGTTACACGGTCGAGCTGGACATCATTTCCGCTGAAATGAAAATCGATGCGCAAAGCCGAGGCCATGCTATCCCTCTGATCGAAGTGTTGAAGACAACGGTTGTTGATCGAAAAACCGGGGAGCGTATCAACGGCATCGTTGGTAATAATTTCTCTTCCTACGTACGAGACTATGATTTCAGTGTGCGGTTGATGGAGCACAACAAGAACCAGGCCGGGTTCAGCACGCCAGACGACTTTGGCGATTTGCACGGGAAGCTATTCAAGTGCTTTGTCAATTCAAGTGCCTACAAGGCGCACTTTAACAAACCGGCTGTTATCTGCCTGAGCGTTTCGAGCGCCAGAACTTACCATCGAACCGAGAATCAGCATCCTGTGTTGGGCTTTGAGTACCAGCAGGACGCGTACTCGTTGACGGATGAGTATTTCAAGAAGATGGGTTTGAAGGTTCGCTATTTCATGCCGCCGAACAGCGCTGCGCCGCTGGCCTTTTATTTTTCAGGCGATCTGCTGGGTGACTACTCCAACCTAGAGCTGATTGGCACCATCAGCACGATGGATACCTTCCAGAAGATCTACCGGCCGGAGATCTATAACGCTAACTCGGCGGCTGGAAAAGTCTATCAGCCGAGCTTGAAGAACCAGGACTACTCGTTGACGCTGATCGTGTATGACCGAGAGGAGCGTAGTCGGCTGGCTACAGAGCAAGGAAAGTTTGCGGAAGAACAATTTATTAAGCCCTATCAAGCCGCACTTGAGCAGTGGTCTGTTAGCTGCGCTCATTGATTAATTGAAAGCTAAGGTCATCCTTCATGAAGAAACTGTTGCCCACTTCTACCGCTGGCAGCTTGCCCAAGTCGTCCTGGCTTGCTCAACCTGAGACCCTTTGGTCACCTTGGAAATTACAAGGTGATGAGCTGGTTGAGGGCAAGCAAGATGCACTGCGCCTGTCGCTGCATGAACAACAGCTGGCCGGAATCGATATCGTCAGCGACGGTGAGCAGACTCGTCAGCATTTCGTAACGACCTTTATCGAACACCTGGACGGCGTTGATTTCGAAAAACGTGAGACGGTAAGGATTCGTGATCGTTACGATGCGAGCGTGCCGACTGTGGTGGGTGCCGTCGCTCGGAAAAAGCCGGTCTTTGTTGAAGACGCCAAATTTTTGCGGCAGCAAACCGGACAGCCTATCAAGTGGGCCCTACCAGGGCCGATGACGATGATCGATACCCTTTACGATGCGCATTACAAGAGCCGTGAAAAACTGGCCTGGGAGTTTGCCAAGGTTCTCAACCAGGAAGCCAAAGAGCTGGAGGCTGCCGGGGTCGACATCATTCAGTTCGATGAGCCTGCATTTAACGTGTTTTTCGATGAGGTCAATGACTGGGGTGTTGCCACGCTGGAAAGAGCGATTGAAGGGCTTAAATGCGAAACCGCTGTGCATATCTGCTACGGCTATGGCATCAAAGCAAATACCGACTGGAAGAAGTCGCTGGGCTCGGAGTGGCGGCAGTATGAAGAAGCCTTTCCCAAGCTGCAAAAATCCAACATCGACATCGTCTCGCTGGAGTGTCACAACTCCCATGTTCCCATGGATCTGATCGAACTCATTCGAGGTAAGAAGGTGATGGTCGGTGCCATTGACGTGGCCAACCATGCCATCGAAACGCCCGAAGAAGTCGCCAATACCCTGCGAAAAGCACTTCAGTTCGTGGACGCCGACAAGCTCTACCCATGCACCAACTGCGGTATGGCGCCTCTGCCTCGTCGAGTCGCCAGCGGCAAGCTGAACGCCTTGAGTGCCGGCGCAGAGATCATTCGCCAAGAGCTTCTGAACGGGCGCTGAGCCGCTTTCACAATTGGAGAAGGCTGCAGACAGCCAGGTTGAATATTGGGCGGCTTCCAGCCTTTCTTCACGTTATCCGTACTTTTTAGGATCTGTCATGTCACTCCCTAGTAATGCCATCGAGCCTTTGAGCTTTCGCGAAGCGCTCGGGCACTACGCATCCGGTATTACAGTCATCTCGTCACACGTTGATGGCGAGGCGATAGGCTTCACCTGCCAATCGTTCTTTAGCGTGTCGATGAATCCGCCATTGGTGTCATTCAGCGTGATGTCCACCTCGGCCAGCTACCCCAAAATTCGCCAGGCAGGTCGATTCGCGGTCAATATCCTGTCGGGCGAGCAGGTCAATATCTCCAATCAGTTCGCTCGGCGAGGCACGGACAAATGGCACGGCGTCGACTGGCAGGAATCACCGCTGGGTAATCCGGTCATTGTTGGCAGTCTGCACTGGCTGGATTGCGAAATTCACGCCGAGCACGCTGCAGGTGATCACTTGATCGTGATTGGGGAAGTCAAGGCGTTAAAACTGCAAACAGCAGCTGCAAGGCAGCCATTGTTGTATTTCAAAGGGCAGTATCGAAACCTCGCCGTACTTGATGCGGTGTGAGCGTTAAATTTCGTGAGCTCAGGGATAGCAACCCCTTCGACATTGTCGCTTCGAGGGCGCTTCCCAACTTAGAAGCGGTCGCGGGCGCGATAAAAGCCCTTCGTATTCCTGCTATTCATTTGCCTTGTTGGTTAGACCTCCAGCCACTTCCTTGGCCAGCGCCATAAACGCCCGCGCAGCCGCGGATTGATAGACATTCTTGCGCTGCATCAGTACCGCTGTGCGTTCTAACCGATGCGGCCCTAACTCAACAGACACCAACTCTGGGTGCTCTCGCGCTATGGCGGCCGGCAGCAAGGTCGACAGCGTGGTTCTGCGAACCACCTCAATCAACGCACCAATCACATTGGCCTCCATCACCACCCGCGGGCGGATGCCGTGTTGGTTACAGTAACGGTCGATCTGCTCGCGGGTGGCGAACGCGTTGCTGAGTAGAATCAGCGATTGCGCATTCAGCGTCTCCAGATCGATAGCCCGCGCGCCGGCCAACGGATGTTGGCTACCAACGACCAAGGCAAGCGTTTCAACCAGCAGGGGATAGGCCTCGATGTCTGGCGCATGCCCCTCATCAAACGCAATCCCCACATCCAGTTCGTCTTTCAGCAGTAGGCTCTCCATGAGTTCCTGGGCGAGTTCATGCACGTTCAGCGTGATGTTGGGGTAGCGGCAGTGAAAGGCTTCCACCAACGGCCCAATCAGGTAGGTCGTGAAGGTTGGCGTCACCGCTATACGCAGCGTTCCTCGACTTAAATCGCCCACATCATGGATCGCGCGCTTGCCTTCGCGCAGCTCCTGCGCCGCCCGCAATGCATAACGCAGGTAAACCTCCCCAGCATCAGTCAGGCGTGTTTTGCGCCCTGAGCGATCAAACAACTGCGCGCCGAGGCTTTCCTCCAGCTGGCGTACTTGCTGCGACAGCGCCGGCTGCGAAACATGCAGTGCCGCCGCCGCACTGGTAAAGCCCTGATGTTCCGCGACCGCTAGAAAATACTGAATATGGCGCGCAAGCATGGTTGTGCCTATAAGATTATCTAATGTGCTTGATCATATATCAGACTTTTACCTTATTACACGCACTCCGTAACCTTTGCCTCATCGCAAAGCGAGCCAACGGAGTCAACCATGCAAGACATCATCGACGGTTTCCTTAAATTTCAGCGCAAAGCCTTTCCTGAACGCGCCGGTCTGTTCAAAGACCTGGCCAACCAGCAGAGCCCACGGGCGTTATTCATCTCTTGCTCTGACAGCCGGTTGGTGCCGGAGCTGGTCACGCAGCGTGAACCGGGCGACCTGTTCGTCATCCGCAACGCGGGCAACATCGTGCCGTCCTACGGCCCTGAGCCGGGCGGTGTGTCCGCTTCGGTGGAGTACGCCGTCGCAGCCTTGAAAGTCAGCGACATCGTGATCTGCGGGCATTCCGACTGCGGCGCCATGACCGCCATCGCCACTTGTAATTGCCTGGATCACATGCCCGCCGTGGCCGGCTGGTTGCGCTACGCCGATTCCGGTCGGGTGGTCAACGAGGCCCGTAATCATGTTGACCAGCAGGCCAGAGTCGCCTCGATGGTGCGTGAAAACGTCATCGCGCAGTTAGCCAATATTCAAACACATCCCTCGGTACGCCTCGCACTGGAAGAAAAACGCGTGACGTTACATGGCTGGGTCTACGACATCGAAAGCGGCTGCATCCAGGCCTTCGATAGCCGCACCAAAAAATTCGTGCCGCTGGCCGAAAACCCTATCGCTTGCGCTACTGCGCACTAACCCTGATTTCTACCCACGGAGATATCACCATGATCCAGTCACAAAATAGTCAAAACGCTCGCCTTGCCCTGACCGAAGTCATCCTTTTGGCCAAGGCCCGCAAAGACCTGTCGTTCGCTCAGATTGCCGAAGGCACCGGCCTGCACGAAGCCTTTGTCACCGCCGCCTTGCTCGGCCAACACCCACTGCCGGCCAACGCTGCCCACGTGGTTGCCGAAATCCTGGGTCTCGACGCAGATGCCGCGCTCCTGCTGCAGAGCATCCCGCTACGCGGCAGCATCGGCAACGGCATTCCCACCGACCCTACCGTTTACCGCTTCTACGAAATGATTCAGGTATACGGCACCACGCTCAAGGCTCTGGTTCACGAGAAATTTGGCGACGGCATCATCAGCGCCATCAACTTCAAACTGGATGTCAAGAAGGTCGATGATCCAGATGGCGGCTCCCGCGCGGTGATCACCTTGGATGGCAAGTACTTGCCGACCAAACCGTTCTGATCGCTCGCCCCATGGGCCCGGCGCTGCATAGCTGCCGGGCTTCATCTTAGAAGTCTGGAAGAAGGCATCTGAACTTGAAAGCGTTACTTGTAATGATATTCGGCGTTTTTTGTGCTGCGGCGATGGCCGATGAGCCGCTACCGATTGAGCAATACAGCTATTCCCAGCATCTGGACATCGACCACGTCATTTCCATCAGTGAAGTCCCGAACGTCTGCGCCGTGGTACCCGTGCGTATGACCTATGAAGACTCCAAGGGCCAGAAGCACATTCTTGAATACCGAGTGATGGGTAACGGCTGTTCCAACGGTTGAGCTGCCCATAGTTTTTTTTCGATGCGCCTGAGGGCAACAATATAGAGAGCTAACGTCATGGATTTAATCTTTCGCAATGTACGCATCGACGATACAAAACCACTGATGGACGTAGCGGTGCACAACGGCAAAATTATTGAAGTTGCGCCGACAATTTCAGCGCAAGCTAAGCAGGAAATCCAGGGGCACGGCAAGGTGCTGATCCCGGGTTTTGTCGAAGGGCACCTGCACCTGGAAAAAGCCAATATCATGCACCGCAAGGCCAATCGCTCCGGCACATTGAAAGAGGCGATAGCGGTTACCGCCCAGCTTAAACCCACTTTGACTCGCGACGACATTTTCGAGCGTTCGACTCAAGCACTACGTGCATTGGTGCAGGCCGGCACCACCCACGTCCGAGCCCACGCTGAATTCGATCCGGTACAAGGCTTCACTGGCTTTGATGTGGTACTGGAGTTGCGCGATAAGCTGCGTGATGTAATCGACATCCAAGTGGTGGCTTTCCCGCAGGAAGGGATTCTGAAACTACCGGGCATGCAAGCAATGATGGTTGAGGCCATGGAGAAAGGCGCAGATGTAGTGGGCGGTATTCCTTACAACGATGACTCGGCCCATGAACACATCGACTACGTATTCAACCTGGCCAAGCGCTACGGCAAGGACATCGACTTCCATCAGGATTTCGCCGACAACGCCGAGCACATGACCATTGAATACCTCGCGCGCAAGACTATCGAGGAAGGCTATCAAGGGCGTGTGTGTGTTGGTCACCTGACTAGCCTCAGCGCAGTGCCACCGCCCAAACAGCGGGAGATTATTGCCTTGATTCGTGAGGCCGGCATCAGCGTCATGTGCCTGCCCGCCACCGACTTGCACCTCGGTGCGCGCGGCGACGGCCACAACGTACGCCGCACCCTGACGCCGGTGCGGGCACTGCGTGACGGCGGCGTGAATGTGTGCCTTGCCACCAACAATATCCGCAATGCGTTTACCCCGTTTGGCACCGGTGATTTGCTCAACATCGCGCAATTGGCGATACCGGCCTGCCACCTTGGCGGGGCGGATGACCAGGCCACGGTGTTGTCGATGCTCACCACCCATCCGGCGAAAGCGCTGAGGCTAAAGGATTATGGATTGGAGCCGGGTGCCTTTGCTGACTTGGTGTTGCTGGATACACATTCGGTTAGTGATGTAATTCTCGACCTGCCCACACGGTTGATGGTGCTTAAGCACGGGAAGATCGTGGCGACGTCGGTCTGTCAGCGCTCGGTGGTTTTCTGATCACGCGTGCTTGCCTGAAGCAGTGGATACAACGTCAACGTGCGCACCTTCGTTCGCCAGCTTGCTCAAATTGTGCTGGGCCGCTATGGGGCCATCGCGGCCGACCCGTACAGGTCGTAAATTGAATATCTGCGACCTGAGCACCCGCTCCTGGGCGCATGCTCAGGCCTGTTACGCCGGGTTTAACGGAATTCGAAAAGTTCGAAGTGCAGGTTTTCTTTCGGGATCCGGTTGATATCCATTAGCTCCTGTACCTTTTCCAGTAAACCTTTGGGGCCGCAAAAACTTACGTGAAGCTTGTGTGGTTTGGTTTGAGCTACCGCTTGGCGCAGCGTTTCGGCCAACTGTTCGACACCCCCGGCATTACCAACAAATTGAGCCCCACGCATCTCTGCCATGGCTTGCAACTCTTCGGGCGGAGGGAAGGCGCGTGAAGGCGTGAAGCAATAAACCAGCGTCGCTTTTTCGAAGTCTGTTGCGTCTGGGTCTTGCAACCAGGAAATGAAGGGCGAAATGCCCACACCTGCGCCGACCCATATTTCCCGCTCGGCTTGAAAGGCGCGCTTAAAACGACCGTAAGGGGCGTAAATAGTGGCGCACATGCCGACTTTGGCGCACTCGCAGAGCTTTTTGGTGTAATCCCCCAGCCCTCTGATCACGAACGAAATTTGCCCATTCGGACCGTTGGCGCTAGCGATCGTGAAGGGGTGTGGCTCGCGCAGGCCCTTTTGCTGCATGGCCAGAAATGCGAACTGCCCAGCGTTGAAGTCAAATCCTTTATGGATCGGCTCCAGCGTCAAATGCAGTGCATTTTTTTCTCTCTTTACAGCGGTCACCCGGTACTCGCCCGCGCGCGCAACAAATGGGTATAGCACCAGCTTGTAGAGGGCGGCGAGCACACCCAGCCCGCAGAGCAGCGTCAACCAGATACCCGAAGGGCTGAGCAGGGTGATCGGTGATTTGAAACTGAGCCAATGCAAAATCACAATCAGGAACAATGGGCCGGAAAGCTTGTGCCACCACCGCCATACGCGGTAAGGAATGTTGCGGTTCAGCGCCAGCAGCACGATTAGGCCCAGTGCAACATAGCTCAACTGGCGTACCAGTCGCGTCCAATATTTGGGTAGTTCCAGGATAGGCACACTGTTCCAAACATCCAGATTCGCTTTGAACACGAAATGATACGAGGCAAACACGAGCGCCCATATACCGAGCCACTTGTGGGACTCATAGACGCGATCCAGGCCACCAAAGAGACTCTCAACTACTCCCCAGCGACTGGCAAGTACGCAGGAAGCTGCCATGTAAACCAGGGCGGTAGCCCCGAGTACCAGGCTAAGGGTTGCTGACGTTAGCCAAGTATCGACAGGTACTTCTATCAGCACCGTGAGTGCCGTAATCAGTAAAATTCCGAGTATGCAATGCGAGGTTCTCAACGCGAATACTCCAACTACAAAACCGTTGTTACAAGACTGAAGTCTCACCCTACTTGGACGTTTCGGGAGCTTCAAACCTAGCAGCGCGCTGAAATTGTGATATGACCTCAGTCATAGCCTGGGCAAAAAATCGAGAAATACGTTTCTACACGCCAGGCTCCTGCACGGCGTACCAGCTTTTTTCCTGCGTACCTAAACCTGCATGTCCTCGTTGCTTTTGGCTAGACAATTGCGATGCCTCGAATATCCCAGTGGCTCCTGTTGGCCGATTGATACTCGTTACGAATGGCTGCTAATGGTCGATAGTGGTCAATTGCGGCGGGCGCCTTAGCCGAGTTGCCATAGGCAAGCTCAGGAGCTCTTTAGCGGGAGATGATGGTAAGTGCTCGGTTACAGTCACCATAATCTCCTGATGATTACATGACCCGTGTCTGGCGTTCCGCAGCACGCCACTAGCGGTCCGACGACCAACTCTCAAGTATGCTTCCACTCTTTCATCCGTAATTTTTTATTGACGCCCCAAATGCCTCCCCGTATTGTCCTTCCTCCCTCCTTTGCGGCTACCTCTGCCGTGAACCGCTCAGGCGTTAACTCGCGAAGCGGTCATACAAGTTGCCGACACTTATACGGTCGCTATCTACTGGCGTGCCTCATTTCCGATATCAAGTGTAAAGGGTGATTCTATGATCATTCGTCAGGCTACTCATGCCGACCATCCGCAACTGCTTAACATTTGGCTGCGCTCCGTTCGCGCCACTCATCACTTCCTGCAAGAATCCGATATTGAGGCACTGCTTCCGCAGCTTCGCGATATCTACCTGCCTGCTGTTGAATTATGGGTTGCAGTAGATGCCGAGGACTGCCCGCTAGGGTTTATTGGGCTCAATGAAAACCACGTTGAGATGCTCTTCATCGAACCCGATCTGCGAGGGAAAGGGATTGGCCGCGCGCTGCTGGATCATGCCCGCAGTTCGCGCAGTCAGATGAGTGTTGATGTGAATGAACAGAACCCCGACGCGGTAGGGTTCTATTTACATTACGGGTTTGTTCAAACAGGTCGCTCTCCGCTGGATGGCGAGGGCCGCCCATTCCCCTTGCTCCACCTGAGTCTACCCGGCTAGAGCTATAGTCGTGAGTCGCTCCTAAGCTTCTGCTTCGGGGCGATTCAAAATCAGCTAGCCCGCTGTTTGCGACCGGTAGTTATCGACCCAAAGCGGACAATCACCAGAGGCTTCACTCAAGCTCCGAATCACAAGCAACTGTCTGCCCCAATCAATCGCAAGCTCATGAAATGGAAGTCACGCAAATGGATATACGTTGCACCTCCCTGGAGGAAGTCCGTCAAGGGATTGATGAAATCGACCGCAGCCTGGTTTCGCTTCTCGCCAAACGGGGGCGGCTGGTGACGCAAGCGGCAGCCTTCAAGAAAACCACCGATGATGTGCGTGCACCGGCCCGGGTCGAGCAGGTGATCAGGAAGGTGCGTGAATTGGCTAACGAAGCCGGTGGCTCGGCTGAGGTGGTGGAGCAGGTCTACCGGGCGATGATTTCGGCGTTCATTACGGAAGAACTGGCCACCCATGCGAAGCTGGCCAACGCACCTTCAGCCCCTTGAAGACAACGCGGGGGTTCATCCGAGGCCCCGCCGCTTTCCCCCACCCACTACCTCTGACTCAAAGCTGCAATCGAAACACCGGATGCCAAGAAGGTGAACCCTGCGCCTACATTTAGCCCATTTACCAGCCGTGGCCGCTGGTATAGGTAGCAAGGAGATTGAGCCATGGACACGGCGTTGGTGCTAATCGCTATTTTGCTTTGGACATGGATGAGCGGGTTGTACTACCTGAAGGTGTCCCTACAAGAGCGGCGCCGTAGACAGGTTCTTTACAAAACCTTCCTTCGGACAGGAACAGCAAAGGGCCGGCTTCGGGAAGTCAGGACTCAGGATGCCCCTTAGCGATCTTACCCTGCGTACACGGATTATAAATCTCGTTGATACTCGCGCTGGTTCCTACATAGCTGTGGGTACCTGGGACCGCCACAGCCGAGTAATTTTTACGATCGGTGGGCCGAATAAAACTTCCTTGCGCAGCCGTGAAGCTTTCAGTGCCTGGGGGCACCAGCACGCTCAGGAACTGGGCTTTCTTGTCGAGGGCCAGGGCGCCCCCCACGGTAACTGGCACGAGCATGGCGGACCAATGTTCGCTGAACACGTAAAAGGTATCGGCTGCATCTCTGCCACTTTGCAGGTGGGCACATTGCACATCGCTTGATTTGATAACTCCGGCTTGCTGATAGACGCCGCTCTTGTACAAGGCCAGCACTAGCGTGCTTTTGGTCAGCACACCCAGGCCTTGCGTGGCTCTGCACAGGTGCAAGTCACCATAGGGAAATATGCACCAGTTGGTTTCGGTGATAGTGACGATTTCGTCTTCGCTGAGCTTCAGATCGCGTTCAATGTTGGCACGGGCTTCAGGGGTCTCGTAAGGGATGGCGCATGCGCTCAGTAACGATGCGAGGGTCAGGGCGAGTAGTGGGGTTCTCATCAAGCATCCTTTGCTTATGGAGGGTATAGGTAAATGACGTACATCTTCTGCTAGAGCAGGAGAAAATTGCCGTCGTTGAGATTGGGATTTAAGACAAGAACATCAAAGCGGACGATGCTATCTACAAACGCTGACCGCCTGATGACGACTTGGCAAATGCTCCACCGGTCTACGCACCGGGAGAATTATACAGATCGCGCTGTGAGAGTCTGCTTTGGGTCGAAACCAGTCACTCGCGAACGGCTGCTTTCGACCCAAAGCAGCCCTTTAACACAACGCATTCAGAGCGAAGGGATAGCCAGTTACATATTTTTCTTGATGGCACTAATGGCTGCCAAATAAGCGTCATTGCCGATTCCAACCTGACCCCATACCTCGCGGGTCTCCCCTCCTTGGCGGTCATACTGTTCATCAGCGTCCCACAGTGTGAGGATCTGGTTTGGAAAGCAGTATTCATATGAAGTGAAACCATGTGGGCCGGAATCGTCCGAAGCAGCCATCAGGGAAAACACTTCGGTTGCAGAGAGCGCGAAAACATCGACCCCGTTAAACATGAACGTGAAATGCAGGTTTCCGGAGACACCAATGAACCAGACATCATCGCTTGGTCCGCAAGAAAGCTGCATGCAGGATTCGCAGAAATAATCAACGCCATCATGGGAATGCTCGAGTGGGAATCCAATCGCAGACATTGCTTGTCTTGCCATAGTGCGAGATACGCCAAGCCGCACAGGGCCAATTGCTTCGAGCGGTGAGATTTCAAAAACAGGCATCTACAGTGCTCCATGAAATCGAACAGCGTAGCTGCTAGCTAAGCGCCGGTACAAACTGTTAAAGCGACATTCTCAATGACTGCTTCTGGCCGGATTCTGCCTTACGTTACCGGCCAAAATTAGTTCGGTTCCCGCCGTGGATTGACGCGTGGCAAGCGTCGGCGATTGAGGAACTAAACGGTTCGGGCTGCCAAAGTTTTTTGCCGACGATACAGAATGGTCGTCGCCGTGAACCCGCACATCGCCGCGAACATCAGCCAGTAGGCAGGTGATGCCTTGTCGCCCGTGGCCTGGACAAGCAGCGTCGAGATTGCTGGGGTAAAACCGCCAAAAACTGCAGTGGCCAAACTGAAGGCCAGAGAAAACCCGACTACCCGCACGTTTTGTGGCATGACTTCGGTCAATGCCGCGACCATGGCGCCGTTGTAAATGCCAAAGAAGAATGAGAAGTACAGGAGAACAGCGAGCAGTCGTTCGAAACTCGCCGCCTCTGCTAGCCAGTGCATAGCGGGATAGGCGGTGAAGATGCACAGCAACGATATCGCCAGCAACAGTGGCCGACGGCCAATGCGGTCGGAGAGGGCGCCGCCGATAGGCAGCCAGATAAAGTTACTGATACCGACCAGCAGTGTGACCACCAGGCTGTCGGTGGTGCTCAGGTTCAGTACTGTCCTGCCAAACGTAGGTGTGTAGACCGTAATCAGGTAGAACGTGGTGGTGGTCATGGACGCCAGCAAGCCGCCCGCCAGGACGGTGCGCCAGTTGTCACTCATCGAGCGAAAAACTTCGCGAGTGGTTGGACGATGGCTGCGAGCAGTGAAGGCGGCGGTTTCTTCCAGTGAGCGGCGAATAATGAAAATGAACGGGATGATCACGCAGCCAATGAAGAACGGAATACGCCAGCCCCAATCGGCGATTTCAGCGGCTTGCATCGTGGCATTGATCGTGTAGCCCAACGCGGCCGCGACGACGATCGCCACCTGTTGGCTAGCCGATTGCCAACTGGTGTAGAAACCGGTGTGGCCGGGGGTGGAAATTTCCGCCAGATACACGGAAACACCGCCCATTTCCGCGCCGGCGGAGAAGCCCTGGAGCAGCCTGCCCAACAACACCAGAGTCGGTGCTGCCACGCCGATGGCGGCATAGCCCGGAACCAGGGCGATTAAGACGGTACCGGCGGCCATGATCGACAGCGTCACGATCAGCCCCTTGCGACGGCCCACCTTGTCGATGTACGCCCCCAGCACAATGGCGCCTAACGGACGCATCAGGAATCCGGAGCCGAATACCGCGAAGGTCATCATCAGCGAGGCAAACTCGCTGGTGGCTGGAAAGAAAGTTTGGGAGATGTAGGTCGCGTAGAACCCGAACAGAAAGAAGTCGAACTGCTCGAGAAAGTTACCGCTGGTGACCCGCAAAATGGCGCCCAATTTGGACCCCTTGGCTCGGGTTGTTGCCGTTGTCGTTTTCATCATGGCTACCGTTCTGCTCACTATTGTTTTTGGAATGAGTGTTTTAACCGTCAGTCGCTGCCAGCGTTGATCGGGTTGGGTTGACGCTTCTCGATGGCGTGTTTGAGCAGCGCTGCGCTGCGGAATATTCCGTGGGCGAATTTGCTGTAGGGCATGGTCAGGAAAAACGCCATGACTAGGCCGAGATGGATAGCCAACATCAAGCCCAAGGTGCTGGTTTCACGCAAAGCCAGTAGCGCCAGGCCGCTTGCGCTGACCAGAAACAGCAGCGCGATGAAGCCGCGATCCATGGGTTTTTGGTTCTCATCGCCGTGCGCAGGGTTGCGGCGCAGGTTCAGCCAAAGAAGCCCCGCCGGGCCGATCAGCAGGCCGATGCCACCGGCAATACCCAGCATCACCGGCAAGCTGATGATCGGATAAGGCGCCGACCACTTCAGCAGATAGTGAAAGAGCGTGGCGACGCCGGTGGCGGCGAAGCACAGCATGAAGCCGTAGAAGGTGAGGTGGTGGAATCGGCGTCGCCACAAGGTGAATTGATCGTCGGCGTTGTTGCAGCCTTCGCCATGGCCGCCGTCCAGGTACTTAAGCTTGGCGACGTTGGCCGTAGCCTCCAATGCAGCGGACGTTTTCAACGGCAGCGGCGCTGCGACCGGTGAAACGTTGCGCCAGAAGCGCCGTACACCCAGGGTCAGCGCAAGTACCGCCAAGCCGAACACTGAGCCGAACATCAGCGCCAGGGTGTTATGCGGGAAAATCTTGTAGAAGTTGCCCCCGGGAATGGCCGTGAACAAGTTGCCCATGAGCATCAGTGTTAGGCATAAAAACAACGCCAGTCCCCCACCGGAAGCCAGCGCCAGGGTCAGGCCGTTGCGCTGATACAACTTGCCCATCACTTGCGGCCAGGCATATTCGGCGTAAGTATCCAGGCGCACTTTGGCCATGGCTTTGGGTATGTTGACGTCGAATTCGTGTGGGGCGGCGTACTGACAGGCGTGCAGGCACGCGCCGCAGTTATGGCACAAGTTCGCCAGGTAATGGATGTCGGCCTGAGTGAATTCCAAGCGCCGGGTCATCGCCGGAAATACCGCGCAAAAGCCTTCGCAATAACGGCAGGCATTGCAGATGGTCATCTGCCGCTGGACTTCACTTTCGTCAAGATTCAACACCGGGATCAACCCGCCCGACGCTTGGGGATCAAACAGTTGCATGTCGTGACTCCGTGTTTGCAGATGAAACGCCAAAGCCCACCGAAGCGGCCGCCTGCACACCGGCGATGCGGCCAAACGCGGTACCGATGGCCATGCCGATGCCGGCGGTGTAGCCCTTGCCCAGAACATTGCCGGCCATCATTTCTCCCGCGACGAACAGGTTGGGGCTTGCTTTGCCGTTGAAATGCACGGCAGCGGTTTCGTCGGTGGCGAGGCCGAGGTAGGTGAACGTGACACCCGGTTTAAGCGGGTAGGCGTAGAAAGGTGGTTTCACCAATGGCCGCGCCCAATGGGTTTTGGCGGGCAACAGTCCTTGGGTGTGGCAGTCGTCCAACGCCGTGTGATCGAACGTGCCAACGCGGCAGGCGCTGTTGTAGTCCTCGACAGTCTTGACAAATTTTTCTTGAGGCAGCTTCAACTGGCGGGCGAGGTCTTGCAGAGTATTTGCGGTGGTTCCGGGAAAGACCGGCGGCATGAAGCGGCCGATGGCTTGTTGATCGATGATCGAATACGCCTGCTGACCGGGTTGTCCGGCCACCAGACGCCCCCAGATCGCATAACGTTTTGGCCAGAAATCCTCACCTTCGTCGTAGAAGCGTTCGCCATCACGATTGACCACCACACCCAGCGATACGCAGTCGATTCGGGTGCAGATGCCGCCGTCGTAGAGTGGCGCGCGGGCATCAATCGCGACCATGTGTGCTTGCGTCGGATCGCCGATCACATCTGCGCCAAGGTCGAGCATGCGCCGTAGCAAAATGCCAGTGTTGAATCGGGTGCCCCGGATCAGGAAATTGTCCGATGGCCATTCACCGCGTTCGTTCTGGCCCCAGGCTTCGCGCAGCCATTCACGGTTGGATTCAAAGCCGCCGGCTGCCAACACGCAGGCCCGGGCTTCAATGCGTTCGGCGGCGAAACGCTGACCATCGACCTCATGTTCACCCACATGGGCGGCGACGAATTTCCCCTCATCCAACTCAATGTCGGTCACTTGCGTGTTGTAGCGAACTTTTACACCCAGTCGCTCGGCGCTGCGAAAATACGCATTGACCAGCGCTTTGCCGCCGCCCATGAAAAAAGCGTTGGTCCGCGCCACGTGCAGCGCGCCGGACAGCGGTGGCTGGAAATGCACGCCGTGCGAACGCATCCAATCGCGGCAAGAGGACGATGCCCGAATGGCAATGCGTGCAAGCTTTTCATTCGTAAGGCCACCGGTGACCTTCAGCAGATCTTGCCAGTATTCTTCTTCCGGATAGGCATCGATCAGCACGTCCTGCGGTTCGTCGTGCATGCACCGCAGGTTACGGGTGTGTTGGGAGTTGCCACCGCGCCAGATTTTCGGAGAGGCTTCCAGCAGCATCACGCTGGCGCCCGCTTCTCGCGCCATCAGAGCGGCGCACAAGGCAGCGTTGCCACCCCCTATGATTAAGACATCGATCATTATCGCTCCTCGATTTGCAAGGAAGCGGGAACGAAGTGCTCCTTGCGAGTGGGGAGAACGATAGAGCGACGAAGGAATGGCCGAAAGGCTGCGTTTGACGGGGGGTGTTTAGTTTTTCTAAACGCTTTGTCTTGTCGTCAGGAGAGACTTACGTGTCCGGGGTGAAGGAGGATTACGCGTCTACCCTTCTATCCATGTAGCTCCAGGCCACTGTTTGTCAACGACCAACTGTCGCGCCACATCGACGATGACCAACCGCGTTGCCAGCGCCGCCGGAGAGAGTTCGTCGTCAGCCAGCGTCGCCAGTAGATTACGCCGGCCCACATGGGGATCGGCAATCCTGATCAGTGAAAGTCCGGAGCCGTCTTTCAATGCAGCGGCCGCCCCCGGTTGTATCGTTGCCGCATGACCTGCCCGAACGGCGTTCATTAAAACAGCGAGACCGTCGACTTCCATAATGACATTGGGTGTTAGCCCAACCCGCTCGAACGCGCTCATCAATGCCGAGCGCAATCCATGTTGCGCGCTGGGCATCACCAGCGGCAGACCGCCGAGGTCGGCTAACTGCACGCTGTCACCAGAAGGCGCTTGAGGCAGGCTGGGCGAGGCAATGACAAACAGCTTTTCATCCAGCAGCGGAGTCACGCTCCAGCGTTTACCCCCTTCGAGCTGAAACAGGATGGCCAGATCAATTTGCCGTGCGTTGAGCTGCGCCGCCAAGTGGCCAGAAAGCATTTCCACCAAATGCAGTTGTATGTCCGGATAACGCGCACGCATTGCGTTGATCAACGGTAACGCCAGCACCGTCGCGGTAGTCGGCGGTAAGCCGACGCTGACATAACCGCTCATTCGCCCGCGATGGGCGGCCATGATTGCGTTTTCCGCCTGGCGTAGCGTCAATTGGGCATGGTGTAAAAACGCAAATCCGGCGCTAGTGGGCGTCACCCCGGTGGAGGTTCGATTCAGGAGGCGGGTGCACAGTTCGCTTTCCAACTTGGAGATTTGCTGACTGAGGGCTGACACACCAACGTCCAGTTCAAGTGCCGCACGCCCCAGGCTGCCAAGCTCGATGATTTTTACGAAATAGCGCAGTTGTCTCAATTCCAATGTGGCTGCTCCCCGCAAATTTGTTATTCAAATACCTGAACGTTTGCCACGCAAGTTACGAAGCCCGAAGAGGCAGCATTGTTGCAGGTTTGGGTTGACCGTTGAGCGCGTGCGCTTTGTCGAGGACTGGTAGCAGTTGAACCGAAGGCTTCGCGACCAGAACAGCGACGAATCGCACTGGTCGCAGAACTGACGAAGCACTGATTCGGAAGAGCGGTAAGTCCTGATGCACTCCGCGCCCTGGATGATATGCAGGTCAGTTCGCAGCACGCTGCCATAGCGGGCAAACGCGGCCCCATGACTTTTACGGCATTGGTTGCAATGGCGATGTGAAAGCGCTTTGGGGCGTGATTTGATTTCGTAACTGACGGCGCCACAGAGATAGCTGCCTTGGAAAGTGCCGATCATTTTTTTAGGCAACCTGGTAACTAAATGGGTCAAATTATACGGTTGGCACGAGGAGTGTCGAATGACTGCTTCTGGCCGCTAGCTGCCGTCCATGAAGGGCAGCTATGGGTCGAGAGCAGCCACCCGGCTTCCTTCGACCCATAACAGCCAGCTTGTCGCAACTCGCAGCTTTAGAACGTCTTGCTGGCCGAGACCACCACTGTGGCCGAGCAGATATCCTTGAAGCCGAGGTAACTGGCGCATTCGCTCTTGGAGAGGTCAGTGTCGATGTAGCTGACCGACCAGTCGAGCGACAGCATCGTGCGGGTTAGCTTCACTTCCCATTCGTGGTAGTCGTCGCGGCTGGCGCCATCATTGGCAAACCAGCTCGGGTCCTTATAGTCGTTGCGCCCGTAGCGCACCAGCAAGCCGGTGTCGTACGGCAGCAGCGTGGTGTAGCCCACGTAGCTATAGAACATCAATTGGTCGCCGTTGAAGTTGTCCGAATAGTTGCCGCCCAGCAGCACGCCCCAGGCGCGCAGTTCGGCATGATACTCGCCGTAGTTGAAGTCGCCCTGGCGCGGGTACGCGTACTTGATGTACGAGGTGTCGAGGGTGACGTCGTCGTTGATCTGCCACAAGTAGCCGGCGTAGTAGTCCAGCTCCTGGCGCGTACTGCTGCCGAAGCCGAAGTCGACGTTCGAGCTCCATACGCCTGCGTATAGGCCGCTGGCGTGAGTCAGGGTCAACGAGCCCTGTAGGGCGGGATCGTTCTGGGTCTGGGAGATGCCGCGGGTGCGGTAGTCGCTGAAAATGCCAGCCTTAGCCTCGAGGCTGAAATCGTCGTTGAGGTCGATGGCATGGGCCAGCGGGGCGCAGGCGAGCAGGCCACCTGCGATTAGGTTGCGTACGGTCATTCGGTGCTTTTTCCATTTATTGTTGTTGTGCACGGTGCAACGGGGGGGCGTTTAGCGGCTGCAGCTGCTCCCACAGGGACTCGTGTCGAGTCCGTGCAAGCGGGTTTCTCTGCGATGCGATCAGCGCTGGTAGATCTGCTTGCCGGCGAACCATGTCTGCAGCACCTGGGTGTCACGTAGCCCGTCGGGATCGACGTTGAACACGTCTCGGTCGAGGACGATCATGTCGGCCTGCTTGCCCACCTTCAGTGAGCCGACCTGCTGCTCTAGGCGCATGGCGCGGGCGGCATTGAGGGTGTAGGCCTGGAACATGGTTTCGCGGGCGATGGCTTCGTCGGCATTGAGCACGCCTTTGGCGCCCTTGCGGCTGACGGCTTGGTAGATCGCCTTCCACGGCTCCGGGGTCGTGATCGGCCAGTCGCTTGCGCCGGCGATGGTCGCACCGGCCTTGTAAAGCGAGTGGGCCGGGTAGCTGTGGGCGAAGGCATGCTCATCGACATACGGCTTGACCAGGTCGACGTTAGTTTCGTCGGCACTGGCCCAGTACAATTGCATGGAAGCAATCACATCGAGCTGTTTGAAGCGCGGATAGTCCTGGGCACTGACCATCTGCAAGTGTGTGATCGAGTGCGGGACACCACTGAGTCGCGCGCGTCGGGCCTGTTCCACGCCGTTGAGTGCCTCGCGCACGGCACGATCGCCGATGGCATGCACATGAACCAGCCAGCCACGGGCATCGGCGGCATCGACCAGTTCACCGAAGTGCTTCGGGTCCAGCAGCAGTTCACCGCGTTGGCCGGAGTTTTTGTAGGGCTCAAGCATCGCCGCGCTTTGCGCTGGCATTTCGGCAACGCCGTCGGCGAACACTTTGATGCCGGGCAGGGTGAGATTGCGTACACCAAAGAACTGCTGGCGTACCTTGTCCAGCTCATCCAGGTCGGCTGGGCGGGCCTTGGAGTCAGCCATCAGCAGTGCGGCGATGTGCGCTGTCAGCTCACCTCGTTCGGAGAGATCCTTGTAGACCGGCAGCACGCCCAGCGAGTCGTTCTTCACATCCGCGCCGGGCAGCTCGTTGGCCAGCGGGTCCATCCAGCCGGTGATGCCCAGCTGCTTGGAGTAATCCAGGGCCATGCGCCCGGCGGTCATTAGGGTGCCGTGGGACAGCGGCGGCAGCAGGTCGGTCACCGGGTAGTAGCTGGCGTCGGCCAGAAACCCGTTGGGCGTGCCGTCCTGATGCTGGCCAATGGTGCTGCGTGCTTCGGCGGGCAACGCCGCGATGGTCTTGGCGTCGATCTTGGCGCGCTTGAGCAGGGCCTGGTTGGCCCAGCCGGTGTGCATGTCGTTGGCGGCCAGCAGGATCGGCTGGTCAGCCCATTCGCCATGGTTGAAACGCTGCTCCAGGGCCGGGATGTCATCCCAGTAGGTGCTCGGTACGCCACCGACGGCCAGGAACTCGCCACGCACGGCTTTGCCATCTTTGTGCCACTCGCGCAGGCGTTGCTCCAGTTCCTCGAGGGGGATCTGCTCGCCCATCAGGTTGGCCAGCTCCAGTTGCAGGCCACCTTTGATGGCATGGGAGTGGGAGTCGAGCATGCCTGGCATCAGCACCTTGCCGCCCAGGTCGATGACCTGAGTGCCCTTGGCCTTCAGGCCCAGAACGGCCTGGTCGGATCCCACGGCAACGATCTTCTCGCCCTCGACCGCCACCGCTTGCTGCAGCGGTTGGCCTGGCTCGGCGGTGTAGACCTTGGCGTTGTGAAAGATCACGTCCACTGCCGCGAAGCTGTGCAGGGAGGTGCAGGCCAGGCCCGCGCCGATCGCCATCTTCAGGAGGTGCTTCATTCGGTGCCTCGTTCTTGTTGTGATTGTGCCGCAGCCTAGCCAACGCGCAAGGCCGGTTAAATGCGGCGACAGGCACAACTTTTTTCGCGATCGGGAAACAATCCCTTGCCTATGATTGCCATGGTGCAAGCCACACGCCTTCTCGACGCCTATTCAAATCCGCGCTGTTTGCGGGCTTGATGGAAAGGCGTGGATACTTGCGCGCTTTCTCCATTGCCTCGCTTTGCCGAACAGGAAGAAACCATGGACAAAATGACGGCCCTGACCATCTTCGTGGCCGCCGCCGAACACGGCAGCTTCAGTCGTGCGGCCGAGCAGTTGGGCAAGACGCCTTCGGCCATCACCAAGGCCGTCGCCCACCTGGAGGCCGAGCTTGGGGTGCGCCTGTTCGAGCGCACCACCCGGCGCATGGCGCTCACCGAGGCCGGCAGCCTGTACCTGGAAGGAGCGCGCCAGGCCTTGATGCACCTGCAACTGGTGACCGAGGAAGTGGAGCAGTTGCAGCACGAACTACGTGGCACCTTGCGCATCACCGCGCCGCCGTCGTTCGGCCCGGCGTTTCTCAACCAGGTGTGCTTTCGCTTCATGCGCGAACACCCGCAGGTGCGCCTGGAGGTGAACCTCAACGACGCCAACGAAGACCTGATCGACGGCGGTTACGACCTGTCGCTGCGCGACGGCCCCACAGACCAGCCCGAGCTGATCGCCCAGCCGCTGATCGAAAACCGTGTGATCCTCTGCGCCAGCCCCGACTATCTGGCCCAGCGTGGCGAGGCCATCACCTTGGAGAATTACGCCCAGCACGACTGGTTGCTGCTGCGCCATCCTCTGCTCAATCGCAGCTTCTGGTGGGTCGAGCACGAGGGCCAGACCTTGCGCGTGCGCCAGCCCACGCCTCGACTGGTGAGCGACAACTTCGACTTCCTGCTTGCCTGCCTGCTCGATGGTCATGGCCTGCAGTTCGTGCCCACGTGGTGCGCCGCGCCCTATTTGGCCAAGGGGCAACTGGTGGAAGTGCTGCCCGACTACTGGCGGGCGTTGAGTGCCTTCGGGCCCTGGGTGCACGTGCTGTACCTGCCCCATCGGCGCAACACGCGCAAGGTGCAGGCCTTCATCGCCTTGCTGCACGAGCAACTGCGCAGCCAAGGGCTGTAACCAGACTGCGGGGTTCAATTGTTCCACTCAGGCACAAAAGTTGTGCGGGTTGTAGCGATGATCGGCCGGGCGTGGCTCGCTAGGCTAGCGGTGGTTGCTTGAACACAGCTGCCACTTCGTGCCCGGTCCATTACCCTGTCACTCTCACGGCAGGTACATGCAACAGGGGGGCGAGGCGGCCTCACTCTTTCCAGAACAGCAACGATGCCTCGAGCCTGCTGTACCAGGAGTTCCCCGCAGTGAAGATCCACACCCTAGTCACCGATATCCGCACGCCCGCCGAACGTGGTCGTCAGATCGGCGAGCGCTTCGCCGAGCAGATCCGCCATACCACCCAGCTGTACCTGGACTTCTTCCCGCGGGTGGGCGTGTCCCTGCGCGAGACGCAGCGCATCGGTGAAAACAGCCTGGCCGCCCTGGAAGCCTGGAGCCCGAACCTGGCGGCCGAGGTGATCGGTATGGCCAGCGGCGCCGACCTGCCGTTGTGGCAGCTGGCAAGCCTGAACGCCCGTACCGAGGTGCTGGCGGCGCGCACCCGTCACAGCGAATGTTCCACCACTGTGCATGCGCCGCGCGGCCCGCGTGCGCCGCAGACCCTGCAGACCTGGGACTGGCACGACAGCCTCTGCCCCCACGGCCTGATGCTGGCGCTGCACACCGAGCGTGGCATGACCGTCAAGCTGTTCTGCGAATTCGGCATGCTCGCCAAGCTGGGGGTGAACAGCGCAGGTCTGGGCCTGCATTTCAACATCCTCCATCACACCAGCGACAACGACAGCGGGGGTGTGCCAGTGCACGCGATTGCCCGCCGTCTGCTCGAAGACGCCAGCAGTGTCGAGGAAGCCATCGAACTGGCCCGTTCGGCGCGGGTCAGCGCCTCCACCGTGCTCACCGTGTTCTCCCGCGAGGACAGCAGCCCGCGCGCCGTCAGCATTGAGCTAAGCCCTGCGTGCACGGCGCTGGTGCTGCCGCGTGAAGACGGCTGGTTGCTGCACACCAACCACTTCCTCGACCCGCAGCTGAGCCTGGGCGAACAGGTCGCCGACCGCGCCGACACTCAGTGTCGTCTGGGGCACCTGGAGCAGGTGATCGGCCAGATGGGCCGCGCCGATCTGCGCGCCCGTGCCGAAGCCATGTGTGGCGCGCAAGGCGACAGCGCACCGATCTGCTTCCACCCGGACTTGGCCATGCCCGATACCGAGCGTTGGGAAACCCTGCTGAGCGTCGGGATCGATACCGAGCGCTGCGCGCTGGACTACGTAGCGGGCACGCCGCTGCAACTGGCCAAGGCTGGCTTCGAACGTTTCTGAGCCCACCCGGTGCCGCTTGAACAGGGCGGCACCCGCTGACAACGAGAATAACAACAATGCATGCGGAATATTCCAACCCTGCGTCGTCCCGGTCTGCGCTGCGGACCTTCTGCGTCTCCGGCATGGGCACTGCGCTGGAGTTCTATGACTTCATCATCTATGGCACCGCGGCTGCGCTGGTGTTTCCCCAAGTGTTCTTCCCGCAAATGGACCACCTGACCGCGACCTTGGTGGCCTTCAGCGCTTTTGGCGCCGGCTTCTTCGCCCGTCCGCTGGGCGGTTTGGTGTTCGGCCACTACGGTGACCGAATCGGTCGCCAAAAGGTGCTGGTCGCGACCTTGCTGCTCATGGGCCTGAGTACCTTCCTCATCGGTTGCTTGCCAAGCCATGCCAGTATCGGCGTCGCTGCCCCGATCCTTCTTGTGCTGTTGCGCCTGATCCAAGGCTTTGCCGCCGGTGGTGAATGGGGCGGTGCCGCGCTGTTCGGCGTCGAGTCGGCGCCGCCGGGCAGGCGAGGGTTGTGGGGCAGCTTCACGAGCATGGGCATCGGCGTCGGTGGCATCCTCGGCGCTGCGGTGTTCGCCATCGTCAGTGCCGCCTTCAACGACAACCTGGTGGACTTTGCCTGGCGCATCCCGTTCTGGCTCGGTGGCACGCTGGTGCTGATCGGCCTGTATGCGCGCCTGAAAGCTGCGGTACCGGTCGCCGCCCCCACGCTGAAGGGGGGCCGCGCACCGTTGGCCGATGCCTTGCGGCAGCGTCCACGCCAGCTGCTGCTGTGCACTGGGATCGCCTTCGGCTACTGCACCATCGCCTATATCGGCAGCACCTTCTTCCTGACCTACGCTACCCAGGTGGGCTTCGGCAGCACCCAGGCGTTGATGTTCGACCTTAGCTTGTCGATCGCAATCGTGTTCTCCGCGCCGATGTTCGGCTACCTGTCTGACCGACTGGGCCGGCGCACGGTGATGGTGTTCGGTGCTGTGGTTATGGCGCTCGGGCTGTTCATCTTCTTCGAACTGGTAGGCATGATGAGCTTCGGTATTGCCCTGTTCGCCTACAGCTTGATCGGTCTGCTGATGGGCGCAACTCAAGGTCCCATACCATCATTTCTGGGGGAGCAGTTCCCGCGCAATATGCGGTACTCCGGAATCTCGGCCAGCTATCAGATTGGTGCAGCACTGGGCGGCGGCACGGCATCTAGCATCGCCACTGCAATCCTTATCTTTACTAACCACAATCCGCTAGGCGTGGCGTTGTATGGAGCTGGCGCGCTGGCATTAGTCGCGTTGTGCTCGTTGTTGTTGCCCGAAACATCGCGACTGAGCATGGCGGAAATCGACGATGAACCTGATAGTGTTGCAAGGGAAGCGAGCTGGAGCGGAACCAGTACGCGTTGGCGAAAAAATAGTTGAATGTGTATTTCTGGATAGGAGGTGTCCGAGTTGAAGTTGATCGTGAGCTACAGAAGCTGCCTTCGCCCTTTACTCGCGTAATGCTTAAGGCAGCCCTCCCGACATGCGTGCCGGCCAGGTGTAAGCTTGGTCTACCCATCGTCCTGGCTCTGCGAGTGTCCGCAATGGGTCGAAAGCGGCCTGTCGTGTAGGATGGCAACCGGCCCAAAGCTGCCGATCGCGGAAGACAACAAGCGGTCAATAGCAGTCAGTCGACTGATTGGATGAGGGCGATTAAGCTGGCGTTATTTTGCGTGCATGGATGGGATATGGCTGGGATTTATCAGGGAAGTTGCTTGTGCGCGGCGGTCAGGTATGCGCTAACTCAGCCACCTAAAGCAGTCAGTCACTGCCACTGCAGTCAGTGTCGCAAAGGGCACGGGGCATTGTTCGCGTCCTACGGCAGTGTTCCTCGCAGCGCGCTTCGCATACTAGCGGGTTCGAGCTGCATCAAAGCCTATGCCTCATCAGAGACGGTTGTGCGCGAGTTCTGCATGGAGTGTGGTTCGACCTTGTTCTGGTCACGATCACAAGGGGCGTTTGCCGACTGGGTTTCGATAGCCTTGGGCACGCTCGACACTCCGTTCATAGCGGATACGCAAAAACATGTTCATGCTGATGCCGCAGTCCAATGGTACACGCCAGCAGGCGACTGACAGTGTTTGCTCGAACAGACCGCTGACCCATAATTGCCTTGGAGATGAGAGACTCATTCATTTCAATCACGGAAGATGGCCATGCAGATACGCAAAATGACTCACGACGACTTGCCTAGCGTTAATGCCCTTTGCCTGGAGTCTTTCACGTTGGCGGTTGCGCCTTCACTGTCGGCGCAGGGCGTGGAGACGTTCGCCAAGGTGGCTGCACAGCAGGCGTTTGCCGAGCGAATGATGGGCGACAACCTGATGCTGGTGTGTGTGGCAGACGGAGCCCTGACGGGGCTGATTGAACTCAAGGAAGGGCGCCATGTGGCGATGCTGTTCGTTGCGCCTGGCTGGCAACGTCGCGGCGTCGGGAAGCGTCTGGTGAATGCGGCGCTGGAGCAGGCCAGCGCCCATGTGGTGACGGTCAGGGCGTCGTTGCCCTCAGTGCCCGCTTATGAACGTTACGGGTTTGCGATGGCGGGGGAGGTGGGCGAGTTTGCCGGGCTGGTCTATCAACCGATGGAGAGGCAGTTGACTGATTGAGGGGCTAACGTCGCGACAGTTCGATATCCGCTTCTGGCCGGTTTCTGCTTGCCGTCGAGGGCTGCAATCGGCCGAAAACAGCCAGTTGTGAGTAACCCTATAGCCTTCCATCCGGCGTTACCGCACCGAGAACAAAAGAACGTTCAGCTTCGGTACCTCAGCGCCTCTACCAATGCAGAAAATGCGGGAGAGGACTGGCGCCTGTTGGGGTAATACAAATGGTAGCCCTGAAATTCGGGACACCAATCGGCCAGGACTTCTTTGAGTTGGCCGTCGGCCAGGTACGGTGCGACCAGTTCCTCTGGTACGTAGGCCAGGCCAATGCCATCAACGGCAGCATTGAGAACATGCATGATGCTGTTGAAAACGAGTTGGCCATCTGCCTTAACCGTAAACGCCTGGCCATCGCGTTCAAACTCCCAGGCGTAAATCGCCCCTGACGGTCTGTGTCGAATATTGACGCAGTCGTGGGCCGTCAGCTCATGGGGTGTCGAGGGTGCAGGTTTGCGCTCGAAATACGCCGCAGAGCCCACTACCGCCAACCGCCAATCCGGTCCTATGCGAACTGCAATCATGTCCTTGCTGATTGATTCGCCCATGCGAATTCCAGCATCGAAGCGTTCCTCGACTACGTTGGTGAATCCATAGTCGACGTAGAACTCCAATGTGATATCTGGGTAGTTCTTCAGGAAGTCTGCAAGCATCGGCCGAATGCACAACTCGATCTGATCGTCAGTGCAGGAAATACGGATCGTGCCGCTGGGCTTGTCCCGCAATTCGCTCAAGGCATCCAGCTCAATGGCGATCTGATCAAAAAGCGGAGCGATCGAGCGCATCAACCTTTCTCCAGCCTCTGTTGGTGACACATTTCGTGTCGTGCGGGCCAGCAGGCGTATGCCCAGTCTTTGCTCAAGTGCCCGGATTGTATGACTTAGCGCAGAAGGCGTAACACCCAGTTTGGCGGCCGCTTTTGTGAAACTTTGATCGCGCGCCACAGCGAGAAAAGCCTGTAGGTCATTGACTTTGGTGGTGGCCATTAATGAATTTTTCTCAAAACCGCATGAAGATTATGCCTACTAATCAGAGTATCTCTAATCCGTCAAGCTCTGCCACCTATCTGCAACGGAGTACCGATGATGAGCGAGACACCTGTAACTCTGCCTGTACCTACGGAAGCCTCGGTCTGTGCGGGGCTTGACCGACGCGAGTTCTTAAAGGTTACCGGCGTCGGTATTGCGGCTCTGGGCGTCATTTCGGCCGCGGGCGGGTCAGCCTTCGCAGCTGAAGTGAAAAACGCTGTAGGCGCGCCGAAAGATGCCGACAATTTCTATAAAAGCGACAAGGTCACTGTGAGCAAGGTGACCTTCAAGAACTCATACAATCTTCAGATCGTGGGTAATCTTGTTACCCCCTTAAGTCTGGCCCGAAACGCTAACGTGGCTGCAATTATCGTCGGTCATCCCATGGGCGCTGTTAAAGAGCAAAGCTCCATGCTCTATGCGCAAAAGCTGGCAGAGCAAGGCTTCATCACGCTAGCGATTGACTTGCCTTTCTGGGGTGAGAGTGAGGGCCAGCCTCGTAACCAGGTGGCCCCCGAAATATATGCCGATGCATTCAGTGCCGCTGTTGACTACTTGGGCTCGCAGGACTTTATCGACCGCAACCGTATAGGCGTGCTGGGTATCTGTGGCAGCGGTGGCTTTGCCATCAGTGCGGCCAAGATGGATCCGCGTCTAAAAGCCGTGGCCACCGTCAGCCTTTATGACATGGGCGCCGTCACCCGTAATGGCCTGGGGCACTCGGTGACTATCGCGCAGCGCCAGGCCATGCTCGCAAAAGCCGCCGAGCAACGCCACGACGAGTTCCCTGGCGGGCAACTGCAATTTCTGAACTATCTGCCGTTGCAGCTTGCTAAAGACGCAGACCCGGTAACGCGTGAGTTCTGGGACTTCTACCGCACGCCTCGTGGCATTCATATCCCTCCTGGCAGAACACTGGAACTGACGCAAAACCGCGCGTTGAGCAGTGAAGTCAGGTTCGTGAATTTCTATCCATTTAACGATATTGAGACGATTTCCCCGCGTCCCCTGCTGTTCATCGCGGGCACTCAGGCGCACTCCAGAGAATTCAGCGAGGACGCCTATCAGCGCGCCGCCGAACCCAAGGAGCTGGCCTGGGTTTCAGGCGCGGGTCATGTGGATCTGTACGACCGCGTGAACTTGATTCCCTGGGCCAAACTCACCGCCTTTTTTAACCGGCACCTGGCGGTGTTTAGTTAAAAGGCCAGTGCTCCAGTCAACAACGATAGGAATAGAGGTTTATTTATGACGGCTCAAGTGCACGATGTCTCGGATGTCTCGGATGTCTCGGATGTCTCGGATGTCTCGGATGTCCTCGGTACGCTGGAGGCTGGGGAGATGCCGGCTTACTGGAGTAGCATCTTTGCGATGTCACTGTGTGTATTCGCGCTGATCGCCTCGGAATTCATGCCGGTCAGCTTGCTCACGCCGATTGCGTCGGATCTGCACGTCAGTGAAGGGCTGGCCGGGTACGGGATCGCCATCTCCGGCAGCTTCGCGGTGCTGACAAGCCTGGCGATTTCCAGACTTGCGGGCTCAATGGATCGCAAGTTGCTGCTGCTGATGCTTACCGGGATTATGTGCGTATCCGGCCTGGTGGTCGGTGTGGCGCCAAACTATACGGTGTACATGATTGGGCGGGCGTTGATCGGCGTGGTGATCGGCGGATTCTGGTCGATGTCGGCGGCAATGGCCGTTCGCCTGGTACCGCCGCACAGCGTGCCCAAGGCGTTGGCGATCTTCAACGGCGGCAACGCTTTGGCAACCGTAGTGGCCGCACCACTGGGGAGTTATCTGGGGAGTGTCATCGGTTGGCGGGGCGCGTTTTTTTGCCTGATCCCGGTAGCGATCATTGCCTTGATCTGGCAGTGGGTCAGCTTGCCAGCCATGCCCGCTGCGCCGCGTAAAGCGGGCGCTGGCAATGTCTTTCGATTGCTCAAGAGCCCATTGATCGGTTTCGGCATGTTGAGTGTGGGCATTTTCTTCATGGGGCAGTTTGTCTTGTTCACTTTTCTGCGCCCGTTCCTGGAAACCGTCACGGGTGTAGATGTGTCCATGTTGTCGATGATTCTGCTGGTCATCGGTGTGGCGGGTTTTGTCGGGACCATCCTGATCGGCACTGTGCTGAAAACCGGCATGTACCGCGTCCTGATTGGTATTCCTCTGCTGATGGCCGCCCTTGCACTTTCCTTGATCGTCCTTGGCGGCGAAGTTGTGGCGGCTTTTGTGCTGCTGGGGTTGTGGGGCCTGATCGCGACGGCGGCACCGGTGGGCTGGTGGTCATGGTTGGCCAAGTCGGTGCCAAGGGATGCTGAAGCCGGTGGTGGCCTGATGGTGGCAGTCATTCAACTGTCCATAGCGTTGGGATCTACTCTCGGTGGATTGCTGTTCGACGGGAGCGGCTATCGCATCACATTTCTTGCAAGCGCCATTTTGCTGACACTCGCCGCAGTAATGGCCTTTTTTACGTCCCGAAACCAGATGGGCAGGCTGGAGGCTGCGACCTAACCGCCACGCGATCTCAATACATCGACAACACCAGCGCTGCCGACGTCGCGAGATTTGTGGATTTGGGCGTGAAGTTGCACCAGCGCTACGCCGGCCAAGATAAGCCCCGCCGCAATCCAGGAGCCCGTCGTTATGGGCTCACCAATCGCTGCGCCAATCAGCAGCGCCACAACGGGTGGGATATAGGTCACGGCTGAGGCGGTCAATGCGCCAAATGCCTCGACAATGTAGTAATAGGCAAGGTAGGCAGCGCCGGTGCCCAGCAGTCCTAAACCGACCACCAGGCCAACCCCGGCACGCGGGTTCAAGAAGACCACTTCGATGCCATCAAGAGGCGTAACGAGCAACAGCAGGAAAAGCGCAACGCCAATCTGGTAGGTGGTGAGGGCTGCAGCGGGTAGGCCCAGCGGGCTCAAGAACCGTTTCGCGTAGACGAAAGAGCCACCCACGCTCAACGCACCGAAAATCATGTAGCAAATGCCAGCCGGACTAATCACCCCTTGTGAGGACCACGGCCTGGCCACGATTAGAATGCCAGCAAAGCCTAGCGCGATGCCCAGTGTCTTCACTGTATTGATCTGCTCGCTGCGCAGAAACAACCAGGCGCACAGGAAAGTGAACAGGGGTATCGCACCCCCCAACATCCCGGCAATGCCCGTATCGAGTAATGCGGTGCCTTTGGCGAAAGCAAAGTAGTACACAGCGGTTGCCAGCAGTGACATCGCTAGAAAATGGTGAGCATGCCGCCAGTGACTGCGCTTCAGGGCTCCGGTGCTGACGGCATAAGCCAGCACGGGCAAGAAGCCGAACAACACCCGCAACAAGGTGATTTGCAATGGCGAAATAAGCTGCGCAGCCCATTTGACGAAGATGAAATTACTGCCCCACACCACGCCGAGGAAGATGAAGGCAGCGACAGCGGTCTTTTTCATGAGAGAACCCGTTAGTGGATATCGGTTTTCTACTGGCACGGGTTTTTTTAATTATTCTCAGAGGGTAGCCTCGGCACAGTGACTCTTTTGAGCCCGGTCAGGTTAACAACCTTGCCCAGGCGTGAGAGAGGCATGAAAATTTTCATAACCCGATAGAAATTCCATTGCCATGTCAGACGGTTTTCCTCAATTGCCATCGCTTAACGCGCTGCGTGTTTTTGAAGTAGTGGCTCGCCATTTGAACTTCCGCCTAGCGGCCGAGGAGCTGGGCGTTACCCAGGCAGCGGTTGCTCAGCAGATACGCGGGCTGGAGGCGAGTCTGGATCTGCGTTTGTTTGAACGTATGCCCCGGGGCCTTGCGTTGACCGACGCGGGCCTGGGCTACAGCGGCAACATTCGCAGTGCGTTGGCCATGATCAATGAGGCAACACGCCTGCTCAGGCCCCAGGCGGCTCACCTGACGGTTAGCGTGACACCTACCTTTGCTTCTAAATGGCTCATTCCCAGGCTTGGCAGTTTTGCACTGAGTTATCCGGATATCGACTTGCGCGTGCTGGCTACCGATCGTCTTTCCCACTTCAGCACCGATGGCGTAGATATTGCCGTGCGCTATGGCAATTCAGCATTCGGGGCGGGCCTCAATAGCGAGTTGCTGATGGAGCAGCGCATCGTTGCGGTAGCCAGCCCAACGTTGTTTGAAGGCGTCGCAGCCACCGTCAGCTTTGAGCAGCTTCAAGATTTCATCATGCTTCATGATGCCCATAACTTCTGGCCGCAGTTCCTTGCAGAACTATTCCCGCAACATGCACAGCCAACGGCCAAAAACCTGCGATTCAACCAGACCTCGTTAGCCATTGAAGCGGCCATTAGTGGGCAGGGCATCGCGTTGGCCAGTGCGGCCTTCGTCCACGATGACATCGTCGCCGGCAGGCTTGTGCAGGTGTTTGCCCAGCAACTCACCGTCGAGAAGTCGTTTTATCTGGTCCGGCCACGGAAGATTCAGCAGCCCGAATCATTAAGTATTGTGAAGGATTGGCTCAAGATCCAAGCTGGCGATAGTTAATCTACTGAAAGCGTAAAGTTTCGCTGTCTCCCTCCTGGTGAAGGCTGCTGCTAAGGTTAAGGCACTTAAGCAATCAGCATTTCAATATCTGGAGGCAGTATGTCAGTAGAAAAAGTTGCGATCATCACGGCCGGCGGCAGCGGTATGGGCGCGGCAGCAGCACGACGTTTGGCCGCCGATGGTTTCAAGGTCGGCATTCTGTCTTCTTCGGGCAAGGGTGAGGCGTTGGCTGCCGAACTCGGCGGCATTGGTGTAACCGGCAGCAACCAGTCAATTGCAGACCTGCAACGCCTTGTCGATGCTGTGGTGGATAAGTGGGGCCGTATCGATGTGCTGGTCAACAGCGCCGGCCATGGCCCGCGCGCACCGATTCTGGAAATCAGCGACGAAGACTGGCACAAAGGCATGGACACGTATCTGCTCAATGTCATTCGTCCAACGCGCCTGGTGACCCCCTACATGCAACGTCAGAAGGGCGGAGTGATCATCAACATTTCCACCGCCTGGGCGTTCGAACCCAGTGAGCTGTTCCCGACGTCCGCTGTATTGCGCGCAGGCTTGGCCGCGTTCAGCAAAATTTTCGCCGATACCTTCGCTGGGGATAATGTACGTATCAATAATGTGCTCCCTGGATGGATCGATAGCCTGCCGGGCACTGAGCAACGTCGCGACAGCGTGCCGCTCAAGCGCTATGGCACCAGCGAGGAAATCGCGGCCACCATTGCGTTTCTCGCCAGTGACGGCGCTGCCTACATCACTGGGCAGAACATCAAGGTCGATGGCGGCGTGACCCGCAGCGTTTGATCCGCCGTGGCCGCAGCACGTCCCGCAGCCAAGTTACAAGGCCGGTTACAAGGGGTATAACTACCAGAACATAAGGTGGGCCAGCCGGCATGGGCCATCCCAAGATAGCCCCCGGGCGTGGTGCCCAGGGCTGAGCACCACCTGTGGTGTGGAGCGATGTGATGAGTTGCAGGGCATGGCGATGGGTTCGCAGGAGCGTTGTGGGCTGCATCCAGCTGACATTGGTGGTTGCTCCACTCTGCGCCAGCGCCATGTTCAAGTGCCAAACCACGGACGGCGCCATCCACTACACCCGCCAAGCCATTGCCAGCGCTCATTGTACCCAGGTCAATGACGCTGCCGGCACCAAGGTCCCAGTCTTGCCACGCCAGGTGCGGGCCGACGACTCCGGTGCGGTGCGGGTCAGGGTGTTCACCTTCATCCACAGGGGCGTTCGACAATATGTGAGCCGGCGCCCTGTCGGGATCTCCGCACGGGTCGATGTTCTTGAGCTTTATTACATCAAGGACTGCTATCTGTGCATGGCGCCGAAGGACTTCAAGGTGGCTTCACTGCGCCTGGACACCCAATCCTATCGGCGGGAAATCGAAGCTGCTGCGGGTCAGTATGGGGTCGACACGGCGCTGGTCCGCGCAGTGATACACGCCGAGTCAGCGTTTCGTCCCAACGCCATTTCAGTCGCCGGTGCCCAGGGACTGATGCAATTGATGCCCGCCACCGCCGCGCGCTTCGCTGTGGGCGATCCGTTCGATGCACAACAGAATATTCATGGCGGCGTGCGCTACTTGGCCTGGCTGCTCAAGCGCTTCAACGGCAACCAAATGCTGGCGTTGGCGGGTTACAACGCAGGCGAGGCGTCCGTGGTCGAGTACAACGGGATACCGCCCTATGCCGAGACGCAATCCTACGTCACCCTCGTGCAGTCCTTGGCCGAACGCTATCGCCAGCGGCGCTAGCCGCATAAGGCGGGTTCAGGCGATGGAGCACAAGTCGGTCTCCTCATTACCGCATTGCTGCGGCACAGCGGAAAGATCGCGCCCAAGCGCCCGGGCAGTGTCCATATGACGGCTAGGGTCCTGGGTTTCTGAGTCGAGCAGGAGTTGGGACGTTACAACGTGTGCGCCGCAATAATCGAATATACCGTGGTCAATTTGCGTCTTCATGGCGTCGGCATAGCGGTGTCGCTCATAGGTTTTGCCATCGGCGCCGCCGACACCGACAAGATGAACCTGCAAGTGGCCAAGCTTCTTCACAAGCTTTGCATCCAGACTGAAATCGAATGCCCAGCCATTGGCAAACACGCGATCGATCCATCCTTTGAGGAGCGCAGGCATTGTCCACCAGTACACCGGGTAAACCAACACCAGGGTATCGGCTCGATCGATCCGAGCTTGTTCGGCGGCAACATCTGCAGGCGCAGGGGCTTCCCTGTGATGCACCGCTAGATCATCTGTGGTGAACCTCGGATCGAACCCTTGCGCCGAGAGATCCACGATTTCGAAAGAATTGCTTGGATCTGCCAGGCATAAGCCCTGGGCGATTTGCCCTGCGAGGCTATGGGTGAGGGAGCGGGGGTCAGGATGGGCGACAACGATGAGTGCGTGCATATTGAAAGCTCCTGCTGCGGATTGAACGCGCAAAGGCGAATCTTATATACTCTTGGTAAGTTACGATCAGTAAGTTACCTTTGGTATATAGCCATGTCAAGCATCGACAAAAGCGAGCAAGATCCGCGTCCACGGCGACGCATGTCCAGAGAGGAACGGCAGCGCCAATTGCTCGACGTCGCCTGGCGGATCATCCGCGAGGACGGCACCGAAGCTTTGACGCTTGGACGCCTTGCCGAGCAAGCGGGGGTGACGAAGCCGGTGGTGTATGACCACTTCAGCACGCGGCCCGGCTTATTGGCGGCGCTGTATCAAGACTTCGATGCACGACAGACTGCCCTGATGGACGCCGCGCTTCGGACCAGCGCGCGCACCTTGCAGAGCACGGCGGCGGTTATTGCATCGTCTTATGTGGACTGTGTGCTTCTCCAGGGAAACGAAATTCCCGGCGTCATCGCGGCGTTGGCCAGTTCCCCTGAACTGGAAAAGATCAAGCGCGAATACGAAGCTATCTTCATGAACAAGTGCCTGATGGCGCTCTCCCCATTCACAAGAGGGGCTACTGTTTCCCCGGCCAGCCTACGGGCGATGCTCGGCGCGGCCGAGGCGCTGTCCCATGCGGCAGCTATCGGAGAAATCACAGCCAGGCAGGCGCAGGACGAATTGTTCGAGACGATTATCGCAATGGTCGAGCGCAGTGCGCGGGGCGGCACATAGTGCCCAGAAGGGGCGGTGTTACTGATTAACAAAGGCTTTACTGGAGCGGGTGAAGGAAACCATTTTCGGATAAACAGCCTTTGCGAGGTTTCCTAAAGACTCTCAGGATCGCCAAAAAACATCTGAATCCTCGACCGCAACCAGCGCTCACCTGGATCATTATCCTGAGACCCACGCCACGCCATGTGCAGCTCAAAGCTCTGCACCTCAAGTGGCGGATCCTCCGCTCTTAGCCCACCCGCTGCAGTCAGCGCTTCGGCGGTGTAGTCGGGCACGGTGGCGAGGATGTCGGTGCCCGACAGCAGGCTGCCCAGGCCATTGAATTGGGGCACGGCCAGCACGACATGGCGCTTGCGGCCGAGTTTTTCCAGGATTTCGTCCATGAAGCCACCCAGGTCGCCCGCGAACGACACCAAGGCGTGGGGGCGGGCGCAGAAGTCGTCCAGGCTCAGGCTGCCAGGCATGCTGTCGGCGCGCAGTACTTTGGGTTTGCTACGGCGCAGTACTTTGCGCTTGGCGTTGGCAGGCAGGTCGTTGGTCCAGCTCACGCCCACCGAAATTTCACCGCTGGCAAGCAAGGCCGGCATCAGCAGGTAATTAACCCGGCGTACCACCAGAACGATGCCCGGGGCTTCGGCACGTATGCGCTTGAGTAGCTGCGGCAGCAGGGCGAACTCGGCGTCGTCCGACAGGCCGATGCGAAACACAGTGGTGCTGGTGGCTGGGTCGAAGTCGGCCGCGCGGCTGACGGCGGTAGAGATCGAGTCCAGGGCGGGCGAAAGCAGGGCGAAAATTTCTACCGCGCGCGCCGATGGCTCCATGCTGCGGCCGGTGCGCACGAACAATGGGTCGTCGAACAGGCTGCGCAAGCGTGACAATGCTGCACTGATCGCCGGCTGGCCGAGAAACAGTTTTTCGGCTGCGCGGGTTACGCTGCGTTCATGCATCAGCGTCTCGAAGACGATCAGCAGGTTCAGGTCGACGCGACGCAAGTCGTTACGGTTCATCGGCTCGGCTTCACTGGACGGTTGGGGCAGGGGTGAATCTTAAGGGTAAAGGCTGCTACCCTGCACCGCATAATTTGCCCAAAGCGGCATATCCTTAATCAATGACAAGCATGTCGACTATTAATGGCCACAGATGGTCTAACCGTGAAAGCCCGGATAGAGTTCAGGGTATTAGAGGTTCACTAGGCGAGGTTTGCGATGTCCCGCATGATCCGTTTCCACAAGTTCGGCCCGGCCGAGGTGCTCAAGATCGAAGAGCAGGTCGCGGCGCAGCCAGCTGCCGGCGAGGTGCAGATCCGCGTTGAAGCGATCGGTATCAGTTGGTACGACGTGCTCTGGCGGCAGAACCTGGCACCATCCCAGGCACGCTTGCCCGCAGGTATCGGGCATGAGATGGCGGGTGTGGTTGTGGCCGTGGGTGAGGGCGTCGATGACCTGGAAGTGGGCGACAAGGTCGCCAGTTTTCCGGCCTGCAGTGCCAACGAGCATCCGGTGTACGGCGAGGTCATCGTGCTGCCACGCACGGCGTTGACCCGCTACCCAGAGATACTTTCGCCCATTGAGGCCAGTGTCCACTACACGCCGTTGCTGATGGCCTATTTTGCCTACGTCGATCTGGCCCGTGCCAAGGCCGGGCAAACCGCGTTGGTTACAGATGCCAGCCATTGCGCCGGTCCTGCCTTTGTGCAACTGGGCAAGGCACTGGGGCTCAAGGTATTTGCCGCCACCAAGGACGCGGATCAACGCGACAACCTGGTCAAGCTGGGTGCCGACAAGGTGATCGTCACCGAAGAACAAGACCTGCTCATGCAGATCAACAAGTACACCGACAACCGCGGCGTCGACATGGTTCTCGATGGCCTGGGTGGCCCGCAAATGTCGTTGCTGGGTGATGTGCTGGCGCCGCGTGGCAGCTTGGTGCTCTACGGTTTGCAGGGTGGCAACCAGACGCCTTTCCCGGCCTGCGCCGCGTTTCAGAAGAACATCCAGTTCTTTGTGCATTGCATCGGCAATTTCACTGGCAAGCCGGAGCTTGGCATTACTCAGGACCAGGTGGCGTTGCACCGGGCCCTGCGGGACATCAACCAGTTCACCGCTGACAAGCTGCTGACGCCGCAGATCATCAAGGTTTACCCTTTCGAACGAGTTGTCGAGGCCCATCGCTACATGGACGAATGCCCATGTGGTGGACGCCTGGTGTTGGAGATAGCTGAAGCCTGAGGCCTTGCTTGAGGTTTTTATCAGTAAAAAGCCCGAGCATTGCTTGGGTTTTTTTTGGAATGTTATTCTGTATTTCGCCTTGGTCGACAACTACGCTGACGACTTAGTTGAGTCGAACCGTTGTAGTCTTGCTGGGGCCATATTCAATGGCTTGTCACAGGGTTGCTATCAAATCGCTGTTCGGTGCTGAACGGTTTTTTTTGCTTATTCTGTATCTTTTATTCATTGGCCAACACCCGATAATGAGCTGTACTTATTACACTCAGGGAGTGAGTCGATATGAATGAGAATTCCATGATTCAGGCTGCTTTTCAGGTGGCGGCGGGGGCTGCTGCCTGGGTTGGTTGGCGCGTGTTTAAATTGCTATAAGTGCTTGTAGGAACTTGTGGGAAGTTTCCTAGGAAGTTGCATGGCTTTTTGTTTCTGCTGCTGGGGTTGTGTGCAGAGGCGTAATTTGGATGGCCGGAATTGATATTCAGGTGGGCGTAATGGGCAGTATTCACGATCAAGCCATGCAGTATATATATCAGCAAGTATTGCAGCGTGTGCTTGAGCATTTGTCGCAAGCGCAAAAGGCTTCGCTACAGTTATTGATTCAACGATTGATTGTGGCAGCTGGCGGCCTGGAACGGATCAAGGGATTGCGCTTGATGTTCGTGTTTGATGCCAGCCTGCGCTGCGCTCAAGCCTTGGCCTGTGTGCGCGCTGCGCAGTTGAGCATTGCTGCTCGCGCCCCTCATACCTTTCACCTGCGTATTGCCACGGCGTGGCAAGCAGGGATGAGTACCACCACGCAAGCGAATATCGATAACACCTTCTCAAGATTGTTCATGCACGACGATCCGCGCATCGAGTTATTGGTGCTCGATGCCGACGAACTGCTGCCCTACGATATCCGTCGCGCTCCATCTGAAGCGCAACAGCTGGCGGAGCGACAGGAGTGGCTGTTGTGTGGGCACCTTGGCGGCGGTTCGCCGCGGATGGCGAACTTCGCCAGCCACGGTTATTTGCACCTGGCTGAGCTGGCCCGCCAGGCGATTACCTGGCAGGGGCGAGTGGATGCTGTGATCAATGCGGACTCACTGGCCGATCGCAAGCGTTATCTGGCCTGGAGTAGACGTTCGCTGCGTTACGCCGACTTGCTCGGTGTACGGCCTATTCATAGCTGCGCTGCGGCGCTGCTCGAAGGAATGAGTGAGCTGCGCAGGCGCTACGTGGACTTACTGCAAGGGCGGGAGCAAGCATACCTGCCGACGCCTGCCAACCCCGACCTTGGCGAGCAACCGGCACTGCGGTTTATCACAATTCACGATCTGGTGGCTGACCATGAATCGCTCCATGCCGAACGGCTGAGCCGCTTTCTGGGCTTCAACTACGACCAGCAGGCGGACCCCTGTGGCCACAGCGGAATTGCCAACCCTATGCTTCTGGCACATCTACAAGGGTTGAAAGCCGAGTTTGTCGACAATACTCACTACTGCCATGGCATCGAACTGTATCTGCAGCAAACCCGTGAGCAAATGCAGCGCAGCAATATTTTTGCCGCCGTCGAAACGTGCATCTTCGACTATTGGCAGTCCGGTGAGCTGGAGCAACGGCGTGCCGAGGCTAATGATTTTGCCTTGCAGGCCTATGGTCTGAGCGAAGCTCAGTTGGTTTGCCAGTTATTCAGTCCTTTCGTGGGGCGCGGCGCGCAGCTTGAGACATTCCTGTGCCGCTGCCATCCCGGCATGCTGGTGGCCATGCCTTACTTGCACAAGGCATTGCAGGGACAGTCGGCTCCAGAACCCGTAGTGCAGTGGTTGGTTGACACCGGTGGTTTGCCAATGCCGATACTACAGAAGTTGTATGGCCGTGATGCGTTGGCTGGCGCCTCGGAACAATGCCTGTTGACCCGCTTGCGCGTGCGCGGTGCCGACCTGCGACATCTCAATTATCGTGCTGCCAATAGCGTGCTGGGCAAGGGCGAGCAGGCTGGCAGTTGCTGATGAAGGACAAAACAAATAACAACAGGTTTGCCTATCAGGCGGTGCATCGCTACCTGATTGAACTGATTACCCAACTGGCTCCAGGGACCTGCAACAAGTTGCCCTCGTTGCGAGATCTGGCACGCCGATTGGATGTTTCAATCTCGACCATCCAGCATGCCTACTCGATGCTTGAACATGAAGGGCGTGTGCAGTCGGTGCCCAAATCCGGTTACTTCGCCAGAGGCAGCGAGATCATCCTGCAAGCACACGATGGCGAAGATCTGTTGCAAGACTTGCAGGCGCACGCCAGTAGTTCGCAGATGCTGGTGTTCAATGGCGCGCAGTCACTGTCTTCACTCGAGGCCAATCTGCTGGGTATCGAGCGCCAGTTGCTTCGCCAGCATCCCAAGTTCACGGGGCTTGTGCACAGCAATGGCGATCTGGAGCTGCGAACTGCACTGGCGGCGCACTACACCCAGTCGGTGCAACTGTATTGGAGTGCCGACGATGTCTATTTGTCGTCGGACCTGTACTCGCTGTTCGAAACTTTGCTGGCAGCATTGGAACTGCAGGGTTGTACGATTCTGGTGACATCCCCCTGTTCCTGGCGATTGCTGCGTATTTTGCAAGCGTGCGGGCTACGGGTAATCGAAATGCCGCTGAACAGTGATGGCAGCTTGAACCTTGAGCATTTCGCCTACCTGCTTCAGCGTGAGCCGGTGCGTATTGTCATGCTGGCCTCACGCTTGAACAGCCCGCATGGTAGCCTGGTGTCTCCCGCGCAGTACCAGGCCATTAGTGAACTGCTAGACCAATACGGTGTGTGGCTGCTGGAAAACGACCTGGATGCCGAGTACTGCTTCGCCGCACATCCTCAGGTTTGCTTGCGAGAAATGGTCGATCCGCAGCGCCTGCTGGTGTTCTCCTCGCTGGAGCGCACTGTGGGGGCCGAAGCGCCTTTCGCCTATCTGTTGTCGCGCCATTGCCCACAGCAACTCCAGCGCCAGTTCCTGGCCAGGGGCTTTCACTTGCCGCCGTTGCGCCAACAAGCAGTAGCACGGCTGTATGGCAAGGGGCGCATCGATATTCATTTGCAAAAGGTACGCCTTCATCTGTTCGAGCGAGTTACCCATCTTTATCAGCAAATGCAGATTTACCTGGGCGCGCACATGCACTTCAAGATGCCTGCCGGCGGCACAACAATCTGGGCGCACACGCGGGCACTGGTGGACATGCGGGAGCTATTCCAGCGCCTGCTCAAGCAGGGCCTGGTAATCGCCCCGGGTGAGTTGTTCAGCTTGCAGGGTGACTACCGTCAGCACCTGCGCCTGGGCTGTCCGTCCAGACAGCCACAAGACTTGCAGGTCGGGTTGAAAGTGTTGCGCGAGGAACTGCAGCGGGCTCAAAAGGCCAAGAAGTAGCCCACGTTCAATTGGTCACCCTCGCTTCGATTGCGCGCCTTGGAATCGCTGTGATAGTGGATGAGCGCGGCTTGGGTCTGCACCCTGTGAGAATAGGGTTGTTGTTATCCACGCAACCGCCGATCGACTCTACTTGCCGATCAGTGGCGCTTCAGCAGGTTGCCAAAGGTGATGGTCTGTATGTATAACCAGTGTCATTGATGCCTGCCAGTAGCCTTGCCGTGATTGCTCATTCTGTCGATGACCCGTTTTACTACCTGTACAACTTCCAGCAAGTGCTGCACTGGATCGGTCTGCGCTACGCCGATTTGCTGAACGAAACCGAGCAAACCTTCATTGGCCAGTTCGCCGAGCAGCCGCGTCCCTCCCAGGCGTTGCTGGTGCGCATGGTAATGCGCAAGGGTGAACTGTTTCGTCCAAGTAAGCTCGCCTACGCAGAAATCGGTGAACCCTTGCCGGCACTGCAACCTTTGCTGGAACACGGCTGGGTTACCGATGACAGCCCTTTGAGTCTCGAGCAGCTGTTTCAAGTGTTGCGCAAGGATGAAATCGCCAGCGGATTTTGCGCCCACCTGCCTCGTCCGCGGGCGGCCAAGACTGAGCTTTTTGCCCAATTGCAGGCGCTTGAGCTTACGCCGCGACCTTTGCACGACTGGTTGCCAGACTTTGCCGAACCCATCCTTACGTTGCAGTTGCAAGCGCTGTGCGACCGTTTTCGCCTGTTGTTCTTCGGCAATCTCTATCAGGATTGGTCGGAGTTCGTTCTCGCGGACTTGGGGTTGATGCGTTATGAACAGGTGGCGTTCAGTGAGCAATCAAGGGCGTTGAGGCACCGCGGGGATGTTGACCTGGCCCTGGCCTTGCACCGCTGCGCCGAGATGCTGGAACAGGGCTTTACGGCGCAGCAAGTGCTGACTCAACTAGAGACCTTGCAGAGCGACAATCCATGGCTGCTACGGCGACGTTCCCGGCTGCTGTACCAGTTGGGCCAGTACAGCGAACGCCTGGGCGACTGGAACCTGGCTTTGCAGATCTACCCGCGCAGCCAGCACCTCCAGGCGCGAATTCGCCGTATCCGAGTATTTGAACGCTGTGAGCAATGGTCAGAGGCGCATGTGTTGGCCATGCAAGTTGCCGCGCAACCGGCAGGCCCAATCGAGGTTCAAGCGCTGGCGCGGATTCTGCCGCGATTGCAGCGCAAACTCGGTGGTCCGCCGCAGCCGCGACGAGCAAAGCCCTCAACCGCTTTGATCGAGCTGCAATTACCGGTCGAGCAGGCATTGTTGGGCGTCGAGCGGGCAGTGCAAGTGCACCTGGAGCAGGAGGGTGGCCAGGTGCATTACGTCGAAAACACGCTGTTCAACAGCCTGTTCGGCCTGCTGTGTTGGGAAGCCATTTTTGCGCCGCTGCCCGGCGCCTTCTTTCACCCGTTCCAGAGTGCACCGCAGGACTTGCACGACCCTGAATTTCAGGTGCGTCGCATGGCTTTGTTCAGCGATTGCCTGGAGCAACTGGACGATGGCCGCTACCGGCAGACCATCCGCCGGAACTTTATTGCCAAGCAGGGTTTGCAATCGCCTTTTGTGTTTTGGCAGGGACTTGACCAGGTCTTGCTCGATCAGGCGCTGGCTTGCCTGCCGGCACTGCATTTGAAGCGCTGTTTCGAACGTTTGCTGGAGGATATTCAGGCCAATCGTGCCGGCATGCCCGACCTGATCCAGTTCTGGCCCGAGCAGCAGCGCTACCGCATGATCGAAGTAAAGGGGCCGGGTGATCGCCTTCAGGACAACCAACTGCGCTGGATCGATTTCTGCACTGAACATGGCTTGCCCATCGAGGTATGCCATGTGCGCTGGATTGCGCAGACACCATGAGTTATCGCGTGGCGGTAAGGGCGCTGTGTGAGTTCAGCGCCAAGGTTGGCGACCTCGACCTGCGCTTCACCCCTTCACCCACCGCGCAGGAGGGGATCAGCGGCCATCAACGCGTCGTGGCGCGACGCGGGCCGGACTATGAGGCTGAGGTCAGTCTGCAAGGGCAGTTCGGTGCGTTGCAGGTGCGTGGCCGGGCAGATGGTTATGATCCGCAGCTCAACCGTCTGGAGGAGATAAAAACCTACCGCGGTGAGCTGGCGCGCCAGCCGGACAACCATCGTCAGTTGCATTGGGCCCAGGCAAAGATCTATGCCTGGTTGCTCTGTCAGCAACGTCAGCTTGGCGAAATCAATGTGGCCCTGGTGTACCTGAATGTCGACAGCGACAGCCAGACGCTGATCGAACAGCATTGCACAGCCCCTGAACTTGAACAGTTCTTCAATGCCCAGTGCGAGTTGTTTTTGCAATGGGCCGAGCAACAACTGCAGCGTCTGGCGTTGCGTGATACTGGCCTGCACAACCTGGGGTTTCCCCATGGTCAATTCCGTCGAGGCCAGCGTGAACTCGCTGAAACCGTCTACAAGGCAGTCAGTACCGGACGCTGCCTGATGGCGCAGGCGACCACCGGCATCGGCAAGACCCTTGGCACCTTGTTCCCGTTGCTCAAGGCCATGGTCCCGCAGCAGTTGGATAAAATCTTCTTCCTGACCGCCAAAACCCCCGGCCGCGCGCTCGCTCTGGAAGCCTTGCATCAGGTCCATGACAGCGCGCCTGGTATTGCCCTGCGCAGCCTGGAACTGGTGGCTCGCGACAAGGCGTGCGAATACCCCGGCACTGCATGCCACGGTGAGGCCTGCCCGCTGGCCAAGGGTTTCTACGACCGCTTGCCGGCTGCTCGACAGGCTGCCCTGGCGCTGTCCATTCTCGACAAGGCTGCACTGCGCGAAGTCGCCTTGGCGCATCAGGTCTGCCCCTATTACCTGGGACAGGAAATGGCACGATGGGTTGACGTGGTGGTGGCCGACTACAACTACTACTTCGACCAAAGCGCCTTGCTGCACGGCCTTGCCCAGGTCAATCAGTGGCGCGTGGCGTTGCTGGTGGATGAAGCGCACAACCTGGTGGAGCGTGCGCGGCAGATGTACAGCGCCAGCTTCGACCAGTGGCAATTGCAGGCCTTGCGTAAAAGCAAACCCGCCGGCATGGGCAGCGCCCTGGATCGTCTCAATCGTCAATGGAACGCCTTGCACAATACACAGCTGATGCCGTATCGGGTGGTCGATGAACTACCAGAGGCGTTCCTCAAGGTGCTGCAGCATTGTGTCGGTTTGATTCAGGAGCAACTGAATCAGCAACCCACTGGGGTCGATCCGGCGCTGTTGCAGTTTCTCTTCGATGCCTTGCAGTTCATCCGCATCAGCGAGCTGTACGACGGCCATTTCATTTTTGATATCAGTAAGCGCCAAGGGCCGGGCAAGCGCAGCCTTTCGACCTTGTGCCTGCGCAATGTGGTCCCCGCGGCACAGATAGGCCCGCGTATGGCCAGCGCTCGCAGTGCAACGTTGTTTTCCGCAACCCTGAGCCCCAGACATTACTACACCGACTTGCTCGGTATGCCGGTAGACACCGCCTGGCTGGACGTAGCGTCGCCCTTTGCCGCCGAGCAATTGCGCGTGCAGGTGGTAAGCAATGTTTCTACCCGCTATCAGCATCGCGCCGCCTCGATTGCGCCGATCGTCGAGCTGATTGCGGCGCAATATGCCTTGGAACCCGGCAATTACCTGGCATTTTTCAGCAGTTTCGAATACCTGCAACAGGTAGCCGCGCTGCTCGCTGCCGAGCATCCGCAGATTGTCCAGTGGCGTCAGGCACCGGGCATGGATGAAAGCCAGCGCCAGGGTTTCCTGCAACGTTTCCAGGCCCAAGGGCGCGGGGTCGGCTTTGCCGTGCTCGGCGGAGCCTTCGGTGAGGGGGTGGACTTGCCGGGTACGCGGTTGATCGGGGCGTTTGTCGCCACCCTTGGATTGCCCCAGGTGAATCCAGTCAATGAGCAAATCAAACAGCGTATGGCTCGATTGTTCGACGCAGGCTTCGACTACACCTACCTGTATCCCGGCGTACAGAAAGTCATTCAAGCGGCGGGTCGGGTGATCCGCGGTACTGACGATAAGGGCATGGTCATGCTCATCGATGACCGCTTCGCCGAACCCCGTGTGCAAGGCATGTTTCCGACCTGGTGGGCGCCGCAACATAAATAATCATGGGGTAGGGGAGCATTGCCATCGCGTGCTTGTCAAAGTGCCAGTAAACTCTGCATTTTTGACCCCCGAACATCTTTCTTGAGGTTTTGCATGAAGCTCAGTCCTTTGGCAGGCAAACCGGCTCCAGCGTCCGTGCTGGTAGATATCCCGCGCCTGTTGACCGCCTACTATACCGGCCAGCCCGATGCCAGCATCGCTACTCAGCGCGTTGCATTCGGCACCTCCGGGCACCGGGGCAGCTCGTTGGACCTGAGCTTCAACGAACACCATGTGTTGGCCATCAGCCAGGCTATTTGCCTGTACCGTCAGGCCAAGGGTATCGATGGCCCATTGTTCGTAGGCGCCGATACGCATGCGCTGTCGACCCCGGCAACGGCCAGTGCCTTGCAGGTGCTGGCAGCCAATGGGGTTGAAGTCATGTTGTCCAAGGATGACGAGTACACGCCGACCCCGGCAGTGTCCCACGCCATCATCTGCTACAACCGTGGGCGCAGCAGTGGCCTTGCCGATGGCATCGTCATCACGCCTTCGCACAACCCGCCACAAAGCGGTGGTTTCAAATACAACCCACCCAACGGTGGCCCGGCCGACAGCGACGTGACCAAATGGATTGAATCCAAGGCCAATGAGTTGCTCGCCGCCGGCCTCAAAGACATTAAGTGCATCGACCACGAACAGGCGCTGCAGGCGAGCACCACACATCGTCACGATTACGTCAGCAGCTATGTCGCCGACTTGGAAAACGTGATCGATTTCGACGTTATCCGCAACGCCAACCTGCGACTGGGCGTCGATCCGCTGGGCGGTGCTGGTGTGCGCTACTGGTCGGCGATTGCCGAGCACTACAAGCTGAATCTGGAAGTGGTCAACACCGAAGTCGACCCAACCTTCCGCTTCATGTGCGTGGATTGGGATGGTCAGATCCGCATGGACCCTTCCTCACCTCACGCCATGCAAGGCCTGATCGGCCTGCGTGAGCGCTTTGATGTCGCGTTTGCCTGCGACCCGGACCATGACCGCCACGGCATCGTGACGCCGAACGGCCTATTGGCGCCGAACAATTACCTGGCGGTGGCCATCGACTACCTGTATCAGCATCGTCCGCAGTGGCGCCCGGATGCTGCAGTCGGCAAAACCGTGGTGAGCAGCGGCCTTATCGACCGCGTTACTGCGCGCCTGGGCCGTCGCTTGTACGAAGTGCCAGTAGGGTTCAAGTTCTTTGCCGACGGCCTGTTCGACGGCAGCCTGGGCTTTGGCGGTGAAGAAAGTGCGGGTGCCTCGTTCCTGCGCAAAGATGGCAGCGTCTGGACCACCGATAAGGACGGCCTGATCCCGGCGCTGCTGGCCGCGGAAATCACTGCACGTACCGGGCGCGATCCGAGCCAGGCGTATGCTGAATTGACCGCTGAACTGGGTGAGCCCTTCGCCACCCGCGTTGAAGCCAAGGCCAACCCACAGCAGAAGGCGCTGCTGAGCAAACTGGCACCGGAGCAGGTGAAGTCGACAGTGCTTGCCGGTGAGCCAATCGAGCAGATTCTCAGCCATGCGCCAGGCAACAATCAGGCTATTGGTGGCTTGAAGGTAATGACCGCCAATGGCTGGTTTGCGGCGCGCCCATCGGGTACTGAAGACATCTACAAGATCTATGCAGAAAGCTTCATCGACGAAGCGCATCTGCAGCGCCTGGTAGCCGAAGCCCAGGAGCTGGTAGACGCTGCCATCGCTTGATATCTGCTTCATTCGACTGGCGGGGCGGGTAGATCAAAATCAAAAGTAGGCTGAACTCCCGCTCTAGAAGGCTTGCCGCGGGTAATAACTACTGCAGTTCAAGTTGCAGTTGCAGGCCTCCATCATCGCACTGTCGATGGTAGTGGACGATCCCGCGATACGTGCGCCCCTCCCAGATAAACGCAACACTGTGCGAGCGTTCGAGCTTGGCTGGGACCGGGGCGCGCACCTGCATTTGCAAGCCGGGTTGGCCATTGAGGTTCAGTGGCGCCAGTTGCACTTCGCACTCCGCGCTATGGGCGATCGGGCCGAACAGCGTGTCCTGGACGAAATCGATCTGCAGGCAGGTCTGACACGCCCGGCTTACGTTTCTCATACCGAAGCTCTCCGTGTATCCAAAACAATGTGGGGGGATTAGTTTTTCGAGGGGAAAGCGCCAGTAGAGTTCAGCTTTTTTACACCCACGACCACTGGTCGGACATCGCCGAAGATTTAGCAAACCTTGGCGCTGGAGTTACTTCCAAAGATAAGCAGCGCCACGCTGGCGCTGAATGCGATTTGGGAGTTAAACAATGGCCAGCGACAAGTCCCGCAATCAGTACCAGATGCAGAATCCGCTTACCCAGTACCCGCAACCGCCGTTTCCGGCGCAGTCGCAAGCAGCGCCGGGCCTGGATCAGCACATGAAGCCCAAGCCCGACCATGGTGAGCAAAGCTATCAGGGCTTCGGTCGACTCAAGGGGCGCAAGGCTTTGATCACTGGCGCCGACTCCGGTATCGGCCGCGCGGTAGCAATCGCGTTTGCCCGCGAAGGCGCCGATATCGTTCTCAACTACTTACCGGTCGAACAACCAGATGCCCGCGAGGTGATTGCGCTCATCGAGGCCGAGGGCCGTCACGCGATTGCCCTGCCCGGTGATTTGAAAGACGAGGCATTTTGCCGTGAACTGGTCGATCAGGCCCATGAACAGCTTGGCGGATTGGATATTCTGGTCAACGTCGCTGGCAAACAGGTCGCGCGCAAGGAGGTAGGGCAGATCAGCAGCGAGCAATTTGACGCGACCATGAAGACCAACGTCTATGCGCTGTTCTGGCTTTGCCAGGCGGCAGTGCCGCTGATGCCGGCGGGGGCGACCATTATCATTACCGCCTCGATCCAGTCCTACGATCCTTCGGCGACCTTGCTCGACTACGCCACCACCAAAGCGGCCATCGTCGCCTTTACCAAGGCGCTGGCCAAGCAGGTTATCGAGCGCGGAATTCGCGTTAACGCCGTAGCACCAGGACCGATCTGGACCGTGCTGCAGCCCAGTGGTGGCCAACCGGACGAGAAAATCCCCAAGTTTGGTGGCCATACGCCGATGAAGCGTCCTGGGCAACCGGCGGAATGCGCACCGCTTTATGTGCTGTTGGCGTGCCAGGAGTCGAGCTACATCACCGGTGAAATATTCGGGGTCACAGGGGGCAATCCGCTGCCCTGATCGTCGGCGCAGAAAAACCTTCACGCAGCGTCGTAGTCAGACAGACAAGCACTATTCAATTGCCGGAGGGAGAACATCATGGCCAGAGCTATCTGGAAAGGCGCGATCAGTTTTGGTCTGGTGCATATCCCGGTGTCATTGAGCACGGCGATCAGTAGCGACCGGGTCGATTTCGACTGGCTCGACGAGCGCAGTATGGACCCGGTTGGCTATAAGCGGGTGAACAAGGTGACAGGCAAGGAAATTTCCCGCGAGCATATCGTCAAGGGCGTGGAGTACGAGAAAGGGCGCTACGTGGTGATCAGTGAAGACGAAATCCGTAAGGCGCGCCCGGAGGCTACCCAGACCATTGATATCTTCTCGTTTGTCGACAGTGCCGAGATTCCCTTGCAGCAGTTCGATACACCTTACTACCTGAGCCCGGATCGGCGCGGTGGCAAGGTGTATGCATTGTTGCGCGAAACCTTGCAGAGTACGGGCAAAGTCGCTTTGGCCAAGGTCGTGCTGCACACCCAGCAGCATCTGGCGCTGTTGCGCCCGCTCGAAGATGCACTGGTCATGATCACGCTGCGTTGGCCGCAGGAAGTGCGCAGCCTGGACAGCCTGGAGTTGGACGCCAGCGTACGTGACTCAAGCCTCGACAAACGCGAGTTACAAATGGCTAAACGCTTGGTCGAGGACATGAGCGGTACCTGGAGCCCGGACGAATACCGCAACGACTTCAAGGAAACCATCATGGCCCTGGTCGAAGAGAAAGCCAATCAGGGCAAGATCGCCACGGTGGCCCCATTGGAAGGCGAAGGCGAGCAGAAAAGCGCAGATATCATCGATCTTACCGAACTGCTCAAACGCAGCCTGGGCGGGCGCAAGGCTCCGGCAAAAAAAGCCCCCGCAAGTAAGAAGACTTCACCCCCAAGCAAACCACGGAAAAAAGCCTGATCAGTTGGCCCACGCCGTCTCATGCCGAGGCCGCCAGCGCAGCACGCCATTGGTGTCGGTGAACACTGTTTCTTAAATGTCTGGCTGGCTACACCGCAGGCGCATTGCCCAGGCTGTTGAGAAAGTCGCCAAAGCCACCACGGACCTTGCAATCACGTCGGCTGCTGGTCGCCACACTGTTACGGGCGGTCCAGACGATGTGGGCGCCGCTCTGTTGCAGGTCGCTGACCAGTTGCACGTCTTCATCGAGTGCCATAGCTTGAAAGCCGCCCACTCGTTGGTAGGCGCGAGCGCAGATACCGAGGTTGGCGCCGTGGATGTGGCGGTGACCCTCGCGCGCCTGATAGTGGGCCAGATAGCGCTCGCGCAGCAGCATGTCCTGGTGCGGTTGCCAGGTGTCGACATGTACGGTGCCGCACACAGCGTCGGCGGAAAATGCCAACTGACACAGCAGCCAGTGCGCGGGCACGCAGCTGTCGGCATCGGTGAAGGACAGCCAGCGGGCGCCTCTCTCTAGCATCAATGCTGCGCCCGCGCGGCGGGCGTGACCAACATTGCGCGCAGTCACCTTGAGACTTTCTACGCCATGGCGGAGCACGATGGTTTCACTGGCGTCGCTGCAATCGTCCAGCACCACCAGTATTTGTACCGGCTCTCCCAGCGCCGAAACCGCCCGGGCGGCCTGGGTCAGCGCCTGTAGACAGGCCCCGAGCAGTTGTTCTTCGTTATGGGCGGGAACGATCACGGCAATCATTGGCAAGGCTCGTCGAGGTCGATGATGTGGGGGGTTACGCACCAGAGTTCGAGTAGAAAGTCTGCCTCTTCATGGCGCAACTGACGGTGCAGGGTCAGGTGTTCGGCCAGCGGCTCATGCGCCTGCCGGCCGGTTTGAGGACAGCCCTCGATTGGGTGTAGCCAGTGGCACAGCAACAGGACGCCATCGCTGCTCAAGCTCGCCCGCGCTCGCTGCAATACTTCCAGCCACTGATGCGAATCGAGGTAGTAGCCGATCTCGCTAAGTACGATGAGATCGAACTCACCACTCGGCCAGTCCTCAGGCAGGCAGCCTTTGCTTACATGTGCATTGCGCCATGGGCGCAAGCGTTCGCTCGCCAAGTGGACGGCGGTGCTATCAAGGTCCTGGCACAGCAGGCTTGTCGTGCGCTCGGCCAATGCGGCACTGAGTTCACCATTGGCGCATGCCGGTTCGAATATTCGTCGGTAATGCTGGCGTGGCAGACTCGCGAGCAGCACCTCGCGTTTGCGCTTCTCGTACCAGCGGGTGCGGAATGCCCATGGGTCATCGTTGCCGGCAAATAATTGTTCGAAGTAGCTCGCAGGTACGCTCATGTGAACACCAGTTCAAAAGGTTGCAGAAGACGCGCTAAAGCCTCGCTATCCAAAATGGGGGGATGTTCGCCATCTGCTTGCAGTTGGCTGGTGTGAGCGGCGATAGCCTGGCGCTTGAGCGCCAGCACGGCCGGGTCGAGAAACAGCTTTTGTGCGCGCTGCCAGGGCAGGCGTGGGTCGTTTGGTCGCGCCCAGTGCCAGGCCCAGATCGGCATTTCAATCAACTGCGCCCCCACGTGTTCGCAAGCCCTGGCACATGCCCGTCCCACCGCTTCGTGATCGCAGTGGCCATCAAGGCGCCAGGTGGTCAGCACCCGATCGCCAGGGCGCAACAGCTGAACCAGCCGTTGGGCCAGGCCCCGTTCATGGTTGGCTACAGCGCTGTCTGCCAGGCCCAGGCGCAGCCAGGTCAGGTTTTCCATGACCAACCCGAGGCGTCGCAGCGCTTCGGCGCTTTCTCGGGGACGCTGCTGGCGCAAGCGTTCGCTGGTCCAGTGTCGGGAGCGCGGGTGACTGGCTTCGCCATCGCTGACCGATACCACTACCAGGTCATGTTCCCGACCACGCAGGCCCGCCAGCACGCCACCACAACCCAATACTTCGTCATCCGGGTGGGGCGCAACCACTACCAGCCGCGAGCCGACAGGAACCAGTTGGTCGAGATGGATGGCCGGGACCGCCTGAAGGGTAGGCGAGGCTTGCCATTGTGACAGCGGGGTCCCGGGTGCCTGGATCGGGTTTTCGGGGGGACGCAGCGTCATAGTTGCCATCCTCCGTCGCCATCGTTGCCCAGTTGCCGACCTAATTCGGCAAGGTCGCGTTCGGCATGACTTTGGCGCATGAACACCGGGAGATCGGCGCTCAAGCGAGCAAAGTGACTGTCGCGACAGAACGGCGTGGCGCCTAGCGCGCGACCGACGTGATGCAGCACAGCGGCCGCGGCTGACTCGACCTGGGCGCGCAGACGCCGCACCTCACGCTCGGCATTGCTGCCAGGGTGGCTGTCGATCCAGTGCGCGGTTTCTCGCAGCGCCGCCCGTGCGCCCACGAGCGCGGCGTCGACTGCGCCCAGGTGAGCCAGGGCGTGAGGATCTTCACGGCTGTTACAATGCTCCAGCAAGAATCCGCCAAGGGCCTGGGCGGCACCGTACCAGCAGGCTGCAATACCGCCACCGCCGTGCCAGAAACCCGGGCGTGAAAGGTACTGGCCGCTGCTGCCAACCCTATGCGCCGGGGTGTCGGTGAACTCCACATCGACACTGGCAGTGTTGGCCATGCCTACCGCGTGCCAACCCTCGTTGAAGATCCTCAATGAAGGTTGATTCAAATCTACTGCCACCAGGTAAGGTCGTTGCTGTTCGTCCCAAGCTGTTAGCAGCGCACGATCTATCTGCAGCGCCCCGGAGCACCACGCCTTGCGGCCATGCAAACGCACTTCGTTGCCGCTGCGCTCGCTGATTCGCACGCGCGCCGTTGGCGGCTCGGCAGCCCAGACACCCCAGGCGCCGGAGGTGTCCAGATAACTGGCGCCGCACTCGTGAATGATTGCCAGCGCGTCGGTGTGCCCTTCGAACAATTTGGCCAGGCCCAGGTCGGCGCCAGCAACCTGGGCCAGGATTTGCCAGCGTTGCAGGGTGCGGCCTTGGCCCGGCAGGGGCAGTTGGTCCAGGCCATTATCGCGGCATTGCTGCAGGCAGTGCTGCAGTTGCCGGTCAATGCTCAAGGCCTGCGGCCGCTGGGCAAACTGCTGCAGAAAAGCGGCAGGGACAGGTGCGTTCATCACGTCGACTCCCGTGCAGTTTGGTGGTTGTCTGCGCTGTTCTTTTTCAGCCCACGCAGGTTCATTGCGCAAAGACAAAACTGCAGCACGATCAGCGCCCAGGCCTGGGTATGCCAGCCCCAGATTGCCCATAACAGGTTGCTGGCAATGAAACAGGCAAAACCGACTCGACGCCGACGTGGCTGCCGGGAACCGATCCACCAGGCGGCGAGCACTGTCGCCAGCATTGCCGGCCATTGCAGCCAGTCGATCACATCCAGGTCGGCCATCAATCAAGTCCTATGCGACGGCGCACGTCTTTACTGATCGATTGACGGACCTGGTCATAGCCGGCCCAAGGGTCTGAGCCTTCTGCCAGGCGTTCGCCGAGGTTAAGCAGATTCCACTGATTGGCGCCTTTGAGTTCGGTCAGTTCACCACGGGCAATGGGCACGGACACCGGCAAACCTTCGCGCGCGCGGATCGAATAGGCGCACACGGTAGTAGCGCCTTTGCTGTTGCGCAGGTAGTCGATGAAGATCCGGCCGACGCGATTTTTTGGCCCGGACACTGCCGACAGCCGTTCCGGGAACAGCCCGGCCAAGTGCTGGACGATGGCCTGGCTGAAGCTTTTCACCGCGTCCCAGCCGGCACGGCGAGTCAACGGCACGACGATGTGCATACCCTTGCCGCCACTGGTTTTCAAAAATGATTGCAGGCCCAGTTCATCAAGCAGCGCCAGGGTCAATTGGGTGGCTTCAAGCATGGCTTTCCACGGCAGGGCCGGGTCTGGGTCCAGATCGAGCACGAAGCGGTCAGGCTTGTCGAAGTTCTTTGCCGTAGCGTTCCAGGTATGCAATTCGAGGGTGTTCATCTGCACCGCCCCAAGCAGCGTTTGCGCCTTGTCGATGATCATCAGCGCTTGGCCGGCTTCGGCCTTGTCGTGGCTTTCCAGGTCGGGAATGTTCAATTGCGCGGCGTTTTTCTGGAAAAACAGCTCACCGGACAAACCCTCCGGGGCGCGCACCAGCGCCACCGGCCGGCGCTGCAGATGCGGCAGCATCCAGGGCGCTACCTGCGCGTAGTACTCCGCCACCTGGCGCTTGGTAATACCCGTGCTGGCATCGATGATGCGCTCAGGATGGGTGAGGTGCAGGGTGCCGGGTAGGGCTGGGTGTTTCGACGGGTGTTTCGACGGTTTTTTCACAGGTTGCTCCAGGGCAATGTCGCGCGCTGGTTTGTCATCGCGCAGGCCATGGAACACCGAATGGCGGACCACGCCGTCGCGGGTCATTTGCGCGAAGGCTACTTCGGCCAATAGCTGTGGCTTGAGCCAGTGCACGCCCCTGGCCTCGGCGCCGGTGGGCGCCCTGACAAATTGCGCCTTGCTGGTGTGCAGCGGCACCAGGCGCTGGTGAATATGGGTGAGGGTCTGACTGTTGAAACCGGTGCCGACTTTACCGGCGTAGCGCAGTTCGCCGCTGTCGGCATCGTGCAGGGCCAGCAGCAGGGCACCGAAGGCCTGGCGTGAACCTTTCGGATCGGTGTAACCGACAATCACGAACTCTTGGCGCTGCTTGCATTTGAGTTTGATCCAGTCGCTGCTGCGGCGGCTCATGTACGTGCTGCCCAGGCGTTTGCCAATCAGGCCTTCGATCTCCATCTTGCAGGCGCTGTCGAGTAGCGATTGCACCGGTTCGGTAAAGGCGGCGCTAAAGCGCAGGCGCTGTTCGTCGGCATCTTCCAGTGCTGCGGCAAGCGCCGCTCGGCGTTGCTCCAATGGGCATTGGCGCAGGTCCATGCCATTGAGAAATGGTGCATCGAACAAGTAGTAGATGATCTGCTCGTCTTGAGCGTCGTCAAAGGCATTTTGCAAGGCTTGAAAGTCGGCAATACCTTCAGCGTTGTTCACCACCATTTCGCCATCGAGCCAGGCTGATTGCAGCCCGAGCTTGGCCAGGGCCTTGGCTTGCCTGGGCAGTTTGCGGGTCCAGTCGTGGCCGTTACGGGTAAACAGGTGCACCTCGTCGCCGTCGATACGGGCGAGGATTCGGTAGCCGTCGAATTTCACCTCGTAGCACCAGTCACCCTGCGGGGGGGACTCAACCAGCGTCGCCAATTGAGGTTTGAGTTCAGCCGGCAGGGCGCTTACCTTCGCGGCTGTGAGTACTGTGTTCGCAGGCTTGGTCTGTGTCTTTTTTCGGGTTCTGGTCTTGGTGACTGGCTTGGGCGTGCGATCGATCAGGGTGCGCTCACTGAGCACACTGTCCGGTTCGGCGGCGAGAATGTCATAGTCTGCTTGCGAGCGTGCCTGGGCGTCGTTGGACTTGACCAGCAGCCACTGCTCTTTCTTGCCGGCCAGGTGAGTGCGAAAAAGATTCCAGATGCCCGAGAGCTTTTCGCCTTGCAGACGAAAGCGCAGCTTGCCTTTGGCATAGGCCTTGTGCGGATCCTCTTGCGGGATCCACACCCCGCGATCCCAGACGATGACATCCCCGGCGCCATAGTGGCCTTCGGGGATACTGCCCTCGAAGTCGGCATAGTCCAGCGGATGGTCTTCGACGTGTACCGCCAGGCGCCGGACCTTGGGGTCCAGCGACGGACCCTTGGGGATCGCCCAGCTTTTCAGGGTGCCGTCAAGCTCCAGGCGAAAGTCGTAATGCAGATGGCTGGCATCGTGTTTTTGAATGCAGTACTGCAAGGCATGCGCAGGCTTTTTACTCGCAGTACGCTTGCCGGCGGGTTCCGGGGTGGCGTCGAAATTACGCTTGCGCGCGTACTCCTGCAGCGGTTTGGCCATGTCGGTGTCCTGCGACTTTTGTGCATTCACATAGCATTGGGAAAGGCCGCGGGGATGGGAGTTCAATCGGCGTGCACCGGCAAGGTCAATGCTGAGGCAAATCCGCCAGGCGCCACCGTGGCGTCGCTCTGCTTTAATCAGTCAGACCTTTGTTGCCGTCTCACGGAGTACGCGCCCATGGAACGTCTAAGTGCCAAAGACTTTGCCCCGGAACTGCTGGAACTCTACGACTTTTACGCCCATGGCCAAATCAACCGTCGTGAGTTCCTTGATCGTGCCGCGGCCTTTACCCTGGCCGGGATGACAGCCAGTGCGCTGCTGGCATCCTTGAGTCCCGACTATGCGCTGGCCGATCAGGTTTCTTTCACCGACCCGCAGATCGTCGCCGAGTACGTCAGCTACCCGTCGCCCAACGGTCATGGCCAGGTGCGTGGCTATCTGGTGCGTCCCGCCAATGCCGAGGGCAAGGTGCCCGGCGTTGTGGTGGTGCATGAGAATCGTGGCTTGAACCCTTATATCGAAGACGTCGCCAGGCGTTTGGCCAAGGCCGGCTTCGTTGCCCTGGCACCTGACGGCCTGAGCTCGGTGGGTGGCTATCCGGGGAATGACGACAAAGGACGCGAGTTACAGGCCAAGGTCGACCCGCAAAAGCTCATGAACGACTTCTTCGCGGCTGTCGACTGGTTGATCAATAACGACAGCACCACCGGCAAGGTCGGCATTACCGGCTTTTGCTATGGCGGTGGCGTGGCGAACGCGGCGGCCGTGGCGTATCCGGAGTTGGGTGCGGCCGTGCCGTTCTACGGCCGTCAAGCCGATGCCAAGGACGTACCGAAAATCAAAGCGCCGTTGCTCCTGCATTATGGTGAACTCGATACTCGCATCAATGAGGGATGGCCGGCTTATGAGCAAGCCTTGAAGGCAGCCGGCAAGACCTATGAAGCGTATTTTTATCCCGGCGCCAATCACGGCTTTCACAACGACACCACCCCGCGTTATGACGAAGCAGCAGCCAATCTGGCGTGGGAGCGTACGCTGGCGTGGTTCCGGCGCTACCTGGCTTAGCGGCCAGGACTGCTCCATACACATCTGGAAATGGCGCCCCGGCTCGGGGTCTGTGCCCCTGAGCAACCGCTGATCTGCAGCGGCGCCATGCATTTTGATCATGACATAGACTAATCCGTTGCAATGCAACCGCAGAGCAGGCCGAAATCCGCCCGATGTTGCAGTCTTCCGTAGGCGTATGACCCGCTCATCGCCCCTTTTCGGGAGACTCAGTCATGAAAATCGTCGTGATCGGTGGTACGGGCCTGATCGGTGCACAGCTGTGTGCGATCTTGCGAACCAAGGGCCACAAAGTGCTAGCCGCCTCGCCAAGCACCGGGGTCAATGCCCTGACCGCAGAGGGATTGGAGCAGGCATTGGAAGGCGCGGCGGTGGTCGTTGATGTAGCGAACTCGCCGTCCTTTGAAGACGCTGCGGCGCTGGCATTCTTCGAAACCAGTGGGCGCAATCTGTTTGCCGCCGAGAAGGCCTGTGGGGTTGGCCATCACATTGCGCTTTCGGTAGTGGGCACTGAGCGCATGCTCGAAAGCGGCTACTTTCGCGCCAAGATGGCGCAGGAGCACCTGATCAAGCAATCGGGAGAGCCCTATACCATTTTGCGTGCCACCCAGTTTTACGAATTCATGGGCGCCATTGCCTATTCAGGCATCGATGGCAATCGTGTGTGCCTGACCACCGCTGCGTTGCAGCCGGTCGCTTCAGCCGATGTCGCGCAGGCGCTGGCTGACCTTGTCGAGCAGGCGCCAGGCAACCGCACGGTGGAGGTCGCCGGCCCTGAGCGCAAACCGTTGGTGGAGTTTGTGCGCAGCTACCTGGAACACAACCACGATTCTCGTGAAGTGATCGCCGACCCGCAGGCTACCTACTTCGGGGCGCCGATCGATGATCGCTCATTGACCCCGGAGGACGGCGCTCGAATCGGTGCCATCCGCTTCCAGTCATGGCTTCAGCGTGTGCCTGTTCAAGGCTGAAAAAGGCGTCGAGGAGATCAACATGCGCACCCGCTATCTGTTTGGCTTTTTTACCTTGGCGTGCACTACACCTGTTCACGCCCAGTCTCCGAGTGTAAACGCACCGCCGCCCGATGTTACGCCAGTAATGACCCAGGCGTTGCCTGAGTATCCTGGCAAGGAGGTGCTGATTCTGGAGGTGCAATATCCTCCTGGAGGTGCTGACCCGGTACACCGCCATGATGCCCACGGCTTTGTTTATGTGCTCGAAGGCTCGGTGGTGATGGGAGTAAAGGGCGGGAAGGAGGTGACTTTAGTGCCTGGCCAGAGCTTTTATGAAGGACCGCAGGATGTGCACACCGTCGGTCGCAACGCGAGCCAGGAGAAACCGGCCAAATTTGTGGTGTTCCTGCTCAAAGATGCCGATAAGCCAGCGCTGTTGCCTGCGCAGTGAAGCAGTGGGGCAGTTGCTGGCGCACCGGCACGCAGCAACTGCTCGGTGAAACCACCTGGCGATCAGGACAGGAAGCCACCGTCCACATTCAGCGCTACGCCTGTGGTGTAGCTTGAGGCATCGCTGGCCAGGTACAGCACGGCACCTGCCATTTCTTTCGGATCGGCGACGCGCTTGAGCGGGATTTGCTGCAGGGCAGTGTTGAGGATGGCGTCGTTCTTGACCAGTGCCGAGGCGAACTTGGTGTCGGTCAGGCCCGGCAGCAAGGCGTTGCAGCGAATACCGAAGGGCGCGCACTCTTTGGCGAACACCTTGGTCATGTTGATCACCGCCGCCTTGGTTACCGAGTAGATGCCCTGGAATACCCCAGGCGACACACCATTGATCGACGCGACGTTGATGATGCTGCCGCCGCCGTTCTTACGCATCAATTTGCCAGCCTCGACCGACATGAAGAAATACCCGCGAATGTTCACATCGACGGTTTTCTGAAAGGCGCCAAGATCAGTGTCCAGCACGTTGCAGAATTGCGGGTTGGTTGCAGCGTTGTTGACCAGAATATCCAAGCGACCGAACTGCTCGCCAATTGCGCCGAACACAGCGTTGATCTGTTCCATTTCACCAATATGGCAAGCCACCGCAGTGGCTTTGCCCCCAGCCGCCACGATGGCATCGGCGACTTGCTGGCAGCCGTCGAGCTTGCGGCTGGAAACAATCACATGGGCGCCTTGTTGCGCCAGCAGGTGGGCAATCGCTTCGCCGATGCCACGACTGGCGCCGGAAACAAATGCAATCTTGCCGTCGAGGTCGAACAGTTGGGTCTTGGACATGGTGTTTTCCTTGTTGTAGTCGTCAAAGGCTGGACTTGGCAATGACCTGCAGGCTCATGTGTTCCAGTAACGTGTTCATATGGATGAACTGGGCAAAGCGCTTGTCCTGGGTCTGGCCATGGAAGTAGCGGAAGTAGATCTGTTGAACGATGCCGGCAAGTCGGAACAGGCCATAGGTGTAGTAGAAGTCGTAGTTGTCGATGCTGATTCCGGCGCGCTGGGCGTAGTAGTCGACGAACTGCTGGCGGGTAAGCATGCCTGGCGCGTTGCTCGGCTGGCGTCGCATCAGTTGCACAGGTGCCGGATCATCGGCTTCGATCCAGTAAGCCAGGGTGTTGCCCAGGTCCATCAAGGGGTCGCCGAGGGTGGTCATTTCCCAGTCGAGCACACCAATGATGCGCATAGGGTTTTCGGCGTCGAGAATGACGTTATCGAAGCGGTAGTCGTTATGCACGATGGCAGGCTGGGGGTGATCGGCCGGCATCTTCTCGCGCAGCCAGGCGATGACTTTTTCCCAACGCGGCGCATCCGGGGTCAGGGCCTTCTCGTAACGGCTGCTCCAGCCTTCGATCTGGCGTTGCACGTAGCCTTCGGGCTTGCCCAGATCGCCCAGGCCGCAAGCGTTGTAGTCCACCTGATGGAGTTCGACCAGACGATCGATGAAGCTCTTGCACAGCATTGCGCTGCGCTCGGCATCAAGGCCCAGCTCCGGCGGCAGGTCTGAGCGCAGGATGATGCCCTTGACCCGATCCATGACGTAGAACTCGCCACCAATCAAGGCTTCGTCGGTGCAGTGCACGTAGGCTTTAGGGCAGTAGGGAAAACCGCTGTTGAGTTGATTGAGGATGCGAAATTCGCGGCCCATGTCATGGGCCGATTTGGCCTTGTGGCCGAACGGCGGGCGGCGCAGGACGAACTCACGCTCGGGGTATTGCACCAGGTAGGTAAGGTTCGAGGCGCCGCCGGGAAACTGGCTGACCTGCGGGGTGCCGGTCAAACCTGCAATGTGGGCCTTCAGATAAGGGTCGATGATTGCAGCATCGAGTTCTTCGCCGGGGCGGACCTGGGTGGACTGGTCGGTGAGCGTCATACTTTTCCCTTATGATTGAAGCCAGTGACTATTGGCTAATCTAATTCTCGCGACAGACCTGGACAAGTCTGGCGCGGCCTTATAGGTCAGCGTGTTGCTGGTCGATCAACGCCCCTGATGGCGGCGGTGAAACCATCAGGCGAAAAAAAACCGAAGCCGTTCAAGGCTTCGGTTTGCTTGGCATCAGCGCAGGGCTCAGGCTGGGAACAGCTCGCTCAGTTTCATCGACAGCATCATGTCGCCTTCGACGCGCAGCTTGCCGCCCATGAACGCTTGCATGCCATCGGTTTCACCGCTGACGATGTCCTTGAGGGTTTCACTGTCCAGCACCAGGGTGCAGTTGGCATCGGCATTTTCGCCTTCCTGGATTTCGCAGGTGCCATCCTTGACGATCAGGGCGTAGTGCTTGTCTTCGTCGGTGATGTTGAAACCGAACACCAGGTCAAGACCGGCAGCAGCGGCTGGGTTGAACTTGGCTTTCATCGCTTCGACGGCTTTTGCTACATCGCTCATGGTGCGTTCCTTATTAAGTGATTACGGCAACCGGTAAAGATTGCCACGGGCCGGCGCTCAACGGTAGGTAATGAGCTCCGGCACCTTCAACAACTGCACATGGGCTTGGTTATTGAAGGAAGCCAGGGCCACCTCGCTGCCACGAAACTTCAATTGGCTGAGCGAGGTGTTGATGATCTGCCAGTTCAGCTCGAAAGCCTGGCTGGCAGTAATACGGATAACCCGGTGGAGCAGGGCGGTGATGGTGCCGCCAGAGGTGAAAATTGCAATGTTGTCGCCGTGGCTGGCCTGACTCAGTACGCGCTGCAGGCCGGCCTCGACACGCTGGACGAACACTTGCCAGGACTCACAGCCTTCGCACGCATGTTCGCCACCGTGCCAGCGCTGGATCAGCAGCGCAAACAAGCGCTGGAACTCTCTGCGATTCTGCGCACCGTTGCGCAGAATGTGGCGGGCTTCAGGTTCGTCCGGCAACAGGCCCGGCAGCAGGCTGCGAATGACCGCGTCAGCGTCGAATTCATTGAAGGCACCGTCGGTTTCCAGCTGGGGTACCTGAACGCCGCTATCGTGCATGCTTTGCAGGGTCAGGCGAGCGGTGTCCTGTTGACGGCGCAAGTTACCCGCCAGGCAGCGATCAAGGCGTACACCCAACTGGGCCAGATGCTGACCCAGCGCTTCGCTCTGGCGCATGCCCACGGGGGAGAGGACGTCATAGTCGTCTGCACCGAATGAGGCCTGGCCATGTCGAATAAGGTAAATACTGCCCACGTCGTACGCCTGCGGTAAGAATGAGCCCGAGGTTAGGTTGCCTCCGGCAGGCTGTCAACGAAAAAACATACAAGCGTTTGAAAAGAGCGTTTGAACTGCGTTGCTGGACGTTTCCTACGCTGGTAGGGGCAAGGCGGCGCCGGTATGCTTGACTATCGGTTCGCGCCGTTCGGGCGCTGGCATGTTAAGGAGTTACTGTGGAGTTTCTTGCAGAGTACGCAAGCTTTCTCGCCAAGACCGCGACCTTGGTGATCGCGATTCTTATTGTCCTCTCGGCGATTGCCGGGCTGCGCGGCAAAGGCCGGCGCAAAGCGGGCGGGCAATTGCAGGTCAACAAGCTCAACGAGTTCTACAAGGACTTGCGGGATCGCCTGGAAAGCAGCCTGTTGGATAAAGCCCAGCTCAAGGCGCTGCGCAAGCAGCAGGCCAAGGCGCAAAAGCAGCAGAAGAAAACACCGGAAGATAAACCGCGGGTGTTCGTGCTCGATTTTGATGGCGATATCAAGGCATCGGCCACCGAAAGCCTGCGTCATGAAATCACCGCCGTGCTCAGCCTCGCCACCCCGCGCGACGAAGTGGTGCTGCGCCTGGAAAGCGGCGGCGGCATGGTTCACAGTTACGGTCTGGCCTCTTCGCAGTTGGCGCGCATTCGCCAGGCAGGCGTTCCGTTGACGATATGTATCGACAAGGTCGCTGCCAGCGGCGGCTACATGATGGCGTGCATTGGGGACAAGATCATCAGCGCCCCGTTTGCCATCCTCGGCTCGATCGGGGTGGTCGCGCAGCTACCCAACGTCAACCGTTTGTTAAAAAAACACGACGTGGATTTTGAGGTGTTTACGGCGGGTGAATACAAACGTACGGTGACAGTGTTCGGTGAAAATACCGAAAAGGGCCGGGAGAAGTTCCAGGAAGATCTGGACGTTACCCACCAACTGTTCAAGGACTTTGTATCGCGCTATCGCCCGCAGTTGCACATTGACGATGTGGCCACCGGCGAAGTCTGGCTGGGTGTGGCTGCGCTCAATAAGCAACTTGTCGACGAGCTCAAAACCAGTGATGAATACCTGGGTGAGCGTGCTCGGGATTCGAATCTCTACCATCTGCATTATGCCGAGCGTAAAAGCCTGCAAGAGCGGGTAGGCCTGGCTGCGAGTGGTTCGATCGAAAACACCCTGCTCGGGCTGTGGAGCAAGCTTGGGCAATGGCGCTGAGCAATATGTAACGCCAATGCATGCATACTTTGGCTTTTCCTGTGGTGCCACTCTCCACAGGAAAAGCCAACATGCTCAACTCCCCAAGTGCTTCTATTTCAGGTCTCCATGACCGCTTTCTGAAAGAGCGTTTGCCTGACTGGCTCAAGCACGCTACGCCTACCGATCTGAAGCGCTGGCGCAACGGTCTGCTTCCCGCCCAATTTACCTCGAACGGTCCAGCCTTGTGGTTCACACAGGCAAGTGAGGCGGAACGTAGGGCGCTGCTCAACGCGCAAAAACTTGCCCGAACCTCCAGCCAGGCCCTGGCCCTTGCACTTAAAAACCTCCAGCCGTTGAGTGCTTTCGCTGAGCCTTTGCTGGTGGACAAACTGACGGCTGAGTTGGACGAGGTGTTTGATGTAAACACCACGCAGTTGGTGGAGATCCACTACGAGGCTGTCCTGCTCGGTTCCATGCTTCGACTCAAGCCGCGCCGACAAACCCTTTTACAGGCCGCCTTGCAGAACTTTGCCGCTGATACCGAGTTTGAAAAAGGCAGTGCATTGGCACCCCAAGGAGCCTTCGAACTGGAACTGAAGCCCGACTCCACAGGTGCCAAGCCTGAATTCCATTACCGTTACACCAGTAAGCTGAAAACCGAGCCTGAGTTATTTGCCAAGTGGTGCCATGAGCTGGATCTGGGGGGCAAATATCAAGCGCATCTGAGCGAGGTGTTCGAGTCTGCGGCGACTGCCGAAGCAGTGCGAACTCTGTCGATGAATGCCTACAAGGATAATTTGCGTCTACTGGCCCAGACGGCGTTCATGAAGGGCGAGATTACGTCCTCGGCGCGACAGATGTTCAACGAATTGCTCGAAGGAAATCAGGCAGCGCTTTTCCATGGAAAACCTGTCAGCTGTCAAACCCTGACGATGTATCAATCGTCCTTGGGTGGTGTGTTGACGTTCAGTGCCAATCGTATTACCAGCAATCGCCAAGAGCCTATTGTCGTGTATTTCCCAGGTGCACCCTTGTACCCGCTCAAGGAGTACGCTTCGGTGAGGGCGCTCAAGCAAGACCTTCGGATAAACCTGCTTTCACCGACCTATCGACAGTTGTTTCGCAGCTTCGTACCTAAGCATGAGCAAGCCCGTTTCTTCAAATTGCTCGACGAAAAACTGCTCGACAATAGCGCAGAGCTCGACCCAGGCGCCAACCTTCACCTGCGGGATGAGGTGATCGAAGGTGAGCTGTTTGGCTATGTCCAGGACCAGCAACTGGCGCGCCTCAAGGCCAGCGCCCTTGAACTGGCTGTGCCCAGTGCGCAGGTCGATGAGGAGGCCAGAAACAAACGCTTGGCATACTGGGAAAGCATTGGCTTCAACGCGCTCAATGCCGCTGCGTTCATTGTGCCGGGTCTGGGTGGAGTAATGGCTGTTGTCGCCGGCTATCAGCTGCTAAACGAGGTCGTCGATGGCGCTCATGCTTGGGAGGCGGGTGATATCGATGAAGCGGTAGCCCATTTCGAGTCGGTTGCATTGAACCTTTCATTGGCGATAGCAGGGGGTGTTGCCGGCAGCTCAGGCAGGCTGATAAACGCGAGTGAGCGTGTGGATGGGTTGCTGCGCGTTACGCTGCCGGGAGGGGAGGTGCGTTTGTGGAAGCCTGACCTTGAGCCCTACGCTCGCGACATAGTGTTGACGGGTAATGCTGCCGATGCCGAGGGTGTCCATCATCTTGCCGGCAAGCAATACATACGCATCGATGAGCGGGTGTTCGAAGTGTCCAAGGACGCAGAGGGCCAATGGTCGATACGTCACCCTGAAGATGATCAAGCCTATCAGCCCGCACTCAAGCACAACGGTGAGGGCGCCTGGCAGGCGGTTGGCGAGCAACCCTTGCTATGGTCCCATGAGCAACTGCTCAAACGTATCGGTTTTGCTGTGCATGGCTTGACTGAGGAAGAGCTTGAACAGGCGGTGAAAATCAGCGGCGTTAATGATGATGTACTACGCCGTATGCATCAGGATCACTTGAAGGTTGCGCCGCTGCTCAAGGAAGCCTTGCGTCGTTATCAGATCGATCGCCGGGTAAGCAAGCTGATCAAATGTCTACAGGAGGGGGCGCCCAATGCGGAAGGGTTGGGGTTGGAGCCAACCCTGACTCAGGACTTGACGCGCTGGCCACAGCGAGTGTTTGAAGTCTATGACGAGACCAACTTGAATCGCCAGCCCATACGCTACGGGGTGCACCGCTGGCCCAGCGGGCGCATCATTCGATTATCAGTGCAGGAAATCTTTGCCAACAAACTGGCCGAAAAAGTACTCGCAGACCTGACTGAAAGCGAAGCCCTGGACCTGTTCGGCTCAAGTGTCGAAACCGACAAGCGCCTGGAAGTACTGCGCGCCAGGGTGGCCGAGCGAGCGACAGCGCGCCGTGGCGAAATTTTCAAGGTGATGTATGAGCATGGCGGGCAGTCGCATTCCCCTGAGCAGCTGCGCCTTATACGCGACTTCCCAGCGCTGACCGATGCCGCTGCCCTGGAAATAGCACACGCTGCTGACGCTGCCGAGCTTAAGCAGTTGCAGGCAAATGAAGGTCGCGTCCCGATGCGCCTGGCTGAAGAGGCGCGTATCTATCAACGCCAGATTGTCCTGGGTCGAGCGATACAAGGTTTGCATCGCCCAACGCTGGCCAGCTTAGACAGCGACCGGCTGGCATTGGGCTTATTGGGCACGTTGCCAGGCTGGTCCGATACGGTACGTGTGGAAATGCGTGAGAACGGCTTGTCTGGTCGCTTGCTGGCCAGCGTAGGCAGCGCCGGGGGCGAACTCAAGTCGTTGGTGCGTCAAGAGCGGCTTTTTAGCGTGTTTGATGCCCAGGGGTTGGAGCTGGCCAGAGGCGAAGAGATTGGCGCTTCATTACTCAAGGCCTTACCCGACAGTGAGCGCCAAGCCATGGGCCTGGAAGTAAATGATAGCCACAGACTGTGTCAGGCCTTGTATGCGCAGGCAATCGGCGACCAGGCGGTGGCGGCAAAATTGCTTGGTCAGCAATCGATAAAACCTTGGTTTCGAGCACCTATGCGCCTTGCCGATGGCCGCGTCGGTTATCCCCTTGGCGGAACCGTAGGTAGTCTGGCAGTCAGCGCCAAGCTCCAGGCGCTGTATCCAGAGTTGACCGCTGGCGAGCTTGAGGCGATGAAAGCGCGGCTGTTGGTCGAGAATCAGACCTTGGGCGATGCTCTGTTCAAGTTGGACGCCGAGCGTACAGCACTGAACCAAACGCTTGCGCAGTGGGTCCGGGCGGGCACTAGCGACTTTCAGCGCAGTGCGCGCATGCGGCTAAGAGAGCGGCTGGTAAACGCCTGGCATCGAAAAGGCAGGCGCCGCCGCGCAGATCTGATTCTCGATGAACCGGACGCCGGTGCGCTGCCTGTTCTATCGGCGCGCTACGAACATATTCGCAGGTTGATCGTGCAACCTATGCACCAACAACAGCTCCCGGACGGCTTCTTGCGCTGTTTCCCCAAGCTTCAGGTGTTGTCGTTGACGGGCAACCCGCTTGGCGCCATTCCTGCGGATGTCGCTGCATTGACCGAATTGCGACATTTGACTGTGACTGAGGCCAGGTTGGAAAGCAATGACGGCATGTTCGAGGTGTTCAAGTCTTTACTCAGGCTGCAAACGCTGGAACTGCAGAACAATCATCTGGAGAGTATGCCCGTCTTGGCAGCGCAAGCCTTGGCAGCATTGCCGGTGCTGGGGAGGTTGAACCTGAGTGGCAACGCGATGGCCCTGAGCAGTGCAGCATTAGAGGTACTGAGTGCATTACCTCTGCGTGTTCTGGACTTGAGCAACACTGAGCTGGTGCTCGACGAAGTCAGCGTCCACGCTTTCGCGAGTTTTACCCACCTGCAGCGCTTGAATTTGAACGGTAACCCGCTGGGCCGCGTGGTGGAGCTGTCAGGTTTGTCGCACCTGCAGCATCTGAACCTCAGCAATTGTCAGTTGACTGAGTGGCCAGAGGGACTGACCACGCTGATGAATCAGGACCCCTATGCGTTGCGTACGATTGACTTGAGCCGCAACCAGTTGACGCAAATTCCCGATCTGTCAGGGACTCATTTTGGTGCTGGCCTGGCACGCAACGCTGATGGTCTGCACGAGCTGGATGTGTATTTCAATCCGCTCAATGCACAGAGCATCGCGCATTTGAGCACTGTTGTAGCGGCGTTTCACCCGGAGGTGGAAGTGCGCGTGCAGCCAGGGTTTTCCTGGGTGGAGGGAGCAAGCCAAAGCCAGCGTGACCTGTGGCATGAGCTGTTTCAGGGGCAGCGGCACCGGGCGCTGAACGATGTGCTTTCCCGACTTGCCTTGTCCAGTGAGTTCGAGCGCAACGCCGCCGACCTGCGTGCCCGGGTCTGGTCGATGCTGCAACTGGCCTCTGAACACACTCAGCTCAGGGAGGATCTGGTCGATATCGCTGGGGCGTTCCCTGTTACGTGCGGCGATGCCGGAGCCGACGCCTTCAGCGCCTTGGAAATTGCGGTGCTGGTATTTCAGCGCAGTCTCGAGGCCAATACCGGCGAGCGGGCAGGGGAGTTGCTCAAACTGTACGCCCAGCTGTTTCGCCGTCATGAGGTTGAGCGTATGGCCGATGCGCTGTCGCTGGCGCGTACGTTGCGACGCCAGGCGCTGGTGGCCGAAAGCACACTCCCGGCATTGGATCCGCTGGATGATATCAGCGATACCTTACTGCGTCGCCAAGGTGTCGATGACATCGAGATACGGCTGGCGCTGCGCCAGGCGCTGGCTGGGGAACTGGACTATCCGGAGCCTTCGAACGGCATGCTTTTTCAGGCCACTGCCAACGTCTCGCCACAGATGATCACAAGGGTCGCGGTGGCCGTCAGGTTGCGCGATACGGTTGCCAATTGCCAGGCGTGGATGGTGGATGAAAGCAGTTGGCAGCGTTACCTCAAACAGCGCTATGGCGATCAGTTTGATCAGGTGTCGACGGTCTGGGCTGAAGGATTGGAATACTTGGGTTACTGCGATGAATCATCCACGGAGGTGCCAGACTCGCTCGATAGTGAGGTGCTGGCGGTGCTGCGCACAGTGCTCGAGGGAGAACCCCTGGATGAGGGGGGTACCTTGCGCCGACTTGACATCGGCGTTGGGTATCTAGCAGCTGTCGATACCTTGGCTAGCGCCCGTAACCGTGCCGAGGAAGCTCTGATCAAGCGATTGACTCAGGCGTTGTATGCGTCGTAACAAACCGATGGTGTAAAAAGTGGGAGCGAATTCATTCGTACATGAACTCGCTCCCACCGATCAGCGCCGAGGCTTAACGGCGACGGAACAACGGTTGCGGTTCGTCAGTGGAAGCCTGGTAGGTCACCGAGAAGTCCTTGAGGCTTTCCAGTGCTTCTACCGGGTCCTTGTCGGCACGCAGGGCGAAGGCGTCGAAGCCGCAGCGCTTCATGTAGAACAATTGGTCGCGCAGCACATCGCCAATGGCGCGCAGCTCGCCGGTGAACTTGTAGCGATCACGAAGCAGGCGCGCATTGGAGTAGTTGCGCCCGTCAGTGAACGCCGGAAAGTTCAGTGCGATGACCTGGAAGTTGTCGACGAACTCGCCGATTTCCTCGGCCTCTTCGTCCGCGTCCAGCCATACACCCAGGCCGCCATCACGGGCTTTGAGGGCATGGCCGTGATCACGCCACAGCTGCAGCGGCACAATGTAGTCGTCGCAATTGGTCAGCTCGTCAAAATTGGCGTCCTTGGGCAGCAGGTGCCAGGTTTCATCGACGATCTCGTTGTTTTTAATTATTCGCTGCATAGACGCGCTCCTTGAAAGGGTCGATGCCAATACGTTGGTAGGTGTCGATGAAGCGCTCGTCTTCGGTACGTTTTTCAACGTAGACGTCGATCAGCTTCTCGATCACATCTGCCATGGCGTCCTGGGCGAAAGACGGGCCGAGAATCTTGCCCAGGCTGGCGTCGCGGCTGGCGCTGCCACCGAGGGAGACCTGATAGAACTCTTCACCTTTCTTGTCCACCCCAAGAATGCCGATGTGGCCGACGTGGTGGTGACCACAGGCGTTCATGCAGCCAGAGATGTTCAGGTCCAGTTCGCCGATATCGAACAGATAGTCCAGGTCGTCGAAGCGGCGCTGGATGGACTCGGCAATCGGAATCGACTTCGCGTTGGCCAGGGAGCAGAAGTCACCCCCGGGGCAGCAGATGATGTCGGTCAGCAGACCTATGTTCGGTGTGGCGAAGCCACCTTCACGCAATTCCAGCCACAGGGCGTGCAGTTGGCTCTGCTCGACATCGGCAAGAATGATGTTCTGCTCGTGGGAGGTGCGCAATTGACCGAAGCTGTAGCGATCGGCCAGATCGGCAACCGCATCGAGCTGCTTGTCGGTCAGGTCGCCAGGCGCTACACCGGTGGGCTTGAGCGACAAGGTCACGGCAACGTAGCCCGGCTTCTTGTGCGCCAGCACGTTGCGAGTGCGCCAGCGCGCAAAGCCTGGGTTCTGCTGTTCGAGTTCGCTGAAGTCGAGGTTGTCGAGCAGCTTGTAGTCCGGGTCGACGAAGTGCTTGGCCACACGGTGCACTTCGGCTTCGGTCAGCGTGGTGCTGCCGCCGCGCAGGTGAACCATTTCGGCATCGACTTTCTCGGCAAAGACTTCAGGGGTCAGTGCTTTGACCAGGATCTTGATCCGCGCCTTGTACTTGTTGTCGCGACGGCCGTAGCGGTTGTAGACCCGCAGGATCGCATCCAAGTAGCTGAGCAGGTCCTGCCAGGGCAGGAACTCGTTGATGAAGGCGCCAACTACCGGGGTACGGCCCAGGCCGCCACCGACCAATACGCGGAAGCCCAGCTCACCGGCAGCGTTGTACACCGGCTCCAGGCCGATGTCGTGCACTTCGATGGCGGCGCGGTCGCTGCTCGAGCCGTTGATCGCGATTTTGAATTTGCGCGGCAGGTAGGCGAACTCGGGGTGGAACGTGGTCCATTGACGGACGATTTCACACCATGGGCGTGGATCGATCACTTCGTCGGCGGCGACACCAGCAAACTGGTCGGTGGTGACGTTGCGCAGGCAGTTGCCGCTGGTCTGGATCGCGTGCATCTGCACGGTAGCCAGTTCGGCCAGAATTTCCGGGATGTCTTCCAGGGCTGGCCAGTTGTACTGCACGTTCTGCCGGGTGCTGATGTGGGCATAGCCCTTGTCGTAGTCGCGCGCGATTTTCGCCAGCATCCGAGTTTGTCGCGACGTCAGTTGGCCATAAGGCACGGCGACCCGCAACATCGGGGCAAAACGTTGAATATAGAGGCCATTTTGCAGGCGCAATGGGCGGAACTCTTCTTCGCTCAGCTCTCCGGCCAGGTAGCGGCGGGTCTGATCACGGAACTGCTTGACGCGGTCCTCGATGATCCGCTGATCGTACTCGTCATATACGTACATAGGGGTCCTGTTCTCAAGCTGCTTGCAGCTAATCGCGCGCACGGCCGCGCACTCCCAAAGCGGAGCGGGAGGAACGATAGCAGTTTGCGGTTATACGCAAAAGTGATGTTTTAGCATATGAAAAGAACCATTTGGACTAAGTGAGATTGACTGCCATTTGGCCGTTTGACCCGTCACGGTGTTTATAATTGACGGTTTTGAATAGCAGGAGAGCTCCACATGCTCAAGGCCTTGTGCCAAAGCCTTTGCCTGAGTCTGCCGCTGGCAGCCGGGGCACAGGCTGCATCGGTGGTTTTTCTCAATCCGGGCTATTCCAATGAAACCTTTTGGGTCAGCTATTCGAACTTCATGCAGGCTGCGGCAAAAGACCTGGGCATGCAGTTGCGCATCGAATACAGCGAGCGACAGCCGGAACTAGCCCTTATTCAGGCACGCCAGGTGCTTGAGGGTAAGCAGCGTCCAGACTATCTGGTGCTGGTCAATGAGCAGTATGTGGCCCCGGAAATAATTCGGCTTTCGCGCGACAGTGGGGTCAAGCTGTTTCTGGTCAACAACGGCCTCAGCGCCGACCAGGCGCGCTTGATTGAGCAAAATCCTGACAAGTACCCGCCACTGCTCGGCACCCTGGTGAGCAATGATGAGCAGGCCGGGTATCAGATGCTCAAGGAGTTGATAGCCCTGCACACGCGCAAGGCTGGTAAGCAGCCCGTGGAGTTGCTGGCGTTTTCCGGCCTGAAGACGACCCCGGCCGCGTATTTGCGCGAGCAGGGTATGCGCCGGGCCTTGGCCGAACACCCGGAGATTCGCTTGCGTCATGTGGTGCGCAGTGGTTGGGGCCAGCAGCGCGCTTACGAGCAGGCGCAGCAACTGCTCAAGCGCTATCCGAACATTGATCTGGTCTGGTCGGCGAATGACGAAATGGCCTTTGGTGTCATGCAGGCATTTGTCGAAACAGGTCGCACGCCAGGCAAGGATGTCTTGTTCAGTGCCGTCAATAGCTCCGTGGAAGCGTTGCAGGCGCGCATTGACGGCACCCTCAGCGTGTTGATGGGCGGGCACTTTTCCATGGGCGGTTGGGCAATGGTATTACTGCACGATGATGCGCTGAATCTGCCAATCGATCGAGACGGCAAAAGGTTTCACCAAGTGCCAGTGTTGCAGATGATCGACCCCATGCAGGCCAGGCGTTGGCTGAAATTGCAGGGCCAGGCCGACTACGGGCTGGACTTCAATCGCTTCAGTGCCCAGAACCGCCCCCAGGACTATAGGTATCCGTTCCTCAACGCGCCGGTCAACTATTGAAAAGTCCCTGCTTGAGCAAAGGTCATTACTGAACTTAACTGCTACGGGTGACATGCATTCCCATAACCACTACAAGAGGCGATGCAATGGGAAACTCGACCAAAGCGGGTAAGGCAGACAGTAGTGTGGATGCCTGGGCAATTCTCTGTCTGATCATCCTGGTTGTTGTGACCGCCGTGTATTGGGTCAGCCACCAGTGACAACACGCCAAGCGTAAGCATTGACCGCCCGCAGAATGGACATCTGTGGGCGGATTGCATTGTCAGTGGGTCAGCGCGCGGTCAAGTGCATGGCCAGTTGTACCAACCCCACCAATACCAGAATGAAGATCAAGGTGAAGACGGTGCCCAGCGCAATAAAATGGCTGGCCTTGCCGTAGGTAAAATCGCGGGCGCGATTCTTGCCGCTCTGCACGCCGAACGCCGCTGCCAGAATGCTCTGCAGCATCTGCCAGAGGGTGGGTGGTTTGCCTTGCACTGGATCGTCCATGAGAGGCTCCTCGGAATAGGCATCCCCCTCATTGTAGGTGACAGCTACAGGCTTTCAATTTCAAGCTGCAAGAAGCTACCGGGCTTCTTGCAGCTTGCAGCTTTTAGTTTTCATATCCCAGGTTAGGTGCCAGCCAGCGCTCGGTCACGCTCAGGTCCTGGGCTTTGCGGACGGTGTAGCTTTCAATCTGGTCCTTGTCGACTTTACCGACCGCGAAGTATTGCGCCTGTGGGTGAGCGAAGTACCAGCCGCTTACTGCCGCAGCCGGGAACATGGCGAAGTGTTCGGTAAGGAACACGCCGCTAGGGCCCGTCTCGCCAATCGCGGTGCCGTCGAGCAGCTTGAACAGGGTTTCTTTTTCGGTGTGATCCGGGCAGGCCGGGTAGCCCGGGGCAGGGCGGATACCGGAGTACTGTTCCTTGATCAGCGCTTCGTTGTCCAGGTGCTCGTCCTTGGCGTAACCCCAATAGTCTTTGCGCACTTGCTCGTGTAGCCACTCGGCACAGGCTTCGGCCAGGCGGTCGGCAAGCGCCTTGACCATGATCGAGTTGTAGTCGTCGCCTTTATCCTGATATGCCTTGGCCACTTCCTCGGCACCGATACCTGCGGTGGTGATGAAGCCGCCGACGTAGTCGGTGATACCGGATTCTTTCGGGGCGACGAAGTCGGCCAGGGAGAAGTTCGGCTTGTTGTCCGGTTTGATGGTCTGTTGGCGCAGGTGGTGGAGTTTGGCCAACGGTTGGCCGTCTTCGCCATACACTTCGATGTCGTCGTGATCGACCTGGTTGGCCGGCCAGAAGCCGAACACCGCACGGGCGCTGATCAGCTTCTCGTCGATCAGCTTGGCGAGCATCTCCTGGGCATCCTTGAACAGCGCAGTGGCCGCTTCACCGACCACTTCGTCGGTGAGAATGCGTGGGTACTTGCCTGCCAGGTCCCAGGAAATGAAGAACGGCGTCCAGTCGATGTACTCGGCGAGCACGTTGAGATCGATATTCTCCAGCACTTTGACACCGGTGAAGCTTGGCTTCGCGGGTGTGTAGCCTGCCCAGTCGTATGCCGGCTTGGCAGCGATCGATTTCTCGTAGCTCAAGCGTTCGGTGCGGGCACTGCGGTTGGCGGTACGCTCGCGTACTTCGATGTAGTCCAGGCGGGTCTTTTCGACGAAACCGGGCTTGAGTTCTTTGGACAGCAGTTGCGTGGCGACGCCCACGGCACGCGAGGCGTCGGTCACGTAGACCACCGCATCGTTGCTGTACTTGGGTTCGATCTTCACTGCCGTGTGCGCCTTGGAGGTGGTCGCACCACCGATCATCAGCGGCAGGTGGAAGTCCTGGCGCTGCATTTCCCGGGCGACATGGACCATTTCATCCAGCGACGGGGTGATCAAGCCGGAAAGACCGATGATGTCGCACTTCTGCTCGCGGGCAGTCTGCAGAATCTTTTCGGCCGGAACCATTACGCCCAGGTCTACGATGTCGTAGCCGTTGCAGCCGAGGACCACGCCGACGATGTTCTTGCCAATGTCGTGTACGTCACCCTTGACTGTGGCCATGAGGATCTTGCCCTTGGCTTCAGGTTTGTCGCCTTTTTCCAGTTCGATGAACGGGATCAGGTGGGCTACCGCCTGTTTCATCACCCGCGCCGATTTAACGACCTGCGGCAGGAACATCTTGCCCGCGCCAAACAAGTCACCCACCACGTTCATGCCACTCATCAGAGGGCCTTCGATGACCTCGATAGGCCGTGCGCATTGCTGGCGGCACAGTTCGGTGTCTTCGACGATAAAGGCAGTGATGCCTTTGACCAGCGCGTGTTCAAGGCGCTTGTCGACGGGCAGCGAACGCCATTCTTCATTCTCGACTTCCTTGACCGCGCCGCCACCTTTGTAGTCGTCGGCGATGGCCAGCAGGGCGTCGGTGCCTTCCGGGGTGCGGTTGAGCACCACGTCTTCGACTTTCTCGCGCAGCACCGCCGGAATCTCGTCGTAGATCTCCAACTGGCCGGCGTTGACGATCCCCATGGTCAGGCCGTTCTGGATCGCATGGTAGAGGAACACCGAGTGGATCGCCTCGCGCACCGGGTTGTTGCCGCGGAACGAGAACGACACGTTGGACACTCCGCCGCTGGTCAGGGCGTAGGGCAGGTGATCGCGAATGTAGGCGCAGGCTTCAATGAAGTCGACGGCATAGTTGTTGTGCTCTTCGATGCCGGTGGCCACGGCAAAGATGTTCGGGTCGAAGATGATGTCTTCTGGGGGGAAGCCCACCTCATTGACCAGGATGTCGTAGCTGCGTTTACAGATTTCACGCTTGCGCGCGGCGGTATCGGCCTGGCCAACCTCGTCGAACGCCATCACTACCACGGCTGCGCCGTAGCGTTTGCACAGTTTGGCGTGATGCTTGAAGGCCTCGACGCCTTCTTTCATCGAGATCGAGTTGACGATGCCCTTGCCCTGGATGCACTTGAGACCCGCCTCGATCACCTCCCACTTGGAGGAGTCGATCATGATCGGTACACGGGAGATGTCGGGTTCACCGGCGATCAGGTTGAGGAACTTGACCATGGCCGCCTGGGAATCAAGCATCCCTTCGTCCATGTTGATGTCAATTACCTGGGCGCCAGCCTCGACCTGCTGCAGCGCGACTTCCAGGGCTTCGGTGTAGTTCTCTTCACGAATCAGGCGGGCGAACTTGGCAGAACCGGTGATGTTGGTCCGTTCGCCGACGTTGACGAACAGCGAGCTGCGATCAATGGTGAACGGCTCCAGGCCCGACAGCCGACAAGCCTTGGGAATGTCTGGAATGGCGCGTGGTGGGTACTTGGCCACTGCCTCGGCAATCGCCTGGATATGGCCTGGCGTGGTACCGCAGCAACCGCCAATGATGTTGAGGAAACCACTGGCAGCGAATTCTTCAACCACTGCGGCCATTTCGGCCGGTGTTTCGTCGTATTCACCAAAAGCGTTGGGCAGGCCGGCATTAGGGTGCGCGGACACATGGGTGCCAGCCTTGGTCGACAGCTCTTCCAGGTACGGACGCAGGTCCTTGGCACCCAGTGCGCAGTTCAGGCCTACCGAGATCGGGTTGGCGTGCCGCACCGAGTTCCAGAAGGCTTCGGTGGTCTGTCCCGACAGCGTGCGCCCGGAGGCGTCGGTAATGGTTCCGGAAATCATGATCGGCAGTTCCAGGCCGTCTTCTTCGAACACCTGCTGCACGGCGAAGATTGCCGCCTTGGCGTTAAGGGTGTCAAAGATCGTCTCGATCAGGATCAGGTCGGCGCCGCCTTCGATCAGGCCGCGGGTCGCTTCGGTGTAGTTCTCTACCAACAGGTCGAAGGTAACGTTGCGATAGCCTGGGTCGTTGACGTCTGGAGAAATCGAGCAGGTGCGGCTGGTAGGGCCGAGCACCCCGGCAACGAAGCGCGGCTTTTCCGGTGTTTCCAGTGTTTTCGCATCGGCAACCTGACGCGCGATGCGGGCGCCCTCGACGTTCAATTCGTAGACCAGCGATTCCATGCCGTAGTCAGCCTGGGAAACCTGCGTGGCGTTGAAGGTGTTGGTCTCGAGAATATCGGCGCCCGCGTCCAGGTACGCCTTCTCGATCGCCGCAATTACATCGGGGCGCGAGAGCAACAACAGGTCGTTGTTGCCTTTGACATCGCTTGGCCAATCGGCGAAGCGCGTGCCACGATAGTCGTGTTCCTCCAGGCGGTAGCTTTGGATCATAGTACCCATGCCGCCATCGAGAATCAGAATGCGCTCTTTGAGTGCTTGCTGGAGTGCTTGGAGACGAGCGCTGCGGTCAGACATTAGGACTACCTGGTCGGGCAAAGACAAAAGTTGCGGAATAATAACAAAGCTGCGCGGTTTTTAGACGTGTCGAGGATTTACATGAATTTCATTCATGTTGGCACGCCGCCAGCACCGGTAGAATCGTGAAGCTTTCAATACCCAGGACTCTTGGCACATGGTGCATCGTTTACTTGCCGGCGCATTCGCCCTGCTCATCAGCGGCGTAGCGTTTGGGCAAGCCCCACAATCGAGCTCGGCTATTTCATATACCCGGGATGTTCAACCGATCTTCACGCAAAAGTGCGTTGCCTGCCATGCCTGCAACGATGCGGCCTGCCAACTGAACCTGGGCAGTGCCGAAGGCGCTTCGCGCGGCGCTTCAAAGGTGCCGGTCTATCAGGGCGATCGCAGTACCGCCGTCGCGCCAACACGGCTGTTCTACGACGCCCATAACACCGAGGCCTGGCAACGCAAGGGTTTCTATTCGGTGCTCGACAATCAGGGCAGCCAGGCTGCGCTGATGGCGCGAATGCTCGAATTGGGCCACAAGACCCCGTTGACGCCCAATGCCAAGCTGCCCGAAGACATTGTGTTAGGCCTTAACCGCAACAATATGTGCCCGCAGCCCGGTGAATTCGACGCTTATGCTGGCGCCCATCCAAAAGAAGGTATGCCGCTGGCCGTCACAGGCCTCACCGACGCCGAGTACCAGACCCTCCAGCGTTGGTTGGCAGCCGGTGCGCCAGTGGAGAGCAACCCGATTCAAGCCAGTGGCACTGAAGCTGCGCAGATCGCGGATTGGGAAGCACTGCTCAACCGTCCGGGGTCTACCGAGGCGCTGGTTGGGCGCTGGCTATACGAACATTTGTTCCTTGCCCACATCTATTTTGTTGGTGGGGAGCCGGGGCATTTCTTTCAGTGGGTGCGTTCGCGTACGCCTAGTGGCCAGCCGATCGACTTGATTGCAACGCGCCGTCCCAATGATCCGCCGGGCACCGATTTTTATTACCGGCTGATGCCGGTGCAGGGTGTGATTGTGCACAAGACTCACATCACCTACCCGATGGGCCCGCAAAAGCTCAAACGCGTCAAACAGCTGTTTTATAGCGGCGACTGGCATGCCACCGCGCTGCCAGGCTACGGCCCGCGCCACCGCGCCAACCCGTTTGAAACCTTCGAAGCGATCCCGGCCGTGGCGCGCTACCAGTTCATGCTCGATAACGCCGAGTATTTCGTCCGAACGTTCATCCGCGGCCCGGTTTGCCGTGGCCAGATTGCCACCGACGTTATCCGCGACCAATTCTGGGCCCTGTTCCAGGAGCCGGTGCATGATCGCTACGTAACTGATGCCGAGTACCGGGGCCAGGCGACACCATTGCTGGCCATGCCGGGCCAGATTGACGACGTAGGCAGCATCATCAGCCTGTGGCATGCCTACCGCGACAAGCGCAACGAGTACGAGAAGTTACGTCGCGACACCTACGCGGATATGCCTGCGCCAAGCTGGTCGACGTTGTGGGCCGGTAACGACAATGCCTTATTGACGATTTTCCGCCACTTCGACAGCGCTTCGGTTACCAAGGGCCTGATCGGCGATGTTCCGAAGACTATCTGGCTGTTCGACTATCCGTTGCTTGAGCGCACCTACTATCAATTGGCGGTCAATTTCGACGTCTATGGCAACGTCTCGCATCAAGCCCAGACGCGCTTGTACTTCGATTTGATCCGCAACGGTGCCGAGGTCAACTTCCTGCGCCTGATGCCCGCCGACGCGCGTAGCGCGATTCTCGGCGATTGGTACCAGAACAGTGGCAAGGTGAAGATGTGGATGGACTATGAGGACATCGATACCGACACCCCAACTGCATTAAAGCTTGACGCAACCGATCCCAAGCGTGATTTCGGCTTGAAGCTGATCCAGCGCACCGGCAGCCTCAACGCTGCGCCTGATCCGATCAACCGTTGTCAGGGCGCGTATTGCTCACGGCCACAGATGAACGAAGAGTTTCGTGGCGTCGAGCAAACCCTGAGTCGCCTGGTGTCACGTCCGGCAGCCGGGCTCAAGGTCATTGGCCAACTGCCCGAGGCGACCCTGTTGCGCATCGAAGGCAAGGATGGTCAGCGTCTGGTCTACAGCCTGCTGCGCAACCGTGCGCACAGCAACGTTGCCTTCATGCTGGGTGAGGCTTACCGCTATCAACCGGGCCTCGATACCTTGACGCTGTACCCCGGTGTGCTTAGCAGCTATCCGAATTTTATGTTCAACGTGCCAGCCGCCGACGTGCCGGAGTTTGTCGAGGACCTGGAAGCCGCTCGTGACGACACTGGCAAATTCGAGCGCGTGGTCATGCGCTGGGGGGTGCGTCGTAGCCACCCGCAGTTCTGGCAATACTTTCACGACCTCAGCCGTTACATCAAAGAGACTGATGCGGTGGAAGAGGGCGTTCTGGATATGAACCGCTACGAGAACCTCTGAAAGCGACCGCCGGGAAGGTCACCTGACCTTTCCCGGCTGCCTGCGGTCCGAACCCTTACACGGCCCCGCCCTCAAGCGGGGCTTGAGTAGGATTCAGGCGCAGGTATCCGGATGTTGTTTTCGCTTCAGGCCTTAAGGGCACTTGCTGCCTGGGTGGTGGTTTGCCATCACTTCATGCAAATCTTTTTCGACTTCCACGCCAGTGGGCCGATCGGTCGCTTTCTGGTAGAGCGCGGCGCGGTGGGGGTGGATGTTTTCTTTGTTATCAGCGGGCTGGTGATCTACCTCTCGACCTGCGACAAAGCCATTGAACCCACGCGATTTTTGCTCAATAGAGCATTGCGCATTGTCCCGGCCTATTGGTTTTACACGGCATTGATGGGCTTGCTGTTGCTCACTGCCCGGCAGTGGATGCCGCACCAGGCCCTTGATCTTGAGCATTTTATCTTGTCGCTGTTGTTCATTCCTGCGCAAAACCCCGGAGGGTATGGGCAGTACCCAACCTTGAACGTCGGCTGGACGCTGAACTACGAGATGTTCTTCTACTTGCTGTTCTCACTGGTGTTTCTGGTGCGTCAGCAGCACCGGTTGTTGCTGGTGGCAGCTGCGCTATTGCTGGTCAGTGAAGTGCTGACCCGTGTCGGTTTGCTCAATCACTTCTACCGCAACAACATTGTCTATGAGTTTCTGCTGGGCATCGGTGTTGGCGTGCTCTATCGCCGGGGCTGGATCGCCCAGGGGGTGTGGTTGCCAATGGCAATCCTGTTGGCGGCGGGCGTGGCGATTCACTTTCTCGACGCCTCGCAGCGCTTGCTGCATTGGGGCTTGCCGAGTGCGTTGATAGTGCTGGCGTGTGTATCGCTGGAACCTTATTTCAAGGACAACCGCGTGCTCAAGGCCCTGGGCGATTGCTCGTATTCGGTGTACCTGGTGCATGTGCTGGTGCTTTACGCCGGTTGGTTTGCCAGCCAACGGTTGCACTTGAATCCCTACGCGGTATTCAGCGTGTGCGTGCCGTTGATTGCGCTGTGGTCCTGGGCCAGCTATCAGTTGCTGGAAAAGCGCCTTTATCGGCGTATGCGCGACTGGTTTGCGCCGTCGACCGGGACGCAGGCCCCTGTATTGCTTTCCCGACATAATTACTAGGACTTTGTTCGGCGGCCAGGTTGGCGTAAACTGCTGGCAAGTCTGTGAGGAACTTCCATGAGCGCCATAACTATTACCGACGCCGCGCATGATTACCTGGCCGATCTGCTCTCAAAGCAGAACACTCCAGGTATTGGCATTCGCATTTTTATCACCCAGCCAGGCACCACTTACGCTGAAACTTGCATTGCCTACTGCAAGCCAGGCGAAGAAAAGCCAGAAGATACTGCCGTGGGTCTGGCCAGTTTTACGGCTTACCTCGATGCGGTCAGCGTGCCGTTTCTTGAAGATGCAGTAGTCGACTACGCGACTGATCGCATGGGTGGCCAACTGACCATCAAGGCGCCAAACGCCAAGGTGCCGATGGTCAACGAAGACAGCCCGATCAACGAGCGAATCAACTACTACCTGCAAACCGAGATCAATCCGGGGCTGGCCAGTCACGGCGGTCAGGTGAGCCTGATCGAAGTGGTTGAAGACGGCATTGCCGTGCTGCAGTTTGGCGGCGGCTGCCAGGGTTGTGGCCAGGCTGATGTGACCTTGAAGGAAGGCATCGAACGTACCTTGCTTGAGCGTATTCCAGAGCTCAAGGGCGTACGTGACGTCACCGACCACAGCCAGAAAGAGAACGCCTACTACTAAGGCTGTCTGTCTCTGCTCCTACCGCGAAGATGCATTCCCGGTAGGAGCGGGCTAACGGCAGGCGCGCCAGGGTGCACCATTGGCAAACTTGCTCTCGATCCATTGCTTGAACGCAGTGGTTGCGGCAGTGTTGAAGCGTGCACCAGGGCGAACCAGATAGACGCCAGCGTCATCGTCCAGTTGCCACTGCGGCAGTACCCGCTGCAGCGTGCCGCCGTCCAAATCCTTCTTCATCAGCCAGTCGCCACCGGCGAAAATCCCGACCCCTGCTCGCGCCACGCCAAGCAGCGCTTCGTTGTCGTTGCTGTGCATCGAGCCCTGCACTTTTACGCTTTGCAATTCACCCCGGCGATAAAGGTGCCACTGTGGGTAGGAGCGTAGTTCGGTGAATCCCAGACAGTTGTGGCTCACCAGATCAGCGGGTGACTGCGGCTGCCCGTGGCGCTCCAGGTAGGCGGGTGAGGCGCAGAGGATGCGCTGGTGATCGCAGAGCTTGCGGGCCACCAGTCGGCTGTCAGTCAGCTCGCCAATGCGGATCGCTGCATCAAAACCTTCGCCGATCAGATCGACAAAACGCTCCGAGTAGAAGGTTTCGACGGTGACCTGAGGAAAGGCCAGGGCAAATTCGGCCAGCATTGGACTGAGCCAGATTCTTCCCATGGATGACGGCAGTGCCAGGCGCAAGCGTCCCCTGACTTCGGTGGCACCCTTGGCGGCTTCTCGTTCAGCATCACTGATCAGGCTGGCTGCGTGTTGCAAGCGCTCCACCAGTCGCAGCCCTTCATCGGTAAAGCGCAACTGGCGGGTAGTGCGCTCCACCAGGCGTATGCCCAGGCGCTGTTCCATTGCGCCCAGGCGTTTGGACAACACCGATGGGTGGCGCTGCAGTTGTCGGCCAGCGGCAGCAAAGGAGCCTTGGGCGAAGAGCGCCAGAAGCGTACTGAGTTCGTCGGCGTGGCGGCTGTCGAACGGGTCCATGTCGGTGCTGTGCCTCGCTCAATTTACGCTCAGGTAGTAAGAATGATCGCGCCTTGGCTGCGCCCCTGTTGCAGATCGTCGTGAGCCGCGGCCACGTCGGCCAGCGGGTAGCGCTTCCAGATCCGCGGCTTGATGATACCTGCGGCCACCGCTGCCAGCACGTCTTGCGCACGGTCTTGATATTCCTGCGCCGTAGCGGTGTGCGCAGCCAGGGAAGGGCGGGTTACGTACAGCGAGCCCTTGCTGTTCAGCGTACTCATGGCCAGCGGCTCCGGGGCACCTGAAGTCGCGCCAAACGACACCAGTACACCGCGTGGGCGCAGGCTGTCGAGCGAAGCTTGAAGCGATGCCCGGCCAACCGAGTCGTAGACAACGTCGACCTTGTGTCCGTGGGTCAGGTCCAGTATCTGCGCGGCCAGTGTCGGGGCGTCGAATACCAGTACTTGGTCACATCCAGCAGCCTTGGCCCTGTCGAGGCTTTGAGCCTTGGACACCACGCCAATGACAAAGGCCCCAAGATGCTTGGCCCATGGCACCAGCAATTGGCCCAGTGCTCCAGCCGCACCATAGACCAACACCCGTGTGCCGGGGCCTACCGGGTAAGTGCTTTTGAGCAGGTATTGGGCGGTAATCCCTTTGAATAATACGGCTGCGGCCTCTTCGAAACTTATGTTGTCCGCCAGCTTGACCAGGCGCTCGGCTGGAAACAACCGAGCGCTGGCGTAGGCGCCGACTGGGCCAGTGGCATAGCCCACACGGTCACCCACTTGTAGCGTGGTCACGCCGGGACCCAGTGCGGTGACCGTTCCTGCGCCTTCCAGGCCCAGACCCGAGGGCAGGGCAAGCGGGGCGTCGCCGTTGCGCTGGAGCAGGTCCAGAGGGTTGACGCCGATAGCTGCCTGTTCCAGCCAGACTTGCCCGGCACCTGGCGCTTGCGCTGGCGATGAACGCAGCTGCATTACCTGTGGGTCGCCCGGTTGTTCAAGATAAACGTGCATGACCATGACGCAGTTCCTCGCGGTAGTAAGTGCTGCGTATGAGGATATTTATTGATTGCATCATCAGCAATTACCTGAAAATGCATTTCAATGCTGCATGTCATGCAGCAATCGAGACTGTTTTTCCGCGCTCTGCGATCGAGTCACCAGGTGCAGGAACGACGAAATTACCTGGCTGTTACAGCGCTCGGCGAGGCAGTACAAATAGGTTTCGGTGTTCACCGGACTCCCACGAAAGCGGATCGCCTTGAGTCGCGGATCGGCAATGAACTCCGCCTCCGACACCACGCCAACACCGATCCCGCGAATTACCGCTTCGCGCAATGCCTCGCGGCTGCCTATCTCCATCACCACCCGTGGCGTAACGTCCTGTGCGTTCAAGGCTTTTTCCAGCGCCAGGCGGGTGGTGGAGCCGCTTTCGCGGTGCAGCAGGGGCTGGCCTTGCAGGGCCTGCAAGGGAATTTCATCGAAGCGCGCCAATGGATGCTCGGTGTGCGCGAACAGCAGTACCGGATGACGTGCATACAACTGCGCGCTGAAGGCAGGGTCGTCGTGCAGGCCGGCGAGTACGCCCACATCGGTAACGTAGTTTTCAAGGTCCGCCAACACCGAGGCTGAGTTGCCGACCTTGATCGACAGGTCGATCTGCGGGTACTGGTGACGATAGGCATCAACCATTTCAATGACATGGAAAGGCCCCACTGCGCCGATTTTCAATTGCCCGCGATTGAGCTTGCCGGAATCGCGCAGCAGGTTGAACGCTTCAAGCTCCAGCACACCCAGTTGCTGGGCAATCGGCAGCAATTGCCGCCCGACCATTGTCAATTCGATGCGCCGCCCGCGGCGATGAAACAGTTCGACGTTGTAATCGCGCTCCAGGGCCTGGATTTGCGTGGTCACGGTCGGCTGGCTCAGGCCCAGGGCGCGAGCGCCGGCGCTGAAGCTGCCCTGGCGGGCGACGGCAAGGAAGGTGCGCAATTTGGTGGTAGACATCCATAGCTTCCATCAATGGTTTTGCAGGAAAACGCATAGTGATTTGAAGCTGTGACTGTCACGTGACAGCCCTAGTGTGGAGCGACCTAAACAACACCTGCAGGAAGTCCTCCATGAACCCGTTTGCCAAACTGTTACGTTTGACCGGCTTTGGTCTTTTGCCCTTGTTGGCCTGTACCCAGGTTTCTGCACAGTCGTCACTGAGCATCGGCCTTATTCCCTCTGAAGACTCCCAGGCCATGATCGAGAGCAGCAAGCAGGTGCTGGCAGATCTGGAGCGTCAGTTGGGCATGCCGGTCAAGCCGTTCGTGGCTACTGACTACAACGGTGTGATCGAAGCATTGCGCGCCGGCAAGCTTGATGTCGCCTACCTGGGGCCGTTCTCCTATGTGCTTGCCCATCAAGTGGCGGGTGTCGACGCTTTCGCCGTGGCCGTCACCAAAAAAGCCGGCAAGAGCGCCTATCGCAGTCAGATCGTGGCGCGCAAGGACAGTGGTATCAAGCAATTGAGCGACCTCAAGGGGCATACCTTCGCCTTTGTCGACCCAAGCTCCGCCTCTGGCCATTTGTTCCCCAAGGCAGGCCTGGAAGCCGCCGGCTATCCACCGGAAGAGCTGTTTTCACGGGTGATTTTCTCCGGCTCTCACGATGCCAGTCTTCTTGCCGTCGCCAATCGCAAGGTCGACGCCGCTGCGGTAGCCGACCGTATCTATGCTTCTGCCGTGGCCCAGGGGCAGGTCAAGGCGGACGACCTGCAGGTTGTCTGGTCGTCGGCGGACATTCCCGAATCACCCATGGTCTGGCGCCAAGACCTGGACCCGGCGTTGAAGCAGAAGCTGGCGGCCGCCATGGCCAATATCAAGGATGTGCCTTGGGGTGACCAGGGCCAGCTCAATGGCTTTCAACCGACCACCGACGCCGCTTATGACGTGGTGCGCGATACCGCCAAGGTGCTCGATCTCGACTTGCGGAGCATGAAATGATCCGCATCCGCGCACTACGCAAAGACTACGGCGACAACCCGGTGCTCAAAGGTATTGACCTGGACATCGGGGCGGGCGAGTTCGTCGTGGTGCTCGGCCAGTCCGGCGCAGGCAAGTCGACCCTGCTGCGGTGCATGAATCGCCTGGTACAGGCTGACAGCGGTGAGTTGCAGATTGGCGCAATCGACGCCATGGGCGGGGACCGTCCACGCGAGCTGCGCCGGCAGGTGGCAATGATCTTCCAGCATCACAATGTGGTGCCGCGCTTGTCGGTGCTCAAGAACGTGTTGACCGGGCGCCTGGGGTCACTGTCGACCCTGGCTTCGGTGTTGCAGTTGTTCAGTCGCAGCGACGTGGCACTGGCGTTGAACTGCCTGCAACACGTCGACCTGCAGCACAAGGCCCAGGCGCGTACCGATTCGCTTTCGGGTGGGCAGCGTCAGCGCGTGGGGATTGCCCGAGCGCTGGCACAACGGCCACAGGTGATTCTCGCCGATGAGCCGGTCGCCAGCCTCGACCCCAAGACGGCTCGCCGGGTGATGCAGTACTTGCGCGATGCGACGCGAGAGTTGGGCATCACCGTGGTGTGCAATCTTCATCAAGTGGACCTGGCCGAAGAGTTTGGTGATCGCATTGTCGGCCTGGCGCATGGCCGACTGGTGTTCGACAGCCAGCATGAACGCCTCGATGAGGCCAGCCTGCAGCGAATCTACCCGCAGCCCGAAGCTATTGACGATGAGCAGCCTTTACCGGCAATGGCGCGGTTGCAACTGCAGGGAGGGCTTGCACGATGAACAATTTGCCGTCGACATACCGTTGGATGGTCAGCACCCCCGATACCGCACGCGGCTGGCTGGTCACCGGCGCCTGGGTACTGCTGGCGGTGCTGGTGCTGCACTGGAGTGCCCAAGGCACACAATTGAGCTGGTCGGAGTTGAGCAACGGCTTGCCGCAGATCGGCGACTTTCTGGCGCGCTCCATGCCACCGGACCTGAGCATCGTGCCGCGCCTGTGGCAGCCAGCGGTAGAGACGTTGCAAATCGCCTTGTGGGGGACACTGCTGGGGATTGTCTTCGCCATTCCCCTGGCTTTTCTCGCCGCGCGCAATCTGCAAGGCAATCGCTGGCTGTATGCCGGTACCCGGCAACTGCTCAATGTGATTCGCAGCATCAACGAGTTGATCCTGGCCCTGGTGTTCGTTTCGGCAGTAGGCCTTGGGCCGTTTCCCGGTGTATTGGCGCTGGCGCTCCACGGGGTCGGCATGCTCGGCAAGTTCTTCGCCGACAGCATCGAAGAAATCGATCAGGGGCCAATTGAAGCGCTGCAAGCCACCGGTGCCAGGCCCTTGCAGGTGATCGTCTTCGGCGTGATCCCGCAAGTGATCACGGCCTGGATTGCGGTGGTGCTGTACCGCTTCGAAGTCAATCTGCGTTCGGCAACCGTGCTGGGAATGGTCGGGGCAGGGGGGCTGGGGTTCGAGTTGGTCAGCAGTCTTAAACTGTTCAAATACCAGGAAACTGCCACCTGCATCATTGTAATCACCCTGATGGTAGTGGCTGCCGATTTGGTTTCCAGCCGCCTGCGTCGCCGTATTCAAGGCGATAGCCGCCACTAGCCATGCGCCGTTATCGGTGCAACCAATGCAAGCCATGAATCAATCGATTTTAGCGAATGTTGTTCGGCCACGACTATGTCCCCAGCCAGAGCAACAATAAAGGAAACCGCTATGCCTGCCTTTTTCCATAACCCGGTGGCTACCTGCTTCGGCAGCGGCAGCCTTAACCAGATCTGTACCTTGACCGAAAACCACAAGGTCGCCCTGGTGACGTTTGCGCAAGCGCGCGGGCTGGGTTTGATTGACCGCGTCCAGGCGCTGCTGGGCGAGCGTCTGGTGTACATCGTCGAAGACGTGCAACCCAATCCGGATGTGGCTCAACTGCGCAGTACCTACGAACGCTTCTGGGTAGAAGCAGAACATTGCCAGACGGTGATCGCGCTGGGGGGTGGCAGTGCCATCGACACCGCCAAGGCGTTGATCGTCGGCACCGAATCCGGGCAGTTTGATGAGCTGCTCGGTCTTCTGGCCCTGGGCAAACCCTTCACTCCGGTGCGCAGCAAAGCGCTGATTGCCGCCCCTACCACCGCCGGCACCGGCAGCGAGGTAACACCCTGGGCGACGATCTGGGATAGCGCCGCGCAGAAGAAGTATTCGCTGCACCTGGAGTGCACCTGGCCGAAGGCGGCGATCGTCGACCCGGAACTGATGCTCACGGTGCCTGCCGATGTCACGGTGTCTACCGGGCTGGATGCGCTGTCCCACGCGCTGGAGGCGATCTGGAACGTCAACGCCAACCCGCTCTCCGATACCTTCGCAATATCGGCCATCGAAGATATCCTCGACTGCCTGCCGCAACTGCAGCGTGACCTGGGCAATCGTGACCTGCGCGCCCGCATGGCGCTGGCAGCACTCAAGGCTGGCATGGCGTTTTCCAACACCAAGACGGCGCTGGCACACTCCATTTCCTACGAAATGACCCTTCGTCATGGCGTGCCCCACGGCATCGCCTGTTCGTTCTCATTGCCGCTGGTACTGGAATTGGCCTGGGGCCGCGACAGTGCCCGCGACTGCACCTTGCAGCGCATTTTCGGGCCGGACCTGGCCCAGGCCAGCACCCGCCTGCGCGCGTTCCTCCATAACCTTGGGGTCAAGACCGACTTCGCCGACTACGGCGTCGATGCCGACGAGGCCCAGGCCATGATCGCCCATGCCTTGCAGGGCGCCCGGGGCAAGAACTTTATCGGCGCCTCCGCCGCCTGACGTTCGCTGCTGTTTCCTGTTGCACCAATCAAGAGGCATTGCCTGCGTCAGCTGGTTTAACGTGATTGCGCGCGGCCAGGGAGGGCCGCGTGACAACTTCTGGCCCGTTATGTGCTTTGTCCCCTGCATCGATTGCTGATCGATTGGTCAAGCCTGCAACCTGGCAACTGCGCCGGTTGGAGTAAGACCTGTCCTTGAAAGCGTCGGAATTGGCATATACAGGGATCAGACTCATGACGCATGCCCAACCCCTCGACCTTGCAGCGTGCGCTACCGGCTGGAGTGCCGAGTTGTCGCTGCGCTTTGTTCGACGCGGGGAAAAGACCTGTATTGGTGCGCGACGTCATTTTGGTCCTCTTTTGGTGCAGCGGCCGTTCTACCCCGAGGGCGCGCCGTGCCACGTCTACGTGCTGCACCCTCCCGGCGGCGTGGTGGGCGGCGACAAACTGGTGCTCGATGTGCACCTGGAGGCGGGCAGCCATGCGCTGATGACCATGCCCGGGGCAACCAAGTTTTACCGCAGCAACGGCAATACCTCGACCCTCAACCAGCATTTTCACTTGGCACCCGACAGCGTGCTGGAGTGGTTGCCGCAGGGCAATATCTGTTTTTCCGGTGCCCGTGTGCGCCTGGAAAATCGCTTTAGTCTCTCTCCAGGGGCACGTCTTTTGGCGTGGGAAACCCTGTGCCTGGGCCGACCGGTGATGCACGAGACGTTCAGCCACGGTGCCCTGGACAACCGCCTACAGATCGATGTACCCGACGACCCCGGCCTGCACGAGCGCCTGCGTATCGAAGGTGGTCAATTGCACAAGCTTGGCGGTTACCCCTTGCAGGCAACTTTTTGCGCCTATCCGGCCGACGAGAACCTGCTTGAGCAGAGCCGCACCCTCATTGATGACCTGAACGTACCTGCTGGCGCGACGTTGCTCGGCCAACTGCTGGTAGTACGCCTGCTTGATCACGACAACCAATGCCTGCAACTCACCCTGCAACGCCTGTGGCATGCCTTGCGACCCGCCGTGGTCGGTCTGCAGCCATGCCCGCCGCGCATCTGGGCCACTTGAGAGAATGCCATGGAGCTGACCCCGCGAGAGAAAGACAAATTGCTGCTGTTCACCGCGGCGCTGCTTGCCGAGCGCCGGCTGGCCCGTGGCCTGAAACTCAACTACCCGGAAGCGGTAGCGTTGATCAGCGCCACGGTGATGGAAGGCGCTCGCGATGGACGCACGGTCGCCGAGTTGATGAATCTGGGGCGTGATGTGCTCAACCGTGAGCAAGTGATGGAGGGCGTAGGCGAAATGATTACCGACGTGCAGGTCGAGGCGACGTTCCCCGACGGCACCAAGCTTGTGACCGTACATGACCCGATTGTCTAGGAGCGCAGGATGATTCCCGGAGAAGTACAGGTCGCCCAGGGCGACATTGAACTCAACCTTGGCTGCCAGACCGTTAGTGTGACGGTGGCCAACCATGGGGACCGGCCGGTGCAGGTCGGCTCGCATTACCACTTTTATGAGGTTAACAACGCCCTGGTTTTCGAGCGCGAGCCCACCCGTGGTTTTCGCCTGGACATTGCCGCAGGCACCGCCGTGCGCTTTGAGCCGGGGCAGGCGCGCACGGTGACACTGGTGCCCTACGCGGGCAAACGCGAGGTCTACGGTTTTCAAGGGCGGGTAATGGGCAAACTGGAGGCGCTGGCATGAGCCGAATCTCGCGTCGTGCCTACGCCGACATGTTTGGCCCGACCGTCGGTGACCGGGTACGCCTGGCCGACACCGAATTGTGGGTCGAGGTGGAGAAGGACTTCACCACCTACGGTGAAGAGGTCAAGTTTGGCGGTGGCAAGGTCATCCGTGACGGCATGGGCCAGGGCCAGATGCTCGCCAACGAGGCCATGGACCTGGTGCTGACCAACGCCTTGATTATTGACCACTGGGGCATCGTCAAAGCGGACATCGGTGTGAAGAACGGACGCATCTTCGGCGTCGGCAAGGCCGGCAACCCGGATGTGCAGCCCGGGGTTACCTTGCCGATTGGTGCAGGCACCGAAGTGATTGCCGCCGAAGGCAAGATCGTCACCGCAGGCGGCATCGACTCACACATCCACTTTATCTGCCCGCAGCAGGTGGAAGAGGCGCTCACCTCGGGCATCACCACGTTTATTGGCGGCGGCACCGGGCCGGCCACGGGCACCAATGCCACCACCTGCACCTCCGGGCCCTGGTACCTGGCGCGCATGCTTCAGGCAGCCGATGAGCTGCCGATCAATATCGGCCTGCTCGGCAAGGGCAATGCCTCGCAGCCTGAGGCGTTGCGCGAGCAGATTCACGCCGGGGCGGTGGGTTTGAAACTGCATGAGGATTGGGGCTCGACTCCGGCCGCCATCGACTGTTGCCTGAACGTGGCTGAAGAACTGGATGTGCAGGTGGCCATTCACACCGACACCCTCAACGAATCCGGCTGTGTCGAAGACACCCTGGCGGCAATCGGTGATCGCACCATCCACACCTTTCACACCGAAGGGGCCGGTGGTGGTCATGCGCCGGATATCATCCGCGCGGCGGCGTTTGCCAATGTGCTGCCGTCCTCGACTAATCCAACCTTGCCCTACACGATCAATACCGTGGACGAGCACCTGGACATGCTGATGGTCTGCCATCACCTGGACCCGAGCATTGCCGAGGACGTGGCGTTCGCCGAGTCGCGCATTCGTCGCGAGACCATTGCCGCCGAAGACATCTTGCATGACATCGGCGCGTTTTCGATGACCTCATCCGACTCCCAGGCCATGGGCCGGGTAGGGGAAGTGGTGTTGCGTACCTGGCAGGTCGCCGACCAGATGAAGCGTCGCCGCGGACCCCTTGCTCCAGACAGCAGCTACAGCGACAACGCTCGAGTGAAGCGCTACATCGCCAAGTACACGATCAATCCGGCACTCACCCATGGCATTGCCCATGAAGTGGGCTCAGTGGAGGCCGGCAAGCTGGCTGACCTGGTGCTCTGGGCACCGGCCTTCTTCGGGGTGAAACCTGCGTTGGTGATCAAGGGCGGGATGATTGCCATGGCGCCGATGGGCGATATAAACGGCTCGATTCCCACGCCGCAACCGGTGCACTACCGGCCAATGTTCGGTGCCCTGGGCGCGGCACGCAACGCTACCCGAATGACCTTCCTATCGCGCTCGGCGCATGAGCGTGGTGTCCATCAGCAACTGGGTTTACGCAGCCTGATTGGCGTCGTCAATGGCTGCCGGACTGTGCGCAAGGGCGACATGGTGCACAACGGCCTGCTGCCGCTGATTGAGGTGGACTCACAAACCTACGAGGTGCGCGCCAACGGTGAATTGCTGGTGTGTGAGCCGGCCACGGTATTGCCGATGGCGCAACGTTATTTTCTGTTTTGAAGGAGCACGCATGATTTTGCTGACACGACGGCTCAAAGAAGCCAACCAGGTAAGCGCCACGGTGACCCTCACCCTGGACACCCGCATCAAGAGCCGGGTAAGGGTCACCCTCGATGATGGGCGCGAGGCTGGACTGATGCTTGAACGCGGCCAACTGCTGCGCGGTGGCCAATTGTTGAGCGATGAGCAGGGCATCGAGGCGATACGTGTGGTCGCGGCAGCGGAGCCGGTATCCACGGTGCGTTGCGCCGATCCCTTGTTGCTGGCACGTGCCAGCTATCACCTGGGCAACCGACATGTGCCGCTGCAGATCGATAGTGGCCTGCTGCGCTATCAACACGACCACGTCCTCGACGAGATGGTTCGCGGCCTGGGCTTGCAGGTGACGCTGGAGCAGGCGCCGTTCGAACCTGAAGCCGGGGCCTATCAGAGCGCACCGCACAGCCACTCCCATAACGATCACCCCTTTGTTCGCGTTGCTCACCACTGAAGTCGATAAGGAATACCCATGAACAAGACTGTTGCTCTCGCGTTGCTGCTGGTGGCCGTACCGGCCTTCGCTCACCCAGGTCATGACGCCAACCCCCTGCAGGATGGCCTGCTGCACCCGCTGACCGGCATTGATCACTTACTCATGCTGCTCGGTACCGGCGTGCTCGCGGCATTGACCGGCCGTAACTTGGCACTGCCGCTGCTGACGCTCTGTGCCATGTTTGGTGGTGCCTTGTTGGGGCAGTTGTTCGGCGGTGTTATTGGCATGGAAACGATGATCATCGGTTCGTTGCTGGTGGCTGCTGCCGCCATGTTGCTGCCTGGCCGGCAAATGGTTCTGGCCCTGGCAATGCCGGCGTTCGCCTTGTTCCATGGTTGGGCCCACGGCGTTGAAGCCAGCCCAGGGGCATTCTGGTTGTTCAGTGCAGGCTTTGTCGCGGTCAGCGGCGTGCTGTTGCTCGCAGGCTTTGCCGGCGGGTGCCTGCTGCGCCGCCATAGCGCCTTGCAGAAAGCCTTCGGTGGAGGCTTGCTGGCGGGCGCTGCAGTGGTGCTGGCTGGCTGATGAGTACCGAGCTGAAGCTGCTGCGACTGCTGCAGTTGGCCAGTCCAAGCCTGCCAGTAGGCGGATTTACCTATTCCCAAGGGCTGGAGTGGGCGGTGGAGGCCGGCTGGGTGCAAGGCGCCGAAGGTTTTCGCAGCTGGCAACGCCAGCAGTTGCACGACACCCTGGGCTATCTCGACTGGCCGCTACTTTCGCGCCTGTATCACGCCTGTTGCGACGACGACGCCGGGGCATTCCTGCACTGGAGTCAGTTCTTGCTGGCCAATCGTGAAACGGCCGAGTTACGCCTGGAAGAGCGCCAGCGGGGGATGGCCTTTGCCCGCCTGCTCGACGGCTGGCAGCTGTGCCAGGCGGAGCAATGGCGACCAAGCGTGGCGTTGAGCCAGTTGGGTGGGATGGCCTGGCTTGGCGCGCACTGGGACATTCCTTTGCCCGATCTGGCCTTGGGTCATGGCTTTGCCTGGCTCGAAGGTGCAGTGATGGCGGGCGTCAAGCTGGTGCCCTTTGGCCAACAGGCAGCACAAAGTCTGCTGCGTGACCTGTGTGAAGAACTGCCTGGCGTGCTCGAGCATGCCCTGCAGGTGCCCGACGATCAGTTGGGTGGGGGATTGCCATTGCTGGCAATTGCTTCGGCCCGACATGAAACCCAATACACCCGATTATTTCGTTCTTGAGGACAACCCCATGCAAAGCTATCAGCAACCCCTGCGCGTTGGTGTCGGCGGTCCGGTCGGTTCAGGCAAGACCGCGCTGCTTGAGGCCTTGTGCAAGGCCATGCGCGATCACTATGAGATTGCTGTGGTGACCAACGATATCTATACCAAGGAAGACCAGCGAATTCTCACCGAAGCTGGCGCGTTGGCGCCGGAGCGTATTGTCGGGGTGGAAACCGGTGGTTGCCCGCACACCGCCATTCGCGAAGATGCTTCGATGAATTTGGCCGCGGTGGAGGAACTGGCACGTAGATTCGGTAATCTTGAAGTGATTTTTGTCGAGAGTGGTGGCGACAATCTCAGTGCAACCTTCAGTCCGGAGCTTGCCGATCTGACGGTCTATGTGATTGACGTTGCTGAAGGTGAAAAGATCCCGCGCAAGGGGGGGCCGGGGATTACCAAGTCGGATTTTCTGGTGATCAACAAAATCGACCTGGCGCCTTATGTAGGTGCTTCGCTGGAGGTGATGGAGAAGGATACGCAACGGATGCGGCCCGAGCGGCCGTGGGCGTTCACCAATCTCAAAACCGGGCAGGGCTTGCAGCAGGTTATCGACTTTATCGTTGAGCGAGGGATGCTTGGCGCTGCGCGAGCGTCCCGGTCGATGGCTTGAACCACGGACCTGGATAACACGGTCCGGTGCTTCAGGTCCTGGGCGCGGCGGTGTGCACGTAGATCCATTTTCCAGGGCGGCGCTGTCATCATTGCCTCCCTTGAACGGATAGGCGCATCGCGCCCAGGGCTACCCAGGCGCGGAAAGGTTCTACCTGTGGGCTCAGCCTTTGAGCGTTGCCATGTCAATTACAAAACGGTATTTCACATCGCCGGCAATCATTCGGCTGTAAGCCTCGTTGATATGACGGATATCCAGCATTTCGATATCGCAGCGAATACCGTGCTCGGCACAGTATTCCAGCACTTCCTGGGTTTCTGCGATGCCGCCGATCAACGAGCCACCCAATACCCGCCGTTTCAACACCAGGTTGGCAGCATGCAGGGCAGGGTCCACGGGTTCGATCAGGCCGACGAGAATGTGTACACCGTCGAACTTCAGGGTCTGCAGGTAAGGGTTCAGGTCATGCTGAACCGGGATCGTGTCGAGAAGGAAGTCGAAATGTTCGCTGGCAGCCTGCATTTGCGCAGGGTCGGTGGACACGATGACATGGTCGGCGCCCTGTTTGCGGGCTTCTTCGGCCTTGCTCGGGGAGCGGGTGAATAGGGTCACTTCTGCGCCCATGGCTTTGGCGAATTTGATGCCCATGTGGCCCAGGCCACCCATGCCAAGAATGCCGACACGGTCACCGGCCTTGACCCCATAGTGCTTGAGCGGCGAGTAGGTGGTGATTCCCGCGCACAGGATCGGCGCCGCGCCTGGTAGGTCGAGGCTGGCCGGAATGCGCAGAACGAACCGTTCGCTGACGACAATGCTGTTGGAGTAACCGCCCATGGTGTTGCTGCCGTCGATTCTGTCTGCAGTGGCGTAGGTCATGGTCGGGCCTTCCTGGCAGTACTGCTCCAGGTCGCTACGGCAGGCTTCGCAGTGCTGGCAGGAATCGACCATGCACCCGACACCGACATTATCGCCCACGTTGTAGCGGCTGACATTGGCACCCACCGCAGTCACACGGCCGACGATCTCGTGACCAGGCATCAATGGGTAGACGGCAATGCCCCATTCGTTACGGGCCTGATGGATGTCCGAGTGGCAAACGCCGCAGTAGAGAATCTCGATGGCCACATCGTCAGGGCGCAGGGCGCGTCGCTCGAAGGTCATGGGCGCAAGTGGCGCGGTGGCAGACTGGGCGGCGTATCCGATGGCTGTGTACATGGCTGACCTCTGTAAATCGATGAACAGTAATGGCCGCCATTGTCCGCAGTGGCCGGCAGGCTGCCCATTGTCATTCCTCCGCCTGTCATGCCTAAAACTCCGGATCTGCACCTGATCAGCACACACCAGGCTGCCAAGCTGCGATGATGGCAGTGTCTATTCCTCCGTCCTGGTCCCCCATGCAACTGACACGTCACGTTGATGCCAATGCCACGCTGTGTTCCCTGATACGCGCCCTGACGGTGCGGCCCGGGTTTGTCGATACGCATCTGGCTCAGGTGCAGGTACTGTCGGCGTATAACTATGTGGCGAGCAGCCCGCAGATCTATGAGCCGAGCCTGATGATTCTCGCCCAGGGCAGCAAACTGGCGCGTCTTGGTGCACGAACCCTGGAGTACGGTGCCGGGCATTACTTGGTTCAGGCGTTGTCGGTGCCTTTCATGTGCGAGACTTTTGCCACCGCGGACGAGCCATTGCTGGGGGTGTCGGTGGCCATCGATCGCGTGGTAGTGGGGGAGTTGGTACAGAATATGGGGTTGCCAGCCAACGATCCCATCAAGGCGCAAACACCTGAATCGATGGCCTCGGCTGCACTCGACGATGCCATGCGCGACAGTGTCGAACGCCTGTTACGTTGCCTGCAGGACCCAATGGACAGTCAGGTGATGGGTGCCGCCCGTGTGCGCGAGGTGTTGTATGTGGCGTTGCGCGGACCGCAAGCTGGCGTCTTGCGCGCGCTGGTTGAGCAACAAGGGCATTTTTCGCGTATTGCATCGGCCCTCAGCCATTTGCGCGACCACTATGCCGAACCCTTGAGTGTCGAGGCGTTGGCAAGCTGCGCCAACATGAGCGCCTCGACCTTTCACGAACACTTCAAACGCAGCACGCTGCTTTCGCCAATGCAGTACCTCAAGCGCCTGCGGTTGCTCAAGGCTCAACAAATGCTGATCGGCGAAGGCCAGGGGGTGGCGCAGGTGGCGCATCGGGTCGGCTATCAGAGCACCTCGCAGTTCAGTCGCGAATACAAACGTCACTTTCAGCGTAGCCCTGGGGAAGAGCAGCCATACGGGTGAGTCACCACGTGGGGCAAGCTCGATAACAGCGCTCAAACATCGCCAAAATGCACCGCCAGCCACACGGTGGCACGCGTGCTGTCGGTCCACTCCACACGGTGTCGGCTATGAGCAGGAATCTCGACAAAGTCGCCTGGTTTCAGTGCCCGGGCACTAGATTCGTGCTCCAGCCGCAAGCCCGCTGAACCAGCCAGGAGCAACACCCATTCACTCTGCGGCTGGTCGTACCAGAAGCCCGCGGGGCTTGCCTGGCCATTGGAGACGATGCGTTCGATGCGCAAGCCTGGGCGGGCCAGCAGTTCATCGAAGTGTTCCTGCTCGGTGACAGGGGGGAGGGGGTTGAGTAGATTGTCGAGCATCGTTGCAAGGCCCTCGTCTGGCACCACATTGTGGTTTAAGGTGGCGTCTGCCACTCATGATAGGGAATCATCATGAAACACTCGCTTTTGCAGCCGTTCAGTGTCGCAATGCTGTTGAGCACCTGCCTGCCTGCGCTGGCGGCTTTGCCTGGCGCGCCTGCCTACATAGACGATAGTGTCTATCCAGACGCCGCCAAGCAACGCATTTTGCCGCCGATGTTCGAGCAGACCCTGGCCAGTACCCGCTACGTCGCCAAGGCGGACAACCCGCTGGTCACCACGGCCGAAGCCAGTGGTTTCAATCAGACCAGCGATTACACCGAGACACGCGCTTACCTGAACAAACTGGTGGCGGCCTCCGGCGGCAGTATCGTGCTGCACGATTTGCCGGAAAAAAGCGCTGAAGGCCACCCGATGGTCATGGCGATCGCTTCACTGGAGGTCGACAAATCGCCAGCCGGGCTGAACGAGTCGGGCAAGCCGACGGTTTTCGTGGAAGCTGAGATTCACCCCGGCGAGGCCAACGGCAAGGACGCCATGTTCATGCTGCTGCGCGACATGACGACCGGTGACAAGCCGCTGGCAGGCGTGCTGGAAAAGGTCAATATTCTGTTCATTCCCACCATCAATATCGACGGTGACTTGCGTCGCAGCGCTTATGGGCGGATCAACCAGAACGGCCCGCAGGAAACCGGCTGGCGGGTCAATGGCCTGAATTACAACCTCAATCGCGACTTCACCAAGCTCGACAGTGCCGAGATTCGCAACGTCGCCTGGGTGTTCAACACCTACGACTTGAGCTTTTTCGCCGACACCCACTCCACCGATGGCGCCATGTACCCTTATGACAGCTCTTACTGTCACAACGGCAACGGCTGGTCGCCGGCCAGTAGCGCGTGGATGGACAACGTCATGCGCGCGCCGGTGTACAAGGCCCTGCAAGCAGACGGGCATGTGGTACATGAGTGCATCAGCCTCAACGACAATCAGGACCCGACTCAGGGCTATTACCCGTACCGAACCGACTACGCGCGGTTCTCCAACCAGTACGGTGATATTCGCAACGTCCCATCGATCCTGATTGAACAGCACGCCCTGCATCCCTATCAGACTCAAGTACTGGGCAACTATGTGATGCTCAAGAGCATGCTTGAGGTCATTGGCGAGCAATCGGCGTCGCTCAAGGAAGCCATCCGCCAGGACCGCGAGCGACTCGAGGCACAGCAGGACGTCATTCTGACCTGGAAGCCGGGCAAGGCCGAGACTACCCCATTCACGGTTGGCGACTATCGCTACGAGCAGTCACCGATCACGGGCGCCAAGACCATCGTCTGGAGCAACAAGCCCAAGCAACTGACGGTGCCGGTAACCGGCAACACCGAGCCGGACCTGGTGACCAAGCGGCCTCGCCAGTACGTGGTGCCGGTGCAGTGGCGCGAGGTAATCGTTCGGCTCAAGGCCCATGGCATTCAAATGACCACACTGGACAAACCCACGGCAATACCGGTCACCCTGTATCGCATGGATGAGGTCAAGATAGCCGGCGGCTTTGAGCCCGATCGCGCCCAGGTCAACCAGATTCCGGGTTATGAAGGGCGCCTGCCGGTCAGCGGTGTGGCCAAGCCCTTCGAGCGGTTGCAGACATTCGCGCCGGGCTCGGTGGTGATCGATCTTGATCAGCCACTGGGCGTACTGGCGGTAAACTTGCTGTACCCGCAAAGCCCCGATTCGTTTTGGGCCTGGGGCTTCTTCAACTCGACGCTGGTCGTTGCCGAAGAGCCCGAGGAGTACGTGATGGAGCCCATGGCGCGCAAGATGCTGGCGCAGAGCCCCGAGCTCAAGGCCGAATTCGACAAGAAGCTTAAAAGCGACAAAACCTTCGCTGCCAGCCCCAGTGCACGGTTGCAATGGTTTTATCAGCGCACGCCGTTTTATGACGTAAATGCCTTCGTCTATCCCGTGGGTGCGGTGTTCTGAAGTGCATCGCCGGGCAGACAGGAGAGGGCCTGCCCGGCGATGGCCATAATAATTAGAGAGGAAATGATGGTGGCGGTCCAAGCAAGTGCTTCCCCGATGTCGATGGCAACCCTGGAAGCGTTCAACCGGTGTGTTCTGCAATTGGCCCGTCTTGCCCGCGAGGAGGGCGGTTCGCATTTCATTGCCGACGGCCTGCAGGCCTTTCGCCAACTGGTACCGTTTGCCTCGGCATGGTGGGGAGAGATGTCCGCAGACACCAGTGCCCCGATCCAGAGTTGGATGCATGGGCGCATCGATCTGCCGGCCTCGTTTGCCGGTGAGTGGCATGATGTGGCCGGCCTGGACAGCTTTGCCATCGACACCTTGTCCAGCCTCGGTCGGGTGGTGCGCGACAGTGAGTTCACCGATCCTGTCGAGGCGGTCAACGACTTTGCCCGTCGTTACGATCTCTACCATTTGATGAACATCACCTTCGAGCTGCCCGAGAGCGGGCTGAACTTCTTTGTCTGCTTGTATCGAGGCGCAGAAGAGGAGGCATTTGATGCCACCGAGGACGGCTTGTTTGCGGCGTTCTGCGCGCATTTGCTGCAACAGTGGCGTTTCCAGGTGCAGGACATGATTCGTGTCGACACCGGCAACGGTGCCAGTGATTTCGGCGTGGCGCGCCTGGACGGCAGCCTGCTGTATATCGGTGCACGTCTGTGTGCAGCGGTTCAGCGCGAGGTGCCAGGCTGGGACGGATCGGTATTGCCGGCGCCCGTCATTGCGCAGTTGCACCAAGTACCCTGTGTAATGCGTCTAGGGCGTTGCACACTGACCCTGAGCCCCAATGCAGATCATGTGATTCTGTCACTCGAAGCCCCAGCGCCCGGCGTGGTGTTAGCGCCCCGTGAACGTACCGCGGCAATGCTTTTCGCCGCTGGCCACTCCTACAAGGAAATCGCCCGGATCCTCTCACTGAGCCCGGCGACTGTGCGCACCTACCTGCGCAATTGCTATGTGCAGTTGGGGGTCAAGAGCAAGGTGGAGCTGGGGTCTGCCTTGCGTTTGGCCGCACCGCTTGCGGAAAAAATCGCCTGACCCTCCTCATTTGCAGAGGTCCGTTCTTTTGTCCCGCGCTATAGGGTGTACGCATAGCCGTTAAAACAAGAGAGCGTTCCAATGCAACGACTGATTCCCAACCTGATGGCCGCTACGTTGGCCTTTTCATCAATTCAGGCAATGGCCGCCGCTGACCTAGTACTGGTCAATGGCAAGGTGTACACCGCAGAGCCCGGACAAGCGCTGATGCAAGCGGTGGCAGTCAAGGACGGCAAGATCCTGCAAGTGGGCAGCGATGCCCAGATCAACGCGTTGGCCGACGCCAATACCCAGCGCATCGATTTGGCCGGCAAGGTACTGATGCCGGGCATGATCGACACCCACAGTCATCCGATTGCAGGGGGGGCTGCAAGCCTGGGCGCGAACCTTGAAGATGAGGTCAAGCCGCTGCCCGAGCTTGAGCAATGGATACTTGCCGAGGTCAAGGCGGGCCGCGGGCGGGCGGGGGATGTCATCAGTGTTGCCGGCACCAGTTCAGCCTACTGGGAAAAAAGCCGCGAACTGGGCCAGGTGTTCAATCAGGGGCGCTGGGCTGATCAACCCCTGGTACTCAACGGCATCGACGGCCACACCGGCTGGGCCAACAACGCCATGCTCAAACGCCTGAAGATCGATGCGGCACTGGTCAAGGGAATGTCCGAGCAGGACCGCAGCTATGTGGGGCACGACGCGGACTTTACCCCTAATGGGTACTTCTCCGAGTCGCGCTGGGACCAGGTACGCAGTCAGATTCCCGCCGCCGACGAAGCATTCATGCTCAAGGCTGCCCGTGAAGCGGTGCGGATCAACAACCAGTATGGCGTTACTGCCTGGATGGACGCCGCTGCCAACGCTGGCAGCGACGATTCGTTGTTCGACTTCAAGGCGACCGAACAGAGCTACGGTGTATTGCCGCTGTACCGCACGCTGGCAGAGAAGGGCGAACTCAGTGCCCATGTCGCGGCGCTGATGATTGCCAACCCGAAAAGCCGACCTGCCGACCTTGAAGTGTTGGCCACGGTGGCGAAGAAGTTCGAAGGTGTGCCCAACCTGAGCTTTCCGGGCATCAAGGTGTTCGTCGATGGTGTGCTGGAGTATCCAGGGCAGACGGCGGCGATGCTCGAGCCGTACAAAAACAGCAACAAAAAGGGCCAGTTGCTGATCGAGCCAGCGCATTTCGGTGAGCTGGTCGCCGCGGCGGAAAAGCGTGATTGGATCGTGCATATGCACGCTGTAGGCGACCGTGCAGTGCGCGAGTCTCTCAATGGCGTCGAGTATGCGCGCAAGGTCAGCAACACGCCCAAGACCCACAGCATCAGCCACCTGCAAGTGGTAGACCCGAAGGACTTCCCGCGCTTCAAGCAACTGGGTGTGATCGCCTCGATGCAACTGCTCTGGGCAACTGGCGAGAGCTACACCGTGGAGTTGGTGAAACCCTACATTACCCCTTCAGCCTATAGCCATCAGTACCCGGCCAAATCCCTGCAACAGGCTGGAGCGACAATTTCCGGTGCCAGCGACTGGCCGGTGTCCAGCCCCAACCCATGGAACGCTATCGCCCAGGCTGCCACGCGCAACGGGCCGCTGGGGGTACTCAACGCCCAGGAAAGCGTCGATCGCCAACTCATGTTCCAGGCCTACACCCTCAATGCCGCCAAAACCCTGCGCCTGGAGCAGCAGATCGGTTCACTGGCGCCTGGCAAGCAGGCTGACCTGATCGTGCTGGACCGCGATGTATTCAAGGTCAGCGACGATGAACTGTTCGAGACTCAAGTACTGAAGACCTTCTTCGCCGGCAAGCAGGTCTACGCCCCCGCCTCCTGAGGCCCCCCTCTGATGATGCCTGGCTCCTTGCTCTGCGAGGGGCGCGGCTTCGTCTGCAGGAATCTGCCCGCACACCAATAAAAACAAGGGTTTTTGTATGAACGTACGTACCGTTATCTCCCTCGCCGGCTTGCTGCTGGCGCCACTGACCAGTCAAGCGCTGACCCTGAGTGACGATTTCCTCCTGGAGGTGGAGCTCACCGCTGCCAGTGATTATCGCAGCCGTGGTATTTCGCAAACCCTTGGCGACCCAGCACTGCAGGGGGGCGCGACGCTGATCCACAGCAGTGGTCTGTACCTGGGGGCCTGGACCTCGAACGTTGACTTCGGCAGTGAGTTCAAGACGCGCCAGGAGTTGGAGTACTACGCCGGTTGGTACTGGCAAGCCACCGATTCGATCAGTCTGGACCTTGGCTACATCAAGTACGACTATCCCAAGGAAGCGCAATTCAATCTGAGCGAGGTGTACGCGATTCTCGATGTTTATGGGGTGAAACTCGGTGCCTATTACTCAGATGACACACCGAATTTCTTCGGCGAAGATCAGGACACGCTTTACACCTATCTTGGCTATAGCTTTGCCTTGCCCGGTGAGGTTGGCCTGGAGCTGCGCGCCGGTCGCAACGATGTAAAAGACCCGGCCTTCTGGTCTGCCAGTGGTGACGACCGAAACACTTACTACGAGTGGGAAGTGAAATTCACCCGTGAGTTTGTGGGGGTTACCTGGGGCTTGAGTTACATCGACACCGACCTGTCGAAAAGCGAGTGCACCGGTTGGTATGGATTCGACGACCTGTGCTCGGCCACCGTTGTGGCAAGCGCCAACAAAACCTTCTAACGCCCCGCGATTCGGTCACAGGTCGAGCAGGCGCTCGATCTGGGCCAGCTCCCAGGTGCTCAACAGGCTGACCGGGTCGGTGCCATAGCGCTGCCAGGTTTCCAGTGAGCCGTGGCGACCATCAGGGTGCTGGCAGCGCTCGCAGTGGTGCAGGCGCTTGCCTTCAACGTCCAGCAACAGTTGCCAGCCTTCTATCTCTACCCGTACCAGGTTGTTCGAAAGGGCAGGCGCCAGACGCGTCATTGGGCGTATCCCGAGGGCGGCGTCGCGCAGTTGCTGGTAAACCTCACGCGGGGTCAAGGCAAGCATCGGTCATGTGTTCCTACGAAGGGATTGTATATTCATCGTGCTATCACGATAATGATAGTAATTACCATTAGCGTGTGATTCCTGTCAGTGAACCGTTCCGTCGACACCAATACAATCGTGGCCGATCTCTACAGCGACCATCACCGCTGGCTGCGCGCCTGGCTGTATCGTCGGCTGAACTGCCCTGATGATGCTGCCGATCTGGCTCAGGATACCTTCGTCCGGGCCATGGGCAGTAGTGCCTTGCCAGCCCTGGAAGAACCTCGTGCCTTTCTGGCTACCGTTGCCCGGCGTCTATTGAGCAACCTGTTTCGCCGGCGAGCCCTGGAGCAGGCCTATTTGGAGGCGCTTGGGCGGCTGCCGGAGTGCTGTATGCCTTCAGTTGAGGATGTGTTGCTGGTACGCGAGGCATTGGCACAGATCGACCGGTTGCTCGACGGCTTGCCCACACGGGCGCGCCACGCTTTTATCCTGCATCGTCTCGAAGGTATGAGCCAGCCCATGATCGCAACGCAGTTGGGCGTTTCGCTGGCAACGGTGGAGAGGGATTTGCGTCGGGCGTTCCTGCATTGCCTGAGCGTGGAGGCCGAATGAGCAACGCGCCGGTAGATCGCGCTACCCACGAGGCTGTGGACTGGCTACTCAAACTCGAAAACGCGCCAGCGCATGACAAGACGCATCACGCTTTCGAGTGTTGGTTAAAACACTGCCCGACCCATCAAACCGCCTGGCAACGGGTCAACGCGCTGATGCAAGAGCCTTTGGCCGGTTTGCATCAAGCCGAACAACGCTCACCTGGGCAACTGGCGATCGCCAGTCGCAGCCTGCGCGTGCAACCTGTGCCATCGCGACGCAAGGTGCTGGGGGGTGGTCTGGCCATGCTGTTGCTGGGATTGGGCTGTGCCGGCCTGGCTCACCGGCGAACGCCGTTAGGCGATTTGCTCGCTGACGTGCACACCGCTACCGGTGAGCGTCGCAGTCTCACCCTCAGCGATGGCTCGCGCTTGCGTCTTAACGCGCGTACGGCTGTGGACCTGCAGTTCAACGCCAAGCAGCGCCTGGTGCTGCTGCGCGAGGGTGAGTTACAGGTGGATGTTGCTGTCGAGGCCGGTCGCCCGTTCATTGTTGCCACGCGCCAAGGCCAGGTACAAGCCCAGGGCACGCGCTTTACCGTAAGCCAGGACGATCAACAAAGCCTGGTGGCGGTGCAGGCACATACTGTCTTGCTAACCACCGGCAATGTCGCTGCACAGCGCGTCGAGGAAGGGCAGGCTTATGCGTTCGATGGTCTGCGCAGTGTTGCCCTGGCGCCTTCGCTGCGGACCCGGGCCGGTTGGACTGATGGTCGCGTGGATGTGCGCGACGAACCCCTGGGCGATCTGATCGAGGCCTTGCGACCGTATCGAGCAGGCTTGCTGCGCATCAGCCCAGCAGCAGCGCGCATCCGCGTGTATGGCAGTTTTCCGCTGGATGACAGTGACCGCACCTTGATTTCGCTCAGCGAAACCCTGCCGATCAGCGTTGACAGCTTCGGCGGCTGGCTGACGCGCATCGATGTGAGCTGAGGGGCAAAAAAAATCTGCGGCCGTGAGGGGATCCGGCCACTGGCGTGTCCTCGTTATGGACAACAACTTCAAACGAGCCCCTACACACAATGCCAGACTCCATGATCCGCCCCAGCCTGCTGGCCCTTGCCATCGCCTTGGGCAGCAGTGCGCCGTTGTACGCGTTGGCGCAGAACGGTAGCAGCGTCAGTACCACCCAGGCTTTCGACCTCCCGGCCGGTGACCTGGGCGAAAGCCTTAGCCGCATCGCCCGCCAGTCCGGACGTGTGCTGTCGGTCAGCCCCGCGTTGGTGCAGGGTAAGCAGGCAGCCCGGGTCAGTGGCCAGCTCACACCCGAGCAAGCAGCCATGCAGGCACTGCGCGGCAGCGGTCTGGACCTGAACATCACGGCAGGCGGAACCTGGAACCTGGTGCCGACGGTGCAGAGCGATGCGCTGGAACTGGGGGCCACGCAGATCACCGGGCAAGGGACCGAGGACGCCTGGGGGCCGGTAGTGGGTTATGTGGCCAAGCGCACTGGCACCGCGACCAAGACCGATACCTCGGTGCTTGAATTGCCGCAGACCATCAACATTATCACCCAGGACGAAATCAAGACCCTGGGGTCGCAAACGGTCACTCAAGCCCTGCGCTATACCCCCGGAATTACCGGTGGTGGCTTCTCCGACCGTGTCGGCATCTTTGACGAGCCCACTTCACGCGGTTTCAGTCCTACGCCGTTGTACCTGGACGGCCTGCACTTGCCCTACGGCGGCGGCAGCACAGGCGGCGCGCTACAGATCGACCCGTATCTGCTGGAGCGGATTGAAGTCATGAAGGGCCCGGCCTCGGTGCTTTATGGTCAGAACCAGCCGGGAGGCCTGGTCAACATGGTTTCCAAGCGCCCGACCGCTACGCCGCAGCGTGAACTGGTACTGGGTGGCGGCAGCCAGGATCGGCGCTATGCGGCCTTCGATTTCGCCGGGCCCATGGATGATCAAGGTGAGTTCCTGTACCGCCTGACGGGCAATGGCCTGGATAAAAACGGCGAGATCGATTACGTCGAACAGCAGCGCTTCATGCTTGCACCGAGCATGACCTGGGTGCCTAACGAGCAAACCCGTCTGACGATTTATGGCCATTACCAGAAAGACAACGGCGTTCCAGAAGCTCAAGGCTTGCCCGCCATCGGAACGGTATTTTCCAGCCCCAATGGCCGGATCAAACGCAGCCGGTTTATCGGTGAGCCCGATATCAACGCCTATGACCGCGAGCAGTACACGTTCGGTTATGAGTTAAGTCACGAACTGAACGATGTCTGGACCTTTAAGCAGAATGCCCGCTATGCCTATGTCGACGATCGCTTTCGCGCGCAGTTGCACGGCTACACGTTTGTCACCAACCCGCAGACGGGTGTTGACGACCAGCGCTACATGACCCGCTTCGGAGTCGATTGGAAACAGCGCAATAAAGTGTTTGGCGTCGATAACATTGCCCAGGCCAAGTTCAATACGTACGAGGTGGCGCATACGCTGCTGGTGGGGGTCGATTATTACCACTCCAATTCCAAGTTCCTTGGCCTCTACGACCGAACCCCCCCGATCATCGACCTGTACTCGCCGGTCTACGGTCAGGCGCTGAACTTCGGCCAACCGTTCAACTGGGACAACACTGTGACCCAGACGGGCTTGTATGTGCAGGACCAACTCAAATGGAACAATTGGTTCCTGACTCTGGGCGGTCGTTACGACTGGGCCGAAACCGAAACCCGGGAACCTATCGCACAGAACTTCGCCACCCTCAAGGACGAGAAGTTCACCGGTCGCGCAGGCATCGGCTACAGCTTCGAAAGCGGTGTTACCCCCTACGTCAGCTACACCGAGTCGTTCCTGCCGGTGACGGGGGCGGACATCCACCACAAGCCGTTCGAGCCCTCCACCGGCAAGCAGGTTGAAGCCGGGGTCAAATACCAGCCGCCTGGGCAGGAGAGTTTTATGCAGCTGTCGGTGTATGAGATCAAACAGCAGAACATCCTCACCACCGACCCCACCGATTGGACCCGCAGCGTCCAGGTCGGCGCATTGCGCTCGCGTGGCGTGGAGCTTGAGGGCAAGGCCAGCCTGAGTGACAACCTCGAGGTGATTGCCTCGGTTTCGCGTAACGATGTGGTCTACACCAAGGACAACGATGGCCGTGAAGGCCGGCACCCATCAGGTACGCCACCGATGACGGCGTCGCTGTGGCTGGACTACCACTTTACCGGCGATACGCTGTTGGCTGGCCTGGGCATGGGGCTGGGCGCACGGTATGTGCGTGGCAGTGACGGAAGTGACTTTGCTTATGATCACTTCAGTATCCCGTCGTACACCGTCTACGACGGCATGCTTTCGTATGACTTTCAGCAGTCGCCGCTGCGTTTGAAAGGGGTGAAGTTGCAGGTCAACCTGCAAAACCTCGAAGACAAAGTGTATGTCAGCCGTTGTACCAGTGATGTCGATTGCTATTACGGTGAAGGCCGCACCCTGACCACCGATCTGACTTACAACTGGTAGGTTTCAGGCGTCACGCAACAAGTCCTGGGCGTCCAGTAGCCGGTAGGCAATCTCCGGTTGACGCTCCAGGGCGCGGCGAATGGCGGCGGGGATGCTTTGGCGGGTCTTGCGGCACAGCCCCGGCAGTTCTGCTATCTGGATGTTGAAGCCGCGCATGGTGCGCACCTCGTTGTCGCTGGGACTGATCTGCAGGCGAATGCCCAGGTTGTCGTAGAGCTTGCGCTGCATGTGCTCCAGGTCGGCCAGGCTCTGCAGGTTTTCCAGGCGTTCGATCAGGCGCTTTTCCTCCTGGCGCGTCAGCAGCAGGATGCGCAGGTCCTGCAGCGTTTCACGGCCACAATCACAGGCGCCAGGTGGGCAGGGTGTGCGGGTTGGCAAGGTGGCATTCATGACCACCAGCATAGCGATGAGTGCAGGCTTTTGCCCAGAGGCGAGCCGCTGTCTGTCGTCGGGCGGCTCGCCTGGGCAGGTTGCTTACTCCTGCTTGAGCTTCCAGGTGCCCGGCAGCGACAGTTCACCCGAGCTGATGTCCCAGACGCTGCTGACGCACAGCAGCGGGTTGTGCAGATCGGCATTGACCTTCAGTGCTGCGGTTACGCCGTCGTAGTTGAAGCTTTGCGGGAAGCCTACGGCGGCCAGGGGCACACTGATCTGCGCCGCGTTCTTGTCCACGCTGAGATCGTAACCAGGAGAGTCGATGTAGATCGGCGCCCCTGGCCAAGTAGCAGGCAGCTTGGGCTTGGCGCCTTTGGGGATATCGCGCACCTTCAGCCCACTGGGTCCGCAGCTTTCATCCTTGCTCAACACCACCCAGTGGGAGTGCCACAGGCCACCGTCGTTATCGGTCTTGCCGTCGCGGTTTTCATCGAGTTGCGGGGTGTCATCAAAATCCGGGTGCGAGGTCAGCGCCAGGGCGAGGATCCCCGCCTTGGCTTCAAAGCCGACACTGCTGCTGTCCAGGCTGGTAGGCCACACGTAGCTATACACCTCGGCACCCGCGAAGGCGCCTTTGGCGCTGGGCAGTCGACTGCCTGCCTTGCCATCGACCAGTTGTTCAAACACCAGGTTTTCACCTTGTTTGAAAACCCGGGTCTGAACCAGGTCGAAAGCGGCGTCGGCGTTGCCCTTGGCGCTTTTGATGCCAGGGTTGTCATGGGCCCAGACTTGGGTGGCAAGCAGGCTTAAAGCGAAGGCGAGGGTACGTTTCATGGGGTGGCTCCTGGGTGGGATATGGTTTCGAATCGATACCAAGTTGCCTAAGCTTAAACGCACCTTTGTCAATATAGTTTTTATTCGATACTATCTATCGACGCTATCAATCGGGACTGCCCAACGTGCTATTCGACCTGCTGGAAAGGTTATCGAGCCTCACGCGTGTCTGGTTCCGCCAGCACCCGCTGCTGGCCGACATCCAGCCGATTCAACTGAGTGCGTTGCTCTATCTGGCGCGCTGCAACCGCTATTCCAATACACCGCTGGCGGTTACTGAATACCTGGGCCTGACCAAGGGTACGGTTTCGCAGTCGCTCAAGGCGTTGGAAGGCAAAGGCCTGATCGTCAAAACCCAGGATGTTGCAGACAAGCGCAGCGTTCATCTGAGTCTCACCGAGCCAGCACGAGCCTTGCTGGCGGCAGTAATGCCCCCGGATTTTTTGCTGACCGCGACTGAACGCATGGGGGCGCGGGCTGAAGATTTGCAAGGCTTGCTGGCTGATTTGCTGCGCAGTGTCCAGCAACACGAAAACGTACCGAGTTTTGGACTGTGCAAGACCTGCCGCTTTCACCGCAAGACGGCGTCCGGTGGTTTTTGCGAGCTGACCCAGGAGCCACTGGCAGCGGCCGAACGTGAACTGATTTGCCGCGAGCACCAGCTCGCGGAACTTACGGAGTAATGCCGATGAAGCTTGATACTGTCCTGACCGGCAAGGCTGTGGCCTTCACCCGGCCAGGGTCTTGCAGTGCGATCGCCAAAGAGGCCCGTAGCGGTGAGCTGGCAGTGACCGAGCTGGGGCTTGCGGGTGACGAGCAGGGCGACTTGCGCGTTCATGGCGGCAAGGACAAAGCCATTCACCATTACCCGCGCGAGCACTACGCGATATGGGCGGCTGAACTCGGTGAGCTCCCGTTGCTGCAGGCTGCCGGGGCCTTTGGTGAAAACCTCAGCACCTATGGTTGGACCGAGCAGACAGTCTGTCTTGGGGATCGCGTGCGAGTGGGTAGCGCAGTGCTGGAAGTTTCACAGGGGCGTATGCCGTGCTGGAAACTCAATGATCGCTTTGGGGTAAAGGACATGTCGTTGCGGGTCCAGCAGAGCGGCCGTACCGGATGGTATTACCGGGTGCTGGAGGAGGGTGTGCTGGCTGCAGGCGACACGCTACAGATGATCGAGCGCCCTCACCCCCAATGGTCGGTGGCGCGGTTGTCGTCGGTGCTGTTTGACCAGCAGGTGGACGCAGATGTGATTCGCCAATGCCTGCAATTGCCGTTGGCGCCCTCTTGGCGGCGAACCCTGGATCGGCGCCTGGAGCGGGCCGAGGTCGAAGACTGGGCCCCGCGGTTGCAGGGGCCACAGCTTTAAGGCTCGCGCTAGGCAAGATTCAAGGCGTGATAGCGACCTTCATAACGCCATCACGTTGATGCGCAAACAGCTCATAGGCTGCTTCGATATCGTCGAGTTTGAAGCGGTGGGTGACCAGGGGCTTGAGGTCAACAGCGCCGCTGCCAACCACTTCCATCAGCCTGCGCATGCGCTCCTTGCCGCCGGGGCAAAGGGTGCTGACGATGCTGTAGTCGCCTAACCCGGCGCCAAACGCCGACAACGGGATTGTCAGGTCGGATGAGTACACACCCAGGCTCGACAAGGTGCCACCCGGGCGCAGAATACGCAGCGCCGACTCGAACGTGGACTGGGTGCCCAGTGCTTCAATGGAGACATCCACCCCGCGGCCATTGGTCAGGGCCATGATTTGTTCTACGACATTGCCTTGCTTGAAATCCACCACATGGGTGGCGCCCAATTGGCGCGCAACGGTCAGGCGAGCGGCAACAGTGTCGACGCCGATAATAGTGGTAGCGCCCATCAAGCGTGCGCCCGCTACCGCGCACAGGCCAATTGGGCCAAGGGCAAACACTGCGACCGTGTCGCCGATTCGCACGCCACCGCGTTCGGCGCCGGAGAAACCGGTGGACATGATGTCCGGGCACATCAGTACCTGTTCATCGCTCAGGCCGTCGGGAATGGGTGAGAGGTTGGCCATGGCATCGGGTACCAGTACATATTCGGCCTGGCAGCCGTCGATGGTATTGCCGAACTTCCAGCCGCCTGCAGGGCGAAAGCCATGGGGGGTGCCAGGACCGTCCTGGGAAGCGCAGCCGCATAGACAGGCGTAACTGTGGCCGCTGGGTGTGATAGCGCCGGCGATGACGCGCTGGCCTTCGGTGAAGCCCTGGACCTGGCTGCCGAGCTTTTCAATGATGCCTACCGGCTCATGACCGATGGTCAGGCCTTTGGCCACGGGGTACTCGCCACGCAGGATGTGCACATCAGTTCCGCACAGCGTGGTGGTGGTGATACGCAGCAGCGCATCGGAAGGGCCCACCTCGGGGATCGGTTTCTCATCCAGAACAATGCGATTCTTTTCGACGAAGATTGCCGCTTTCATGCGGGACATGGCCAATTCTCCTGAACAGGTTTACAGGCGTGGGTCGTGCAGTCTTCGTTCAGGGTGCGCGTTTGCGCCGCGTATGGCTATGATCGGGATCAATGGGGGAGGGGAAATGCACCGCGGGGCAAGCCTGCCCCCACAGGTTTATTCCTGTAGGAGTGGGCTTGCCCCGCGATTGCTCAATCAGGCAGCGGAGCTAAGTTTGCCGCTGCCTTGAGCCTTTACCACTTGCTTGCGGCAGGCGTCGCCAAAGGCCTGGAACATCTTGATCGAGTCCGGGTTCTTGGCCGCTTGCCATTCCGGGTGCCATTGCACGGCAAACAGGAATGGAGACAAGCTAGGTGCGTGGATAGCCTCTACCAGGCCATCTTCGGCGCGAGCCAGAGGCTCGATCCCTTTGCCGAGGTTTTTCAGACCCTGGCCGTGCAGCGAGTTGACGCGGATCTCGTCGCTTTGCAGGAGCTTTTGCAACCAGCTGCCTTGCTCCAGACGCACGCTGTGAACAGCGCTGTACTGCACGTCGACAGGATCGTCCGAGTTTTCCCGGTGATCGTTGAAGCCGGCTTCTGCGTAGACCTTCTGGTAGATATCACCACCCAGCGCTACGTTGATTTCCTGCATGCCACGGCAGATGCCGAAAATCGGCAAGCCACGGGCAATGGCAGCCTTGACCAGCGGCATGTCAAACAGGTCGCGGTCACGGTCCTGGGTTTTGCCTGGGGTTTCGTTTTCCTGGCCGTAGAGCGCTGGGTCAATGTTGCTGCCAGCACCGGTCAGGTAAACACCATCCGCCATGTCCAGGTAGGTTTCGAGGTCTTCGGTGCCGCAGCAGGTCGGAACCAGAACGGGTATGCAACCCGAATGCTCGACCAGTGGCACGATGTATTTGTGAGTCATGACCTGATAATCGTGACCTTTGCGCTCCTGGGCGCCCATGGTCATCAGCACGACGGGTTTACGAAGGGTTTGTTTCTTATTGCCAATGTTGCTGTTGGGCATATGTCACCTTGGGACAGGCGCGGCCTGTCATTATTGTGCAGGCGCGCAGCTGAAACCTTTGCGCTACCTGAGGTTTCGAGCACTGCCGGAAGGGCGCAGAGGGCCAATATTTCCGGTCGAAACCTGTCATACAGCTTGCCAGAGCCGTTTAATATGTCAAACGACTTCAGATTGCGCGGCCGAAGGCTATCATTGCCTTGGTGCAATTATGGGTACGCAAGCCTTGCCGGCCGGCGCCGCGAGCGATTATCGCGGTTAATTATATTTAACAGTTTGTTGCAAGTCGGTGGGTGTCGCGGGGCAGGGCCCCGCGCTTGTCTCAGTGCAGGATCTGGGCAAGAAAACCCTTGGCTCGCGCGGTCTGCGGATTGTTGAAGAATGCTTGCGGGCTGGCGTCTTCGATTATTTGCCCGCCATCGAGAAACAGCACTCGTTCGGCGACCTGGCGGGCAAAGCCCATCTCGTGGGTGACACAGAGCATGGTCATGCCGGTGTCTGCCAGTTTTACCAGTACGTCCAGCACCTCAGCGACCATTTCCGGATCGAGTGCCGAGGTGGGCTCGTCGAACAGCATGATTTTCGGCTTCATGCACAGCGCCCTGGCAATGGCCACGCGTTGTTGTTGGCCACCCGAGAGCTGACTGGGGTATTTATTGGCCTGGCTCTCGATACCCACCTTGTTCAAATAAAAGCGTGCACGCTCTTCCGCTTCCTTGCGTGACAGGCCACGCACGCTCATCGGGGCCAGGGTGCAATTGTCCAGCACGCTCATGTGCGGGAACAGGTTGAAGTGCTGGAACACCATGCCAATTTCACTGCGAACATCGGCGGCCTGGCGAGTGGTCAGGGCAAGGTCGGTATCGTTGACACGAATGTGACCTTTCTCGGCGATTTCCAGGCGGTTGATGCAGCGGATCAAGGTCGACTTGCCCGAGCCCGAAGGCCCGCACAGAACAATGCGTTCGCCCTCGCGCACGCTCAGGTTGATGTCACGCAACACATGGTAGGCGCCGTAGTGTTTGTTCAAACCCTCAATGCTCACCACGACATTGCGCGAGTCGGTTTGAGGGGACGTGTGGGTGGCTGCAAGGCTTAGTGAAGCGGTCATGTTGTTATTCTCCCGCGATCAATTAAAGCGTGCCGCGCTGTACGGCGCAGGGTCGGTAAAGGTGGCTTCGCCGGTGATCATTTCGGCCAGCAAGCGACCGCTTACCGGGCCAAGGGTCAGGCCGTGATGCGCGTGACCGAAGTTGAACCACAGGCCTTTGTGCCGGGCAGCCGGGCCAATCACCGGGCGCATGTCCGGTAGGCACGGACGCCGTCCCAGCCAAGGCTGGGCGTCAAGGCGCTGGCCGAGGGGGAAGATCTTGCGTGCAAGGGCTTCGCAGCGCTTGAGTTGGATCTCGTTGGCCGCATCGCTACTGGCAGCGAATTCGATGCCGGTGGTCAGGCGAATACCCTGGGCCATCGGGGCCAGCACGTAGCCGCCCTGACCATCGCAAATCGAGTGCTTGAGTTCGGCGCCGTCGCGGCCTTGGTAATGCATGTGGTAGCCGCGTTTGATTTCCAGCGGAATGCGATAACCCAGCGGCTTGAACAGGTCTGTCGATTGCGGGCCAAGGGCGATGACCACCTCGGATGCAGTGATCGGACCCTGGCGGCTGTCTACCTGCCACTCGCTGTCGATTTGGCGCAGGGTGCGCGCATCACCATGGATGAACTGGCCGCCGCGTTGCACGAACAAGGCGGCGTAACCGCGGGTCAGGCCGCCGGGGTTGGTGACGGTCTTGGGGTCGAGCCAGTGGATACCACCGACCACGTTTTCGCTCAGGTCCGCTTCCCGGGCATGCAGTTGCTGACGGTCAAGAACCTCGTAACTCAAACCGTAGGGTGCAAGCGCCTGGGCATCGTCCTTGGCCTTGCTGAAGGCGGCGTCGTTGCGAAACACCTCGATCCAGCCGTTGGCTTTGACCAGATCGCCAAGGCCGGCGGCGCCGATCAAGGCGTCGTGTTCTTCGACGCAGCGTTGCACCAGTGGCAGCATGGCGCGGGTGGCGACGCTCAGGCCGGCAACTGAAGAGTTCTGCCAGTACTTGAACAGCCAAGGTGCTACTTTAGGGATATGAGTGAGGCTGTAGCGCACATCCGACTGCCGGTTCAGGCCGTAGCGCAGCAGGCTCGACAGCTCCCGCGGAAAGGCATAAGGGATGACGCTGGAACGCTCGATCAGGCCAGCGTTGCCATGACTGGTGCCGCTGCCGGGCTCCTCGCGATCAATAAGAATCACCTTGCGCCCGCGAGCCTGCAAGTGAAGGGCCGTGCTGACGCCGACGATACCGGCGCCCAGAACGATGGTTTGACAATGCATTGGAACGGTCCTCACAGCAGGCTATCAGTGCAGATGGCGGCCCAGTCGGGCTTCTATATGTTTCAGGCTGCGCCGCACGATTTCCACGATCAGCAGGTAGAGCACGGCGGCCCACAGGTAGATCTGGAAGTCGAAACTGCGCGAGAAGGCCAGTTTGGTCACGCCCATCAGGTCGTAGATGGTCACCAGCGAGGCGATGGCGCTGGCCTTGATCATCAAAATCAACTCGTTGCCCAGCGGGCCAATGGCGACAATCATCGATTGCGGCAGGATGACCTTGAAGAAGGTGGTCGAACGCTTCAGGCTCAGCGCCTTGGCCGCTTCATATTGTCCCGGCGCGACAGCCAGCAGGGCGCCGCGGAAGATTTCCGCCTGGTAGGCGGCGGTGTTCAGGACAAAGGCCAGCAAGGTGCAATACCAGGCTTCGCGGAAAAACCACCACATCCCCACGTCTTGCCAGAAGCCCTTTAATGAACCCAGGCCGTAGTACAGCAAGAACAATTGGGCCAGCAGCGGCGAGCCACGGAAGAAGTAGATGTAGCCGGCGCTCAAGCGCTGCAACAGCAAGCTGTTGGACAGTCGTGCCAACGCCAGCAGCATGCCGAGCACGGCACCAAGGGTGAAGGAAATCGCCACCAACTTGCCGGTGACCAGTAGCCCGTCGACAAAACGTGGGCCGTAGCGCTCCAGCAGGTCCGGGTCGAGCACGGTAGCCAGCAGTTGTTCGAAACTCATGTCCGGGCGCTCCGCAGGTGGCGACTGAAGTATTGCTCGATGAACACAAACACCCGTCCCGACAAGGCCGAGAACAGCAGGTAGCCAAGGCAGGCCACACCGTAGAAGAACATCGGTTCCTTGGTCACGCTCACGGCCAGGTTGGTCTGGCGCATCAGGTCGACCAGGGAAATGGTCGACACCAGCGAGGTGTCCTTGAGCAGTGACAGCCAGTTGTTCGACAGGCCCGGCATGGCGATGCGTACCAGCTGCGGGAAAATCACCTTGCGAAAGGTGGTGGCCTTGCTCAGGCCCAGCGCCTGGGACGCTTCGTATTGTCCTTTGGCAACCGTCTTGAACGCGCCGAGCCAGATCTCACTGGAGAACGCGGCAAATACCAGACTGAAGGCGATCATGGCGGCGAGGAAGGTGTTGATCAGCACCTCGCCTTCGTAGCCCATGGCGGCGAGAATTTTCTGCGCGGCGATCTGGCAGCCGTAGTAAATGATCAACAGCGTGAGCAGCTCCGGCAAACCGCGAAACACGGTGGAGAAGACGGTAGCCACGGCACGCGGGAACCGCTTGGGCGATCGTGCCATCAGCGCTACACCCAGGCCCAGGGGCAGCCCGATGGGCAGGCAGGCCAGCGCCAGGGAAATGGTCACCAGGGCGCCGGCGAGCAAGGCCTGACCCCAGCCGCCGCTGGCGAAAGATAACAGCGAAAGTTGTTCGAGCATGGGCGAACCCTCTCGGTAATAGAGTGTGGGTGCTTGGCGGGTATATCGCGGAGCAAGTTCGCCCCCACAACATCAATGGATTGCTGTGGAGACGAACTGCCGTGCGATCAATTACTGATAGATGTCGAAGTCGAAGTAACGGCTGGCGATCTTCTGGTAGGTGCCGTTAGCGACGATTTCATCGAGGGCCTTGTTCAGGCGCTCGCGCAGGGCCTCATCTTCCTTGCGCACGGCAATCGAGGCATCGGCCTTGGTGCCATTGACGTCGCCAAGGATTTTGCAGCAATCCTTGCCTGCCTTGCCGAGCCAGTCGGTCAGCGGGAATTTATCGGCGATCACGCCATCCAGGCGCCCGGCGGCCAGGTCTGCGTTGGCTTCATCGAGGGTAGGATAGAGCTTGACGTCGGCACCGGCCTTGCCATAGACGTCTTCGGCGTAAATGGCCTGGGTCGAGGAGGATTGTGCGCCAACGGTGTAGCCTTTGAAGCGGGTCTGGGCGTCGGTGATCTCGCTGTCCTTGGGCACAGCGACCGACAACGGCGTCTTGTAGTAGTGGTTGGTGAAGGCGATTTTCTTGCGCCGCTCTTCGGTGTTGATCATCGACGCCACTACTGCGTCATATTTCTTGGCCATCAGTGCCGGAATAATGCCTTCCCAATCCTGGGCGACGATGGTGCAGTCCACTTTCATCTGCTCGCACAACGCCTTGGTGATGTCGACGTCAAAACCGTGCAGTTGATTGTTTGAATCAACATAGTTGAACGGCGGGTAGGCGCCTTCGGTCGCAATTTTCAGGGTTTCGGCCTGGGCCATGGTTGCGCCAGCGAGCAGCAGGGCGCACGCGCCTGCAAAGCGGATAACGGGTTTCATGTAACACCTCGATCTGTTGTTTGCACTCTTGCTATTGTTTGCTCGCTGACGTGTAGCCAACGAATTCATTGTGTAGAGCGGCAGTTGCTTCCAAGCGTTTTTCAACATCCGGTCCGAGCTTCTTGCAGACCTCGTTGACCATCAGGTGTACCCACGACAACATCGTCGCAGTGGACTCCCAGAACAGATTGAATTCGGTGGGGATGCGAAACACCTCATCGGCGTTGGCATCGGCCCAGTCACAGAAGGTGTCGGTAACCAGGGTTACCGGGATGCCTGTCTCGTGCGCTTTGCGGCACAGGTTCAGGGCATGACGTGAATAGCGGCGCGCCTCGAACACCACCAGGGCGCAATCGGCCGGGTCGCTCAGCAACACCTCACCGAAGTGCCCAGCGCTGCCATCGACGACCTGCACGCCGTCACGCAGGTACTGCAGTAAGTGGACCATGCACTGGGCGATACCGCGCTCGGTCTGAAACCCCGCGACAAAAACCTTGCGGCGCTGCGCCAGGCGTTGGCTGACCGTTTCCCAGGCAGAGGTGCGGCTGTATTCATAGACCCGTACCAGTGCCCCGACTTCCTGTTCGAGACTGCGGGCAAGACCGGCATCATCCTTGCCGTGCTGTTGGCGAAACTCTTGCAACCGATCACCGACCAGCCAGGGACCATCGCCCAGATCGTCCTTGAGATCGTGTTTGAGCGCCTTGAGGTGCTCATAGCCCAGGGCCCGGCAAAAACGACCGACACTGGATTCACTGACACCGACCTTTGTCGCCAGGCTTGCGGAAGTTTCGAACGGCAGGTCGTTGAGGTTGGCGAGCATGTAGCTGGCGATCTTGCGACCTGAAGCCGCAGCACTGTGCAGGCTGTTTTCCAGACGTTGCTTGATCGGTTGGCTCATGGATGATTCTCAAAGACGGTTGCACGTGGAAACAGAAAATGAATGTTTTCTGTCATCAAGTCAACATTTGACAGTTTGCTGTCACAAGAGGAAAGTTTCGCCATTGCTCATCGCTGTTGCCCATTCCAAATCCAATAAGGGAGCTTCAGATGCCCGCACGTCCCGACACTGCTGTCGCGCAGATTCAATTTGCCGATCTGCAAGCCTTGTTGCAGCGCGTTTTTGTACGTCATGGCACCAGTGAGGCGGTCGCTCGCGCACTGGCTTTCAACTGCGCCAGCGCCCAGCGCGACGGTGCCCACAGCCATGGCGTGTTCCGAATTCCGGGATATGTTTCAACCTTGGCCAGTGGCTGGGTCGATGGTCAGGCCGTACCCGAAGTGACAGATGTCGCCAGTGGTTTTGTGCGTGTCGATGCCAGGGGTGGCTTTGCCCAGCCGGCGCTGGCAGCGGCGCGTGAGTTGCTGTTGGAAAAGGCCCGTAGCGCCGGCATCGCCGTATTGGCAATCCATAACTCGCACCATTTCGCTGCGCTGTGGCCGGATGTCGAGCCTTTCGCCGATGAAGGGCTGGTTGCCCTCAGCGTGGTCAACAGCATGACCTGTGTAGTGCCTCATGGTGCGCGTCGGCCGTTGTTTGGTACCAACCCGATTGCCTTTGCCGCCCCCTGCGCTGGCAGCGACCCGATTGTTTTCGACATGGCCACCAGCGCCATGGCCCATGGCGATGTGCAGATTGCCGCACGCAAGGGCGAGCAACTGCCCGATGGCATCGGTGTCGACAGCGAAGGGCAGCCCACCTGCGATCCGCAGAAAATCCTCGAAGGGGGCGCCTTGTTGCCGTTCGGCGAGCACAAGGGTTCGGCTTTGTCGATGATGGTCGAGTTGCTGGCCGCAGCACTGACCGGCGGGAATTTTTCCTGGGAGTTCGACTGGTCGCAGCACCCGGGTGCGAAAACGCCGTGGACCGGGCAGTTGATTATCGTCATCGACCCAAGCAAGGCCGAAGGTAATCACTTTGCTGCGCGCAGCCGCCAGTTGGTGGAGCAGATGCAGGCTGTAGGGGTGAGCCGGATGCCTGGCGAGCGGCGCTTTCGTGAGCGTGAAGCTTCGGCGCGTGAGGGTGTAAGCCTAACCGTGCAGGAGCTTGAACAACTGCAGGCGCTGGCATAGCTCTAAGGGTACCGAGCCAAGGCATGCATGGCTGCACAGATAAGTTGCATCAAGGGACATGTTGCTTCGGCGCCGCTACAGGTATCCTCGCTAGATTCTTGTTGTATTTGCCCAGACCCAAGGAGCTTCACGCTGTGTTCAAACATGTCGATGCCTACGCCGGCGATCCGATTCTGTCCCTGATGGAGACCTTCAAGGCCGACCCGCGCGCCAACAAGGTCAACTTGAGTATCGGTCTCTACTACGATGCCGCAGGCGTGGTGCCGCAACTGGCCGCTGTTGGCGAAGCGGAAAAGCGCATGGCCGACCAGCCGCATGAAGCTTCGCTGTATTTGCCGATGGAAGGCCTGGGCAGTTATCGCCAGGCCATCCAGGCGCTGTTGTTTGGCGCAGATCACCCTGCCGTGCAGGGCGCGCGCGTTGCTACCGTGCAAACCGTCGGCGGCTCCGGTGCGCTGAAAGTCGGTGCCGACTTCCTCAAGCGCTATTTCCCCGACTCGCAGGTGTGGGTCAGCAATCCAACCTGGGACAACCACCGGGCGATTTTTGAAGGCGCAGGGTTCAAGGTCAATACCTACCCGTACTTCGACGCTGATACCCGCGGTCTCGATTTCGACAGCATGCTCGCAGCACTGCAGGGCCTGCCCGCCAACAGCATCGTGCTGTTGCACCCGTGCTGCCACAACCCAACCGGCGTCGATCTGAGCCAAGCGCAATGGCAACAGGTCATTGAAGTGGTCAAGGCGCGCAACCTGATTCCATTCCTTGATATCGCTTATCAGGGCTTCGGTGAAGGCCTGGTCGAAGATGCCTATGCCATCCGCGAGTTCGCCCGTGCTGGCGTACCTTGCCTGGTGAGCAACTCGTTCTCGAAGATTTTCTCGCTGTACGGTGAGCGGGTAGGGGGCTTGTCGGTGGTCTGCGACGATGCCGACACTGCGCAAAGCGTATTGGGCCAACTCAAGGCTACTGTTCGCCGCAACTACTCCAGTCCACCGAACTTCGGTGCGCAACTGGTAGCCGCGGTGCTTGCCGACGCTTCGCTCAATGCGAAGTGGGCTGCTGAAGTGGAGCAGATGCGCCTGCGGATCCTGGACATGCGCCAGGGGCTGGTCGATGCCTTGGCAGTCTTGTTGCCGGGTCAGGACTTCCAGTTCTTCCTCAGCCAACGCGGCATGTTCAGCTACACCGGCCTGAGCGTCGATCAGGTTCGTCGCCTGCGCGACGAGTTCGGCGTGTACCTGATCGACAGCGGCCGGGTCTGCATGTCCGGTCTGCGCCCAGACAACCTGCAGCAAGTCGCCGAGGCTATTGCGGCGGTTCAGTAACCTCCGCTGATCGCGGGACACGCCCGTTTGTGCAGGGGTGATACCTGTGCGAAGGGCTTGTCCCGCGATGTCGCTGTAAAAGGTGCAACCGCTCCTCGGTCGGGGCTTTGCAAGTGCAACCAATGCGCGCACAATCGCGCCCCTCTTTGTATGGTTGAGGGGCGGTGATGCCTCTGCTTCGCCACTCTCAGCCCTGTTGCAGTTTTGCGAGTGGAGTTGCACCCGGATGAACGAGCAGGCCCAAAGCGTTGATCAACGCTTCGAATCGACCCCAGCTGCCCTCAGCAGTTGGTCCCGTCAGGACACCACCTGGATGCTGGGCCTGTTTGGCACGGCCATCGGTGCCGGAACCTTGTTCCTGCCGATCAACGCCGGGGTAGGGGGCTTCTGGCCTCTGTTGATCCTGGCGCTGCTGGCGTTCCCGATGACCTACTATGCTCACCGTGGCCTGACCCGCTTTGTATTGTCCGGACGCGATGGCACCGACATCACCGATGTTGTCGAAGAGCACTTCGGCCTCAGTGCAGGTGCCTTGATCACCCTGCTGTACTTCCTGGCAATCTTCCCGATTCTGCTGATCTACAGCGTGGCCCTGACCAACACGGTCGGCAGCTTCATGGAACACCAGCTGCACATCCAGCCACCGCCACGCATTGTCTTGTCATTGGTGCTGATCCTCGGCCTGCTGGCCATTGTGAGGTGTGGCGAGCAGGCCACCGTCAAGGTCATGAGCCTGCTGGTCTATCCCTTCATTGTTGCCCTGGCGTTTCTCGCGGTATTTCTGATTCCGCACTGGAGCGGCGGCATTCTGAGCACCGCCAGCGAGATGCCGTCAGGATCGGCGTTCCTGCACACCTTGTGGCTGGCCATTCCGGTGATGGTGTTCTCTTTCAACCATTCGCCGATCATTTCCGCCTTCGCGGTTGATCAGAAACGTCGTTATGGCGACCACGCCGATGAGCGCAGCGGGCAGATCCTGTGCCGTGCACACCTGCTGATGGTGGCGATGGTGATGTTCTTCGTGTTCAGTTGCGTGCTGACCCTGACCCCTGCGCAGTTGGCTGAAGCCAAGCAACAGAACCTGTCGATTCTTTCCTACCTGGCCAACCATTTCAGCAACCCGACCATCGCCTTTGCTGCGCCGATCATTGCTTTTATTGCCATTGCCAAGTCGTTCCTGGGGCACTACATCGGCGCCAGTGAAGGCCTCAAGGGGCTGGTAGCGAAAACTGGCAAACGCCCGGGTGCCAAGGCGCTGGATCGCGTAACAGCTGCTTTCATGCTGGTGATCTGCTGGATCGTTGCCACGCTCAACCCGAGCATCCTGGGCATGATCGAGAGCTTCGGTGGCCCGGTCATTGCGGCGATCCTGTTCTTGATGCCGATGTACGCTATCCGTAAGGTACCGGCCATGCGCAAGTACAGTGGCCACCTCTCCAACGTATTTGTGACCGTTGTAGGTCTGGTGGCCATCTCGGCGCTGGTCTACTCGTTGATGGGCTGAGCCACGGTTGCCGGGGCGCTGGATTGTCAGCGCCCAGGTAAATATTTTGTCCACAATGTGCGCGTGGAAATAAAACAATTTATTGCTCGGCCATAGGTGGCGAGTCACTTTCATGATTAACTCTGGTCCTTTACTCACCCCGCATAAGGACTCAGCTCATGGCTCAAGTGACACTCAAAGGCAACCCGGTTCAGGTCAAGGGCGACCTGCCGAAGGTTGGCACCCAGGCACCCGCATTTTCCCTGGTTGGTGCAGGTCTGGCTGACGTAACCCTGGCCAGCCTGGCCGGCAAGCGCAAAGTGCTGAACATCTTCCCAAGCGTTGACACCCCTACCTGCGCCACTTCGGTTCGCACCTTCAATAAGAAGGCCGGTGAGCTGAACAATACCGTGGTGTTGTGCATCTCGGCTGACCTGCCGTTCGCCCAGGCACGCTTCTGCGGCGCTGAAGGCCTGGAAAATGTGCAGAACCTGTCGACCCTGCGTGGCCGTGAATTCATCGAAAACTACGGTGTTGCCATCGCCGACGGCCCTCTGGCTGGCCTGACTGCTCGTGCAGTGGTCGTGCTGGACGAGAACGACAAGGTGCTGCATGCCGAGCTGGTTGGCGAGATCGCTGACGAGCCTAACTATGATGCAGCGCTGGCAGTGTTGAAGTGATTTGATTTGCAGCAGTAGGAGCGGGCTTGCCCGCGATTGCGAGCTCATCCAAGGGTAGCCCGCTCCTGCAGGTGTGAATAATTGTTACGGCCTGGTCCTCGACCAGGCCGTTTTTATTTATAGTTCATTGTCTTAGCAACGTAAGCGCTAGGTAAATTGCCGGTAAAGGCGCTTTGCTTATCCTGCTGCAGTGCTTATCGTTCAGCCTTCTCAAAAGAATTCTTTCCAGCCCAATGGTCGATCAACCGATGCTTTCTCGTTCCCGTTCCTCCCGTCGCTGGCTTGTCGGCCTGCTGATCCTGCTGCTGGTTGCCGGCCTTTGCTGGTGGCTGTGGCCGTCTCCGGCGGCGGATAAGGCGGCCGGCGCTCCCGGCGGCAAGGGCGGGCGACCTGGTTTCGGTGCCTTCGGCGGGCCAGTTCCGGTGCGTGTCGAGCCTGCGACCGTGGGCAATTTCCCGGTCTACCTCAAGGCCCTGGGTACGGTGACGGCAACCAATACGGTTAATGTGCGCAGCCGGGTAGGGGGTGAGTTGGTCAAGATCAACTTCCAGGAAGGGCAGCAGGTCAAGGCTGGCGACCTGCTGGCAGAAATCGACCCGCGCAGTTACCAGATCGCCCTGCAGCAAGCCGAAGGCACCCTGGCCCAGAACCAGGCGCAGCTGAAAAACGCCCAGATCGACCTGGAGCGCTACAAAGGCTTGTACGCCGAGGACAGTATTGCCAAGCAGACCCTCGACACGCAGGTGGCGTTGGTCGGTCAGTACCAAGGCACCATCAAGACCAATATGGCCGCTGTCGGCGATGCCAAGTTGAACCTTGATTTCACCCGAATCCGTGCACCGATCAGCGGGCGCCTTGGCCTGCGCCAACTCGATGTCGGTAACCTGGTTGCTGCCAACGATACCGCGGCGCTGGTAGTGATTACCCAGACCCATCCAATAACCGTCGCCTTTACCTTGCCCGAGTCGCAATTGAACACCGTGCTTGCGCGCTATCGCAGTGGCGCCAAACTGCCGGTCGAAGCCTGGGACAGGGGTGACCTCAAGCAGCAGGCGGTGGGCGTACTGCGCAGCCTCGACAACCAGATTGACACAACCACGGGCACCCTGAAATTCAAAGCCTTCTTCGAAAACCAGGATGAAGCGCTGTTCCCTAACCAGTTCGTCAACGTGCGCCTGCTCGCCGACACCTTGCAGAATGTAGTGCTGGCTCCCTCGGCGGCCATTCAGTTCGGTACTGATGGGTCCTTCGTGTATGTCATGGAGGGCGACAAAAAGGTACGGATCCGCAAGCTGACCCTGGGCGCCAGTGACGGTGACCACACGGTTATCACTGAAGGCCTGGCCAAGGGCGAGCGGGTCGTGCTCGAAGGCACCGATCGCCTGCGTGACGGTAGCGAGGTGGAGGTTGTCAACGACAGCTCCGAGGTACCGGTTACGCCCGGCCAGCATCTGCAGGGCCAGGACAGTAAAGACGCTTCGGCTGTCACAGATCGCAAGAACAAGGCTGGCGCATGAACATCTCGCGGCTGTTCATCCTGCGCCCGGTGGCCACCACCCTGAGCATGCTGGCCATCGTCCTGGCCGGTCTGATCGCCTACACCATGCTGCCGGTAGCAGCGCTGCCGCAGGTCGACTATCCGACCATCAGGGTCACGACCCTGTACCCGGGTGCCAGCCCGCAAGTGATGACCAGCGCGGTTACGGCGCCGTTGGAGCGCCAGTTCGGGCAAATGCCGGGGCTGACCCAGATGGCCTCGACCAGCTCTGGCGGTGCCTCGGTACTGACCCTGCGCTTTAGCCTCGACATGAACATGGACGTTGCCGAACAGCAGGTGCAGGCAGCGATCAACGCCGCCAGCAATCTACTGCCGAGCGATCTGCCGGCGCCGCCGGTGTACAACAAGGTCAACCCGGCGGATACCCCGGTGCTGACCCTGGCCATCTCATCGAAAACCATGCCGTTGCCCAAGCTCAACGACCTGGTCGATACCCGCGTAGCACAGAAAATTGCCCAGATCGGCGGCGTCGGCATGGTCAGCATCGCGGGTGGCCAGCGTCAGGCGGTGCGAATCAAGGTCAATCCCGATGCCCTGGCAGCGGCCGGGCTCAACCTTGCAGACGTGCGTACGTTGATCGGTGCTTCCAACGTCAATCAGCCCAAGGGCAACTTCGATGGCCCAACCCGCGTATCGATGCTCGATGCCAACGATCAGCTGCGTTCGCCCGAGGAATACGCCAACCTGATCCTGGCCTACAACAATGGCGCGCCGTTGCGCTTGAAAGACGTTGCCGAAATCGTCGACGGTGCCGAGAACGAGCGCCTCGCCGCCTGGGCCAACCAGAACCAGGCGGTGCTGCTGAACATTCAGCGCCAGCCCGGTGCCAACGTTATCGAGGTGGTTGACCGCATCAAGACCCTACTGCCATCGATTACCGACAACTTGCCTGCCGGCCTCGATGTCAGCGTGCTCACCGACCGCACCCAGACCATCCGTGCCTCGGTCAAGGATGTGCAGCATGAACTGCTGCTGGCCATCGCCCTGGTGGTGATGGTGACCTTCGTGTTCCTGCGCCGCTTCAGCGCCACGATCATCCCTTCGGTGGCGGTGCCGCTGTCGTTGATCGGCACCTTTGCGGTGATGCACCTGGCAGGCTTCTCGATCAATAACCTGACCTTGATGGCGCTGACCATCGCCACCGGCTTCGTGGTGGACGATGCGATTGTCATGCTGGAGAACATTTCCCGGCATATCGAGGAGGGTGAAACGCCCATGCAGGCGGCGCTCAAGGGAGCCCGGCAGATTGGCTTCACACTGATCTCGCTGACCTTCTCATTAATTGCGGTATTAATCCCGTTGCTGTTCATGGCTGATGTGGTCGGCCGTCTGTTCCGCGAGTTCGCCATTACCCTGGCGGTGGCGATCCTGATTTCCCTTGTGGTGTCCCTGACCTTGACGCCGATGATGTGCGCGCGGTTGCTCAAGCGTGAACCAACGGAGGCCGAGCAGGGGCGCTTCTATCGCGCCAGTGGCGCCTCGATCGACTGGATGATCGCCTGGTACGGACGAGGCCTGCAGTGGGTGCTCAAGCACCAGCCGCTGACCTTGCTGGTGGCCGTGGCGACCCTGGGGCTGACTGTGCTGTTGTACCTGGTGGTGCCCAAGGGCTTCTTCCCGCTGCAGGACACCGGGGTTATCCAGGGTATTTCCGAAGCGCCGCAGTCGGTGTCCTTCGCCGCCATGAGCGAGCGCCAGCAGCAGCTCAGCGCGGTGATTCTCAAGGATCCAGCAGTACAGAGTCTGTCGTCCTATATCGGTGTCGATGGTGACAATGCCACGCTCAACAGCGGCCGCTTGCTGATCAACCTCAAGCCTCACGGCGAGCGCGACCTTACCGCCGCTCAGGTCATTGCACGCCTTCAACCCGAGGTCGACAAACTGGCTGGGATCCGTCTGTTCATGCAGCCGGTGCAGGACTTGAGCATCGAGGACCGGGTCAGCCGTACCCAGTACCAGTTCAGCCTGTCGTCGCCGGATGCCGATTTGCTCGCGTTGTGGAGCGGCAGGCTGGTCGATGCCCTGCAACAACGCCCCGAGCTTACCGACGTCGCCAGTGACCTGCAGGACAAGGGCCTGCAGGTATTTCTGGTGATTGACCGCGATGCTGCCAGTCGCTTGGGCATCAATGTTGCCGACATCACCAATGCCTTGTACGACGCGTTTGGCCAGCGCCAGATCTCGACCATCTACACCCAGGCCAGCCAGTACCGCGTAGTGTTGCAGGCTGAAGCTGCTTCCAGCCTGGGCCCGCAGGTACTTGAGCAGATCCACGTCAAGGCCACGGATGGCGGCCAGGTGCGTTTGTCGAGCCTGGCCCGCATCGAGCAACGCCAGGCGCAACTGGCAATCGCCCATATTGGTCAGTTCCCGGCGGTGATGATGTCGTTCAACCTCGCCCAAGGCGTGGCGCTGGGCGATGCGGTCAAGGCGATCGAGCAGGTGCAACAGGACATTGGTATGCCGGTGGGTGTGCAAACCCGCTTCCAGGGCGCAGCCGAGGCATTCCAGGCATCGTTGTCGAGCACCTTGCTGCTGATTCTGGCTGCCGTGGTAACCATGTACATCGTGCTCGGCGTGCTCTATGAGAGTTACATTCACCCGGTGACCATTCTCTCGACCCTGCCTTCGGCAGCGGTGGGCGCCTTGTTGGCGCTGATTCTTTCCGGTAACGACCTTGGCATGATCGCCATCATCGGCATCATCCTGTTGATTGGTATCGTCAAGAAGAACGCGATCATGATGATCGACTTCGCCCTGGAGGCTGAGCGCAATCAGGGCATGACCCCGGAAGCGGCGATCTATCAGGCGGCGTTGCTGCGCTTCAGGCCGATTCTGATGACCACGCTGGCCGCCTTGTTCGGCGCCATTCCATTGATGCTTGCTACCGGTTCCGGGGCCGAATTGCGTCAACCCCTGGGCCTGGTGATGGTCGGGGGGCTGTTGGTCAGCCAGGTGCTGACGTTGTTTACAACGCCTGTCATCTATTTGTACTTCGACCGACTGGCACGGCGCTTTCGCCAGCCGCACTTGGCCGGAGAATCGGTATGACCGGTGTCGCCAGCACGAAGCAGGCGGGGATTGCGGCGGTTGAGAACAGTGCTTGCAGCGTGACACTCCAAGCGTGGAGTGGCCGCCCATGAACCTGTCGGCCCCCTTTATTCGCCGTCCGGTAGCAACCATGCTGTTGAGCCTGGCGATCATGTTGCTCGGTGGTGTCAGTTTCGGTCTCCTGCCGGTGGCGCCGCTGCCGCAGATCGAGTTTCCGGTGATTGTGGTGCAGGCCAACTTGCCAGGTGCCAGCCCTGAGGTAATGGCCGCCACGGTGGCTACGCCGCTGGAGCGTTCCATGGGCGCGATTTCCGGGGTTACTACGCTGACCAGTAGTTCCACTCAGGGCTCGACCCGGGTGATTCTCGGTTTTGACCAAGGGCGCGATATCGATGCGGCTGCCCGGGAAGTGCAGGCGGCTATCAACGCGTCGCGCAACCTGTTGCCCAGCGGTATGCGCAGCATGCCGACCTACAAGAAGTACAACCCTTCCCAGGCACCCATCATGGTGCTCGCACTGACCTCCAGCGTGCTGCAGAAGGGCCAGCTCTATGACCTGGCCTCGACCATCCTGTCCCAGAGCCTGTCCCAGGTCCCGGGGGTAGGGGAGGTGCAGATTGGCGGCAGCTCGTTGCCGGCAGTACGGGTGGAACTCGAGCCACACTTGCTCAACCAGTACGGTGTTGCCCTGGATGAGGTGCGCGAGACGATCGCCAACGCCAATCAGCGTCGGCCCAAGGGTTTTATCGAAGACGGCCAGCGCAGTTGGCAGGTGCAAGCCAACGACCAGTTGGAGAAGGCCAAGGACTACGAGCCGTTGGTGATTCGTTACCAGGACGGCGCGGTGCTGCGCCTTGGGCATGTAGCCAAGGTTACCGATGCGGTGGAAAACCGCTACAACAGTGGTTTTTTCAATGATCAGGAGGCCGTGCTGCTGGTGATCAATCGCCAGACCGGTGCCAACATCATCGAGACGGTGAACAAGATCAAGGAGCAACTGCCGGTACTGGAGTCGCTGATGCCGGCCAGTGTGAAGCTGGATGTGGCAATGGACCGCTCACCGGTCATCAAGGCCACCCTGAGCGAAGCCGAGCACACCCTGATCATCGCCGTGGTGCTGGTCATCCTGGTGGTGTTCCTGTTCCTGGGCAACCTGCGCGCTTCGTTGATTCCGACCCTGGCGGTGCCGGTGTCGTTGGTCGGCACGTTTGCGGCGATGTATCTGTTTGGGTTCTCGCTGAACAATATGTCGCTGATGGCCTTGATTCTTGCCACCGGCCTTGTGGTGGACGATGCCATTGTGGTGCTGGAAAACATCTCCCGGCATATCGATGACGGCGTTCCGCCTATGCGCGCTGCCTATCTAGGGTCCAAGGAAGTCGGTTTCACCCTGTTGTCGATGAACCTGTCGTTGGTGGTGGTGTTCGTGTCGATCCTGTTCATGGGCGGCATTGTCGGCTCGTTGTTCCGTGAGTTTTCCATCACCCTGGCCGTGGCGATCATTGTTTCGCTGGTGGTTTCCCTGACCCTGACGCCGATGCTCTGCGCTCGCTGGCTCAAGCCCCAGGCGCACGAGGGGCAAACGCGCCTGCAGCGTTGGAGCGAGCAGATTCATCAACGCATGATGGCAAGTTACGGGCGCAGTCTTGACTGGGTGCTGCGTCATCGCCGTCTGACGCTGCTCAGCCTGCTGGTCACCATTGCGGTGAACATCGCTTTGTATGTGGTGGTACCGAAGACCTTCCTGCCGCAACAGGATACCGGCCAGTTGATGGGCTTTGTCCGCGGCGATGATGGTTTGTCGTTCCAGGTCATGCAGCCAAAAATGGAAATCTACCGCCGGGCATTGCTCAAGGATCCTGCGGTGGAGAGTGTCGCGGGCTTTATTGGCGGCAACAGCGGTACCAACAACGCCATGGTGCTGGTGCGCCTCAAGCCGATCAGCGAGCGCAAAGTGTCGGCGCAGAAAATCATCGAGCGGATGCGCAAGGAAATGCCCAAAGTACCGGGCGGGCGCTTGTTCCTCATGGCCGACCAGGACTTGCAGTTCGGCGGTGGCCGCGACCAGAGTTCTTCGCAGTTCCTCTATACCCTGCAAAGTAGCGAGCTGTCGGCCTTGCGTGAGTGGTATCCAAAAGTAGTGGCCGCCTTCAAGGCCCTGCCAGAGCTTACCGCCATCGATGCGCGTGAAGGCGGTGGCACCCAACAGATAACCCTGATTGTCGACCGTGAACAGGCCAAGCGCCTGGGCATCGACATGAGCATGGTTACCTCGGTGCTCAACAACGCCTATAGCCAGCGGCAGATCTCGACCATCTATGACAGCCTCAACCAGTACCAGGTGGTGATGGAGATCAACCCCAAGTACGCCCAGGACCCTCGCAGCCTGGAGCAAGTGCAGGTGATCACGGCTGACGGTGCCCGGGTGCCACTGTCGACCTTCGCTCATTACGAGAACAGCTTGGCCGATGATCGTGTCAGTCACGAAGGCCAGTTCGCCGCCGACAGCATCAACTTCGACATCGCCGAAGGCTACAGCCAGGATCAGGCCATGGCTGCCGTTGAGCGGGCTGTGGCCAAGGTTGGTTTGCCAGAAGATGTGATTGCCAAGGTTGGGGGAACCGGTGATGCCTTTGCCGAAAGCCAGAAAGGGCAGCCTTTGATGATTCTCGGGGCGTTGCTGGCGGTGTATCTGGTGCTGGGGATTCTTTATGAAAGCTACATTCATCCGCTGACGATTTTGTCCACCTTGCCGTCGGCCGGGGTAGGGGCCTTGCTTACCCTGTATGTAGTGGGTAGCGAGTTCAGCCTGATTTCGCTGCTGGGCCTGTTCCTGCTGATCGGCGTGGTGAAGAAGAACGCCATCATGATGATCGACCTGGCCTTGCAACTGGAACGCCACGAACACTTGAGCCCGGAACAGTCCATTCGTCGCGCTTGCCTGCTGCGCCTGCGCCCCATCCTGATGACCACCGTGGCCGCGATCCTCGGCGCCTTGCCGCTGTTGCTCAGCCATGCCGAAGGATCGGAAATGCGCCAGCCACTGGGTCTGACCATTATTGGCGGGTTGGTTTTCAGCCAGGTGCTTACGCTTTACACCACTCCGGTGGTTTACCTTTATCTGGACCGCTTGCGCCATCGCTTCAACCACTGGCGCGGCGTGCGCACCGATGCTGCTTTGGAAACTCCGCTATGACTCGACGTCCGCTTCTCTCCAACCGCCCGCTGCAGTTGCTGCTCGGTGCCCGTGGTTCGCGCCTGCTGGCTTCTGGCTTGTGTCTGGCGTTGCTTAGCGCCTGCACCCTGAGCCCCGACTATCAGCGTCCCGAAGCCGCTGCGCCAGTGGCGTTCAAGCATGCTGCGGGCTGGACCCAGGCCAATCCTTCCGATGCGCTTGCGCGCGGCGCCTGGTGGGAGCTGTATGGCGACGCCCAGCTCAACGGCCTGGTCGAGCAGCTCAATGCTGCCAACCAGACGGTGGCCCAGTACGAAGCCCAGTACCGCCAGGCCCAGGCATTGGTCCGCAGCTCGCGTGGGGCGTTGTTCCCAAGCCTCGATCTGAAAGCGGGCAAGACCCGCTCAAGTCAGGGCACCGGCAGTTCCAGTTCCAGCTTGAGTAACAACAGCAGTGGTATTCGCGACACCTACAGCACCACCCTGGGCGTCAGCTGGGAAGCGGACCTGTGGGGCAAATTGCGCGACGGCTTGGCTGCTAACGAAGCCAGCGCCCAGGCAAGTCTGGCAGACATGGCCGCGATTCGCCTGAGCCTGCAGTCGGAGCTGGTGCAGAACTACCTGCAACTGCGGGTGATGGATGAACAGAAGCGCTTGCTTGAGGCTACCGTCCAGGCCTACCAACGCTCGCTGACCATGACCGAGAACCAATACCGCGCCGGTGTGTCGGGCAAGGATGCAGTGGCCCAGGCGCAAACCCAACTCAAAAGCACCCAGGCCGACCTGATCGACCTGGTCTGGCAGCGTGCCCAGCTGGAAAATGCCATTGCCGTTTTGCTGGGCAAGGCGCCCGCAGACTTCGCCCTGGCGGACAGCAAGGACATTCCGGCGCTGCCGCAGGTGCCGGTGGCGCTGCCCTCGCAATTGCTTGAGCGCCGCCCGGACATCGCCTCGGCCGAGCGCAAGGTGATGTCCGCCAATGCCAGTATTGGCGTTGCCAGGGCCGCCTATTTCCCCGACCTGACCCTGAGCATGAGTGGTGGCTATAGCAGCAGTAGCTTTAGCGACTGGATCAGCCTGCCTAACCGTTTCTGGTCGGTGGGCCCACAGTTGGCGATGACACTGTTCGATGGCGGTCAGCGTTCTGCTGAGGTTGACCGTACCGAAGCGGTCTATGACCAGACCGTGGCCCAGTACCGTCAGGCCGTGCTCGATGGCTTCAAGGAAGTGGAAAATTATCTGGTGCAGTTGGATGTCTATGAAGACGAAGCGGCCGTGCGCGGCGAGGCCCTCGATGCGGCACGCGAGTCGTTGCGCCTGACCAGCAATCAGTACAAGGCCGGGCTGATCGCCTATCTGGACGTGGTCAATGTGCAGACCACTGCGCTGAGCAACGAGCGTAGTGTGTTGACGCTGCTGCAGAGCAGGCTGGTGGCCAGTGTGCAGCTCATCGCGGCGCTCGGTGGTGGATGGGACGTACAGACGGCACTTGCCGATTCCCCATGATTTAAGTTCAATAAAATCAAGGCATTAAAAGTGGTTATTAATGCTTTATGTCATGATTGGTATGAATTGTTGCAATTTGCCATCTAACGTCTTAAATGGCTTTAGATTTGGAAGGTAAGTTATTGTTTTGTAACAAATAAGCCTATTGAAAAAATACGAAATTGGCACGGAGTGGATCATTGCAAAATGCCAGCGAAAACTCCGTGCGTTTCGCTAAAGGTTGAGTACAATCATCGGCTTTTCCCCGGGCCATTCAGTGCCTGATCCCAAGGGTTGTGAAAGGCCAAATGCTGATCGGTAGTTACTCTTCCTCGCTGGTGTTGATTTCGCTTTGCGTTGCCATTCTTGCCTCCTATACAGCACTCGATTTGACCGGACGCATTGCCACTGCCAAGGGCCGAGCGGTGTACCTGTGGATCGGGGGTGGCGCGTTTGCGATGGGGTTCGGTATCTGGTCCATGCACTTTATCGGCATGCTCGCCTTCAGCCTGCCGATAGCCCTGGGATACGACCTGACCCTGACCTTGCTTTCGCTATTGATCGCCGGGCTGTCTTCAGGCTTTGCCCTGTGGCTGGTCAGCCAACCGACCTTGCCGTGGCTGCAGCTTGGCCTGGGAGCGCTGATCATGGGCACCGGCATCAGCAGCATGCACTACACCGGCATGGCCGCGCTGCTAATGCAACCGGGCATCGACTACGACCCGGCACTGTTCGCGCTGTCCTTGGTGATCGCGGTAGGGGCTTCGACAGCGGCGTTGTGGATTGCCTTTCGGCTGCGTCATCAAACCCTGTACGTCCGGCAATTGCGTGGCGCTGCTGCAGTGGTCATGGGGTTGGCCATCGTCGGCATGCATTACACCGGCATGGCTGCGGCAAACTTTGCCGATGGCAGTTTCTGTGGCGCACTGGGCACCGGCCTCAGTGGCAATGGCCTGGATTACCTGGTACTGATCACCACCCTGGCGGTGCTGGCCGTGGCCTTGCTGACTTCGGTGCTCGATGCTCGCCTTGAGGCGCGAACCGCTGAACTGGCGCGCTCCTTGACCCGGGCCAATCAGGAACTGACCCAGCTCGCCCTGCACGATACCCTGACCGGCTTGCCCAATCGCACGTTGCTGGCCGATCGCATCGAGCTGGCAATCAGCAAGGCCAGTGAGCAAGGAGGGTGTTTTGCCCTGATGTTCATTGATCTGGATGGTTTCAAACCGGTCAACGACGCCTTTGGCCATCACATGGGCGACTTGCTGCTAAAGGAGGTTGCCTTGCGCCTTCGCGGCCATTTGCACAGCCAGGACACCCTGGCGCGCATTGGCGGCGACGAATTTGTCCTGCTCGTGGATTTGCAGGAGCCTGATGACGCAATGGGCGTTGCTTCCAAGCAGGTTAATCTGATCTCCCGTAGCTTCCGGGTTGCCGAGCAGAACCTGCAGATTTCAGCCAGCATCGGCATCGTCCTTTACCCCGGTAACGGCGTCGATCAGCATGAACTGCTGCGCAACGCCGATGCAGCGATGTATCACGCCAAGAGCGCGGGCAAAAATGGCTACAGCTTCTTTGACGTATCGATGAACAGCAACGCACGCCTGCAACTGCAACTGCTTCAGGATTTGCGCTTGGCACTGGATCAAAAGCAATTCCGGCTGTTCTACCAGCCCAAGTTCGACGCCCAGGCCTGCCAACCGATTGGTGCCGAAGCGCTGCTGCGCTGGGAGCACCCGGAGCAGGGTCTGATGTTGCCTGATCGCTTTATCGCGCTGGCAGAGAAGACCGGCCTGATCATTCCGATTGGTGAATGGGTGCTTGATGAAGCCTGTCGCCAGATGCGCGAGTGGATTGGCCTGGGCTATACAGATTGGCGCATCGCCGTGAACCTCTCGGCAATCCAGTTCTGCCATACCGGCTTGGTCGACAGTGTCGCCAAGGTGCTCGCACGTCATCAATTGCCGGCCAACAGCCTGACCCTGGAAATAACCGAAACCACCGCCATGCACGATGCCGATGCAAGCATGGCGGTGTTGCAGAGGCTTGCGGATATGGGCGTGGACTTGTCCATCGACGACTTTGGTACCGGCTATTCGAGCTTGATGTACCTCAAGCGCTTGCCGGCCAACGAGTTGAAGATTGACCGCGGCTTTGTCCGTGACCTGGAACAAGACAGCGATGACGCCGCGATCGTTTCGGCAATTGTGGCGTTGGGACAAGCGCTGGGCTTGAGGATTGTGGCAGAAGGCGTAGAAACCGATCGCCAACAGAGTTTCCTGACCCGCCTTGGTTGCGATTCGTTACAGGGTTATCTGCTTGGCCAGCCGCTACCTCCCGAGCGTTTCATTGCCGACATCGAGCGCGCTGGCCACGCATTGGCAAGCCACTGAGATCAGCCAGTAGCCCGTAGGTTGCAGGAAGGCTCGAAGGCGTCCATCTCGGCCTCGACCGCCTCGATGATGCGTTCGACATCGGCGGCCGCCATCAGCCTGGCGCAGGGAATGCCGGCGATCGCCAGCAGGGTCTCGCCCGTGGCCCGGTCAAACAGGCGGGCGACCATGCTGCGCGGTGCATCCATACTGGCTTCGAAGCCCAGTGGATGAAAATACCAGCGCATCACCTGACAGGCGTTTGGAAACGTCAGTTTGTTCATTCCGGCCTCCGTGTAGGGGTGAACAACAGGGTGAGCGGATCAACGTGCGTTTCAGGTCATGGCGACCTGGCAAGAACCTAAACATAGCATTGCTGGCGCCAGTGTCTGCCCATCACCATGACCGTTTTGTGGCCTTTTTGAAGCACGTCAGAACCACCCTGAAAACCCTTGTGTTCAAAGGCCGTTGCGGCAAACGTTTGCCTTGAATCTTTCGCCGTTGCAGGCATTGCTGTTCTGCTATTTTTACCGACAGTCGGCTGGGATGCTTACCTGGGGTTTTCAGACCAATGGCACCCCAAGGTTCATTCAAGGAGACTGTCATGCGTTATTCAACGCTCACCCAACGTATCGTGCGGGTGCGCGGGCAACTGCTCGAAGAGCAACCCTCAGTTGATCAGCGCCGCTGCCATGTTGATGGTGAAACCGAGAATGGCGGTGTTGAACACAAACGCCACCAGTGAGTGAGCGAGCACCACCCGGCGCATTTCGCGACCGGCCACGCCGACATCCGAGGTTTGTACTGCCACACTCAACGTGAAGGAAAAATAGTGGAAGTCCCAATAGTCGGGGTTACGCTCATCGTCGGTAAAACGCAGCAGCGGCGCGTGCGCGTGGGCGGTGTAGAACAGGTGGGCATAATGCAGGCTGAAAATGGCACCGACCAGCAGCCATGACCCGGCGACGGTAAAGCCAGTGAAGGCCAGTTGCAGGGCGGTAGGCCCATCGGCAAGTTTGGCCCCGGCGGCCAGTTGCAGAATCACCGCTACCAGGCTTGCGATGGCAGCGATGCTTACGGTGAACAGCACCAGGCCCGCGTTTTCGTCCTCGATGCTGGCGACTTTGCGTACTTTCTCGGTGCTGGCCCCGAGGGTCAGGCACAGGATTAGCACCAAGTAGAGCCAGACACCGGTATTCCAGCCGATCAGCACGTGCTCGACCCAGCCATTGGCCGGCACCAGCCAGCCGCTCAGGACACCGACAAGCGCTGCAATACTCAGGCGAGGGTGGCTGCGGGTTAGTCGATGGAAAGCCATGCTACCTCGGGCTTGAAGGGACGTGAGCTACTGTAGCGGTAAAACCCGCTGCCGGGCAGGTGATTGGCACTGCTATTCGGCCTGGATGAGGTGGCCATGATATTGCCCTCAATCGATTCCGGTAGCACTGATGAGGTACTATCGGCGCCCGTGGTGAGCACAATTTGCTTACCAATCAATGGCCTGGTGATGATCTGGGTCATCTGCCACTGCGCTGGCACATATCACAATGACAGGGTGCGGTCATTCTGACCGCAACTCAGCTCTACAGGATTTCTGGTTTGTCCGATTCACTGCAAAATCCGTTGCTGCAATACCTCGCTCGCCTGGCGCCTTCCAGTCAATTGACCATGAAGTACATCCTTCAGGATGCCGCTGATCGCCTGGGCTTTGAGGATTGCGACATCAGCGATGTGCCTTGGTACCAGCTCGAGCCGGGGCATGTCACGGCGCTGGTAGCGGCTTTGCGTACCGATGGCTACGCCCCCAATACCTCATCGTTGTATGTCAATGCGGTACGTGGGGTGATGAACGAAGCCTGGCGGCTGGGGCTGATCAGTCAGGATCAGCTGTTGCGCATTCGTACCGTCAAGCCGGCGCAAGGTACACGCCTGCCCAGCGGGCGCAACCTCAAGCGCAGCCTGATCCGGGAGCTGATGGATGCCTGTGCGGCAGACCCACGACCGCAAGGGCTGCGCGATGCGGCGGTAATCGCTTTGCTTTATGGCACCGGCATGCGCAAGTCCGAGTCAGTGAACCTGGATTTGAATCAGGTCGACTTCAGCGAACGCAGCCTGCAGGTGCTGGGCAAGGGCAATAAGCAGTTGATCAAATATGCGCCAACCTGGGCGTTCGAGAAACTCAATGCCTGGCTGGCCTTTCGTCGTGACCATCTGCCTGAAGGCCAGGCCGACGATGACTTCCTGTTCAATCGCATTCGCCGGGGCAGTCACATTACCCGCGAGCGCATCACCAAACATGCGATCTACTACATTGCCCGCCAGCGTGGCACCCAGGTCGGGGTAAAGATCATGCCGCACGATTTTCGTCGCTCGTTCATCACCCGGGTCATCGAAGAGCACGACCTGTCGATTGCGCAGAAGCTTGCGCATCACACCAACATCCAGACCACCGCCAACTACGACATGCGTGATGACAACGAGCGGCGCCGAGCGGTCGATCGGTACGACTACTGAGCGGTCTCACTCGCTCGGACCCTGCTGGCACTCAATGGTAAGTCATTGGCATACCCTGACAATTGTTCCCCCCTTTCTTTTGGCATGTTAGCTGGAGGTTGCCGCCAGGCAGGATGACAATGGGAAGGGTGGGGTATGGCTAACAAGCAAGGGCATGGCGTAAGCCGTCGCAAGTTTCTCAGGAATGCCGGTGTAGTGGGTGCAGCCGGTGCTGCGGTTTCGGCCGGTGCAGTGTCTATCGGTATGGCGACGGCCGGCGAAGGCCGCATGGCCAAATGTGACGACTGCGATTACGACGTGGTGGTCATCGGTGCCGGTTTCGCGGGGGTGACCGCTGCACGCGACAGCATGAAAAATGGCTACAAGACCTTGGTCCTGGAGGCGCGCAATCGTCTCGGCGGGCGAACGTTCAGCAGTGAGTTCCAGGGCCACAAGATCGAGCTCGGAGGCACCTGGATCCACTGGACCCAACCCTTTGTCTGGGCTGAAGTACAGCGCTACGGCTTGAAGCTCAAAGAAACCCCAGAGCCGTTTTCAGAAGAAAGCCAGACGATTCGTATCATTCACGAAGGCAAGGCGGTCGAGCCCAAGCTTGAGGAATTGATCGGTATCTCTAAGGCGCTCAAGGACTATTTTGCCCAGGCGCCCAAACTCTGGGAACGCCCCTACGACGCCAAGCACACGTGGCAGCAGCTGCTCGCCGTCGATGCCATGAGCGGTGCCGATCGCTTCAAGCAGTTGAAGCTCACCCCGCTGGAGCACAGCTTCATCGACGCCTATGTCGCCGGTATTGCCCACACCACCAGCGATCGCACGTCCTATGCCGAGATCGCACGCTGGTGGTCGCTGCCTGGTGGCAACATGACCGCGTTCGTCGATGCTTGCGGGCGCTACAGCTTCAAGGATGGCAGCATCAGCCTGATCAACGCGATGATCGACGAGGGCAAGCCAGAGGTTCGTTTGTCTACCGTGGTTGCCAAGGTCCAAGAGCAGGGTGACCGGGTGCTGGTGACGACTGAGGGGGGGAGGTAATCCGTGCCGCTTCAGTTATTGTCACCGTGCCGATGAACGTGTTGCCGCGTATCGCCTTCAGCCCGGCCCTGGACCCGGCGCTGGTTGAAGCGGCAAAGGAAAAGCACACCGGCAGCGGTATCAAGGTGTTTATCCGCACCAAGGGCAAACTGCCCGAAGACGGCAAGCGCCTGGGGGTGGCAGGTTCGGATCACCCACTGAATTTACTCGCGACGTATGCCAAGGCGCAGGATCACACTATTTTTGTCGCCTTCGGTGCCGATCCACAGAAGCTCGACATTCAGGATCGCGATGCTGTGCAAGCGGTTGTTAGCACCTTCTATCCGGACCTGGAAGTCGAAGCGTGCTACGGCTACGAGTGGACCCTGGACCCTTATGCGCGTGGCACCTACTGCAGCTACAAGCCCAAGTGGCTGGGCAAGTATTACGACCACTTCCAGAAGGATCGCGGGCGGGTGATATTCGGCCAGGGCGACCATGGCGAGGGCTGGCGCGGCTTCATCGACGGCGCCATCAGCGCCGGCAGCCTGGCTGCATTGCGCACCAAAGCATTGCTGGGTTGAGTCATACGGCCTGCGGGCGCTGCGTCGCCCACTCTGCCGGTCATCGATTGGCGCCCAAAGACAAATCACTGGCATGGCCTAACGATTAGTCAAACGCGCTCCGTGGCACCTTAGGTTCTCCACGAATACCACTGGGGAACCTCAAGATGCATCACCTGATTCAACCGCTGGTTGGTGTCTGCCTGTTGGCACTCAGTCAGGCCATTCTGGCTGCTGATTGCGATGTCGGTTCCGGACAACAGGCCTTCCAGACCAAATGCGCGGCTTGCCATGCACTCGATTCCGATCATGTCGGACCGCGCCTGGCCGGTGTCGTGGGTCGTGCGATCGGTACGACGCCGGGTTTCAAGTATTCCACCGATCTTGCTGGGGCAAACAGTACCTGGACCGTTGAACAGCTCGACCGCTGGCTGACCTCTCCCGCAGCGATGTTCCCTGACACAGCAATGGCCTTTGGTGGCTTGCGCAACGCCGGTGAGCGTCGTGACGTGCTCTGTTTCCTGCAAGCAAACGAGTGACCTGCCAGGGCGGGATGCTAGCGCCCGCCGATAGGTGACACGCCAATAATAAGGAAAACAAACTGTGCATATCACCCCCCTCAAACGCTCTGTGCTCGCAGTCGCTGTGGCACTGGCGACAGTGCCGGCTGCTGCCGCTGACTTCGAAATCGGCGGGCTTCGTGGCCAGTTCGACTCCTCGCTGTCGATTGGTGCCAGTTGGGCCATGTCCGATGCCGCCTCCAAGCTGATCGGCGCCGAAAACGGTGGTACTGGGTTCTCGACTTCAGGTGACGACGGTCGGCAGAACTTCAAGAAAGGCGAAACCTATTCAAAGATTTTCAAGGGCGTGCATGACCTTGAACTGTCGTACGGGGACACCCGTGCGTTCGTGCGCGGTAAATACTGGTACGACTTCGAGCTGCAGGATGAGCATCGCCCGTTCAAGCAAATAAGTGACGATGGACGCGTCATGTCATCGCGTTCATCGGGGACGCAATTGCTCGATGCATTCATTGCCCAACGCTATGAAATTGCCGATCGTCCTGGTGAGGTTCGTGTCGGCAAGCAGGTGGTGAGCTGGGGTGAAAGCCTGTTCATCGGCAACTCGATCAACGCCATCAACCCGCTTGATGTTTCTGCACTGCAGCGCCCGGGGTCCGAGCTCAAGGAGGGCCTGATTCCGGTGAGTATGCTGTATTTCTCCCAAAGTCTGACCGAGAGCCTGAGTGTCGAGGGGTTTTACCAGTTGCAGTGGAAACCCTACGCGCTGCCCAACTGTGGCACGTTTTTCGGTGTCGATCCGGTGCCCAAGGGGTGCGACCGCAATCTCAATGCCGGTTTGGCCGACATTGCCCCGCTGCAGCCGATCGCCGCCAACGCCGGCCTCGGTTTCGGCATTCTCGATCGCAGCATCAGCAACGAGGGCGTGATCCTGCCGCGCGACAAGGACAATGAGGCGCGCGACAGTGGGCAGTTCGGCCTGGCCTTGCGCTGGCTGGGTGATGGGGTGGAGTACGGCGCCTACTACATCAATTATCACTCGCGTAAACCCAAGTTCGCGCTGCGCACCGAGGAAGGCGTGGTTGATTTCATCCAGAATGACCCGGCCTTCGGCGCCTTGTCGCCGGACCAGCAGTTCGCCCTGGGCTTGGCTACCGGTGCAGGCAACACCCATTACTCCATTGATTACCCTGAAGACATCCACCTGTACGGCTTGAGTTTTGCGACCGAGTTGCCTACCGGCACCGCATGGAGCGGCGAGTTGAGCTACCGCCCCAATGAGCCTTTGTCGATCAACACCGCGGACCTCTCGGGCGGCGTGCTAAACCCGGTATTCGAGGCGCTCACTGGCAGCATCGTCGAGCCCACCGTGCTGACCGAGGAAGGACAACGGGTCCAGGGTTGGAAACGCAAGGAAGTGACGCAGGTGCAGACCACCTTCCTGCACCTGTTCGACCCGATGCTCGGTGCCGACTCACTCAGCCTGGCAGTGGAGATCGGCCTGACTCACATCGGTGGCCTGGAAGGGCTGGATAAACAGCGCTATGGCCGGGACTCGGTTTTCGGTGACCTGTCCCAAGGCGGCCGTCATGGCTACTACACCGAAAATTCATGGGGTTATCGCGCCTACAGTGCCATCAAGTACACCAACGTATTTGCCGGTATCAACCTTACGCCCAACCTTGCCTGGTCGCACGACGTCGATGGTTACGGCCCGACCTTCAACGAGGGTGCCAAGGCAGTAAGCCTTGGCCTGGATGCCGACTATCGCAATACCTACACCGTCAGCCTGAGTTACACCGACTACTTCGGTGGCGACTTCAACACCGACATTGATCGCGACAACCTGTCGCTCAGTGTTGGTGTGTCCTTCTGATCCTGGAGCCTTGTCATGAAAGCACACGCATTGATCACCTGCGCCTCGATAACATTGATGGTGCTGGCCTCCAGCGCCATGGCTGAAGTATCGCCACAGCAGGCCGAGCAACTCGGCACCACATTGACCCCCCTTGGCGCGCAAAAGGAAGGCAACGCCGACGGCACGATTCCGGCCTGGACCGGCGGGCTATCGAAGGACACCGGCAAGGTGGATGCCAATGGCTTCATGAGCGATCCGTTCGCCAGTGAAAAGCCGCTATTGGTCATTACTGCGGCCAATGCCGAGCAATACAAGGACAGGCTCAGCACCGGCCAGTTGGCACTGTTCAAACGCTACCCACAAACTTACCGGATCCCGGTGTATCCCAGCCATCGTTCGGCGGCGATTCCAGCCGAGATCGCCAAGCGCGCCAAGGACAGCGCGCTGCATGTCACCGCAACCAATAACGGCAGTGGCCTGGCCAATTTCTCTGCCAGTGGTTACTACGCTTTTCCGATTCCTCGCAATGGGGTGGAGGTCATCTGGAACCACATAACCCGCTACTTGGGTGGCAGCTACCAGCGCAGCTTTATCCAGGCCACGCCACAGGTGAACGGCGACTACACGCCGGTGCGCTTTGAGGAGCAACTGGTGTTCCCGGGGCAGGTGGTCGATCTGCCTGCCGGCGATGGCGACAACCTGCTGTATTACTACAAGCAGCGAGTGACATCGCCGGCACGCATGGCCGGAACCGTAGCGCTGGTGCATGAAACCATCGACCAAGTGGTCGAGCCACGACGTGCCTGGGTCTATAACGCCGGCCAGCGTCGTGTGCGGCGTGCCCCGCAATTGGCCTACGATGGGCCGGGAACTGCCTCCGACGGCTTGCGCACAGCAGACAACCTCGACATGTTCAACGGTGCGCCAGATCGTTATGACTGGAAACTGATCGGCAAGAAGGAGATGTATATCCCGTACAACAGCTACCGCCTGGAGTCGCCGACGTTGAAGTATGACGACATTATCAGGCCTGGACACATCAATCCGGAGCACACGCGTTACGAGCTGCATCGGGTATGGGAAGTGGAGGCCACGCTCAAGCCGGGACAGCGTCATGTTTATGCCAAGCGGCATTTGTATTTTGATGAGGACACTTGGCAGCTCGCTGAGGTGGATCATTATGACCAGAAGGGTCAGTTGTGGCGAGTTGCTGAAGGGCATGCGTTGTACCGGTACGACCAGCAGGCCAGCTATATTGCTGCCGAGACGCTCTACGATTTGATTTCGGGGCGGTATATGGTGATCGGGCTGCGTAACGAGGAGTCGCGTAGTACTGAATATAATTTGACCGCGAAGAACTTTGAGTTCACGCCGGCGGCGCTGCGTAGTGATGGTCTTCGTTGATGCGATAGTACAGCGGAGATTGGGGTGGCTCCGGATGGGGCCCTTCAATTGAGTGCTGATCCATTTGCTTTGGCGGCGCTGAGTCACCTTTGCGCCCTTACGGCGCCTTACTTTGGCAGTCGCCCCAAAGTAAGCAAAGGGCTTGCCCCACCAGGGGCCCTACGCTGCGCTCCGGGTCCCCTCGCTACGGTGTCGCTTCAGGGCATTGCGATCTACGCGTTGCAAGCAACACTACGATTCGCAACTTCGGCTGGGGCCGAAGGCGCTACGCGCTAGCCCTTTCGCAACACCTTCACTCGGCCCTTCTGGTTAACGGGGCAGGTGGATCAAGATCAAAAACAGATCAAAAGCAGATCGAAAGCAGATCAAGTGCGGATCGACTGCAGGGGAAAGCCGGGTGTTTTTTTACTCGCGGCCGCGCATGAAGAAGCCGGCTACGTATTTGCGGAAGGTGTCGAGGCTTTTGAAGTCGGCGTAGCGTTTGAAGGTTTCTTCTTCAGGCTCCGGCCCTGAAGGACGGTCGGTCAGCGATATCGATAGTACGCGGTCCTGGTCGGAGCTCAGGACCAATGCGTCCATCCCTTGGCCACCAATCACCGGACGGCGCATGATCACTCGCACGTTCTTGCTGGCCATCCAGTCGATCAGGGAGATGATCATCTTCAGCGGTTCCCGCTCTTCATCGCGATACACCGGGAACAGGTGTGCGCGCGAAAGCACAGGCACGCTGGCGATGTGAATCAATTCGTAGAAGTGGCTGCCCGCGCTGGCAGGGGAGTAGATAGCCAGGGCCAGTAGGGGGCCGGGTGTCTTGCTCCCACCCCATAACAAGTGGTGCCCTTGAAAGTCGAAGCCGTCTTCGCTGCGTTCGTTGTAGACCTTGCGCGCTTTTATCTGGCTGACACAGTCGAGGATCAGCCCATAGCGACGATGGTTGCCGAAGGCCTTGGCGTCTCGCAGCCGCGCCTTGAGCATCATCATGTGCTTCATGTCCAGGCGCGTTTCCAGGTAGTTACTGGCCGGCACGCGTTCGATCAGCGGGTAGCGGCTGGCAACGCTGCGCAATTCGGCGAATTGTCCGGTGAGGTCTTTCTTCAGGTGGGTGGCGTAGACATTCAAGCCACTGGATTCGATCAGTGTCAGTAGCAATGACAGCAATCGATGCTGCTCGCGTTTGTCGTTACTCTCGCTACTTTCACCCGTGCCGGCGGAGGTTGCACGGCGAAAATCACCGATCAGGCGCAGCGCTGTATCCGGTGGCAACCAGGCCGCCGGCAACATGTCAGGGTTCTGCTCGCGGTTAGCGTCACGCTCATCCTTGATGAATGCACAGTCGAGGGCGTGTTCGACAGTACCGGGGTTGTTCTTGAGAAACAACGTGCCGGTATTGCCGTTGAGGTTAACGTTGAGAATCGGCATTGAACGTGGCTGACAGTCACACGCTAGCCATTGGCCTGCAGCGCGAATCTTGAGCAGCAATTGGTTGGCCTGAAGCAGGCGCGGCCCGCTCAGGCTGCCCTGAACGAAATCACTCAGCAGTTCGTCTTCGCCAGGGGTAAGCGTGCGCACCAGCGCAGCGTTTTTCTCGATGATTCGCATAACATTCCTTGGTCAGCGGCGACAAGTTACAAGCTATAAGCTGCAAGTAAAAGCGCGGCACGCTTTTGCTTGCAGCTTAGCGTTGCTCACTTGCAACGGCTGCCTATGCCCCGAACAGCTTGGCGGCGCGGGCACGGATCTCTTCCACCGAGACATCCTCGACGTGGGAGGAGACGAACCAGAGATTGCCAAACGGGTCTTTCAAGGTGCCGCTGCGGTCACCGTAGAATTGGTTTTCCACGGCTCTGACCTGTGTGGCGCCGGCCTTGAGGGCCTGGGCAAAGCGGGTATCGACATCCTCGACATACAGGTGCAGGCCAATCGCTGCACCATTGAGCGATTGACTGTTGGTCAAGCCACCGTCCATGTCGCAAGGGTCAGCCAGCATCAGGGAAGAGTCGCCGATCTTGAGTTCGGCATGACCGATGCGGCCATCCGGGCTTTCCAGACGGAACATTTCGACCGCACCAAATGCAGCCTTGTAGAACTCGATGGCCTTGCCGGCATCCTTGATGCCCAGGTAAGGGGTGATGCTGTGTTGTCCTTCAGGGATTGGTTTGACGGCCATTTTGTAGATCCTCCTTAGCGCGCCGCAGGATGAATGACGCGAACCTGTATGTTTGTACAGTTTTGCTCATTCGGCAAATTGAAACCTGCGGCGCTGGACGGACGGCTATCAGAAAATGTAATCGGTGGTCAGGAAGCTCGAGTCGCGGTTGCGGATGATGTCGCTGATCAGTTGCTTGTTGCTCTCCTGGAACTTGGTGGCTACCAGGGTCCGGATCGAGAACACGCGCAGGGCATCATGTACCGAAAGCGTCCCTTCGGCAGAATTCTTGCGCCCGTTGAATGGGTAGGTATCGGGGCCGCGCTGACATTGGGCATTGAGGTTGATGCGTCCGACCTGGTTGGCGAAGGTGTCTACCAGGCGCCCGACTTCATGCGGGTTGGTACCAAAAATGCTCAGTTGCTGACCAAAGTCCGAATCGAGAACGTAGTCGATCACGGTCTGCACGTCGCGGTATGGCACAACCGGCACAACCGGGCCGAATTGCTCCTCCTGGTATACACGCATCTGCGCACTGACCGGGTACAGCAAGGCTGGATAAAAGAACGAACCCCGGCTGGCACCACCACCCTCATTGATGACCTTTGCTCCTTTTTCTACCGCATCGGCCACCAAGCCATTGAGGTAGTCGATTTTGCCCGCTTCCGGCAGCGGTGTCAGGCTGACGCCTGGTTCCCACGGCATGCCCGGTCTGAGTGCGGCCAGCTTGTACTGGAACTTCTCGAGGAAGCTCTCCACCACGTCCTCGTGTACGAACAAAATCTTCAACGCCGTGCAACGCTGGCCATTGAACGACAGGGCACCGGTGACGGCTTCGTTGACCGCGTTATCCAGGTCAACTTCAGGCAATACGATTCCCGGATTCTTGGCGTCCAGGCCCAGCGCTGCCCGCAGGCGGTGCGGGCGAGGGTGTAGCTTTTTCAGGTCGCTGGCGGCCTTGTTGGTACCGATGAAGGCGAATATATCGATCTTGCCGCTGGCCATCAGGGCGCTGACGGTTTCACGGCCGCGGCCGTAGATGACGTTGATCACACCGGCCGGGAAACTGTCGCGGAAGGCTTCGAGCAGCGGTCGTATCAGCAACACACCAAACTTTGCCGGTTTGAACACCACGGTGTTGCCCATGATCAGGGCTGGAATCAGTGTGGTGAAGGTTTCATTCAGTGGATAGTTATAGGGCCCCATGCACAGTGCCACGCCTAGTGGCGCGCGACGGATCTGGCCAAGAGTGTCCTGTTCCAGTTCAAAGCGGCTGGAACGGCGATCCAGTTCTTTGAGTGCATTGATGGTATCGACGATGTAGTCGCAGGTGCGGTCGAACTCTTTTTCCGAGTCCTTGAGGTTCTTGCCGATTTCCCACATCAGCAGTTTGACCACCGCCTCGCGCTGCGCGCGCATCTTGCCCAGGAAGGTTTCGACGTGCTGGATTCGCTCGGCCACACGCAGGGTAGGCCAGGTGCCACGGCCCTTGTCGTAGGCGCGAACAGCGGCGTCCAGGGCGGTGAGGGCGGTGTCGGCATCGAGCAGCGGCGCGCTGCCGAGGATCACTTGCTGCTCTTGATCGTCTTGCTTGAGCCATACCGGGCTTCGTACTGTTGCCAGAGGCCCATCCCAGCGTTGCAACTGGCCATCGACCAGGTACTCGCGTTGTACCAGCGGCTCACCCAGGCGATAGGCCTCGGGGATCTCGTTGGCGGCGGGAAACAGCGAATCGAGCAGACGGTCCATGGGCGCAGCACCTCTTTTTCTGTAATGGGTGAAACGTTTCAGTCCGAGCATAACGCCAGCGCATTAAAAAAAGCCAGCCTTGCTCAACATTGCGCGCAAAGCGCCGATAAAGCATTAATCCGATATGAATAACGGACCTATGAGCACAAGAATCCTAGCCCTTGATGACACCGTGGTTCTGCCTGCCCGCCTGGGGAAAACCCTCAATCGCTTGCTGCCTATCGGTTTTGCGCTGATTGGTATCAGTTTGTCTATAGCGTTAGGTCACTTGGATGTGCAGCGCCAGGAAAGTGAACTGGTGGCCAATGCCGGTGCGCGTCTCTCCGGGGTTCGCGCCGCGCTGGAAGCCCAGCTGCGCTCGGCTTTTGGTGAGACCGAGGGCATTGCGCAACTGATCAGCGCCGATGGCACGATCAGTCCCGAGCACTTTCGCGACATGGCTCGTCAGGCGATTGCCTCGGTACCGCACATTCGCCATATCTCCGTGGCACCCAACGATGTGGTCGCCGATGTCTATCCGCTCAAGGGCAACATGGGCATTATCGGCGTCGACTATCGACGCTTGCCCGATCAGTACCCGATGCTGCAACGTGCCCGTGATCACTACAGTCCAGTGCTGGCCGGCCCGGTGCAGCTGTATCAGGGAGGACGAGGGCTGATCTATCGGCGCCCGGTATTTATCAAAGGCCACAAGGGCGTAAAGATCTACTGGGGCAACGTGTCGATTGTGGCCGACATCGATCGCTTGCTCAGTGCTGCAGGGCTGGACCTTGATCCAGGCTATGAACTGGCCTTGCGTGGAGCCGATGGCCAGGGTTCGGCGGGTGGCATGATCTGGGGCGACCCTTCGCTGTTCAACCAGCACGCGGTGACGGTCAATGTCGATGTTCCGGGAGGCCTCTGGCAGTTGGCGGCAAGCCCTTTGGGTGGCTGGCCGTCGATGAGCCTGTTTTCTTCACCTTTATTCCTGTTCGCGTTGACCTGTACCGGGCTGTTCAGTGTGTTCGTTGCCCAGCTCAACCGCAGCAATTATCTGATCAACCTGCGCAACCAGGAACTCAAGCAATCCCAGGCACAACTGGAACGTCTGGCCCACTATGACGCCATTACCGGCTTGCCCAATCGCGTGCTGTTCAACAAGCGCTTGCACGAGGCCATCGATGGCGGTGAACGTCTGGCAGTGCTGGTCCTGGATATAGATGGCTTCAAGCAGGTCAATGACAGCCTTGGGCATCCGATGGGTGACCTGTTGTTGCAACAGGCAACCGCGCGCTTCGCCCAGATCCTCGATGGCCACGACTGTCTTTGCCGTCTGGGAGGTGATGAGTTCGCATTTTTCCTGCTGGGCACCGAGCAAGCGTGTGTTGAGCAGGTGCAAGCGCTGTTGCAGACCCTGCAGTTGCCGTTTGATCTGAACGGTAACGCTGCGCTGGTCACCGGGAGTATCGGCCTGGCCTGGTGCCCGGAGCATGGACAGAGCAGCAACCGTCTGCTGCGCCATGCCGACACGGCCATGTACGCGGCCAAGGAGGGCGGTCGTAATGCCTGGCGACTGTATCACCCGGACATGACCGAACGCCTGCAGGAACGACTGTGCCTGGAGCGCAACCTGCGCCGCGCCATGAAGAACAATGAGTTCGAGCTTTGGTATCAGCCCAAGATCGACCTGTTCAGCGGCCGTGTCAAAGGTGCCGAAGCACTGTTGCGCTGGCGCGATCCGGAACATGGCCTGGTGTCGCCTGCGCAATTCATTCCCTTGGCCGAGCGCACGGGTCTGATCATCCCGCTAGGTGAGAAAGTGCTGGAGCTTGCTTGCGCGCAGATCGCCGCCTGGCGTGCTGCCGATTGCCTGCCAGGCCCGCTGGCGATCAACGTAGCAGCGCTGCAGATCGAACGCAGCGACTATGTGGCGAGCCTGTCGCGCATTCTTAAACGCTACGACTTGCCGCCGACGCTTCTGGAGGTGGAAATCACTGAAAGCCTGCTGATGGAAAGCCAGCAGCAGGCTTGTGATGTACTGGCCGAACTTCAGGCCATGGGCGTGGCGACAGCGGTGGATGACTTTGGCACCGGCTATTCGTCCCTGGCGTACCTCAAGTCCCTGCCCATCGACCACCTTAAAATCGACCGTGCCTTCATCAAGGACTTGCCCATGGATGAAGATGCAGTGGCCATCACCCGAGCGATCATCGACCTTGGGCATGCCCTGGGCTTTCGCATCACTGCAGAGGGCATCGAAACCCAAGCCCAGTACCAATTCCTGCGCAATGCCGGCTGTGACCAGGGCCAGGGCTTCCTGATGGCCCGGCCAATGCCGGCAGCGGCACTGCAGGGATGGCTTGCAGATCACCCCACCTGGCAGCACCAGCCTTGTAGCTGAGTGCCGGCAGGTGGTGTTGGCTACAGCGGCAATCGCAGCAGGTGTTCAGCGCCAAGCTCAATGGCCAGGAGGCGGTATTGAGGGTCCTGATCCATGCGTTCCAGGCGTGCCCATATTCCCTCGTGACTGCCCTGCGGATCTGCCATGTACGCATCCTCCTGCAGTATCAGGCGCAGGTCGCGACGAAAATCCAGAGGTACGCGTTCCCAAAGCGCGCGTTCATCAGCGCTGATGTTGTCGAGCAGATCGTCGTAGTCACTGTCGGTCAGTAACAGGTCGATGCCATGTTGCTGGTAATACGTTCTTATCTGGTCCTGCAATGTGTCACTCAAGGCATCGCTTTCCAGGCGCATTGCAGCAGCATGGGCAGGGGGTAGATTGAAACCCTCGGGGAGCGACTCGAACTGATTGTCCTCCAGGTCGATAATCATCGGTTGCTCCATCGCCTGCAGGCCTTGCGGAAGTTGGCTAAGGCTGCAGTTGGCGAGGTGGACGGCACGAAGATTCCTCATTTCGTGGAAGCTGGGTGCGTCGAGCAGGGGATTCTCCGAAAGGTCGAGCATGTCCAGTGCTTGCAATCTGTCCAGGGCGGCCTGGGCCTGCACGTCCCAGGTGATGCGATTGGCTTCCAGATCCAGCCAGTTGAGCATCAATGGATTGGCGATGCGTGGAACGGTAGCAAAGCGACAACCGCGCAGGTACAGGGAGCGCAGCCTGGGGAAGCGCTCCAGGAACTCGGCCGGCAGCTCGCTGAGCATGCGATTGCCGCCCAGGTCGATGACTTGTACATGGGTGAATGTATTCGGCAGGGCGAGTTCGGCGATGTCCAGGTTTTCCAGGTCAAGGCAACCCAGTTCGAGCACCGGCATTGACTCGCCATTGAACACCGCCCGGTTGGAGAGCCGCCGCCAGGCGTTGACAATCGGCCTGATTGCCCGTTGCCGATTCGGCAGGTCGTTGGCCCATCGACGTAGGTCGTTGTGAAGTTCGGCCAGGCGGTCTTCCAATCTCTGTAGTTCTACCGAGGCAAAGCGCCTTTGGCTTTGCCAGCGAGCCAGTGTCTGTTCGACTTCATGCTCGCTGGCCACCGGAAATAGCCGCCGGTAGCGCGCCGCAAGGGTACTGTGCAGTCGTGGCGAGGGTGTGTAGATCTCAGTCGGGTCCAATGGCGCACCGCCGCGCAGCGCAACATTGCTGGGCCAGCCCTCGGTTGCTCTCCATAATTGGCGCGCCCAGCGTGCGCGCTGTTGGTTGACGGTATCGATCAGGCGAACCTGCAGCGCATCGCCAGTCATTTGTTCGAGCGACATGCGCTGGCGAATTGATGCGGGCAGAGACCGAACGATTGCAGTGCAAAGGTCGGTTGGTGTTCCGGGGCGAGGCGTGTCCTGAACGAAGGCTTCATAGCCATCGGCGCTTTTGATAACCACGCGACGCAGCGGGGCGTCTTCGGCGCCGGCCCTGGCCAGCAATATACCGTCGGCACTGCCAGCATGAAGTTCCAGACGCAGGCTTGATGTCCAGCCAGGCAAGCGCTGCACAGCGAGTAGGGCAAGTCGCTCGCTGTCAGCGTTGCCCAGGCGTGCACGGCATAAGCCTTCGAGTGCACGCGTCATCGGTAGGTCGCTATTGGTTTGTTCGGCGCTCCGTTGCAGCCACGCCGGGAGTGTCGCTTCGCCATCCAGGGCCTGCACTTCGCTGGGTTGCAAGGTGGCGAGCAGTCGCCTGGCGAGCGGCGCACTGAGGCGTGGGTATTGCTCGATCAGCCGCGCTTGCAACGGGCTGGCCACTGCTGGGCCGTGGTACAGCTGTTCGAACAGCGCTTGTGCATCGAGTTCGGGGGCGGCTAGTTGTTGCTGCGCTATCTCATCGACGATGGACAGGCGTGTAAGCGTGTCCGCCAGTAGAAGCGGTGTGCGCTCACCACCCAGGTGCACAGTGCGCAATTGGCCCGCATCGACACCTGCGATGCGGGCGGCTTGTTCCAGCCGCTCGTCACTCAGACCCTGCAGGCGTGCATCGAGGCGCCGCACCAGGGTCGCAAGTGACCATTGGTGGGGCTGTTCGTGCTCAGCGCGCCACGCACCCTCGCCATTGTGTTCCAGGTGTGGTTGGTATGCTTTTGCGTCGCTTGGATGAGCGATTCGCCAGACGTGCTGATCGGGATCCAGCATGTGTTCGTAGAGTTGGCCATCCATGCGGATGTAGTGCCTGCCTTGGTAGGCGTACTGTCCAATAGTGTTCGGCTGGAGTGTTTCGGGTAACTGCACGGTGCTGCGGTAAGAGGTTAAATCCGGCCGCCACAAGCGCGAACTTCCGTCTGTCAGAGTGACAGCATCGAGGCTCTCCATGAGCGGGCTATTGAATAGTTTCGGCACCCATTTACCGGCCACATGCAACCCGCCGATCAAGGCCAGGTTCAAACCCACTGCCTGCAGATGACGCACGGCCAGGTCGCGATCGCCTACACGCCACGACTGGTAGCCCTCATACACTTCGTCGAGAAGTTGGTAGCCCATTACCGCAGTCATCAGGCTACCGACACCGGGCACTATAAAGCCCGCCAGCATCATGGTATTCATGCCAATTGCTTCCCACTGTGCAAGGCGTCGCTGGCGCGCCTGCTCGTCGGCATCGGCGGTGGGCACTGCAATCTGACGCGCCTCGGATTTGAGGCGAGTAACATGCGCCAGGAACAGAAAGCCGAACAGCTCAGCTTCGACAGCAATGCGCTCAATATGCAGATCGGCATCTTCGCGCAATGGCCAGGTCTGGTCTTTGCTTGAACTACCGTTTGCGTCGAGGTTCTGTCGCAAGCGGCTGAGGAATATCGATTGTTGATCGCGCTCGGCATAATCGAGAAAACGCTGGCGAAAGTCCGCCTGTAGCAAGGCATCACGTAAATGGTCATGTAGCGCTGCCATGTTCGGGAATTGCTGCAAGGTGTCGTTATGACCGGGCAAGTACAGAAGCAGGCCTAGGTTATCCAGGTCGTAAATCAAAACTTCGTGAACGGTGATGCCAAACATCCGCAGTTGGCTGCTGGCCAGCGTTGCATCCTGATCGAGGAACGCCTGTACCCTATCCAGTGCGGTACCGTTAATGCGCTGACGTAAAAAAGCCAGGTCAGCAGCCAGGCGCAAGCGGTCCCGATAGACCCCGATGGCCTGGGTGGCGATGCGATCAGGCGCGTGCAGGCTTGTCAGGTGTTCCTGGTACAGACGGCCAAGATCCAGGGCGCGGCAGGCGTCGGCGAATGCTGCTGGCGTCACAGCGAGTGATTCGATGCGGTAGCTTTCGGAGGTTAGTTCGATATCGACCAGGGTTTCGCTATCGCCCAACGTGGTCTTGCCAATCACAAGGGTGTTCTCGATGTGCGTTTTACCTGCCAGGGCCAAGGCGCTTTCGCGGCTGAATTCGACCCCGTCCTCGAAGTTGTGCAAGGCCGCTTCAAGCAAGCTTCGGCGTTCGTGTTGGCTGACGTAGGTCTCCCAAGTGAAGAGGTGGCGGATGTGGATCAACTCGGTTGTGTCCACAGGCACCTGCAGTTGAAACTGGGCCAGCAGATGTTGCGCGAGCAGAGGTTCGGCGAACTCGCTGATATTCTTCAGCCCTTTGAGCTCTCGTGCCATGGTCTGTTGCGATCGTGCCAACCGAGCCTGGCTGGCCTGTACCGCTTCGCGCCGGTCTGGGGGTGCATTGGCGAACCAGTCTGCCAAGTCGTCTGGCAGGCCCTGTGCTGGCAGAAGTGACTGCTGCAGGGCTTGCCATTGATCGACAGTCGAGGCCCTACTCCAGCTAGGTAGTTGATGCTGAATCAGAAGTTGGTGGGGGTTTTCCTGCGGGATAGAAGACATCATTGCTGCTCCTGTTTGTGAGGAACACAGGAGGCCGCAGGGGGTGGAGACGATGGTGGTAGATAATGTTATGCGTCGAACGCAGGACAAGCCCACTCCCAGAGCATGCAGGTGTGTCAGCAGCGGGTGGGAGGGGCTTGCCGAGCAATGAGGTAGCAGCTATTGAATGGACATGATGTTGACCGTTCGGTTAGGCCCCGCGATTGCTACCACGCGCGCAGTGACTGTCAGGCCCGTGGTGATGTCGTGGGTATTATGGTTAGTGTTGAGCGCCCAACCGTTTGCTGCGCCCGTCACCCAGTTGTTGGTGTGATTGATTACAAAGGTCTGACCGGCCGGGGTCAAATGCAACGCGTGCAGTTGCGTCAGCGCGTGCGGGGTCCAGGCGACATGCGGGAACATGAGGTTCTCGGCCGTCTGGTAATGACTGACTGCTGCTGCGCCTCCAAACGCCAGTACCAAGACGTGAACGTAGGAAGCTGTCACCCCTTTTTCGCGGCATCTGCTGATCAGCGAAGCTAACGCCTGGTCAATGTCGGCATCGCCCGAAAAGACCAGGAAGCCGGCATTGTGCAGACCGTTCTGGCCTGTGCTGACAGCGTCCAGAAGCAAGTCGAGGTTGCGTGGGTTGTTGTTGACCAACAGATCGACCAAGCGAAACTCGATGCTGTCCAGTTCGGCAAAAGCCCATTGCACTTCCTCGGCGCTGAAGCCGCTGCTGTGTAGACACTGCTTCAACTGATCGCGCAAAGCACCCGGTTTACTGGCTTGAGCCAGAAAATCATCAAGTGGCGTGCCCAGCGTCGGCAGTAAATCGTGCACGATCGATCGCAAGTTGGAAACCAGGCTCTTGGCCTTTGCTGCAGCGTTGCCAGTGGCCTCTGCGTCGAGGCTTACGTGGCCCGACTGCAGCGGCTGGCGCAGGGCCATGATGCTGGCTACGCCTTTGCCGATGTTGTCGAACCTGGCGCTGAGGTTACCGGCATCGAGTGTGCTGGCCTGGCTGCCGAAAGGCATGAGAATGGCGTGAGCCAGATGTTCCTGGCTACTGACAGTTGCGTTCATGTCGACTTCCTTGAGTGTGAGTGAAGTATCAACGTGATGCATAAACGCGTGGACTGGGCTTAATAATCCGTCCAGACGGTCACGGGGTTGAAACCGGTATTCGACACGGTCATAAGTGCGCCGGCGCCTTCGGAAACATCAATGGTAGTTGGCTGTCCCGCTTCAAGAGATACATCATGGTTGCTCTGGCAACACAACTCGATGTGCCAACTTATTTTCGAATCGCCCACATCACTGCATTTGGCTGATAGTTGTGTACGCAAGCCAACCGGACGAGTGGAATAAACAACAGAGCCGCCGGGATTGAGCGTGGTTTGCTGGGTCATGGCTAATGCTCCTTGCGTGGTAGTTAGAGTGTGGGGGGCGGTGCAGGTTTCATCAGTACGCGGTCGTTGTACGTGGTGGCGGTATTGGCCGGGACCGAACTAACCAATTGCTTTTTGATATCACCGCTTACAGGCACACGGTAGAGTTCAATCGCTTCGCAAATCTGCCAGTTCAAATATTGGTAATCCGCCAGGAATTCAGTCGTGGTCATCACGTCGTGGCGAACCTCATAGGAACTGGTGTCCTCTTGGCGATACTCCAGGGTGCGGGACAGTTCGGCGCTCAAGTTGAAGGTTGAAGCACCCAGCGGCGCAGCGGCCAAGGCGCCTTGCATGGCCATCACCGGCGGTATCGGTGGCAGGTCCCCTCCAGCGAACAGATCGCCCCCAGACAGGTCCAGGCCAAGGTCCATGCTGATTCGCTGGGTGATTGAGCTGGTGTGACCAACCGTATGCGAATAGGTGGCACCGACGGTGTTGGTGACCTGCTCCGTGACGGTGTTGGCGTAGGTCTTACGGCTAACGCGGTGCCAGTAACGTGTCCTCGACACCAGATAATGGTCGACATTGGCCTTTTTGTCGGCCTTGGTTTTTTTCCACTTTTCCCAATCGGACGGAGAATTGTGATTCATCGTTTGCCAAGGCTAGAGAGGGTCTGTAACCAGGTCGAAATGATCCTTGGATAGCGAATAACTGGCAACAACAAAAGCACCGGAGTTGTCGGGCGGCAGAATATCAGGATCGGTCATCAAAGGAGGGTGCGCCGGGTTGAAGGCGCTGTCATTATCATTCATTGATAGTGATTCCTTTAACGTGCAGTAACGGAGTGAGCGGCTGTATAAGTCGTTCGTTAGTGTATTTATCAGTGCGCGGCATAACGGCCTGTCTGTGACACGCACGCATAAGCGGAGTAGGATGGGGCGTGATGAGTTAGTCTGCTTCTTAATAGTCTCCTTGGAATAAATCTGAATGTTTGCCGTTGCAGATAATATGTCAGCAGAAAGCCCAGGGTTATATTTTTTTGAAGCTAAAGAACTACGCGTTACCGCGGATAAAGTGCATGGGTTATAAAGCCACCTCGACGCCAGCAATCAGGGTCAGCAGCACAGATTTCCCGCCGCTCAAGGGTGGGCGGGCGCGGCGAGAAAACCTGTGCTGCGAAATATCCCTGGAAGGCGTCGATGTGGGCCTTGCGAAATTCTGGCCTTGGATCTTTAATTGTTACTGAATGTGAAATCACTGCTACGTTAGTTATTGATTCAATTACGTTTAAGAATAGTTATTTGATTGCTGCTGGATTTTTCGATCTGCCACTGAACTACAACGCACAGGAAGTCAGGAAGGATATGAAAGAGAGAATGGTGGCAGTTGCTCGAAAATTCGTATCTCCTTCAATGCGCTACGCGTTGCGCTCGTCGTTGAGCCGGTGCAAGGACATCCTCGGGTGTGCCTGTCTGTGGCGTTGGGAGGTGGCCAGGTTCAAACTGCAGCAGCAAAGCCCATACGAAATCCTCTACATCGGTAGAAAGCAGCGCCGGGAGATGGCCAAGCTATTGATCGGGGGCAAGAATCCCAACGCTACTGCGCCGCTGGTCCCAGCCCCAGGGGCTGGCGAGTCGAACCATGTGGTCGTGGTCAGCGAGATGCCGACAGCTGGGGCGCTCAATGTTCCCCATTACCTCAGCGCGGTGGTGCCGCTGGGGCGCTCGCTCGAAGAGATCACCGCACGCTACGACAGCGAGCTGCGCCGAAGCATCCGCAAGAACCGCCCTTTGTACTGGATCAAGCAGGCTGTGACGGATGCCGAGATTGCAATGGCTGACAAAGAAATGCTCAGACCATACGCCACGGCAAGGCAGGGTATTCATGCCGCGCAGTTTCCCACTGAAGAAGTCTTTCGCATTGCCAAGACAGTTGGCCGCCTGGACCTGATCATGCTCGGCGACGAGGTGGTGGCGTGTCATCTTGGCTGCGAGATTACCCGCGATTCGAAGCGGTACTGGAGCACACTGCGATTCGGCTATCGCGAAGCGATTTTCTCCGATGCGAAAAAACTCAGGGACGTTAACTCGATTACCACTTACATGGCGCTCGAGTGGGCAATAGAACAGGGGTTTGACTTTTACGACATCGGGCTTTGTCTGGCCCGCCCCGATGATGGGCTGTTGAAATGGAAGCGAAGACGTGGCGGTGATATCGATTCTTTAGGTAACCACGCCTATATGTTTATTCGCTTGCCCAAAACCGGAACTGCGCAGTTCCTTTGGGACACCCCGCTGTTTGCTGTCGAAGGAGACAAGTTGACCCTCCACCTTGGCCTGCCAGAGGGGCCAAGCGCTGATGAAGTTGCCAGTCGTTATCACGAAATGGTCTTCGGCGGGCTGCACAAGATTTATCTCTATGGCGCGAAGAGTTCCGCCGAGGCGTTCCTTGAGACGTTGCGAAGTCGCTACGCCACTGTGAACGCGCCGCCCTTGATGGAAACGGTGCCGGCCAACTAATTCAATAGCTGATCCCGCCTAAAACAAATCCAGCGCCTGTGTCTGGGAATTGATCGTGCCCCGAAGGGAGTGCACTTCATGGAAACTGATGCCTCGAATTTCAGTGTTTCTGCTGCTGAGAAACACAAAAGAATTTCACTTGCCGCCTACACGTTCATGGCAAGAAAGCGGTTGGCTCGAAAAACTCAAATCGACTTGAAAAACATAGCGACGAAAAGCTGGGATATTGCCCCCGGTGAAACGTCGATCTCGCCCCCGGCCTATTTTCTTCCCAACCAACTGGAGCGAGTAACAGGGTGGGAGGCGCGGTTTTTTCCCTATGTTCACCCCGCTCGCACCATGCAAGGGCGACAGCCTGTCGAGGAGGGCCCTACCCGAGGCCACTTGATCAAGGATGTCTGGCTGATTGACGGCGCGCTGTACAAGCACAACGCAAGTCACTGGCTATCGCTCAAGCCCAACAAGTTTCCGCGTATTGTCGTGGAGAATGAAATCGACCGCGGCGCGGCCTACTGCACGCAAAACGGCAACACCTGGTTTGGCACCTGGCTGATGGAAGACTGTGTGACCTATGCACTGGCGTGCGATGAAGGTATTCCGGTAACCACCGCACCCTCTGCCAAGTTTCCGCTGTTTACCCAGGCCCCGGCGTATGAAGACTGGCTCGGCATGCAGCCACTGCGACTACGGGGCGCGTTTTTCCGTGAGCTGGTTCTGTTTGATGATTTGAGCAACAACCGCAGCAGGCACTTACGCTACCAGGCGATGGGGGAAAAACTGCTGTCGCATGTTCGCTACTCCTCCCACCCTGGTGTGTTCATTCTTCGCGGAGGTGACGGCGACTTGCGTTTGTTGCGCAACGAACTTGAGCTCGCCGAGCATTTACGCAAGACCCGTGGTTTTCGCGTTCTGGATCCTTTGAAGACAGATGTCCCAACGATAGTGGCCACCTGTGCAGGGGCCAGGGTAGTAATCGGTGTCGAGGGCAGCCAACTGGTACATGGGGTGAATGTGCTGCCACCGGGTGGATCGCTGCTGACACTGCAGCCACCCAATCGTTTTGTCAGCTATTACAAGTTCCTCACCGATCGCGATTATCAACACTTTGGCTTTGTGGTTGGAACGCCCGAAGGCAACGGCTTCAAGATCAGCCTGGAAGAAGTGGAGCGAACACTGGATCTGTTTCCTGACTAAAAGCACAATAAATCGACTCTTAAGCTAAAAGATTCGTATTTAACTTCTCACCGATGAAACACAGCAGTCGGTTGAATGCCCGGTTAAGCGACCGTTCGTCGTCGCTAGGCGCGAATTAGCCAAGGGGTTTACGCCGAAATTTTGCTTCGACGGTTAGCCGTCGCCGCTTGCAGATACCGTTATCCAACTTGCTACCTTTCGCAAACCCGCGAGTTTGAGCGTTTGGCTTTAATTGGCGCGGTGAAGTTTAATTTGCTGACGGCAATTTGACGCAAGAGGCCGGCGCCCATTGAGATTTATTATGGTGTCGGATCGTTGACGTGATGTCATTGTGCTCATAAGCTCAATTTACAAACAGAGAGTCTTCCTGCCCGCACGCTGTACATCTTTTTCTCTACCGGTTTTTTGCTGGAGGGGTTATGCGTTCGACATTGTTGATAAAGTCCATTTTTTTGTTGGTGCTCATGAGCGGTGCGGCAGGGGCGGCAGATTCTTATATGAATGATACAAGTGTGGTGCCCGTGGCAACGGCGGGGTGGATTTTTTGTTTTGCGGTGATTGGTTTTATTGCCGTCGCCAATCGACAAAAAATTTAAAACGCGGTGGCCGGCAGTTACTGCAGTTATTGCCTTAAAGCAAGTCGAACGTCTGGAACTGATACGCGGTATTCAATATAGCGGGGACTTCGGATAGCACCTTGTGTATTCCCGGACCATTGCTATATTCCATTGGTCAACCGCCCTCGGGCAGCCTGTGAAGCGCGGTTGTGCAGCGTCGCAGTACCGGACCTCGGAGTAGGTCGACGCTTTCGCGGCAGGTGTATCGCTGCGAACAGAGCGAGAGATTGTATGTTGTTCTCATTCAGTGCTCATTGCATGGCCATACGGCCGGAGGGATCCTCATGGTGCGTTTGATGTCTTGCGTACTCTGCGTGCTGGTGGTGTGGTCTGGCCCTGGCATGGCTGTCGAAAGAAGCGCCGCTTACTTGCTCAACCCAGGTGATGTGGTGGAGATTTCCGTTTGGCAGGAAGATAACCTGCGGCGGGAAGTCAGTGTTCTACCCGATGGCAGTATTACGTTCCCCTTGGTCGGTCAAATCCAGGTCGCAGGATTGGACACGGCTGAAGTCGAGAAAAAAGTTGCGACCAAGCTCGAACAATTCCTCCCCGATCCGAATGTCAGCGTGGTTGTCAAAAGCACCACCGGCAACCTGCTTTATGTCCAAGGCAAGGTGATCAAACCTGGCCCGGTGCAGATGGCAGGCCCGACTGCAGTGCTACAGGCCTTGAGTATGTCTGGTGGCCTGGACAAGTTCGCGGATGAAAGCGCCATCAAGGTGATCCGTCTCAAGGGCAATTCGCAACAGGTATTGCCCGTGCACTACAAGGATTTGATTTCCGGCCGTGACATGTCTACCAATATCCAACTCCAGGCCGGCGATACGCTGGTCGTGCCTTAACTTGTCGGGCCTGAAAAGACCTCTAGTGCCTCTACTGCGAACAACCGGCGTTGCTACAGCAATTCTTGTCTTGCCGGTTCCGGGCATGGTCCAAGCCGCAATATGGCAGTCCTCTGCAGTACTGCCGACAACTGTCGAGTACGACAGCAACCCATTACTCTTGACGTCTGAGGAGAAGGGTGTGACGCGTACCTACATTGCACCCACTTACAGTCTTGTCGGTACGTTCGACCAGGATCAGTTGCGCATGGATCTTGGCGTGAACGTTTTGCGCTCCTCCGACACCTCGATAGTCGACAACCGTGAAGACCCTAATGTCAGCCTGGGCTGGCAGCGAGAAACCGAACGTGGTGGTTATGGTCTGGTAGCGCAATACAGCGAGAGCTCGACGTTGTCGGGCGCCGTTCAGGATACGGGGGTGGTTACCACCGATGGTACGCAGAAGCTGTATTCGCTGGCGGCGAATTGGAGCAGGGCTATTACCGAGCGCAACACACTGTCCAACGAAACCCGCTACAGCAACGCGCGGTACGACATCAATTCGCTGACCGGTTACGACGAGATTGCCAACGTGGTGACCTGGACTTACGCCTGGAGTGAACGTACCCAACTGTTTACTGACTTCGGTGCAAGGCGCTATGAACCTGAAGACGACAACAGTGCGGCGGCCTCGAACAGCTATACCCCAAGCGTCGGGGTGAAGTACCAGCTCACCGAGCGCCTTGAAAGCACGGTGCACGTAGGTGTCAACAAGGTCTCTGGATCCGATGGCGGTCGCCGCGGGGAAGGGGGGCTTTTACTTCGCTACACGGGGGAGCGATCTGATGCGAGCCTTAACGCCGAACGGACTACGTTCGCCAGTGCAGAAGGGGGGTTCACCGAACAGGATTCGGTACGCGGGGTGTGGAGTTACGCCGTTGACGATCTCAGTCGCGTGGGCCTCGACGCTGCCTGGCAAGACAGCAAGGGCCAGACCCCGAACACCTTGCAGACCTATGGGGCCTGGGCCAGTCGCGAGCTTTCGCCTTTTTGCGATCTGCGCCTATCGTTGATGTACAAGGAACGCCAGCAAGACGACTTGCCAGATGCTACAGGTACGATCATTGGATTGACTCTGACCTATAGATTTCCCGACCTCTGAACTTCGGCAGCGTGGCCACTATGAAATCTGAATACGAGATGTCTCTTAACGATTACATAGCCATTATCAAAGACCGGGCGCTGCTGCTGGGGGTGAGCATCGTGGTCATCCTGGCGGTGACGGTGGCGGTCGCCCTCACGGTCCCTCCCATCTATCAATCGACAGGCACCATCCTGGTGGAATCGCAGCAGATTTCACCGGAACTGGTTTCTGCGAACAACAACAGTTTTGCTGACGAGCGTATCGAGGTCATTCGCCAACGGGTGATGACCCGCGAAAACCTCCTGCGGATCATCAACAAGTACGATCTGTATGCCGACAAGGGTCGCCAGTTCAGCGACATCGACAAGATCGACTTGATGCGCAATTCGATTGTCGTCGCAAGCTTAAGTACCTATATAAAAGGGCGGGGCGAGGCGACTGTCGCCTTCAACGTTTCGTTCGAGCACAAGCGCCCGGAAGTTGCCAAGGAAGTGGCCAGCGAATTGGTCACGCTGTTTCTTGACGAGAACATGAAGCAGCGTACTGAACGTGCCAATGAAACAACCGTGTTCCTGACGCAGGAAGCGAACAAGCTCGGTGCCGAGCTCGCCAGCCTGGAAAACCAGTTAGCCGACTTCAAACAGGCGCATGCCAATGCCTTGCCTGAGCATCAGGCATTGCGCATGAGCATGTTGTCGCGCGCCGAACTGGAGTTCAGGGAAGTGGATCGCGACTACAAGACGGCCCAGGAAGAATTGCGTTATCTGGAGCTGGAGCTGTCGGCTGCCAACGCCGGGTTGACCACCAAGGCAGAGAGCGCTCGAGGCGCAGTGGAGCAGCCACAGGACCTGCCTAGCCTCAAGGCCGAGTACGCCAGGCTGCAGACTAAATATAAGGACGCGCATCCAGATGTGATCGCCGTGAAACGCAAGATCGAGGCGCTGCAGGCGTCCGGTGGCCGGGGTGCCGCCAATGCTTCGGTAAGCCTGGATGTTGCCCGGGTGCGTACCCGCATCGGTGCTGCCCAGGAGCGTATCGCTTCACTGGCCGAGCAAAAGCGCCAGTTGGTGAAAAAAATGGAAGGCTACGAGGCGGAGATTCTTGAGACGCCGCAAGTTGAGCGCGGCCTGGTCACCCTCATGCGCGACCATGACAACGCGCGCAAGAAGTACGAAGAAATCCGTGCCAAGGAAATGGGTGCGAAAATTACTGAAAGCCTCGAGCAGGAGAACAAGGCCGAACGCTTCGTGCTTCTTGAACCTCCGCTGATGCCAGAGAAACCCATCAAGCCGAACCGTAAAAAAATTGCCGCCTTGGGCCTGGTGTTGGCACCGGCCGGTGGTGCGGCACTGGTCATGCTCCTGGAGTTGTTGAACCAGCGTGTTCGCGGGATGGGGGCGTTGGAGAGTGTAGTGGGCAGACGCGTGCTGGTGGCCATTCCCTACATTCCGACTCAAGCGGACACGGCGCGGCGCAAACAGTTGCTGAAGTGGTTGGTCATCGCCGCAGCTGCGTTGATGGCTATCATGTTATTGATCGTGCATGTGTTCTATATGCCTTTGGATGCACTGCTCTTTAAAGCTATGGCTCGGTTTGAATAGGGAAAAGCAGCGATGGATAGGATTACGCCGGCTTTTGGAAAAAACATTCTTCAGGTCGCTCCCGCCTCTGGCGAGGCGCCGCAGGCAGCGCCAGCGGCTGAACAGCCTGAAGCCCTCGGTCAGTTCGATTATGTCCAAACCAAGGTGGTGCCGTTGCGCGCAGATCACCTTGAGCGCAATCGTATTGTGGCGTTCAACAAGAACTCGAACATGAGTTCATCGTTTGACCTGCTGCGAACGCAAGTACTGCAGGCCATGGAAGAGAATGGCTGGCGCACCCTTGCCATTACCTCGCCAACGCCGGAGGCGGGCAAGACGGTACTGGCAATCAACCTGGCGATGAGCATCGCCCACCACACCACCAAGACTGCCTTACTGGTGGACTTCGACCTGCGCCGTCCCCGAGTGGGGGCGAGCCTGGGACTGCCGATGGAGAAGTCGCTCAATGAGCTGCTTGCTCATGAAGCGTGGTTGGAAGAGGTGATGGTCAACCCGACATTGCCACGCTTTGTGGTGCTGCCAACGCGTGAGCCCATTGCGCATTCCACCGAGATGCTGTCATCGCCCAAGGTGAGCAATCTGATCAGCGAACTGCGCGACCGGTACGAGTCGCGTATTTGCATTTTCGATCTGCCACCGCTGTTGAGCTCCGATGACGCGATCACCATTTTGCCCAAGTTCGACTGTGTGTTGCTGGTGGTTGCCAACGGTGACAACAGCAAGAAAGAGATCGAGGACTGTATGTACCATCTGGCGACGGCCAACCTGATCGGAGCGGTCCTGAACAAGGCTGACACCCAGGTTCGTTCCTACTACTGAGGTATGGGCTGCCTTGGCACTGACACCGTCAGTGCCAAGGGTATTTCTGTTCCCAGTTCCAGGCATGGCTGACGATTTGCTCAAGCGCCGCGAATTGCGGCTGCCAGCCGAGTATCGCCTTGGCTTTACTAGCGTCAGCCACCAACCGCGGCGGGTCGCCAGCCCGACGTGGTGCATCGCTGACAGTGATCGTGCGGCCGGTTACGGCGCGTGCGGTGTCGATGACTTCCTGCACCGAGAAGCCCAGGCCGTTGCCGAGGTTGAACGCCGCGCTGGCACCGCCTGCCATCAGGTAATCCACCGCCAGCGAATGAGCTGATACCAGGTCGGCGACGTGGACATAGTCACGGATGCAAGTACCGTCTGGTGTGCTGTAATCGCGACCGAAGACGGTTATCGCTGCTCGCCGTCCGGCCGCTGCCTGGAGGATGAGAGGGATCAGGTGGGTTTCCGGTTCATGGCATTCGCCAATCTGCGCTTGGGGGTCGGCACCCGCGGCGTTGAAGTAGCGAAGGCAGACCGACTTCAACCCGTAGGCATGATCGAAGTCTTCGAGTATCTGCTCCACCATCCATTTGCTGCGACCATAGGGATTGATGGATGCCTTGGGGTGCGCCTCGTCGATCGGCACGTATCGTGGGTCGCCATAGACGGCGGCAGTCGAGGAAAACACCAGCTTGCTGATGCCGGCCCGGACCATGGCCTGAAGCAGCGTCAGCGTCGCCGCTACGTTGTTCTGGTAATACTTGCCAGGGTCGCTAACCGACTCACCCACCTGGATGAACGAGGCGAAGTGGAAGACCGCCTCAAATTGATACTCGGCAAACAGTGCATCCAGCGCGCGCGCATCGGCGATGTCCAATTCCACCCATTTGATTCCGGGGCCCGCGGGGGCGATGTCTGCCACAACGACTTCATGTCCTGCCAGCAGCAGGTGCTTGACCATGTGCGAACCGATATAACCTGCGCCGCCGACAACTAAAAACTTCATCCAAGCCTCCTGGAATCTGTTGTTGCACAGGCGCAGAGAGTGGTATCTGCGCATTCGCCGCGGGAAAGAAACGCGTGGCATATCCGCTTGCCAACCTGCTTGAAGCTGCGTCGGCGGTGCAAGTCTCCTGAGACTGTAGAAGGCCAAATGGGCTATTTCAAGAACAGCCAGTTAGACATTTGCTGAGCGTCGAGTTTGATCCTGTAGCGGCCGTTCTCGTAGGTCGCTGGCAGTTCTTTCAGAGGCGCCTGGGCCTGGTAGCTGAACAGCTTCAGGCCTGCAGGGGCCTTGATCGCCAACGTGCCCTCCAGGGGTTCGACGTAGAACGGTGTGCGGTCGTTGTCCCTGGGCACCGCACGGGCTCCCAGGGAAATCATCAACTGCCGTGACTGGCTCAACGGCTTGGCATCTAGACTTTGCACCACGACACTGGCATACAGCGTTTTCACCCTGACCTGAATATCGCCAAGATCGACGCTGGTGCCGCCGAGCCAGCCGGTCGCGGCCTGGGTTAGGGGCGTATTGATGGTATAGATGCCCTGCTGCCAATTGCGCTTGAGTTCACCGGTATCGGTAGTCGACTCAGTGGCATCGGCCTCGAGCAGCGACTGCTCAGGATTGTTCAGTACCTTGGCCCCGTCGGCAATTACGCTGGGTTTGAGCCAGGGTAACTCCGAGGTTTGCGGCATGGCGATCTGCAGTTTGCCTTTCTCCATCGCGGTGCGCAGGGCAACGGCGTTGCTCGGGGTGATCGACTGATTGAACAGGGTGGCTGGGGTCGGGGCGAAGACATACATAGTCGTTGCCTCGCGCACGTCGGCGCGACGATAGAGCAGGGCTGCCGCAGGAAGTGTGGCGAGCATCGCCGGGTCGTTATAGGCGTGCCAGTTGCCTGCCGACACCCACTCGCTGAACAGCCCTTCCTGGCTGTAGGCATATTGCATCATTGCATCCCAGCCCTGATGACTGGCGGTGCCGGCAACATAGAGTGGCAACGAATGACGATCAGGGGTGGGGAAGGGCTCGGTGTTCCACTCGGTTACGGTCAGGGGCATGCCCGACACTTGCCCTGCTGCGAGCCAGTTGACCATGTTGTCGCTGGTCAGCGGGTTTTTCTCCAACTGGCCGATGCCGCCATAGCTGTGCACATCGATTACGTCGCCGGCGGTAAGGGCCGGCAACGAGCTCAGGCCATTGCCTCCCCAGGTACTGGTGGTGGCGATGGGCACTTGCACCCCCAGTGCGCGCAGGTGGGCGATCATATCGACGTTGAAACGGCGCTCCAGATCGTTGAGAAACAGCTTCGACGGACCATGCTCCCAGGCGCGCCAGGTTTGGTCGGCAGGCAAGTTGTGACGCAAGGCAAATGCCTTGGCTTCATCCATGTACAGGCGGCTGTGCTTGGGTACATCCTTGTCCGGTAGCAGGGCATTGCCGTAGTGGTGGGTGATGTCGTTTTCGTTGGTGATCAGTACCGCAGCAATTGCCGGGTCGTCCTTATAGGCAAGACCTGTGTAGGGGTTCACATGGGTCACGTAGCGCTCGGTAAAGCGCTTCATTGCCTGGGCAATGGTGACGTTCACATAGGCGTAGCCCTTGAGGTCGGCCCTGCCTCGATCTTCGGGTAGCTCGTTGAAGGCATAGATATTGTCGTTGGCGGTAAGGATGCGCTGCACATGCATGTCCAGCCATACATAGATGCCTTCGTCCTTCAGGCACTTGATCCACCAATCGATCTTGCGTAACGATTCGGCGCTTAGCTGCTGGGTGTCGCGCACCACGGTGCCATCGCCAAAAATATTCGGGAACACCCACGGCGAATCATGGTGGTGAATCCGCACCAGATTGAAACCCAGCTTCGACAGGCGCTTGGCTTGCCGCTTGATCTCATCGTCTGGCGTTTTGAATATCGCGTACGCCGACATATTGGTACCCCAGAAGCGCGCCGGGGTGTTGTCGGCAAACAGCAGTTGTTCACCAGAGGCCTTGACGAAGCCGCGCTTGCCTGCCGGCTTTTCCGGGGCGTTGAGAAACGACAGATCGACCGGCGAGGTTTGCCAGTCCACCTGGTCCTTGGGCCAGGTGCTGGGGTCGGCGAGGCCGAAACGTTCACTTGCTGTTTGCCCCAGTGAAACATCACCAGACACTCTCAGTGCCGCTTTGACCTTCAGGCTGCCGGGGGTGATCGTGTCCTTGTAGAAAAACGCCCGCACTTCGGAAGAATCGCCGCGCTCGAAGTACACCTTGGCCAGCGCTGGCTCGAAACGCATCTCGATATACGGGCCTTGTCCTTCCTTGCCCCAGGACCAGCCGCGATTATCCCCAAGCAGCACCGGGTCGCCCATTTCCCCAGCGATCAGCGTCGGGTCGAAGAGAAACATCATGCCGCCACCCTCGACGTTCCTCTGCGTGCTGTGTGCCTGTAGGTCGAAGTTCCAGGTCAAGGTCTGCGCGGAGGGCTGGTGGATAGCGGCCGTCAGATCGAAGTCCAGCGCTTTGTTGTTGGCGGTGAGGCTGTAGCGATAGGGTCCGTCTACCTTGAACGAGCCGCTAAGCCCGGTCCACGACCAGTCCGGCCCCCAGAAATTGAATTTCGACATCATTGCCGGGCCGCCGCCACGGGTCAGGGTTGGCAAGCCATTCTGCTCATCTACGGTGACGGTCCATGCCGCAGCCTGGCTGGCCAACGGCAGTATTGCCAGGCCAAGGAATACCGCAGCCCGAATGACGGGGCGCAAGGAAAATGAGGTCATCGACATTACCTGGGTTGAAGGCGAACACTGGCACCGGCAATGCCTGCGGTCTGGGTATGTTGGAGCCTGCGCACCATCTGGACGTACGCCACGCCCAGGCCTGCGACCGTCCAGTAGACCACGGGTATCAAGGTGATACTGCTGACGGTAAAAATGATCACCAGGATCCCTGTCAACGTCGCAAACAGCGCTCGCCCGAGCCGTCGTTGCTCGCTGTCGCGGTCGGGAAACAAGCGCATGGCCTTGCGTAGACTCAACAGCACCGCGGCGAAAAACGCCACGAAAAGTCCCAGACCAACCAGGCCGGTCCGCAGCGCCAGACCCAGGTAGGTATTGACGACGTCGATGATGCCGTCACCCTGGATCATCTCCTGCATTTCGGGCGTGTTGCGAAAGTCGTAGGTGCCGAGCAGCGGATTGCGCTGGATGACGATCCACGAGTTGTCGATCAAGCGCTCCCTGTAGGTGATGTTCTCTTTTTCGAGGTTGCCAATGAAGGGCAGCATGTCGACGATCTTTTCCCCTCCCGGCATCACGCTTAGCAGTGGCAGGGCCAGAACGCCTGCCAGTGCAAGCAGCGTCAGACGCTTGACTGCGCCCCGGCCGGTGGCGATGAATACGCCGATAATGATTGCCGCACCGATCCAAGGTCCGCGTGACAGCGGCGCAAACAGCCCGGCAGCCAGGAGCAGGGCGCCGAGGCACCGCTGCAGCTTGCTGCCGACATAGCGCTGCACAAACAGGAACAAGCCGATCCCGACGCTGATCACGTAACCCAGCACGATTGCTTGTCCGGTAGTGGCGCTGGCGCGCAATGAACCACCTCGGCTCAAGTAGCTGGACATTTCCCATTGTGTGCCCAAGGCATCGAGCAGGGCGTTGTACAGCAGCCAATGGCGGGCCGTTTCAGCGACGCCGATCAGTGCCAGCAAGAAAGCTGCGAGCACGAAGGCCAGCATGGCGTCCTTGAAGTCGCTCAGGTCTTTGAGTGCGCGGCTGGCGACGTAATAGGGCAGGAACATATCGATATACAGGTAGAACGCCTGGCGCAAGGCGTCGGTGAATGTGGTTTCACGCAGGTTGAGCGCAGTGATCAGCACGAGGCTGGCGGCCAGGAATCGATCGGGCCAGGTTCGACCAAAAGAGAGCGTATCGCTCTGTTTGCTCAAGGCCAGGGCAACCGGCAGCAATAGGCACAGTGACAGCAGGCGCGCGTGGTTCAGGTCGAACAGGTAGTTGACCGCGCCAAATGCGGGAACCCGTACCGCCGCCTGGGGCATTAGAAATAGCAGCAGGAAGAACAATGCCATGGGGTTGCGTTCGCGACGCCTGGCCAGGGTCAGGACAATCGCCGCCACGCCGGCATACACCCAAAAGCTATGGGAAAAAAACGCCAACAGGGTCAGCGCGAACCATAAATTACGGCGCCGCTTGAAGTCGGCAACAGGAATCAGGTCTGACGCTGGCCGGCGCGCGAGGGTAAAGACAACGACTGCCAGAAACAGAATGACGATCAGCGCGCGAAAATGTTCAGGCATTGGCTATGGCACCTATCCCTTGGTGGACGACGGCTAGCATCATGGCTAAATGAAACTATAGTGACTTCTAGCGATTCAGTCAGAGATTGATGTCATGCCGTCGATTGATTTGTCTGCACCCCTGAGCTTTATTTATTGCACGGCGTGGGTCGATGCCTGGAACGGGCTGAAAATGACGGGCGCGCCGGCAATCTTCTGCGCATACCAATCGACAAAGATAGATGTCGTTGCACTGACTTTCCAATGATTAGCCGGTGTCAGCCGTCGGCAGCGGTAGTGAGTGCGAATAAAAAAATGCTGAAAACTTCAATGGCATAGGTCTTTGAATCATGGGGAAGCTTCAGTTTTGTACGCCGTTGTGGGGTCGCCGGGGCTTTCTGGGAAGTTGCGTGTTGTTGGGCGTCGGTGCCGCAGTGTTCGGCGTCCCAACCCAGGCAGCGCGCAGACCTGTTGAAAAAGGCGGGTTTGTCCTGATCAATGGCTGGGTGTTGCCTTCGCAGGTCTTCAAGGACGAGCAAGCATGATCAAGGACTATGAGACGCAAAAGACCCTGCGCGAGGCCTATGATTTTTGCATTGTTGGCGCCGGCCCTGCCGGTATCACCCTGGCGTTGCAACTGGTTGGCGCCGGTAGGAGCGTGGTGCTTATCGAGGGTGGCGGGCACGAGTTTTCATCGCGCTCGCAGGATTTTTACCAATGCACCTCGACCGGGCTTGAGCTGTACCCCGACGGAACTCGGTTGCGCTATCTAGGTGGCACCTCCAACCACTGGGCGGGTCGATGCCGTCCTTTCGAACCTTCCGATTTTGTTGTCGCCCCAGCGGGCGGGTTGCCGGGCTGGCCGATCCCCTTTGAGCAGATCGACCGCTACCTGCCCGCGGCCATGAGCATCGTCGACCTTCCCCAAGGGGCACAGTTTCGGGCTGAAAATATGGGCTTGAAAGGCGGCGAGTTTGACGCTGATCGCTTCCTGCTCAGCCCACCGACGCGCTTTGCGCAAAAGTATGCACAGGCGCTCAATGAAACCGAGGGGCTGGATGTCTTCATCAACTGCAACTGCGTTGACCTGGAGTTCGAACAGGATTCGGGACGCTTGGCAGCGGTGGTGGTGTCTGACTACCAACTCAATCGCGAACGCCTGGTGGCGAGCAACTTTGTCCTGGCGATGGGCGCCATTGAAAACGCCCGGCAATTGCTCAACAGCGAGTCGCTGTCGGTCGCGGGTGTAGTGAACAAAGGAGGGCTGGTGGGGCGGTGTTTCATGGAACACCTGAACATCGACATGGGTACCTTCATCTTGAAAGAGGGCCAAGGCACCGAGCCTCGTGAGTACTACACCACCGATGCTTTCATTGCTGAATATCATTCCGGCAAGGGCAATGTCTCCACCACGGTTCTGTCGGAAGTCAGAACCTACGGTCGAACCGCTGAAGTGAAACGCTTTCTCGAAACGCTCGCCTGTGAAATGGGGGTAGCCAGCAAAATCGAATTCATTGCCAAATTCAGCTGCCCAGGGGACGGCGTGATTACCACGATGATCGAACAGTTTCCCAATGCCCAGAGCCGCATCTCGCTGCTCGACGAAAAAGACCGATTGGGTGTGGCCAAGGTTAATGTCAATTGGGTACTGAGTGACGATGACCGACGCACAATCAAGTGCATTGGCGGTGAAATGGCAAAGAAGTTTGCCGAGGTCGGGCTCGGTTTCGTCAAGCTCAACAGCTATGTGTACGACACCGCGGTGGACTTGAAGTTGTCGCCGCACGCCCACCACATGGGCACCACGCGGATGGCAGCGACGCCGGAATTCGGTGTTGTCGATGAAAACTGCAAGGTCTTTGGCACTGACAATCTGTACGTCGCAGGAAGCAGCATTTTTGCTACCGGTGGTGCATCCAACCCGACCATGCCGCTGCTGCAATTCGCGCTCAGGCTGGCGGATCACCTGAATGACAAAATGAGCTTGGCGAGCAGTGGAGTTTCTTGAACGAGAGCAAATCAGCTAGGGCTGAAGGCAACAAAGCAGTAGCAAGTAGGTGAGCGCAGTTCGGTCAGTACCAACAAGAACGAGACCGAATTCGACTCAGGGACGGTCCAAAATCGCTTCATTTGCGAGGGTCGCAGAATGTTCAGATGGGTAAGGAAGGCTTTGACGCATTATGTCATTTCAACCGGGCGAGGAGGCTCAACGTACAAAAAGTTCTGCAAACCGAATGGGCGAGAATGGGGAGAGTTCCTGACTCGATGGGGGAAATTTCACTCAGTCGGTACCAACGTACATATCAATTGTGGCTGCAACGTGACCGACCCGACGCTTGTGCGAATTGGCAGTAACGTCGGCCTCTCGGACTGTACCCTGATCGGTCACGACGGTGTGGTTGCACTGATTGAGGTCTGCTACGGCAAGCAACTCGATTCGGTCGGCTATATTGATATTCATGACAACTGCTTTATCGGGCACGGTGCGATTGTCATGCCACGGGTGACCATCGGGCCTGATTCAATCGTTGCAGCAGGAGCCGTGGTTACCAAGGATGTGCCACCGGGCACGGTCGTTGGCGGCAACCCGGCAAAGGTCATCTGCTCGACCGAGGAGCTGATCAGGCGGGTTGAAGAACGCTGCGCTGCCTATCCGTGGATCGATCTGGTGAAGCAACGCCAAGGTGCCTACGACCCAGCGCTTGAACCGACACTGGCGGCTCAGCGCAGGCAGTACTTTTTCGGGGAAGGTAGTAATGGATAAAAAGCCCGTCGATGTGCTGGTAGTCAACTTCAATACCGCGGGGTTGCTGCAGCCCATGTTTGACGCGCTGCGCCGGGCTGATAGTGAGCAGCTGGCGAGTTATCTGGTGGTGGACAACGCCTCGGTCGACAACTCGCTTGAGTGCCTGGCCAAGGTATGCCCGGAGGCATTGGTGCTCAGCAATGAGAAAAATGTCGGTTTCGGGCGTGCCAACAACCAACTGCTCGAGCACCTGCAGGGCAAATATGCCCTGCTGCTCAACACCGATGCTTTCGTTGCATCCGACACACTGCGCAAAACCGTCGAGTACATGGACGCCCACCCGGAGTGCGGCGTTCTTGGCGTGCGCCTGGAGGGGCGCGAGGGAGACCTGCAACCCAGTTGTCGCTACTTTCCGACACCGTTGAACATCTTCGTCTCGCGGACCGGCCTCGGGCGCTTTTTCCCAGGGCTGAAAATGGTCGATGAGATGAGCTGGGAACATGATTCGGTCCGGGAGTGCGACTGGCTGCCGGGCTGCTTCTACCTGGTTCGCCGGGAAGTGCTCGAGCAGGTGGGTCTATTCGATCCCCGCTACTTTCTGTACTTCGAGGAAGTCGACCACTGCAAGCGAGTCAAGGAAGCGGGTTGGAAGGTGGTGTTCTACCCGCATACCACGGTCGTGCATATAGGCGGTGAAAGCTCAAAGTCGGTTGCTGAGCTTGAGGCTGCCAGTCGCCAGCTATCGACCTATCAGATCGAAAGCGAGCTTCTGTATTTTCGCAAGCATCACGGCGTGCTCGGGCTGGCCTTGCACATGTTCCTGGTAAACCTGGGCGATCTGCTCCTGGCGCTCAAGGCGTTGTTGAAAGGACGGGGTTGGGCGGCCATCAAGTCGTGCTGGCGGCATACCCGCGCCACCTGGTCGCTGCTGTTCGATACCCGGTTTGCGAGCCAACCCACACGGTAGGTGAAGTCATGTTTGAAAATATACGTGCGGACTTGCGTGCACATGGAGGTGACTGGGGGGCTCAGGGATTCTGGGTGCTGTTGGTGTACCGGTTTGGACGCTGGCGCTACAGCCTGCGTCCGGCGTTACTGAGAAAGCTCTGCTCCTTTGTCTACAAGGTGCTCTTCAAGTTTGTACAAATACTTACTGGGGTAGAGCTGCCGTGCGAAGCGGTCATCGGGCGCAATTTTGTCATCGACCATTTCGGCGGAATCATCATCAGCGGCTACGCCCAATTTGGCGATGATTGCCGTATCCGAAACGGTGTGGTGGTCGGCTTGAAGAATGTAAACGAGCCGACGGCGCCGGTGTTCGGTAACAACGTGGATATTGGCGCGGGTGCCAAAGTGCTCGGCAACATACGCATTGGCAATAACGTGGTGATTGGCTCGAACGCAGTAGTGTTGATGGATGTACCGGATAACTCCCTGGCTGTGGGAGTACCGGCAACTATAAAAAGTAGAAAACACGCAGAAGACATGGAATACACATGATTCAACCGATGTGCAGCACGCTAGAACGGTTGTTTTGTTGAAGTCCTTAGGTGGGGCGCATGCTGACAGGTATTGGTGTTGTAGTTATCGGTCGCAACGAAGGCCAGCGCCTTGAGCGTTGCCTGGCGTCGTTGCGGGGAGGGGCGGACAAAATTGTCTATGTCGACTCCGGTTCGACCGATGGCTCGGTGCAAATGGCGCTGGCGCGCGGGGTGCAGGTGCTGTCGCTGGACCTGAGCGTTCCTTTCACTGCCGCACGCGCTCGCAACGAAGGATTTGCCTGCTTGCAACGGCTGTTGCCAGCGATGCGCCATGTGCAATTTGTCGATGGCGATTGCGAGGTCGATGCCGGCTGGCTGGCCAATGCCCAGGCCTTTCTCGACGCTCACCCCGAGGTAGCGGTGGTGTGTGGGCGCCGTCGCGAGCGTTTCCCGCAACGTTCGGTGTACAACTTGCTGTGCGACCTGGAATGGGACACGCCCACCGGGCAGGCCAAGGCCTGCGGTGGTGACGCGCTGATGCGTGCCGATGCCTTCGCCGCGATGGGTGGGTATCGTCCGGACTTGATCGCCGGGGAAGAGCCGGAGTTGTGCGTACGCCTGCGCGCAAACGGCTGGAAAATCTGGCGGCTGGCCGCTGAGATGACCCTGCACGATGCCGCCATGACTCGTTTCAGCCAGTGGTGGCGACGTAGCATGCGCACCGGCTATGCCTTTGCCGAGGGCACTTTCCTGCATGGGGCAGCACCAGAACTGCATTGGCAGCGCGAATCGCGCCGTGCCTGGATCTGGGGGCTCGGTGTACCGCTGGCTATCATCCTGGCGAGTGTACTGCTCGGCGGCTGGGGGCTGCTTCTACTGTTGATCTACCCACTACAGGCTGTACGGCTGGCACGCCGCGGCAGTCGATCTGCACGGGAAAATTGGCTGCAGGCAGTGTTCCTGGTGCTTGGAAAGTTTCCCGAGGTGCTCGGCCAACTCAAGTTCCTGTTGAACAGATACAGTAGCGCCAAGCCGGCATTGATTGAGTACAAGTGAGTTCTGTCCCTAACGCGAGCATTTATTCGGGTACCTAATGCGCATTGCATATTTCATCAATCAGTATCCCAAAGTCAGCCATAGCTTCATTCGACGCGAAATCCTGGCGTTGGAACGCCTGGAAGTCGAGGTTCAACGCATTGCCTTGCGTGGTTGGGACGCTGACCTGCAGGACGCCGAAGATATCAGTGAGCGCGATAAAACCCGTTACGTTCTGCAAGAAGGCGTCAAAGGGCTGCTAAAGCCAGTACTGCAGGTGTTGCGCAGTCGACCGCAACGATTTTTTTTGACCTTGTGGCTGGCCCTGCGCATGGGCCTGCGTGCCGATCGCGCCTGGCCTTATCATCTGGTCTACCTGGCCGAGGCGTGTCGCCTGCTGCAATGGTTGCAGGCTGATGGCGTCGAACACGTGCATGCGCATTTCGGCACCAACTCCACCGAGGTGGTCATGTTGGCAAATGCGCTTGGCGGGCCTGCCTACAGTTTTACCGTGCATGGGCCGGAGGAGTTCGACAAACCGCAGTTCCTCCACTTGGGCGAGAAGGTTCGACGCGCAGCCTTTGTAGCCGCCGTAAGCTCATTCGGGCGCAGCCAGCTGTTTCGCTGGGTAGCGCACCGGCACTGGGAAAAAGTGAAGGTGGTGCATTGCGGTCTTGAGCCCGCGTTTCACCAGATTTCTGCGGTTGCGGCGCCGTCAGTGCCGCGCCTGGTTTGCGTAGGCCGCTTGTGCGAACAGAAGGGCCAGCTTTTTCTACTGGAGGCTGCGCGGATACTGGCTGCACAGTCGTTGGCATTCGAGATCGTTCTGGCTGGCGATGGGGAAATGCGTGGGCAGATCGAAGCCCTGATCGCTGAACATGATTTGCAGGCGCATATACGCATAACCGGGTGGATCAGTAGCGCTCAGGTCCGCGAAGAAATGCTTGCCGCCCGTGCCTTGGTGCTGCCCAGCTTCGCCGAGGGCTTGCCGGTGGTGATCATGGAGGCCATGGCGTTACGCCGGCCGGTACTCACTACCTATGTCGCCGGGATTCCCGAACTGGTTCGCCACGGCGAGAATGGCTGGCTGTTTCCTGCAGGCGCTGTAGACGAATTGGCTGCTGCGATGGCGGACTGCATTGCGCAACCTGTCGAGGTATTGCAACGAATGGGTGACGCGGCTTATCAGCGCGTGCTGCAGCGGCATGATATCGATACCGAAGCGGCAAAGTTGCTCAGTTACTTCAAGGCTTATGCATGATTACGTTATTGACTGGGTTGCTTGGCGGGTTCTTGGGGGCATTGGCGATTCTTGCTCTGTTGCCGGTGTTGGTGCTGTTCGCGCAGGTTCTGCTCGCCTGTCTGCCTGGGCCACCTGCCGCGCAATTGAGCCGTTCACGGCCGCGTATAGCGGTTTTGGTGCCTGCGCACAACGAGTCGGCAATCATACTCAAGGCCCTTGAAAGCATTCACGGTCAGTTGCAGGAAGGCGATCAATTGCTGGTGGTTGCCGACAACTGCACGGATGACACCGCCGCGCTGGCCCGTTCAGCGGGAGCGCAGGTGGTTGAGCGTCAGGACGCACTGCGTCGGGGCAAGGGGTATGCGTTGGATTTTGGCGTGCGCCATTTGGCCGAGACGCCGCCGCAGGTGGTGATCATAGTCGATGCCGATTGTGAGGTAGGTGAAGGTGCCATCGATCTTCTGGCCCGCAGTTGCGCCGGCACTGGTCGGCCGACGCAGGCGCTGTATCTGACCCGCGCGCCGGCGGGCGCCAGTCTTAAGGTTCAGGTTGCCGAGTTTGCCTGGAGGGTGAAAAACCTGGTGCGGCCGCGTGGTTCGGCGCGCGTTGGCTTGCCCTGTCAACTGATGGGCGCGGGAATGGCGATCGCCTGGGAGGATCTGGCGCTGATCGACTTGGCCAACGGTCATCTGGTGGAGGACATAAAAATGGGCGTAGATTTTTGCCAGAACGGCAAGCCGCCGTTGTTTTGTCCTGCCGCACAGGTAACCAGCTACTTTCCAGGCAGCGATGAAGGCCTGACCTCTCAGCGTACGCGTTGGGAGCATGGCCACCTGGGTATGCTTCTGGGCGATGCGCCAAGATTGATCCTGCAGTCTATTGCCCGGCGCAATTGGAACCTGCTGGCCATGACCGTCGACCTGATGGTGCCGCCGCTCGCGTTGTTGGTGCTGGCGTTGGTGGCTATCTTCAGCGTCTCGTGGTTGGCATTCGCGCTTTTCGATGTACTGGCCCCGGCGCTTATCGCGACGGCCGCGATAGTCATGCTGGGTGCTGCGGTTCTGTTGGCGTGGAGCCGGTTTTCTCGCGAAGTCATCGCCTTTTCAGTGCTGTTGTATGCGCCGTTCTATGCGGCAAGAAAAATACCGTTGTACCTGGGCTTTCTGATCAAGCGCCAAGTTGAATGGGTGCGCTCAAAACGGGATGACAGCTAATGACCGAGACCGCGCAGAAAAGCTGGAAAAGGATTATCGGTAAGCTTCGGGTGGTCCGTGATCCTGGAGACAAGCAAGGACTGCTTCAAGCCCTGGCCGACCCCGAGGTGCCGACAGTGCTTGGCTTCGTCAATGCCCATGCCATGAACCTGGTAGCAGATCATGCCGACTACACCAACGTTCTTTCAGCCGCCGATGTGTTGTTACGCGATGGTATCGGCATGGCAATACTGTTCAGGCGCCTGGGCCTGGACCCCGGCTTGAACATGAACGGCACCGACTTCATCCCAGAATTACTCACGGCATTCAAGGGCCGACGTGTCGCGTTCTGGGGCACGGAAGAGCCATTTTTGAACCAGGCAGTGCAGCGCTGCGAAAGCCAATTCGGCGTGGAGGTTGTATCGGTTCATCATGGGTTTGCCGAGGTGGACACCTACCTCTATCTGGCTCGGCACCTGCAGCCGCAGTTGATTGTATTGGGCATGGGCATGCCCCGGCAGGAAGTCGTTGCGGCGCGGTTGACGGCGGTAGGTGTGCCTTGCTTGATCGTGTGTGGCGGCGCGATTCTGGATTTTCTTGGTGGCAAGGTCACCCGGGCACCGCATTGGCTTCGTAAAGTGGGCGGCGAGTGGGTCTTCCGTTTGTTGCGCGAGCCCAAGCGTTTGTTCATGCGCTATGTGGTCGGCAACCCAGTGTTTCTGCTGCGTATGCTTTTTTGCACAAAAGCGGCGATGAAGGATGATCGACGCGCACCCAGGCTTTTCTAGGGCGGCTGGTTATCTACGATTGCGGGACTGGATAAAAGCGCTTGGCAAGGCAGAATCAGCCCGCGAGATCAGCAATGTGCTGCTACAGTGATATCAAACGCTCCTTCATGGTCGAGAAAGGTTTGGCGGCGAAAGAGCAGTTTTATAATTATTAATTTTTCTAATAAAACCGCACTTGGTTTTTAGTATTTCTTTGGTTGTTGAAAAGCGTTAGGCATCTCACGTCATTGAGGTTTGATAATGGTTTTCGAGCCCAGAAGTAGCCGCTCATTGCTCCAACGAAGAAGCAGTGTCAGTAACGCCATTCAAGCGGGCCTCGACGGCGTGGCGGTGACCGGTGTGGCCTGGTACCTGATCTATGACCAGATCGGATATATAACCTCTGACTACGTCATCATGCTGCTGTTGTTGATTGGCGCATTGGCCGTCATCTATGACCATTACGCCATTTATCGCAGCAATGTCGGGCTTTCCATTAAAGCCTTCAGGCTTTTCAAGGCATGGTCGGCAACCTTTTGTTTTCTTGTGGTCATGGCCTTTCTTACCAAGCAAAGTGAGAAGTATTCACGAATGCTGGTGGGTGAGTTGTTTGTCATTGGCTATTTTGTTCAGCTGCTTCTGCACTTTGTTGTACGTGAGGTGCAAAAGAAGTTTTTGGCGCATTCCTATCGGCAGGAGAACGCGCTGATTATTGGCGCTGGCGATTTGGCGAATTTTCTGCACTTAAAAATAAGTAATAATCCCTGGTTTGGTGAACGCGTTGTTGGCTGTGTTCTGGTGGGTGAGGGCGAAGATAATACAAAGATGAATGCGGAGGGAAAGCAGCGATTGTCGGTATTGGGGCATATTGCTGATCTTGATGACATTGTCGTCCAACATGCGATTAGAACCGTGTACCTGGTAACGCCGTTAAGTGGCTCGGCAGTTATCAATGACGTTTATCTGAAACTGCTCGACAAATGCATCGCAGTCAATTGGGTGCCCGACATCTTTTCGCTGCGCTTGATCAATCACAGCGTGCGTGAAATCTCCGGAATACCGGTGCTGACGTTGTCCGAAACGCCGCTGACGGGCACCAGCCTGTTTTTGAAGAACCTCGAGGACAAGGTGCTGGCGGCACTCATCCTGCTGATGGCATCGCCTGTGCTGCTGGCCATTGCCGCGTGTATCAAACTCGATAGCCCGGGGCCGGTGTTCTTCCGCCAGGAACGCATGGGCTGGACAGGGGAATCCTTCCGTATCTGGAAGTTCAGAAGCATGTTTGTCCATCAGGAAAATGGAGAGGTCAAACAGGCGCAGAAGAATGATTCGCGGCTGACCAGGGTTGGAGCTTTTATTCGCCGCACCAGCCTTGACGAGCTACCCCAGCTGTTCAACGTACTGATGGGTGAAATGTCACTGGTAGGGCCGCGCCCCCACGCGCTGCAGCACGATACCCAGTACTCCCAGGACATCGTTGACTACTTTGCCCGGCACAACATCAAGCCGGGCATGACCGGGCTCGCCCAGGTTCGTGGGTTCAGAGGCGAAACCAAGGAAATCGAGCAGATGATCCAGCGGGTCGACTCGGATATCGAGTACATCAACAACTGGTCGTTGTGGCTGGATTTCGTGATTCTGGTACGGACCCTGAACGCCTTCACCGGCAAGCAGGCTTACTAGTGCGTCGATGATTCCTACCGGCCCTCTGCGCGTCCAGGCGCAGGGCCTGGATAAGATCCACAATGGGGTGGACCTTATCGTCACAGTGCAGGGCCATGTCATTCAGGTTGCTCAGGCGCCTTTTCAAACATCGATTTCTGGTACAGGTTGTACGATAGCAAGCGGTTTTTGATCGCGGTGAACTCGTCGCCTACCACCGGGTGTGGGACCTTTTCGTGCGGATCGACCTCGATGTTGTACTTGGTGATGGTGTCTGAGCTGTACTCGTAGATGTATTTGTACGGATGCTCGACCAGCGCGGAGGACAGCTGGTCGAAGAACGTGGACATGAAGTACGCGCGCTTCTCTTGCGCCCTCAGCAAGCTGACGCCTTGGACATTGATAGCAGCATCGGTCAGGCCAAAAAAGTCGGCAATGGTCGGGGCGATATCCACCTGGTGACTGGTGCTCGAAGTGTTCTTGGGCAGGACATTGCCTTTGGCCCAGAAGATCAACGGTACGGTAACTTCTTCTTCATGCATTGAAGAGTTGTGAATGAATACGCCGTGTTCGCCAAACGACTCGCCGTGGTCACCGACTAGCACAAACAGGGTCGAGTCGAGAATACCAGCCTGATCGAAGGTATCCAGCATGTCACCCAACAGGGTGTCTGTTTTTGCTATGCAGGTTTCGTATTGGCCAATCGCTGCCTGGGGCGTTGGGTCGTTGCTGCAGTTGTATGGGTAGTGGGCTGCCATCGGGAAATAAAGTGCGACAAAACCTTTGCCTTGCTTGTTGATATCAGCCAGGTGCGCAGCACTGGGGGAGAACAGATATTCGTCGCTTTCACCGAAGCTGTTGTTGTTTTGTGCGTCGGTTTTGTTCGGAATCATGTCGGCGACCGCATGGGCGTTCGGAACACCGATCGATGACAGAAAGCCATCCATGTTCTCAAACTGAAGAAACAGGGAGCTGAAGGCAACGGACTCCATGTTTTTTTGCTTTTTCAGTTCGTGGATGATGCTCGGTTGATAGAGGTGCATGGCCTCTTTGATCTCAATGTCCGGGTAGGCGTGGAGTCCGGTGAAGATCGAATAATAGCCCTTGGAGGAGTGAGGCACTGATACATATGATTTAAACAGCATCCCTTCCTGAGAGAGTTTTTCGAAGGTCGGGTATTGTTCAGCGGTTTTAACGCCCGGGCCAAAAATGCTGTTCCAGCGCACTGACTCCAGCACGATATACACGAGGTTCTTGAATTCTGGCATGGGCTGGGTATGCAGTTTTTGCACTGCATTAATTGCGGATAACGGGTACGCGGGCTGTTCGAACGCGGGCAGGGTTTTATGCGGGTTGGCAGTCAGGGATATGCTGCTTCTGAGTGTCGCAACCAACGGGTTGACCAGAATATTCTTGTTCAGGTCGTAGCGCACATCACCGGCATAAATTGACCACAAGAACAGGCTGACCAGAAGCGCTGCAAAAGCAGTTGCGTAGTGACCTTTCTTCGCGGGGGTAGCGCTCGAGTTCCGTTGTAGCTTATACGTCGCAAGGCCGACGAGACTCCAGCTGCCGAGGTAGGCAAGAAAAACAACGAACAGGATGAATCGGAAGGTATAGCCAAAGCCTGAAGACTGTTTGAAGAATATTTCAGCACCCGAGAGTAGGTTGCTCGAGTTTTCCAGACTGTATTGTATAAGCTGCAGGTCTAGAGGTTTAAGCCAAAGCTGGCGCACGCGCATGTCCACTAACAGGCCCAAGAGTACGACGCCCGTGAAAAGGCTGACTGCAAAGAAATAGTATTTGTTTCTTTTTATCAAGGTGACGGCGGCAACGTAAATGACCGCCGCCAACAGCACATCTTGCAATAGGAATAAAAAGATACTGGCCGCCCCAGTATCAATCCAGCGATAAGAGAAAAATTCTATCAGGATGATTTTCGGAACAAGTAAAAGCGAAACAGCAAGAAGGACAGTGATATGTAATAAGTATGGTCTCTTCCACATCGTGTTTAGCCCCTGGATTCTTAGAGTAAGTGTGGCAGTCGAGGCGCAAGACAAGCACGCGCCCTCGATCGACAGCGCCTCGACTTAATCAACTTAAGCATCCAGTCTCTGTTTGGGCAAGCACACCCAGGGCTTGAGTGAGCAGGGTAGAGCTCACGACTGGCTACAGCACCTGAGCATGCAGGGCACGGAAGTTTGCGGATTCCTCAACCAGCCAGTCATGTACCGCCCGGGCGCTTGGATGCGCCAGGCCACCGGGCGGATACAGCAATACATAGCGCTTGTGATTGGCCACCGGCAGGCCGAACGGTACGATCAATGTGCCGCGCTCCAGTTCGTCATTGAGCAGCGTACGCCGGGCGATGGCCACGCCGATTCCGGCAATGGCGGCTTCAATGGTCAGGTGATTACGGTTGAACGTATGCCCACGGCGTACGTCCAGACCACTTGCGCCAATACCCTCCAGGTAAAATTCCCACTCGGCGTACTCCGAACTGCCGCGCCAGGCGGTGATGTCGTGCAGCAATGGATAATGCACCAGATCGTTCGGGCCATGCAGGGGCGGGCGGCCCCGCAGCAGTGCCGGCGAGCAGACCGGGAAGATCTGCTCATCGAGCAGCGGCGTTGAATGCATGCCGGGGTAGCTACCGTCATTGAGGTCGATGGCCAGGTCGAAATCGCCTTCATGCAAGGCCTGGCTACTGTCCTCGGCAACCAGGCGCAGTTGAATATCTGGATAGCGTTGCTGCAGGCGTGGCAGGCGCGGCGTCAGCCACTTGGCCAGAAACGATGGGATCGAGCGCAGGCGCAAAGTGCCACGGATTTCGCCAGCGTCCAAGCGCACCAGTTCCGCGTCGATGCTGCCATAGGCTTCGCGGACCGTCAGCGCCAGGCGCTGGCCTTCGGCACTTAGCTCAACACCGCGGGCCCGACGCAGAAACAAACGAAAGCCCAGGCGCTCCTCCAATTGACGAATCTGCTGGCTGACCGCCCCCGGCGTGATGTGCAGCTCTTCGGCGCAGCGGGTGAACGACAGGTGGCGCGCGGCACAGGAAAACACGTTCAGCCAGACATACATCTGGCCATTCATTTGTCGTCTCATCGTTTAGTTCTGCTAAAGGCTTGCTTAGGAATTTTCGTTGGTCAATGCCATCGAGTCCGGGCAGTATCGCGCAACTTCGCGACACCCTTCAATTTTTTCACACCACCTCAGCATGGCATTCGTCGCTTGAGCGTGCAGGCATTAGTATGGCTATCAGTGTTTTCGATCTTTTCAAGGTGGGTATCGGGCCATCGAGCTCTCATACCGTGGGCCCGATGCGGGCGGCGGCGACCTTCGCACAAACGTTGCGCGAGCAGGGGCTGTTGGAGCAGGTCAGTCGCGTAGAGGTTCGTTTGTACGGCTCGCTTTCGGCTACCGGGGTGGGCCACGCTACCGACCGCGCTACTTTGCTTGGCTTGATGGGTGAGTGGCCCGACCAGATCGAACCGCAGCGCATTGAGCCGCTGATCAAGCAGTTGCTCGACACTCAGGTACTGCAACTCGATGGCCGTCACCCGGTTGCCTTCGCGTGTGATCGTGACTTGTTGCTGCTCGATGAAAGCCTGCCATACCACCCCAATGCCATGACCCTGGAAGCCAGCAGTGCAAGCAAACTGTTGCTGCAGCAAACCTATTACTCGGTGGGCGGTGGATTTATTGTCGAAGCGGGGCAGTTGGCCAGCGGTGATGGCAATGTAGATCAGTCGGTGCAGTTGCCCTATGACTTCAGCAGCGCAGCACAGCTGCTGGCGTTATGTAAACAGCACAAGTTGCGCGTCAGTGAACTGATGATGGCCAATGAACGAGCCTGGCGTACGGAGGCTGACGTTCGCAGCGGCCTGCTCGAACTCTGGCGGGTTATGCGCGAGTGCGTCGACAATGGCCTGCGCAACGAGGGCGTTCTGCCGGGTGGGCTTAAGGTCAAGCGTCGCGCTGCCAAGCTGCACCGTAGCCTGCAGGAGTTGGGCAAGCCGAATGTGATCGGTTCGACGTTGGGGGCGCTGGAGTGGGTCAACCTGTTTGCCTTGGCGGTCAACGAAGAGAACGCTGCCGGCGGGCGGATGGTGACTGCACCTACCAATGGTGCGGCCGGGATCATTCCGGCGGTGCTGCACTATTACATGAAGTTCAACCCCGATGCCTGCGACAGCGATGTGGTCGACTTCCTGCTCAGTGCTGCTGCCGTGGGGATCCTGTGCAAAAAGAATGCATCGATATCCGGTGCTGAAGTGGGTTGTCAGGGGGAGGTGGGGTCTGCGTGCTCCATGGCTGCAGCAGGGCTTGCCGAGGTGCTGGGGGCCACGCCGATGCAGCTGGAAAACGCAGCGGAAATCGCGCTGGAGCATAATTTGGGTCTGACCTGTGACCCAGTCGGCGGGCTGGTTCAGGTGCCGTGTATCGAGCGTAATGCGATTGCTGCGGTCAAGGCCATCAACGCTGTGCAGATGGCGTTGCGCGGTGATGGTGAGCACTTCATTTCCTTGGACCGGGTTATTCGAACCATGCGTGATACAGGGGCGGATATGCATGCCAACTACAAGGAAACCTCGCGTGGTGGCTTGGCCGTGGCTTTTGTCGAATGCTGAAGCCAGTCTGCGCCGCGATTGACCAGTGCCTGTTCTGAGTCATGTTTGGACTGAAACGGCCCTTCCCATGCTTACGCTGCGACGCTAGTGTTAACACTCTCGCGCCAGGCCCTTTTGGCTTGGGCACCGCAAAGGAAGCTGCTGCAGATGAGCGATTCGACCGTCCACGCCGAGCTGGGTGAGATTCCCTACACCGTCAACCTGTCTGCTGGTGCCCATCAGTGGCTGGCGGATGAAAATCAGGCGCTTGGTGGCCACGATACTGGCCCCAACCCTCATCAGTTGCTCCTCTCGGCGCTGGGTGCATGCACTGCGATTACACTGTCGATGTATGCCAAGCGCAAGGAGTGGCCGCTGCAGCATGTGCATGTGCAACTGGATATTGTCAAAGAAGAGAAAACCACGCCCATGCGCACCGAAATCAAACGTGTCATTGAGCTACACGGTGATCTCGATGCGGCGCAGCGTGAGCGTTTGCTGGGAATCGCCAATGCCTGTCCAGTGCACAAGCTGCTCAGTGGCAGCATTGTCATAGACAGTAAGTTGAGTGACTAGCGCACTTCGTTGTTGAACTTGACGAAGCTGTGGCGCATGTCGGTGGCCCAACTGTCGAGTACCGGCTTGACGTCCTCCGTGCTCAGTTTGGTGGCGTCGTTTTCCAGCTCCCTGCCAGCGCCTTTGCGTACCACTTGGGCGACCACGGTGTTGCTGCCACCGTCGAGAAACGCCGCTTCGGTGGCGATTTCCACATCTTGGTCGCGGCCCCCTCGTCTATAACCGCTGCGCCGAGGTCGGCCAGTTTGATGGCAGTTATGACGAGGTGCGGTTGGTGGTCGAGGTGCCTGTGAAACGCTGCTGAGTGCGGGGCAAGCGAACTTCCACCTCTAGACCGGCAGGCTCAGTCCTTGACCAGCGCACGCAGTGCAGCCTGGGCTTGCGGGGTGTGCAAACGCTCGATGAACAGCAGGCCTTCGCGGCGTACGCAGGCATCCAGTTCTTGGCGGTGTGTGTCCTTGAGTAAGCGTTTGCTGACCCGCAACGCTTCCTGCGGCAGGCTTTGCAGGCGCTGGGCCAATTGTACGGCAGCGTTCAGGCATTGCTCGCCGTCGTCATGCAGCTCATTGGCCAGCCCCCATTGCAGCGCTTGCTCACCATTGAGCAACTCATTGCACAACAACAACCGCGCAGCGCGGGCATGGCCAAGCAGTCGTGGCAGCAACAGGCTGGAACCGAATTCCGGGCATAATCCCAGGGGTACAAACGGCATGCGCAGTTTGGCTGTACGGCTGACCAGCACCTGGTCGCAATGCAGCAGCAGGGTAGTGCCGATACCAATGGCAGCCCCGGAAACTGCGGCAATCAACGGCTTGTCCAGTGCCATGACAATGCGCATCAGGCGAAACACCGGGCTGTCCATGTCGCTGGGTGGGTTGTCGAGAAAGTCCTTGAGGTCATTGCCTGCGCTGAAGCACTGGGCACCACCGGTGATGATGATGACGTCTACCCGTGGGTCTTCATCCGCCGCCAACAGCAGGTCGGCCAGTTGGGTATACATTGCACTGTTCATGGCATTGAGCTTGTCTGGCCGATTGAAGGTCAGGGTCAACAAGCCGTTGTTCAGGTCGTGAATTATCAGGTTGTTCATGGCAAGCCTTTGTTGTTCTTGTCGTTGGATTCAGAAAGTGGGTGGTGTGATCACCCAGATCACCACAGCATCGACTTCGCCTGGGTTGCCGTAACGGTGCGGCTCCTGGCTGGAGTAGCTGAAACTGTCGCCTTCGTTGAGCTGGAAGTAACGCTCACCCACCCAAAGCTCGAAACTGCCGGACAGCAGGTAGCCGGCTTCTTCGCCATCATGGCTGTAGCTTTGTTGGCTGTAGGTGCCAGGCGGGAAGCGCGAGTGGAGCATTTCCAGCTCGCGGTTGGGCTGCGGGGTCAGCAACTGATCAACAATGCCATCTTCATAATGCACGCTCAGGCGGCTGTTTTTGCGCACGACATAGCCGTTGTCCTGCGGGTCGGTGCTGGTCTCGCTGGCAAAAAACCACTGAATGGTCACGCCCAGGCTGCGGGCGATGTTGAACAGCGCCGGAATCGAAGGGTAGGACAAATTGCGTTCAAGCTGGCTGATGTAGCCTGCGGTCAACTCGCTCTGCCGGGCCAACTCTGCCAGGGTCATGCCCCGGCGTTTACGCAGGCCGCGAATGCGGGTGCCGAGAAACTGCGGGGCACCAGTGCCATCCTGATGGGGGACGGCGCTGGCGTGCGGCATCTTGCTGCTGTTGCTCATGGGGTGCTCCGAACCGCACGCTGCAAAGCCCCGGAGTATAAACAGGCTCAGAGCGTCCAGGCGACCTTCAATCCTTCGTAAATGGCCTCTTCGGCAGTGCGCGGGGCCAGGCAGTCACCGATACGCTTCACTTCCACCAGACCTTCAAGCTCGTCGACCAAGGTATCGACCGGCTGATGACCCTGGCACAGCACCAGGGTATCGATGTTCTCGAAGATCATCGGCTCGCCGCTGGCGGTGTGTTGCAGGTACACAGTGTTGTCATCGCATCCGTAGAGGCGGGCGTAAGGGGTGATGGCAATGCCGAGTTTATGTAGCTCTCCGGCCATCTGGTCGCGCACGTACAGCGGCAGGCTTTCGCCGCAGTGCGTGCCATTGACGGCCAACTGCACCTGATGCCCGGCACGTACCAGGCGTTCGGCGATGCCAGGGCCGATCCAGTCACAGCGCCAGTCCACCACCAGCACTGAGCGGCCAAGGCTGACTTCATCACGCAGCACCTGCCAGGCGTCGACCACCTGCAGTTCACCACCGCGCTCGAAGGCCGGCCAGTAGGGTTCGGCACCGGTAGCAACGATTACCACATCCGGTTTTTCACGCTCAACCAGGGCACGATCCACGCGGGTGTTGCGTAGCACCTCGACACCGGCCAGTTGCATCTCCCGTTGCAGGTTGGTGCTGGCGCCGCCGAATTCGGCGCGTCGCGGCAGCAATTGCGCCAATTGCACCTGGCCGCCCAATTGCGCACTGGCTTCGTACAGGGTGACTGCATGCCCACGGGCGGCGGCCACCGCGGCGGCCTTCATGCCAGCCGGGCCACCCCCGGCAACCATCACGCGTTTGCGCATTGGCGCAGTTTGCAGTTGACCGAATTGCTGTTCCCGCCCGGTTTCCGGGTGCTGAATGCAGGAAATCGGCAGGCCGCGGTGAAAGTGGCCGATACAGGCCTGGTTGCAGGCAATGCAGGCGCGAACATCCTCGGCATGGCCGCTGTCGGTCTTGTTCGGCATCTGCGGGTCGCAGATGAGTGCGCGGGTCATGCCGCAGACATCGGCCTGGCCACGGGCAAGAATCAGTTCAGCTTCCTGGGGCTGGTTGATACGCCCGGTGACGAACAGGGGAATTGCCAGGCTGGCCTTGAAGGTGCCGGCTTCACGGGCCAGGTACGCAGCTTCGATGGCCATCGGCGGGACGATATGCACGGCGCCCCCGAGCGAGGCCGAAGTGCCCGCGACGATATGCACATAGTCCAACGCCGTTTGCAGTGCCTGCACCGCGGCCAAGGATTCGTCTTCGTTCAGGCCTTCGGCATCACGCTCGTCGGCGCTGATACGCAGGCCGATGATGAAGTCAGGCGAGGTCGCGGCGCGCACTGCAGCAATCACTTCACGGACAAAGCGCAAGCGCTGTTCAAGCTCGCCGTTATAGCCATCGGTGCGACGGTTGACCCGAGGGTTGATGAACTGCGCGGGCAGATAACCGTGGCTGGCGACCACTTCCACGCCATCGAGCCCGGCCTGGTGCAGGCGGTGGGCGGCATCGGCGTAGCCCTGGACGATTTCGTCGATCATCGCCTGATCCAGGGCGCGCGGCATGACCCGGAAGCGTTCATTGGGCACCGCCGAAGCGGAGTAGGCCACTGCCAGCAGGCCATCGCTGGACTCCATGATTTCCCGGCCGGGGTGAAAAATCTGCGACAGCACCACGGTGCCATGGGCATGGCAGGTGTCGGCGAGGCGACGGTAACCCTCGATGCAGGCATCGTCGGTGGCCATCAACACATGGGAGGTGTAGCGCGCACTGTCGTGCACTCCGGCCACTTGCAGCACAATCAGGCCTACACCGCCTTCGGCGCGGGCCTTGTGGTAGGCGATCAGGCGTTCGTTGACCAGGTTATCGGTGGGGATCGAGGTGTCGTGTCCGCTGGACATAATGCGATTCTTCAGGCGTTTGCCACGGATGTGCAGCGGTTCGAACAGGTGCTTGAAGGTCGACATGGCGTACAGGCTCCAGCGGGTTGTAGTTTTTATTTTTCTATAAAAGTGTACCAGCAGTAAAAAATCAACTTGTTTTTTTACTGGCCATTGACTAGTTTTCGATGCACCCCGAGTCCTGGGGCGAACCTCACCAACAACAAGAAAAAGGACCGCGCCCAGCGCGGTACCAGCATGAGGAATCACCGATGACATCGAATCTGCTCAAACTGTCACCCTGGCTGCTCGCCTTTGGCCTTGGCAGCGCCCAGGCGGCGCCGGACATGGTCGTGGTCGCCTACGGCGGTGCCGGCCAAAAAGCCCAGGATGCGGCGATCTTCCAGCCATTCAGTGCCCAGGACGGCAGCAAACTGATCCAGAGTGAATACAACGGTGAAATGGCCCGGATCAAAGTGATGGTCGATACCGGCAACGTCGACTGGGACCTGGTGCAGATCGAAGGCCCGGACCTGATGCGCGGCTGCGAGGAGGGCATGTACGAACACCTCGATTGGGCAAAGATGGGTCGTGCCGAGCAACTGATTCCCGATGCCGCCCAGGAATGTGGCTCGGCGGTACTGGTGTGGAGCGTGGCGATTGCCTACGACCGCAATAAACTCGCTCAGGCGCCCACCTCATGGGCCGACTTCTGGGACGTGCAGAAAACTCCCGGCAAGCGCGGCCTGCGCAAGCGTGCGGTGTATAACCTGGAATTTGCCCTAATGGCCGACGGGGTCAAGGTCGAGGATGTCTACAAGGTGCTGGCGACCAAGCAAGGTGTCGACCGCGCCTTTGCCAAGCTCACTGAGCTCAAGCCTTATATCCAGTGGTGGGAAGCCGGTGCGCAGCCGGCGCAGTGGCTCAGCGCTGGTGACGTGGTAATGACCTCGACCTACAGCGGCCGGGTTGCGGTCGCGGCCCAGCAGGGCAGCCCCATGGCGCTGGTCTGGCCGGGTAGCCTGTATGGCATGGACTACTGGGCGATCATCAAGGGCTCCAAGCATGTCGATCAGGCCAAACGCTTGATTGCCTTCGCCAACCAGCCTGATACCCAAGTGCGTTACGTAAATGAAATCCCCTATGGGCCGACCAATACGGTTGCAGCCGCGGAGCTGGATCCGAAGCTGGCCAACTGGGTGCCCACCTCCAAGCAAAACCTTGAGGGGGCCCTGGCGATGAACGTCGAGTTCTGGGTCGACCACGGTGACGAATTGGAAGAGCGCTTCAACGCCTGGGCCAGCAAGTAAATGCCGATGGCTGGACACCGGCAGGTGTCCAGCCCTATTGTCTGGCCAGCCCTTACCTGAGAACAACAACAATGACGCCGACTGAAAACGAATTGCGCCTGCGCGAAGAACTGGCGGCCTGCTACCGGCTGATCGCGCACTTTCGCATGACCGATTTGATCTTCACCCATATCTCGGTACGCATTCCCGGCCCCGAGCATCATTTCTTGATCAACCCCTATGGCTTGATGTTCGATGAAATCAGCGCCTCCAACCTGGTCAAGATCGACCTGCAGGGCAATGCCGTAGAGCCTTCGGCCTATCCGGTCAATCCGGCCGGCTTCGTCATCCACAGCGCCATACATGGTGCCCGGGAAGATGCCCAGTGCGTGCTGCACACGCACACCAAGGCAGGTTGCGCGGTAGCAGCGCTCAAATGCGGGCTGCTGCCGGTCAACCAGATCTCCATGGAGTTCTATGGCAGGGTCGCGTATCACGACTACGAGGGCGTAGCCCTGGACATGGACGAGCAGCAGCGCCTGGTTCACGACCTTGGCGACAAGTCGGTACTGATGCTGCGCAATCACGGCCTGCTCACCGTGGGTGAGAGCGTCAGCCAGGCGTTCCTGCGCATGTACTACCTTGAAAAAGCCTGCGAAATCCAGCTCGCGGCGCAAGCTGCGGGTGAGATTATGTTGCCCTCGGACGCGGTCTGCGCCCATACCGAGCGCCAGTTCAACGAGCCGGCCCGGGTGCTCAAACAAGGGGAGTTGAGCGATCCGGATGGCATGCAACTGGCGTGGGCGGCGTTGCTCAGGCTGCTCGATAGAGTGGCACCCGGCTATCGCGACTGAGTGGGAGTTGTTGTACAGTTGTTCAACAGTGTCGAGGGGCACCCGCAGGAGCGGACCTGCCTTGCGATCACACCCATTCCCACGAGACCTGCCCATGTCCCAGGAAGCCCGTTACAGCCGTATGGTGCCGGAGTTGCGCAAGGCCAATCTGGTCGAAGCAACCCTGGTATGTTTGAAACGCCATGGCTTCCAGGGCGCGTCCATTCGCAAGATATCGGCCGAGGCGGGTGTGTCGGTGGGGCTGATCAGTCACCACTATTCGGGTAAGGATGAGTTGGTAGCGGAGGCCTACATGGCCGTTACCGGACGCGTCATGGGGCTGATCCGCGAAGCAATGGCCCAAGCCGCACCCAATGCTCGCGAGCGCCTGTCGGCGTTCTTTCGCGCATCGTTCTGCGCCGAATTGCTCGACCCGCAACTGCTCGATGCCTGGCTGGCATTCTGGGGCGCGGTGAAAACCGCCGAGGCCATCAACCAGGTGCACGACCACTCCTACGGTGAATACCGCAACGAACTCGGTCGCCTGTTGGCTGACCTTGGAGCACAGGAGGGTTGGCAGGCCTTCAATGCCGAACTGGCTGCCATTAGCCTGAGCGCCTTGCTCGACGGCCTATGGCTGGAATCCGGGCTCAATCCCGGCACCTTCACGCCCGAACAAGGCGTGCAGATTTGCGAGGCTTGGGTCGATGGTCTGCAAGCGGGCGGCCGTAAGCGCTTCACCCTGACAGAGGGCTGTTGATCGATTGTTCAGTAATGGGTACGCTGCTGTCGCGAGTTAAATAACAACGACTATAAAAGAGACAACACGCAATGACGCCTCGGGTACTGGTCGTCGACGACGATCCGCTTATTCGCGACTTGCTGCACGCCTACCTGTCCCAGGAAGGCTACGACGTTCACTGCGCCGACACCGCCGAGCAAGCCGACAGTTTTCTCGCCAGCCACAGTGTTGACCTGGTGATGCTCGATATCCGCCTGCCGGGAAAAGACGGCCTGACCCTGACCCGCGAACTGCGCGTGCGCTCGGAAGTCGGCATCATCCTCATCACCGGACGCAACGACGACATCGATCGTATTGTCGGCCTGGAATGTGGTGCCGATGATTATGTGATCAAGCCGCTGAACCCCCGTGAACTGGTATCACGGGCCAAGAACCTGGTACGCAGAGTGCGTCATGCCCAGGCTTCAAAACCGCTGGCTGCCAGCAGCCATGCACTCAAACAGTTCGCCGATTGGGCGCTAGACACCGATCGCCGCCGGCTGATCGATCCGCAGGGCGGCGAAACGCTGCTCACCCATGGCGAGTTCCAGTTGCTCAGCGTGTTCCTGCGCAACAGTGGCCACACCCTGAGCCGCGACCAGTTGATGGACCAGATCCGCAACCGTGAATGGGTCCCCAACGACCGCTCCATCGACGTGCTGGTCGGGCGCCTGCGGCGTAAGCTGCATGATGACCCGGCCGAGCCACAGCTGATCATTACTATTCACGGCGCCGGCTACCTGTTCACCGCCAGCGTCGCGGCCTGAGCACCATGCTGCGCTGGTGGGGCCTGGCAGCCCTGTTGCTGGCACCGCTACTGCAGGCTGGCGAACGTATTCGTTATTGCGACTACCCGGTGTATCCACCGATTTCCTGGAGCGACGGCAAGCAAGTGCGTGGGCTGGCGCCTACCGTGGTGCGCGAGTTGTTCGGGCGCCTGGGCTACGAGGTCGAGATGGTCGTGCTGGGTAATTGGAAGCGCTGTCTGCTGGACGCCGCCGAAGGCCGCGTGGATGTGGTGCTGGCCTACAACAGTGAGCAACGCGACCAGAGCATGCGCTTTTCCAGGGTGGCGGTGCTACGCGAAGAAGTCGCGGTGTTCGTCAACCGTCAGCGGCCGGTAAAATTCCAACGCCTGCAGGACCTGGCAGGCTACCGTGGCGGCTTGTTGTTTGGCGAAAGCTACGGTCCTGAGTTCGACCAGTTTATTGCACGGCAGCAGAACATCGAATGGGTGTCGTCCAGCCAGCAGAACTTCGGCAAATTGATTCGCGGGCGAATCGATTTTGTCATTCAGGAACGTCGCACCGGGCAACTGTTCATCGAACACCTGGCCGGTGCCGAGGACATTCAGGCGCTGCCAGCAGCCCTGAGCGTGGATTACCTGCGCGTTGCGGTGTCGCGCCATTCTCCCTTGAGTCAGCACATGGCACAGATTGATGAGCAATTGCAACGCATGACTGACGCGGGCGAGATTGAGCGCTGGCTGCACCAGAGCGAAGTAACCTACCGTGACATGATCAACTTGCCGGCAGATGCGCGATGATCCGCTTGCAGCCTGATGGCCTGCTGCGTCGGCTCCTGCTGTTTATTCTGTTGTTCAGTCTGTGCTTTACCGTCGTGGCCAGTACGGTTCAGTTGTATTTCGAATACCGCCGCGAGATGCGTGATATCGATGCACGCATGGCGTTGATTCGCGTCGGCTACCTGGCCAGCCTGGAGCGCAGCCTGTGGGACCTCAACCAGGAACAGATCAGTGTGCAGCTGCGTGGTCTGGTGGACTTCTCCGACGTGGCCCGGGTGCGTCTGATCAGCACCGATTTCAACCTGCTCCAAGGTGAAGCCAATCCGCCGGGGCCGCTGCGTGTTGAACGATTCCCGCTCGACTTCCAGCCACCCTCGGGGCCTTTGCGTCACCTGGGCGAGCTTGAAGTCAGCATCGACCTGGGCGCTGTGCATCGGCGCTTGTTCGCCACCGGTCTCATCAGCCTGTTATGGATGAGTGTGTTTCTGTGCGGCCTGGCGGTGGCCTTGTCGTGGCTGTTCTATCGTTTGGTCACCCGTCATCTGCAGGTCATGGCCGAGTTTGCCCGGCGCGTGGGGGCCGGCGACTGGCAGGAACCGTTGCGCCTGGACAAGCGTCGCTCGACGCGTTTCGATGAAATCGACACCGTGGCGCATGCGCTGGACGATATGCGTCGAGCCATTCTCAGTGATATCGAACGGCGCGAAGTTGACCGCCTGGCGTTGCAGGACAAGCGCGATGAACTGCAAAAAATGGTCGAACGTCGTACCGCCAGCCTCATGCACGCCAAGGACGAGGCAGAAGCTGCGAACCTGGCCAAGTCGCGCTTTCTGGCGACCATGAGCCACGAACTGCGCACACCCCTCAATGGCATTCTTGGCATGGCTGAACTGCTGCGGGGCGCCGAGTTGAAGAGTCAGGACAGTAAACGTTTGGATGCCTTGTACAAAGCCGGTGAAGGGTTACTCACCATTCTTAACGAGGTGCTGTACTTCGCGCGCCTGGAAGAAGGCGAAAGCCATCCTGAGCCTGTCGATTTCTCCCTGCGCCAGCTGTGCGACGAAGTTCTGACCCTGCTCGAACCCAGGGCGCTTGCCAACGCCAGCACGCTTGAATATGACATCGATCCGGGGCTGGCCGCACGTCAACATGGCGCCGAGCAATTCCTGCGTCAGGTATTGAGTAACCTGCTGGCCAACGCGATCAAGTTTACCGAGCAAGGCAAGGTCAGCCTTGCGGTCGAAGTTATCGGCGAGCAAGACGGCAAGCAACAGCTGCGGGTGAGTGTCACCGACAACGGTATAGGGATTGCCGAGGCCATGCAGGCGAAGATCTTCGACCGTTTCACCCAGGCCAGCGAAGCCGTGGCACGGCGCTATGGCGGTACCGGCCTGGGGTTGGCGATCAGCAAACACCTGATAGAGCAGTTGGGCGGCAAGATCGGTTTGCGCAGTACTGAGGGGAAGGGCAGCTGCTTCTGGTTCGAACTCAGCCTTGCCCCCGGACAGCAACAGGTGCTGGCGCCGCCAGCGACGCCAGTGGTTGCGGCCCTGGATGTGCTGGTGGTCGAGGATGTGGCGTTGAACCGTGACGTGGTTCAGGGATTGCTCAAGCGCGATGGTCATCGAGTCTGGCTGGCAGAAGATGCCGAGCAGGGCATGGCATCGTGCAGCCAGCAGCGATTCGATCTGATTCTTCTCGATGTGCATTTGCCCGGTATCAGCGGTGTCGAGCTTTGTCGCAGGCTTCGTGCGGCGCCGGGGCCGAACCGTCACTCACGCATACTGGCGCTGACCGCCAGTGTACAGCCAGCGTTGGTGCAGGAGTTCCTTGAGGCGGGCATGCAGGGGGTGCTGGCCAAACCACTGAAACTGGAAAATCTTCGCCAGGCATTGGCTGCCGAAAGACCAGTTCCTGTGGCTGATGTCGAGGACCTGGACCTCGACCAGTCGCTGTTGCAGACCCATCGAGAACTGCTCGGGGAGCAAAAGCTGCAGGGATTGCTGGCGGTGTTGCAGGGCTTGATTACCCAGCATCAAAGCGCGCTGGCCGAGGCGCTGGCCGCGCAGGACTGCACCGAGGTTGGGCACTTGGCCCATCGCCTGGCGGGCAGTAGCGACTCGCTGGGGTTCTGTGGCCTGGCGCGGGTGTTGCGCGCCCTGGAAGAGGCGGCAATGGCACGCGATGCAACCGCGCTGGAGCGCTTGCAGGGATCGCTAAACGCGCAGATTCAGCGAGCCCTGGAGGTGCTTGCGCAGTTGATTGAACGCTGATGTACAAAAAACTTACGACTTTTTACATCTTCGATCTTTACGTACAACCGCACCTTACATTGCTTTCCAATAATCGACGCTAACCGCTGCACGCGGTCTTCGAAGCTTATTGGAGATAATAATAATGAACTGCCGTAAAGCTGATCCGTCCCCGCGCCATCGTATTTCCCTTTCGCTTTTGCGCCACTGCTGAGGTGCCGACATGAGCGAATCAACCGATCGTAAAGGCATACACCTGACGCGGGCTCTGAAGAGTCGGCACATATTCATGCTGTCGCTGGGCGGCGTGATCGGCACAGGCCTGTTCATGGGCTCGGGGGTGACGATTAACCAGGGCGGGCCCGTGGGGGCGATCCTGGCCTATCTGGTGGCAGGTTTTCTCATGTATCTGGTGATGGTCTGCCTGGGCGAACTGTCGGTACAGATGCCGGTATCTGGCTCGTTCCAGGCCCACGCCACAAAATACATCGGCCCAGCCACCGGCTTTATGATCGGCTGGGTCTACTGGATGAGCTGGGCAACCACGGTCGGCCTGGAATTCACCGCGGCTGGCATGTTGATGGTGCGCTGGTTCCCCGAGGTGCCGATCTGGTACTGGTCGGCATTGTTCGTGGTGGTTCTATTCGGCCTCAACGCCCTGGCTACGCGCGCCTTTGGTGAGGCGGAGTACTGGTTCTCGGGCATCAAGGTGGCGGCAATCCTGGGCTTCATCATCGTCGGTGTGCTGGTGATTTTCGGTGCCATCCCGCTGACCAGCGGCGAGCCGGCACCGATGATGAACAACCTGATTGGCGATGCACTGTTCCCCAACGGCTTGTCGGCGGTGTTCGCGGTGATGATGACCGTGGTCTATGCCTTCCAGGGTTGCGAGATCATGGGTGTGGCGGCCGGTGAAACCGACCAGCCGGAAAAAAGCATTCCGCGGGCAGTGCGCAACGTGGTGTTCCGCGTGTTGATCTTCTACGTGCTGGCCATTGTGGTGCTCTCGGCCATCGTCCCGTGGCAGCAGGCTGGCCTGATGGAAAGTCCGTTCGTGCAGGTGTTCGACATGGTCGGCATTCCTTATGCGGCTGACCTGATGAACTTCGTGATCCTCACGGCGATCCTCTCGGTGGGCAACTCCGGCTTGTATGCCTCGACGCGTATTCTCTGGGCGATGTCCAAGACCGGCATGGCACCCAAGAGTCTGTCGCCGCTGAGCAAGCGTGGCGTACCGCTGCGGGCGTTGAGCATCACCCTGTGCTTTGCCCTGGTGTCGCTGATGACCAGCTTCATCGCTGCCGACACGCTGTTCATGGTGTTGATGGCGGTAAGCGGAATGTCGGGTACCGTCACCTGGATTGTCATTGCCCTGGCGCAATATCGGTTCCGTCGGGCGTTTCTGGCTGAGGGCGGCAAACTGAGCGACCTCAAGTACCGGGCGCCGTTGTACCCGCTGGTACCCTTGCTGTGCATCACGTTGTGCAGTTCGCTGTTCGTGTTTCTGGCTATGGATGAGACGCAGCGGCCGTCACTGTATTGGGGCTTTGGCTTTATCGCCGTGTGCTACGCGGCGTATTTCATCATCAATCGCAAGCGTCAGGTGGTGTTGGCGCCTTCGGTGTAGGGCGGGTAGGACGGCGGTGCCCGGTGAAAAGGGCTCCGCCGTCGACGCTGTGTTGGCATCCGTTAGCCATTTTTCTGGTCTTCGGTCAGTCCGTTGAACCAGTCTATATAGGGTGTGTTTTCGATTTTGTGGCGATTGTAGTCAGGGGCGCCGTCGGTCCACCACGCGGGGCCTCGCTCTCCCAAGGCTACTTTGGTGGCCTGTACTTGTTTTCGTGCGTTGGTGAGTAGGTGGTCGTCGTGGGTTGCCTTGGCTTGTCTGATTTGGCGACGGGCGTTCATCAGGCTGTCGACCAGTTGCTGGCGCTGCTCCGGGGACAGGGCAGGGTTGCTGCATCGCCATAGCTGCCCCTGGATGACGAGGTAGCGGCGGTCGGGGGTGATCGGGAACATCGCTGGGTACTCGCAATGGGCTACCTGGCATCAGAACTGGTTAGGCGAAGATTAATTCCATTTTTGGTGGGGGGACTTGTTGCCGTGTGGGGGCGCTTGGTATGAGTGCTGATCCGTTTGCCTGGGCGGCGCTTAGGCACCTTTGCGCCCTTACGGCGCCTTACTTTGGCAGTCGCCCCAAAGTAAGCAAAGGGCTCGCCCCACCAGGGGCCCTACGCTGCGCTTCGGGTCCCCTCACTACGGTGTCGCTTCAGGGCATTGCGATCTACGTGTTGCAAGCAACACTACGATTCGCAACTTCGGCCAAGCCGAAGGCGCTTCGCGCTAGCCCTTTCGCAACACCTTCACTCGGCCCTTCTGGTTAACGGGGCAGGTAGATCAAGATCAAGAGCAAGATCAAGATCAAAAGCGGATCCAGATCTGATCCGGACCAGCGGGAGGGGGCGGGTGGAGTGTTGGGCGTTGTGGCAGGTTGTTCAATGTCCTTCGAACTGCGCCGGGCGTTTTTCGATGAAGGCTTGCATGCCTTCTTTCTGGTCACGGGAGGCGAATAGTAGGGCGTTGGCCTTGCGTTCAAGGGCCAATCCGGCCTCCAGGGGGGCATCCATGCCAGCGAGGATGACTTCTTTGATTTGTTCGGCGGCCAGCGCCGGCATGGCGGCGATGACTGCGGCCAGTTCCAGGGCTTTGGTGTGTACCTGGTCGTCGTCCACCAGGTCGCTGACCAGGCCCGCTACCCAGGCTTCTTCGGCGCTGATCGGTTGTCCGCTCAGGGCCATGCGCATGGCTTTGACCTTGCCCACCGCCCGGACCAGGCGTTGGGTGCCACCGATGCCAGGCATGATGCCAATGCGAATTTCCGGCTGGCAGAAGCGCGCGCTGCGTCCGGCAACGATCAGGTCGGCGTGCATCGCCAGCTCGCAGCCGCCGCCATAGGCATAGCCGCATACCGCCGCAATCACCGGTTTTGGGCAATGCTGGATCGGCGCCCAGAGCCGCTCGGTATGGCGTTTGTAGATGTCGATAGGGCCCACGCCCGCCAAGCTGTTGATGTCGCCACCGGCAGCGAAGACCTTATCGCCACCAGTCAGCAGAATGCAGCGAATCTGCGGGTCTTGCGCCAGCTCGGTGAAGTACCTGGAGAGCAGTGCTTGCAACTCAAGGCTCAGGGCATTGGTAGCCTGGGGGCGGTTCAGGCGCAGTAACGCCACGCCGGGCAGGGGATGTTCAAGCAGAACCGGTGGTGGGGTTGAGTCGTCCATGGGCATCCTCGTGGGCGCAAGTCTTTGGCCGCCAGTGTCATCAAGCATCCGTTGAACTGCATCGTCCATTCAGACGAAGCTCGGCGATTGGCCGGCAGCCGCTGCGCTGTTTGCCGGCCTTTTCGTTTAGGCTGTGAGCTGGTCCCTGCATTGATTCAAGGATGTTCATGAATAGCCCGCGTTCGGCAGGCCTCGATTTGCTCAAGTGGCTGGCGATGGTCACGATGGTCGCCGATCACCTGCGTTTTATCTGGCCGAGCGCCAATTGGCTGTTCGTCATCGGTCGCCTGGCGTTCCCACTGTTCTGTCTGGCCATTGCCGTAAATGTGGCGCGCTCGCGGCCAGGGCAGTTGTTCAGCGGTGGCAATGGCCGCTATCTGGGCTGGATGCTGGCCTTCTCTGTGCTCTCGGAATGGCCTTATCGGGCACTGGATGTGAGTACCGGAACGTTCAGCATCATGCCGACGTTGACCCTGGGGTTGCTCCTGGCATGGGGTGTACAGCACCAGCGCTGGCTTGCCGTGACGGTATTGCCGCTGTCTTTGCTGGTCAGTGATGTGCTGATGTACGGCTGGCCGGGGGTGGTGTTGCCGTCGGCGTTCCTGCTGGCGCTGCGCGGCGGGCGCGGAACCTCGGTCTTTCCCGGGTTTGTCGCTGCGGCGGCCAACCTGACCAACGCCTGGTTGCGCAGCCATCCGACCGAGCCGATCACCCTTATGGCGTTGGCGGTTGCGGTGTTGTCGGCGCCGGTTGGCCTGGCTGTGCTGCACGGGCGCTACGGCACGGGTATCTGGCGCGTGGGCCGGTGGGGCTACTGGTTTTACCCGCTGCACCTGCTACTTATCAAGTTGTTGGCCCGCTAGGCGCGCTTTTCACGCTGTTTGCCCAACAGATCAACTGCTTAGTCTCAACGGACGATGAGCCGGGTGCTCGCCCTCATCACAATGAAGACCACACACAGGTCCATTCATTGAGGAGCAGGGCATGATGGATATCCGCGGGCTGAGCTACTTCGTCGCTCAAGTCGAAAACCTCAGCCAGTGGCAACGTTACGCCGAAGACGTGCTGGGCATGATGGTAGTACCCGCACCCGGTGGCGGGCTGTACGTGAAGATGGACCAGCGGCCGTTTCGCATGCTCATCGTCGAAGGCAGCCAAGCCGGCTACCTGGCCTCGGGTTGGGAGTTGGCCAGCGAAGGTGCCTTCAACGCCGCGCTGCAGCTGCTGGAGCAAAAGGGTGTGCGCTGGCAGGTGGGCAGCGCTGCCCAGATCGAGCAGCGGGGCGTGCAGGCGCTGGTGAGTGTGCTCGATCCTTCCGGCAACCGTCACGAGCTGAGTTGGGGCCATCGCTCCGATTGCCAGCCGTTTGTTTCCCCGCAAGGTGTGCCGCGTTTTGTTACCGGGGATATGGGCCTGGGTCACACCGTGCTGCCGGCCCCGGAGTTTGCCGCCACCCTGGCATTTGCCAAGGACGTCCTGGGTTTCGAGCTCTCGGATATCTTCAATTTTCGTCCCGATCCCCTGGCGCCGCCCATCCGCATTCATTTCCTGCATTGCCGTAACAGCCGCCACCACTCTCTGGCGCTGGCTGAGTTTGCGGTGCCCTCAGGCTGCGTGCACGTGATGGTGGAAGTCGACTCGATGACCGAAGTGGGCCGCGCCCACGACCGCCGCCTGGCCCACAAGGTGCCGCTTTCGGCGACCCTCGGCCAGCACCTCAATGACCTGATGACCTCGTTTTACATGAAGACCCCGTCCGGCTTCGACCTGGAGTTCGGTTACGGCGGCCTGCAAGTGGACTGGGCTGAACACTCGGCCTTCGAATTTACCCGCGTAAGCCTGTGGGGGCATGACTTTTCAGTCGGCCAACAACAAGGAGATGAGCAATGAACAAGCAAATGACAGCGGCCGATGCGGTCGCGCAACTGCGCGATGGCATGACCATCGGTTTCGGCGGTTGGGGGCCACGGCGCAAGCCGATGGCGGTGGTCCGCGAGATTCTGCGTTCGCCGGTCAAGGACCTTACCGTTGTCGCCTATGGTGGCCCGGAAGTGGGCATGTTGTGCGCGGCGGGCAAGGTCAAGAAGCTGGTGTTCGGTTTTGCCACCCTCGATGCCATCCCTTTGGAACCCTACTACCGCAAGGCGCGCGAAGCCGGTGGCCTGGAATTGCTGGAGGTGGATGAAGGCATGTTCCAGTGGGGCCTGCGGGCGGCGGCCATGCGCCTGCCGTTTCTGCCCACCCGCTGCGGCCTGGCCACTGATGTGACGCGGCTCAACCCGGCGCTAAAAACCATTGCGTCGCCCTATGACGATGGTGAAGTGCTGCTGGCCATGCCGGCGTTGAACCTCGATGTGGCGTTTGTTCATGTCAACGTAGCCGACCGTCTGGGCAACACCCTGGTGACCGGCCCGGATCCGTACTTCGACCATCTGTTCGCCCGCGCTGCCCAGCAGTGCTTCGTGTCTTGCGAGCAACTGCACGAGCGCCTGGAACTGACGGCTGAGCAGGCTCGCTGCAACACCTTTGAACGTTACCTGGTCAGCGGCGTTATCCATGCCCCCTTCGGCGCCCATCCAACGGCTTGCCAACCTGAGTACGGCTGGGATCTCAGCCACCTCAAGCACTACGCCGCCAGTGCGGGTGAGGAGGGCGGCTGGCAAGCCTATGTAGAAGCATACGTGGTGGCTGGGGAACTGGCTTACCAGGATAAAAACGGCGGTGCCGAACGCATGGGCTCCCTGGCCCTGCCAGTGTTCTGAGGAGGACGAAAATGTCGACTACCTGTGAGTTTACCCTCGCTGAACTGATGATCGTCGCCGCCAGCGAAGCCTGGCGCGGCAACGGTGAATTGATCGCCTCGGGCCTGGGGGTTATCCCGCGCCTGGGCGCGAGCCTGGCCAAGCTCAGCCACAGTCCGCACTTGTTGATGACCGACAGCGAAGCCTACCTGGTCGAAGAGCCGATTCCGTTGGGGCCGCGTGGCGACTACGTGCCCAAGTATTCCGGTTCGTTGAACTTCGAGCGCGTGTTCGAGTGTGTCTGGGGTGGCCGTCGCCACGCCATGATCGGGCCAACCCAGATCGACCGCTGGGGCCAGAGCAACCTCTCTTGCGTGGGTGACTACCACAAGCCCAAGGCCGCCATGCTCGGTGTGCGTGGCTTGCCCGGCAACAGCATCAACCACATCAACTCGTTCTTCGTGCCCAACCATAACCCTCGCGTGTTTGTCAGCGGCGAAGTGGACATGGTCTCCGGGGTTGGTTTCAAGGCCGACCGTTGGCCACAAGGGGTACGTCGCGACCTGATGGACATTCGCTTGATCGTCACCGACCTCTGTGTGATGGACTTCGATGGCCCGGAGCGTGCGGTCCAGGTGCGCAGCCTGCACCCCGGAGTGAGTTTCGAGCAGGTGCAGGAAAGCACCGGCTTCCCGCTGCTCAAGTACCCGTCGCTCAAGGAAACCGCGCACCCGACGCCCGAGCAGTTGGCAATTATCCGCCGACTTGATCCCCACGATTACCGCAGCTCGGCAATCAAGGGCAACCCAGCCGGCATTCGCCAGGCGTAAGGCAGGGGACATGAGCATGAACAGCCCAGACAATGAGTTCGTCCAGCGTGAAGATCACTCGGTGTACGAAACGCAGGAGCCGGTGTTGTACAGCGCAGCAGAGGGTATCGCCACCCTGACCATGAACCGGGCAAGCTTCAACAACGCGCAGAACTCGCAGATGACCTATGCGCTGGATGCCGCGTTGCGCCAGGCCGTCGACGATGACGCGGTTAAAGTCATCGTCTTGCGCGGGGCAGGCAAGCACTTTTCTGCCGGCCACGACATTGGTACTCCGGGTCGGGACATCAACAAACCGTTCGAGCGCGCCCATTTGTGGTGGGACCACACCAACAAACCGGGCGCTGAGCAACTGTATGCCCGGGAGCAGGAAGTGTACCTGGGCATGTGCCGGCGCTGGCGCGAGTTGCCCAAGCCGACCATTGCCATGGTCCACGGTGCATGCGTGGCCGGCGGCCTGATGCTGGCCTGGGTCTGTGACTTGATCGTGGCCAGCGATGATGCGTTTTTCCAGGACCCGGTGGTGCGCATGGGTATTCCGGGGGTGGAGTATTTTGCCCACCCCTATGAACTGAACCCGCGTATCGCCAAGGAGTTTCTCTTTACCGGCGACCGCATGAGTGCCGAGCGTGCCTACCAGATGGGCATGGTCAATCGAGTGCTGCCGCGCGATGAGCTGGAGCAGGCAACCTATGCGCTTGCGGCCAACATCGCGCGCCAGCCCCGCATGGGGCTGGCCCTGACCAAGCAGGCGATCAACCATGTTGAAGACCTGCAGGGCAAGCGCACAGCGATGGATGCTGCATTTGCCTGGCACCACTTTGCCCATGCGCACAACGAATTGCTGTCGGGCGACAAGCTCGGCGGTTTCGATGCCAAGGCCATGGCCAAGGCCAACAAAGTCGCCGCCAGTGGTGAGCAGGCATGAGCCGCTGGATGAATACAGCGCTGACTGAAGCCCTGGGTTGTCGCTACCCCATTGTGCAGACCGCCATGGGCTGGGTCGCCGACGCCAACCTGGTGATTGCCACGACGCGGGCGGGTGGTTTCGGCTTTCTGGCCGGGGCAACCATTGCCGCCGACGCGCTGGAAGGTGAGATCAACAAGGTCATTGCCGCCACCGGTGGCAGCAACTTCGGCCTGAACTTTCACATGTTCCAGGAAAACGCCGGGCAGTGCGTTGACCTCGCAATCCGCTACCGCCTGCGTGCGGTCAGTTATGGCCGTGGTCCGGACAAACAGACGATTGCCCGTTTCAAGGCCGCCGGGGTGCTGTGCATTCCTACCGTCGGAGCCCTCAAGCACGCCCTCAAGGCGGTGGAGCTGGGCGCCGACATGATCACCATTCAGGGCGGTGAGGGCGGAGGGCATACCGGTGGTGTACCCAGCTCGATTTTGTTGCCGCAGGTGCTGGACGCCGTGTCGGTGCCGGTGATTGCCGCCGGCGGTTATTCCACCGGCCGCGGCCTGGCCGGCGCGCTGGCGGCCGGCGCTGCGGGCATCGCCATGGGCACGCGCTTCTTGATGACCCGCGAATCTCCGACACCCTCGGCCACCCTGGTGCACTACCTCAAGGTCAACGACCCGCAGTTGGTACGGGTGAGCACCGCCGTCGACGGCATGCGCCACCGCATGATCGAAAACCCGTTCATCAATCGCCTGGAACAGGCCAGCGCCTTCGGGCGCCTGCGAATTGCCCTGCGAAGCGCATGGAAATGGAAACAGCAAACCGGCATGAGCCTCGGCCATTTGTTCGCGGTGCTGCGCCAGGCCCTCAAGGAAGACCCCGGAACCCTGTCGCAAACGGTCATGGCAGCCAATCAGCCGGTATTGCTGCAGCGCTCGATGATCGATGGCGTACCGGACGAGGGCATCTTGCCCAGTGGCCAGGTGGCTGCAGCCATCGCCGAGCTTAAAAGTTGCCAGCAAGTGATCGAGGAAATTGCCGAGCAGGCCGAGCGCTGCCTGGATGCCTTAACCGCTCGCCACCGCGAGCAGCAGCCTGCACAGGTGCAGGAAAGCTGAAGACCAACGCGTACTGAACACGCCCGCTGAGCATTGGAGAAGACCATCGTGAGTCAAGCATTTACTACACAGATCGACGCGGGCATTGCTGAACTGGTGCTCGCTAAACCGCCGGTCAATGCCCTGGATAGCCAGGAATGGATGGACTTGGCCCTGCAAGTGGAAGCCCTGGGCGCCAACCCCGAAGTGCGGGTGATCGTCATCCGCGCCGAAGGCCGTGGTTTTTGTGCCGGGGTCGATATCAAGGAACTGGACGCCCACCCGGAGCGGATCATTGCGGTCAACGCCGGCAACTACGCCGCGTTCAAGGCCGTACACCGCTCGCCGGTGCCGGTGATCGTTGCCGTGCATGGCTTTGTCCTGGGCGGTGGCATCGGTATTACCGGCGCTGCCGACATTGTCGTGGCCTCTGAATGCGCCACCTTCGCCTTGCCGGAAGTCGATCGCGGCGCCATGGGCGGCGGTGCACACCTGCAACGGCTGTTCCCGGTGCAGAAGGTTCGCTACCTGTTCTTTACCGGCGACAAGATCGGCGCCGCCGAGGCTGCGCAGTACGGCTTTATCGAACGTGTGGTCGTCAAGGAGCAACTGCGCGAGACCGCGTTGGAGATCGCCGCCAAGATCGCCGCCAAGAGCCCGGCAATGATTCGCCTGGCCAAGGAAGCCCTCAACGGTATCGAAGACGGCAACCTGGAAGACAAATACCGCTGGGAACAGGGTTTCACCTTGCAGGCCTACACCAGCCCCGATTCTGCCGAAACCCGCCGCGCCTTCGTCGAAAAACGCGACGCCAAGTTCTGAGAGGCAGCCATGGAACTCGCATATACCCCGAAACAAAAGGCCTTCCGCGAGGAAGTGCGTGAATGGTTGGCGGCCAATCAACCGACCGAACCGCTGGCGAACTACGACACCCGTGAAGGTTTCGAGCAGCACCGTGCCTGGGAGGCGAAGCTGTTCGAGCAGCGCCTGTCGATGGTCATGTGGCCCAAGGAGTACGGCGGCCGAGGTTGCGACCTGATCGAGTGGCTGATTTTTGAAGAAGAGTACTACGGGGCCGATGCGCCGATGCGCGTCAACCAGAATGGCCAGTTGCTGCTCGGGCCGACCCTGATGGAGTTCGGCACCGAGGCGCAAAAGAAGCGCTTCTTGCCGCGCATGGCTTCCAGTGTCGACATGTGGGCCCAGGGTTGGTCGGAGCCGAACGCAGGCTCGGACATGGCTGCGATTACCAGCAAGGCCACCCGTGATGGCGACCACTATGTGCTCAACGGGCAGAAAACCTGGTCCAGCCGCGCGCTGTACGCCGATTGGTTGTTTGGTCTGTTTCGCAGCGACCCCGGGTCAACGCGACACAACGGCTTGTCGTTCCTGATGGTGCCCCTCGATACGCCAGGGGTGACCATTCGCCCGATCCGCGCACTCAACGGCAAGAACACCTTCGCTGAAGTGTTCTTCGACGATGTGCGGGTGCCGGCGGAAAACTGCATCGGTGCCGAAGGGCAGGGTTGGCACGTAGCAATGGCCACCGCAGGTTTCGAGCGCGGTTTGCTGTTGCGTTCGCCTGCCCGTTTTCAGGCCACGGCCCGCAAGCTGGTGCAACTGTACAAGGCGCACCAGCAGATCGCCGACCGCGATCCGAGCATTCGTGAGGCGGTGGTCGAGGCCTGGCTTGGCGCCGAAGGCTACGCATTGTCGTCCTATCACACCGTCGGCCGCCTCAGCCGTGGCGCGCAGATCGGCGCCGAGTCGAGTATCAACAAGATCATCTGGTCGGAACTCGACCTGAAGATGCATGACACCGCCATGCGCATTCTCGGTGCCCACGGCGAGTTGCTCGGCAGCGCCCCGCAAGCGCTGGGTGGCGCCTGGCTCGACGGCTTCCTGTTCGCCCAGGCCGGGCCGATTTACGCCGGCACCAACGAAATCCAGCGCAACATCATTGCCGAGCGCATGCTCGGCCTGCCGAAATAGGAGCCGGCCATGGACTTTACTTTTAGCGATGACCAGCTCACGTTTCGTGAAGCCATCAGCCGCTTCCTGATGACCGAAGCGGCGCCGGAAATGCTCCGTGAAATCTGGGAAACCGATGTCGGTCGCTCGGCAGAGCTGCGCGCCAAGATCGCCGAACAGGGCCTTACCGCCTTGTCGGTGCCCGAGCAGTTCGGCGGCCTGGGCATGGACGACATTGCCTGGTCGCTGATGACGCAGGAGCTGGGCTACTACGCGATTCCCGATTCGCTGGCCGACACCGCCTACGTGGCTACCGGCCTGCTCAACGGCTTGCCGGACGACAGCCCGGTCAAGGCCAGCCTGCTGCCACGCATTGCCAATGGCAGCGTGCGCCTGGCGATCGGCCACCCGATCAACCCATTGGTGCCCGATGCACCGCTGGCCGAGTGGCTGATCCTGGCCCACGGCGACGAAGTGCACGCCGTGCCACGCTCGCAAGTGGACGTGCAGGCCAATGCCAGCATCGATTCGTCGCGGCGCCTGGGTCAGGTGAGCTGGCAGCCCAGTGGCGAAACCTTGTTGCTCGACGGTGAACAAGGCCGCGCACTGTGGGCCGAAACCCTCAACCGCGGCGCTTTGTCCGTTGCCGGTCAACTGCTGGGCCTGGCCCAGCGGATTCTCGACCTGTCGGTGGATTACGTCGCCCAGCGCAAGCAGTTCGGCAAGCCGATCGGCAGCTTCCAGGCGGTCAAGCACCACTTGGCCGATATCGCCAGCAAGATCGAGTTCGCCAAACCGGTGCTGTATCGCGCCGCCCACGCCCTGGCCAAGGGTGAGCGCGGCGCCGACGTGTATGTCTCGCAAGCCAAGCTGGCCTGCTGCGATGCCAGCTGGTTGGCAGCTCGCCATGGCATTCAGGTGCACGGCGCCATGGGATACACCTGGGAAGTCGACCTGCAGATGTTCATGAAGCGTGCCTGGTCGCTGGACCCCTCCTGGGGTGACCGCGCCACCCATAAATCCCGCGTCGCTGCTTATGTGCTCAGCGACGAAGCCCGGCTTGGGCCGGGCGCCACCTTCGAGGATTGAGCCATGCCCCAAGCTTATATAGTCGACGCCCTGCGCAGCCCAACGGGCAAGCGCAAGGGCAGCCTGGCCCATGTACATGCCATCGACCTTGGCGCCCACGTGTTGAGCGCGCTGGTCGAGCGCAATGCCATTCCTGCCGAAGACTATGACGATGTGATCTTCGGCTGCGTCGATACCATCGGCTCGCAAGCCGGTGATATTGCCCGCACCAGTTGGCTGGCCGCAGGCTTGCCGCTGAATGTACCTGGCACCACCGTTGACCGTCAGTGCGGCTCGTCGCAGCAGGCGCTGCACTTTGCCGCCCAGGCGGTGATGAGCGGCATGCAGGATGTGGTGGCGGTGGGCGGCGTGCAGACCATGACCCAGATCCCGATTTCGTCGGCGATGATCGCGGGTCAAGCGCTGGGCTTCAGCGACCCGTTTTCCGGCAGCAAGGGCTGGCAGGCGCGCTTTGGCAATCAACCGGTCAACCAGTTCTATGCCGCCCAGCGGATCGCCGATCACTGGCAGCTCAGCCGCGCGGACATGGAAGTGTTCGCCCTGGAAAGCCATCGCCGCGCCCTGGCCGCGACAGAGGCGGGCTATTTCTCCCGGGAGATCGTTGCCTGCGAAGGCTTGACCCACGACGAAACGCCGCGGGTCAGCAGCCTGGAGAAAATGGCCGGCCTGGAGCCAGTGAGCGCCGAGTTTGCCTCGATCACCGCTGCCGTTTCCAGTCAGACCTGCGATGCCTCGGCGGCCTTGCTGGTGGTCTCGGAAGCGGCGCTCAAGCGCTACAACTTGACCCCCAGGGCGCGTATTCATCACCTGTCGGTGCTTGGCGATGACCCGATCTGGCACCTGACCGCACCCATTGCGGCCACTCGAGCGGCGCTGAAAAAAGCCGGCATGCGCATGGCCGATATCGACCTGGTGGAGATCAACGAAGCCTTTGCCTCGGTGGTCATGGCCTGGTCCAAGGAACTCGACTACAACCCGGCCACCACCAACATCAACGGTGGCGCGATTGCCCTTGGCCACCCGCTGGGCGCTACCGGTGCCCGCTTGATGACGACCTTGTTGCACGCGCTGGAGCGTACGGGCGGGCGCTATGGCCTGCAAACCATGTGCGAAGGCGGCGGCCAGGCCAACGTCAGCATTATCGAGCGGCTTTGACGCCGCCCATCCACAAGCACAGGAACAAACCCTATGGGAATCTGTACAGATCGTACCGTGATCATCACCGGTGCCGGTGGCGGACTGGGCCGCGCTTATGCGTTGGCATTCGCTGCCGAGGGCGCCAATGTGGTGGTCAATGATATTCGCCGCGAAGCCGCCGAAGCGGTGGTCGATGAGATTTGCTCCAGCGGTGGCCGGGCAATTGCCAGCGATGGTGACATTACCACCCTGGCCAGCGCCCAGGGCATCGTCGATGCCGCACTCGAGGCCTTTGGTGAGGTCCACGTACTGGTCAACAATGCCGGGGTCTTGCGTGATCGCATGTTCATCAGCCTCTCGGAAGAGGACTGGGACATGGTCATGCGTGTGCACCTCAAGGGGCATTTTTGCCTGGCTAATATCCTCGGTCGGCGCTGGCGTGACCAGGCCAAGGCGGGTAAGCCGGTGGCCGCGCGTATTATCAATACCAGTTCCGGGGCCGGTTTGCAGGGCTCCATCGGCCAGTCCAACTACAGCGCGGCTAAAGGTGGCATTGCCTCTCTGACCCTGGTGCAGGCAGCTGAACTTGCCCGCTACGGCGTGACTGCCAACGCCCTGGCACCGGCAGCGCGCACGGCGATGACCGAAAGCGCCATGCCCGATATGGTTAAAAAGCCCGATGACGACAGCTTCGACGCCTGGGCGGCGGAAAACGTCGCGCCGCTGGTGGTGTGGCTGGGCAGCGAGGCCTCGGCGCATGTCAGTGGCCAGTTGTTCGAAAGCCAGGGCGGGCGCATTTCCCTGGGCGACGGTTGGCGCACCGGGGTCACCCGTGACAAGGGCGCTCGCTGGCAAGTTGCAGAAGTAGGCGCAGCCGTCGATGCGATCCTCAGCGAAGCGCCCAAGGCGCAGAAGGTCTGGGGTAGCTAGCTGCGGCGTGAATGTCAGGCGTCGGCCGCGTCGGCGCCTGTTCTGCTTTGCCTTCCTTCGCCTATCACGTCCGTTTTGACGATGTGCCCGAATCCCTCGGCCTTTATACCTATGGACAACCTGTATCCCGTCTGAGGTATTCATCGTGAAACAAGTCCCACCTTATGTACCCGGCCACCAACTGCTGGCTGGCAAGTCGGTACTGATCACTGCGGCCGCAGGCGCCGGCATCGGTTTTGCCGCTGCCAAGCGCTGTGCCGAAGAAGGCTGCCGTGCCCTGATGATCTCCGATGTTCATCCGCGTCGCCTGGAGCAGGCAGTCGAGCAGCTCAAGGCCGAAACCGGCTTGCAGGCTGTGTATGGGCAGTTGTGCAATGTCACCCTCGAGGACGAAGTACAAGCCTTGGTCAGCAGCGCCGAGCAGACCCTTGGCGGCGTTGATGTGCTGATCAACAACGCAGGCCTGGGGGGTTCCAGGCGCGTCACCGAGATGACCGATGAAGAATGGCAGCGCGTTATTGACGTGACCCTCACCGGCACTTTTCGCATGACCCGCGCGATGCTCCCGCACATGGAGCGCCGCGGTGCCGGCGCCATCGTCAACAACGCCTCGGTCCTTGGCTGGCGTGCGCAGAAAGAGCAGGCGCACTATGCCGCGGCCAAGGCCGGCGTCATGGCCCTGACCCGATGCAGCGCAGTGGAAGCCGCCGAGAGCGGGGTGCGCATCAATGCCGTGTCGCCGTCGATTGCCTTGCACGACTTTCTCAAGAAAGCCTCCAGCGAAGAACTGCTGGCAAAGCTCGCCGACCGCGAAGCCTTCGGCCGTGCCGCCGAGGTTTGGGAAGTGGCCAACGTCATGATTTTCCTGGCCAGCGACTACGCCTCCTACATGGTCGGCGAAGTGCTCTCGGTCAGCTCACAACAGGCTTGAGGAACAACTCATGAGTATCCGATTCAGCAGTGCCGAACAAATGCTCAAGGCCGAGGGCCTGGACCTTGGCGTCACCGACTGGCTGCAACTGACTCAGGAGCGGATCAACCTGTTCGCCGAGGCGACCGGTGATCAGCAATGGATACATGTCGACCCCGAGCGCGCTGCCAATGGCCCGTTCGGGGCTTGCATCGCCCATGGCTACCTGACCCTGGCCCTGGCCAACCTGTTCATGCCGCAACTGATAGGCATCGACAACTTGGCCATGGGCGTGAACTACGGCACCGACCGGGTGCGCTTTCCGGCTGCGGTGAAGGTCGGCTCGCGGGTACGCGGCCGCGGCCAGGTCATCAGTGCCGAGATGATCGGCAACGCCGTACAACTGGTAGTGCGCATGAGCGTTGAAATCGAAGGCGCCGAGCGCCCCGGCTGCGTGGTCGACACCATCAGTCGCTACACCTTTAACCCGATCAGTGAGTGAGCCTGTGCATGGACAAGAATGACGTTGTAATTGTTGCTACCGCGCGTACTGCGCTGACCAAATCCTTTCGCGGCTCGTTCAACGACACCGAAGCCCCGGTGCTTGGCGGTCACGTGGTACGGGCGGTGCTTGAACGCTCAGGTGTAGAGCCTGGCGCGGTCGACGATGTGATCATGGGCGCGGCGGTTCAGCAGGGCACCCAGGGCTATAACATCGGCAGGCTGTGCGCCTACACCGGCGGTTTGCCTGCAAGCGTCGCGGGCATGGCCCTGGACCGCATGTGTGCATCAGGGCTGATCAGCATCGGCATGGCGGCAAAAAATATTCTGGCCGGTGAAATGAACATTGCCATCGCCGGTGGCGTGGAGTCGTTGTCACTTACCCAGAACAAGTACAAAAATACCTACCGCAACCAGTCAGAGGCGGTGCTTGCCTGTATGCCCAGCGCATACATCCCGATGATCGAAACCGCCGAGATCGTCTCACGTCGCTACGGCATCAGCCGCGCGGCACAGGATGACTACGCACTGCAAAGTCAGCAGCGCACGGCCGCCGCCCAGCGCGACGGTCTGTTCGATGAGGAAATCGTGCCGTTGCAGGCGCGCAAGCAGCTGTTCGACAAGGAAGGTCAGCCAGCGGGTCACGAACAGGTACTGGCCGATCGCGACGAGTGCAACCGGCCTTCGACCCAGCGCGAAGACTTGGCCGCGCTCAAGCCTGTGTGGAAGAACGGCACCTGGGTAGAGCAGGGCGAGTTCATCACCGCTGGCAACGCCTCGCAGTTCTCCGATGGTGCTTCGGCAAGCTTGCTGATGAGTCGCGCCCAGGCGGCTGAACGCGGGCTGCGCCCACTGGGTACTTATCGCGGGATCGCCGTGGCGGGCTGCGCCCCCGAAGAGATGGGCATCGGCCCGGTGGTGGCGGTGCCGAAACTGCTCAAGCGCTTTGGTTTGAGCGTGGCCGATATCGGCCTGTGGGAAATCAACGAAGCGTTCGCCTGCCAGGTGCTGCATTGCCGCGATGTTCTGGGCATTGCGCCTGATCGGCTGAACGTCAATGGCGGGGCGATTTCCATCGGTCACCCGTTCGGCATGTCGGGTGCGCGCATGGTCGGGCACAGCCTGCTTGAAGGACGTCGACGCGGCGTGCGTTACGTGGTGGTGACCATGTGCATTGGTGGTGGCATGGGTGCAGCGGGGCTGTTTGAACTGGACTGATCGAAGGCGCTGGACGGCACCGGGGTAGGCCATATGGACGATGCCCCGGGAGCCGATCAAGGGTATTGCTATCGTCAATGTTTATGGTCAATGTACGCCGGGCGGCCCTGACAGGCTGCACAGTGCACCCGCAAGTGTTCGAAACATAACAATAAAAACGGGCATGGCCTGGGCTGTGTCCCGCGAGGAGACTGGCGATGGAGAGTTCCAGCTTGAGTGTTCAAGCCCTTGCAGACATGGGCTTGGAGCTGGCGGAGTACGACAGGCTCATCGGCGAGTTTTACGATGGCTCGCTGGATCAAAAGCTGATGGCCAAGACCTTGCGCCATGTCCGCAGCTTGTACCAGGCAAACTATGTCACCTTGATTCTGCGCGTGCCCGAGCAACCTGACCTGGGCCTGATGATTGTCGTTGGCGATATCGAAGGCGAGGGCGAGGTCAGTTACTGGGCCTACCCACAAGCGGTCACGCCGTTCAATAACCCGCCAATGGACCAGGTGTTTACCGTAGACGACCTGATGACCGAGGCGCAGTGGACCAATTCGGTGTACTTCAAGACCTACGGCATTGTCCACGACACTTTCCACATCATGGGCGCCGATATTTCTACGCCCGACGGTGGCAAGCTGCGTTTTCGTATTACCCGCCCCAGATCCGCCCCTCGCTTCACTGACTCCGAACGCCAGCTGTGCGGGATGTTCCTGCCGCATTTGCGCCGTGCGATGCATGTGCACAACCTGCTCGACCGCAGCGAGTCGATCAGTGAGTTGTACTCCCAGGCCATCAGTCGTTTATCGGTAGCCACCATCGTCCTCGACCAGAATGGCAGCGTGCTGCGCATGAACCCGATGGCCAGCGAGTTGCTGGAACTGGCTGATGGCTTGAAGCTGGTGGGCGGGCACCTTGAAGCCACCTACCCCAGCGATAACCGCGAGTTGCAGCGCCTGGTGCGCAATGCCTTCGCCCGCGACGCAGACAGTCCGCAGGTCGGCGCAGCGTCTGAAGCGATGTCGGTGTCCAGGCCATCGGGAAACATCAACCTCGGTGTGGTCGTCGAGGCGATACCGACCCAGGACTGGGCCGAGGGCAAGAGCAAGCCGGTGGTAGTGGTGTACATCCGCGACGCCGTCGGTCGCTCCATGGCCAGCGAAACCCTGACCAAGCAACTGTTCAACTTGACCCGGGCCGAAACCGCATTGGCCATGGAGCTGGTCAATGGCCTTTCGCTCGAAGAAGCCGCTGAAGTATTGAATGTGCGCCGCAACACGGCCAGGGCACACTTGCGCTCGATTTTTTCCAAGACCGGGGTGCGCCGTCAGACCGAGTTGGTGCGCATCATCCTCAACAGCGTGGTTGCCCTGGGAAAGCCCAAGTTGACCGTACTGGGCGCCGATAAGCTCAGCAAACCGGCACTGAAGCTGGCTCACCCGGTGCGTAGCAGCGCGTGACGGTGGCCGTTGTTCACTGACGCCCCGGTCTTGCTTTCACGGTCGGGGCGTTTTAGTCCGTGCGGACGATGTTAGCGAGCGTGTCCGCCACCAATACTGATCACCTCCGTTACATCATGAGGATCAAGGTTATGCCCATTACAGCGGTCAGCGGTTCTGCGTCGGGTATCGGCGCAGCAGTCTGCCAGGCGCTACGCGCCGCAGGACATCGAGTCATTGGCATCGACCGGGCAGACGCCGAGGTGATTGCCGACCTGTCCAGCGCAACCGGGCGTCAGGCGGCCATCAGCGCGGTGCTCGAGCAAAGTGCAGGTGTGCTCGATGGTCTGGTGTGCTGCGCCGGGGTGGGCTCCAGCGCGGTGTCCGACACCATTATTTCGGTCAACTACTTTGGTGTGACCGAGCTGCTCGACGGCCTGGCCGACGCCTTGGCCAAAGGTAAACAACCTGCCGCCACGGTGATCGGCTCGATTGCTGCCACCCACACCAAACCAGACCAGCAAGCGATGGTCGAGGCCATGCTGGCCGGCAACGAGGCGCTGGCGCTGGAACACGCCAATAGCCTGGGGCTGTCGCATGTGGCGTATGCCAGCTCCAAGTATGCGGTGACCTGCAATGCTCGCGGCAAGGCGGTTGCCTGGGCCAGGCAGGGCATTCGCCTCAACGTGGTGGCGCCCGGCGCGGTCGAGACACCGTTGCATCAGGCATCGCTGAATGACCCACGTTTCGCCAAGGCCGTTCGAGAGTTCGTGGCCCCGCTGGGGCGCGCTGGCCACCCGCAGGAAATTGCCCAGGCGGTGGCGTTCCTGCAGTCAGAACAGGCCAGCTTTGTTCATGGCAGCGTGATGTTTGTCGATGGCGGCATGGATGCCATGGTGCGTCCGACACGGTTCTAAGCGGCAAAGCAATCAGCGCGCGGTGCTCAACTAGTCCATGCGAGGGATGAGCATTTGCGCCTGCTCGGTGAGAATTGACCTGGCATGTAACCGGGGATTTTCACACGAGGAACAATAACAATGACCAAGCTCGCAGCAATCAACGTCGAAACTGCACTGGCCCCTCGCTTTGGTCGAGGCTGGCACTGTGTGGGGGAGGCGGCAGACTTTCGTGATGGCCAACTGCACACATTGAACATCTTCGGCACGCGTTTGCTGGCCTTTGCCACTTCCAGCGGCCAGATCAGCGTGATCGATGCGCATTGCCCGCACATGGGCGCCGACCTTTCCCGCGGTACCCTGGTCAACGACCGTGTGGTCTGCCCCTTTCATCATTGGCAGTACGATGCCAGTGGCAAATGTGTCGAAATCCCTTACTGCAAGCGCATTCCGCCAAAAGCCAAGACCCGCAGTTGGCTGACCTGTGAAGAGAACAAGCTGCTGTTCGTCTGGAACAACCCCGAGGGCAACGCCCCGGCACAGACCGTGGTGATTCCGCATCTGCCGGAGCAGGACAGCGACGACTGGCTGCAGGACTGGCACATGGACAAGCTGGTCATCGAGACCAACCCCCGCGAACTGGTCGACAACCTGGCGGACGCCCAGCATTTTGGGCCGGTGCACTTCACCCCAACCAAGTACTTCGCCAACGTCTTCGAAGGCCACATTGCCCAGCAGATTTTCCATGGTGACTCAGAACAGCTGGGCGGCGATTTGGTAGCAGAATCTGCCTACTACGGGCCAGCAACACATTTCACCCGCATGCGTGCGATGTTCGAGGGCATGGAGATTCACTCGATCCTGCTCAACTGCCACGTACCGATCAGTGGCAACAGCTTTGAACTGCGCTTTGGCTGCATGGTGAAGAAGATCGAGGGCTGGAGCGAGGAGCAGAACCGGGCCCTGGCTCAGGATTATGTGATGCGCACCCGCGACTCGTTCTACCAGGACGTGGACATCTGGGCGCACAAGATCCGCGTCAACAAGCCCGTACTGGCCGAAGGTGATGGCCCGGTCTACCAGCTGCGCGAGTGGTACGAGCAGTTCTTCATGGACGAAGCCAACGTGCCGGCGGCAATCGCGGAACGCAAAGAAATCATCACGGTCGATCACCGCTGATAAGCACCCGAGCAGGAATGCATGATGACCACGAGTGGGCAAAAAACATTGGCGATAATGCTCGCCGCCAGCTTCGCTTCGACAATTGGTGGCTTGCCGTTCAACACCTTGCCCATCCTGCTTGGCTCAATGGTCGACAGCCTAGGCTTCAGCGTCGAGCAGGTCGGCCTACTGGGTTCGGTGTGTTTCGCCGGCTACCTGCTCGGCACGCTGGTGGCGGTGGTACTGATCGACCGCTTGAACTGGCGTTTGCTGACCCTGGGCTGCGCCATCGGGGCAGCGCTGGCGTATTGGCTGTCGTCGCGGCTGCCGGCGATTGCCCAGCTGCCGTTGTGGGCGTTGATTGGCTTCTTCGCCGCGCTAATGACGTGCCTGGGCATGCGCATCATGGGCGAAATGGCCAACAAGGAACGTGCCCTGGGTTTACGCCTGGGCATTGAGCTGGGGGTGGTGGCTGCGGTGCTGTTTGCCTTGCCGTCGCTGGTGATCGCTTATTTTCACTACGCCGGTGCGGCCTGGATGCTCGCTTCGATCATTCTGCTGTTGAGCCTGAGCGCCTTTGCATTGCCGCGTCGCCAGGATTTCATCGGCAAAGGTCAAGCGCAGCAGGCGGGCTCTGTATTGTCACGTTTTCAATTTCCGCCGGCGGCCTATGCGGCGCTGGCGTTTTTCTTCCTGTTTGGTGCCGGGCAGATCGGCCTGTGGGCGTTTCTTGAGCGCCTGGGGCATGGTCTGGCGCTGCAACCGACCGAATTGGGCATTGTCTTCGCTGTGCTCAAGCTGCTCGGTGGTGCGGCGGCGCTGACGCTGGCTGCAGTTGGCGATCGCCTGGGCGTGCGCGTGCCGCACGTCATTGTGTTGCTGGTGCTCGGTACGGGTCTGTTGTTGCTGGGCAACGCCGATGGTTTCTTGATGTACGCCGCGGGTGCCTGGGTCTGGGAGGTGGGCTTCACGTGGGGGTGCATCTATCAGACGGCCGCCATTGCTCGCCTGGACCATAGCGGCCGCTCGATCATGCTGATTCCGGGAGCCTTTGCCTTGAGTTCGATAGCCGGGCCGGCGCTGGCCGGGCAACTGCTGGGCGAGGGCTATGGCACGTTGCTGTGGATTGCCGGTGGCTGCGCAGTGATTCCGGTACTGGCGTTTACCTGCTTGCTGGCACGCCGCCTCGACGCTGGCGCTGCCGGGCCTGCACAGGTTGTGGTGCAGGCCTGACAGGCTCAGGCGTAGGCAGATTGCTCGGTGACTACGGTGAGGTGACGGTAGGTGCGCCAGAGCAGGATGACGGCGATGAAGATGGTGCAAGTGACCAGCAGCAAGGCGTAGCGCAACGACTCTGCACCGAACGTGGGTATCAGGGCGTCGCTGAGCAGCCCGGTTACCAATGGACCAATACCCACGCCGCACAACGTCGTGACGATAGTCTGCAGGGCCACGGCAGTCGCGCGGCGCTGGGCGGGTATCAGTTGGGTCAACAGCGAGAACGATGGGCCTACCCACCAGACCGAGAAGAAACTGGCGAGTGCGCACCAGAGCATGGCGCTGGGCACCGGAACGGCGCCAACATACAGGAGAATCTCCTGCGGCCAGAGCAGGTAAGTGACCAGTGCACTTGTTCCCAGTACATGGCCGATGACCGGAATACCGATTTGCCAATGCGGGTTCTTCACCGCCAGGTGATCGGTCAGCCAGCCGCTGAACAAGGCGCCGAGCCCGGCGCAGGTGCCGCCCACCACGCCAGCAAGGATGCCGGCATATTGCAGGGGCAGATCATGCGAGCGCACGAGGAAACTGGCATTCCACATGGCATAGGCGTAGGCGCTGAAGGTGGTGATCCCACAGGCCAGCACCAGGCAACGATAGGCGGGCAGGGCCAGCAGTTCACGGGCGTTGTCGAGCAAGCGCTGCTTGGCTGGGGCCGCGTGGCTGTGAGTGAGGTCGAAGCGTCCGCGTGGCGGTTCGCGCATCACCAGGGCAAATACGGCACTGATGACCAGGGCAGGCACGGCGACGGCGAAAAATGCGCTGCGCCAGCCGTATTGATCAACGGCCCAGGCGCCGACACTAAGGGCGATAATCGTCGAAAACGTCGGCGCGGCGGTGTAGCAACTGATGGCAAACGAGCGCCGATGGGGTGGGTAGATGTCGGCGATGATCGACATCGATGCCGACGTAGTGGGCGACTCGAATACCGCCACCGCCATACGCGCGATGACCAGCATGGCAAAGCTGGTAGACAAGCCGCAAGCCACCGTGGCCAAGGCCCACAGCAAGCTGGTGACAGCCAGCAGGCGCGTGCGTGACAGGTGATCGGCCATGCGTCCGGCCTGCAGGCCGAGCAATACATAGACAGCGGCGAAGGCCAGGCCTGAAACCAGGCCCATTTCCGTATCGCTGGCGCCGAACTCCTGCTTGATCGGTTCGATCATAACCGCAATGATCTGCCGGCCGACAAAGCTGTCGGCGTACATCATTGCCAATAGAAACAACAAGCCGTGGCCGCGCCAGCCTGTAGGTTGAGCGTGCGTATTACTCATGGATGACTCCTGATAAAGCGGGCAGACTGCAAGCGCCTTTGGCGTATGCGCCAGTATTCCCAGCGCCAGGTGGCTTCACATCGTCTTAACGGACTAACGTTTTTGCGTCACTCGTCCACATGGACGACGCGGCCGCCGGAGCGCGAGGCTAGTTTCCGGTACAGGGCGTTGTGCAATGACGGCCATGGTGGGTACCGCGCAGTGGCGCTGGCCCTTGTTCAGTTGAGGAGGCATCAATGAGTTGTGCAATTTCTTCTGTCGACGATCTGTCGGCGCTGTTGCTTGAACAAAAAGCCGCATTCAACGCCCAGGGCGCCGTCCCGGCAGCGCTGCGTCGTGCGCGTATCCAGCGCGTGATCGATATGCTCGTGGCCCATCATCAGGCACTTGCCCAAGCCATGGACGCCGACTTTGGCGGTCGTCCCCAGGGTTTCTCGTTGATGAATGATGTGCTCGGCTCGCTAGGTTCGCTAAAGCACGCGCGCGATCACCTCGAAGGTTGGATGCAGGATGAGCCGCGGCCGGTCTTCAGCCCCTACGACCAGCTTGGCGCCGAGGCCTGGGTGATGTATCAGCCCAAGGGCACGGTGGGCATCCTGGGCACCTGGAACGCACCGCTGTACACCTTGCTCAGCCCGCTGGGCTCGGCGCTGGCGGCGGGCAACCGGGCAATTCTCAAACCATCGGAGGTGGTGCCACGTACCGCCGCGCTGGTGGCGCAGCTGATAACCGAGTGGTTCGACCCGCTTGAGGTGGGCGTGGTCACCGGCGGGGTAGAGCTGGCCCAGGCCTTTAGCGCGCAACCTTTCGATCACCTGGTGTTTACCGGCAGCACCGCGGTGGCCAAGTCGGTCATGCGCAACGCAGCACAAAACCTGGTGCCGGTCACCCTGGAACTGGGTGGCAAGTCTCCGGTCATCGTCGCCCGCAGCGCCGACCTGGCGACTGCCGCCTTTCGCATTGCGCTGTCGAAAACCACCAACAGTGGCCAAGTGTGTATCAACCCCGATGTGGTCTACGTGCCGCGTGAGCAACTGGAAAACTTTATCGATGCGTTCGCCAGCGCTTACCGCACCTTCATTCCAGAGGTGAGTGACAACCCCGATGTGGTCGCGGTGGTCAATCCCCAGCACCTGGCCCGGGTTGAAACCCTGGTTACCCAGGCAGAGCAAGCCGGTGCGCGGGTGTTGAGCGTGCCCTATGCGCAACCGGTCGATGCGCAAAACCGCCGGCGGCCGCTACAACTGGTGATCGACCCGGCGCCGGATAGCCTGATCATGCACGAGGAAATCTTCGGCCCGGCCATGGTGCTGCTGCCCTTTGATGAGGTCGACCAGGTCATTGCCCAGATCAACGGCCGCCCGCGGCCGCTGGCGCTTTATTACTTTGGCAACGACGCCGAGGAACAGCGCCATGTGCTGGAGCACACCCTGTCGGGTGGGGTAACGCTCAATGATGTGATGATGCACGCCGCGTTGCATGATGCACCGTTCGGCGGTATCGGCGGCTCGGGAATGGGCCACTACCACGGGCGCGAAGGGTTTCTCGAGTTCAGCCACATGCGCACCGTGCTCAGGGCACCCGAGCATGATCCGCGTGGCGAGTGGGGCTTGTTGCCGCCCTACAGCGAGCACTTCCTGGCAGCGATGGTGGCGCAGATCACCCCGGACTGACCGCGAGCGCGTTCGCAGGTCGAACGTGTCGAGATCACTATTACAATTAAAACGGAATTCAGTTCATGGAAAATAAAGCAGTGCCAGCAAATGATGCGGCGCCAGCCCCTGGCGCCGATGCTGCCGATGGCTGGCCGCGACGTCAGGTGCTCAAGGCGGGCGCGGTAGCGTTAGGGGTAGGGCTGTTGGGGCGCTTTACCGATGCGCACGCGGCGGGCGGGTTATCAGCCAGTGATTATCTGAGCCTGGATGCCTGGGCCATGGCCAAGGGGCTGCAAGCCGGTGATTTCAGTGCCGAAGACTTGCTGGCTGCGGCATTTGCCCGTTGCGACCTGGTCAACCCGAAGATCAATGCGGTCAACATGCGCCATGATGACTACGCCAGGGCGTTGCTGGCAGCCAGGCAAAAAGCGGGAACCCTGGCCCAGGGCACGCTGGCCGGGGTGCCGATCTTACTCAAGGACCTTAATACCTACCTGCAAGGCACCACTACCAGCAATGGCAGTCGGCTGTTCAAGGACGCGCCGCCTTCAAGCGTAACCAGCACCTTGATCCGCCGCTACGAAGCAGCCGGAGCGGTACCTTTCGGCAAGGCCACCAGCCCGGAGTTCGGCCTGACCACCACTACCGAGTCGCTGGCCTGGGGGCAAACACGCAATCCCTGGAACCTGGCGCTGAGCAGCGGTGGCTCGTCGGGAGGCTCTGCGGCGGCAGTGGCTGGCGGTATCGTGCCGGTTGCCCATGCCACTGACGGTGGCGGCTCGATTCGAATCCCGGCGTCCTATTGTGGTTTGGTCGGGCTCAAGCCGACACGCTACCGCACCCCGAGCGGGCCCGCGCGCCTGGAAGGCTCGTTTGGCGCCAGCGTGGCCAACGTGGTTTCGCACAGTGTGCGCGATACGGCGTTGTTCCTCGATGCCGGCCAGGGCCACGAGCCTGGAAGCCCCTACTGGACTAAGCCGCTGCTGCGGCCCTATGCCGAGGAACTGGGCCGCGATCCAGGTCGACTGCGGGTCGGCCTGGTGCGCGAGTCGCTGACCGGTGCTGCGCTGGACCCGGCGATTGCCAAGGTCCTCGACGAAACCGTCAAGCAGTTGCTCGGCCTGGGTCACGAGGTGGATGAACTGCGCCTGCCGATTCAGGCCCAGCAGTTGTTCGGCGCCCACGGTGTGGCAATCGGCAACTCGCTGCTGGTCACGGTCAATGATCGGGAAAAGGCCCTGGGCCGCACGTTGGCACCGCAGGACCTGGAGATCATCACCTTCGGTGTGCTGGAGCGCGCCGCCAAGGCCACGGGCGAGGGTGTGGTTCGTGCGCGACATGCCTTTGAAGACATCAGCATGGTGATGGAGCAGCAGTTCGAGCGCTTCGATGTGATCCTCTCACCGGTCACCGCCACGCTGACCCCGGCGCTGGGTGAGCTGTCGCTCAACCAGCCGTATGAGAACTATGCACGCAAGGCCATGGGCAGCGCGGCCTTCACTGTACTGGCTAACGTCAGTGGGCAGCCGGCGATTTCCTTGCCGCTGGGCATGAGTGACAACGGCCTGCCGGTGGGGATGATGTTCACCGCGCCCATGGGTGCAGAAGACGTGCTGCTGCGCCTGGCTTCGCAATTGGAGCAGGACCGTCCCTGGGCCGCCCGGCGCGCATCGATTTAAGCCTGTAACGGCGCCAGGGAAGGCGCCGTAGCGGTGTTCTCTAGTCCGCTTTGACGATGAATAATCGCCTGCCGCGTTCGATCATCAAGCCAGCCTCGCGCAACCGCGCAACGAGATTGGGAGAACGAACGGATGGACAGCATGCGAGTAAAAACACCGGAAGAAATCGAACTGCTTGAACATGCCCGGCGCCTGGTGCCAGCCCTTAAAAGCCGCACTGCGCGCGCTGATCGTGATTTCCGCGTGCCGGACGAAACGATCTGCGAGTTGCAAGAGACCGGCTTGTTGCGCGCCCTGCAGCCGCGTGCGTTTGGCGGCTACGAGGTAGACCCACGAACCTTCTTCGAAATCCAGACGATCCTCGCCGAAGGCTGTATGTCCACGGCGTGGATCTATGGCGTGATGGGTGTGCATCCCTGGCAGTTGGCGCGCTACCCGATCGAAGCCCAGCGCGATGTTTGGGGCCCGGACAACGCCACGCTGATTTCCTCCACCTACATGCCTGTGGCCAAGGTTACCGTGGTCGAAGGTGGCTATCGCATCAGTGGCCGCTGGGGCTTTTCCAGCGGCAGCGAACACTGCCAATGGTGCTTCCTCGGCGGTGTGCTGCCGGCCGATGACGAGTTTGCAGCCGAGCATGGCACCTTCCTGATCCCGCGCAGCGACTACCGTATCGAACACAACTGGGACGTGCTGGGCTTGCGAGGCACCGGCAGCCACGACATTGTCGTCGAGGATGTGTTTGTGCCGGCGCACCGCGTGCAGCGCACCAACAACCCCATGCCTGAAGCCACTCCGGGGCGCCTGGTCAACACCAACCCAATCTATGCCATTCCCTTTGCCCAGGTGTTTACCCGTGCCGTTTCCACCTCGGCCATCGGTGCCTTGCAGGGCGCGATCAACGAATTTCGCGCCAACGCTGCGGCGCACGTCGGCAAGCACGGGATGAAAACTGCAGATGATCCGGTGGCACAGATCACCGTGGCAGAGGCAACCATCATCGTCGACAGCTTGAAGCTTGTGCTCGAGCGCAACTACGCGCACCTGATGGAACTGGCCACGGCGGGCGAGTACCCGGATGTTGAAACACGCCTGTTGTACCGCTACCAGTCCTCGTATGTGACCAACGTCTGCGCCGAGAAAGTCAGCGAACTGCTGCGCTGCATGGCCGCTTCCGGGCTCTACAGCAGCAACCCGGTTGCGCGCCTGTTCCGTGACCTGCACCAGGCGCGTGGGCATATCGCCAACAACTTCATGGCGTTCGGTCGCAGCCTTGGCGCTGTGCAGTTGGGCCTGCCTAACCCTGATCCGTACGTCTGAGCCATGCCCGGGCCTGTCTGAAGGCCCGGGGTTGCTTACCTCGCGCGGCATGCCGGGGTACTTTCGATCACAGCCAAGGCACAATAACAATGACAGCTAAAGCTCAGTCAACTTCCCACTACGACGTGATTGTGGTCGGCTCCGGCGCAGGTGCAATGACCTCGGCGCTGTTTGCTGCCGAGCAGGGTCTATCAGTACTGGTTGTCGAGAAAAGCGACAAATTCGGCGGCACGTCGGCGATTTCCGGTGGTGGTATCTGGATTCCCAACAACCACTATTTTGCCGCCAAGGGCGGGCGTGACAGCTTCGAGCTGGCCCTGCAGTACCTCAAGGCGGCGACCGGTGAACATGGCGATGAACCACGCTTGCGCGCCTACCTTGAACACGCGCCGCAGATGATCCGGGCCCTGGAAGAGAACAGTCACGTACGTTATGCCGTGGCGCACAAGTACCCCGACTACTACCCGCAACTGCCAGGCTCTCTGGCGGGCGGACGCACCCTGGACCCGGAGCTGTTCGACACCGGCCTGCTCGGTGATGAACTCGCCAATCTGCGCACGCCGTCGCCATCGACCCTGTTGATGGGGCGTATCGCCTGGACCGCCCGCCATGCGCACAAAGCCATGTCGCGCTCGTTCGGCTGGCGCCTGCTGATTCTCGGCCTGATGTTGCGTTACAAACTGGATTTCAAATGGCGCCGCAAGGGCCGCCGTGACCGTCGTGCCGCCCTGGGCAGTGCCTTGGTCGCGTCGCTGCGTCGCTCGTTGATGGACCGCAAGGTGCCGCTGTGGTTGAACACCGATTTTCAGGCGCTGCTGACTGATAACGGCCGCGTCACCGGGGTGCAGGTCAGCCGTGACGGGCAGCCCCAGCAACTGCATGCTCGTCGCGCGGTGATCTTCGGCTCCGGGGGCTTTGAGCAGAACCAGGCCTTGCGCGAGCGCTTTTTGCCGCAGCCGACGGCGCGCGACTGGAGCGCCACGCCACCGGGCAACAACACTGGTGCCGCGCTGCAGGCCGGGATGGAGCTGGGGGCAGCCACCGCCCTGATGGATTGGGCCTGGTGGGCGCCGACCATTGCCGTGCCCGGCGAAGAGAAACCGCGCGGGGTGTTTGCCGAGCGGGCGTTCCCCGGCGCCATCGTGGTCAACAGCCTGGGACGGCGTTTCGTCAACGAGGCGGCGCCGTACCTGGAATTTGTCGATGCTATGTACCGCGATAACCACGGCAGCGGTGGCCAGTCGATTCCGGCCTGGGTGATCTTCGACGCGCGCTTTCGCTTCAACTACGCCATGGGTCCATTGATGCCGGCCCAGGTCATGCCAGACAGCCGCCTGCGCAAGGAATGGCTCAATACCCTGTACTTCAAGGCTGACAGCCTGCCGGCGCTGGCCGCGCAGATCGGCGTCGACAGTGCCGGGCTGGAGCAGACCGTCAAGCGCATGAACGAATACGCCCGTACCGGTATCGATACCGAATTCGGCAGGGGCGGCAATGTGTTCGACCGTTACTACGGCGACAGCAACGTCAAACCCAACCCCTGCCTGGCGCCGCTCGGCAAGGGACCGTTCTATGCGATGCGCCTGGACGCCGGCGACATCGGCACCAAGGGCGGGCTGTTGACCAACGAACATGCCCAGGTGGTCAGCGAAACCGGCGAGGCCATCCCAGGCCTGTATGCCATCGGCAACTGCTCGGCATCGGTGATGGGCACCAGTTATCCCGGTGCGGGCGGGACCCTTGGCCCGGCCATGACGTTCGGGTACATCGCGGCCAATCACATTGCCGCCAATCGGTGAGGATCTGTCATGTCAGCCGCTGCCACTGCAAGCCTGGATTACCTGACCCTGCGCGTGACCCGCGTGATCGAAGAAACCGCCGACAGCCGCTCGCTGGAATTTGAAGTGCCCGATGCGCTGGTTGAGCGCTTTCGCTATCGACCCGGGCAGTTCCTGACCCTGCGCGTGCCGCACCAGGAGGCCTGGTTGCCGCGCTGCTACTCGCTGTCGAGTACGCCACTGCTCGACGAGCCGTTGCGGGTCACGATCAAACGGGTCCGTGATGGCCGTGCCTCTAACTGGTTGTGCGACGCCGTGCAGGCGGGGGACAACCTGCAAGTGTTGGTGCCGGCCGGGGTGTTTGTGCCGCGCCAATTGGACACCGACTTGCTGCTGTTCGGGGGTGGCAGCGGTGTTACCCCGGTGCTGTCGATTCTGCGTTCGGCGCTGCTGGCCGGAAGCGGGCGAATTCTGCTGATCTACGCCAACCGCGATGAAGCGTCGGTGATCTTTCGCGATCAACTCAAGGCCCTGGCCGCGGCGCATCCGCAGCGCCTGCAAGTGATTCATTGGCTCGACTCGGTCCAGGGCATCCCGACGGTGAGTCAGTTGGCCGAACTGGCGCGTCCATTCGCCAGCGCCGAGGCGTTTATCTGCGGCCCGGGGCCGTTTATGGAGGCTGCCGTTGACGCGCTGCAAACCCTGGGCATGCCCGGTAAGCAGGTACACGTCGAGCGCTTCGTTTCCCTGCCCGAAGAGGGCGAGGTCAAGGCGCTGCCGGCCGTCGACACCAGCGGCCCTGGCAGCCAGCTTTCGGTGCGCCTGGATGGTGAAGAGTTCGAGGTGCCGTGCGCCAAAGGCGAAACGCTGCTCGATGCCATGCGCCGAGCGGGCCTGCAACCCCCCAGCTCATGCCTGGTGGGGTCATGCGCCACCTGCATGTGCACGGTCGAAAGCGGCGAGGTGCAGATGCTGCGCAACGAAGCCCTCGATCAGCAGGAAATTGACCAGGGCTGGACGCTGGCTTGCCAGTCGCTGGCCCGTAGCGAGCACCTGCGCGTGCTCTTTCCCGAATAATCCGATTGCCGAGTTTGTCACTATGACTGCATGTACCGCTTCACTGGGCACCTTGCATGCCTGGAACCCGCTGCCGTTGTCGATTCCCGCTTTGTTGTTCGCCAGTGCCGAACGCTTTGCCGGTCGGGCCGCTATCGAACAAGACGGCATTGTCACTGATTACCAGGCGTTGCCAGGGTTGGCGCTGGGGGTATGCCGTAGCCTGATGGCACTGGGGATCGAGGCGGGCGACCGGGTGGCGATCTGGGCACCGAACTGCCGTGACTGGGTGATAGCTGCGTTGGGCGTGCATTGCGCCGGAGCGGTGCTGGTACCGATCAACACGCGCATGAAAGGCGCCGAAGTGGCCGATATTCTCACGCGCAGCCAGGCCCGTGTACTGCTGATGCAGGGCGCGTTTCTGGGCTTGGACTATCAGGCGATGTTGGCGCCGTTGCGCCCGGCGAGCCTCGAACAGTTGGTGCTGTTCGGCCAGGGGCAGCCACAACAGGCAACGGACCTGGACTGGGCGACGTTCCTGGCCAAGGGCGGGGCGGTCAGTGAGGTATACGCCCGCCAGCGCGCAGAGGAGGTTAGCGCCGAGGACCTGTCCGATCTGCTGTTTACCTCCGGTACCACCGGCAAGCCCAAGGGGGTGATGAGCGCCCACGGCCAGAACCTGCGCGCCTTCAACGAATATGTGCGGGTGATTGGCCTGCAGCCCGGTGATCGCTACCTGATCATCAACCCGTTTTTCCATGCCTTTGGCTACAAGGCCGGCTGGCTGACCTGCCTGCTGGCGGGCGCTACCATCCTGCCGCATGCGGTGTTCGATGCCGAGGCGGTGTTCCAGCGCATTGCCGCCGAGCGTATCAGTGTGCTGCCGGGCCCGCCGACCCTGTACCTATCGATGCTGGCGCACCCGCGCCTGGCTGAAACCGACCTGTCGAGTCTGCGTATTGCCGTAACCGGCTCATCGACCATTCCTCCCGTGCTGATCGAGCGCATGCGCCGCGAGCTGGGCCTGAAAGTCGTTACCACCGCCTACGGCCTGACCGAGTGTGGTGGCCTGGCGACCATCTGCAACCCGGATGACCCTGCCGATATCATCGCTGCGACCAGTGGCCGGGCCATCGCCGGTACCGAGGTGTGCATCCGCACCCGCGACAACCAGCCTGTCGCCGCGGGTGAATCCGGAGAAATCTGCCTGCGTGGCTTTCACGTCATGCGCGGTTATTTCAATGACCCCGAGGCCACGGCGCAGGCCATCGATGCCGAGGGTTGGCTGCACACCGGCGACATCGGCAACCTGGATGCACAGGGCAACCTGAAGATCACCGACCGGCTCAAGGACATGTTCATCGTCGGTGGTTTCAACTGTTACCCGGCAGAAATCGAGGCGGGCCTGATAGAACACCCAGCCATTGCCCAGGTGGCGGTGATCGGTGTTGCCGATGAGCGCATGGGCGAGGTGGGCTGTGCCTGCGTGGTCCTGCGCAGCGGCCAACAACTGGACGAGCCGGCACTGATCGCCTGGGCCCGGGAACGCATGGCCAATTACAAAGTGCCGCGCCACGTACGGTTTTTCCAGGCGTTGCCGGTGAATGCTTCGAACAAAGTGGTGAAAAGTGAATTGCGTCAGGCCGTTTTCATCGTCCATTCAGACGAAGTTGCCGAGCGCGTTTCTCCTTAGAGTGACCCCAATACAAGCATGAGGAACGTGCCATGAGTGGTCATTCGCAGCTGGATTACAACGGCAAGGTAGTACTGGTCACCGGCGGCACTAAAGGGATCGGCGCAGGAATTGCCCGCAGCTTTCTTGCAGCCGGCGCCACGGTGATCGTGTGTGGGCGCAACGCGCCAGAGCAATTGCCAGGTGTTGGCGCTGCGCAGGCGGCGTTTATCGCCGCCGATGTGCGCGACCCGGACTCCTTGCAAGGCCTGTTTGACAGCATCCAACACGAGTACGGCCGCCTTGATGTACTGATCAACAATGCCGGTGGTAGCCCGTCGGCCGACGCCGGCAGTGCCTCGCCACGGTTTCACGAAGGCATTATCCGCCTCAACCTGATTGCCCCGCTCAACGTTGCCCAGCACGCCAATCGGCTGATGCAGGCGCAGGCCGGCGGCGGTTGCATTGTCTTTATCGGCAGCATCAGCGCGCTGCGCGCCTCGCCCGGCACCGCAGCCTACGGCGCGGCCAAAGCCGGGGTACTGGCCCTGGTGCAGTCGCTGGCGGTCGAATGGGCGCCGAAGGTGCGGGTGGTGGCCGTCAGCCCTGGCCTGGTGCGCACCGAGCTTGCCCATCTGCACTACGGCGACGAAGCCGGTATCGCCGCAGTCAGCGCGGGTATTCCGGCCGGGCGCATGGCCACCCCTGAAGACATCGGCAATGCCTGTTTATACATCGCTTCCTCACAGGCGTCCTACGCCAGCGGTTGCAACCTGTTGCTCCATGGTGGCGGTGAACGCCCGGCTTATCTCAGCGCAGCGCAGGTTGCGCCGCACTGATCGACCCACGTTGGCGTTGCTACCGCGGGCGCCACTTTGAACACGCAGGAGACTCTCTTGGCTGATCCAGAATTGCTATCCAAAGTACGCGCCCTGGTTGGGCGCCAATACGGTCGCGTGAACGCCTGGGACGAAGTCAACGCGCCAATGATTCGCCAGTGGTGCGAAGTCATCGGCCTTGAAAACCCGCTATACACCGATCCCTTGGCAGCCGCCAACAGCTGTAACGACGGCATCATTGCACCGCCGCCAATGCTGCAGATCTGGTGCATGGAAGGCTTTCACATCAACAACTATGCACCGGGCTCGACCACCGAGAACCCTTATGAAGTGCTCACGCTGATCGAAAGCTACGGCTATCCGTCGGTGGTGGCGGTGAACTCGGAGCTGACCTTCGAACGCAACCTGCGCCTGGGCGAGAAGCTTTACTACACCACGCGCCTGGAATCGGTCGGCGATGAGAAGACCACGGGCCTGGGCACTGGCTTCTTCGTCACCCTGGTCATGAGCTACTTCTCGCAACTGGCGAGCGGCGACGAGAAGGTCGGCGAGCTGTTGTTCCGGGTGTTCAAGTTCAAACCGGCCAACGTCGAGAAACGCGAGGCCACGCCGCAAGCCGAAGCCGGCGCAGCCCCGGTGGCCAAGCGTCCAGCCCCGGGTATCAGCGATGACACGCGTTTTTTCTGGGAAGGCTGCCAGCAGGGCAAGTTGTTGATCCAGCGCTGCACCGAGTGCGCCACGTTGCGTCATCCACCGGCGCCAGTGTGCATGGAATGTCATTCGTTCGACTGGGACACCCTGCAAGCCAGCGGCAAGGGCAAGCTGTATTCCTTTGTGGTGATGCATTACCCGCAGGTGGCGCCGTTCGACCATCCCAACCCGATCGGTTTGATCGAGCTCGATGAAGGTGTGCGCCTGATTGCAGGCCTGGCCGGGGTCAAGCGTGAAGACATAAACATTGGTCAGCGGGTGCAGGTCGAGTTCCAGACCTTCGACGACGACCTGGCGTTGCCGTTGTTTCGGCCGTCGGCAGAGTAGGGGGCGGTTATGGACTTTGAACTCAATGAAGATCAGCGCGCCATTGCCGAAATGGCCGGCAGCCTGATGAGCGACTTTTGCACCGACGAGTACCTGCGCGACTGGGATCTTTCCGGGCAGGCCTATATGCAGCAATTGTGGGCCAGCTGTGTGGAGACCGGGCTGCACGCCCTGGCCATTCCCGAGGCGGCGGGTGGCAGCGGCCTGGGCATGATCGAGCTGATGCAGATCCTTGATGCCCAAGGCGGCGCTCTGGCGCAAGTACCGCTGTGGCGTCACCAATTGGCGGCAGCAACCTTGGCGCAGTTTGGTGGTGCGGCAGTGGCCCCGTGGGTTGAACGGGCCGTCGCGGCGACGGGGTTGTTGACCCTTTCCCTCGATGGCTTGACCAACGTGCGCGGCATCGAACTGCACGCCAGCCCCGAGGCGGACGGTTGGCGCCTGAACGGACGTATCGCAGCGTTGGCCCTGGCCGAACAGTCAAACGCTGCACTGGTATTGGCCCAGGTCGCAGGACAGCCACGGCTGGTACTGGTCGATTTGCAGCAGGCCGGTATCAGTAGCGTGCCTGGGGTCATGACCCATGGCGAAGCGCTTGCAGACCTGCGTGTGGAGGGGATCATGCTCAGCAGCGATCACGTGCTGCCTGGCACGGCGCTGGACTGGTTGGCTCCGCGTGCGATTGCAGCCCTGGCGTCGTTGCAGTTGGGCGTCAGTGCCGAGCAGGTGCACCGCACGGTTGCTTACGTGAGTGAGCGCCAGCAGTTCAACCGCAGTATCGGCAGCTTCCAGGCCGTGCAAATGAGCATGGCCGACACCCATGTGCAGCTTGAAGTACTGCGCAGTGCCCTGTGGCAACTGTGCTATCGCCTCGACGCCGGGCTGCCAGCGCCTTCCGAGGCCCTGGCCACTGCGTACCTGGCGTGCGAAGCCGGCCACCGCATTGGTCACACCGCACAGCATGTGCACGGCGGTATTGGCGTTGACCTTTCATACCCAATCCATCGGTTCCTGTATTGGAGCCGGGCACTGAGCAGTGCATTGGGAGGATCGTCGGCGATCCTGGAACGTCTCGGCGACTGGCTGAGCGATAACGACACCTTGGGATGGAAATATGACCTCGATGAACACCAAGCGCTTTGAAGACGTACGCTCTGGCGAACAACTGCCCGAGCTGACCATTGCGATCACTGTCGGCTTGATCGCTGGTGGCGCGATTGCCACCCGCGACTACTTCCCCGGCCACCATGACCTGGAGGCTGCACGGGAACTGGGTTCGCCGCATATTTTCATGAACATCCTCACCACCAATGGTCTGGTACAGCGCTTCATCGAGCAATGGAGCGGCCCGCAGGTGCAGTTCCGTGCGCTGAAAATCAAGCTGGGCGCACCGAACTACCCCGGTGACAGCATGACGTTCAGTGGCGAAGTTACCCATCAGGATGCCGCTACGCGCAGCCTGGAAGTGGCCCTGAAGGGCAAAAATTCCATGGGCAACCACGTGACCGGCACGGTCACGCTGGTTCTGCCCTGACCCGCGGGAGACAGCATAAATGACGAATTCGTCGATTTCCGGGCGCGCCGCCATTGTCGGCTTGGGCGCGACCGAGTTTTCCAAGAACTCCGGGCGCACCGAATTGCGCCTGGCCATGGAAGCGACCCTGGCAGCGCTCAAGGACGCCGGGATCGATCCCTCCGAGGTCGAGGGATTCAGTTCCTATTCGGTCGACAAAGTCCCCGAGTATGAAATTGCCCGTCTGTTGGGCTGCAAGGACGTCAAGTTCTTCTCCCAGGTGCCGCACGGTGGCGGCGCCGCCTGCGGGCCGGTCATGCACGCGGCAATGGCAGTGGCCACCGGCGTTGCCAAGGTGGTGGTGGTTTATCGGGCCATGAACGAACGCTCCTGGTACCGCTTTGGCACCGGCAGCTATGGTTTTGCCTCGACGCCGACCTTTGAGAACGTCAACTACGGCTGGTACATGCCCCACGGCTTTCACACACCGGCAGCCTGGGTCGGCATGTTCGCCCAGCGCTACATGCACACCTACGGTGCAACCTCGGAAGACTTCGGTCGGGTCGCGGTAGCGGTTCGCGACTTTGCCGCCACCAACCCCCAGGCCTTTTTCTACGGCAAGCCGATCACCCTTGAAGAGCACCAGGCGTCACGCTGGATCTGTGAGCCCCTGCACTTGCTCGACTGCTGCCAGGAATCCGATGGCGCGGTAGCGATGGTTATTACCTCGGCAGAACGTGCCAGGGACTTGCGGCAAAAGCCGGTGATCATCAAGGCTGGCGCCCAGGGCATTGCGGCCGGGCAGCAGGTGATGACCTCGTTCTACCGTGACGACATCACCGGGCTGCCGGAGATGGGTGTGGTCGCCAAAGAGCTGTACAGTCAGTCGCGTCTGGGCCCGGATGACTTGCAGACCGCAATTATCTACGACCACTTCACGCCCTTTGTACTGCCGCAACTCGAAGAGTTCGGCTTTGCCAAACGCGGCGAAGCCAAGGACTTCATTCGTGCCGGGCACCATGCCCGTGGCGGCAAGCTGCCGATCAACACCCATGGCGGCCAGTTGGGCGAAGCCTACATCCACGGGATGAACGGCATCGCCGAAGCTGTCCGCCAGGTGCGGGGTACGGCGGTCAACCAGGTGCAGAGTGTGGAAAACGTGCTGGTCACTGCCGGAACCGGCGTGCCTACCAGCGGCCTGATTCTCGGCGCGGTATAAGGAGCGTCCAATGTTCGTCGATCTTACCCCCGAACAGCGTGCGCTCAGGCTCAAGGTCCGGGATTACTTCCAGAACCTGATGACCCCTGAGCTACGCGAGAAAATGCGTGGCACCGAAGACGGTGAACTGTTTCGCCGTACCATCGCCCAGATCGGTCGCGATGGCTGGCTGGCGGTTGGCTGGCCCAAGGCCTATGGCGGTCAGGGCTATGCCGCCACCGAGCAACTGATCTTCTTCGAAGAAGCCAACATTGCCGGCGCGCCGCTGCCGTTCGTGACAATCAGCACCGTGGGTCCGGCGTTGATGGCGCACGGCTCGACCCTGCAGAAAGAGAAGTTCTTGCCCGGGATTGCTGCCGGTGAGATCAACTTTGCCATCGGTTACTCCGAAGCCAGCGCCGGTAGCGACCTGGCAGTGCTGAAAACCAGTGCCCGTGAAGATGCCGATGGTTTCCTGGTCAACGGCAGCAAGCTGTGGACGTCGGGTGCCGATTCGGCCGATTACATCTGGCTGGCAGCGCGTACCGACCCCGAACAGGCGCGGCACAAGGGCATTTCGATCCTGATTCTCGATACCCAGGCCGAAGGCTTTTCCAGCACCCTGATTCCGACCTCCGGAAACCCCACTGCCGCGACGTATTACGATAATGTGCGTGTGCCACGGGATATGCTGGTGGGCGAACTGCACGGTGGCTGGAAACTCATCACCGCGCAGCTCAACCATGAGCGCCTGGGCTTGGGTGCCTGGTCTGACAAAGTGGTGAGTCTGTTCAGCAGGGTGTATTTGTGGGCACGCTGCGCCGATGAGCAGGGTCATCGCGCCACTGACCATGCCTGGGTGCGCCGCGACCTGGCCGAATGTTACGCCCGGCTTGAAGCCATGCGCCTGATCAACTTTCGCATCGCCGCCGACCTGGAACGTGACCGTGTCGACGTGGCGCTGGCCTCGACGACCAAGGTCTACGGCTCGGAATCGGCGATCGAGATCCTGCGCAAGCTGTCGGCCATTCTGGGCGCCAGCGGCTTGACCCGCGCAGGTTCCGCAGCCGCTTATTTGCTTGGCGAGCTGGAGTATGAAGTACGGGCGTCGGTAAACCTGACCTTTGGCGGCGGCACCAACGAAATCCAGCGCGAATTGATCGCCCAGTTTGGCCTGGGTATGCCGCGCACGCAGCGCTGAGTCACCTTGTACCCTTGAAGCGAATAACAATAACGTCCCTTTCAGGTGAACGAATGAGTGCAATCGAGCAATTCAGGCAAGCGACGCGTGATTGGCTGGAGGCCAATTGCCCGCCGTCACTGCGCAGCGCCACTCCCGACGGCGAGATGGTCTGGGGTGGCCGCCATGTAGAGTTTCCCAGCGATGACGCTCGCCTGTGGTTCGAGCGCCTGCGCGACAAAGGTTGGTTCTGCCCGCAATGGCCCAGCGAGTACGGCGGTGGCGGGCTGAGCGCCGAGTACAACGCGGTGCTGGAAAGCGAGTTGCGCCGGCTCAAGTGTCGGCCGGCGCAGATCAACCTGGGTATCTGGATGTTGGGCCCGGTGCTGCTCGAATTTGGTAGCGAAGCGCAGAAGCAAACGCTGTTGCCGCCAATGTGCCGGGGAGAGATACGCTGGTGCCAGGGCTTTTCCGAGCCCAACGCTGGTTCCGACCTTGCCAGCCTCAAGACCTCGGCGGTTATCGATGGCGACGATTTCGTGGTCAACGGCACCAAGATCTGGACCTCCTACGGCGACAAGTCCGACTGGATGTACGCCTTGGTGCGCACCGACCCCAGCGCACCCAAGCACCTGGGCATCAGCCTGATCGTGCTGGACATGAAAAGCCCGGGCATCAGCGTCTCGCCGATCGACTTGATCAGCGGCAAGTCGGCCTTTTGCCAAGTGTTCTTCGATAACGTGCGCGTTCCGCAAAGCCAGTTGATCGGCCCCCTCAACGGTGGCTGGAACCTGGGCAAGAGCCTGCTGCAGCATGAACGCAAGGCCATGTCCAAGTTTGGCGAATTCAGCCTGCCGTCGCACTTTCACCTGTTGCCGCTGATCGAGCGCTACCTGCCAGACAGCCAGTCGCCTTGCGACGTGGCCTTGCGCGCCCGCGCCCAGGCCTGCGCAATGAATGAACATGCCTACAACCTTACCGTTCAGCGCATGGGCGAGGAGGCCAGGGCCGGGCTCGATACCAGTGCGATCATGGCGATCATGAAACTGGTGCACACCGAGCAGGAGCGCGACAAGTTCGAGATTCTCCTCGATGCCCTGGGCTATCGCGCTCTGGGCCTTGAAGGCGAGCCGTTCAGCAGCCAGGAACTGGCAATTACCCGTGGCTGGCTCAACAGCTATGCCCTGACCATTTCCGGCGGTTCATCGGAAGTGCAGTTGAATGTCATCGCCAAGCGGGTCTTGAACCTGCCGAGTGTGTAAGGGGAGTTTGATCATGAGTCTTGTGTATAGCGAAGAGCAGCGCCTGTTGGCGGACAGCGCCCGTGAGTTTTTGGCCGCGCGCAGCCCTGTAGCGGCGCAGCGGCGCCTGCGAGACGAAGCCTGCGCTGGTGGTTACGACACCTCGTTGTGGCAGGAAGCGGTGGGCCTGGGTTGGAGCGCTATTCCATTTCCCGAAGCGTTCGGCGGGCTGGATTTCGGTTGCATGGGCCTGGGGCCGATTTTCGAAGCCATGGGCAGAAACCTGTCGGCGTCACCCTTGTTATCCAGTGTGGTGCTCGGTGGTTCGCTGATGCACCTGGCAGGCTCGCAGGCGCAGCAGGATCAGTGGCTGACGGCTCTGATCAGTGGCGAACAGCGCCTGGCCCTGGCCGTGGATGAAAAGCCGCGACATGCACCGCTGCAAACGGCATTGACGGCCAAAGCCGAAGCCGGTGGTTATCGTCTGGACGGCGAAAAGTTCTTCGTCGTTGATGGCTTGGAGGCCAATGCCTATCTGGTGGCTGCGCGTACCAGCGGTAGCGCCGGGGACGAACAAGGCATCAGCTTGTTCCTGGTACCGGCGAATACGCCCGGTCTTGAAGTCAATGCGTTGTCGTTGATCGACTCACGTAACTGCGCGCGGCTGCGCTTGAATGCGCTGCAGGTGGGCAGTGAAGCCCTGCTGGGCACTGTGGGTGCGGCCTGGGCCGCCCTGGACGAGGCGCTGGACCGTGGCCGCGCCTGCCTGGCCGCAGAGTTGCTTGGCGCCGGCGAGAAGCTGTTCGCCATGACCCTGGAATACCTCAAGACCCGCGTGCAGTTCGACGTACCGATTGGCTCGTTCCAGACCCTGCAACACCGCGCCGCGCGCTTGCACGTGGAATTGCAACTGGCGCGCAGCGCTGTCATGGCCGCATTGGCGGCGCTCGACGACAGCACCCTGAGCGCCGCCGAACGTGGGCGTAGGGTCAGCCTGGGTAAATGGAAAGCGGGTGAGGTGGCTGCTCAGATCAGCAATGAAGCGGTGCAGATGCATGGCGGTATCGGCGTAACCGATGAGCTGGATGTCGGTCTGTACCTCAAGCGAATTCGCGTGGCCCAGGCGTGCCTTGGCGACAGTGACTTCCACTGCGCGCGCTATGGCGCTTTCGCGTCTTTGGAGAAATGAACAATGAAGCTGGAACAGTGGCGCAATGCCTGGCAGCAGTTGATTGGCCCCGGATCGCCTTTTGAAGTGGTTACGCCTCCCGACAGTAGCCCGCGCTACTTTCGCCATGCCTGCGCGAACCTGCTCGAGGCCATCGATGCAGGCCGCGTGCATGGCGAGCGCGAGTTCCTGATCTGGGAGCAGCAACGGCTGACGTTTGCTGACTTTTTTGATCAGGTCGACCGTCTGGCCGGGCAACTGTCACAACGCTTTGGCGTGAAACAGGGCGACCGGGTTGCAATCGCCATGCGCAATCAGCCCGCCTGGCTGGTGGCTTTTGTCGCCGTGCAACGCTGCGGTGCGGTGTGTGTGCCGCTCAACAGCTGGGGCCTGCGTGATGAATTGTTTCATGGCCTGCAGGACAGCGGCGCGCAGGTGCTGGTCTGCGACCAGCAGCGCTTGCAGTTGTTGGCGGACGATTTGCTCGGTGAGCGCTTGCTCAGTATCGTGGTCGGCGCGCAAGCCGGGCTGATGCTGGCGTCCAACTGCCAGCGTTTCGAAACCCTGGTCGAGGCGCCGGCATTGGCGCTGCCTGCCATTTCCATCGGCCCTGACGACCCGGCACTGATTCTCTACACCTCGGGCACCACCAGCCGTGCCAAGGGTGTGTTGTCCAGCCACCGGGCCATTTGCCAGGCCCTGACAGCGCTGGAGTTCCAGTCGGCGTTTTGCGCTGTCAGCTCCCCGGAGCGTATCCAGGCGGTGATCGACAGCGGGCTGGCGCCGACCAACCTGATGGCGGTGCCGCTGTTTCATGTCAGCGGTCTACACGCGCAGTTCTTGCTGGCCTTGCGCAGCGGCCGGCGTTTGCTGTTGATGTACAAGTGGGACGTGGACAAGGCCTTCGACCTGATTCGCGATGAGCGCTGCACCCAGTTCAACGGTGCACCGGTGATGATGCAGCAATTGCTGGGTTCGCCACGCTTTGACAGCGCCGACAGCGACAGCCTTTACGGACTGGGACTGGGCGGTGCATTGGCGTCCAGCCGCCTGCTGGCACAAATCAGCAAGCGCAAACCCAAGGCAATTGGAGGCAGTGGCTACGGATTGACAGAAAGCAACGGCATCGGTGCGGCGGTGGGTGGCGATCAGTTCGTCTACAAGCCCGACTCGGTGGGCTGGCCGCTGCCGATCGTCGATGTGTGTATTGGGCCGGACCCCAAGTCCCCGTTACCAGTTGGGCACAGTGGCTTGATCTGGTTGCGCTCGTCAACCCTGATGAACGCCTATTGGCGCTTGCCTCAGGCCAGTGCTGAAACCTTGCAGGACGGTTGGCTGGACACCGGCGACATTGGCATGCTCGACGACGAGGGCTTTCTCTATATCACCGACCGAGCCAAGGATCTGATCAACCGGGCGGGAGAAAAGATATCGGCCAGCGAAGTGGAGTCGTGTATTTGCGAAATGCCTGGCGTGATCGAGGCTGCCGCGTTTGCCCTGGAAGATGAGGAACTGGGTGAACGCATGGTGCTGGTGTTGCGCAGCGAGCAGCATCCGGCACCCACGCAGGAGCAGGTCTGTGCCTTCATTGGCCAGCGTCTGGCGGCCTACAAGGTGCCGGCCGATGTTCACACCCGTCGCGAACCATTGCCGCGCAATGCCTCGGGCAAATTGATCAAGGCTCAGCTTAAAGATTTGTTGATCACAATCTGACTGATTAGTCTTTCCGGACGATGTTCTCCCCAGCAGATCAGGAACAATGGAGTACCCCAGTAGTCCTGGTCTGCGAAGGAGCCAATCGATGAGAACAACAACAAAAGGCGTGATGTTCGTAGCTGCAGTGGCCGTCAATGTCGGCCTGCAAGGCAGCGCATTTGCGCAAGTTTCGCCTGAAGAGGCTGCCAAACTCGGCAAGGAACTTACCTGCGTCGGTGCCGAGAGAGCCGGCAACGCCGAGGGCACTATCCCGCCGTTCACCGGCAAGTACTTGGGTGAAGTGCCGGGTTGGAATCATGTGAAGTTTTCTGGCGATCAGCCGGTTGACCCGTACGCTGACGAGAAGCCGATTCTGGTCATTACCGCGCAGAACATGAGCCAATATGAAAAGCACCTGACCGATGGTCAGAAGGCATTGCTCAAGCGCTATCCGACCACATACAAAATGAACATCTACCCCGGCCATCGTGATTTCCGTTACCCGGACTATGTCTGCGAGCGGGCGATGAAAAACGCCTTGAGCGCCAAGCTGGTAGACGACGGCATGGGTGTCGAAGGGATCGGCCAGGTGCCGTTCCCGATTCCGAAGAACGGCATGGAACTGCTGTGGAACCATCAACTGCCTGCGCGTGCCTACACCGAAGAAAAAATCAGCGACCTGGCGTCGGTACTGCCTAACGGCAGCATTGGCTGGGGCAGGGCGCATGCGCGCAACCTGTCGCAAGCCAACTCCCCGACAGTCGAGCCCAAGACCGAAAACTCGATCCAGGCCATGAGCTGGAACACCACCCTCAAGCCGGTGCGTGACAACGGTGTGGTGAGTATTTCACAGGAACCTTACAACTTTCTCACCAACCCACGTCAGGCCTGGAGCTACAGCCCCTCTACCCGGCGTGTGCGGCAGTTGCCGGGCTACGGCTATGATCAGCCGATGATTGGTACCAACGGCACCATGACCGTGGATGAAGACCGGCTTTACAATGGCTCGCCGGAGCGCTTTGACTGGACCTTGATCGGCAAGCGTGAAGTCTACGTACCGGCCAACGCCTTCAAGCCCAACAGCGGTGATCTCAAGTACGCGGCCATCCTCACCCCCAACCATCCCAACCCTGACTACATGCGCTATGAACTGCGTCGGGTGTGGGTGCTGGAGGCGAAGTTGAAAGAGGGCTACCGCCATGTCTACGGCAAGCGTGTGCTGTTCATTGACGAAGACACCTGGAACGCGGTGGCTGCTGACAACTACGACAGCCGTGGGGCGTTGTGGAAGCATGCGATGATCAACTACTACTACCACCCGGACATGAGCGGCTGGCAGGCCGGTTCGCAGTTCTTCATGGACTTGAACTCGGGGCAGTACACCGGCTATGCAATGACCAACGAATCGAAGAAGGGGCCGATTCTCAACGAATCGAAATTCACCCCGGACATGTACACCGCCGATGCGGCCCGGGCGATGGGGCGTTAACCCTGGCAGCAGCCTGAAGCTAAAAAACCCCAGATGAGAATCTGGGTTTTTTTTTGTCCGCGGTTTTGCGCTCAGGCTTCGCGAGCGGCGCGATTGCCAGCGGCGATGGCGCCTTCGATGTAACCCAGGCTCTGGCAGTCACCGATGCTGACAACCTTGAGCCCGGCACTGCTCAGCGCATCGGCCAGGGTGGTGTCCGGTGTTGCGCCGCTGGCCAGTACCACTGAGTCGCCCTGCACATCGCCAGCCTCACCTTCAGCGGTTTGGTAGCGGACGCGGTTGCCCTCGATGGCGGTGACGGTGACGCCAGTCAGCAGTTGTCCGCCATGCACGCGAATGCCATGCAGCACACGCCAGCGGCGCACAATTGCCAGTTCCCCGCCCAGGTGGCTGGAGCTCTCCAGCACACATACCTGGCGCCCGCGAGCGATCAAAAATTCGGCCAGTTCCAGCCCCACCAGCCCGCCGCCGACAATGGTCACACGCTTGCCCAACGGCATCCACACGCGCGACAGCTTCTGGATGGCTTCGGTGCTGTCGGTAACGCCGATCAAATTGCCGGCCTTCATCATGGTGCGCTGGGTCAGCGACAGTTTGCGCTTGGCGATTTCCTCGGCGCGGTCACCGGTCATCAGGCGCCGCAGTTCATCGCCACTCCAGACGTGGTTCTGCTCGGCGCCGGGGATGTTCGGTGCAGCGCGTTGCGCGCCCGTGGCAACGATTACCTGGTCGACGTCAAGGTCACGCAACAAGGCTGCGTCTACGCTCGTCTGCAGGCGGACATCGATGGGCAGTTGTTCTACCTGGTAGAGCAGGTTGTCGAGCAGACGACCGTTTTCGGGGTAGGCCAGAGCGGCAAAGAACAAGGTGCCGCCCAAACGATCACTGCGTTCAAACAGGGTCACCCGATGGCCACGCAGGACGGCGACGCGCGCCGCTTCAAGACCTGCCGGGCCACCGCCGATCACCGCCACATGCTGCGCAGCCACCACTGGCGTGATGACGCGTTCGCTCTCATGGCCGGTTTGAGGGTTGACCGCGCATTTGACGCGCTGGTTGATGAATATCTGGCTGACGCACACGTAGCAATAAATACACGGGCGGATCGCCTGCAATTGACCGGATGCCAGCTTGTTCGGCAATTGCGGGTCGGCCAGCAGTTTGCGTCCCATGGCGATGAAGTCGCAGTGGTTGGCGGCAATCGCGTTTTCGCCCGCTTGCGGTTCGATACGTCCGACGGCAATCACCGGAATGCTTACGCACTGTTTGATCGCCCCAGTCCACTCGAGAAAGGCGCCCGGCTTTTGCACCAGTGGCGCCTCAGTGAAGGCCACGCCACTGGTGATAGCGGCGTAGGCCGAAACGCTGACCGCGTCGGCCCCGGCCGTTTCGGCCAGGCGGGCTACAGCTTTGGCATCCTCAAGGGTAATGCCGCCGGGGGTAAACAGCTCTTCGGCATCCAGGCGCAGCCACACGCCAAAACCTGGACCTACGCGCGCGCGAACCGCAGCCAATACCTCCAGCAACAAGCGCGCACGGTTTTCCAGTGAGCCGCCGTAGGCATCGTCACGCTTGTTGTAATACGACGAGAGAAATCCGGCGATGATGTAGTTGTGCGCGGCATGGATCTCGACTCCATCGAAACCGGCGCGCTGCGCCCGCTCGGCGGCCGCGGCAAACCATTCGATCATCTGGGCGATGTCGTCCTGGTCCATGACGCGCATTTCGATTCCGCCTTTGCGCCCGCGCACTGCACTGACGAAAGAGCTGAGTTCTTCGGGGGTCAAGGCCTGCATCATGTCCGAACTGCTGGCGGGTGGAATCGACGGCACCCACAGCGGTCGGCCTGCGGCCATGTCGCGGATGGCATTTTTGCCAGCATGCTGCAATTGCATGGCGATCTTCGCACCGTGCTTGTGCACGCGCTCGGCCAGGCGGCTCAGGCCGGGGATGAACTCGTCGGATGAGACCCCTACCTGGTAGGGTTCGGCGGTACCGGAGGGAAAGGCGATGGCGCACACACCCATGATCAACATGCCGGCGCCACCTTCGGCGCGCGCTTCATAGTAGGCCTGGATACGTTCGCCACAATGGCCATCGGCCTCGGCAAAGTTGGAGCCCATGGGCGCCATGATGATGCGATTGCGCAGTTGGATCGGGCCAATGCGGCCAGGGGCAAGCAAGTGGGACAGTTTTGTCATTGTTATGTCAGCCCGTAAAGGTGGCCGGTCGATGCGACAGCAGCAGGGCTGCCGCTGTCGCAGGGTACCTAGGCTTGGTTCAGGAACTCGAGGCAGGAACGGTTGAACAACTCGCTGTGTTCCACCTGCACCCAATGCCCACAACGATTTAGCATAATAAAGCGCGCGTCAGGAGCGTTATCGAGCACTTTCATTGCGCCGCCGACCGGGTTGAAGTTGTCGTTGGTGCCCCAGAAACCAAGGATCGGCACCTTCAGCTCATGCAGGCGCTCGGTCATGTTCGGCACCATCATGGTCGAGAACAGGCAGTGCGGCTGGTGCCGGGCAACCGCGACACGCTCGGCCAGCAGGCTGTCGGGCAGCTGCGAGGTGTCGAACAGTTGCAGGCTCATGATCTGGCGCATCTTGTCGATGTCCAACGGACCGGCATTGAACAGTTCGACCATGCGCTGAATGCCGATCTTGGCGAAGTAGGTTTCGCGCTCTTCGACACCGCCGGGTGCCATCAGGATCAGTTTTTCGAGGAGCTGTGGCTGTTCCAGGCCCAGGCCGATGGCGATCGCGCCGCCGAGGGAATTGCCCAGCAGGGTACAGCGTTGTATTTCCAGGGCCTGGAGCAAACCGGAGACGGCGCCGACGAAGAAGTCCAGGTCGTAGTTGATGTTGTCCGGCTTGTCCGAGCGGCCGAAGCCTGGCAGGTCGATCACCAGGTTACGAAAGCCTGCAGCGACGAAGGCGGGGAAGTTACCCTTGAAGTTGCTGTAGCCACTGGCACCCGGGCCACTGCCATGCAACCACACCACGACGGGGCCGCTGCCTTCATCGAGGTAGTGCAGGCGCAGGCCGGTGTCGAGGGTGACGAAATGGCCAATGGGCAACGGTAGGTCTTGTTCTGACATCTTTGAGTCTCCATTCATCAGGCGGTTACTGCAGTTTCAGGGTCGGCAATCGGCGCTGCCGGCTGCATCAGTTGCGCGCGATAGCGCGGCAAGGCCATGCCCAAAAATACCGTCGAGAGCATCAGCATCGAGATCGAGGCGGCCAGGGCGTAGCGCAGGGCCTCAGTGCCCAGTGAGGGGGCGAACAAGTCACTGAGTACACCGATCAACAGCGGGCCAACGCCAACCCCCAGCAGGGTCATGGCCATGACAAAGATCGACGTGGCCTGGGCCAGGCGCGCTGCCGGAAATAAATGGGTTACGGCGCTAAGGCACGGCGTTGCCCACCAGGTGCCGAAGAAGGCGAAGCCTGCATAGAACACGAATGCAGTCGGCACCGGGGTGCTGCCCAGGTGAAACAGCGTGCCGGTCGGCCAGAGGAAGTACGCCAGCGCGAAGGGGATGCTGACCAACGTCGCGAGCAACGGCACGCCAATCTGCCAACCGGGGTCGCGGCGGGCCATGCGGTCGGAAACGATGCCGCAGGCCAGGGTGCCGAAGGTAGCACCAGTGCCACCCACCACACCAACCAGAAAGCCTGCGTCCTGCAGGTTCAATCCGTGGGAACGGATGAGAAAACTCGGGCTCCAGGTACCAATTGCATAGCCGGCAATGGCGCTCGATGCGCCGGTCAGCACCAGCCACAAAAACGATGGGGTTTCCATCAACTTGGCCATGGTCTTGGCCCAGCCTTCCTGGACCACTTCAACCGTGTGCTGTGCTTCGCTCGCCACTTTCGGCGCACGCACCGTGAGCCACAGCACCAGACCGAGCAGGATGCCAGGTACGCCGATGATCAGGAACGCCGAACGCCAGCCGTAGTGCTGGGCAATCCAGCCGCCGAAGCCAAGGCCGAAAATAGCGCCGAAGCTTGAACCGAGCATGAGTATCGACAACGCGGTGGAGCGGTTCTTGGCCGGGTACAGCTGCGAAATCATCGCCACCGACGGCGCCGTTCCGCCTGCTTCACCAACCGCCACCCCGATCCGCGCCATGACCAGCATCCAGAAGCTGGTCGCCAGACCGCAGGCCATGGTCATGACGCTCCAGGCAACGCAGCAGGCAGCGATCACAGGCTTAGGCCCGATGCGGTCGGAGAGCCGCCCGAGAGGGAAGCCGAACAGGGTGTAGAACACCGCGAAGGTGACCCCGGAGAGCATGCCGATACCGGTGTCGGAAATGCCGAACTCGGCTTTCACTGGCTCGATCAGGATCGCCATCAACTGCCGGTCGATGTAATTGAAGATGTAGATCACGGCCAGTACGAACAGTGCGTAATGACTACGCCAGGTAACAGGGATGGATGAATTCACTGCGGGTGCTCCCGGTTTTGTTCTAGTGAGGCGGAGCGTGGACCGGATCGAGGCTGGGCACATCGTCCGTTCAGACCACTCGTTGGTGCGGCGCAAGGCAATCGCTGCTGCTTAGTCTTATCGGACGATGTTGCGCTTCTCTGCAGGGTGAATGATGCGTTCCGTGCTCGATCACCTGGCCGCTCGATGGCGGTGATCGCAATAGCAAAGGCGTGCGGGATAACCACGTTGACCCCTAGCGCCCGGCCGCGTGTTTTATCGGAGAAAAGGATGAACAATTTCAACAACGCAAGCCTGCTGTCCGCTGACGAGCGTGGGGTTGTGCCACGCGAGCAGACGCAGGCCATCCTCGATCGCCGTGCTGAAGCCAGTGCGCGAATCAAGCCGGCAGATCGTTATACCCTGGCCGATCGCCTGGAAGAACAAGCGCAGCGCCATGGCGAGCGGCCCTTCATCATCTACGGTGAGCAGCGCCTGAGTTTCGCCCAGATAAATGCCCAGGCCGATCGCCTGGCGCATGTCTTTCATGCCCGTGGCCTGCGCCCAGGTGATGTCTGTGCACTGGCGATGGAAAACCGCCCGGCGTTTTTCTGCTGTTGGTACGCACTGGCCAAGCTTGGGGTGGTGGTGGGCTTCGTCAATACCCAGCTCAGCGGCCGAACACTGACGCACTCGCTGGAAGCGATCGATGCCAAGGCAATCATTGTTGGTGAAGAGATTCTGGGCAACTTTCTCATCACCGAAAACTTGCCGCCGTTGCCGCTCTGGCTGGTAGAAGATACCGAGCAGCCGTGGTCGGGTGAGGTGCCGGATCAGGTTGATACGCGCTTGAACGAAGCCCTGGCCGCGGCGCCGAGTGCGCCATTTCCGCGCGACCTGCGCGCAGACCTGAGCGCCGAAACGCCCAGCCTGCTGATCTTTACCTCCGGTACCACGGGCCTTCCGAAAGCGGCGCGCTACAGCCATATGCGCTGGATGTCGACCGGCGACATCATGGAAATCACCCTGCAGACGACGGTGCAGGACGTGTTTTATTGCTGCTTGCCGCTGTACCACGGTGCAGCCGCCACGTCGGTAACCTCTACCGCGCTGAAGACGGGTGCGGCGATAGTGGTGCGACGCAAATTCAGTGTTCGCGAGTTCTGGAACGACATCCGCAAGCATCAGGTCACGGTGTTCCAGTACATCGGCGAGATCTGTCGCTACCTGCTCAACCAGCCTGAGGTTGCCGGGGAGCGCGAGCACAGTTTGCGTTGCATGCTCGGTGCCGGGCTGACGCGAGAAACCTGGCAGAACTGGGTCCAGCGCTTCGGGCCGATTCAAGTGTTTGAGGGCTGGGGTTCCACCGAGTCCAATACCAACGTGGTCAACGTCGACAATTATGTGGGCGCCTGCGGTCGTGTGCCGTTCTGGGAGAAGAGCAATCTGCGCCTGGTGCGCTATGACGTTGAAACCGACAGCCATCCACGCGACCAGCACGGTTTTCATCAACTGTGCGAAGTGGGAGAGGTGGGCGAGGCCCTGGGTTTCATCATCAATCATCCCAACATCGGCGGCGGGCGCTTCGAGGGCTACACCTCGGCCGAGGCAACCAATAGCAAAATCCGCCGCAACGTGTTCGTCGACGGCGATTCGTACTGGAGCTCAGGAGACCTGCTGCGCTTCGACGAGGATGGTTACCTCTATTTCATCGACCGCATCGGCGACACCTTCCGCTGGAAGAGCGAGAACGTCTCGACCCTGGAAGTGGCTTGTGCACTGGGTGATTTTGCCGGGCTTGAGCTGATCAATATCTATGGCGTGCAGGTGCCTGGGCAGGAAGGCCGCGCCGGCATGGCGGCGGTACTCATGCAGCCGGGGCAGTCCTTCGACCCGCAAGCGTTTTATGCGCTGACCGAGGCGCGCCTGCCGCGCTATGCCGCGCCGATGTTTGTGCGGGTTTCGGCCGCCGCCGATCTGACCAGTACATTCAAGCTGCGCAAGGTCGACCTGCAGCGCCAGGGTTACGCACCCACTGCATTTAGCGACCCACTGTTCATTCGCGACGAAAGCAGCCGCAGCTATGTTGCCTACAGCACAGAGGTGCTGGAGCGCGTTGGCCTGGCGGCCTTTGCCGGTGATGCCAGTGAGTAGCCTCGACGCGCAGGGACATGAATGGCGCGCCGGACTGCGCTTTCCCTGGCCGCAACCACCCGCCAACGGCGCCGTGCAGGAAGTCGCCGAGGGGCTTTTGTGGCTGCGTATGCCACTGCCATTCGGGCTCGACCACATCAACCTGTACTTGCTGCGCCACGGCGAGGGCTGGGTGGCGGTCGATACCGGGCTGAACAATGCGCAAACCCGTGAAGTCTGGGAAGCGCTGTTTGATACCGCGCTAGCAGGCTTGCCGCTGGTAGCGGTGATCTGTACGCACTTTCACTCCGATCATGTCGGAGTGCTCGGCTGGTTGAGTGACCGCTTTCACTGCCCGGTGTTCATGAGTGCCAGTGAATACCAGGCCATGCATCAGTTGGGCAGGCAGGGCGATGGCAGCAGCGATTGGGCATTCGGCCAACATTATCAGCGCGCAGGTTTCAGCCCCGAGCAAACCCAGGCGCTGTTCCCGATACTCGGGTCAGCGCACTTTCGACCACAGGTGCCGAGCAGTTTTCACCGCTTGAGCGAAGGCACTGAGCTGAACATCGGTGGGCGTCGCTGGCAGATCCGTATCGGCCGTGGCCATTCGCCCGAGCATGCCTGCCTGTACTGCGCCGAAGACGGCCTGCTGATTTCCGGTGACCAGGTACTGCCGCGCATTACCTCAAGCGTCTGCGTCCAGGTCACCGAGCCGGATGCCGACCCACTGCGTGACTGGCTCGACTCGATCCATGACCTGCGCACGGTGCCCGACAGCGTGCTGGTGCTACCGGCGCATGAGCGACCGTTTTTCAATCTGCATGAGCGCCTTGATCAGTTGCATGCCCATCACCAGACGCACCTGCAGCAGTTGCTGGACGCCTGCACCGCGCCGCGCACGGCCATGCAGTTGATGGCGGTGCTGTTTCCAGCGGTGAAAGGGCGCTTCGATGAATTGATGGCCATCGGCGAAACCCTGGCCCATGCCAATTACCTCATCGCTCAAGGGCGGTTGGTACGAGAAGAACTAGCCGGTGTGTTCCGTTACTCGCGCCCGGATGAAGGTGTCATTGCTCGGTCTGCGCTAGGGCAGCTCTGAGCAGGCAGTGGGAAGTAGTGGTGTTCTTGCACATTTGCGCGGCCATCAGGTCGTTTATCGGGAGAGGCAGTGTGACTAATAAAAACAAAAAATATGGTGCTGGCCCAAGGGTATCGGGCTTCGAGTTATCTGGTCTGGTGGTGGCGATTGCGTTGGTGTCTACACCCGCATGGTCCGGTGAAACCATCGAGTTCGACGACGGAACGACGATCGACTGGACCGTAACAACCAGCTACGGCATTGGTGTGCGTTTGTCCGATCCGGACAAGGACCTGCTGACCCTCAACGGTGATGACGGCGACCGCAACTTCGACAAAGGCAGCCTGGTGACCAATCGCATTGGTGCCCTGGCGGAAATGATCGTGCGCAAGGACAACTACGGCGCAGTATTGCGCGCCAGTACGTTCTACGATGACGTTTACCATCGTTCCAACGACAACGATTCACCGGGCACCGTCAACAAGAACGGCGACCACAACGAGTTCACCAGCGATACCAAGTATTACGCCGGTGGCCGCAGCAAGTTCCTCGACGCCTATGTGTTCGGGGGCTGGCGCTTCGAGAACGATTCGATGCTCGACGTCAAGGCCGGGCGCCACATCGAGTCGTGGGGTGAGAGCCTCTTCTACCCAGGGGTCAGTGGCGTGCAAAGCCCGTCCGATGCGGTCAAGGCAGCGCAGCCGGGGGTCGAGGTCAAGGAAGTGCTGTTGCCGGTCGGACAAGTTTCGGCGTCGTATCGACTGAACCCGCAACTGACCTTCGGCGCCTATGTGCAATATGAATGGATGGGCACCGAACTGCCGCCGGTGGGCAGCTACTTGTCTACCAGTGACGTGGTGGGGCCGGGGCGGGAATTCATCCTCGGCGCCAATGGCTCGCGGATCGACTATCGCGGTACCGATGAGCCCCGTGACAGTGGCCAATGGGGCGCGCAGGTTCGCTTTCGCCCGGTGCCAGCCCTGGAGTTGTCACTGTTTCATGTCAATTATCACGACAAGAACCCTGCCACTGCACTGGTGGGCTACCAGGCAGTCCCGGCAGGCCCGGGCGTGTTCTTCGGCGCCCCGGATGGCTACCGCGTTACCTACTTTGAAGACATCAAGCTGACGGGTATCAGCGCCTCGACGAAAATTGGTGAAACCCAGATCGGCGGCGAATGGTCTTACCGCGATGGTGCGCCGGTCATGGTCAACACCGGCCTGGGCCCGACTCCGGCCCGTGGCAAGGGCCAGCAGATGCAGCTTTCGGCCATCCGCATCCTCGGCGATCGTCCGTGGGCGAGCCAGACCTCATTGACCGCCGAAATTGTTCATGTGCGGGTCGACAGCGTCGACGAGGCTTCGGCGGCGCCGAACCTGCAGGCGCTGGGCAACAGCCTGATTGCGCCGATGCGCCCCCTGGTGCAGCCGTCCGATGACTACACCTACAAGACCGCCACGGCCTGGCGCAGCAAGACTGCCAGCGCCTACACCCTGGGCGCATCCTTCAGTTACCCGGGTGTGTTCGAAGGTTGGGACCTGGAAGTACCGGTCAACTTCTCCAACGTGTTCAGCGGCGCCACACCAATGGCCGGGACCATTTCCGGTCTGCAGGGCGACCGCCGTTTGAGCCTTGGCACCACTTTCAAGTACCTGGGCAACCTGGAAGTCGCCCTGCGGGTCACCGGCTACCTGGGTGAAGCGGATCCGGTCAAGCGTTTGCTGGCAGACCGTGACTATGGCACGTTCTCGGTGAAGTACAGCTTCTGATCCCGGTGTCGGCGCCAGGCCTGTATCAGTCCTGGCGCCGGCCGTGGCCTAGTCAAAATGGACGATCACTCGCTGCAGCAGTTGTGGCATGGTCACCACACAACAAAAATCCGAAGCACACAGCTTTCGAGTGGGGGATACATGGGTCTTAAAGGTCATGCGGCGATTGTAGGCGCCGCGCAATACAAGCCGGAAAAGTATGCCACTGCACCGCGCATGTTCCACCTCGAACAAGTCGCCGACCTGGCTGCGCAAGCGCTGCGCGACGCCGGGCTGCGTGCCGAAGACCTCGATGGTCTGGTGATCAACGGCCCGCACTTTCATGAAGCTTCGGTGTTCGTGCCGGCCATGGCCGCCGAGTACCTGGGCTTGACCGTCAATTTTGCCGAAGTGGTCGACCTGGGCGGCTGCACGGCGGTGGGCATGGTCTGGCGCGCCGCTGCCGCCATCGAGCTGGGCTTGTGCCAGGCCGTGCTCTGTGTAATGCCAGCGCGGATGGCGCCGATGGGCCCCGATGAAGACCCCAGCGCAATGATTCGCGCCATGCGTTACGGCGGCCACAGCACCGCCTTTGGTGCTCCGGAGGCAGAGTTCGACCTGCCTTACGGGCACATGGGGCAGAATACCGGCTACGCCATGATCGCCCAGCGCTATGCCGCGCAGTACGGTTACGACCCGATGGCGATGGCCAAGATTGCCGTTGACCAGCGCACCAACGCCCTGGCCAACCCCCAGGCGATGTTCTACGGCCAGCCGTTGACCATCGAGCAGGTATTGGCGAGCAAGCGCGTCGCCGACCCGTTGCATGTACTGGAAATTGTCATGCCGGTGGCCGGTGGTGCGGCACTGATCATTGCCTCCAAGGAAGTCGCTGCGCGTGCCCGTAAACGCCCTGCGTTCATTACCGGTTTTGGCGAACACCTGGCATTCAAATCGCCGTCCTACGCCAAGGACATGATCCACACCCCGGTGGGGCCAGCCTCGCGCCGTGCGTTCGAGATGGCCGGGGTGAAACCGAGCGATGTCGATGCCGCACAAATTTACGACTGCTACACCATTACCGCCTTGCTCACCCTCGAAGACGCCGGCTTCTGCGCCAAGGGCGAGGGCATGCAGTTTGTCCGTGAGCACGACCTGACCTGGCGCGGCGACTTTCCGATGAATACCCACGGTGGCCAGCTCAGCTTCGGCCAGGCCGGTGCGGCCGGGGGCATGTCCCAGGTGATCGAAGCGGTCACGCAGATCAGTGGAGAAGCGGGCGAACGCCAGCTTGAGCGCTGTGATGCGGTTTACGTCTCCGGAACCGGTGGCGTGATGAGTGAGCAAGCTGCATTGATTCTTCAGGGAGCATGACCTGCATGTCGAACAATAAGCCAATGCCGGTGCCGACCGAAATTTCCGCACCGTTCTGGGAAGGCCTCAAGGCCCAGCGCCTGTTGATCCAGCAGTGCAACGCCTGTGAACACTGGGTGTTCTACCCGCGTCGCCACTGCCCAAAATGCCTGGCCCATGACCTGACCTGGCGTGAAGTCAGTGGCGGCGCCAGCCTCTACAGCTTCACCATCGCGCGGATAGCCACGCTCCCGGATTTCGCCGACGAGATGCCGCAGAAGCTGGCGGTGATCGAGCTGGATGAAGGTGTGCGCATCAACACCACGTTGGTGGGCCTGGAGGAGGAGCAGATTCACATCGGTATGCGTTTGCAACCGGTGTTCGCCGAGGTCGATGCGAAGGGTTCACGCTTGCTGCGCTTTACCGGTTTGCAGCAGGACAGCGCCGCACTGCAAACCTGGAGCGGTGCAGCCCAGGCCCCAGCGCCCGAAGCCGCTACGCCAGCACCTTCACGCCAGGTGGCAATGGATGACGAGGCGGCGTTGCAGAGCCTGGTCAGCGAAACCTTCAGTGCCTGGAGCAACGAAGTGGAGGTTGATCAGGAACTGATCGATGCCTTTGCCAAGCTCTCGGGTGACAACTACTGGATTCACACCGATCCTGAGCGCGCGCGCAAGGACAGCCCGTTTGGCGGCACCATTGCCCACGGTGCGCTGGTGCAGGTCCTGCAGTCGCGACTGCAACTGGCGCTGGGCTACGAAATCACCGGCTTTAGCACCATGGTCAACTACGGCTCCGATCGCTTGCGTTTCCCGGCACCCGTGCCTGCCGGTTCGCGTATCCATGCACGGGCCCGGGTCAAGCAGGTGGCGCGGGTCAAGCGCGGCACCCAACTGACCCTGGAAGTGAACACCCACGTGGTTGGCAGTGATCGTCCTTCAGTCATCAATGACCTGGTGATCTTGTACATGTAAGCCGGCAAACAGCGGCCAGGTCGGCAGCCACGCTGCACGCGCTGCCGACCCGCTGCGTGATTGAGTCGCGGTCGGGAATTTCCAAGAAGTGAAGGAGCTGAGATGAGTATCTTGTTCGAGCCGCTGCGCCTGGGTGAACTGCAATTGGCCAACCGTATTGTCATGGCGCCAATGACCCGCAGCCGTGCCAGTGCCGAGGCGCTGCCAGGGGCCGAGATGGTCGACTACTATCGCCAGCGCGCCAGTGCCGGACTGATCATTGCCGAAGGTACTGCGCCGTCGGCCAACGGCCTGGGTTATTGCCGCACCCCGGCCATCTACACCGCTGCACAGATTGCCGGCTGGCGGCGGGTGACCGACGCGGTGCATGAGCGCGGTGGCCGTATCGTCCTGCAATTGATGCACGTGGGACGCGCCGCGAGTCGCTACAACAAGCCCGAAGCGGCGACGACCGTAGCGCCTTCGGCGCTAAGGGCACAGACCCGGCTGTTCAGCGACATTGCCGGTATGGTGGACACCGACGAACCTCAGGCCCTGAGCCTGGAAGGTATTGAGGCGACTATCGGCGAGTACCGCCAGGCGGCGATCAACGCCCGCGAAGCAGGCTTTGACGGCGTCGAGTTGCATTGCACCAGTGGCTACCTGCCCATGCAGTTTATGGCCTCGGGCAGTAACCGGCGTACCGATGCCTATGGCGGGAGTGCTGACAATCGAGTGCGCTTTGCCAAGAACGTACTGCAGGCCATGGCGGGCGCTATCGGCGCCGGTCGGGTTGGCTATCGCCAATGCCCCGGCAACAGCTACAACGACATCGAGGATGCCGATCCGCTGGCTACGGCTACAGCGTTGTGCGCAGCAGTGGCGCCGCTGGGTCTGGCTTACCTGCACATCATGCGCTCGCCGGTGCCTGCCATCGACGCCTTCGCCCTGGCGCGCCAGCACAGCAACAGCGGCGTAATCCTCAATGATGGCTTTGATGGGCCGATGGCGCGGGCAGCGCTTGAAGCAGGCGAGGGCGATGCGGTGTCGTTCGGCCGGCATTTCATTGCCAATCCGGACCTGGTCGAGCGCCTGCAAGCGGGCTTGCCGCTGGCAGGCTTCGACCGTCATACCCTCTATACCCCGGGGGCACGCGGTTATTCGGACTACCCCACCTATCAGGCGGCAAGCCTTGAAGTAGCACCATGAGCATTGAATCGCCACACCCCTGAAGCTACCGCGAGCGTCTGCGCGATACCCACCCATTCGGGTTATGGTCTGCGCCCGCGAATCACCTGATAGTAACGCCATCGGCTCACCCTGAGCAGTCACACGACGGAGTTGCTATGCGCAAGGCACTGAAGGTGATGTGCAGTTTGTTGCTGGCGTCCACCGCCACGGCCACCCTGGCCGCCGAGGTGGATACCGGCAACACACTCAGGTTGTACAACTGGACGGACTACATTGGCGAAACCACCCTGGCCGATTTTGAAAAGGCCACCGGCATCAAGGTGATCTACGACACCTTCGATGGCTACGAAACCGTACAGACCAAATTGCTCACCGGTCGCTCCGGCTATGACCTGGTGATGCTCAATGCCTCGCTCGTGCCGCCTTTGATCAAGGCGGGCGTATTCCAAGCGCTGGACAAGCAGCAACTGCCCAGTTGGCATAACCTCGATGCTCAGGTGGTGCAGAACCTCCAGGATTACGACCCCGACCTCAAGTACTCGGCGCCCTACACCTGGGGCAGCTCTGGAGTGACCTACAACGTCGACAAAATCAAGGCGCGCATGCCGGATGCGCCGATTGGCTCGCTGGCGATGTTGTTTGATCCCAAGATCGTCTCACGCTTCGCCGATTGCGGGGTAACGCTGATGGATGCACCGACCGAGGTGATTCCGCTGGCGCTCAAATACCTGGGTAAGGACCCGCGCAGCGCGGCGCCCGCCGATCTCAAGGCGGCCGAGAAACTGTTGCTGGACATCCGCCCCTACATCAAGAAATTCGACTCGGTGAATTACCTCACCAGCCTGCCCAACGGCGATGTGTGCATGGCCCTGACCTGGTCGGGCGACTACGCTACCGCCCAGGCTCGCGCCGCAGAGGCGAAAAAGGACATCCAGCTGGCGTTCTTCATTCCCAAGGAAGGCTCACTGATCTGGTTCGACAACCTTTACCTGCCCAAGGATGCGCCGCACACCGCCAACGCCCACCGCTTCATCGAATTCCTGCTGCAGCCGCAGAACATGGCGAAGGTTACCAACTACATCCACTACGCCAACAGTAACGCCGCGGCCACCGAGCAGGTGCTGGCAGACATACGCGACAACCCGGCGATCTACCCCGATGCCAGTACCCGCGAACGGCTGTTTGCGCAAAAAACCCAGGAACCCCGGGATATGCGCGCGATCACTCGCGTGTGGAGCACGGTCAAGACCGGCTTCTGAGTAAGCGCTCTCTTATTACCTACGCCAAGGAACTGACCATGGCCACGCCAACGAACGCAGTTGCACCTGTTTTTGCCCAAGACCCGCTGGTGGAGGCCGACAAGGCCCACTATATGCACGGCTACCATGTGTTCGACGAGCACCGTGAGCAGGGTGCGCTGAACATCGTTGCGGGGGAGGGTGCCTATATTCGCGACACCGACGGCAACCGCTTTCTGGATGCCGTCGGCGGCATGTGGTGCACCAACATTGGCCTGGGCCGCGAAGAAATGGCCCTGGCCATTGCCGATCAGGTACGCAAGCTGGCGTACTCCAACCCGTTTTCCGATATGGCCAACCCGGTTGCCATTGAACTGTGCGAAAAGCTGGCGCAACTGGCGCCGGGTGATCTGGATCACGTCTTTCTGACCACGGGTGGTTCGACGGCGGTCGACACCGCGTACCGCCTGATCCAGTACTACCAGAACTGCCGGGGCAAAGCGGACAAAAAACACGTCATCGCCCGCTACAACGCCTATCACGGCTCTACCACCTTGACCATGTCGATCGGCAACAAGGCGGCCGACCGGGTGCCGGAGTTCGATTACGCCAACGAACTGATCCATCATGTGTCCAATCCCAACCCGTACCGGGCGCCGGACGATATGGACGAAGGCGAATTTCTCGACTTCCTGGTGGCCGAATTCGAAGACAAGATCCTCTCGCTGGGCGCCGACAATGTCGCGGCATTCTTTGCCGAGCCGATCATGGGTTCAGGCGGTGTGATCATCCCGCCGAAGGACTATTTCCTGCGGATGTGGCAGGTGTGCCAGACCTACGACATCCTCTTCGTCGCCGATGAAGTGGTAACGTCATTTGGTCGCCTGGGTACCTTCTTTGCCAGTGAAGAATTGTTCGGCGTGCAGCCAGACATCATCACCACTGCCAAGGGCCTGACCTCGGCTTATCTGCCGCTGGGGGCGTGTATTTTCTCCGAGCGGATCTGGAAGGTGATTGCCGAACCGGGCAAGGGCCGTTGTTTCACCCACGGCTTTACCTACAGTGGTCACCCGGTGTGCTGCACGGCGGCACTGAAAAACATCGAGATCATCGAGCGCGAGAAGCTGCTCGATCACGTCAAGGATGTGGGGGGGTACCTTGAACAGCGCCTGCAAAGCTTGCGTGAACTGCCGCTAGTGGGTGATGTGCGCTGCATGAAGTTGATGGCATGCGTAGAGTTTGTCGCCGACAAGCGCAGCAAGGCATTGTTTGCCGATGCGGTGAACATCGGTGAGCGTATCCATCGCCGCGCCCAGGCCAAGGGCCTGTTGGTACGCCCGATCATGCACCTGAACGTGATGTCACCGCCGCTGATCATTACTCATGCGCAGGTCGACGAAATCGTCGAGACCTTGCGCCAATGCATCGTCGAGACCGCCCACGAGCTCCGCCGCGAAGGCTTGTACAGCGGCACATGAGGGTCAGGCTTGACGCCATTGCCCAGGTGCAGGCTCGTGGCCCAGCAGGTAGACTGCGGGGCATGAGCCATGCACCCCTGGAAACTCCCGTCTGCCTGTCCCTGGGCGCCTTGCAGCAATGGCATGCGGCGCTGCAGAACGCCTGCGCCCATATTGAAACCGCCGGGGCCCTTGAGCACCTGGCGGCGGCCATCAGTCAATTGGTGGCGGTTGAATCGATGATGGTCAGTCTGGAATGCCAGGGCCAGGCGCCACAATTGCTGTATCAGCACGGGATTCCCGAACAGCACCGCGACGCCATCCTCAATCGCTATTTCGCTGCCGGCTACCTGCTCGATCCATTCTGCCTGGCCGTGGAGAGCGGGCTGGCCCAAGGCTTCTATCACCTGGAAGACATCGCACCGGACCACTTTTTCGACAGCGACTACTACAAAACCTACTACCTGGGCACCGGCTGCAGTGAAGACAGCTATTTCATTGCCGATGTCGGCGCTGCGCGCAAGATTTCCCTGAGTCTGTTCCAGGGCTGCAGCGGCTCGCGCCTGGCCCCGGAGCAGGTCAATCTGTTGCGTGCGGTCGAACCGATGATTCGCGACCTGCTGGCCCGCTTTGCCCGGCACAGCATGGTACAAACGTCTGCTGATACCGAGCACAACAGCATTCAGGCAGCCTTTGACAGTTTCGGCTGCCAGGTGCTGACGGATCGTGAGCGCGAAGTTGCCCACATGATTCTGCGCGGTCACTCGGTGAAATCCACGGCAAGCGAACTCGGTATTTCCCCTGAGACCGTGCGCATGCACCGCAAGAACCTCTACCTCAAGCTTGAAATAAATTCGCAGTCCGAGCTGTTTGCGCTGTTTATCGATTGGCTTGGACACCGCTGAGCCGCGCGCCCTGCCGCAGGCCCGCGGCTACAACCTGCAGATTACCCTGTCGCGCTGGCGCGCGTAATCTACGGCATGGACGATCACGCGCGGTTGAATCTTGGCTGGCGTGCGCTTCCGTCAGCCTGCGGCCTTGACCGCCAGCACATTGCACAACGTGTGATCGAGCACGTGCTCGGTGGTGCTGCCGGTCAGGCGTTCGAGCAGTTTGCGAGGATGATTGCCCATCACCAGCACGTCGGTACGGCTATGGGCGACAAACTCGGCAATGCTGCGGGTGATCGGCGCAGAGAGAAAATGCTGGCGCTCCACGGGTACCCCATGGCGTTCAGCAAGGCGTTCGAAAACCTTGTGAATGGATGTGCGCACGTTGCTGTCGAAGCCCGGCACGGTCACAGTACCGGCACCAAAGTCGGACAGGTGGGTATGGGCGCTATCGCACACATGCAGCAAGTGCAGTTCGGCATTGCATTGACGTGCCAGGTCACTGGCGGCCTGAATGACAGTTTCGTTGAGGTCGTTGTGCGGGTGTTCCGGATGGGTCGGGTCGACGGCTGCCACCACCACACGGGGCAGGGGACAATGCACTGCCGAAACCAGATGCACCGGGCAGTTGCACTCGCGTAGCAATTGCCAATCCAGCGGTGTGAACAACAGGTGTTTGTACGCCGGTTCATGCTGCACATCCTTGATCAGCAGGTCCGCTTCGACTTCTTGCACCTGGGCCAATGCAGCGCCCAGCACGTCGCGGGTCAGCAGCGCTTCGGTGCTGACACGGATGCCGTTTTCATGCAGCAAGGTGGCTTCGTCGGCAAGCCACTGCAGGTTGTCCTCCAGGCGGGTCTGGTTGCGGTGTTCGTCGCCGCTGATCAGGCCAAGGGTGTCGAGCTCTTCGATGATGGCACAGATATGCAGCGTGGCCCCGGTCGCGTGTGCCAGGGCGGCAGCACGCTCCAGTGCGGGCGTGTGGCGCATCTGGGCGTCGACCATCAGGAACAGACGTTGGTACTGGCTCATGATGCACCTCCGGTGGCGTTGTGTTGCCAGACCCCGAGCTTGAGTTTAGCCCATTGCCCACAACGCCCCCGTAAGCCTTGCCAATGCCACCTGACCGTTGGTCACTCAGCCACGGCGGTCCAGCCAGACGGTCTGGGCATTGCAGAACTCGCGAACACCGAAGTGCGAAAGCTCACGGCCAAAACCACTCTTCTTGATCCCGCCGAACGTAACCCGCGGATCGGAAGCACAGACGCCGTTGATGAACACGGCGCCGGTGTCCAGTGCTTCTGTCAGTTGTGCTGCCAGCTCCAGGTCCTGAGTGTAAATGGTCGATGCCAGGCCGAACTCGCTGTCGTTTGCCAGCGCCAGGGCATGGCGGGCGTCACGGGCGGTGATGATCGAGGCTACTGGCCCGAACAGTTCCTGGCGGAACGAGGTCATTTGGTCGGTTACATCGGTCAGTACGGTCGGGGCGTAGAAGTTGCCAGCGCCGTCGACCTTATGGCCACCGAGCAGCAGGGTAGCGCCTTCGGCCAGGGTAGCCTGGACCTGCTCGTCCAGTTCGTCACGCAGATCGAAGCGCGCCATTGGGCCCAGGTAGGTCTGCTCCGACAGCGGGTCACCCATGACTAGCTTGCGTGTGGCTTCGAGGAATTTTTCAGTGAAGGCTTCGACCACACCCTGTTCAACGATCAGGCGCTTGGCAGCGGCGCAAACCTGCCCGGTGTTGGCGTAGCGGCCGATCACGGCGGCCCTGACCGCTTCATCAAGGTTGGCGTCGTTGAGGACGATGAACGGGTCGCTGCCGCCCAGTTCCAGTACACATTTTTTCAACGCCGCCCCGGCCTGGGCGCCGATGGCCATGCCGGCGCGCACGCTGCCGGTCAAGGTGACGGCAGCGATGCGCGGATCCTTGATGGCCTGGGAAACACCTTCGGGGGTGACGTTGATGACTTCAAACACACCGTCTGGCAGACCGGATTGTTTGATGACATCGAGCAGCAGGTAGGCGCTGCCCATCACATTCGGGGCGTGCTTGAGTACGTAGGTGTTGCCGGCGATGAGCGCTGGTACTGCGCCACGCAGCACCTGCCAGACCGGGAAGTTCCACGGCATTACCGCCAGAATCGGGCCCAGTGGCCGGTATTCGATGCGTGCCTGGCCGTTGTCCACCAGGGTCGATTCGGCGTTGAGCATGGCCGGACCTTGTGCTGCGTACCACTCGCACAGTTGCGCGCATTTCTCCACTTCGCCTCGGGCCTGGGCCAGCGGCTTGCCCATTTCCAGGGTGATCATTTTCGCCATGGCTTCGGCGTTGTCGCGGATTGCAGTGGCGAGCGCCAGCACCCGCTGCGCACGTTCGGCCACCGGGGTACGGCGCCATTGGCTGAAGCCGCCCGCGGCACGGTTCAGTGCGGCGTCGAGGTCTGCTTCGCAGGCGTAGGGATAGTGACCGATGGCTTCACCATTGGCGGGATTGATCGACACGGCATGGGTATGGCTGGAGAACACGGTCATGGCACTGTCCTGCAAGAAATAGGGAACACTGCCAGCGTAGAGCGCTAGGCATGTTTTGAAAACTGAATAATAATGAGTCTTTCGTTCACGATTGGAGAATGATGTGGACCTGGTACAGCTGGAAATTTTCAAAGCCGTGGCCGAGCACGGCAGCATCAGCGTCGCCGCCCAGCACATTCACCGGGTACCGTCGAACTTGACCACGCGTATCAAACAATTGGAGAGCGATCTTGGCGTCGAGTTGTTTATCCGCGAAAAAAGCCGGCTGCGCCTGTCGCCAGCGGGCTGGACCTTTCTTGATTACACCTGGCGCATCCTCACCCTGGTGGAAGAGGCGCGCATGACCGTGGCAGGCGAGGAGCCTCGCGGGCCGTTTTCCCTCGGTTCGCTCGAAAGCACGGCGGCGGTGCGTATTCCGGCATTGCTGGCCGCCTACAACCAGCAATACAGCAAGGTTGAGCTGGATCTTTCCACCGGGCCTTCCGGGGCGATGATTGACGGTGTGGTGTCCGGGCGCCTGGTGGCGGCTTTCGTCGACGGTCCGGTGCTGCATCCAGCGCTGGATGGGGTGCCGGTGTTCGAGGAAGAAATGGTGCTGATTGCGCCGCTCAACCATGGTCCGATCAAGCGTGCCCAGAACGTCAACGGCGAGAACATCTACGCCTTTCGCTCCAACTGCTCCTATCGCCATCATTTTGAGCGTTGGTTCAATACCGACGAGGCAATGCCGGGCAAGATCTTCGAGATCGAGTCGTACCACGGGATGCTCGCCTGCGTCAGCGCGGGTGCGGGCCTGGCGCTGATGCCGCGGAGCATGCTGGAGAGCATGCCGGGCTGCGCCACGGTCAGTGTCTGGCCGTTGTCCGAGGAATTTCGTTACCTCAATACCTGGCTGGTATGGCGACGCGGCACGGTGTCCCAGAGCCTGTCGAGCTTCGTCGCGCTGCTTGAATCACGGCGGCGTAAAAGCGGCGAAGATAACGGTGAATTTCGCGGTAAAAAAGCAATGATTGATTAGACTCTAACTAGCACTTTCGCTTTATTGCGTTTCGGAGCAGCCATGCTTGATTACTTTGCATTAGGTGTGTTGATTTTTGCTGGGTTGGTGTTGTTCTACGGCATTATCGTCCTTCATGACATTCCTTACGAAATCGCTGTTCATCGCAATCATCCGCATCAGGATGCCATTCATGCGACCGGGTGGGTCAGTCTGTTCACGTTGCATGCGCTTTGGCCGTTCCTGTGGATCTGGGCCATGCTCTACCGTGAGGATCGCGGTTGGGGGCTAGGCGCCGGCAACCAATCCCCGGCGGCCGACCTGCAGCGCCAGTTGCTGGAGTTGCAGCAGCGCGTGGCACATCTGGAGGCAAACCAGGCACAGACTGGCAATACCTCGATTGAAACCGGCGGGGGTAACTAGCCTATGGACCTGTTACTTATCCTCACCTACGCCGCCATATGCGTTGCCATCTTCAAACTGTTTCGCATTCCCCTGAACAAATGGACCGTGCCTACTGCAGTGCTCGGCGGCGTATTGATTGTCGGTGCGCTGATTTTCACCATGAACTACAACCATCCTTATTCAGAGGTGGCGCGGTCTTATTTTGTGTCGGTGCCGGTGGTACCGGTGGTCACCGGCAAAGTGATCGAGGTACCGGTAAAAGGTAACGAAGTGCTGGCCAAGGGTGATGTGTTGTTTCGCATCGACCCGGCGCCGTTCCAGTACCGGCTCAAGTCGCTCAAGGCCCAGCATTTGGCCGCCAAGGGTGATTTGTCGCGGATGAGCGAGTTGATCAAGCGCAACTTTGGCACGCGCCGTGAGCTGGAGGCTGCGATTGCTCGGGTTGATGACTTGCAGGCGCAGATCGACAATGCTCAGTTCGAGCTGGATAATACGGTGGTGCGGGCACCGAGCAAGGGCTTTGTGACGCATGTGTCGTTGCGCCCGGGGATGATGGCGACCCGGCTGCCGTTGCGGCCGTCGATGGTGTTCATTCCTCAGGAGGGGCAGTATTTCGCCGCCTGGATGCGGCAGAACAGTTTGTTGCGTCTGGTCGCGGGTGATGAGGCGGAGGTCGCCTTCGATGGTATTCCTGGCAAGGTGTTCAAGGGTCAGGTGACGAATGTGATTACGGTGATTGCCGAGGGTCAGGTGCAGCCTTCGGGGACGTTGATCGGTTATACCGGGTCGCCGCCTGCCGGGCGGGTGCCGGTGATTATCGAGATTACTGATCCGGCGTTTGCGCCGTACAGGGATCAGATGCCCGGCGGGGCTTATGGGCAGGCGGCGATCTACAGTAAGCATTTCGAGCATATTGGGACGATGCGCAAGATTCTTTTGCGGATGGCGGCTTGGATGAACTATATCTTTCCGTTCCATTGATAGGCGGGTTGTGGGAGCCCTCCGGTGGGGGGCTTTTGGTCGATAAGGCGCAAAGCATGCTTGCGCCAGTGAGAGTTGGCTTGGTTTTTGCGATGAGGCTCTTTGATTCGGTGCTGATCCATTTGCAAGGGTGGCGCTGAGTCACCTTTGCGCCCTTACGGCGCCTTACTTTGGCAGTCGCCCCAAAGTAAGCAAAGGGCTCGCCCCTCCAGGGGCCCTACGCTGCGCTTCGGGTCCCCTCGCTACGGTGTCGCTACAGGGCATTGCGATCTACGCGTTGCAAGCAACACTACGATTCGCAACTTCGGCTGGGGCCGAAGGCGCTGCGCGCTAGCCCTTTCGCAACACCTTCACTCGGCCCTTCTGGTTAACGGGGCAGGTAGATCAAGATCAAGATCAAGATCAAAAGCAGTTCGAGATCGAGATCGAAGGCAACGCCCGCGTTTAGCTTTGTTTTTCCTCGATGGGTGTAGGCTCGCTCAGCGGCTGGGCAACCCAGCTCATGAACAGTTCATAGCCCACTGCCAGTAATACCGGGCCTATGAATAGGCCGATGATGCCGTTGGTGAGCATGCCGCCCAAGGCGCCGATGAGGACCACCGGCATGGGCACGGCTACGCCCCGGCCCAATAGCAGGGGTTTGAGGACGTTGTCGGAGAGGCCGGCGAGGATGGTCCAGATGGCGAAGAGGACGGTGCTGACGCCGACGCCATCGTGGGCGAAGACGTAGATGACCACCGGCAGGGTGATCAGCAAAGTTGGCAGTTGGGTAATACCCAGCAGCAGTACCAGTAAGGCCAGTACCCCCGCTGCAGGTACGCCCATGACAACCAGGCCGACGCCCACCAACAGCATTTGAATAAAGGCGATGCCGACCACGCCTTGGGCGACGGCGCGGATGGTGGCGGTGCACAGCGCTGCCAGTTGCGGGCCGCGCTGTGGGCCGGAGATGCGCGTGGCGATGGCGACGCCGGTGCGATGGCCCGTTTCGCCCTTGGCCATTATTATTCCGCCAACGATCAGGGCCAGTACAAATACCAGGATTCCCGAGCCGACCCCGGCCAGTTGCGTCAGTACTGTTTTGCTCACGCCTTTGAGGTGCGGGGCTACCTGTGACAACGCCCAACTCAGGTCGCCGCTGGCATGCTCCCAGATGCGGTAGAGCGGCGCGCCGATCAGCGGCCAGTCACGGACGTTCAAGGGCGGTGGCGGTATTTCGATGACCTGGTCTTCGAAGCCCTGGATGCCCAGCCTGACCGACTCGGCCACCGAGGTGCCGAGCAGGCTCAAGGGGCCGATCAGGCACGCCAGGCCGATAATCACCAGAACAGTCGCCGCCCAGCCGGGGCGGTTGCCAAGGATGCTGGCCAGGCGCTGGTTCAAGGGGTAGAGGGTGATCGCCAGGATTACCGCCCAGAGCATCAGGCTCAGGAATGGCTTGAAGATCTCGAAGCAGAACATCACCAGTACCGCAATCAATCCTGCTCTGATCAGAACATCCAGCAGTTCTCTGCCGTTTCCAAACTGTATCGGGCGTTGCTCAGTCATGGCAGCTTCCTTGTGTAGGCGATGTTAGCGTACGGACGGACAGCGGTTGGCGCCGCCGCTGGCAGCCTGGCTTACCAGTTCGGTAAAGCGTTTGATGTTCTGTTGGTGGGCAACTACCAGGTCTTCGATGCTGGCCCCGGCCGGGGTCTGGATGACGCTGCGACAGTTGAGCGCGCTGGCTTCGCTGCCCCCTGCTGCGCGCAGGCGCCAGCGCGCATCGAACAGCGCGTACTGGCCCGGTACCGAGTCAAAACGCTGCACATCCACGCGCAACCCCAGGCGTGGCTGGTTGCTACCGGTGAACTGGTTGGTCAGGGCGTTTTGCAACTCGTCGGCTAGGCTTGCGCCCCACCATTCGGTCTCAAGGATTGCCAGGCTGCTGTTGCTCTGGCGCACCACCACTTGTGGCCGGTCGACCTGTGGCGGCACGCTGATGCGCTCTAACTGGATGTCGGCGTTGCTGGCCGATGCAGGTTGTTGCGGGGTCAGGGTGTGGTAGTGAATGGGGTCGCTGCGACAGGCAGACAGCAGCACAATCAGACCCAGCACTGCGAATTTTGTGGCGTTCGCCATGATCGGTGCTCCTGCGTCAGTTGCTGGATGAGGGTTTCAAGTGGTCAGCCGGGGCATCCTTGGGTCTGCCGCGCAGCAAGGACTCGGGGTTGCGCCCCAGGTAATCAGCCAGCTCGCGCATCGAGCGCGACATACGGCCCAGTTCATCGAGGGTCTGGGTCAGTTGTTCGCGCTGCGGCGAGTCGTCGGCCAAGGTCGAGTTGGCCGACTGCAGGGTTTTGCTGACCTCCTGCAAGGTGCCCTGGACCCCTGGCAAGGTACGCGAGTTGAACTGCGCAAGGCCCTTGCGCAATTCCACCAGGTTGGCGTCGAGGTTGTTGGCGATACGCTCGATGGGCAGGCGGTTGATACGTTCGACCATGGCCTGGAACTGCTCCTGAAGCTGCTCAAGACTGCCCGGCACCGTAGGGATGGTGATTGGCCGCGCCGTCGGGTCGAACGCCACTTTCGCAGCCTTGGGGTCGAAATCCAGGGCGATATACAACTGCCCGGTGAGCAGGTTGCCGCTACGCGCCTGGGCGCGCAGGCCGTTCTCGACAAAGGTACCCAGCACCTGCGCGGCGGCTTTTTCATCATCAGGGTCATGATGCAGCGCCTTGAGCAGTTTGGTGTGCGCTCTTCCCAGGCGTTGCGGATAAATCACGATACCGACGTTGACCGGAAAGGAGCGCTGCTCGACATCAAAGTCCAGGTTCACCGAGACCACTCGGCCAATCTCTACACCGAGGAACTCCACCGGCGCACCCACTCTCAAGCCGCGCAGGGCCTGGTCGAAACGCAGGACCAAGTATTGCGGTTTACCGTTGGGTGGGGCGAGCGCGGTCTTTTCGTCTTCGAACAGTTCGAACACCTTGTCTTCGGCGGCTACCTGGTCTTCGGGGTTGTACTGCGGGGCACGGAAGGCGATCCCGCCCACCAGCAGCGACGACAGCGACTCCGTACGTACCGCAAAACCGTTGGCGCCAGCTTCGACATCGATGCCACTGGCGTTCCAGAAGCGGGTGTTGTCAGTAATGAATGTATCGTTGGGGGAGTGGACGAAAACTTCGATATCGACGCCTTTGCCGTCCTTGGACAGTTCATAGGCCACCACCTGGCCTACGGGAATCTTGCGGTAGTACACCGGTGAGCCCACCCCCAGCGAGCCCAGGTCGTCGGTATGCAGGGTAAAACGCTTGCCAGGCTCGCCGTAGGTAATCGGCGGTGGCATCTCCAGGCCCTTGAATGCCTTGGCGCGGGTGCTGGACTGGCCGAAGTCGGCACCAATGAAATCGCCGGAAAACAGCGTGTCGATCCCGGAAACGCCGCCGGCACCAATGCGTGGGCGCACCACCCAGAACTTGGAGTCTTCGCGGGTGAAGTTGTCAGCCTGCTTGACCAGACTGACGGTGGCGGTAACGCTTTTTTGATCCTGACTCAGCTCCACCGTGGTGACATGACCAATAACCACGTTGCGGTACTTGACCTCGGTCTTGTTGGCGGTCAGCCCTTCGCCGGTCTTGAAGGTAATGTGAATAGTCGGCCCTTGCTGCAGCCAATTGTGAACGACCAATGAAACACCGATCAACACAGCAATGATCGGCACGATCCATACCAGCGACACACTGAAGCGTCGGGTCTTAACCGTCGATGAGCCTGGCACTGGCGGCTCCTCAGTGACTGCTGACTTCATCCGTGTGCTCCTCAGGTTGGCGGCTTTCCCAGATCATTCGGGGATCGAAACTCATGGCGGCGAGCATGGTGAACACCACCACGAGGCCGAAAAACAGAATGCCCGGGCGCGGTTCTATGTCGCCCAACGCCTGGAATTTCACCAGCGCTGCAACCAGCGCCACGACGATAACGTCGAGCATTGACCAGTAACCGATCAACTCGACGAAGCGATAAAGCTTGGAGCGCTCTTTCTGCGCCCAATTGCTGCCGCGTTGCACGGTTATCAGCAGCAAGCCGAGGGCGACGAACTTGGTCGCCGGCACGGCGATACTGGCGATAAAAATGATCAGGGCGATATCCCAGGCACCATGGGACCAGAATTCGATAACCCCGCTCATGATGGTGCTGTCCTCACCACTGCCGAGCATTTTGGTGTTCATCACCGGTAGCAGGTTGGCGGGTACATAGAACACCAGCGCCGCGATCAGGTACGCCCAGGTGCGGGTCAGCGAATTAGGCTTGCGCGCATGTACCGGCGCGCCGCAGCGCTCGCAGTGGTGCGCAGAGCGACCCGTATCGCAGGCCTTGCCGCAGGCGTGGCACAGCACCAGCTTCAGTTCGCAGGCGAGCGGCGGGCGGCTCATGGCAGGGTGTCCCACAGTTCGCGGATGTCACGGCCGGCAATGCGGATCATGAACAGGCTCAGCGCCGCCAGCGCAATCAGGCCGATACCGGGAAGCACATCGAGCAACCCGGCCAGCTTGAAGACCGCGACCAACGCACCCAACAGACAGACCTCGAGCATGCTCCATGGGCGCAGGGTTTCCAGCCAGCGCATGCACAGGTGAAAGGCCGGCGAGCGTTGCCCGGCCATGGCAAAGCACAGCACCCAGATCAGCAGCAGCAACTGGAACATGGGCGCGATGATGATCGAGATGGCCGCCACCAGGGCAATAAAGGTAATGGGGCCGGTGGCCAGGGCGCGCACCGAATCCCACAGCGTCGCACTGTTGGAAAAACCCTGCAGGCTGATACTCATCACCGGGTAGAAGTTGGCCAGCACCCACAGCACCCCGGCGGTGACGCTCAAGGCCAGACGCTGTTGCAGGGTCAGGCCGTTATAGCGCTGCAGGACCGCGCCGCAACGCAGGCACAAGGCCTTCTGGTGCTTGCCGAGGGGGACCTTGTGATAAACGCAATCGCAATGTTCGCAGATGATCAGGTGATCGGTATCGAGCATAGTGCGCGCTCAGGCTACGGGCGGGGACAAGCTCAATATAGTCGGCGTATGCGCAAGGTCGCGGTTTTTTGCGCAATCAGCCACTTTGAAAGTGGGCATTGAGGAAAACGCTGGTGTGGGCGCCATGCCTGTCAATGCGCAAGAGTACAAATGTACTCCAATCGAAAACAACACATACGGTAACGATTGAGGGGGCGGGGTAAATTTCACAAGGCTAAGCTTTTCCTTTGGCCCAGCCATTAGCCAGGAAGCCCGCCATGCCCAGCCGTCGTGATTTTCTAGCCGCCAGTGCCACGCTTGCCGTGGGCCTGAGTTGCCTGGGGCTGTCGGGCCCAGGTTTTGCCAGCAGCCATCTGATGCTGACGCGCAAGGTCCCCGCCAGTGGCGAGGCGCTGGCGGTGATTGGAGCGGGTACCTCCGGCAGTTTCGAAGTCGAGGCGGATTCGGCGCAGTACCAGCAGCTCAAGCAGGTTCTGAAGGTGTTTTTCGACGGCGGTGGCCAGGTTATCGATACCTCGCCCAACTACGGTGGCGCCGATGCAGTGCTGGGCCAGTTGCTTGAGGAAGGTGGCTGGCGCGGCCAAACCTTTCTGGCCACCAAGATCGCCGCAGACAGCCGCGCTGCGGCCGAGGCGCAGTGGGCCGCCACCTTGCGAAACCTGCGCACCGACAAGGTCGATCTGCTGCAAATCCACAACCTGCGCGACTGGCAGCGCCAGCTGCCATATGCCCGTGAGTTGAAGGCGCAGGGCCTCACCCGCTATGTGGGTGTAACCCATTATGTAGACAGTGGCCTGGATGCACTTGAAGGCATCCTGCGCAACGAGCAGCTGGATTTCATTCAGATTCACTATTCGGTCAATTCCCCGGCGGCTGCCCGTACCGTGCTGCCACTGGCGCAGGACAAAGGCGTAGCAGTATTGATCAATCGCGCCTTCGATGACGGCCGACTGTTTGCCAAGGTCAAGGGCCAGGCGTTGCCGGCCTGGGCGGCGGAGGCAGGCATTGGCAGTTGGGCGCAGCTGTTTCTCAAATTTGCCATCAGCCATCCGGCGGTGACGGCAGTGATTCCGGCCACCGGTCGTCCAGACCGCCAACTCGATCAGCTCAAGGCCGGTAGCGGCCCTTTACTGAGTGACGCACAGCGCAAGCAACTGATCGAACAGTTCGGCTGAACGCCATGGTCGTATCGAAAACGGGCCTGTTCAATGTGCGCAAAGGCGAAGGCCCCCTCGTAGTTGCCGGGTTGAGCCTGTTTTTCCTGTTGTTTGTCGGTTATTTCATGCTGCGCCCGGTGCGCGAAACCATGGGGGTGGCCGGTGGCGTGGAGAATCTGCAGTGGCTGTTTACCGGCACTTTTGTACTGACCCTGATCGCCTTGCCGCTGTTTGGCTGGCTGGCCACGAACGTGCAGCGGCGCCGCATCCTGCCCTGGACCTACGGTTTTTTGGCCAGCAATCTGCTGGTGTTTGCCGCGCTGTTTGCCCATTTGCCAGACAACCTGTGGAGTGCGCGGGCGTTCTACATCTGGTTGTCGATGTTCAATCTGCTGAGTATTTCCCTGGCCTGGAGTGTGCTGGCCGATGTCTTGTCCAGCGAGCAGGCCAAGCGTTTGTTCGGCCTGTTGGCGGGCGGCGCCAGTGTTGGCGGGTTGGTGGGGCCGTTGCTGGGTACAGTGCTGGTCGCGGTCATCGGCCACAGCGGGCTGGTAGTGCTGGCCACTGCCTGCCTACTGGGGTGCATAATCGCTGCGGCCTATCTACACCAGTACCGCGACCGCCATCCGCTGCCTGCTGACACCCAATTGCCGCGCTCCCGGCCGCTTGGCGGCAATCCCTTCGCCGGTGCCAGTGAAGTGTTGCGTTCGCCGTACTTGTTGGCGATTGCGTTGTTCGTGGTGTTGCTGGCGAGCGTCAGCACCTTCCTTTACTTCGAGCAGGCACGCCTGGTAGCTGAGCAGTTCACCAGCCGAACCGAACAGACACAGGTATTTGGCCTGATCGACAGCGCCGTGCAATTCTTGTCGATCCTTACCCAGGTGTTTGTTACCGGGCACCTGGCACGCAAGCTGGGGGTGGGCATTTTGCTGGTCGCAGTACCGCTGCTAATGGTCGTCGGCTTCCTCTGGTTGGCGATGGCGCCGTTGTTTGCGGTGTTCGTGGTGGTGATGGTGGTGCGGCGGGTAGGGGAATATGCGCTGGTCAGGCCCGGGCGGGAAATGCTCTATACCGTGGTGGCGCCGGAGCACAAGTACAAGGCCAAGAACTTCACCGATACCGTGGTCTATCGCGGTGGCGATGCGCTGAGCGGCTGGGTCAAGCGAGGGCTGGACTTGCTCGGCGAACATCCCGGGTTGGCGATGCTTATCGGCGCAGGGATCGCGTTGATCTGGGCACTTACCGGCGGGTGGCTTGGACGTGAGCAGCGCCGACGCGACACTGAGCAATAGAAGGGCGTCAACGGCTCGAAAAGGCCTCTTTGAAGTGCGCAACGAAGGCTGCTACCAGCGCCGATGCGGGCTCCCGGTAGGCTAGCACCACCTCGCTTTCACAACCCTCGTCGGTGATTTCAATTGCATGCAGGGAAGAGGCGCGAGCGGTCGAGGCGGGGAGTAGCGCAATGCCAAAACCTGCCTGAACCAGCAACGACTGTGTGCGCTTCACCGAATAGACCTGTGCAGGCTTGGGTGAAAATCCGGCTTTGGCACAAAGTTCAAACGACAGGTAGCTGAGCCCACCACGTTGCGGGTGCGGCACAGACACGAAAGACTCGTCACGAAGCTGCGCAAGCGCAATCCTGGATTCGCTCGCCAGGTGATGGGTGGGGCCCACGGCAACCACGACTTGCTCCTTGAACAGCGAAAGCAAGATCAGGTCATCGGGCTGGTGCAGTACCGGCAGGCGCAGCAGGCCGATATCCATGCGATGGTGCAGCAGATCCTGCAGTTGGATTGCAGACGACTCTACACAAACCTCAATGCTCACCGCGGGGGCCAGGCGCAGGTAGTGGCTGAGCACCTCTTGCAACTTGCCAACCAGCGGCACCGTACTGGCATGACACAGGCGCAGGGTACCGCTTTGACCCTGGCCCACCGAGTTTGCCAAACGGCCCGCGCTTTCCACATCAATCAGAATACCTTTGGCTCTGGGTAGAAAAGCCAAGCCGGCCTGGGTCAGGTTTGGCTGACGCGCCGTGCGCTCGAACAACGGTGTGCCCAGATGGCTTTCCAGCTCCTTGATCTGTCGGCTCAAGGCCGATTGCGCAACGAACAGTCTTTGCGCCGCGCCACTGAAACTCCCGCTTTCAGCAATTTCGACAAAGTAACGCAGTTGTTTCATTGAAATCATTTGTGTCATGCCGAAATGTGATCGCTTAAGGGTTTTTTTCATATTAGTCGGATTTCAACGGCCTCGGCTAGGATGTGCCGCACATGCCACGGAGGCGATGAAATGCTTGAGGTTCTACTCCAACCACCGGTTGCCGGCGCAAGCCTTTTGGTGATGCTCCTGACTATTAGCGCGGCCTATGTCATTTTCGGCATCGCCGGGTTTGGCACTGCACTGGTGGCCGGACCGGTGTTGCTGCTCTACATGCCTTTATCCCAAGTCATTCCTTTATTGGTGGTGCTCGATCTGCTCGCGTCGTCGGGAAAGTTGCTGCGCGGCCATCGACATGTGGTGCGTGCAGAACTGGTTCGATTGCTGCCGTTCATGGCCATTGGCAGCGTGCTGGGCATTACCGTGTTGCTCAAGACCAATGCCGACGCGCTATTGCTGATGATGGGCTGTTTTGTCAGTGCGTATGCGCTGTACATGTTGATTCGGCCGCTGCGCATGTTCGACTTGCCGCCTGCCTGGGCCATGCCGCTGGGGGTTTTGGGCGGATTGTTTGGCTCCTTGTTTGGCAGCGGTGGATTCCTCTATGCGATTTACCTGAACGGTCGGATCGTCGCCAAGGAGCAGGTCAGCGCCACGCAAAGCACCCTGATCGGCATCAGCACGGTGCTGCGCCTGAGCATGCTGGTGATTGCCGGAGCCTATGCAGATACCTCGTTGCTGGTGATGGCCGTGTACTTGCTCCCTGCTATGGTGATCGGGCTCTGGGCGGGCGGCCATATCAATCTGAAAATGTCTCGTGAGGCGTTTGTCAGGCTGATCAACATCATCATTCTGGCAAGCGGGGTAACCCTGGTCAGTCGCGCTTTGTTGAGTTGAGTCGCCCGGCGCAACCCCTGCAATCCGTTGTTTCGGCCATGGCCGTTGAATAATTGGAACGTATCCGCCCTGCAGCTTTTCTACTGAGGACAGGCATTGCAGGGGAGCTGCGCATGATGAAGCAGAGCAAGCAGTCGGCCTTGGCCCAATGGCGGCAGGATCTGCAGCTGGCCTATCAGCAATTGGAGCCCGAAGAGCGCTATGACAAGGCGCTCAAGGCTGCCGATACTTTGCTTGAGGCGCAGATGATCGACAGCCGTGAATGGCGTGATCTGGTCAAGGCCGCCAACGCCTATCTGTTCCACTAAAGCGAACCGCGAGGCGTTCAACCATGTCCATAGAACGTTCGATTCCAGAACTTGAAGCCTGGTATGCCCAGTACGACGACGAGAGCTATCGGCGAGAATCCCCCGATTTGTATCACAAGGCCCTGATTCGCACAGCCGAGGCGTTGCGCGATGACGGGGCCATTGACTGGGATGACTGGCTGGCACTGCAGGCATTGGCCGATGGCGCCCAGGTCAACGCCTTGGAAAGGGCGGTTGAGGAAAAACTGGCCGACCCCGACACCTGATGGCCGTGCTGATTTCAGCGTGCGCCCTCATAACGGGCGAGCAATGGTTGGGTGCTTAGCCCGTGCACGATGATGCTCAGGGCGACCACTGAAAGAGTCAGGTCGATACAGGCGCCAGAAAGTTCAGGCCCGATGCCCTGGTTCAAGCTATAGAACAAGTAGTAAAGGCTGCCAATACCACGAATGCCGAACCAGCCTACCAGCAACCGTTGCTGGCGATCGAGCAGTGTGCCCCAGGGGATTGCCAGCGCACCGGCCGGGCGCACGAGTACAAACAGCATCAGACCCACGCCCAGCGCGTGCCAATCCCAATGGGCGGCCAGCACGACCCCGAGCAGGGTCACCAGGAATACCTCCATCGCCCGCTCGATCAGACCGCCAAACGCCAGCATATCGCCCATCATTACTCCGGCCGCCACCTGTTGGTCTTGTAGTTGCGAGGTGTCGCCGTGCACCTGCCGTCCGGCCTGGGCCTGCTGAATATCGAGCCCTGGCTGTACCAGGTGCTCGGCCGGTACCGATGTTTGCGCTGCCGAGGTCATTTCGGCACGGCGCAGGCCAAGCCCGGCAGCAAACACGGCGAGAAAACCATAGGCGCTGATGAGCTCGGCACCGACATACGCCAGAGCGATCAGCGCCAATGCCAGGTAGTCATTGGGCGACATCAGCGAGTGTGTATTGCCGCTGCGCAAGGCGAGGATCAAACGCCCGACGCCGTGGCCCATGGCGTAGCCCAGGGCCAGCCCGGCCAGCACTGCCCAGATCAATTCCTGCAGGCTCCACATCAGCAACCCGTGGCCGGAGAGCGTGGGGTCGCGGATCAACAGCAAACCAAGCAGTACAAATGGAAACGCCACGCCATCGTTCAGCCCGGCCTCACCTGAAAGTCCAAAGCGCACCGCATCCTGATCCTGGGCATCATTGACCTGTACCAGGGAGGCCAACACCGGATCGGTGGGCGCCAGTATTGCCGCAACCAACAGCGACAGCCCCCATGACCACTGCAACCACAGGTGCAATACCAGGCACAGGCCGGCGATGCTGATCAACATCAACGGCCCCGCCAGCCCGAGGACCACCCGCCACATACGTCGGCTGAACGCCAGGCGCAGTTTGAGCCCGCAGACAAACAGCGAAAACAATAGGGCAACTTGAGTCAGATGTTCCATCCACGGCGCAGCCTGAGCCACGTTCAGTTGCAACAGACCAAGCCCGGCAGGGCCGATGGCGATACCCAGAATCAGGCACACCGCCGACGTGGTAACCGGCATCCAGCGCAAGTAGGAGGAGGTCAGTGCCAGCACCAGCAGCACCGCACCCAGTACCGCCATCCAGAGCAAAAAACTCATCACGCCACCCCACATGGCCGGGTACAGGTATTTGTCTATTCGAGCGGGAGGGGTGAACGGGGGTTCAACGCATTGGGCAGGTCGGTGTGAAAAAAGCTGAACCTCTGCCGACCGACGTGGCTCAGAACTGATAGCGGTAACCGAAGTGTTTCAGGAATCCCTTCAATGAGGAACGTTTCATGATGAATACTTGCTTGCGTACCGGGGCCTTTGCATTGGCCCTCACTCTGGCTGGCGCCGTGCATGCGGCCCAGGATGCCGACGACTTTGTCGAGGATGCCTCGGCCAAAGGCGTTGCCGAAGTCGAAGCTGGCAAACTGGCCCAGGAAAAGGGCACCACCAGTGACGTCAAAGCGTTCGCGGACATGATGGTCAAGGACCACCGCGCCGCCAACGAGAAACTCAGGACGCTGGCCACCAGCAAGGATATCGAGGTTTCTACCGAGGCTGACCTGATCGACAAGGCCAAGGCGATGATCCTTGAACTGCGCGGAGCCAAGTCGTTCGATCAGGCGTACGCCAATAACCAGGTCAAGGCGCACGAATCGGCCATCGAGTTGTTTGAGGAATACGCCAAGGACGGTAAGGATGCTGAACTGAAGGCCTTCGCAACCGAGGCCTTGCCAACCTTGCAGGCCCACCTGCAAAAAGCCAAGGCCCTGGCAGCCGCGCATGGCGGTGATGCAGCCAAGCCATAACCAGCACTGACAGTGGGTCGCCCGCTGGGCGGCCCGCTTCAGCGCAGCTTGCAGGTGCACCGTGATGAATAGCCAAGCAATTTTTTTAAGCACGCTGATGTTGGTCAGCGGTGCAAGTTTTGGTTCAGCCTGCGAGGTACGCACCCGCTCGCAAAGCGAGGCGATACCCAGCATTGAATCGCATAGCTGTTATCGGTTCACCAAGGTTGCCGATGATGCCATTGATTGGTCGTGCAGCAACGAAAGCAAGGAGATGCTCACCAGTGACAAGCGTCGAGTAGAGCAATGCGCGGATCATTCCGTTGCCACCTGCACCGCGACCCTTACCCAAGAGAGTCTGGCCAATCCCCATGCCACCAGCAAGGCGCCAGGGCACGATAGCCCGGCGATTCCGCAGGGGGCGCAAGTGGTGACCTACTATTACGACTCGGCCCAGTTATCGCAGTTACGCAAGGACTGCGAGAGTGCGGGTGGGCGCTGGCAAGCGCCGTGAGCGGCACTTTTCAGGATTTGCGGGCTCTATTCATCGCAAGGCGGCGCTGATTCCCGATGCTGCCAGTGAGTCCGGGCCCGGTGCCGATGGTTGAGAGTTACCCCGTTCGATCCCCACCATTGTGGCGTCATGCGCTACTGTTTGCGCTGCTGGCAGGGTGTGCCAGTGGTTGCAGTCAGCAGCAGGGGCGCGATATTGCCGCCCAGCTCAGTAAAGGCTCGCCCCAGGAGTTGTTTCAGACCAGCGTAGACCGCATGGCCACCCTGACCATGCGTGACAACCTGCAAAGTCTCTATCTGTTGATGAACAAGCTCTATCGGCGAAACCCCAGCCAGTGGCGTCTGTCCGGTTATGTCGATGCCTCGACCGCCGAGCGTCAGATTCGCCAGGCCATCGAGCAGCGTCAGGCGCTGCCGCAATTGGGTGAGCGCCGCGACCTTGCCGCCCTGAGCTATGCCTTGGGTCCTGAGTTCAAGGGCGACCGCGTCGGTGCATTTATTTATGCTATCGGTAGCATGCTGGTGACTGCACATGGCGGGCGCACCGAATTTTTCATCACCGACACCATCGACCCGCTGTTCGTGAACAACGCCGCGCGCAACATAGAGAAAGCCACCTGGATGCTCAGCCAGCGCCAAGACGCCAACGGCGTGTTATTGCTATTTTCCAATGAGATATCCGAGGAGGGCAGCAACCTGAGTTTCGCCGTAGAGTTCGGCAAGGTCGTGGCGCGCTTGGACCTTTTAGCGCAAATGCTGGACGAACGGTATCGGCGAATTGGCCTCAATTACGCGCAAAGCCTGCTGTTGATGAACTTTCTGCCGGTGCAGTGACAGGGAACTCCAAGGCCATGGCAAGCATCCTAGTTGTTGTAGGAACCCATAACCGGAGGCACCATCATGCGCCGTTTACTGATCGCTTCTTCGCTCATTCTTTGCTTGCCGCTGGGCAGTGCCCTGGCCGGTGTCGACGCCGGTGATGTGGCTACCTCGGCAGGCGTTTCTGCATCGTTGTATTCGACCTTCAAGGATGACAAACGCATTATCCCGGCGCGTGACGATGCTTCGTCGTTCATTGCCAGTGGCGGCACCATTCGGGGCGTGTACCTGGAGTCGATGATGCAGCGCGTTCGTCAGGAAAACCCCGATTTACGCGCCAGCGACGAAGAAATAGCCCGGGCAATCCTGCTTCAGGACGAACCTGGCGGCGAGCGCTGAACTATTCTTCTATGAGCCGCCGTTCACCCAGGAATCGGAGCTCATCATGTACAGAATATCGCCGCTCGGCCTTTGCTTGGTCGCCTCCCTTATCAGCCTCCAGGCATCGGCCGAAACCGTTGTTCCCCTCAACGGCCAAAGCTCACAGCAGATCCAGATGGATACCAGTGAATGCCAGAATACCGCCAACAGTGCCTCGACTTCGGCTCCTGTTACCGGTGGTCGGGTGAAAGGCGCCGCAGTAGGCGCCGCTGCCGGAGCGGTGGGCGCTCAGGTGCGCGGCAACCAGCATGACGAGGTCTATGACCGCGTCGACGATGATGTGAAGCAAGACTATCGGCAGAACCGCGCCAAGGAAACTGCAGCCGCCGGCGCAGTGGTCGGTGGCTCGCGCCAACGCCAGGAGCGCCGGGCTCAGCGCAACAACAGTGAGTCGACCCATGCCTCGGCATACACCAGTTGCCTGCAAGGTAAAGGCTACCAAGTCACGCCCTGATTGATGCTGGCGCGTTGCGTTACCAGCCTTTTACTCCGTGCATGTCGGGCAGTTTGTGGGCGATGCCCTTGTGGCAGTCGATACACGTGGCTTCGCCCTTGGCCAGCGAGGTGGAGTGCATGGCGGCGGCACGCTTGCTTTGGCGCGTGAAGTCCATGAACTCGAAGTTGTGGCAGTTGCGGCATTCGCGCGAGTCGTTGGCCTTGAGCCTGGCCCACTCGTGCTCGGCCAGCTCACGACGCATGGCTACGAATTTGTCGCGGGTATCGATGGTGCCGAAGATTTTCCCCCACACTTCCTTGGACGCCTGCATCTTGCGCGCGATTTTATGTGTCCATTCATGCGGTACATGGCAATCCGGGCAACTGGCGCGCACACCGGAGCGGTTGCTGTAGTGAATGGTGTCCTTGAGCTCGACAAACACGTTGTCGCGCATTTCATGACATGACACGCAGAATTTTTCGGTGTTGGTCAATTCCAGCGCAGTGTTGAAGCCACCCCAGAAAATGATCCCGGCAATAAAGCCACCCAAGGTCAGGAAGCCGAGGCTGAAATACACGCTCGGTCGACAAAGGATGCCCCAGTACTCCTTAAGCAGGGCGAACAGTGTTTTCATGGCGCCTCCTTAAGGTTTTTTAGCGGCGTTGGCGTCGTCTTGCAGAATTTTGTCGATGTTTTCGAAGGTATTGCCCACCAGCGGCTGTATTTCTTTCTGCGGCACATGGCACTGGTTGCAGAAGTAGCGCCGAGGCGACACGGCTGCCAGCGGCTGGCCATCGCGGTCCATGTAGTGGGTGATGCTGATCATGGTCGCCTGACTCTTGGCACTGTTGGCGCGACTGTGGCAGGACAGGCACTTGTTGCTGTTCTTGTCGATCTGATAGCCGCGAATGGTGTGTGGAATGGTCGGCGGTTGATCCGGGTAGTTACGCTCGCGTTTAAGGTCCTTGTTTTCATCATTGGCAATCGGCGCTGCCGGCATGCTCTGGGTCAGCGTGCCGCCTGGGCGACGACCGTCCGGCCCGGGTGCATCGAGCGGGTAGTCGATATCGCCAGCGATGGCCACGCCAATCACGGCTAGCAGGCACAACGGCAAGATTCGAACGGTCATGACGATGCTCCTCAGGCCACGCTGATCAACTCGATTCGTATGGCGCATTTCTTGTAGTCGGTCTGCTTGGAGATTGGATCGGTGGCATCGAGCGTGACCTTGTTGATCAGCTTGTTGGCATCGAAGAACGGCACGAACACCAGGCCTTGTGGTGGCTTGTTGCGCCCGCGGGTTTCGATCCGCGCGCGGATTTCGCCGCGCCGACTGATCAGCTTCACTTCACTGCCGCGTCGTGCATTCAGGGCTTTGGCGTCATCCGGGTGCATGTATACCAAGGCCGCTGGAACGGCCCTATACAGCTCTTCTACCCGCTGGGTCATGCTGCCGGTATGCCAGTGCTCAAGCACGCGGCCGGTACTGAGCCAGAACGGGTATTCGGCATCCGGGGCTTCGGCGGGTGGCTCGTAGGGCAGGGCAAAGATGATCGCTTTTTTGTCCGGGTAGCCGTAGAACTGCACGCCGCTGCCCGCTTCGACGTAAGGGTCGGTGCCCTCGCGGTAGCGCCAGCGCGTTTCCTTGCCATCCACCACCGGCCAGCGCAGGCCGCGCTCGCGGTGATACAGGTCGAACGGTGCCAGGTCATGACCATGGCCGCGGCCAAACTGGGCGTATTCTTCAAACAGACCTTTTTGCAGGTAGAAGCCAAAGGCCTTGGCTTCATCGTTCTTGTACCCGGCTTCAAGTTGCTCGACGGGGAACTGATCTACCTGACCGTTCTTGTACAGCACCTCATAGAGGGTTTTGCCCTTGTACGCCGGTGCCTTGGCCAGCAGCTCGGCAGGCCAGACTTCATCGGTGGTGAAGCGCTTGGAGAACTCGACCAGTTGCCACAAGTCGGATTTGGCCTCACCGGGCGCGCTGACCAATTGGTGCCAGAATTGGGTGCGGCGCTCGGCATTGCCAAAGGCACCTTCCTTTTCCACCCACATGGCGCTGGGCAGAATGAGGTCGGCGGCCTGGGCCGATACCGTGGGGTATACATCGGAGACGATGACGAAATTTTCCGGCTTGCGCCAACCGGGCAGTACCTCCTGCATGATGTTCGGACCGGCGTGCATATTGTTGCTGCACTGGGTCCAGTACACGTTGAGCACCCCGTCCTTGAGCATGCGGCTCTGTTGCACGGCATGAAAGCCGACTTTTTCCTCAATGGTGCCGGCAGGCAGCTTCCAGATTTTTTCCGCGGTCGCCCGGTGCTTGGGGTTCGTGACAACAAGGTCGGCAGGCAAACGGTGGGAGAAGGTGCCGACTTCGCGCGCGGTGCCGCAGGCAGAGGGTTGGCCGGTGAGCGAGAAGGGACTGTTGCCCGGCTCGCTGATCTTGCCGGTGAGCAGGTGGATGTTATAGATCAGGTTATTGGCCCACACCCCACGGGTGTGTTGGTTGAAGCCCATGGTCCAGAACGACACTACTTTGCGCTTGGGGTCGGCATACAACTCGGCTAGGGCCTTGAGCCGTTCGGCCGGTACGCCAGACTCCTGGGCCGTGCGCTCAAGGGTGTAGGGGCGAACGAAGGCGGCGAACTGCTCGAAGTCGATATCACTCCAGGTGTTGGCCTTGTCGGCGTTCTTGGCCTTGGTCTCCAGCGGGTTGTCGGGGCGCAGGCCGTAGCCGATGTCATCGGCACCCTTGGCGAAGCGCGTGTGCTTGCTGACGAAGTCCTTGTTGACCGCGCCGCTTTCAATAATGTGGTTGGCGATGTAGTTGAGAATCAGCAGGTCGGTCTGTGGCTTGAACACCATGGGAATGTCGGCCAGTTCGAAACTGCGGTGCTCGAATGTAGACAGCACCGCGACTTTTACCTGCGGCTGGCTCAGGCGCCGGTCGGTTACCCGACTCCACAGAATCGGGTGCATCTCGGCCATGTTCGAGCCCCACAGCACAAACGCATCGGTGGCCTCGATATCGTCGTAGCAGCCCATCGGCTCATCCATGCCGAAGGTGCGCATGAAGCCCATGACGGCCGAGGCCATGCAGTGACGTGCATTGGGGTCGATGTTGTTGCTGCGAAAGCCCGCTTTCATCAGCTTGTTGGCGGCGTAGCCTTCCCACACCGTCCATTGCCCCGAGCCGAACATGCCGACCGAGCTTGGGCCTTTGTTTTTCAGGGCTTCCTTGAACTTCGCCGCCATTATGTCGAAGGCTTTTTCCCAACTGATCGGCTGAAACTCGCCCTGTTTGTCGTACTGCCCGTCCTTCATGCGCAGCAGCGGTTGGGTCAGGCGATCATTGCCATACATGATCTTCGACAGGAAGTAGCCTTTGACGCAGTTCAAACCACGGTTGACCTCGGCTTTGACATCACCGTGGGTAGCAACCACGCGGTTGTCACGGGTGGCGACCATTACGCTGCAGCCGGTGCCGCAAAAACGACAGGGTGCCTTGTTCCACTCCAGGGTGACCATGTCGGCTTCAGTGATCAGGTTGCTGGCGGTGCTGTAGATGGGCAGGCCAGCCGCTGCCGCAGCAATGGCGGCGGCCTGGGCCTTGGCGAACTCACGGCGGGTCATGCTCATTCGGCTTCTCCTGCAGGGTCGAGGAGTTCGTGATAGATCAACGCCGCATTGAGCACGCCGGGTAAATTGTTGATCTGCTCTATGCGTTGCAGAATCTGATGTTCATCCGCTGTTTCAAGCACCACCACCAACTTTCCGGCGGCACTTTCCTGATGCAATTCAAGGCCCTCAAGCAGGCGCAAGTTAGCCTTTACCGCTTCCAGCAATTGCGGGCGGGCAAGTACAACAAGGCTGGCAATATGTAGCGTTTCGTCCATGCACTGGCTCCAACAGACATTAAAAAATGCCAATCAGTTAGGCGGACCAGGCGGTCCGTAGAGCATTTGTAAAAACCAGATGATGAAACCGTAGCCACCGACGATAGCCACCGATAGCAAGGGGAACAGGCAGGCGACGAGGAAGATGAACAGCAACGCCTCTTTGCGACGCACAGGTTTTTGTTCTTCAGCCGATGGCATGGAACGCGCTCCAGGCAGACCTGGATGTAGAGTAGACCTACTCACTTGAAGGGGCTAACCGCGGACCTTTAAATCGACAAAAGGCTCTAAGCGTCAAAGCTCGCAACATGCAATAAGGGGCGGTGTATTCGATGGATGCAAATGCTAGTTATTTGTATAGATTTTAGCGTTCAGAATAGTTCCGCAGAAATTAGAAATGCACAGGACCCGAACGTGTCGGGCCCTGATAAGCGAAGTTAAGTAGTACATGCGTCAGAACTTTACCTTGATGCCAAGGATGCCTTCATAGCCGTGGCTGTCGCTGTCCAGGCCTTTCTCGTAACCGCCAGACAAATGGATGGTGGTTTTTTCGCTGACCTTGTAATCCACGCCCAGGTTCAGTTCGGTCCAGGTTCCGCCCATGTCGGTGGTGAAGGGGATAAAACCATCGTTTGAAGAAAACTCGGTTTTCGGCTGGCTCTTGAACTCGTGCCAGACACTGGGGCGAATCCACACGTTGGTACGGTGCAATTTACCCTTGTCGTCTTCACGGAACAGGTCCTTGTCGAGGCGTACCCCGAGGCGCCCGGTCAGGGAGTCGACGTCTTCAAAGCGCACATCGGCGGCGGCGTCGTGGCTGTCGTTGATTTTGATCTTGCTGACAATCACCTGGGCTTGCGGCTCGATCTTCAGCGATTCGTCCTTGTTCAGCTTGAACGGGTAACCGGCTTCCAGCGAGGCGGTAATGCCCTTGCCCTTGGTTTTCAACCGCGGCAGGTCATCAGGGTGGGCCTGGATATCAAAGTGGTTAAAATGCATTACGCCATCCAGGTACCAACCTGCCGCCCCGTAGTGGGTCCAGTAGCCACCGAGGCCAGTGGCGCGCACCTTGGCATCGCCGGCTGCACTGCCGTCGGTGTGTTCGACATCTCCGGCGATCTTGCCGGCGGACAGCGACAGGCCTGCCTGATTGGAACTGCCGTCGGTGTCTTCACTGTGGTACAGGTCGATACCCACCTGAAAAGCTTGCTGGCTGTAGTCGACGCGGCTGCCATTGCCCAGGCTCTGATCACCCTGGCCATAGATCAGTCGGCCCCAGCCCAGCGACGGACCGTAGTCGCTCTGCGCCTCACTTGGCAATGGATCGACGGCGCTGCGCACCTCTTCGCCCATGCGCTCATGCAGGGTATCAACCAGCATGCGGCTATAGCGCAGGGTCATCCCGGGAATGGCGCTGTACAACGAGGTTTCCGGGCGGTAGTTGGGCACTTGGCGTGCAGGTTGTGGGGCAGGGGGCGCTACCACCGGTGGCTCCACGACGGGAGGCACTACTACGGGAGGCACTACTACAGGAGGCTTTACTACAGGAGGGATTACCACGGGAGGTTTAACAATGGGCTTGTCGATGGGGTCTACAGGTTTCGGATCGTCATCATCATCGTCGGGGTCAGGTTGTGGTTTTGGATCGACAGGCACCGCGTCCTGGGTTGAGCGCAGATACCAGGCCTGGGCGTTGCTGTCGTCGAGACTGGCGCGGTGCAAGGTGTACTCATATGGGCCCGCCTTGACCCGGCTGAGCAATCTGAACGCTTGCGCCTGGGTGGTACCGCCATTGATGGCATCGACCACCTGAATACCATTGCCGCTGGTCAAGGCACCGGGGCCACCGGCGTTCTTGATCTGCAGATTGCTGCTACCACTGGCCTGGCCGCCATCGATCACCAGTTTGTCCGACGGCGACTGGTCGTCGTAGAGGTAGGTATTGAGGGCGATGGTGCCGTTGTTGCCTTGGTACTGGTTGACGGTGAGGGTCTTGTAGCTGCTGCCGCCCGGTGCGCTGAAGTCGATCAGGCTGTGGTCGTTGCCAAGGCTGCTCAGGTTCGAGTTGCCGGTGAGTTTCCACAGGCTGGTATTGCTCATGCTCAGGGTCGAGTTGCTGTCCTGGGCGGTGGTTGCGGCGCCGTTGACCTGGGAACTGCTCAGTTTGATGGTGGCAAGGCCTGGCGCTGTTGCCCCGGCGTCGACATGCAGCCAATGGCCGCTACCACCAGCGATTACATCCTCAAGGTCAGCCTCGGCAACGCCGTCAATCGCGAGGGTTGCCCCTTGCTGGTTGTGCAGCACGCTGCTGCGCACCTCGGCCTTGCTCACGGCCATGTCGCTGCCTTGCAGGTACAGCGCCGATGCAGTGCTGCCGGCGGCGCTGACCGTGGTTTGCTCGGCGCTTAACTGGCCGCCGTCCTTGACCAGCATCCCGTGCGCATCAGCACCCTGGGTAATAACGCTGGCCTGCGACAGGATCGCCGCGCTGGGTGCGCTGCTCACCAGCACACCGTGGGCGCCCGAACCGCTGGTACTGGCAACTGTGTTCGCGGCATTCAATTGGCCACCGCGCTCGGCGTGCAGGGCTGCAGAATTGTCGCCCGAGGTTCGGATGCTGGAGTCCTTAAGGTCCAGGGTTGCGGTCTGGCTGTCCTTGAAGTTACGACTCACTCGAGCACCGCTGGCATTGGCGCCCAGGGTCTGGACGGTGACGCTGTTGGCCTCGAGTACAACGTTACCGGGTTTGATACCGCCGACACCTGCATATAGGCCAATGGAGCGGTCGCCTTCGGTTTTTACTGAAACGCCGTTGAGCTGCATGCTACCGCCGTCATCCACGGCGGCGCCGTAGGCTTGTGAGCCTTGGGTGAGCAAGCGCGTGCCGTTGGCAATCAGCAGGGCGCCTTCGTTGCGCGAAACCAGGGCATGGGGAAAGGTCAGGTTCGATTGCACTGGCGAGCCATTGCCGCGGGTGGTCACCGTGCCGCCGTTCAGGGTCACCTTGGCGTTCTGGTTGGCGACTACACCGATGGCGTTGTCGTCGCCGGCGGTATAAACGTTGACGTTGTCAGCGCTGACCGTGGCATTGCCTGCGCTGATCCCGGTGGCGTAGTTGCCTTGGGTGCTGACGCTGGAGTTGCTGATCTGAATGTCGGCGCCGTCGCCTGCGCTGATGCCAAAACTCGATTTAGGCGAGGTGCGTACCTGGCTGTCGGTAAGCACCAGGCGCGACCCCGAACCCTCGACCAGGACTCCGGGGGACCAGGGGCCGGTGGCATTGAGGGCGTCAACGGCAATCTGGCTGTTTTCTACCTGTGCCTGGGCGCCGGAGACAATATTCAGGCCGATAGCACGCGCACCGAGCACCGATAGGCTGCTGTTGGAGACCAGTGCCTGGCTGTCGGCGCCTTCGACCGACACCCCGTGACCGAAGATGCCCTGCGTTTGCAGAACGCTGTTATCGATAACCAGACTGCCGCCGGCCATTGCCCTGGCTGCTGCGCTGGGGTTGGCCGTGTTGCCGCCACCGCTGACCGAGATGTGGCTGTCCTTGAGCGAAATGCTGCTGGCCTCGGCCCGGGTGCCGGCAACGTGGGTGCCGGTGGAACTGATTTCAAGACCGCTGCCGCTGATCTGCGAGCCACCCAGGGCGTGCAATACCGCAGTGGTGGTCGTGCTGGTTGCGGCGTTGGTGGCGTTGAAAGTGCTGTCACGCAGTACAATTTCGCTATTACCCTCGGCACGGGCACCACTGGCTGCCGTAGCGCTGGTGTTGACGGTGATGTCGCTGGCGTTGATACGGCTGCCGGATTCGGCCTTCAGGCCATGACTGATGTTGGTACCGAGCACGGCACCGCTGCTTGTTATCGTGGTGCCTTTGCTCAGCATGATGCTGCCGCCATCCTGAGCCAGCACGGCGGTGGAGCCTTTGGCTATCGTGCTGATCGAGCCGCCGCTGAAGTCAATGGCGCTGCTCACACCGTTGGCCAGCAGTGCCACGTTATTGTTGCCGGTGGTGCTGCCCATGCTCACCTGACTGTTGTCGAGGCTGATCACGCCGCCGCTCTGCACCGTGACGCCGGTCATGTTGCTGGCGGTAAACGGCACGCCCAAGGCAGTTTGCGGGTGCATTTCGATACGTACTCCAGTGCCGCTGATCCTACCACCATCCACGGCCAATAGGGCTTTCTGGCCATTGGCAGTAGCGCCGGTTACCGCACTGTTGACGACGCTGCCTTGCTCGAAGCTGATTTGTATCGCGGCGCCGGCCTTCACGCCGGTAGCATTGGCCGCACGCAGGTAGACGCTGGAACTGTCGGCGGCGCCGCTAACAATACCCACGCCGTTGGCCACGGTAACCGTAATCGGGGCTGGTACGCCGAGTAGCCCAAGCAAGGGGCCCAGTTGCAATGCAGCAGCAGAAGGCGGGTGGTCGTCCAGGCGCTCGATGGTTACCACGGCTTCTTCTGCCTCAACGTCCTTTACCGAGAGGTAACACATGCTTCCCAGAATGAGACTGATAGCCAGGGCCAGGCGGTTGTGCGCCAAGTGGTCCAGAGGCAGTGCAATTTCGCTGACATTTTTCATGACGACCTCCAATAATTCTTGAGCACAAGTCTCTGCCTAGGCAGGGAGTTGCTCTGTAGGAGTCGCCTTAGTCGTGTGTAGGAGCTTCGCTGAAGGCAGCGCTGGTCTAGGCTTGTTCTTCCGGTCCTGGGTGACCGGGAGGGAGTCGTCTGATGAGCCGGGTGATGATTGTCGAGCCATTACCGCTGTTGCGTTTGGCGCTGCGCCAGGTGCTGGAGCGGCTTGGGTATCAACTGGTCGCCGAGGCGGACAACGGCCAGGATGCGTTGCTGCAGGCACGTAGCGAATCACCGCAGTTGGTGGTGCTGGAACTGGCAATTACCGGGCTCGGCGGCCTGGATCTGATGCGCCGCTTGAAGCTGCGTGATTCGAGCTTGCAGGTATTGGTGTACACCACGCAAAGTCCCCATCAGTTTGCCCGGTTGTGTGGGCAGGCGGGAGCCGACGGTTTTGTCAGTAAACACGACGACCTGCTGGAGCTTGAGCGCGCCCTGGGCGCCGTGTCTCATGGGCGGCGTTATTTTCCTCGTGACGCGCGTGGCGCGGCGGTTGCGGGGGGAGGCAACGAACTGGACGCGCTCTCAGCACGGGAATTGACCGTGCTGGGGCTGATCAGCGAAGGCTGCTCGAACCAGGCGATCGCCGAGCAATTGGCGATCAGCTACAAGACCGTCAGCACTTACAAGACTCGATTGCAGGACAAACTGCAGGTCGACTCGCGCCTGGCCCTGGCCAACATAGCGCAGCGCAACGGTATCGGCACACCAAGCCTGCTGGCGCTGACGGTTCCCGCCGAGCAGAACAACAGCCATCCTGACGCAAACCGGCAAGCCTTGTTGCGGGCCATGCTCGAAGCATCGGCCAAGCCAATGTTCGTGCGTGACCGAGAAGGTCGCTTGCTGATGTGCAACCAACCCTTCCTGACCTTGCACCACACTTCGTTGGAGCGAGTTTTGGGACAGCGGTTGGACGATGCGTTCTGGTTTACACCGGAACAAGGGCGTTGGTACCAGTCGCGCTATGAAGCCTGTATCGAAAAGGGCGAGTCGTTCAACGCGCAGGTCGCCGTTGAATTCCTGGGCGAACCGCACTACCTGCAGTTCTGGGCCGAGCCCTGGCTTGATGGAAATGACGTGGTTCAAGGCATGGTTGGCAGTTTCGAGGATTTGACCGACCGGCATGTGCTGCTCGGTCAACTGCGTGATGCCCATGAACAGGCTGAGTCGCGCTATCGAGAGGTCACCCGCTTTGCCCGCGTGGTTTATGAGGACCTGAATGAACCGCTGCAGCGTTTGCTGACAGGCCTTGGCAAAGCGATTCTGCCTCCAGTAGGGCAGGCTGCCCTGCAAAAACTCAGTGGTCGCCTCCATCAACTGGAGCAACTGCTTAGCCTGGAGCAACAGCATCCTGCACAGGTGCCGACTCAGTTGGACATCGTCGCGTGGTTGGAGGCACGCCTTGCCACCCTCGCGGTGGCGCCGGCACTGGATTGCACAGGCGTGAGTGCACGGCAGCTGTGGATCGATGGCGATCGCTTCGGTGAGTTGCTCGGCACATTGCTGCAGTACCTGAATGAGGCGGTGCCGCAAACACCGCTCACCATCAGCCTGACCACTCGCATGCAGCTCAACGGTATGGTCACCCTGAACCTGGCCGTTGGGCTTAGCCAGCCGCTGGTGCATCGCCAGGGGCTGGCCTTGCAGCTGTGTCGCCACCTGAGCCAGTCGATGGAGGGTAGCTTTCGTGATGTGCGTGAAAACGGCGAAACGACATTTCTCATCGAACTCGAGTCGCCAGCGGCGTTGGCGGGTTCCAGGCGCGGCTATTGATTTGAGACAGAGGGCATCGGCACAAGGGCATTAGACTCCTCGCGGTCGTTTGATAATTTTGAGCACAAATGACGTGTACGTTTCACCACTGGCGCTACGCTAGGTTGGTTACGCTGCGATCTGCGGGCTGATGGCGTCCTTGGCAGGTTTGGTCTATCAGTAGTCGGTTACTTACGTGTGTGAGGTCTGGACATGGCAAAAGAGAAAAAGCACGCCCCCAAGGGCAATCCCGAAGAACGCGGGAAGTTGAAAAACAAGGTTTACCTCGAGCAGCTGCGTCAATTGCATGTCGAGCTGGTCAAGATGCAGGAGTGGGTAAAAGAGAAGGGCATCAAAGTTTGCGTCATTTTCGAAGGCCGTGACGGGGCAGGCAAAGGCGGCACGATCAAGGCGCTTACCGAACGGGTCAGCCCGCGGGTGTTCCGGGTCGTGGCATTGCCGGCGCCCAACGACCGGGAAAAGAGCCAGATGTACCTGCAACGCTACCTGCCGCACTTGCCTGCCGCGGGTGAAGTGGTGATTTTCGACCGCAGTTGGTACAACCGCGCAGGTGTCGAGCGGGTAATGGGGTTCTGCAGCCAGGAGCAGGTTGAAGGGTTTCTTGATGCCGTGCCTGCCGTGGAACGGGCGATCATCGATTCCGGGGTCATTCTGCTCAAGTACTGGCTGGAAGTCAGCGAAGAGGAGCAGACCCGGCGCCTTGAGGCGCGCATCGAAGACGGGCGTAAAATCTGGAAACTGTCGCCTATGGACCTCAAGTCGTATAGCCGCTGGTATGACTATTCCCGCGCCCGCGACGACATGTTCAAGGCTACCGACACCGGCCATGCGCCCTGGTTTGTGGCTGACTCCAACGACAAGCGCCGTGCACGCCTGAACATCATTTCCGATTTACTCAGCCGTATTCCCTACAAGGAAGTGCCGCGCGAGAAGGTCAAGCTGCCCAAGCGTCAGAAGAAGGGCGACTATCGAGAGCCTAACTACCAGTTCAAACGCGTTATCGAACGCTTCTAAACCCGGTAGGAGCGGGATAAATCCCGCTCCTACCTGCTGTTGTACCGCTACAGGCTCCCGACCAGTTGCCCACCATCCACGGCGAGGACGGCGCCTGACATATAGGCACCGGCCTGGCTGGCCAGCAGCAGGAATGGGCCATCGAGTTCTTCCAGGCGTCCGAGGCGACGCATGGGGACGGCGTTGCGGATGTAAGCCTGGCCTTTTTCGCTGTCAAAATAGCCATCGGTCATTTCGGTCTGAAAGTAGCCCGGCGCAATGGCGTTGACGCGAATGTCGTAGCGGGCCAGTTCCAGTGCCAGGGACTTGGTCAGTTGCACGACACCGGCCTTGGCGGTGCAGTAATGGCTGTAGCCAATGCCCACGCGCAGGCCAAGCATGGAGGCGATGTTGACGATACTGCCGCTGCGCTCGGCGCGAGCCAGACGTTGCGCGGCGCATTGGGCCACGCGCCAGACGCCGTCAAGATTGGTAGACAGCATATGGCTCCAATCGAGTTCGCTGATCTCCAGCACCCGCTGACCGCTGCCAATTCCAGCATTGTTAAGCACCAGATCAACCGGCCCGAAGGCGGCTTGTGCGGCATCAAAGGCCGCTTCGACACTGGCGCGATCGGTGACATCCATCGCCACTGGCAGCGCCTGGCCACCGTCCTGGCGGATAACCTCGGCCAGTGCCTGCAAGCGTTCCACGCGCCGTGCTGCGAGCACCACACGAGCACCCGCGCGACCTGCAACACGGGCCAGGTGAGCACCAATCCCGCTGGAGGCGCCGGTGACCATCAAGGTATGGCCGCTCAGGGAAAACGCAGAATTGCACAACGATGAGGTTTCATTCATGTCAGGTGTCCTGGAGGTATGACGGGCATGGCTCGCGGTTGAGACGATCCATGCCCTGCTTTTTCAGAGGCGCTCTATGGTAGTTTTGCCGGCTGCCACCAGGCGTTCGAGCAACGGCGCCGGGGTGAACCACATCCGCCCGTATTCGCCCAGCGTATCGCGATAGTGCTGGATGCCGGCCAGTACTTTGTCCAGGCCGTACTGCTGGGCGTAGAACATCGGGCCACCGAGGTGCGCCGGGAAACCGTAGCCATTGATCCACACCAGATCGATATCTCCGGCGCGCAGGGCGATGCCCTCATCGAGCAACTGAATGCCTTCGTTGATTAGCATGAACAAGCAGCGCGCATGGATCTCGGCATCTTCGATTGGACGTCGGGAGACATGCAGCTCACCCGCCAGGCGTTCGGACAGGGCAACCACTTCGTAGTCGTTGTGGCGCTCGCGCCCTTCATACTGGTAGAAGCCACGAGCGGTTTTCTGTCCGTAGCGGCCCAGGCTGTAGAGTTCATCACCCAGACGGCAGTAGCTGTCGTCGTGGGCGATGGCGGCGCGGTTGGCATCGCGCACGAGAAAGTTCACGTCGATACCCGCAAGGTCGAGCATGCTGAAGACCCCCATGTTCAGGTCCAGGCCGGTCAGAACGCCGTCGACCTGGGCCGGGGTGGCGCCTTCAAGCACCAGGCGATGGGCTTCGCGGGCATAGGGTTCAAGCATGCGGTTTCCGATAAAACCGAAGCAGACGCCGGACACGACCGGGATCTTGCCGATGGTGCGGCCCATCTTGAGGGTGGTGGCCAGCACCTGCGCAGAAGTTTCCCGGGCTTTGACCACTTCCAGCAGACGCATGACGTTTGCCGGACTGAAAAAGTGCAGGCCGATCACATCCTGCGGGCGCGCGGTTACTGCGGCAATCTGGTCTACATCCAGTGACGAGGTGTTGGTGGCGAGAATCGCGCCAGGCTTGCATACGCTATCGAGTTGGCGAAACACCTCCTGCTTGATCGAGAGCTGCTCGAATACCGCCTCGATCACCAGGTCGGCGTCGGCCAGATCAGCGTACTCAAGGGTGCCGCTGAGCAGCGACATGCGTTGCTCCAACTGTGCCTCTGTCAATTTGCCGCGTTTAAGGCTGATTGCATAGGTTTTGCGGATGTGTGCCAGGCCGCGGTCGAGCGCATCGCCCTGACGCTCCAGCAACACCACTGGAATGCCGGCATTGGCGAAGTTCATGGCGATGCCGCCGCCCATGGTGCCGGCACCGATTACTGCAACTTTGGCAATCGGGCGCAACGCAGTGCTGGGGTCGATGCCAGGTATCTTGCCGGCCTCGCGTTCGGCAAAGAACACATGGCGCAACGCTTCAGACTGGCGGGAGGCCTCGGCCTGCTTGAACAGGGCCAACTCACGCTCCAGGCCCTGTTGCAGGGGCAGCAGGCAAGCAGCCTGGACTGCCGAGAATACCAGGCGTGGGGCCAGGCGGCTTTTCCAGCGGGGTTCTTGCTCCAGACAATAGCGCTCGAAGAAATCCGCTGGCAGCCCTTTGGCGGGATCGGCAAACGGCTCGCTCGGGCGCGCGGGTGCGTGGTTGGCAATTAGCTCGTGGGCATAGCCGCAGGCGCTTTGCAGCAACTGCTCGGCGCTGTCGGCCAGACGGTCGAGAATGCCCAGTTCCAGCGCTCTATTGGCGGCCATTGGCGCACCGCTGATCATCATCTCCAGCGCCGCTTGCACGCCGACAAGGCGCGGCAGGCGCTGGGTGCCGCCAGCACCGGGAAGCAGTCCAAGGTTGATTTCCGGCAAGCCGACACGGGTTTTCGGCTCGCCAATGCGGTAACCGCAAGCAAGGGCAAGTTCCAGGCCGCCACCCAGGGCGAGTTTGCCGATCGCAGCCACCAGTGGTTTGTCGATAGCCGTGAGACGCACCAGCAGGCCTGGAAGGTCGGGGGCCGCGAAGGAGGCCGGGCTGCCGAATTCGGTGATATCAGCACCGGCGCAGAACAGGCCGTTGGTACCGTAAATAACGATAGCGCGTACCGACGGATCGGCGTCTGCCTGTTCGCAGGCCTGGAGCAGGGCCGCGCGCAGAGGCTGGCCGAGCGCGTTGACCGGAGGGCGAGCCAGGCCAATCAGTGCCAGGCTGTCTTGCACCTGATAGGTGACCAGTGAATTCATGATGACTCCTTGCACAACACAATTGATAGGGACGGGCTCAGAACCATTGATCCTGCATGTCCAGGCTGGTGCGATTGGCGCTGGCGAGCAGCCGCGCCTGGGCGTCGATGCCGGCCAGTTCCCAGTCCATGAAGTAACGCGCTGCCTGTAGTTTGCCGTTGTAGAAATCCGCTTCGCTGCCGTTTGCCCCGGCGCTCAGGGCGCGGCTGGCAACCAGCGCCATGCGCAGCCAGAGCCAGCCCACCAGCACTCGGCCGAACAGATCCAGGTAGGGCGTGGCGTTACTCAAGCCACTGTGGGCGTCGGCAGCAACCTGGCCGAGCAGGCTTTCGGTGACCTCCTGCAAACGGTCCAGGGCGCCGCTCAACAGATAGGCGAGGGCGGCGCAATTGTCGTCGCGCCCAGCCTGCTCAAGGCCAAGACGCACCTGCTGGCAGAACAGACGATAGCCTGCACCACCGTTCTGCTGCAGCTTGCGCCCGAGCAAATCAAGGCCGTGAATACCTTCAGTGCCTTCATGGATAGGGTTCAAACGGTTATCCCGGTAGAACTGCTCCAGCGGGTATTCGCGGATATAGCCCGAACCTCCAAGAATCTGCACGCCAATGTCCGAGGCAATCACGCCGTACTTTGACGGATAGGACTTGACCATGGGGATCAGCAGGTCGAGCAGTTCGCTGGCATCACTGCGCGCCTGTGGTTCGGGCGCGGTATGGGCGTCTTCGTAGAGGCTGCTGGCGTACAGGCACAGCGCCAGGCTCCCTTCGGCATAGGTTTTTTGCTGCAGCAGCATACGGCGGACGTCGGCGTGCTCGACGATACGCACCTGTGCCGACAACGGGTCTTTACTACCCGGTAGCCGGCCCTGGGGGCGTTCGCGAGCGTAGTCCAAGGCATGAATAAAGCTCTGGTACGCCAGTGCCGAGGCGCCCAGCGCCACGCCAATGCGCGCTTCATTCATCATCTGGAACATGTACGACAGGCCTTTGTTGGCCTCACCGACCAGATAACCGATGGCACCGGTGTCTTCACCGAAGTTGAGTACGGTCGAGGTGGTATTGCGGTAGCCAAGCTTGTGCAGCAGGCCGGCCAGCGCCACATCGTTGCGCGCCCCGATCTGGCCATCATCATCGACGAGGATCTTGGGCACCAGGAACAGCGAGATGCCGCGGGTACCGGCGGGCGCGCCTTCGATACGGGCCAGGACCATATGCACAATGTTGTCGGTGAGTTCGTGATCGCCACCGGAAATGAACATCTTTTGCCCGAACAGGCGGTAGCTGCCGTCTTCGTGAGGGCGGGCAAGGGTACGCAGATCGCCCAGGGCCGAACCCTGGCCAGGTTCGGTCAGGGCCATGGTGCCGCTGAAGCGGCCATCGAGCATCGCCGGCAGGAAACGTTGGCGCAGGCTATCGCTGGCAAAGCTCTTGACCAGGTTGGCGGCACCGATGGTCAAGAACGAATACGCCACCGTGGCGATGTTGGCAGCGTTGAAATACGCCATGCTGGCCCGCAGGATCACTTCCGGCAACTGGAGGCCGCCGTCTTCGGCGTTATGGTGAGCGGCAAGAAAGCCGGCCTCGGCGAAGGCATCCCAGGCCGCTTTGGTTTCCGGGATCAGCTTGACCTTTTCGCCATCGAAGGTCGGCTCATGCGCGTCGGCTTTTTGATTGTGCGGCGCGAAGTACTCGGCAGCGATCGTGCGCGCGGTTTGCAAGGTGGCATCGAATACCGGCCGGTCGTGCTCGGCGTAACGAGGGCGTTGCAACAGGACTTCGGTGTCGAGCAGTTCGTAGAGTTGGAAGCTTAGTTCGCGTTCGTTGAGCAATGCATCAGTCATGGGGGTCTCTCGCTCAGGGCCTGGCGCAGTGAAAGCCAGGATGCGCCTGGAGGCAGTTCAGCCGTGCCGGCGGCTGGCCGGCACACTCGGTTCAGAATGCGGGTTGAAAATGCGCGTTCAAAATTGCTGGTCGTCCATCTGTAACAGCGCGTCGCCGCCCTGGACCACCACGCGCGACAGGCTTTCTACCTGCGGCAACAGATGATCGGCATAGAAGCGGGCGGTAAGCAGTTTGCCCCCATAGAACGCCTGGTCGTTGTCACCCGCCTTGAGTTGGCGCTGGGCGGCCAGTGCCGAGCGCGCCATCTGCCAGCCGCCTGCGACCAGGCCAAGCAGTTCCAGGAACGGCACGGCGCCGGCAGCCACTCGGGCTGGCTGGCTGGTGTAATGGCCGACGATGAACTCGACGCTGGTGTTCAGTGCCACCAATGCTCTGGCCAGGGCACTGGCATTCGCCTGCAGTTGTGGGTCATCTACCCAGGCCAGTTCCTCCAGCACCTGTTGGATTCGCGTGCTCAGTTGGCCGATGGCCAGGCCGCCGTCGCGAGCGATCTTGCGCCCGATCAGGTCGGCTGCCTGAATGCCGGTTGTTCCTTCATACAGCGTCGTTATGCGTGCATCGCGCAGGTGTTGGGCTGCCCCGGTTTCTTCGATGAAACCCATGCCACCGTGAATCTGGATACCCAGGGAGGCGATATCCACCGCGTTCTCGGTGCTCCAGCCCTTGATCACGGGAATCATCAAATCGACCAGTGCCTGGGATTCTTGCCGCGCAGCCTGGCTTGGATGGCGTTCGGCGCAGTCCATCGCCAGGGCAATTTCACAGGCCAGGGCGCGCATTGCTTCGGTGCGTGCTTTCATCGACATCAGCATGCGCCGGACATCCGGGTGGCGGATGATTGCGACATTGCTGCGCGTGGCGGCGCCGATCTCGGTGCCCTGGATTCGCTCGCGGGCATAGCCGCGTGCCCTTTGATAGGCGCGCTCGCTAAGGCCTACGCCTTCAATGCCGACGCTGAAGCGTGCCGCGTTCATCATGATGAACATGTACTCGAGCCCGCGGTTTTCTTCGCCTACCAACCAACCGAGCGCGCCTTGGTTGTCACCGAATGCCAGTACGGCAGTGGGGCTGGCATGAATGCCAAGCTTGTGTTCTATGGAGGCGCAGCGCACATCGTTGCGTGCGCCGAGGCTGCCATCTGCTTGCACGAGGAACTTCGGTACCACGAACAGCGAGATGCCCTTGACGCCGGCTGGCGCGCCCGGTGTGCGCGCCAGTACCAGGTGCACGATGTTATCGGTGAGGTCGTGCTCACCATAGGTGATGAAGATTTTCTGGCCCTTGATGCGGAAGGTGCCATCGCCCACCGGCTCGGCTCGGGTTCGCACTGCTGCCAGGTCCGAACCTGCCTGGGGCTCGGTGAGGTTCATGGTGCCGGTCCACTGGCCGCTGATCATCTTCGTCAGGTAGGTGCTTTTCAGGTAGGCAGACCCGCGCAGCTCGATGGCTTCGATAGCGCCACGGGTGAGCATCGGGCACAGGCCGAACGCAAGGTTGGCGCCGTTCCACATCTCTTCCACCAGCGCCGACACCACTCTGGGCAGGCCCTGTCCCTCAAATTCCGGGTCGCAGGACAATGAGTTCCAGCCGCCATCGACGAATCGCTGGTAGGCCTCACGCCAGCCTTTGCTGGTGGTCACTTCGCCGTTTTCCCAGCGGGCGCCCTGGCGGTCACCGGAAACGTTCAGCGGCGACAGTACGCCGTGGGCAAACTTGCCGGCCTCACCCAGAATGGCATCGACTAGATCGGCATCGAGATGGGCACAGTCAGGCAGTGCCCTTACCCGGTCCAGATAGCCCAATTCATTGAGAACGAACTGCATGTCGCGCAGAGGTGCCTGGTACTCACTCATGACTCAATCCTGGCCCGATGTTGTTGTGGCTCATGAAGACTCCTGATGGGTTTTTGCCTGTGAAAGCGATATCCCGCAGTTCAACAGATTCAACCCGTCCTGGTGCCCACCCCGGTGGGGTGGGCGGACGCCAGCATCAGGGTTTCCAGGGCGTGACGCAGGGCCGGTGGCAGCGGCACGGGTCGGCGCGTCGTGCGATCAACGTAGACGTGAACGAAGTGACCCTGGGCCGAGGCCTCGGTGCTGTCGTTGGCGAACAGGCCAACTTCGTAGCACACACTGGAGCCGCCCAGCCGCGAGACACGCAAGCCGGCACGAACCCGATCGGGGAAGGCAATTGAAGAGAAGTAGCTGCAGTGGGTATCGACCACCAGGCCCACGGTTGGGCACTGTTCGAAGTCGAGCAGGCCCTGTTCCAGCAACCAGCCGTTGACCACCGTGTCGAACCAGCTGTAGTAGATGACGTTGTTGACGTGACCGTAGACGTCGTTGTCCATCCAGCGTGTGGTGATATCGCGCAGATAACGGTAGGCGCTGCGCGCATTGGGGACGGGCTTGCTCACGGTTCAAACCTCCTGTTGCGTATTGAGTCCGGCGGTACATCGTTGCCCGCATCCTAACGACGCTGCCGCCTTGCGTCCCCTCTCTTGTGGAGGGGGCGCAAGGCCGCGCTGTCAGCCGGATCTACCCTCGCACAACGGTCGATACCACCCTTCACGGGAGGGGTGCGATTGATCTTCATTGCATAAGCTGGCCCGACCCGGTGCTTGCCAGGGCATGCGCCAGGCCGTCCGGTCTAGTCCTGCCGGACGATCAGGCCAGTGAACGGTTGGGTGTAGGCTGGATTTATAACAAGAACGCTTAACAGGAGTGCTCTATGAAAGTGATGGCCGCGGTAAAGCGTGTGGTCGACTACAACGTCAAGGTCCGCGTCAAGGCGGATGGTTCAGGCGTTGACCTCGCCAACGTAAAAATGGCGCTGAACCCCTTCTGCGAAATTGCCGTGGAAGAAGCGGTACGCCTCAAGGAGCAAGGCATAGCCACGGAAGTGGTGGTGGTGTCTGTGGGCCCGCCCTTGGCCCAGGAGCAATTGCGCACCGCCCTGGCATTGGGTGCCGACCGCGCTGTGTTGATCGAGTCCAGCGAAGAACTCAGCGCCCTGGCAGTGGCCAAGTTGCTCAAGGCGGTGGTCGATAAAGAGCAGCCGCAACTGGTGATTCTGGGCAAACAGGCCATCGACAGCGACAACAACCAGACCGGGCAGATGCTGGCGGCGCTCAGTGGTTACGCCCAAGGCACCTTTGCGTCCAAGCTTGAAGTGGCAAATGACTCACTCAAGGTCACCCGTGAAATCGACGGTGGCCTGCAGACCGTTGCACTGAGCCTGCCAGCCATCGTCACCACTGACTTACGCCTGAACGAGCCGCGCTATGCGTCGCTGCCAAACATCATGAAGGCCAAGAAAAAGCCGCTGGAGACCATCACTCCGGCGGCCCTGGGCGTGTCCACGGTCTCCACCAACACGCTCCTCAAGGTTGAGGCGCCGGCTGCCCGTAGTGCCGGCATCAAGGTCAAGTCGGTGGCTGAACTGGTCGAAAAACTCAAGAACGAGGCGAAGGTGATCTAAATGACAATCCTGGTTATTGCAGAACACAGCAACCAGCAGCTCGGCGCTGCAACCCTGAACACGGTTGCGGCAGCGCAACAACTGGGCGGGGATATTCACCTGTTGGTGGCCGGTGCCGATATCGGCGGCGTCGTAGCCGCGGCGCAAGGTGTCGCAGGGGTGAGCAAGGTACTGGCGGCCGACCATGCCGCCTACGCCCACCAACTGCCGGAGAACGTTGCTGCGCTGGTAACGGGGCTGGTGATCGACCAAAGTGTGATCTACAGCCATGTTCTGGGGGCGGCCACTGCCAACGGCAAGAACATTTTGCCTCGGGTGGCGGCGACACTGGATGTTGACCAGATCTCCGAAATTATCGCGGTGGAGTCGGCCGATACCTTCAAGCGCCCGATTTACGCCGGTAATGCCATCGCCACTGTGCAATCGAACGCCGCCGTCAAAGTCATTACTGTGCGTGCCACCGGCTTTGACGCGGTTGCCGCTGAAGGTGGCGCGGCTACTGTTGAAACTGTCGCGTCGGTGTTCGACAGTGGCATTTCGGCGTTCGTCGGCGAGGCCCTGGCCACGTCAGATCGTCCTGAGTTGACCGCGGCCAAGGTTGTTGTGTCCGGTGGTCGCGGGATGCAGAACGGTGACAACTTCAAGCACCTGTACAGTCTTGCCGATAAGTTGGGTGCGGGCGTGGGGGCATCACGTGCGGCGGTTGACGCCGGTTTTGTCGCCAATGATATGCAGGTCGGGCAGACGGGCAAGATCGTTGCGCCACAGTTGTATATTGCCGTGGGTATTTCCGGGGCCATTCAGCATTTGGCGGGTATGAAGGATTCCAAGGTTATCGTTGCGATTAACAAGGATGAAGAGGCACCGATCTTTCAGGTAGCGGATTACGGTCTGGTAGCGGATCTGTTTGAGGCCGTTCCCGAGTTGGAGCAACTGGTGTCCTGATTTTGGCAAGCGGTGGGGGCTGGGTTTGCGATGGGGCGCTTGAGTTGCTTGCTGATCCATTTGCGATGGTGGCGACGAGTCACCTTTGCGCCCTTACGGCGCCTTACTTTGGCAGTCGCCCCAAAGTAAGCAAAGGGCTCGCCCCACCAGGGGCCCTACGCTGCGCTTCGGGTCCCCTCGCTACGGTGTCGCTTCAGGGCATTGCGATCTACGCGTTGCAAGCAACACTACGATTCGCAACTTCGGCTGGGGCCGAAGGCGCTGCGCGCTAGCCCTTTCGCAACACCTTCACTCGGCCCTTCTGGTTAACGGGGCAGGTAGATCAAGATCAAGATCAAAAGCAGATCGAGGTCGAGTTCAACAGCGGATCAAGACCAGGTTGAGATGCCTCTGTGCTTCTACTGATTGGCTGAGCGGTCCGGAAGGTAGGGGTCAGGTGTGCCGCTGGCTATCGGTGGATGCTGCTGCAGGCTGGCTTTGAAACGGCCGACCAGTGCCATCATCGGTGGCAACGCCCAGGTGTTTTCGATTGCGATGTTGTGCTCTTCACGCAAGTCGGTCAGCAGGTTGTGCAGGCGCGGTAGACCCAATGGTATGGGTGGGTCGAACATTTGCTCTTGCTCGATGAGGTGGAGTTTCCAGTTGCGCCATTTGACCGCGCTGAGTCGATCGGCAACATAGGCAACAAAGCCTTCACGATTCGAGCCGGCTTGCTTGCCGGTAAAGAAGTCCATTTGATCGACTCCGTCGATCACCCGGTCGTTGGGCACCTGTGCGCCTGCAGCGTGAACAAGGGTGGTAAACAGGTCGGTAATGTGGATGATTTCATTGCTGACCTTGCCCGCAGGCACGTTGCCCGGCCAGCGCAGGATGAACGGCGCCCGCAGGCTGGCTTCCATTGCGGTGAAGTAGGTGCCGCGCCAAGGGCCATTGGCGCCTTGCCAGGGATAGGTGGCTTCACCACCATTGTCACTGGCGAGGATGACCAGTGTGTTGTTTTCAACACCCGCGTCTTTGATCGCATCCAGTACCTGGCCTGCGCGAGCGTCTATTTCGGCCAGCGAGTCAGCCCATGAGCCATTGCCGGTCTTGCCGGCAAACGCGGGATTGGGCTGGGTCGGCATATGCGGTAATGAGAAAGCCACGTAGGCAAAGAACGGTTTGCCGGCTTCGGCATTGCGTTTGATGAACCGCGTTGCCTTGTCGGTCAGTTCACCGTCCAGGGTACGTTTGCTTGCCAGGTCGAGTTTCTTGACCTTGACCGGCGGGTTGTCGCGGGTGGATGAGTAGATGTATTGCACTGGCGTCAGGCCCTCGTCCCAGCCCGCGCGGCTGCCCATCGCCGGGGTCAAGCCGCTGGCTTCGTCGCTGGCCGACCACATGACTTCGTCATAGGTACGTGCCACGCCATACCATTCATCAAAGCCTTGCTGGGTAGGAAAGCGGCTGGCTTCACTGCCCAGGTGCCACTTGCCCCACATACCGGTGGCATAACCACGGGTCGAGAGCACTTCGGCCAGGGTTTCCTCCCACAGGGTAAGCCCGTCCGGGGCACCGGCCGTGGGCACCTTGTAGGTGCCCGAGCGGATCGAAAAACGCCCGGTCATCAGTGCTGAGCGAGACGGCGTGCACTGTGCTTCAACGTTAAAATTGGTCAGTCGCAGGCCCTGGTCGGCCAAACGGTCGATCCGCGGGGTTTCGGCGCCGCGCAAGGCACCGCCGCCATAACTGCCAAGTTCACCATACGCCAGGTTGTCATACAGCAGCACGACAACGTTCGGTGGCGCCTGCTGGGCCTGAACCATGAATGAGGTTGTCAATAACATCAGTATCGGCAGTGTTGATAGATAGACATTCATGGCTTCTCCTTGAGCGCTACCGGCCGTCTGGGATATATGCGGCAGCGTGTAGGCAACGTTGGCCGAAAAGGGGGGGCACTGTATCGTCAACAAGCGCCATGCTCTTGCCAACAGGTGCCATTCGCCGCGGCGGCGAGCTAACAACAAGAAAAGCCCGGCCAGGAGCCATTTTTGATATGTCCAGCCTCAAGCACACCGTTTTTGCCGAGTCGCTTCTGCACTACCACGCTGCAATTTTTCAACCGCATCTGGCCACCGTCGGCTTGCCCGAGGATGTGCTTGAACGTCCGGATCGGAAAATTCCGCTCAACCAGTACAATCAGTTGCTGGAAGTTGCCGCCAGCCAGACCGACAACAATCTCGGGTTGAAACTTGGGTTGGGCATGCTGGGTGAGCCGCGCAATTTAAGCCTGCTGGGTGGCGTTGGCTACGCCGTACGCAGCGCGGCCAATGTTCAGGCGATGCTGGACTGCGCAAGCCGTTATATTGTTGTCCACGCCCAGGCCAATGAACTGAGTTGGCGATTGCAGGGTGCGCACCTTGAAATTACCTATCGCCTTACCGATCCCAGCGTTCTGGACCGTCGACAAGACACGGAGTATGCGCTGGGCACGTTGTATGCGCGCCTGCGTGAGTACACGGGCGAAAAATACGCGCCGCTGCGCGTCGATTTCGAGCATTCACGACCGATCGATACTGGCCTTCATAAGCAGGTATTCCAATGCCCGTTGAAGTTCGATCAACCCACCAATCGGATACTCTGGCCGGCGCAGATGCTTGAAGAGCCGCTGCTCACTGCTGATCCACGCTTGCACCAGTCGTTGTTGCCCGGGCTTGAAGCAGAGCGGCGCAGTCGACTTGCCGACACCGATCTGACCGCACGCATCGGCCTAGTTATCGAGGCCAACCTTGCCGTTGGACAGATTGGCCTGGATCAGGTCGCGGCGCACCTGCACCTGAGTAAACGCACGCTTCAGCGCAGGCTCGGTGAACTTGGCCTGGAGTTCGCGCAGTTGGTCGAGCAGATCCGCCAGGCCCTGGCCATCGAGCTGGTCAGCCAGTCAGTGGCGAGCCTTACCGAGATCGCACAACAATTGGGCTATAACGAGGCCAGCTCGTTTACGCGGGCATTTCGTCGCTGGACCGGCTACAGCCCACGGCAATTTCGTCAACAGGCCGCCGAAGGGGCCAGCCGCCTTGCCGGTATAGCCACCAGCACCAGCAAGGTGCCCAGTACAAGCAACAGGGCAATCATGTCCAATGCCAGATAAAGGCTCCCGGTGGCGGTTTTTATCGCGCCCACGGCGCTCTGGCTGAGCACCCCGGCGACGTTGCCAATGCTGCTGATAAGGGCAATCCCGCCTGCGGCACCGGACTTGCTCAACAGGGCAGGGGGAATGGTCCAGAACAGAGGCATCGCCGACAACGCTGCGGCGGCGCCCAAGCTGACCAACACCATCGACAGCAGCGTGTTGCCTTGAGCGACGCTCAAGAGGCTGAAGCTTGCCGCAGCGGTCAACAAGGTCAGTCCCAGGTGCCAGCGGCGCTCCATATAGCGATCGGAGCTGCGTCCGAGCAGGTACATGGCGCACAAGGCGGTGAGAAACGGCAGGCTGCTGGCGACACCGATATGTTGCAGGTCTTCCAGGCCGAAGCTACGGATCAGCGTCGGCAACCAGTACGAGACCGTGTTGGCGGCGCTGTAGATGCAGAAACAGACCAATCCCGCTACATACAGCAGCGGGTCACGCAGGGCGCCTGCCAAACCGTTGCGTGCAGCACTGGAACGTGGCTCGCTGTCGAGGGCCGCCTGAATCTGTTGCTGTTGCTCGGCATTGAGCCAGCGTGCCTGTTCAGGTCGGTCAGTCAACCAGTAACGCCCGATGATCCCTAGCAACACGGCTGGCAAACCCGTCAGAACGAACAACACCTGCCAGTCGCGCAACCCCAGCCAACCATGCAGGTGGGTCATGATGGTGCCCGATAACGGTCCGCAGATCATGCCAGCGACCATTGCTGCCATAAAAAACGAGGCCGTGATTCGTCCACGGATTGCGGCGGGAAACCAAAAGGTGAGGTAAAGGATGAGGCCGGGGAAAAAGCCCGCCTCGGCAACGCCCAGGAAGAAGCGCGCAACGATCAGTTGGCCGGGACTGGTAACAAAGGCTGTCGCCACCGTGACCAGGCCCCAGAGAATCATGATGCGGGTCAACGTGGCCCGGGCGCCGACGCGTTGCATGTACAGATTGCTGGGCACCTCGAACAGAATGTAGCCCAGGTAGAAAACCCCGGCTCCGATGCCATAGGCAGCTTCGCTTAGGAGGATGTCTTCAGCCATGCGCAGCTTGGCAAACGACAGGTTCAGGCGGTCAATGGCGTTGATGATGAACGCCAGCATCAGGTATGGCATCAATCGCCAGATTACTTTCGAGTAGGTGCGTTTCAAGTCGGCTGGAACGGCGAAGGATGGCGAATCGGTAGGGATGGCATCGCTCATTGAAGCGCTCCTGGGTTGCCCAGTTTTTGTTGTTGTGAGGCCGCGGTAGGCTGTTCAGGCGAGTATAGGGACGAGCAACGTCGGCAATGTTCCGGATTCAGAGTCTTGTTTAAGGCATTGAAATCCGAAGAAAAGCGCGTGATCCAGGCGCGCATTGATAACGGGGTTCCGGGTTTACTGGATCACGCTGGCTGGCTGGAAGTCAGAAAACCTGGCGATAAAGCGCGAGGATGTCGTCCAGGTTCAGTTCTCTGGGGTTGTTGGCAAGCAGCCGAGTCTGCTGCATTGCATCCCGGGCCAGGGCTTCAAGGTCCTCCTCACTGACACCTACTTCGCGCAGGCGTGTCGGCAAACCCAGCCGCGCGGGCAACGCCTGCAGGTGGGCGATCAGCGCCAACGCTCGTTCAAACACCGCGCCACGGCCGTAGGGCAGAAGAATATCCGCCAGTTCTGCATACAGGGGCGCGGCAGCTTCCAGGTTGAAGCGCATCACCGCTGCAAGTACCAATGCGTTGGAAAGCCCGTGCGGCACGTGAAAGCGCGCGCCCAATGGATAGGCCAGGGCATGTACCGCTGCGACCGGGGCGTTAGCAAAGGCCATGCCGGCGAGGCAGGCGCCGAGCAGCATGTTTTCTCGTGCCTGAGCGTCGCTGCCGTTTTCACAGACCCGCTCAAGGTTATCGCCAAGCAGGCGCAGCGCCTCTCGGGCCAGGCAGTCGGAGATGGGGTTCTTGAGGTGCCGGGAGGTATAGGCTTCGATCGCGTGAACCATAGAATCGATACCGGTGGCGGCAGTGACGGCCTTGGGCAGCCCCAGGGTCAGGTCTGCATCCAATAGCGCTACATCAGGCAGCAGAGCAGGGGAAATCACCACGTTTTTCTGCCCTTCACCGGTGGTGATTACCGATACGCCAGTGACTTCCGAGCCGGTTCCGGCCGTGGTCGGCACCAGAATCAGTGGCAAGCGCCTGCCGTTGGTACGTTCGATGCCGTAGATGTCAGCCAGCGACTCTTCGCTGCGTGCCAGCAGTGCAGTCAACTTCGCCGCATCCAGAGAACTGCCACCGCCAAAACCGATGACACAATCAGCGCGGCATTCCCTGGCCGCTTGCACTGCTTCTAGAATGACCGATTCGGGCGGGTCAGCCTGCACCTTACTGAACACCTGCAGGGCGACACCCTGGTGGACGAAGCTTGTTTGCACCGGCACCAGCAGACCTGTGGCCAATACCCCAGGATCGGTAACCAGCAACACGGAGCGGTGGCCCATGCTCTGCACCTGTTCGGCCAGGCGGGCAGCGGCGCCCCGTTCGATGATGATGGAGCGGGTGGTGTTGAACAGCAGGCGGCGCGTCATGTCGTGGTCCTCGAGGATTGGCCGATGGTTCGGCAGCGTTGCTTGAGGTAGGCGCCATCAATTGCGGCTTCCCCCTCCCGATGGAGGGGGGGGGGGCGCAAGCGGATCCCGTCATAACCTGCGGTTAAAGCAGCGGCCCAACCGCCGCCACCAAAAACAACAATCAATGGACTTGATCCACACCCAAGGAATTCGTATGCGCCACTCGCTCGTTGCACTCGCCATTGCGGTTGGATTGACCAACAGTGCCTCATGGGCTGCAGAGGTCGCTGCCCAGAGCCTGGCGAAAGCCGCCAGCCCGACAACAGCCGCTACTAATCAGGCGGTGCTGAAAACATTGCCGTTCCAGGACCAGGCCGACTACGAAGCTGCACGCCGCGGGCTGGTGGCAGCTTTTGCGGGTGAGATCAAGAACGCCGATGGCAAGCCGGTGTGGAACACCCATCAGTACGATTTCCTTGCTCAGGGCGACTCTCCTGACACCGTCAACCCCAGCCTGTGGCGTATGGCGCAACTCAACGCCAATGCCGGTCTGTTCCAGGTCACAGACAAGATTTACCAGATTCGCGGCATCGATCTGGCAAACATGACCATTATTGAGGGCGATAACGGGGTGATCATCATCGATCCGCTCTACGCGACCGAAACTGCCAGGGCCGGCCTCGAACTCTATTACCAGAATCGGCCGCGCAAGCCGGTAGTGGCGGTGATCTACAGTCACAGCCATGCCGACCATTTCGGCGGGGTGCGGGGGGTGGTCGATGAAGCGGACGTCAAGGCCGGTAATGTGCGTATTTATGCCCCGAATGGCTTCATGGAGCACGCCATCCAGGAAAACGTGCTGGCCGGTACCGCAATGTTTCGCCGGGGCATGTTCCAAAGTGGCGGCAGCGTTGCCAAGGGCCCGCGCGGGCAACTCGATGCAGGCATCGGCAAGGGCGTGCCGATAGGGGGTACCATGAGCCTGATCGCACCGACTCACCTGATTGTGCAACCGCTGGAAAGCCATGACATCGCTGGCGTGCAGTTTGAATTCCAGCTCACCCCGGGTACCGAGGCACCCGCAGAGATGAACCTGTACTTGCCGCAAATGAAGGCGTTGTGCATGTCCGAAAACGCGGTGATGTCGATGCACAACGTTCTCACCCCGCGTGGTGCCGAGGTTCGAGACGCCAAGACCTGGTCGCGGTTCATCGATGACAGCCTGGTACGTTATGGTGACCAGGCGCAGGTGATGTTTGCCCAGCACAACTGGCCCACCTGGGGCGGCGAGGGTATTCGTACGCTGCTGGCTGATCAGCGCGACATGTATGCCTTCATCAACAATCGCACCCTGCACCTGCTCAACCAGGGTATGACTCCGCTGGAAATTGCCGCTGCAGTGAAAAAACTGCCCGGCCAGCTCGACCAGAAGTGGTACGCCCGGGGCTACTACGGGACCTTGAGTTTCAACACTCGTGCAGTCTACCAGCGCTACCTCGGCTTTTATGACGGCAACCCGTCCAACCTCGACCCTTTGCCGCCGGTAGAGGCCGGGCAGCGCTACGTTCAGGCGCTGGGCGGCGCCGACAAGGTACTGGCGCTGATGCGCACGGCCATGCAACAGGGGGATTACCGCTGGGCGGCGCAATTGGGCAATCACCTGGTGTTTGCCGAGCCCGACAATAAAGCGGCGCGTGAAGCCCAGGCCGACGTACTGGAACAGTTGGGCTACCGCAGTGAATCGGCGATCTGGCGCAACATGTACCTGACCGCGACCCAGGAATTGCGCCAGGTCGCCGCGCAACAGGGGCCGCGGGCTACTGCCGACCTGGTGCGTGCGGCGACGCCGGCGATGTTCATGGACATCCTTTCGGTGCGCTTGGATTCGGACAAGGCCCAGGGTCATGACATGACCCTCAACTGGGACTTCGACGACCTTGACCAGCATTTTGCCGTAACCCTGCGCAACGGCGTACTCACTTATCGTGAGGGCATCCGCCATACCCAGGCCGATGCCACGGTGAAAATGAGCAAGGCCATACTGGACAAAATCAGCCTTCGCCAGTTGGATTTTCCAACGGCAATCAAGCAGGGAGACATCACCCTGGAAGGCGACAGCGCACGCTTCAAGGCAATGCTGGGTATGCTTGCCAGCTTCCAGCCAACGTTCAACGTAGTGACCCCTTGAACATGGCCGGGCGCGGTGAGCGAGGCAAGGGCGGCCAGGATAATGTCACGGTGCAATTACCGGCCAAACCACGCAAGCAGCCGAAACAGGCGCGTTCGGTGGCGCTGGTCGAGGCGCTGAAAACCGCCGGTCGGGAAATTCTCGAGAAGGAAGGGCGGGAGGCGCTGTCGATCTACCGCCTTTGCGACTACTCAGGCGTGGCAATCAGTTCGATCTATGAGTATTTCCCAACCATCGAGTCGTTGATTGGCGCCATTTTCGAAGATTACCGCGCCGACATGCGCCTGCAAGTCATCGCTAACATTCATGCGCTGCCAGCCACGGCCACGCTCTACGACGGTATCGAAGTTATTCTGCGCACCGGTCTGGGTGGCTTGCACCGTTGGCTGCAGGTCGACTCGCAGCTCAGCATCAAGGCCGTCTATTACGGTGAGCTGGTGCGTCTGGAGATCGTCAAGCCGGAGCGCTTCTGGATCGCGATGGTCATTCCGGCTCTGGTGCAACGTTTTTCCGAGCAGATTCAGGTGAGCGATCGCGAGAAAGCCGGCTTCCTGGCCTATCAGGCAGTCACTGCCTTGCCGCGGGCGTTGTTGATTGAAAAGCCCGAGTACCTGTTGCAAGAGGATACGGTTCGCATGCTTGCGCGCATGATCCACGCGTTGCTGACCACACCAGACCCGGAGTAAATCGTCCCCGATCAACTTGTGCCTGAAAAAATCCCTGTAAAACAATTGGTTATGGCTATTTAGTTGTGCGCTGAATCCGGAAATGAATTCGTCCACCTGGCCCCTACACTGGCAGTTCAGCGCCCTGGTCATGCCAGTTGTGCATTGCCTACTCAGCATTTGGAGAACCCCATGAGCACTTGTATCGGCTACGGCGTCCATGAAGCCAACGCGCCGCTAGAACCCATCAGTTTTGAGCGCCGTGCGCTACGCGAAGACGATGTTGCCATCGATATCGACTACTGCGGCGTGTGCCACTCCGACATGCACTACGTACACAACGATTGGAAAAGCACGCGTTTTCCCTGTGTGCCGGGCCATGAAATCGTCGGCCGTGTGCGCGCTGTGGGCGCGGCGGTCAACTGTTATCGGGTGGGCGATGTCGTAGCGGTGGGCTGCCTGGTTGACAGCTGTCAGCACTGCCAGGCCTGTGAGCAGCACCAGGAACCGCATTGCATCCATGGCATGACGCCCACCTACAATGGCCTGGACCGCATCAGCGGCGAGGTGACCCGTGGTGGTTACGCCGAGCACATTGTGGTGCGCGAGAAGTTCGTGTTGCGCGTGCCGCCAGCGCTGGACCCGCGTTTCACCGGTCCGCTGTTGTGCGCCGGTATCACCGTCTGGTCGCCAATGCGCGAGCATGGCGTCAAGGCCGGCACGCGCCTGGCAGTCATCGGCCTGGGTGGCTTGGGTCACATGGCGGTCAAGCTGGGGGTGGCCCTGGGGGCGCAAGTCACGGTGATCACCACATCGCCGAACAAGGCTGAAGATGCGCGGGCATTGGGTGCACACCATGTTTTGTTGTCCAGCGACCCACAGGCGATGAAAGCTGCAGCCAGCAGTTTTGACCTGGTGCTCGACACCATTCCCCGTGGGCACAACGTCAACCCTTACCTAATGCTGCTGGCTCGCCAGGGGACCTTGGTGCTGGTGGGTGCGCTGGAGCCATTGGAACCCATTCACGGAGCCCTCCTGGCGGTCAATAACCGCTCGATTGCAGGTTCCCTGATCGGTGGCCTGGAGCAGACCCAGGAACTCCTGGACTTCTGCGCCGAACACCAGCTGTTGCCCACCTGCGAAATGATCAACATCCAGGACATCAACGAAGCCTTCACGCGCATGCACAACAACGACGTGAAATATCGATTCGTGATCGACATGGCGTCACTGAAAACCCCCTGATGGCCCCATCTTGGTAGGCGCGGGCTTGCCTCGCAATCCAGGCCAAGCCCACCGCCCTCAACCCCTTCATCAAGAAACGCGACAGGCAACTGTCGCGTTTTTTTGTCTGTCTGCAGTTGTACAAAGTTGTAACAGACCTGCATAGAAGCTAATCAGTACTTTGATTAAAACTCAATTAATCAATCAGATACGGTACGTATGTAATCTGTTACATCAAGTTAGCTGCCCGATTGTCTCCTTGCTGAACACTCGTTTAGTATGGCCTCAAGTCCTACCCCTCACGCCAACCACAATAATTCGAGGCCTCCCATGACTACTCCTTCGTCGCTGTTGAGCAAAGTCGAAGCCGGCGTTGCCTGGATCACCCTGAATCGCCCCGAGCAACGCAACGCCCTGGATATCCCCAGCCTGAAAAAGCTGCATGCCTTGCTCGATGAGCACAATGCCGACCCTGCTGTGCGCGTGGTCGTGCTGACCGGCAGTGGCCGCAGCTTCTGTGCCGGTGCGGACCTGGCCGAATGGGCAGAGGCCGAAGCCCGCGGTGCGCTGGAAAGCTATGGCTGGACCGAAACCGCCCATGCCTTGATGCAACGCCTGCACAGCCTCGACAAACCCACCATCGCCGCAATCAACGGCACCGCCGTGGGTGCCGGGATGGACCTGACCCTGTGCTGCGACATGCGCGTGGCAGCAGCATCGGCCCGTTTCAAGGCCGGCTATACCAGCATGGCGTATAGCCCTGACGCGGGCGCCAGCTGGCATTTGCCCAGGTTGATCGGCACCGAACAGGCCAAGCGCCTGTTGTTTCTAGACGAGCTTTGGGGCGCTGAGCGGGCGTTGGCAGCCGGCTTGGTCGGTGAGGTCTGCGCAGATGACCAGTTGCTGGCCGTCAGCGCCGAACTGGCCGGGCGCCTGGCGGCCGGCCCGACATTCGCTTTTGCCCAGACCAAGCGCCTGATCCGTGAGGGCGCCCAGCGCACCCTCGCAGAACAGTTGCAAGCCGAACTTGGCGCAGGCCTGCTGTGTGGACGCAGCGAGGATGGCGCCGAAGCGTTACGTGCAAGTGTCGAGAGACGCGCAGCAAAATTCGTTGGCAAATAATTACTTACAACACCTTCTTCAGGAACATTCCATGAATTTCCAACTGACCCAAGAACAAGAAATGTTGGTGGAAGCCGTACGCAGTTTTGTTGCCAAAGAGTTGTTGCCGCACGAGGAAGCAGTCGATCGCGCCGACGAGGTCTCGCCGGAGTTGGCCGCGCAAATTCGTGGCAAAGCGATTGCTGCCGGCTTCTACGCCTTCAACATGCCCGAGGAAGTAGGTGGTGGCGGTCTGGATTACGTCTCCCAGGCCCTGATCGAACGCGAATTGTCCAAAGTGTCGTGGGCGGTGCATGTGTTTGTCGCGCGCCCGTCGAAAATCCTCATGGCCTGCAAGGACGAGCAGATCAACGACTACCTGTTGCCTTGCATTCAAGGTGAGAAGGTCGACTGCTTTGCCTTGACCGAGCCGGGTGCAGGCTCCGACGCCAACGCCATCAAGACCCGCGCGGTGCGTGAGGGCGACGATTTCGTCCTCAACGGCAGCAAGCATTTCATCAGCCATGCCGGGCATGCCGATTTCGCCATTGTCTTCGCCGTGACTGACACCTACGAACACAATGGCCGCAAACGCAACGCGGTCACCGCCTTCCTGGTGGACCGTGGTACCCCCGGCATGACCATTCGCCGCGGCCCCAAGTGCGTAAGTAACCGCGGTTATCACACCTACGAGATGTTCTTTGACGATTGTCGGGTACCTGCCAACAAGGTGCTGGGCGAAGTCGGCAAAGGCTGGGAAGTGGCCAATGCCTGGTTGACCGCCGGGCGGGTGATGGTTGCCGCCAACTGCGTCGGCCAAGCTCAGCGGGCCTTGGATGTGTCGTTGCAATGGGCCGCGGATCGCAAGCAGTTCGGCCAGCCAATTGGTACTTATCAGGGGGTGTCGTTCAAGCTTGCCGACATGGCCACGCAAATCCGCGCCGCTGAGCTGCTGACCTTGCACACGGCCTGGAAGATGGATCAGGGCAGCATGACCGATGGTGAAGCCGGCATGGCTAAGTTGTTTGCCAGTGAGGTACTGGGCAAGGTCGCTGACGAAGCCGTGCAAATCTTCGGCGGCATGGGCCTGATGGATGAAGGCCCGGTAGAGCGGATCTGGCGTAACGCGCGGATCGAACGGATCTGGGAGGGCACTTCGGAGATCCAGCGGCACATTATTTCCCGTGAACTGTTGCGCCCCCTGTTGCGTTGATCGGGCCGGAGAATTCCTATGTCGCAATCGATTCGTGACAACCTCAAGCGTTTGCTCGCACCGCGTCACTTGGCATTCGTGGGAGGCCGCAGCATGGCTCGGGCGCTCAAGCGCTGTGCCGAGGGCGGTTACCAAGGCCAGATGTGGCTGGTCAATCCGCAGCACGAGCAGCTTGAAGGCGTGCCCTGTGTTCGCAGCGTGTCCGAGCTGCCGTGCGGTCCGGACGCCGTATTCATCGCCACCAATCGCGAGCTGACGCTCAGTTGCGTGGCCGAACTGGCAGCTATCGATGCCGGCGGGGCTATCTGTTACGCCTCGGGCTTTGCCGAGGCGGGCGCCGAAGGCCAGGCGTTGCAACAGCAACTGCTCAAGGCTGCGGGGACCATGGCGTTGCTCGGCCCCAACTGTTATGGCCTGCTTGATTACTTGCACAGCAGTGCGCTGTGGCCGGTAGCGCACGGCGGCAAAACGGTAGAGAAGGGCGTAGCGATCCTGACCCAGAGTGGCAACTTCGCATACAACCTGTCCATGAGTGACCGTTCCTTGCCGGTGGCCTACATGGCGTCGGTCGGCAATCAGGCGCAACTGGGCATCGCCGAACTGATGGATGTTTTACTTGATGAGCCTCGGGTGACTGCTATTGGTCTGCACCTGGAGGGGCTGAAAAACGTTCCCGGCTTCGCTCGTGCAGCCCACAAGGCACTGGAGAAGGGTATTCCGATCATCGCCTTGAAAACCGGGGTGTCACAAATCGGCGCCGAGCTGGCCCTGAGTCATACCAGCTCGCTGTCTGGCTCTGACGCCCTGTACGACAGCTTGTTCCAGCGATTGGGGGTTATTCGTGTCAGTGGCCCGGTAAGCTTCGCCGAAACCCTGAAGGCCGCTGCCTGTGGGACGCTGCCTGAAGGTCGCAGCCTGATTGCCCTGGCCTGCTCCGGTGGTGACGCCGGCTTGATCGCCGACTATGCCGAACGCAACGAGCTGACCTTACCCAAGCTCGCCAGCAGCCAGGTCGATGAGTTGGTCGAGGTACTGCCAGCCTATGCTAACCTGGTCAACCCGCTGGATTTCACCACCGCGATCTGGGGCGATGGCGTCGCGCTTGAGCGCATGCTCGACAGCGCCCTGCGCAGCGAGGCCGACGCGGCCATGCTGGTGCTCGATTATCCGGCGCAATTTACCGGCGAGCGCAAGGAGTGCGACCTGTTGCTGGAGCTCTACAGCGCCGCGCTCAAGCGCCACGGCAAAATCGGCTTCGTCACCTCGGCCTTCCCTGAGTTGCTGCCGGCCAGTGCCCGCGAGCGTTTGCATGGCCACGGTATTGCCGCGCTGCAAGGTGTCGAAGACGGCTTGGCGGCTTGGGGGCGAATTGCCGCCTATCGGCGCCGCCGCCAGGCCTTGCTCGAGCTGGGCGAGTCAGCCCTGGTGCCATTGTGCCCTCAAGCGTTGAGCGCAGACGGCCAACTGCTCAATGAATGGGATTCCAAACAGGCCCTACACGCGTTCGGCCTGCCCATTCCCGCCGGCGTGTTGAGTGGCGTGGATCAAGCGCTCAAGGCTGGCGCAACGGTTGGCTACCCATTAGTGCTCAAGGCGGTCAGCGCGCAGTTGCCGCACAAGACCGAAGCAGGCGCCGTCGCACTCAACCTGACGGATGATCAGGCCCTGGCTGCCGCGCTGCAGAAGATGCGCGAAAACATTGCCGCCTATGCCCCCACCGTGCCATTCGATCAGGTCCTGCTTGAGCCGATGGCGCGCGCACCCTTGGCCGAGTTGATCGTCGGCATCAAGCGCGAAGACGACTTCGGTCTGGCCTTGGTGATCGGCGCCGGCGGCATTCTGGTGGAGCTGCTCAAAGACAGTAGAACCTTGTTGCTGCCAACCACCGACGGCGCCATTCGCGCCGCCGTGCTCGGGCTTCGCAGCGCCAGCCTGCTGCAGGGCTTTCGCGGTCGCCAAAGCGCAGATCTGGATGCACTCGTTGCGGCGATCCGCGCCGTGGCGGATTACGCCTGCGAGAACGCCGGCCAATTGCTGGAGCTGGATGTGAACCCATTAATGGTCGGTGCTCAGGGCACTACCGCGGTCGATGCGTTGATTCGCCTCGGCCAGGCGTAAGGAGAACAACATGCACAATAGCCCATTGACCGGTGGCCAGGCCTTGGTCCGCTTGTTGGCCAACTATGGCGTCGATACCGTATTCGGCATTCCCGGCGTGCACACGCTTGAGCTGTATCGCGGCCTGCCCGGAAGCGGTATCCGCCATGTGCTTACCCGCCATGAGCAGGGCGCAGGTTTCATGGCCGACGGCTATGCCCGGGTCAGCGGTAAGCCTGGGGTGTGTTTTGTCATTACCGGCCCCGGCGTCACCAACGCTGCCACCGCTATCGGCCAAGCGTATGCCGACTCCATTGCGATGCTGGTGATATCCAGCGTCAACCACAGCGCAAGCCTGGGCAAGGGCTGGGGCTGCCTGCACGAAACCCAGGATCAGCGTGCGATGACCGCGCCGATTACGGCGTTTTCCGCCGTAGCGCTGAGTGCCGAGGACTTGCCCGAGCTTATCGCCCGCGCCTATGCGGTGTTTGACAGTGAACGGCCGCGCCCGGTGCACATTTCGGTTCCATTAGATGTGTTGTCGGCACCGGTCAAGCGTGACTGGAGCACGGAGGTGGTCCGTCGTCCTGGCCGTGGCCTGCCTGCTGGCAGTCTGCTGGAGCAGGCCGCAGCCACACTTGCCGCGGCCAAACGGCCGATGATCATTGCCGGCGGCGGGGCGCTGCAGGCCGCCGATGTGCTGCAGCAGTTAAGCACCAGGCTGGCAGCCCCGCTGTTCACCAGCGTCGCCGGCAAAGGCCTGCTGGCCCCGGACGCCCCCCTCAATGCCGGTGCAAGCCTGTGTGTAGAGCCGGGCTGGACGCTGATCGGCGAAGCCGATGTGGTACTGGCGGTGGGCACCGAGATGGCCGACACCGATTTCTGGCGCGAGCGCCTGCCGCTCAATGGTCAGTTGCTACGGGTCGACATCGACGCACGCAAGTTCAACGATTTCTATCCTTGCGCCCTGGCTTTGCAGGGAGATGCGCAACTGACCGTTGCTGCCCTGCTGGAGCACCTGCCAGGCAACGATCGCAATCCCGAGGCCGCCATTGCTTCGGTCGCGGCGCTGCGCCAAGCGGTGAAGGCCGGGCATGGCCCGCTGCAGGCGATTCATCAGGCGATTCTTGATCGGATAGCTGCCGAGCTACCCGACAATGCTTTTATCAGTACCGACATGACGCAACTGGCGTACACCGGCAATTACGCTTTCAGCAGCCGCGCGCCGCGTAGTTGGTTGCATCCAACCGGCTACGGCACCTTGGGCTACGGCCTGCCCGCAGGCATCGGCGGCATGTTTGCCAGCAATGATCGCCCTGGCCTGGTGCTGGTGGGTGATGGCGGTTTCCTCTACACCGCCCAGGAATTGGCCACGGCCGTCGAAGAGCTGGATCGCCCGCTGGTGGTGCTGCTGTGGAACAACGACGCCCTGGGGCAGATCCGCGACGACATGCTCAGCCTCGATATCGAGCCCATTGGCGTACTGCCGCGCAACCCGGACTTTGTCGGACTGGGCCGTGCGTTCGGTTGCACCGTGGCCCAGCCACGCAGCCTCGACGAACTGCAGCAGGAACTGCGCGCAGGCTTTGCCCGCAATGCAGTGACCCTGATTGAGCTCAAACACGCCTGCGCTCGCTGACGTCCAACCCTACTCAGGAAGATTGCCATGCGCTTTTCCGATCTAACTCAACGTATTGCCGGTGACGGTGCCGCCGCCTGGGACATTCACTACCGCGCCCTGGACCTGCAGGCCCAAGGTCAGGACATTCTCTTGCTGTCGGTGGGAGACCCGGATTTCGACACCCCGACGCCGATCGTGCAGGCTGCCATCGACAGTTTGCGCAGCGGCCACACCCATTATGCGGACGTGCGCGGCAAACTTGCCCTGCGCCAGGCCATTGCCAATCGCCATCAGCAGCGCAGCGGCCAAACGGTGCACGCCGACCAGGTGACCGTGCTGGCCGGTGCGCAGTGCGCTTTGTTCTGTGTCGCCCAGTGTGTGCTCAATCCCGGTGACGAGGTGATTGTTGCCGAACCGATGTATGTCACCTATGAGGCGGTATTCGGCGCTTGCGGCGCGACTGTGATCCCGGTGCCGGTGCGACCGGAGAACGGCTTTCGGGTGTGCCCCGAGGATGTTGCCGCACGGATCACTCCTCGCACCCGTGCGCTGGCGCTGAACAGCCCACACAACCCGTCAGGTGCGAGCCTGCCACGCGCGACCTGGCAAGCCCTGGCCGAGCTGTGCATTAGCCATGATCTATGGCTGATCTCCGACGAGGTCTACAGCGAACTGCTGTATGAAGGCGAGCACATCAGTCCGGGCAGCCTGCCGGGCATGGCGCAGCGTACGGCAACCCTGAACAGCTTGTCCAAGTCCCATGCCATGACCGGGTGGCGGGTGGGTTGGGTGGTCGGTTCGCAGGCCCTGGCCACGCACCTGGAAAACCTCGCCTTGTGCATGCTCTATGGCTCGCCGGAATTCATCCAGGATGCTGCCGTTGTGGCACTGGAACAACCACTGCCGCAGCTTGAGGCGATGCGTGAAGCCTACCGCCAGCGCCGCGACCTGGTGTGCCAGACCCTGGCCGATTGCCCGGGCCTGAAGGCGCTCAAGCCTGACGGTGGCATGTTCGTGATGGTCGACATTCGCGAAACAGGCCTCAGCGCCCAGGCGTTTTCCAATCGTCTGCTGGATCGCCATGGCGTCTCGGTGCTGGCGGGTGAAGCCTTTGGGCCGAGCGCTGCCGGCCATATCCGCCTGGGCCTGGTGCTGGCGGACGCGAAACTGCTCGACGCTTGCCAGCGTATCGCCCGCTGCGCCGCGCAATTGATGGAGAGCAAGGTCAATGCGTGAATATTCCCGCTTGTTTATCGATGGCAGCTGGCAGGTGCCATCGGGGCGAGGCCTGGCCGAGGTGATCGATCCGGCCAGCGAAACCGTCGCCGGCCGTGTGCCATTGGGTGATGAGCACGACGTCAATCGCGCCGTGGCTGCAGCGCGGCAGGCCTTCGCCGATTGGTCTCGGTCGCCCTCGCGTGTACGCGCAGCCTTCATTCAGGCCCTGGTTGCACAACTGAACATGCGCGCCGAGGAAATGGCCAGTGTCATTACCACCGAGCTGGGAATGCCGGTTCAATGGTGCCGTAGCGTACAGGTAGACGGGCCGATTGCCGGCCTTGAACAGTACATCGAACTGGCCGGCTTGATGGACGAGGTACGCGAGGTTGGCAACTCACGGGTGTATCGCGAGGCCGTCGGCGTCTGCGCGTTCATCAATCCCTGGAACTACCCGCTGCACCAATTGATCGGCAAATTGGCCCCGGCGCTGGCTGCAGGCTGTACGGTGGTGGTCAAGCCAAGCCAGGAAACCCCGCTGCATGCCTTCCTCCTGGCAGAAATGATTGAAGCGATCGGCCTGCCACCAGGGGTGTTCAACCTGGTCAGTGGGCCGGGCGCGAAGGTTGGCGAAGCGCTGGCCCGGCATCCACAGGTCGACATGGTGTCATTTACCGGCTCAACCGGTGCCGGTGTGCGCGTAGCCCAGGCCGCTGCGCCGACGGTAAAGCGTGTATGCCTGGAACTGGGTGGCAAGTCGCCGCTGCTGATTACCGCTGACGCTGATCTTCAAGCCGCTGTGCGCTACGGCGTGCAGGACGTGATGATCAACTCGGGCCAAACCTGCACCGCGTTGACGCGCATGCTGCTGCCCACCAGTCGCTATGCCGAAGCAGTAGAGATCGCCCTGGCCGAAACCCGTAGCCTGACCATGGGGCACCCGCTGGACCCAGCGAGTTTTCTGGGCCCGATGTGTTCGGCGAGTCAACGGCGCACCGTGCTGGACTATGTACGTGTTGGCCAGGAGGAAGGTGCCCGCTTGCTCTGTGGTGGCCAGGCCCCGACTGACCTTGAGCGCGGTTTCTACGTGCAGCCGACGCTGTTCGCAGACGTCGACAACCGCATGCGTATCGCCCAGGAAGAAATCTTCGGCCCGGTGTTGTGCCTGATTCCCTACCAGGACGAAGCCCAGGCGATTGCCTTGGCCAACGATTCGCCGTTTGGTTTGTCCAGCGCCGTGTGGGCGGCAGATCGCCAACACGCCATGGCACTGGCCCGGCAACTGCGCGCCGGGCAGTGTTTCCTCAACGGTGCGGCATTCAACTACCAGGCGCCGTTTGGTGGTTACAAACAGTCAGGCAATGGCCGTGAATGGGGCGAGGAAGGCTTGGCCGAGTTTGTCGAGATCAAGGCGGTCCAGCTTTGAGGGGGCATGCGCTACGTGTCATGTGCGAGGCGCCAGTGGCAATAACAGGTGCAAGGTGGTTGTCACGCTGTTCTCGGCACCGCGGGTAATGTGAAGTTCAGCGCCCAGTTGCAGGGCTAAGTGTCGGGCGATGTTCAAGTCCAGGCTGTTGCGCTTGGCCCCTGCTGCGTCGGATTCGTGTGTCAGCTCCGACAGCGAATAGGAGCGCCGGGCTTGCACATTGTTCAGGGGGATCCCTTCAATGCTGAGCCTGGCACCCAGGTTCATGTCTTTGACCGTGGCCACGACTTTCCAACGGACTTCGCCATCGCAGGTCAAATCAATGACATAGCGGCCCAGATGAAGCAGCAGATCGAACAAGCGTTTCCTGTGTACCGTGACACTCAAGTGCGATGGCTCGTTGACTTCAATGTACTGCTTCAGGCGCTTTGTATCGGCAGAGGTGCGCAGTTTGCCGGTTACCACGGCCAGCACCTGGGCGATATCAATCGGGCCTATCTGCGCGTCATCATCGCTTGGCTGGGTCAGCGCATCGTGCAAGCAGTTCAAGTGCTGTTGCAATTGCTGCACCTGGAGTCGCGCGGCCACCTGTGCAGCATCTTCAGCCACCAGGGTATCTGCCAGGGAAGTCAGCCCGTCACCCAGTTGCTGGCTGATGCTGGCCAGCAGTTCGGTCAGTTGTTGCTGGGCCAACTCGGCTTTTTCGGCACGCACGCGCAGGCCATCGAGTTGTTCATAGCGCTGGGTAATATCCGTGCTGCAGCAGACCATGCCAAGCAGATTGCCTTCCTGGTCACGGTAGGGCGTTCCCCAGTGATGGAGGACGCGACGATCGCCGTGGATGTTCAGCTCGATATCCTTGTCGAACGAACGTTGCTCCGCAATTTCCCGCTGCAGGAACACCAACATGTTGGTTGCATCTTTGGGTGTGTACCAGTCCACTTCCGTGGTGCGGGTGCCCAGAACGCTTTCCAGGTTGGCGTTATACATCTGCAGATGCGCGGGGTTGGCATACAACAACCGGGCTTGGGTGTCGCGCACATAGAAGGCCCCGGGCAGGCTTTCAACCATGGAGCGCCACATGGAGCTTTGCGCATCGGTTTCGTTGGTTGGCGCTGCGAGCAATTTGGTCGACGATGCAAGACGGTTGCGTCGGGCAAAATCGATCAGCTCGATCATGCTGTGCAGATTGAGCTTTACCCGCATTCGCGCGCGGTATGTGCTTACCGATTTCTCACTGATGGTCAGCTCGCTGGCAATCTCCTGGTTACTATGACCACTGGCGAGCAAGCCAAGCACGCTCAGTTCACGGTTGGAAAGCGCGGCGATTCGCTCGGCATCGTTTTCCTTCAGATTACCTTTATGAACGCTACCCAACATCGTACTTGGGAAGTAGGTTTGGCCGCGTAGCAGCACGGCGACGGCCTCTTTGAGTACCTCGCTTTGCTGATGCTTGCTGACGAAGCCAGAAGCGCCTGCCTGCAGAAAGCGGCTGACCAAGTGCTCTGAGTCCTGGGTGCTGAAGCCAAGAATCGGCTGAGTGATGCCCCTTGCCCGCAGGCGCCTGATGACGTCCAGGCCGGTGACCCGGGAAAGATCGACATCAATGATCAGCAGGTCGGGCCTGAGGCTGGTGACCATGCCCAGTGCTTCCAGGCCATCCACTGCCTCGCCAATAATGGTATGGCGTTCTTCCTCCAGCAGCAGTCGAACCGCATGCCGGGTTATCGGATGCTCATCGGCTATGAGAACGCGTGACATGCTGAAATTCCTCGGTGCTTTGACCTACTGTAGGGCACGGTTGAGTCGAGCGTGTAGTCATTTTCCTACAGAGTGTGACTGACTTTCTTATCCTCGCCATGACGGCCTTTGAGAAGAATGCTGCCAATAGCAACTACTTCTCCAGGATGAAAGCCATGAACACCCACGTTGGCTCTTCGATCAGCAACAAAGATCGCTGTCCGCCATTCCATCCTTTGCCCATCGCCACGTTAATCGCTGCATTGTTTACTGGACCTGCGCTCGCTGCCGACTACAACTTCCCGCTGCTTTTCACTAATTCCAGCCCGCTGGTCGCCAGCCTCGTTCAGAAGCAAGTGGACGTTTCCAGCCCGGCTCCCGCGGTAGCCCTGCAGCACGTGGGTTTCTCTTTACGCGACGTGGTTTTGCGCAATTCCGTGGGCGGCGGCGTCGATGTGCTGTCAGGCGCCAGGCTACTCGCCCAGGGGGTGGACGCGGTGACCTCGGGTACGGCGCTGCAGGTCAATTCGCAATCGCTGGCCGACCTGAGCGGCCCCAGTGCCTTGCACACAACTGGCGGAAAAAGCCCGGCTGCCTCAGTGACCAACGCAGAACTGCGCCTTCACGACGTCAGCTTGCAGACCACCGGTATCCTCAGTCCGGGTATCGACGTCGGCGCCAATGCGCTGCTGCAGGTTGAACGCAGCCAGATCGTAACCTTTGACATGAGCAGTGCTGGCATTCGAGAGCAAGGAAATCTGTTGGCCAATGTGGTACGTGATAGTCAAATTCACACCCACCAGGCCGAAAGTGCAGGGGTACAGGTTTCGGCTTCTGCTGGGCAACTCTCCCTGATCAATACCCAGATCATCACCGACGCCGCCGCCAGTGATGGCGTTTCTGCTCGTCAAGACAGTAACGTCACCCTCAGCCGCGCCAGCAGCGCGCACACCCTAGGCGCCTCAGCCTCGGCGGTACGTGCTGACCTGGGGGCTAACATCGATGTTGTCGACAGCGCGCTGCTGACCGAAGGCACAGGTGCTTTTGGCGCCACAGCCAACAGGTTGAGCAACATCAACTTAGTGCGTAGCCAGGTACTGACAACGGGGGCCCAGGCTGCGGCACTGGCTATTCATGGCGAAGCGCACATCAGCGCGAGCGACAGCGCTGTATCCAGCGTCGACGCAAGCACTGTGGTATTTAGCGCGTTCTCGCCGCTTGGCAGTACGGGGACGCTGACACTGTTGCGCACCCGGCTTAGTGGGCCGAGTGCGTTGATTGAGGCGCAGCCAGGCAGTCATGGAGTTGCCAGCATCACTGACAGTCAATGGTGGGCGCCGACGGCAACTGCCTTTTTGGCGGCAGCAGGCAGCTCGCTGAAAGTTGACCTGGAATCGAGTCAGGTAAGCGCCGCAGACTTTGCCCAGACCAACGGCGATGGCCAGCTCGCAATCACCACCGTTGCCAGTCAAGTAACAGGCGACACCAGATTATTGTCCCCCGCCAGCGGCCGCCTGGACCTTGATCTGCACAACAGCAGTTGGGTTTTCAGCGGCAATTCGTCTGCAAGCAACCTTAACCTGAGCGATTCGAAGGTCATGTTCGGTGGGCACGGCTTCCAGGTACTGACCTTGAATGGCGACTTGAGTGGCACTGGGCGCTTTCAAATGAAATCCGACCTTGCTTCTTCGCAGGGTGACCTTCTCTCGGTTACAGGACAGGTGAGCGGTCAGCACGAACTTCTTGTCGCTGACAGTGGCCATGCCGCAACGGGCCAACCGCTTAAATTGGTAGGAAGTGGAGGGGGGGCAGGGCAATTCACACTGTACGGCGGACACGTCGACGCCGGTGCCTTTCGCTATGCCCTGACACGCCAGGGTAATGATTGGTATCTGGCACAAACAGGCCAAGTAGCGCCAATGCAGACGCTGGTGCCGCCGCTTCAAAAGCCCGCGATTCCAACACCACTTGCCAGCAATGTTGCAATGACCCCGCTTAACCCTGCGATGAAGCCGCAAGCGATACCGCAGCCCATTACCAGCAACGTTGCAATGACTCCGCTCAATCCTGCGATGAAACCGCAGGCGATACCGCAGCCCATTACCAGCAATGTTGCGATGACCCCGCTTAACCCTGCGATGAAACCGCAGGCGATACCGCAGCCCATTACCAGCAATGTTGCAATGACCCCGCTTAACCCTGCGATGAAGCCGCAGGCGATACCGCAGCCCATTACCAGCAATGTTGCAATGACCCCGCTTAACCCTGCGATGAAACCGCAGGCGATACCGCAGCCCAATACCAGCAACGTTGCGATGACCCCGCTCAATCCTGCGATGAAGCCGCAAGCCATACCTAAACCTGTTGTCAGTAATGTGGCGATGACCACGCTGACGCCAGCGCAACCCCCTCAGCCGCGCGTTTCCCGAGCCTTGCCGACCCAATTGCCGCAAGCCCAGCGTTTGTCCAAGGGCGCCAATGCCGCCCTGGGCATGCAGACTGCCGCCGCCAATTTGTGGCAGAACGAGATGGGCACCTTGAGCCGACGCTTGGGTGAGTTGCGTTTGGGCAAGGACCAAGGAGGGCTCTGGACCCGGGCCATGGACGCAAGGCTGAACGTCGACAGCGGTGACAGCCGTGCGTTCGACCAACGGCTTAGCGGTATCGAAGTGGGCGCTGACCGCGCCATTGAATTCAATGATGCAACGCTCTACCTCGGCGGCATGTTGGGCATCGGCCACGCCGACCAGGACTTTGCCGAGCACAGCAGTGGTGATATCGACAGCCGTTCAGTGGGGCTATACGCCACGTACCTGCAAGACAACGGCGTCTATCTGGACACCGTGCTGAAATACGATCACCTCAAAGGCGATGTGAAGGTGTCGCAAAACCTGGGCGATCAAGTGAGTGGCCATTATGACGCAAACGCTTACGGGGCCAGTGTTGAGCTTGGCCGCCAGATTGCGCTGGCAGATGGTTGGTTCATAGAGCCCCAGGCGCAACTGTCCGCTGCCCATCTGCAAGGGCCTCGCTACACCAGCAGCGACTCGCTGGAAGTGAAAGCACAGGACCAGGACACAGTCCAGGCCCGGGTAGGGGCGCGCGCAGGTCGCAACTTCATGCTGGCTTCAGGTACCCAGGTACAGGGATACCTCAGCGTTTCGCAAATTGAAGAGCTGGCAGGTGACAGCCACGTATCGGTGGATGGGCATACCCTGGACAATTCACTGCCAGGCACGCGCACCGACTATGGCGCAGGCACCGCTTTGCAACTCAGCGCCCGGCAAAAGCTGATGGTCGAGACCCACTACGTGCACGGCAGTGAAATCGAACAACCTCTGCAGGTTACCGTCGGCTATCGAATCCTCTGGTGACAGCAGGCTGCAAGCAGCTACCCAGCGATAAAACAAAGAATCAATGCTGTTGGAGGTTTCATGAAACGCTCACGGATACGTGTATTCGGAGTCTTGGCCGGTGCTTTGTGTGTAGTGGTGTGCTTAACCAGCAGCGCGTACCTCGGCTGGTTGCTGGTGCTGCATGACACGGAGGCGCAGTTGGACGATCTGGCCGAACTGGCGGTACGCAGGGCGGATAGCACCGTGGCCCAGGCAGGCGAGGCACTCAGGCAACTGGCGGACTCAGGGTTGCCGGCCTGTTCGCCGTCGGGCATTGAACAGATGCGCCTGATTGCATTGAACACCTTGTTGGTGAAATCGGTCGGCTATACCGAAGAAGATGTCTACGCCTGTAGCTCCAGCGGGGCATGGGCGCCGGAGGGGCCAACCTTCGCGGAAGATTTCCAGACATCCGAAGGGGTCTACGTATCGTTGAACGGGCATACAGACGTTAATGCCGTTAATGGCAAGCTTACCCTGCAGTACGCCGCGTTTCGGCTACTGGTAGACCCCGAACCGCTCCAGGACACCTCGTTGAAACCGGGTTTTCGCCTGGCGTTGGGTGCCGGTGCCGGTCGTTGGATGGAGCAGCGCCACGCCGACGGTTTCACCCAGTTGCTGACGCTGGTCCATGAAGGCCGCCGGCCGATGTTGGTCGGCGACTACATCTACAAGTGGGTGACGCACGGCAATTGGCAGGCAGTGGTGGCCCTGTCCAGGGATGCGCTACTTGCCAATCTATGGCGCAAGCAACTTATCGCGCTGCCGATCGGAGCGGCAGTGGCACTCTACGGATTGCGGGAAATAGCACGCTATACCAACGCTCGTCTGTCACCGATGGCCGAACTTCGAGGCGCCATTGGACAAGGCAATATTCATGCGTTTTATCAACCCATCATTGACCTGCATAGCGGTCGTTGCGTGGGGGCTGAAGCGCTGGTGCGATTGAAACAAACCGATGGCACCTGGGCGACGCCCGAACGCTTCCTGACGCTGGCAGAAGAGAGTGACCTGATCGAGGACATCACCGAGAAAGTCCTCCTCGCTGTGTGTGACGACTTAGGCGAGTACCTGCGTTCGGACCCAAGCAAGCATGTCTCGATAAACCTTGCGGCCAGGGATATCTGCAGCGGTCGATACCTTGACGTGCTGAGTAACGCGATTGCCCGCGCAGGCATCAATGCGCATCAAGTCTGGCTAGAAGTTACCGAGAGCAGCCTGTTGGACTTTGAACCTGCGTGTCAGCACCTGACAGTCAGCCGCCAGCGCGGCCACCCGATAGCCCTGGATGACTTCGGCACCGGTTATTCCAGCTTGCAGTACGTGCAGCATCTGCCCATCGACCTGCTGAAAATCGACCGCACCTTCGTGGCGCGAATTGACGACGGCAAAGCGTGCCCAGTGCTGGAACTGACTATCGCCCTGGCTCAGGAAATGGGCCTGGTCATGGTAGCCGAGGGCATAGAGACACAGCAGCAACTGGCCTTTTTGCGCACCCGAGGCATTGAATTTGGCCAGGGCTGGCTATTTGGCAAACCCATGCCGGTCGCTGAGTTCATCGCCTACAGCGAACACAGGGCGGCTATTCGGCAACTAATCAACGTTTAAACCCACCGAAAATGCTCGTCGATCAGACGAGTCAGGAGAGCAGTATGAAAACGGCACTACTACCACTGGTTCTGCTTGCAGCATCCGGCATTGCCAACGCGGGCATCCCGCAATTGAACGCCACCTGCCCAGGCAATCTGGAAATCCATGCCGATGAAGGTGGACCTGTCTACATAAATGGCAAGGAAGGAAAGTTGAAAAAAATCAATGACGAGAACTTTGAAATCAAAGGTGCTGGCGTAACCATCAGCCTGGGCATCAACCCGGACGGTACGCCGTGGATGTCCTATACGGGCAAACACAGGGCCAATGGTATTTGCACGATAAAGACCAGCTGAGTTCAGGGCATCTGGATGCTTGGGCCGTGTCGGTCACGATTCGCAAGAAGGCGAGGCCGGCTGCCCGAGCAGGCGCTCGAGATCGAAATTGGCATGCTCGCTGACCAGTTCGATGCGAATCGCGTACAAGCTGCTGATGGCTTCGGTGCCCTCGAATGCCCGCACCTTGAAGTCGTTGCGAACAGAGGGAATGAGCAGTTCAAACTGCGCGGTGTTGGCCGAGGCGAACATAGGCTAGTCCTTAAGCGGGGAGTGCAGGTCATCGACGCCCACCCTGGGAAGCGCCATACCCGCAGCACCCTAATAAGGACTGCAATAAAATGATGTAGGACCGCTCCTAAAGCCAGATCAGAAGTTTCAATTTCTCCATGAACTGGCTGAAAACCAGCACCGAAAACCGATGTAAACGCGCCCCAGAGACAACTTCAAGCCTGCTCGGCTTTTTCCAATGGCGGGTCGAAGGCAACGAACAGCTGGTCGGCGCTGATTGCACCGAGGTCCAGGCGCATGTTGGCTTCGAGCATGGCAAACAGGCGGGTGAACACCTCGAACACCTTGCAGTGGTCCTCCATGCCGGAGAATGGGTTGTCGATTTTCTCGGCGATCAACGAGCTTTCCTGCACGGCGTCATACACCTCGCGCAGGGTGATTTCGCTCGCCGGACGCGCCAGGGTCAAGCCGCCGTGCGCGCCGCGCCAGGATCTGAGGATGTTGGCCTTGACCATCAGCGAGACCAGGCTGCGCACGCGGGTAGGGTGAGTCTTGACCCATTTGGCAATGGTCTCGGTACGTAGTTTCTGCGGGGCGTTGGCGGCCACGAACGACAGAATGTACGAGGCGGTTATCAAGCGGGTCGACTGGCTCATGGCTTGCTCAATCCTGTGAAAGTGTTCACTCAAACTCAGTAGCAACGGGGGTGTAGCTGGCCGCATTAGGCCCCTGCAAAAAGGTGCTTGGCAACCGTGTGCTGATGAGTCTAATGTAATTGTCACGATGACAAATACAAATATTTGCAGCATCGATGCGTGCGAGGTCGGCAAAATCCTTTTCTCTGCGGTTCAACAGGGGCAATGCCATGAGCGATAACAACAACAAAATTACTCAAGCGATGCACGACAGCGGCTTGCCGCGTCGCGATTTTCTGAAATACAGCGCCGCTGCCGCGGCGGTGGCCGGGGCGTTTTCCCTGGGGTTGCCAATGCAAGGGTGGGCCGAGGAGGCCACACCCAAGGCCGGTGGTGTACTGCGCATGGGCTTGGCCGGTGGCAGTACCACCGATTCGCGCGATCCCGGCACTTGGAGCGATACCTTCACCTTTGTCGGTTTTTCTGCAGTGTACAACACCCTCAGCGAAATCGACGTGGACGGTAGCGTCATTCCTGAGCTGGCCGAGCGCTGGGCGTTGAGTCCCGACGCGCGGATCTGGACGTTCACCCTGCGCAAGGGTGTTACCTTTCACAACGGCAAAACCCTCGATGCCGATGACGTGGTGGCTTCTATCCAGCATCACTTAGGCGACACATCTACCTCGGCGGCCAAGACCGTGCTGGGTGACGTCGCCCAGGTGCGTGCCGAAGGTACCGATACTGTGGTGTTCGAATTGCATTCGGGCAACGTCGACTTTGCCTATGTGGTTGCCGACTATCACTTGGCGATCATGCCGGCCAAGGACGGTGTGGTTGACTGGCAGTCTGGCGTTGGAACCGGCGGCTATCGTCTCAAGGGTTTTGAGCCCGGTGTGCGCATGGACCTGGAGCGCAGCCCGGATTACTGGAAAGCAGGCAGGGCGCATTTCGCCAGTGCCGAACTGCTGGCCATTGCCGACGGCGCTGCGCGGGTCAACGCGCTGGTTACCGGCCAGGTTGACGTGATCAACAAGGTCGACCTGAAGACGGTGGCCCTGCTCAAGCGCAACCCGAATCTGGCCATCGAGGAAACCAAAGGCGCCCAGCACTACACCTTTCCGATGCTCACCGACAGCGCGCAGTTTCAGGACAACAACGTTCGCCTTGCGCTCAAGCATGCGATCAACCGTGAAACCTTGCTGGCCACGGTGCTCTATGGTTATGGCCAGATCGGCAACGATCACCCGATCCAGCCCGGCAGTCGTTTTATCAATACTGCGCTGGAACAGCGCAGCTATGACCCGGACAAGGCGCGTTTCTACCTGCGTCAGGCGGGGCTCGACTCGCTCAAAGTACGCCTGCAAGCCTCCGATGCTGCCTATACCGGTGCGGTAGACGCCTCCGTGCTGTTCAAGGAACAGGCACGCCAGGCCGGTATCGACATTGATGTCGTGCGCGAACCGGCTGACGGCTTTTTCACCAACGTCTGGATGAAACAACCGTTCACTACCTCATTCTTCTACAGCAGCCTGACCGCCGACCGCATGTTCAGCATCGGCTACGCCAAAGGCGCGGCGTGGAACGAGACACACTGGGACAACCCGCGTTTCAACCAACTGCTCAATGCCGCCCGTGGCGAGATGAACGCGCCACTGCGCCAGGAAATGTACAACGAAATGCAGGCACTGTGCCGCGATGACGGCGGCGCCATCGTGCCGCTGTTCGCAAGCTCAGTGGCGGCACGCTCCAAGCGTGTGGCCCACGGCGGGCTTACTGCGCCCTATGGCGAGCTCGATGGCCTGCGCCTGATCGAGCGTTGGTGGCAGGCCTGAGTTCGGGCCCGAGCCATCACCTTTCGTTGTGCCTGTTGGAGGAGCTGTTCGGTGAATAGTCTTTATAAACTGCTTGTGCAGCGCCTGGCCCTGGGGTTGTTGTCGCTGTTTGCGGTATCGGTAACCATTTTTCTCGCGGTGGGGATGCTGCCCGGCGATGTCGCCCAGGCCATGCTTGGCCAGGCCGCGACGCCAGAAACCGTAGCGGCGCTGCGTGCACAACTGGGCATGGATGTACCGGCGTTGACCCGCTTCGGCCATTGGGCCTGGCAATTGCTGCAGGGCGATCTGGGCGTGTCGCTTGCCAACCAGCGGCCGATTGCCGATCTGATCGGTGCGCGCCTGGCCAACACCTTCAGCCTCGCCGCGCTTGCCGCGTTGATTTCGGTGCCGCTGGCGTTGCTGCTGGGGATGCTTTGCGCGTTGTATCGCAACAGCTGGTTTGATCGGCTGCTCAATACCAGTGCCTTGAGTGCGGTGTCGTTTCCGGAATTCTTCGTTGCCTACATTTTGATTCTGGTCTTTGCAGTCAAGCTCAACTGGTTGCCGAGCATTTCCAATTTGAGCCCAGGGGCGAGCTTCGGCGAAGTCCTGGAGCGTTCGCTGCTGCCAGTGCTGACCTTGAGCCTGGTGGTGGTCGCGCAGATGATGCGCATGACCCGTGCGGCGCTCATCAACCTGTTGGCCAGCCCGTACATCGAGATGGCCCGGCTCAAGGGCATCAGCCCGGCACGCATCATCTTCTACCACGCCTTGCCCAACGCCCTGGCACCGATCATCAACGTCGTCGCCCTGAACCTTGCTTACCTGGTGGTTGGCGTGGTGGTGGTCGAAGTGGTGTTCGTTTACCCAGGCCTGGGCCAGTTGCTGGTCGATTCGGTGGCCAAGCGTGACATTCCGGTGGTGCAGGCCTGCAGCCTGATCTTTGCCGCCACCTACATCGTGCTCAATACCACGGCCGATGTGCTGTCGATTGCCAGCAATCCACGCCTGATGCATCCGAAGGGGTAACGCATGAGCATGATCAAACAACTGTCGCGTGCGCCCTTGAGCGCCAAGTTCGGCCTGCTGGTGATTGTCGTGTATGTGCTGGTGGCCGTGTTTGCCCCAGTGTTGGCGCCCTATGGCGAAACCCAGGTGGTGGGCGAGGGCTTTGCGCCTTGGGGCGGCGAATTCCTACTGGGCACCGACAACCTCGGGCGGGACATGTTCAGCCGCCTGGTGTACGGCGCACGCAATACCTTGGGTATCGCCTTTCTGACCACGGTGCTGGCCTTTGCTCTCGGTGGCTTTTGCGGTCTGGTGGCCGCGATCAAAGGCGGCTGGATCGACCAGGGCCTGTCGCGGGTGGTGGATGTTCTGATGGCCATCCCGCAACTGATTTTTGCCTTGTTGATTCTCAGCGTGGTGGGCACCACGGCCACCTCGCTGGTTCTGGTGATTGCGCTGCTCGATGCTACCCGCGTATTTCGCCTGTCGCGGGCCGTGGCCATGAACGTGGTGGTCCAGGACTTTGTCGAGGCTGCGCGGTTGCGAGGTGAAGGGCTGTGGTGGCTGGTGAGCCGCGAGGTGCTGCCCAATGCTGCAGCGCCGCTGATTGCTGAGTTCGGCCTGCGTTTTTGCTTTGTGTTCTTGTTCATCAGTGCGCTGTCGTTTCTGGGCCTGGGCATTCAGCCGCCAACGGCGGACTGGGGCAGCATGGTGCGTGACAACGCGGTGCTGATCACCTTTGGTGACATCAGCCCGCTGTTGCCAGCACTGGCGGTGGCGTTGATCACGGTCAGCGTCAACTTTGTCGTGGATTGGGTCCTGCACGCATCCAGCGGCCTCAAGGAGTGCTGAAAATGACTGACATCACGAATCAAGCGCCGTTGCTGGAAATCCGCGATCTGCGTATCGAAGGGCACTACGAAGATGCCTGGCATCCCTTGATCAAGGGCATCGACTTGACGCTGCAACGGGGTGAGGTATTGGGCCTGATTGGCGAGTCGGGGGCGGGCAAGTCGACCCTTGGCCTGGCCGCAATGGGGTATGTGCGTGACGGTTGCCGGATCACGGGCGGCTCGGTACGTTTCGATGGCATGGAGTTGGTCGGTGCCCGTGCCGAAACCTTGCGACGCTTGCGCGGACTACGCATTGCTTACGTCGCGCAAAGCGCTGCGGCTTCATTCAACCCGGCCCATCGCCTGATTGACCAGCATGTTGAAAGCGCAGTGAAAAATGGCGGGATCAGCCGCACCCAGGCCGAAGCCGAAGCGGTACAGCTGTACCGGGTGTTGGGTTTGCCCAACCCCGAGCAGATCGGCCAGCGCTACCCGCATCAGGTGTCTGGCGGTCAGTTGCAGCGGGTGATGACTGCCATGGCCATGGCCTGCCACCCCGACCTGATTGTATTTGATGAGCCCACCACGGCACTCGACGTCACCACCCAGATTGAAGTGCTGTCGGCGATTCGCGATGCGGTCAAGACCTACGGCAGTGCTGCGCTGTACATCAGTCATGACCTGGCCGTGGTCGCGCAGATGGCCGACCGCATCATGGTGCTGCGCCACGGCAAACGGGTTGAAGAAGCCGACACCCGCAGCATGCTCGACGCACCTACGCAGGAATACACCAAGTCGTTGTGGGCGGTCCGCAGCTTCCACACCGAGCCCAAGCCACGTCCAGCCCAGGGCGAGCCCTTGCTTGAGGTTCGCCAGGCCTGTGCCAGTTACGGCCAGCAGCCGGTGCTGCATGATGTCTCGTTGAGACTGCACCGTGGCCAGACGCTGGCGGTGATCGGTGAGTCGGGCAGCGGCAAAAGCTCCACGGCCCGCTTGATCACTGGCCTGTTGCCGCCCACCGCTGGACAGGTGTTGTACGCAGGCCAGGCTTTGCCGGCTGACTTTCGTCAACGGAGCAAGGAGCAACTGCGCCGCGTGCAGATGATCTATCAGATTCCCGACACCGCGCTCAATCCGCGCCAGCGCATCGTCGACATCATCGGCCGGCCATTGACGTTCTACCTCGGACTCAAGGGCCAGGCTATGCGCAAGCGGGTCGCCGAGTTGCTGGAGATGATCGAACTTGACCCGGCGCTGTACATGGAGCGTCAGCCGCGAGAGCTGTCTGGCGGACAAAAGCAGCGAATCTGTATTGCCCGGGCGCTGGCTGCCGAGCCTGAGCTGATCATTTGCGATGAAGTGACCTCTGCCCTGGATCAGTTGGTGGCCGAAGGCGTGTTGAAGTTGCTCAATCGCATCCAGCAGCAGTTGGGCGTTGCGTATCTGTTTATCACTCACGATGTTGCCACGGTGCGTGCCATCGCCGATGAAGTGCTGGTCATGCAGCGCGGACGGGTGGTCGATCACGGCAGCCGCGAACACATCTTCACTCCGCCCCATCAGAACTACACCGGCCTGCTGTTCTCTTCCGAGCCAGAAATGGATCCGGACTGGCTGGACCGACTGCTGGCTTCACGTGCGGCGCCTTCTACTGTGCAACCTGCTTAAAGGAATGTTTTCATGAAAGTATTGATCGTCCATGCCCATCCAGAACCGCAATCGTTCACTGCTGCCTTGCGCGATCAGGCGGTGCAGACGTTCGAGGCCCAAGGGCATCAGGTTCAGGTCAGTGATCTGTATGCGATGAACTGGAACCCGGTGGCCAGTGCCGAAGACTTCAACGCTCGAGAAAACCCCGAGTACCTGGTTTATGCGCTGGAACAGCGCCTTGGGGTTAAAAGTGGATCGATTGCCGCTGATATCCAGCAGGAACTGGACAAGTTGCTCTGGGCCGATCTTGTCGTGTTCAACTTTCCGATCTTCTGGTTTTCGACGCCGGCGATCCTCAAGGGCTGGTTCGATCGGGTACTGGTGTCCGGGGTTTGCTATGGCGGCAAGCGTTTCTATGACCAGGGTGGCCTGGTGGGCAAAAAAGCCCTGGTGACCGTCACCCTTGGCGGGCGCGAGCACATGTTTGGCGAAGGTGCGATTCACGGTCCGCTGGAAGACCTGTTGCGCCCGCTGTTGCGCGGCACCCTGGCGTATGTCGGCTTTGAGGTACTTGAGCCGTTCGTGGCCTGGCACGTGCCGTACATCAGTGAAGACGCCCGCACGGCGTTTTTGCACAGCTACCAGCAGCGTCTGGAGCATTTGTCGGATGACCTGCCGCTGACGTTCCCGCGCCTGTCGCAATTCGATGAGGCGTTGTACCCCTTGGCCTGACGCGTTTTCAGGCACTGTTCGCGGGGCAGCGTCCGCTAGCCCCCAGCACTCGATACCCCCCATCTTCTGCCGCAACCGCGTTACGCGTTGCGGCACGCTCATGATCAGAGTTGGCAAACAATCGCCACAGGACAAAAGCGACTTTTTGTAAGCCATATGGACGATGCTGCCAGGCTATCCAGGCGTGATTATTCAGTGCAGGCAATGCCCCCTTTACGTTTCGCGCAACCCGCGTGAAGCGCAGCAGAACAAGAGGATTGGCCGCATGAATGTCCTTGTGTACCTGAGTCATGCCACAACGGAGCGACCACTATGCGCTCGTTGATCGGATATCTGGTTTGCCTGGTGGTGGCGGCAACCATCGTCTTCGCTTTCGCCCCAAGGTCGGCGCCTGAACCAGGGGACGAACCCTTGCGCACTGATCGCATGCAAATCAACGCGCTGCTCAAGCTGAACGATCGGGTGCTGGCGGTAGGCGAGCGCGGCAGCATTCTGTTCAGCGATGACCAGGGTGTCAGTTGGCAGCCGGCCGAGCTTACGCCACAACGCAATGTCGCACTGACCGGTTTGGTCGACCTGGGCCAGCAACGGCTGTTGGCGGTGGGCCATGACGGCTGGATTCTGCGCTCTACCGACGGCGGTAGCCATTGGCAGGAAGTGCGCCATGACCAGAACCTTGGCGAGCCGCTGCTGGGCGCCTGGGCTGCAGGTGCTGAGCGGGTGTTGGCCTATGGCAGCTTTGGCAAGTTCTACCAGTCTGACGATGCCGGCCTGAGCTGGCGCACCCTGGAACTGGAAGTCGACAGCGCACATTTGAACAGCATGGATGGCGGCGCAGACGGGCGGCGCATGCTGGTTGGCGAGCAGGGGCTGGTGTTGCGCAGCAACGATGCGGGCCAGCATTGGCAGGCGCTGCCGGCGTTCTACAACGGCTCGCTGTTTGGCGTTGTGCGGTTGAGTGCCGATCGCTGGGTCAGCTACGGCATGCGCGGCCACGTGTTTGTCAGTCATGACTTCGGCAGCAGTTGGACGCAGCTCAAAGTGGGCAACACCTTGCCGCTGTATGGCCATGTGCGCCTGCCCGAACAGGGTGGCTTGCTGATCGTCGGCGCCGGGGGCTCGTTGGTGCGCCTTGATGAGCGCGGCCAGTTGGTGGGTGTCGGTCGCCTGGCCGGGCTTGGCACCTTGACCTCTGCGGTAATGCTCGGCTCGCGCTTGTTGGTCGGTGGCGAGCGTGGCGTATTCCAGGATTCCGGTGGCAGCGTTGCCGCCCTTGGCAAGTGAGAGGCGGCAATGAATCAAGCTAAAAGCTGGGTAGCGTGCGGAGTCGAACGTATTGCCGACTACCTGATGGCATGGCGCAAGGGCCTTCTGCTGCTGTTCGTGTTATTGACCCTGGGCCTGGGTTACAGCGCCACGCACACCCATCTGGATCCAGGCTTCAGCAAGCAGATTCCGGTGCGCCATGAGTACATGGTCAACTTTCTGCGCTTCAGCCAGTATTTTACCGGCGCCAACCGCTTTCTGGTCAGTGTGCGCTGGAAGGGTGAAGGCGACATTTATAACGCGCAGTTCCTCGATACCTTGCGCAAAGTCAGCGACGAGGTGTTCTTCATTTCTGGAGTCAACCGCGCCAGCGTGACGTCGCTGTTTACCGCTAACGTGCGCTACATCGAAATCACTGAAGAAGGGTTCTTTGGTGATGTGGTGGTACCGCCACGCTTCGACGGTTCACCCCAGGACTTGGCCCAGGTGCGCAGCAATGCCGCAACTTCCGGGCAGATCGGACGGCTGGTGGCCAATGACCTGAAGTCGGCGATGGTTCGTGCCGACCTGCAGGACCTGGATCCGCAGACCGGTAAACCAGTGGATTACGCCCAGGTCGCGCAGCACCTGGAGGAGATTCGCGCCAAATACGGCAACGAGCAGATTGAAATCAACATCGTCGGCTTTGCCAAGCTGGTCGGTGATGTTGTGGAAGGGCTGAACACGGTCATCGGCTTCTTTGTCATTGCCTTTCTGATCACCGCTGCCTTGCTGTGGCTGTACGCTCGCTCCTGGCGCCTGACCGTGGTAGCGCTGGTGGTGGCACTGCTGCCAGTGGTCTGGTTACTGGGCCTGCTGCCGTTGCTGGGCCTGGGCATCGACCCGATGTCGATTCTGGTGCCGTTCCTGATTTTCTCCATTGGTGTATCCCATGCGGTGCAAATGACCAACGCGTGGAAGCAGGAGGTGCTGGCCGGCCGCAGTTCAGTGCAGGCCGCCCACGGTGCATTCTGCAAAATCTTCATTCCCGGCTCCCTGGCGCTGTTGATGAATGCCCTGGGGTTTGCCGTGATCATGCTCATTGATATTCCCATCGTGCACGAGCTGGGGGTCACCGCCTGTATCGGCGTGATGCTGATGATCATTACCAACAAATTGATGTTGCCGGTGATCATCGCCGATCTGCGTCTGGAGCCGTCGGTATTGCGCCGTGCCAAGGCCGAGAGTGGCAGTCGCCATCGGTTGTGGTGGAAGTTGTCGGCGCTGGCCGAGCCCAAGCCTGCATTGAGCGTGTTTGCCTTGAGCCTGTTGCTGCTGGCAGCGGGGGCCTACAAGGCGCGCGACCTGGCGGTGGGTGATATCGGCGCCGGTGCGCCGGAACTGCGCGCCGATTCACGCTACAACCTCGATAACGAGAAGATCGTCGGCAGCTACTCCATCGGTCTGGATGTGCTCTCGGTGTTCGTCGAGGTCAAGGGTATTGAGGAAGGCTGCCTGTCACCTGAGGTGATGCGCGCGGTTGAAGCCTTCGACTTTCGCATGCGCGCGGTCAAGGGCGTGCAGTCAGTACAGAGCGTAGCGGGCATGGGCAAGGTGATCATTGCCGGCAACAACGAAGGCAACCCGCGCTGGGCAGCCATTCCGGGTTCGGCCCGAGGCTTGAGCCAGGGCGCCCGCGCCTACATGCCGGACGACGGATTGGTCACGGATGGCTGTCAGCAGATGCAGATTCTAGTGTTTCTCGCCGATCACGAGGGCGCTACGGTCAGCCATGTGCTTGCCGAGGCCCGGCGTATCATTGATCAGGTCGGCACGCCTGAGCTGACTTTCTACCTGGCCGGCGGCAACGTCGGGGTTATGGCAGCCTCCAACGAGGCGGTCAAACATGCCGAGATTTTCATGCTCGCGGCATTGTTTGGTTCGGTCGCGCTGTTCTGCTGGCTGACGTTCCGCTCTATTCGCGCGGTGTTGTGCATCCTCGTGCCGCTGGCAATTGTCGCCATCCTCTGCAATGCGCTGATGGCGCTGCTGGGCATCGGTCTGAAAGTGGCCACCTTGCCGGTAATGGCGTTGGGGGTTGGGGTTGGGGTCGACTACGGCATCTACTTGTACGAACGTATCCAGCATGAAATGGCTGCCGGTGCGAGTCTGCGTGAAGCCTTTTATCAAGCGATGTGCCAGCGTGGTACGGCGGCTGTGTTCACGGCCCTGACCATGTCCATCGGGGTCATCACCTGGGCCTTCGCACCGTTGAAATTCCAGGCCGACATGGGCGTGCTGCTGTCGTTCATGTTCCTGGTCAACGTACTTGGGGCAATTTTTCTTTTGCCGGCGCTGGCCGCCTGGTTCAACCGTGGCCGCCGACTGGTGGCCAGCAAGCCCGCAGCACCTGCGCCACAAGGGGAATACCCGTTGAAATCGAGCCCGGCTGCACGTGATTCACAGTGACCTGAAAATAAACTTGCGCGGCATATTGTCGCGGCAAGCGCCAACGTGCAATTTGTACACGCGTTACCGCGGGCTTGCCCCGCTGCCAAAACAATAAAAATAACAAGGGGAGGCCAGTGGGCCTTACCCGAGCAAGGAGACGACAGTGGAAAATTCTGTGTTGACTCACGATGCACTGGCCCAATTGGGCCTGGACCTTGCTGGCTACGACCGTCTGGTTGGCGACATCTACGATGGCGCACTCGATCCCAAGCCGATGGCCCGTACCCTGGAAAACCTGCGTACAGCATTCAAGGCCAACTACGTCACCTTGATTCTGCGGGTTCCCGATCAGCCCGACATGGGTGTGATGATCATCGCCGGAGATATCGAAGGCGAGGGCGAAGTCATCTACATGGCCTACCCGCAAACCCATACACCCTTTACCAACCAGGCGCCGGACCAGGTGTTCACCGTCGATGACATCATGTCCTCGGCGCAGTGGGAGCAAAACGCCTACTTCAAGATGTATTGCAGCCAGCAGAACGTCTATCACGTGATGGGCGCTGACATTTCCACGCCAGATGGCGGCAAGTTGCGCTTTCGTATCACCCGGCCCAAGTCCTCGCCCAACTTCTGCGCCAAGGAGCGTGCCCTGTGCAGCATGTTCGTGCCGCACCTGCGCCGAGCCCTGAACATTCACAACCTGCTCGATCGCAGCGAGTCGCTCAGCGAACTGTACGCCCAGGCTATCAGTCGTCTGTCGGTGGCTACCCTGGTGCTGGATGAATGCGGCAGTGTGCTGCGGGTCAATCCGGTGGCGCAGGGCATTCTTGCCAGTGGCGATGGCCTGAAACTGGTAGGCGGACGCCTGGAGGCGACGTACCCAAGCGATAATCGCGAGCTGCAGCGTCTTATTCGTGCCGCCTTTGCCGAGGGCACTGCAAAAAGTGCCGATGCGATGTCGGTGAGCCGCCCATCCGGGCAAGTCAATCTGGGGTTGGTGGTCGAGCCGATACCCTCACTGGATTGGGCTGACGAGAAGGGCAAGCCGGCTGCTCTGGTGTACATCCGCGATGCGGCGAGCAAATCCCTGGCCAGCGATGTGGTGACCAAGCAACTGTTCAACCTGACCAAGGCCGAGACGGCCCTGGCGATGGAACTGGCCAACGGTTTGTCGCTGGAAGAGGCTGCCGAGTCGTTGAATATCCGGCGCAACACGGCACGGGCGCACCTGCGTTCGATCTTCTCCAAGACTGGCGTACGCCGCCAAACCGAACTGGTGCGCATTCTGCTCAACAGTGTGGTGGCCCTGGGTAAGCCGCAGGCGACCCTCAAGGTCGCGGCTAAAGCCACGCTTCAAGTACCCCCCTTGACCTTGGCAACGCGCCGACAGGCCTAGGCGGCACCTACGATTCGCAACGTTCCTAGAAGGAAGCCCCATGAACAAAGTGGCATTCATCACCGGCGCCAGCCGTGGCATCGGCCGTGAGGCGGCGCTGGCATTTGCCCGCGCCGGTTTCGATCTGGCGATCAGCGCCCGTACTGTCGATGAAGGCGAGCAGCACGAGCATGCCTTGCGTGATGCATCGGGCGCGCCGCTGACCGGCAGTTTGAACAGCACCGCCGCCGAAATCCGGGCCCTGGGTCGCAAAGTGCTGGTGGTGCCGATGGACCTGCTTGACAGTGCTTCTGCACTGGATGCTTGTGCGCGCGTGATCGCCGAATTTGGCCGCATCGATGTGCTGGTCAACAATGCGATCTATCAGGGGCGCGACCTCAACAGCGGCTTTCTGGCGTTGCAAGCCGAGACCCTTGAGCGCGTTTTCCACGGCTACCTGCTCACACCCTTCCTGTTGACCCGGGCGGTGGCGGAGCAAATGTTGCAGCAAGGTGGCGGAGTGGTTATCAACGTGACCTCCGGCGCTGGCGAGAGCGACCCTCCGGTGGCGGCAGACAAAGGTGGCTGGGGCTATGCCTATGGCGCTGGCAAGGCTGCGGTGTCGCGGTTGGCAGGCGTACTGGCGACGGAACTGGGCGAGCGCGGTATTCGCGCCTATACCCTCAACCCAGGTGTGGTGAGTACCGAGGCGCTCAAGGCGACTATCGGTGACCAGGGCGTGATTGCCTTGCGCGCGGGCATTGCCCCGCCAGAAGTACCGGCCCAAGTCATGCTGTGGCTGGCCACTGCACCCGAGGCACCCAACTATCAACGCCGCACCATCGCCGCGCAGTCACTGGCGCTGGAGCAGGGGATTGTTGCGGATTGGCGCTGATCGGCCAGCGCACATTACAGTTGAAGTAAAAACGCCGGCTGTCAACAGCCGGCGTTTTTGACGACCCAGCAGGTCAAGCCCGCAGCCGCGCCAATGTCATCGCGGTATCCTCGATCATGTCCTCTTGCCCACCGACCATTCCGCGGCGTCCCATCTCCACCAGAATCTCCCGTGCCGGCACGCCGTATTTCTGCTCGGCACGCTTGGCAAACAGCAGGAACGATCCATAAACCCCGGCGTAGCCCATGGTCAATGCATCGCGGTCGCTGCGAATCGGGAAGTCCATGATCGGCACCACCAGATCTTCGGCCACGTCCTGAATGCCAAACACGCTGACGCCGGTCTCGATGCCCATGCGGTCACACACCGCCACCAGCACTTCCATCGGTGTATTGCCCGCACCGGCACCCAGCCCGGCACAGGCGGCGTCGATTCGCCGAGCGCCTGCTGCAATCGCTGCGATGGAGTTGGCGACGCCCATGGACAGGTTATGGTGACCATGAAAACCGATCTCGGTCTGCGGTTTGAGCGCTGCGCGCATGGCGGCTACCCGTGAGCTGACATCATGGGGCAGCAGGTAGCCGGCCGAGTCGGTGAGGTAGATGCAGTTGGCGCCGTAGCTTTCCATCAGCAATCCTTGCTTGACCAGGCCCTCGGGGCTGTTCATGTGCGCCATCATGAGAAAGCCGACGGTATCCATGCCCAGCTTGCGGGCATGGGAAATGTGCTGCTCGCTGACATCCGCCTCGGTACAGTGGGTGGCCACACGGATGGTGTTGACGCCCAGTTCGTAGGCCATTTTCAAGTGATCGACGGTGCCGATACCGGGCAGAAGCAGCGCCGACACCTTGGCGTTCTTCATCAACGGAATCACCGCCGACAGGTATTCCTCATCGCTGTGCGCCGGAAACCCGTAGTTCACCGAGCTGCCACCCAGGCCGTCGCCATGGGTCACTTCAATCAGGGGCACACCGGCCTGGTCCAGGCCGCAGGCGATGTCTTTCATCTGCTGCAAACTGATGCGGTGACGTTTGGGGTGCATGCCGTCACGCAGGCACATGTCATGAACGGTGATTTGCTTGCCGCTAAGTTCCATGAGCGTTTTCCTTATGCAGTGGCGGGTTCGGCGCTGGCGCGCAGCACCAGTTCACCCTTGATGATTTCTTCTGCAAACATCTCGGCCGTGCGTGCTGCTGCGGCAGTCATGATGTCGAGGTTGCCGGCGTACTTGGGCAGGTAGTCGCCCAAGCCCTCGACTTCCATGAAGATCGATACCCGGTTGCCATCGAACACCGGGCCGTTGACCAGCTTGTAGCCAGGCACATAGCCCTGAACCTGTTCGATCATTGCCGCGATGGCGGCGCGAATGGCTGCCTCGTCCGGGGTGTCGGCGGTCAGGCAATGCACGGTATCGCGCATGATCAGTGGCGGCTCGGCCGGGTTGACGATGATGATTGCCTTGCCTTGTTTCGCGCCGCCAACCTGCTCGACGGCACGCGCGGTAGTGCGGGTGAACTCATCGATGTTCTTGCGCGTGCCTGGGCCGACCGATTTAGAGGCGGCGGTGGCGATGATTTCGGCATAGTCCACCGGCTGCACACTGGACACCGCCGCGACCAGCGGAATCGTCGCCTGGCCACCACAGGTGACCATGTTGACGTTCATCTCGCCACGGGCAAGGTTGGCCTTGAGGTTGACCGGCGGTACGCAGTAGGGGCCGATGGCGCACGGGGTCAGGTCGATCATCAACACACCGAGGGCGTTGAGCTTGCGCGAGTTTTCGGCATGAACGTAGGCGGAGGTGGCATCGAAGGCAATCTGCACCTGGTCTTCCAGCACATGGGGCAACAGCCCGTCGACGCCATCGGCGGTGGTTTTCAGGCCCAGCTCACGAGCGCGCTGCAGACCTTCCGAGCCGGCTTCGATACCCACCATCCAGACCGGCTCCAGCACCTCGCTGCGCATCAGTTTGTAGAGCAGGTCGGTGCCGATATTGCCCGGCCCGATCAGCGCGCATTTGATCTTTTTGCTCATGGTTTATCGCTCCTGGAATGAGGAAAGGAGGGTTGCCTGTCAGGCGACAAAGCGCAGGCTGGCGTTACCCAGGCCGCTCATCGACAGGTTGATGCGATCACCGGGGATCAACGGCACCAGTGGTGCCAGAGCGCCGGAGAGAATGATTTCGCCTTTGCGAAATGGAATGCCCAGCTCACCAAGGGTATTGGCGAGCCATGCCACGGCTTCGCATGGGTGCCCCTGGACCGCCGAACCGAGGCCGCTACCGGCAGGTTGACCGTTCTTGAGCATGTGCATCTCGACCCGGGCCAAGTCCAGGCCACGCGGATCGATGCGCTGTTCACCCAGTGCGAACACGCCGCACGAGGCGTTATCGGCCACGGTGTCCTGGATGCGGATCTGCCAGTTGTCGATGCGTGAATCAACAATCTCGAAGCACGGCGCCACCGACTGGCTTGCGGCCAGAACGTCCGCGGCGCGAATGCCGGGGCCTTTGAGGTCTTCGCCGAGAATGAACGCTATCTCACCTTCGGCCCTTGGCTGGATCAGCTGATAGCGGGCAAAACTGATTTCGCTGCCATCGTCCACTTGCATGGCATCGGTAAGAAAGCCGAAGTCGGGTTGGTGCACATCGAGCATCTGTTGCACGGCGCGGCTGGTAACGCCGATTTTCTTGCCGATAACCCGTTCACCCAGGGCTTCACGCCGCTGCAGAAAACGCAGCGAAATGCGGTAGGCCTGGTCCAGGCTGATGGCCGGGTGGCGCTGAGTAAGCGGCGCGAGGGTGGTGCGCCCACGCAAGGCATTGAACAGTTCATCGCCCAGGGCGGTGATCAGGGAGGCATCCATGGCGGCTTCGCTCTGTGGAAGGAATAAAAAAGCCGGTCCCAAGGGGCCAGGGCACCGGCACAAAAAGGGTTCTCAGGCAGGCCAGACGCTACTGTCGGCGCCGCCATCGACATCAATGATTTTGCCGGTGACCCAGGCCGAAGCCGGGCTGGCCAGGTAGAGGGCAGCGGCAGCGATGTCTTGCGGGCTGCCCAGGCATTTGAGCGGGGTGTTGGTTTCCATCGCCTCACGCATGGCTGCCGGCATGACCTTGTTCAAGGCTTCAGTCATGGTTGGCCCCGGGGCGACGGCGTTGACGCGCACCTGGGGGGCGAAATCCTGGGCCAGCAGGCGGGTCAGGTGGCTCAAAGCCGCTTTGGCAGTGCCATAGGCGCTGAACTGGCGTTGGGCATAGCGCGCCGCCACCGAGCTTACGTTGATGATGTTGCCGCCCCCGGCTTCACGCATCAGCGGCACACACAGTTGGCACAAGGCATAGGTACTGGTGACGTTGAAGCGCAGGATCTGCTCGAACTGCTCCGGGCTCATCTGCAGGGCATCGTTGGGGCCACCGCCGCCGGCATTGTTGACCAGGTGGGTGATGCGCCCGAACTGTTCCTGGCTCTGACGCACCAAGGCCAGGCGTTGCTCGCTGTCGTTGACGTCGCAAGCAATGGCCAGGGCGCGGCGGCCAAGGCTGCGCACCTCGTCGGCAACCCGCTCGATGTCCTCGGCGCTTCGCGCACTGCAGATCACATCGGCGCCGGCTTCGGCATACGCCAGGGCAATGGCACGACCGATGCCGCGACCACTGCCGGTGACAATGGCAACACTGCCGGGCAGTTGAAAGCGTTGCAGGATACTCATGGACTGTTCTCCCGTTGGACGATGACGGGAGTATTCCCCGCGCCTCGGGCAGGCGGCATCGTCTCAACGGACTAACGCCGGGCGGGTCGGCGGGTCAGTTGGCCTAGGCCAAATGGATGATGCTCACCCCGATACGGCGTTTCACTCTGCGCAGGTCACCCTAAAACAACAAAAAAGGATTGTTGCATGTCTAGGTACAACGCAACGCATGGTGGGCTGCTGCTGACATTGACCGTAGTCTGTTGCCAGGCCAATGCCGGGCCACGCCTGGAGCTGGGTGAAAACACCACCCTGGACTCATCGCTGACGGTCAACTACACGGCGTCAATGCGTACCGCCAAGCCCGCCCACGAATATCTCAACGACCTCAACAATGATGACGGTACACGTAACTTCGACCGTGGTGCGCTGATCACCAACCGCGTCAGCCTGTTCGGTGAGCTGCTGCTCAAGCACGACAACCTCGGTGCGGTGCTGCGCGGTAGTCATTTCTACGATGACGTTTATCACAACCGCAACGACAACGACTCGCCCGACACCGTGAACAAGATCGGTCGACATGACGGCTTTGTCGAAGACACCCGACGCCTGAGCGGCAGCAAGGCGCGCTTGCTTGATGCCTATGTGTACGGCAACTTCGATGTCGCCCAGAACCAGTACCTGTCGATCAAGGCCGGCCGGCATCTGGTGGCCTGGGGCGAGAGCCTGTTCTGGGCCAACATCAGCCAAGGCCAGGCACCGGTTGATGCGACCAAATTCAACGTGCCCGGCACCGAGGCCAAGGACGCGTACCTGCCCGTCGGGCAAATCTCGGCGTCCTGGTCGCTCAACGAAGACCTCGCGCTGGTGGGCTTCTACCAGTACGAATGGGAAAAAACCCAACTCAACCCGGTTGGCGATTATTTTGGCAGCGATACGTTCGGGCCAGGCGCCGAGTTCTACCGGCTTGGCGCCGGGGTGATCAACAGTTTGCCAGACACCAGCTTCACGGCAGTCAATTACGCCGGCGATGTCGAACCGCGCGACAGCGGCCAATGGGGCCTGGGTGTGCGGTATCGGTTAACCGAGAACACCGAGGTCGGGCTGTTTCACTACCGTTATCACGAGCGCGTCGGCGCGCTGTTCTTCGACTTCAGCGGCCAGACGCAATATTCCTCGCTCAGCGGTGTAGGCAAGTATGCCCGTGCCGGCAGCGGCCCGGCCTATCGCATCGGATACTTCGACGACGTCGAACTGACCGGCGTGAGCTTCAGCTCCAAGGTGGGTGACTCGGTGCAGTTTGCCGGCGACCTGAGCTACCGCGATGGCGCTGCGGTGTACCTGGATAACGGCGCGCCGGCCCGTGGCCAGTTGTGGCAGGGCAACCTCAATGGCAGCTACATCCTTGGCCCCAGCCTTCTTGCGCAGCAGACCACGGTCATGGCCGAGGTGGTGCACCAGCGTATCGATGGCGTCGACACCCTGCACATCAGCGGTGGCGGAGCGGGTGTCGATGGCAGTTTCGACAACTTCGAGTCGAAAACCCAGACCCGCGGCCAGACCCTGCTCGGTATAGGTACTTATATGGATTACCTGGGCATTGCCGATGGCCTGGACCTGACCACACGCCTGGTGTGGACGCAAAACATCGATGGCAGTGCCTATCAGGGCCTGGGTCGAGATGAAAAGCGCCTTACCGTCGGTGGCGACTTCAAGTACCTGGGCAACTTCCAGGTTGGCCTGACCTACGTCGCCTACCTCAGCTCACCCGACATCGCCCAAGGCCGAATGCTGGCTGACCGCGACTACCTGTCGTTCAACGCTAAATACACTTTCTGAGGAAACGGCCCGCCATGCACACATCTCCCTTCAGCCCGATCGATATCGGGCCACTGACGTTGAAAAACCGCTTCATCAAGGCGGCGACCAACGAAGGCATGAGCACCCAGGGTCTGCCTTCCAAACTGCTCGTCAAGCTGCATGCCGGGCTTGCCCGCGGCGCGGTAGCAATGACGACTGTGGCCTATTGTGCGGTCAGCAAGGATGGGCGCACCTTGCCCAACCAGTTGACGTTGACCCGCGAAAGCCTTCCTCACTTCAAAGCGCTGACCGATGCCGTGCACCAGCAGGGCGGCCTGGTCAGTGCGCAGATCACCCACGGTGGCTGCTTTACCTTCCTGCACGAGCGCAGCAGCCGTTACCCGCTGTCTGCCAGCGGTGGCTTCAACAAAATCGGCATGATGAGCGGCATGTTCTTCAAGCAGGCCATGACCGAGGCCGACATGCGCGAGGTGATAGAAGACTTTGCCAACGGTGCGCGCCTGGCCCGGGAAGCCGGTTTTGACGCCGTGGAAATCCACATGGGCCATGGCTACTTGCTCAGCCAGTTCATCTCGCCGATGTACAACAAGCGCCGGGACCATTACGGCGGCTGCCTGGAAAACCGCCTGCGCTTTCCCTGTCGAGTGCTACGGGCGGTACTCGACGCGGTCGGACGTGACCTTGCGGTTATCTGCAAATACAGCGTTACCGAAGGCGTACGGGCCGGCAACAGCGCCGAGGACGGGGCACAGATAGCGCGGATGCTGGAGCGCGAGGGCGCCCACCTGTTGGTACTCAGTGCCGGAATGAACGCCGAGTCGATCACCACCATGTTTGGTTCTTCATTCCCCAAGGAGAATCGAGTGCAGCAGAAAAACCCGCTGATTGCCCTGGCCATGAAGATTCAGCGCCTGCGCGACCCCACGGTGGAGTTTCGCGAACTGTACTTGCTTGAACATGCACGCAAGGTGCGCGCGGCGGTGAGAATGCCCCTGGCCTACCTGGGCGGCGCCAAGAGCCTTGCCAGTATCGAGCAGGTCATGGCCGAGGGTTTTGATCTGGTGGCCATGGGGCGGGTGCTTCTGGCCGAGCCGGACTATGTTGAGAAGCTTGCTACCGGCGCCAGCAAAAACTCGATTTGTACCGCCTGCAACCGCTGCGTGGCAATGATGTACACACCGGGCGGCACGTCCTGTGTGTTGGGCCAACCTGGCAATGCCGAGCTCAACCGCCAGCCGGCTTGAGCAGTAGGCGTAAAAGTGTGTGTTGGTTGTGTGCGGGCGCTAGTCCTATCGGACGATGTTTGCAGCGAGTCGGCACCCAATCATGCAGGTGACCGGCCTGCTGGGTGTTCAGCGGGCTTCTAAGCACGGTACTGCAGGAGAACGCTATGAAGTTGCTGAACAAAGTCGCCTTTGTCACAGGCGCGGGACAAGGAATGGGCCAGGCCATGGTTCGCCGTTTTGTCGCTGAAGGCGCCAAGGTGGTTGCGGTAGACCTGAATCAGGCGGCGCTGCTCGACAGCCTGGCGGACTTGACCGACCTCGATGACCGCGTGCTGGCCCTGGCATGCAACGTGGCTGACGCAGCCTCGGTGGCAGATGCCATGGGCCAGGTCGAGGCGCGTTTCGGCGGACTCGATATTCTCGTCAACAATGCCGGTGTCGGCGCCTTCGACAGCTTCCTCGAAACTCCGGACGAGAGCTGGGCCCGCGTGATCGGGGTGAACCTCGGCGGGACCTTTCTGTGCTGCCGCGAGGGCGCGAAGTTGATGGTCAAGGGCGCGCGCAAAGGGGTGATCATCAACCTTTCCAGCACCGCCGCACTTACCGGTGAGGGCCCCAGCCACTACTGCGCTTCCAAGGCAGGCGTCATGGGCCTGACCCGATCGATCGCGCGCGAACTGGCGCCCAGCGGTATTCGTGTCAACAGCCTGGTACCGGGCCCAACCAACACACCGATGATGGCCGGTGTTGCTGAAGAACACATGCAGGCGATGCTTAAAAACGTGCCACTGGGGCGTTTGTGCGAAACCGACGAGATCGCCGGGGTTGCGGTGTTCCTGGCGGGTGATGATGCCAGCTTCATCACCGGACAGAACATCGCGGTCAACGGCGGCATGGCCTTTATCTGAGGGGATATCAATGAGCAAGCGACTAGCAGGCAAAATCGCGTTTATCACCGGTGCCGGCTCCGGCATCGGTCAGGCCACGGCGTTGCGCTTTGCCGTAGAAGGCGCCACGGTTGTGCTGTGTGGGCGGCGTGAGCAACCTTTGCAAGACGTGCTGGAACAGATCCAGGCTGCGGGCGGGCAGGGCGATATCGCCGTGGCTGATGTCAGTGACGAACACGCCTATGTTGGCGCCCTGGAAGCTGCAGCCCGGCGCCACGGGCGCCTGGATATCCTCGTTAACAACGCCATGGCCTACACCTGGGGCGGCGTCGATACACTGTCGACCGCCGACTGGCATGCCAATTTCAGCACCACGGTTGATGGCACCTTCTGGGGTACCCGCACGGCCATGCGCCTGATGAAGGACCAGGGTGGCGGCGCTATCGTCAATATCGCCTCGATCTGCGGCCTGTTCGGCACCGCCTGGATGGCAGGCTACTCGGCCGCCAAAGCGGCGGTGATCAACTTCAGTCGCGCAGTGGCCAGCGAAGGTGCAGCGCACAACATTCGTTGCAACGTGGTAATCCCCGGGGTTGTCGATACCCCGGCCACCGCCGGCATGCTCACGGACGAAAAAACGCGCCGCAATACCGAGAAAGTCATTCCAATGAAGCGCGTCGGGCTGCCGCTGGAGCTGGCCAATGCGATCCTGTTTCTGGCCAGTGATGAGGCGTCCTACGTTACCGGTGCCAGCCTTGCGGTGGATGGCGGTCGCAGTTCGGATCTGTACACGGTGCTGGATTGATGACTATGGACACGACCTCGCTGCACGAGCGCATCGACCGCCTGGAGTCGCTGGATGCGATCCGCCAACTGGCCGGCAAGTACGCCCTGGCCCTGGACATGCGCGACATGGACGCCATGGCTAACTGTTTTGTCCCGGACGTCAAGGTTGGTCGCGACAAGCAGGGCCGTGGGCACTTCAAGGCCTGGCTGGACGAAACCATGCGCCGCCAGTTTCACGGCACCTCGCATCACTTGGGCCAGCACATCATCGAGTTCAGCGATGCCGACCATGCCACGGGTGTGGTCTATTCCAAGAATGAGCATGAGACCGGGGCTGAGTGGGTGATCATGCAGATGTTGTACTGGGATGATTATGAGCGGGTAGACGGGCGTTGGTGTTTCCGTCGTCGCTTGCCGTGCTACTGGTACGCTACCGATCTCAACAAGCCGCCGATTGGGGGGATGAAAATGCGTTGGCCAGGGCGGGAGCCCTATGCCGGTAGTTTTCATGAGTTGTTTCCGTCCTGGGATGCGTTCTGGGCTCAGCGGCCGGATAAGGATGCGTTGCCGCAAATTGCCGAACCTGCTCCGTTGGAGGCGTTTCTGTTGACGATGCGGCGTGACGCTTCGGAGCCGAAGATTCGGGTGAGGTAGTTGGGGTCGCCTGCGGTTTTGATTTTTTTCGCTCTGGCTTTTTAGCAGGGCGAATTTAATTTTCAACTCAGCTTGGGGGCGGGTTTGTCTGGCGATGTGGCGCTTCAATTGGGTGCTGATCCATTTGCTTTGGTGGCGTTGAGTCACCTTTGCGCCCTTACGGCGCCTTACTTTGGCAGTCGCCCCAAAGTAAGCAAAGGGCTTGCCCCACCAGGGGCCCTACGCTGCGCTTCGGGTACCCTCGCTACGGTGTCGCTTCAGGGCATTGCGATCTACGCGTTGCAAGCAACACTACGATTCGCAACTTCGGCTGGGGCCGAAGGCGCTGCGCGCTCGCCCTTTCGCAACACCTTCACTCGGCCCTTCTGGTTAACGGGGCGGGTAGATCAAGGTCAAAAGCAGATCAAAAGCAGATCAAAAACAGGTCAAAAACAGGTCAAAAGCAGGTCAACAGCGGATCAGGTGCAGATCCGGCGCGCCTCTAGTGTGGGTTGAGATGTCCCTCTCCGGGGGGAGAGGGCTGCGCGGGGGTCAGGCTCGGGGTTCGCGGGGCATGTTCAGGGCGCGTTCGGCGATGATGTTGCGCTGGATTTCGTTGCTGCCGCCATACACGGTGTCGGCCCGGCTGAACAGGAACAGGGCCTGCAATCGGCTCAGTTGATACGGTGCAGCTTCAAGCACTTCGGCTTCTTCGCCCAGTACATCCATTGCCAGTTTGCCCAGCGCTGCATGCCAGTTGGACCAAGCCAGTTTGTAGATCATCGCTTCGCGCCGCAGGCTACCGTCCTGGGCTCCGGAAAGCATGCGCAACGAGTTGTAGCGCAGTACTTTCAATCCGGCCCAGGCCTGGGCGATACGCTGGCGCATCAGCGGGTCTTGCGCTGCGCCATTGCGTTTGGCCACGGCGATGATTTCTTCCAGTTCGTTGTGAAACTGCATTTGCTGGCCCAGCGTCGAAGCGCCACGCTCGAAACCCAGCAGGGCCATGGCTATCTTCCAGCCTTCGCCCGGCAGGCCAATCATGTTGTCGCTGGCGGTGCGCGCCTGGTCGAAGAACACTTCGTTGAACTCACTGGTACCGGTCAGTTGCTGGATTGGCTGTACGCGAATCTGCGCCTGATCCATCGGTACCAGCAAGAACGACAACCCGTGATGACCCTGGCTACCCGCTTGGGTACGGGCCAATACGAAGCACCAATCGGCTTCGTGAGCGAGTGAGGTCCAGACTTTTTGCCCGCTGATCAGCCAATGCTCGCCACTGTCATCCAGCCGTGCACGGGTTTGAACGTTGGCCAGGTCCGAGCCCGCGCCCGGTTCCGAATAGCCCTGGCACCAGAACTGCGTACCACTGAGGATGCCTGGCAGAAAACGCTGCTTTTGCGCCGCGCTGCCGAACGCAGCCAAGGTTGGGCCAACCAGGCCTTCACCTATGTGGCCCATGCGCCCTGGTCCACCAGCTCGGGCGTACTCTTCGTGGAAGATTACCTGACGGCTCAGGCTTAACCCGCGACCACCGTCGGCCTCGGTCCAACCCACGCCGATCCAGCCACCGGCTGCCAACGCACGCTCCCAGGCTTTGCGTTGTTCGGGAAAACTGTGCTCATCCCCCGGTCCGCCGCGAAAGCGCAGGGCGGCAAATTCGCCTTGCAGGTGTTCGGCCAGCCACTGGGCGACCTCTGTGCGGAACGCTTCATCAGCGGCGCTGAATGCGATCTTCATTGCAATTCTCCCAATAACTGCGCCGCCAGGCGTTCACGGTGCAAGGCAGGGCTGCCCAGCAGCTGCTCGCTGGCGCGGGCGCGTTTGAAATACAGGTGCGGGTCGTATTCCCAGGTAAAGCCGACACCGCCGTGTAGCTGGATCGACTCGGCCGCGCAGTTGAAGAAGGCTTCACTGGCGTGTATCTGTGCGGTGGCCGCGGCCTCCAGAAGTTCACTGGCAACGCTGCTATCGCCATTGCGGTCAAGACGTTCCTGGGCGACGCAGGCGGCATACCACGCCGCAGATCGGGCGCATTCAAGCTGCAGCATGAGATCGGCGCAACGGTGCTTGATGGCCTGAAAACTGGCGATGGTCCGACCGAACTGGCGCCGCTCGCCGATGTAGTCCAGGGTCAGTTCCAGCACCTGCTGTGCGCCACCGCTTTGCTCGGCGGCCAGACCGATTGCGCCGATCTGCAGTACGTCACGCAACAGCGGCCAGCCTTGGCCTGCATCGCTGAGCAACTGCGCAGGACTGACGCTGACGTCGTGCAGCTCGATGCGCGCCAGGCGGCGGGTCTGGTCGAGGGTTGGCAGCGCGTGACGTTGAACGCCAGTGCTGTCGGCGGGCAGGGCAAATAAGCTGATGCCAGCTTCGCCCGCGCTGCCGGGGGTGCGCGCCGCAACGATCAGTAGCTGAGCCTGGTTGCCGTCGATGACCTGCAGGTAACTGCCGTTCAAACGGTACCCCTGCACATCGGCAACGGCTTGCACCTGCACGCTGTCGGCACCGAGGCCAGGCGTACTGGCGAACGCCAGGGTGGCACTGGCGCCGGCGGCAATCGCGCCGAGCCAGCGATCTTGCAACGCCGGGTTGCTGGCCAGCAGCAGCGCTGGCGTCGCCAGGCAGGTAGTCGCCAACAAGGGTGCACACAGCAGGTGACGACCGCTCTGTTCCAGCAGGATCGCCAGCTCGGCAAAGCCCAGCCCTAAACCACCGAAGCGCTCGGGAATGATCAACGCAGGCCAGTAGAGCTCTTCGCCAATGCGCTGCCATAACGTGGGGTCATAACCTTCAGGCCGGGACATGGCGGCGCGCACCGCATGGGAGTCGCTGACCTGGGCGAGAAAGCGCGCAGCGCTGTCCTGAATCATCAGTTGTTCTTGGTTGAATGCGAACTCCATGGGTGTCGACTCGGTGCGGCGGATAGAAGCTTGAGTCTAGGAGCGGTGCTTTTAGTGGCGAATCATTGAAACGGACTAGTCTGCGCTACTACACGGCAAGTAGTCTCAACGGACGATGAGGGCCCACTGCCGCGCTTCGCAGAATGACCGCCACTACCGAATTTGCCCTATAAGGAGCAGCGGCATGATCGAGATTCGCGGTTTGAGCTATTTCGTCGCCATGAGCAACAACCTCAGCCAGTGGCAACGCTACGCCGAGGATGTTCTCGGCATGCAGGTCAGCGAGGCGCCAGCAGGTGGCCTGTACGTGAAAATGGACGCGCGTCCGTTTCGTATGCTGGTGGTCGAGGGCAGCGAGGCACGCTACGTGGCTTCAGGTTGGGAACTGGCCTCGGAATCGGCTTATAAGGCTGCCTTGGCGCATCTCGATGCGCAGGGTATCGAGTGGCAACCCGGTAGCGCCGAGCAGATCGAGCAACGAGGTGTCCAGGCGCTGGTCAGCCTTAGCGACCCTTCGGGTAATTGCCATGAATTGAGTTGGGGGCATCGCTCCGACTGTCAGCCCTTTGTCTCACCTCAGGGCGTGCCGCGTTTTGTTACTGGCGACATGGGCCTGGGCCATACCGTGCTTCCGGCCCCGAATTTTGACGCAACCCTGGCCTTTGCCAAGCAGGTACTGGGCTTTGAACTGTCGGATATTTTCAACTTCCGCCCGGACCCTTCGGCGCCGCCGATCCGCATCCACTTTCTGCATTGTCGCAACGCCCGTCACCACAGCCTGGCATTGGCAGAGTATCCGGTGCCGTCTGGCTGCGTGCATGTGATGGTCGAAGTCGACTCGATGACCGAGGTCGGGCGTGCCCACGACCGCCTGCTGGCCCATGACGTGCCGTTGTCGGCGACACTCGGCCAGCACCTGAACGACCACATGACCAGCTTCTATATGAAAACGCCGTCGGGCTTTGACCTGGAGTATGGCTGTGGGGGCCTACAGGTTGACTGGGCGGAGCATGCGGCGTTCGAGTTCACCCGCGTGAGCATCTGGGGGCATGACTTCTCGGTCGGCCAACAGTAATAGCACGCACAACACACTTCAATCACCGCCGCCAGGCCCTGGCCGGCTAAGCCGTTTGGACGATGTAGGGCCGGCGGGGCGAGCTGATGATCCTGGTAACAATAACAACAGGATCGACGCCCCATGTGCCTACTTCCACGACGTTCCCGGAGGACTGCGCAATGCGCCAGCTGATTGGATACGCCGTCAGCGGCGTGGTGTTGGCAGCAGTGGCTTTCGCCTTCGCTCCGCGCAACCCGGCACCGCTACTGGCCACGCAGTTGCAGGTGGACCGCGTGCAGGTCAACACCTTGCTGGTCAATGGCCAGCAGCTATTGGCCGCAGGTGAGCGCGGCACCTTGCTGACCAGCCTCGACAGTGGACGCTCCTGGCATTCGACGCGAGTCTCCCTTGAGCGTGAGGCGACACTCACCGGCCTGATTGCCTTGAACCCGCAGACGTTGATAGCCGTCGGCCACGACGGCTTGATTGCGCGCTCGCAAGACCGTGGCGTCACCTGGCAGGAAGCCCATTATGACGCCGACCTCGGCGAGCCCTTGCTCGGTGTGTGGAGCGGGGATGGTCAGCAGGTGGCGGCTTACGGCAGCTACGGCAAGTACCTGGAGTCCAGCGACGCCGGCGAGCATTGGCACGCACGGGAGTTGCCCGGTGATGGTGCGCATTTCAACGGCATGGATGGTGATCGCCAGGGCCGGCGCATGCTGGTTGGCGAGCAAGGCCTGGTGCTGCGCTCGGATGACGCGGGGCGCAACTGGCAACAGCTTGCGCCGTTCTATAACGGCTCGTTGTTCGGTGTGGTCAGCCTCTCGGCCTCGCACTGGGTGGCCTACGGCATGCGCGGACAGGTATTTCGCAGCGTGGACTTCGGCGACAGCTGGCAGCGTGTTGCCCTCGACAGCAGTCAGCCCATTTATGGGCATGCACGGTTGCCGGGCGAAGCAGGCGTTGTATTGGTGGGCGCGGGCAGTCAGCTGATCCATCTCGATGGACAAGGGCAGCTTGTTGAACGTAGCCGGCGCAGTGGCCTGGGCACGCTGACCTCAGCGGTGGCCCTCAATGCCAGGCATTTGCTCGTGGCCGGTGAGCGCGGTGTTTCCCAGGGCCCGGACGGCGGCTTGGCCGCTCATGCACAGTGAGTTTCTCATGACCTCGAACCTTCCTTGGCTGCAACGCTGCGTACGTGGCTGCGCCGACCTTTTGCTTGATAACCGCCGCCGCTGGCTGGCGCTGTTTCTGTTGCTCAGTCTGGGCCTTGGTTTCAGCGCTACCCAGGTGCGCCTGGACCCTGGTTTTAACAAGCAGATTCCGGTGCGGCATGAATACATGCTCAATTTCCTCGATTTCAGTCGCGTGTTCACCGGGGCTAATCGGCTGTTGGTGAACGTGCACTGGAAAGGTGAGGGCGACATTTACAACCAGCAGTTTCTCGAGGTGCTGCAGAAGGTCACTGACGATGTTTTTTTCATCTCCGGGGTCAGCCGCCCGAGCGTGACGTCGCTGTTCACCCCCAACGTGCGCTACGTGGAGATCACCGAGGAGGGCTATGTCGGTGATCTGGTGGTGCCGCCACAATATGCCGGTACTGCAGAAGACCTGGCCAAGGTCCGCAGCAATGCGGCCCGCGCCGGGCAAATCGGTCGACTGCTGGCCAATGATCAACGCTCGGCCCTGGTACGTGCCGACCTGCAGGATACCGACCCGAAGACCGGCAAGCCGGTGTCGTATGTCGACATTGCCCAGCGTCTGGAAGACATTCGCAGCCGGTACAGCAATGACGATATCGAAATCAACGTCGTGGGTTTTGCCAAGCTGGTCGGGGATGTAGTCGAAGGGTTGAACACGGTGCTGATGTTCTTTGCCGTGGCGTTCGCGATCACCGCCTTGCTGCTGTGGCTGTACACCCGCTCGCTGGTGCTGACGCTGGTGGCGTTGCTGGTGGCCTTGTTGCCGGTAGTCTGGCTACTGGGATTGTTGCCGCTGCTGGGCCTGGGTATCGATCCAATGTCGGTGCTGGTGCCGTTCCTGATTTTCTCCATTGGTGTGTCGCACGCCGTGCAGATGAGCAACGCCTGGCGCCAGGAAGTGCTGGCTGGCGCGAATGCACGTCAGGCTGCGCACTCAGCCTTCTGTGCGATCTTCATTCCCGGAGCCTTGGCGTTGCTGATGAATGCCCTGGGTTTCGCCGTGATCATGCTCATCGACATCCCCATCGTTCATGAGCTGGGCGTAACGGCCTGTGTTGGGGTGATGCTGATGATCATCACCAATAAAATGTTGTTGCCGCTGATTTTGGCCGGCTTGGCGCTTCCCGCGCGGGCTGCGCTGCCGAAAGCGCGAGCCACACGGCATCGATTGTGGTGGCGCCTATCCGCCCTGGCTGAGCCGGGCCCGGCACTGGCAGTGTTTGCCATCAGCCTGGCGCTGCTGGGCGCCGGCGTGCTCAAGGCGCGGCAGTTGCAGGTCGGTGATATTGGCGTCGGCGCGCCAGAGTTGCGTGCCGACTCGCGTTACAACCAAGACAACCAGCGCATCACCGACAGCTACTCCATCGGCCTGGACGTGCTCGCGGTGTTCCTGCAAGCCCGGGCGGGAGACGAAGCCTGCCTGAACCCCAAGGTTATGCGTGCGGTCGAGTCATTCGACTTTCAGATGCGCGCAGTGGCGGGCGTGCAATCGGTACAAAGCGTGGCGGGCATGGGCAAGGAGATGATTGCCGGGAACAATGAAGGCAACCCGCGCTGGGCGGCCATTCCAGGTTCTTCCCGGGGATTGCAACAGGGCTCGCTGGCTTACTCGGCAGACTCAGGTCTAGTGACCGAAGGCTGCAAGCGCATGCAGATCCTGGTGTTTCTCAACGATCACGAAGGCGCGACAGTCTTTCATGTGGTCAACGAGGCCAAGCGCATCATCGCCTCCATTCACGCCTCTGAAGTGGAATTCAAACTGGCGGGCGGCAACGTCGGCGTCATGGCGGCCTCGAACGAGGCTGTGAAGCATGCCGAAGTGATCATGCTCGCAGCGTTGTTCTGTTCGGTGGCGTTGTTTTGCCTGCTGACGTTCCGCTCACTGCGCGCGGTGCTGTGCATTCTGGTGCCGTTGGCAGTGGTGGCGATTCTATGCAACGCATTGATGGCGATGCTCGGTATTGGCCTGAAGGTTGCCACGCTGCCGGTGATGGCGCTGGGGGTCGGGGTGGGGGTCGACTACGGCATTTATCTGTACGAGCGCATCCAGCACGAGATGGCCGCGGGCGTGGATCTGCGCGGAGCGTTCTACCGCGCCATGTGCCAACGCGGCACCGCTGCAGTGTTTACTGCCCTGACCATGGCCATCGGGGTTGGGACCTGGGCCTTTGCCCCGCTCAAATTGCAGGCCGACATGGGCATCCTGCTGGCGTTCATGTTCCTGGTTAACGTGCTCGGCGCGATCTTCCTGCTGCCAGCCCTGGCTGCATGGTTCAACCAGGGGCGCCCACTTGTAGCGCAGGCAAAGGTAGTTACTGCCTGAAGCAGGGGCTGTCCTGGCCGGTGATGTGGGTGACCAAGCGCATCACCGGCCAAGCCCGCTGCCACTGAGATTATTACCGGGGGGGGTTATGCACAATTCACAGGTTCTGGCGCTGATGGGGCTGGAGGTCGAAGACTATGAACAGCTTATCGGCAACCTCTACGACGGCGCATTGGACACCCGGCGCGTGGCCGAATCATTGCGTCAGCTGCAGGGGGTTTTTCAGGCCAACATCGTGACCTTGATCTTGCGAGCAGTGGAGGAGCCTTACCTGTCGCCGATGCTTGCCGTGGGCGATGTCAACGGCGCTGGCGAGATCCAGCACTATGCCTATTACAGTAAATCCACGCCGTTCAACAGCCTGCCGCTGGATCAGGTGTTCACCATTGAAGACCTGATGAGCGAAAGCGAGTGGCTGGGTTCATCGTTCTACCTGTTGTACTGCCAGCCATATGGCTGCCACCAGATGCTCGGTGCCGATATCAGCATGCCGGATGGCGGCAAATTGCGTATTCGCATCAACCGCCGTCGCGACCAGCCGATGTTCAACGAAACTGAGCGTGCGCTGTGCGCCATGCTCGTGCCGCATTTGCGTCGCGCCCTGCACCTGCACGCATTGCTCGATCGCAGTGAGTCGTTGGGCAGCCTGTATTTCCAGGCCATCAGTCGGCTGTCGGTCGCCACCATCGTGCTCGATGAAAGTGCCAACGTGCTGCAGTTGAACCCGGTGGCCCGCGAAATCCTCGACAGCAACGACGGCCTGAAGCTGGTGGGTGGCCGGTTGGAGGCCACTTATCCCAGCGATAACCGCGAGTTGTCGCGGCTGCTGCGCGATGCGTTCCAGCGCGCGCGGCAGGGCAGCAATGGCCCAGGCCATGCGGCTGCGTTGTCGGTTTCACGACCCTCTGGGCAGGTCAATCTTGGCGTAGTGGTGGAACTGATCCCGTTCCAGGACCGGGTCGAGGGCAAAGGTCAGCCGACCGTGGTGGTGTATGTACGCGATGCAGTGGGCAAATCGCTGGTCAGCAACCTCGCTACTGCGCAGTTGTACAACCTGACCCCGGCTGAAAGTGCGCTGGCGCTGGAGTTGGCCAACGGCTTGTCGCTCGAGGAAGCCTCGGAGGCCCTCAACATTCGCCGCAATACGGCGCGGGCGCATTTGCGTGCAATCTTTTCCAAGACCGGGGTGCGGCGCCAGACCGAGCTGGTGCGCATTCTGCTCAACAGCGTGGTTGCCCTTGGGCCGCCGACGATGGCGCGGGTGACGGGGTAAAAATGCGCTAGTCCGAGCAGACGATGCTCGGGCTTTGTCGCGCTGTCGATACTGGGCCACCGCCATCGGAAACCAAGGAGAACAACAATGACCGAGCGTAATTCCTTCGCCCCCAAGGTACTGGCCGAGCGCCGCACCTGGCTGCTACTCCTGCTGCTGGGGTGCGCCGGTGCAAGCCCTGTTTACGCTGCTCCCGAGGATGCCGCGCGGCTGGGCACCGAGCTGACCTGTGTGGGCGCAGACAAGAGCGGCAACACCGACAGCAGCATTCCGCCCTACAGTGGCCAGTGGCTGGGGGTGCCGCCGCATGTCCAGTTCAAGGGCACCGGCAACCATCCGGTCGACCCTTATCCTGATGAGAAGCCGCTGTTCGTCATAACGGCAGAAAACCTTGGGCAGTACAACGACTACCTGTCTGATGGGCAGAAAGCCTTGTTTAAGCTGTATCCGACCAGCTTCAAGATCCCGGTGTATCCCACCCACCGCGACTTTCGCTTCGCCGACTCGGTTTGCGCGGCCACCCGTGAAAACGCCAGCGTGGCGCGCCTGGTAGACGATGGCGAAGGGGTTGTAGGCAAGACCGGTGGCACGCCGTTTCCGGTGCCGCGCAGTGGCCTGGAGCTGCTGAAAAATGCCTCGACTTTTACCTTGCGCGCCTGGACCGAGGAATACGTGTCCGACAATGCCTATGTGCTCAAGGACGGCAATATCAACTGGGGCCGGGTGCACTCTCGCAACCTCGCGCCCGCGCTGCAGCCGGGCAAAATCGGCGAAACCGTGGGCAACTCATCGTTCTACCTCAACGAAACCCTGCTGCCACAGCGTGACAAAGGTGAAATCAATACCGGCACCGAGTTCTGGAACGACAAGACCGAGCCGCGTCAAAGCTGGCGCTACGATCCCGGTACCCGCCGGGTGCGTCAGTCGCCAGGCTACGGTTTCGACATGGCCTTTCCGGGCTCTGGCGGCTCGATCACCGTGGATGAAGTGCGGCTTTTCAACGGGTCCGGCCAGCGCTATGACTGGAAGATCGTCGGTAAACGCGAAATGTTCATCCCCTACAACACCTACCGTTTGCACGCAGCCAACCTCAAGTACGCCGATCTGTTGACGCCAGGGCACATCAACCCTGATGCCATGCGTTACGAGCGCCATCGTGTCTGGGAGCTCGAGGGCACGCTGAAACCGGGTTATCGCCACCTGTACGGTAAGCGCAAGCTGTACATCGATGAAGACACCTGGTTCCCGATGCTGGCCGATAACTACGACAACCGTGGCGAGCTGTGGCGCACCTCGATGGTCAACTATTTCTATGCCTATGAATCCCAGGTACCGCAGGCCGGGGTTGGCCTTTATCACGACCTCAACGCCGGCAGCTACCTGGCGTTCAACCTGATCAATGAACAGCGTAATGGTTACGTGCTCAATAAAGGCGGCTTCAGCCCGCGTGATTTCGGCCCGGAAGCGGCGCGCAGGGCAGGGCAGTAACGCCCGCTCATCGATCTAGTCCGTTTGAACGATGAGCAGCCCGCAAAGGCTGCTCAATGATGTCGGGTAGGGGGCGAACCGGCTGAACGCCTGGGCCATGCTCGACCCGGAGTTTCCACCAGAGGAAGAATAAGAACATGACGAAACTCGCTGAACTCAGCATCGAAAACAGCCAGCGCACCCACCGCTATGCGCGTGGCTGGCACTGCCTGGGCGATGCCGCCGACTACCGTGACGGCAAGCTGCACACGCTGAACATCTTCGGCACCCGCCTGGTGGCCTTCGCCAACAGCCAAGGCGCAATCAGCATTCTCGATGCCCATTGCCCGCACATGGGCGCCGACCTGTCTCAGGGCACCATCGAAAACGACACCGTAGTGTGCCCGTTTCACCACTGGAAGTACGACAGCAGCGGCAAATGCGTGGACATTCCGTACTGCAAGCGTATTCCACCCAAGGCCAAGACACGCAGCTGGTTGACCTGCGAAGAAAATAACCTGCTGTTCGTCTGGAACAACCCGGAAGGCCGTCTGCCAAAAGACGGCGTTGTGATTCCGCACCTGGAGGAAATGGACGACAGCGAGTGGATTCATGAGTGGAACATCGACACCATGCTCATCGAAACCAACCCGCGCGAACTGGTCGACAACCTGGTCGATGCCCAGCATTTCGGCCCTGTCCACGGCACCCCGACGAAATACTTCGCCAACGTCTTCGAAGGTCATATCGGCCGACAGATTTTCCATGGCGACTCCGAGCGCCTTGGGGGCGACTTGATTGCACCGTCGGCGTATTACGGTCCGGCTACGCACTTTACCCACCTGAGTTCGATGTTCGGTGAGGCGCGGGTACACGCCATCCTGCTCAATAGCCATGTACCGGTAACCCCCGACAGTTTCCAACTGCGCTTTGGTTGCATGGTCAAGCGTGTGCCGGGTTGGAGTGAGGAACAGAACCGCGAAGTGGCGCAGGCCTATGTCATGGGCAACCGCGCTTCGTTCTATCAGGACGTGGATATCTGGAAGCACAAGATTCGTATCGACAAACCGGTACTGGCTGAAAACGACGGTCCGGTTTACCAGTTGCGCGAGTGGTACGAGCAGTTTTTCACCGATGAAGACCTGGTGCCGGCAAGCATGGCCGAGCGTCGCGAGATTGTAACCGTCGACGAGCGTTGAACGAGTAACGACAACCGGCCCGGAAAACGGGCCGGTTAATCGCGGTTCACTGGTTGAGGAGAGCAGACAATGAAAATAAAAAGCCTTCGAGCCTATGCAATACCGGTATTGACGTTGGCTGTCCTGGCCTACGCCGGTCTGGCTCCAGTACCACCCAAACCAGCTATTGTCGCGGCCTGCATTCAGTTCCCGGGATGCGTGGTACAGGTCGCCAGCTTTCAGAAGTTGCCAAGTTTGCGCTGAGCCTGGGCAACCCCCACTGCTGCTGATCGCTGTCGCGTTCGCTAAACATCGTCTGTGGCGGCCAGATAAGGCTGGATATCCACCTCGTCGAGTTGGTCGCGGTGGAGGAATTTTTCGCCATACGTGCGGTACACGCCACTGGTGAGGAACAAGCGGAACAGCTGTGCGTCGATATGCTGGTCGCGGGCCATGAAGCCTAGAATCTTTATTGACTCGGACAATGTCTTGGCGGGTTTGTAAGGGCGATCGGCGGCGCTCAGGGCCTCGAAAATGTCGGCAATCGCCATCACCCGTTCAGCAATGCTCATGTCGTCCCGGTTCAACCGACGTGGGTAGCCGCTGCCATCCATCTTTTCATGGTGATTGCCAGCAATGGTTGGCACGCGCTTGAGGTGACGGGGTAAGGGCAACGTGTTGAGCATGATGATCGTCTGCACGATGTGCTCGTTGATTTTGAAACGCTCCTCCTCGGTCAGGGTGCCCCGGCGAATGCTCAGGTTGTACAGCTCGCCATAGTTGTAGGCTTGCGCCGGCAGGCGCATGTCGAAACCCCAGATGTTGCGCGGATCGTGTTTGTCCACCGGTGGCTTGCGCTCACCCCAGGGCACAATGTGCTCGGGACGGTCGTCCAGCAGCTGTTCCGGTGCTGGCAAGCTAGAAAGCGGCGCTGATTTCAGCCGTTCGGCTTCATCACGAGAGACACCCAGGCGGTTATCGAAATGCCGCAGCCATTGGCGACTGCCGATTTGCTCGAGGCGTTGAATGTCTTCATCGCTCATGAACTCGCCACCGATGTTGGCGTTGGCAACGAAGGCAAACTCCTGCTGCAGCTCGGCCCTGCGGTTGTCGAGCGAGAGTTGCAGGCGTTGTTTATCACCGCCAGCGGCCAGGGCTTGCCAATAATCCAGCTCGGCGTCGCGCCAGAGTACTTCAAAGCGTGTGCGAATCTCGTGGATACGGTTGTACAAGGTTTCCAGCTTGGTGGCTTTATCGACCACGTACTCGGGGCTGGTGACCTTGCCGCAGTCATGGAGCCAGGCCGCGATCTTGAACTCGTAGCGCTCCAGTTCATTCATGTGAAACTGCGCATAAGGGCCGCTGCGAGCCGCGATAACCTCGTTCATGAGCATTTCTGCCAGTTGCGGCACACGTTCGCAGTGACCGCCGGTGTAGGGGCTCTTGGCATCGGTGGCGTCGGCCAGAAGCTTGATGATGGCGTCGAGCAGGCGTTGCTGGTTTTCGATCAACTGGCGCGTTTCAATGGCCACCGCAGCGGCGCCTGAGGATTCCTCGACGAATCGGCGAAAGGCCTGGGGCACGCCACCGGGTTGTTGCTGCGCAGCGGCGAGTTGCAGTACCAGAATGCCCAGCAAACGTTCGCCGCGATCGTTCAGTACCACAGTCAGGTACTCAGCCTGGCTGCGCAGTGCCAGCGCCACGGCGGCGCTTAGGTCTTCCTGGCCATGCACGCGCAAGCTCAGTTCGGGCGGATACTGATCGCCGCGGCAATGCGCTGCCAGGCGTAAATTGTCGGAGTCATCGTCAAGCAAATAGATCGCACCACCCTCAACAGCGGTGGCTTGCACCAATTGCCTGAGTACACCGTTGAGCATGTTATCCAGGTCGGTTTCGCGGCTGAGGGTCAGGTTGATGGCCTGGAAGTTGTTGATGGTGCGCGACATGTTGCCCAGCACATGGCTGAGCTCACTGACTTCGCTGATCTTCGACTCGACCCCTACGGCCTGATTGAAATCGAAACTGTCCAGTGCACGCACTTGCCGGGTCAATGCGCGCAAAGGCTTGCCGATACGTCGCGCCAGCGCCCAGCCCACCAGCATCAACAGGGCAATCAACGCAGTGGCCCATACAGCTTGCTTGATCAGCAGGTGGCGGGCCTCGCCGAGCAGTTCGGATGCAGGGATAGCGATGAGCAAGCGCAGATCGTGTTGGGTAAACGACGACAGCGGCACCTGAAAGCCGTACCAACGCTTGCCTCCGGCCTGGAAGCGGCGCGCATTGACACCTTTAAAGTCGCTGGCGAATAACCAATTGAGGCTTTCTTCGCCCAGTTCGTGAAGGCGCGACAAGCGCAGTTGGTCACCGTCCTTGACCACTACGCGTTGCGGGTCCTGATAAATGATCACGCTGCCCGAGCTGTCGACCACCGCCATTTCGGTGCCGGGGGTCATGCGCAGATCCTCGACTTCGCCGCCCAGGTCATTCACCGACGCATCCATGCCCAGCACGGTTGAACCGTCGATACTGCGCTGGGCCACGGTCAGGCCTATTTCGCGGGTGGTAAAGAACACATAGGGCTTGGTCAGCACCGAGCTTGGCGAACCCATGCCTGCGACAAACCAGGAGCGTGTGCGCGGATCGAAGTGGTAGTCAGGTCTAACTGTCGTTTCGAGCAGGGCCAGTTGCCGGTCATAGAATCGCCACTCGCCAACGAGCTGCCCGACGCCGTCCAGGCTGATGCTTTGCACTAGATAGGTGGCGCCTGGGGGCGCCTGCAGGTGTTGCTGGACTTGCTCGCTGCGCAGTTCCCGTACCAACAGGAACTCGCCGTTGGGATAGCCCACATACACCGCGCTGAGCATCTTGTTGGTTTCCAGGCTTGCCACCAGCAAGGGCAAGCGTTCAAGACGCTTTGGCAGGGTGTCGGCTTGCGAGATCGGGTCGTACGCCAGCAAGTGAATCGAACTGATCACCGGATCGATCAAGCGCTGGGCGCGCTCATTGATGGTCAGGCCAAGCTGGTGGGTGGCATTCGCCGAGGCCGCCAGCGATGCCTGCTCGATCCCCCGATAACCCAGATAGGCGAGAACACCCCCTAGCACCAGGGTACTCAACATGATTGCCAGGCCGATGAGCACCTGCAGTGGGAACCCGCGACTGTGGGGGCTGTTCAAGGCTTTGATCCTTCATCGGCACGCGTTGGGGTAGCTGCTGTTTATAGCGTGTCCGCCAGGGAGAGCGCTACGTACGTGAATGCTAGACCAGCTCCGGTACAGGCGCCAAAAGGCCTTTTCTCGGCGCAAAACCTCCTTCAAATGCGATAAGCCGTGATTATTTCATCTTATATTCAAGATTTTTAAGCGGTATTTTATCGGGTCAGATACCATGTAAACACGTAGTACATACCACAATACGAAATAGTAGGAGTACCCATGGCCCGTGGCGGTATAAACAAGGCGGTAGTGCAGAAGGCCCGCCAGACATTGCTGGCCCGTGGTGTACACCCCAGTATCGATGCGGTACGCATCGAACTCGGCAATACCGGCTCGAAAACCACGATTCACCGCTATTTGAAGGAGCTGAACAGCCAATACCCAGCGGCACCGGCCAGTACACCTGACCTGAGTGACGCACTGGCAAACCTGGTCGAGCAATTGGCCGAGCAGCTCCGCGAGGAAGGGGAAGCGCGCATCGTGCAGGCGCAGGCTGGGTTCGAGAGCGAGCGAGAAAAACTCTTGGCCCAGGTGCAGATCAGCCAGCAGGCGCTGGTAGCGCTGCAACAGCAGCATCAGATCCAGGCTGCCGCCCTGGCGGCAGAGTCTGCCGAGCTGGCCACTGCACGCAGTACCTTGCAAACCGAACAGACCCGAAATGCCACGCTGAATCAATCAGTGGGAGAGTTGCAGCTGCGTCTGGCCGACAAGGATGAACAGATCGCCTCCCTTGAAGACAAGCACCAGCACGCCCGCGATGCGCTCGAGCACTACCGCAGTGCCAGCCGCGAACAACGCGAGCAGGAGCAGCGCCGGCATGAAGGGCAGGTACAGCAGCTTCAAATCGAGTTGCGCCAGTTGCAGCAGACGCTGATCGTCAAGCAGGACGAGTTGACACGTTTGAACCGCGACAACGAAGGCCTGCTGGTACAGATCCGTACCCTCAAAGAGGGTCAGCGTACGCTCAAGACCCAGGCTGACCGGCGCCAGGCGCAGATCCAGGGGCTGGAGATAAATCTGGCACAGCTCAATGGCTCGCGGGATGAACTTGAAAAACAGAATCAGAACCTGGCCCTGAGCCTGGCGGAGCGGGTCACTGAACTGCGTCAGCAATTGCAATTGATCGGCAAGCTGGAGGCGCAGTTGCGTCAGGCCGAAAAGCTTGCCCAGCCAGTCAGCGCTGAAGATTCAAGCGCATAGCGCAGCGGTCGTTGAGGCCATGGCGCTGCTCGGCAGCCAACTGTTGTTGCAGAAAGACGCCCAGGCTGTGCTCATCAATCACTACGCAGGCATGGCCATTACCAATAAAGGTCTGATGCTGCGAGGCATTGAGCTCGTCGCCACTGGCGAGCCATTGCACACCTTCTTAGGCCGTAAAAGCCTGAGCAGCAGAGCGTTCCAGCACCGCAAGCAGGTGTGCATCCTGGTCATGGGCCACACGGATGGCGAGAGGAATAGAGACAGCGTCCAATAGAAAACCGTAGCTATTCAAGGTCACGGCGAAATAATCGGCACGGCTTCGCACCGCCACCCAAGGGCATTTAAGACCCACAAAGCTTTTTACTCTCTAGCAACAACAAAAATCATAATTTCGCCTTTTCAAGCCTTTGCACAGAATGCGTCCTACACCCACCCACGGCCATCCGCGTGGGAAACCTCAGTAGGGCGCAGAGATGACAAATAATAAGACAGCAGTAGATACGCTCGTGGTTGGCGCTGGCCAAGCCGGTATTGCCATGAGCGAACATTTGAGCCGCCTGGGCGTGTCGCACCTGGTCCTTGAACGTAATCGCATTGCCGAAGCCTGGCGGACCGGACGCTGGGACTCGCTGGTTGCCAACGGTCCTGCCTGGCACGATCGCTTCCCTGGCCTTGAGTTCGAGGGGCTGGATCCTGATGCTTTCGCCCCCAAGGATCAGGTCGCCGATTACTTCGAAGCCTATGCGCGCAAATTCAATGCGCCGGTGCGTACCGGCGTGGAAGTGACCAAGGTCGAGCGTAACGTCGGCCGTCCAGGCTTTACTATTGAAACCTCCGACGGTGTGATCGAAGCCAACAATGTGGTGGTCGCTACCGGCCCGTTTCAGCGTCCGGTGATTCCCGCCATCGCACCCGTCGACAGCAAGGTCGTACAGATCCATTCCGCCCAATACCGCAACCCGCAGCAACTGGCCGATGGCGCTGTGTTGGTGGTGGGTGCCGGCTCTTCCGGGGTGCAGATCGCCGATGAACTGCAGCGTGCCGGCAAGCAGGTGTACCTTTCGGTGGGCGCCCATGACCGTCCACCACGCGCTTACCGCAACCGCGACTTCTGCTGGTGGCTGGGTGTGCTCGGCTTGTGGGATGCCGAAGGCGTACAGCCGGGCAAAGAGCACGTCACTATTGCTGTAAGCGGTGCGCGCGGTGGTCATACCGTGGATTTTCGTCGCCTGGCCCAGCAAGGCATGACCCTGGTCGGCTTGACCAAGGCCTTTGACAACGGCGTAGTGAGCTTCGAGGCGAACCTGGCCGAGAACATCGCTCGCGGTGACGAAAACTACCTGGCCTTGCTGGATGCCGCCGACGCCTATATCGCCGCCAATGGCCTGGACCTGCCGCAGGAGCCGGAAGCGCGAATCATGCTGCCTGATCCTGGGTGCCTGACCCAGCCGATCCTCGAGCTGGACCTGGCCAAGGCCGGGGTGACCACGGTTATCTGGGCCACTGGCTATTCGGTCGATTACGACTGGCTGAAGGTCAATGCCTTCAAGGCAGATGGTAAGCCACAGCACCAGCGCGGCGTTTCCAGCGAGCCGGGCATCTATTTTGTCGGCCTGCCGTGGCTGGCCCGTCGTGGCTCGGCCTTTATCTGGGGCGTGTGGCACGACGCCCGGCACATCGGCGAGCACATCATCAAGCAGCGCGCCTATTTCGACTATCGGGATGCCTCGCAACGCCAGGCTGCAAGCCCTGAGTCCACCCTTCAATCCGCCCGCCTTATGGAAGTTCGTTGATGCCTACTCATACCCGCATTCGCATGTTCAACACCAAAGACACTTACCCCAACCAGACCCTGGACAACGATCTGTGCCAGGCAGTGCGTGCCGGCAACACCGTGTATGTGCGCGGCCAGGTGGGCACCGATTTCAACGGTCAACTGGTGGGCCTGGGTGATCCGCGGGCGCAGGCCGAGCAAGCCATGCGCAACGTCAAGCAACTGCTCGAAGAGGCTGGCAGCGATCTCAGCCACATCGTCAAGACCACCACGTACCTGATCGATCCACGTTACCGCGAGCCGGTTTACCAAGAGGTTGGCAAGTGGCTCAAGGGTGTGTTCCCGATCTCCACAGGTCTGGTGGTCAGCGCCCTCGGCCAGCCGCAGTGGCTGATGGAAATCGATGTGATTGCAGTCATTCCCGAATAAGGAGCGTGCGCCATGACCTTTTCCATCGTCGGCCGTTGTGCTGAAACCGGGCAGCTCGGCATCGCGATCAGTTCATCGAGTATTGCCGTGGGTGCGCGTTGTCCCTGGATGCGCTCCGGGGTAGGCGCGGTCTCGAGCCAGAACATCACCCTGCCAGCCCTTGGCCCACAAGTACTGGACGCGCTGGGCGAAGGCTTGACGCCTCAGCAGGCGCTCGATCATGCGCTGACCCGCAACGGTTACAGCCAATATCGTCAGGTTGCGGTTGTCGATGCCCAGGGCCGCACGGCTGTATTCAGCGGCAACCACACCCTCGGCACCCACAATGCCCTGGCGGGTGAGCAGTGTGTCGCGGCCGGCAACTTGCTGGCCAATCGTGGCGTGATCGAACGCATGGTTGCAGTGTTCGAAAGCAGTGAAGGCTGCCTGGCGGCGCGTTTGCTAGCAGCGTTGCAAGCCGGTCAGGACGCCGGTGGCGAAGCCGGAGCGGTGCATTCGGCAGCCATGTCGGTGGTGGACGAGTTGGTATGGCCCATCGTCGATCTGCGCGTGGACTGGGCCGAGGAAAATCCCATTGGCGAACTGCACGCGCTCTGGGCTGCCTATCAACCGCAACTGCAGGACTACCTGACCCGCGCCCTCAATCCGACCTTGGCACCGAGTTACGGAGTGCCGGGCGATGAGTGAGCTGCGCAGTCGCGCCTTGCTGGCCAAGCTCATCGGCTTTGCCACGGTCAGTCGTGATTCGAACCTTGCCTTGATCGAGTTCGTGCGTGACTACCTGCAAGGCCTGGGGGTCAGCTGCGAGCTGATCTACAACGCCGAGCGCAGCAAAGCCAACCTGCTGGCCAGCATCGGGCCGGCAGTGGAAGGTGGCGTGGTGCTGTCAGGACACACCGATGTGGTGCCGGTGGAGGGTCAGGCCTGGACGGTCGAGCCGTTCGCCATGACTGAACAGCACGGCAAGCTTTACGGCCGGGGTGCGGCAGACATGAAAGGCTATCTGGCCTCGGTGCTGGCTGCCGTCCCGGTGTTTCTCGCCAGCCCGCTGCGCCGTCCGGTGCACCTGGCTTTTTCTTATGACGAAGAGGTGGGTTGCCTGGGCGTGCGTAGCCTGCTGGACGCATTGCCACAGCGCATCGCCCAACCGGCGTTGTGCCTGATCGGCGAGCCTACCGAGCTCAAACCGGTACTAGGGCACAAGGGCAAGTTGGCCATGCGTTGCCATGTGCATGGCGCACCGTGCCATTCGGCCTACGCGCCATACGGCGTCAATGCCATCGAGCAGGCTGCGCGGCTGATCGGGCGCCTGGGCGAAATCGGTCAGCGCCTGGCTGCGCCAGAACACCACGATGAACGTTTTGACCCGGCGTACTCCACGGTCCAGGTCGGGGTGATTCAGGGCGGTACAGCCTTGAACATTGTTCCAGCTGACTGCCGCTTCGACTTTGAGGTGCGCGCCTTGCCTGCTTTCGAGCCGCAAGGGGTGCTGGATGAACTGCAAACCTATGCCGAGCAGGCGCTGTTGCCTGCCATGCAGGCGGTCAATGCCGATACCTCCATCCGTTTTGAAGCCATCTCGGCCTATCCGGGCCTGGCGACCGCGCCGCAAAGCGCCGCAGCCCAGCTCATTGCCCAACTGTGCGGCAGCGATGCATTCAGCACCGTGGCCTTTGGCACGGAGGGCGGCTTGTTCGATCAGGCCGGTATTCCTGCCGTGGTGTGCGGTCCAGGCAGCATGGAGCAAGGACACAAGCCCGACGAGTTTGTCAGCGTCGAGCAAATGGCAGCCTGCGACCGGCTGATGGACCGATTGGCAGCCTACCTCTGCAACACCCGATAACGATAAGGAGTTTGCGGTGAACGATTTCAATCAATGGACAACGCTGGCAGGACAACAACGTTTGATCGACACAGCGTTGATTGACGGCCAGCCTTGTCAGGCGCAAAGCGGCGAGCGCTTCGAGGTCATCAACCCGGCTACTAATGCGGTGCTGGCGCGTGTAGTTGCCTGCGGTCAGACGGAAGTGGACCTGGCGGTTTCATGCGCCCGTCGTGCGTTCGAGCAGGGACCCTGGGCAAGAATGGCGCCCGGTGAGCGTAAGGCGGTATTGCTTAAGCTGTCGCAACTGATGCTCGAACACCGTGACGAACTGGCCTTGCTCGACTCATTGAGCATGGGCAAGCCGGTAATGGATGCGTGGAACATCGACGTACCCGGTGCCGCCCATGTATTCGCCTGGTACGGCGAAAGCCTCGATAAGCTCTACGATCAGGTCGCGCCAACCGCCAGTAACGCCCTGGCGACCATCACCCGCGTACCGCTGGGCGTGATCGCTGCCGTGGTGCCGTGGAACTTCCCGCTGGACATGGCCGCCTGGAAGCTGGCCCCAGCCTTGGCTGCCGGCAACAGTGTGGTGCTCAAGCCGGCAGAACAGTCGCCGTTCTCGGCCTTGCGCCTGGCCGAACTGGCGCTTGAGGCGGGTATCCCTGCGGGGGTACTCAACGTTATACCCGGTTTGGGCGAGGAGGCCGGTCGCGCCCTTGGCCTGCACATGGATGTCGATGCGCTGGTGTTTACCGGCTCGACCGAGGTCGGCAAGTACTTCATGCAGTATGCCGCGCAGTCGAACCTCAAGCAGGTATGGCTGGAGTGCGGTGGCAAAAGTGCAAACCTGGTGTTTGCCGATTGCCAGGACCTGGATCTGGCGGCGGAAAAGGCGGCATTCGGGATTTTCTTCAACCAGGGTGAAGTGTGCTCGGCCAACTCGCGCCTGCTGGTACAGCGCTCGATTGCCGATGCGTTCATTCAGCGTTTGATCGACAAAGCTGGCAAGTGGCAACCCGGTAACCCATTGAACCCGGCCAGCAGCGCGGGGGCGATTGTCGATGCCAAGCAGGCGCAACGCATCATGCAGTACATCGAGCAAGCTCAAGGAGAGGGTGCGCAACTGGTCTGCGGCGGCCACCAGTTGAGTGTTGACGGCTCGGACAACTTCATCGTGCCAACGATTTTCACCGGCGTGACGGCCGACATGACCCTGGCCCGCGAAGAGGTGTTTGGCCCGGTACTGGCGGTTAGCGTGTTTGACGACGAAGACCAGGCCGTCGCGCTGGCCAACGACCACATTTACGCGCTGGCAGCCTCGGTGTGGAGCGATGACCTTAACCGCGCGCTTCGCGTAGCGCGGCGCTTGAATGCCGGCACCGTCTCGGTCAATACCGTCGATGCCCTGGATGTGACCGTGCCCTTCGGGGGCGGCAAGCAGTCGGGCTTTGGCCGCGACCTGTCACTGCATTCATTCGACAAGTACACCCAATTGAAAACCACCTGGATTCAACTGCGCGGCTGAGGACCTGTGTGTGCCGCCTTGCGCTGCGAAATATCTCCAAATAAAACTAAAAACGGAGCAATCGATGAATACCCATGCAAGCGTGTCCGCAGGCGCCCTGGCGCCGCCTGCGAGTAGAAAGAAACTTGGCCTGACCGCCTTGTTGGCCGTAGCCATCGGCCTGGTCGTTTCGCAAGGGGTGATGGTGCTGATGCTGCAGGGCGTCGGCATCGCCGGGGCGGGCTTCATCATTCCCCTGGCGCTGGCCTGGCTGTTGGCCCTGAGCTACGCCTGCTCATTCTCGGAGCTGGCCTTGATGATTCCCCGCGCAGGCAGCCTGAGTAGCTACACAGAAGTCGCCATCGGCCAGTTTCCGGCAATCCTCGCGACGTTTTCGGGGTACGTGGTGGTGGCAATGTTCGCGCTGTCGGCAGAGCTGCTGCTGATGGAGTTCATCATCGACAAGGTGTATCCGCACTCGATGCCACCGCTGACCGTAGCCCTTGGCGTGCTGGCGCTGTTCACCGTGCTCAACCTGTTCAACATCGATATCTTCGCCCGACTGCAAACGGTGTTGGCGGTGGTCATGGTCGTGGTGTTGCTGGTCATGGGCCTGAGCGCGATGAACAGCGATATCGTCCCACCCAACCCAAGCCTGTTCGAAAGCGCCGGCTGGAACCCGATGGGCCTGGGTGTGATCGCCTTGACGGCAATGGCTGTGTGGGGGTTTGTCGGCGCCGAGTTCGTCTGCCCGCTGGTGGAAGAAACACGTCGCCCGGAGCGCAATATTCCCGGGTCGATGATGCTCGGCCTGACCGTTATCTTCGTGATCATTGCCTTGTATGCGTTGGGCGCGTTGCTCACCGTGCCGCAGGCAGAACTCGCCAGCAACGGCTTGCCGCATTATCTGTTCGCCACCACGGTGTTCGGTGAAACCGGCAAGGTATTTCTGGTCACCGCAGCCATCACGGCAACCTGCAGTACCTTGAACAGCTCACTGGCAGCCATTCCGCGCATGCTGTTCGGCATGGCGTGCAACGGCCAGGCCTTCGGCATTCTCAAGCGCCAGGGCAAACGCACCGGTGCGCCTTGGGTCGCGGTGCTGTTCGTCGCGGCAATCACCGGCTTGCCGCTGTTGCTGATGCACGACCATCCAGACGCAATCAATCAGCTGCTGCTGGCCGCGGCTCTAGCGTGGTTGTTGGCCTACATCGTTACCCACATCAACGTCATCGCCTTGCGCCGCCGCTATCCGCAGGTGCATCGGCCGTTCCGCACGCCGTTCTACCCGTTGCCGCAGTTGTTCGGTATCGCCGGCATGCTCTTTGCGATCTGGAACGTTTCGCCAAGCCCGGAAATGACCTTCTCGATCTTCGCCTACGCTGGCCTGGTGCTGCTGATCGTTTCGATCATCGCGGTGCTGTGGATCAAGTGTGTGATGGGCAAACCCCTGTTCAAGCCAGAACCGCTGCAAAGCGCGCTTGTGGCTGGCAACGATAAAAATCAATAAGGAGACACGCAATGACCACTCAAGTGAAAACCGACCGTAGCACCAGCGACTACCAGGCCCTGGATGCGGCGCACCACATTCATGCGTTTCTCGACCAGAAAGCCCTGAACGAAGAAGGTCCGCGGGTAATCGTTCGCGGCGAAGGCCTGGCACTTTGGGACAACGACGGCAAGCGCTACCTGGACGGCATGTCGGGCCTGTGGTGCACCAACCTCGGCTATGGCCGCAAGGACCTGGCTGCTGCAGCCACCCAGCAACTTGAACAACTGCCGTACTACAACATGTTCTTCCACACCACACACCCGGCGGTGGTCGAACTCTCTGAGCTGTTGTTCAGCCTGTTGCCGGACCACTACAGCCATGCCATCTACACCAACTCCGGCTCCGAGGCCAACGAGGTGTTGATCCGCACGGTACGCCGCTACTGGCAGATTCTTGGCAAGCCACAGAAGAAAATCATGATTGGCCGCTGGAACGGCTACCACGGCTCGACCCTGGGCGCCACTGCACTGGGCGGGATGAAATTCATGCACGACATGGGCGGGGTCATCCCGGATGTTGCGCACATCGACGAGCCGTACTGGTTCGCCCACGAAGGCGACCTCACCCCAGCAGAATTCGGCCTGCGGGCAGCGCGTCAACTGGAAGAAAAGATTCTCGAACTGGGTGCCGAAAACGTTGCCGCCTTTGTCGCTGAACCCTTCCAGGGGGCCGGCGGGATGATCTTCCCGCCAGAAAGCTACTGGCCAGAAATCCAACGCATCTGCCGTCAATACGACGTGCTGCTGTGCGCCGACGAAGTGATCGGTGGTTTTGGCCGAACCGGTGAGTGGTTCGCCCATGAATACTTCGGTTTCGAGCCCGACACCCTGTCGATCGCCAAGGGCTTGACCAGCGGCTACATCCCCATGGGCGGCCTGATCCTGTCCAAACGCATGGCCCAGGTACTGGTAGAGCAGGGCGGGGTATTCGCCCACGGCCTGACCTATTCCGGGCACCCGGTGGCTGCGGCGGTAGCGATCGCCAACCTCAAGGCCCTGCGCGACGAGGGCATTGTTACCCGGGTCAAGCAGCAAACCGGTCCGTACCTGCAGAGCTGCCTGCGCGAAGTGTTCGGTAATCACCCAATGATTGGCGAAGTTCAGGGCGCCGGTCTGGTGGCGGCGCTGCAGTTCGCCGAAGACAAAGCCAGCCGCAAACGTTTTGCCAATGAGAACGACATGGCCTGGCGCTGCCGCACCATCGGCTTCGAAGAGGGCCTGATCATTCGCTCGACCCTGGGCCGCATGATCATGGCCCCGGCGCTGGTCGCTGGCAAAGCCGAAATCGATGAGCTGGTCGACAAAACCCGAATAGCCGTAGACCGCACCGCACGCGAATACGGTTTGCTGTAGAGCCCCGTGCGCCGGCTCGTACGGGCGAGCCGGCATCTAATAAGAGGAACAGATCCATGTCCAGATCCTTGCGTTGCAGTGTTCCCTTTGCCCTGGTTCTGCTGTGCGGTGCTGTCCAGGCCGCGCCACAGAACCTGACGGTCATTTCTTTTGGTGGTGCTACCAAACAGGCCCAGGACAAAGCCTACTTCCAACCCTTCAACGCCAGCGGTGCAGGACGCGTCGTAGCGGGTGAATACAACGGTGAGCTGTCGAAAATCAAAGCCATGGTCGATGTCGGCCATACCAGTTGGGACGTGGTCGAGGTGGAAAGTCCAGAGTTGCTGCGCGGTTGCGACGAAGGGCTGTTCGAGCGCCTGGACCCGGCACGTTTTGGCGACCCTGCGCAGTTCGTACCGGGCACCCTGAGCGAGTGTGGGGTGGCCACCTATGTATGGTCGATGGTGATGGCCTACGATCACGACAAACTGGCCAAGGCGCCGACATCCTGGGCGGACTTCTGGAATGTCAGTGAGTTTCCCGGCAAACGCGGCTTGCGCAAGGGCGCCAAATACACGCTGGAAATCGCCTTGCTTGCTGATGGCGTAAAGCGCGAGCAGTTATATGAAGTGCTGGCAACGCCTGAAGGGGTAAGCCGCGCCTTTGCCAAACTCGATCAGATCAAAGGCAATATCCAGTGGTGGGAGGCAGGAGCGCAACCTGCGCAGTGGTTGATCGCCGGCGACGTCGTCATGAGCGCAGCCTACAACGGGCGTATCGCCTCGGCGCAGAAGGAAGGCATGAAGCTCGGTATCGTCTGGCCGCAAAGCCTCTACGATCCGGAATATTGGGCAGTGGTTAAAGGCACACCGAACAAGGCGTTGGCCGAAGACTTCATTGCCTTCGCCAGCCAGCCGCAGGCACAAAAGGTGTTCTCGCAAGAGATCCCCTATGGGCCGGTGCATCGCGATGCGCTGAAACTGTTGCCGGAGGCTGTCCAGCAACAGCTGCCGACGGCCCAGGCCAACCTGGCCCAGGCGCAGGCGGTCGATGCAGCGTTTTGGGTCGACCATGGCGAGGAACTGGAACAGCGCTTCAATGCCTGGGCGGCGCGCTGATCTCAGCTTAGCCAGGCGGCGAACTGTTCCTTGCAGTAATCGACAAACAACTGCGCAGGCTTGGTCAGCTGCGCACGTTTCAACCAGCCTGCAACCAGGCCGGAGCCGGTGACATCTTCAACCAGTTCCACACAGACCAGCGCTTGCCCGTCGTAGGTGCTGGTCGTGTGCGGGCGGGTTACCAGCACCGCAAAGCCGAAGCCCTGGCCGACCATACCGCGGACCATTTCAATCGAAGGTGAGCTGAAGACGATGTTCGGGGTCAGGCCCAATTCTTCGAAGATGCTGACGAAATAGGTGCGGCTGGGCTGTACATCCAAAAGAATCATGGGTTCCAGTGCCAAGTCGCGTAGCGACACCTGCGCCTGTTCGGCGAAGCGGTGACCAACCGGCAGCAGCGCGTAGGGGCGTTGCGGCGCCATCAATGCTTCGGTTTCGATGGTGCTGTCCAGGTCGTGGTCGTAGAAGATCGCCAGGTCGAAGCGCCCTCCGGTCAGGCCTTGCACCAGTTCCTGTTGCTCGCCGTCCTGCAAGCGGATCTCGACGCCGGGGAAGCGCTGGTGAAAGCCTTTGATCAAGCGCGGCAGGTAGAGCGGGGCGACTGTCTCGAAACAACCGATGTCGATTTGGCCGCAGACCACATCGTTGTCGGCTAGGGCGTTTTGCTCGAACTCCCGGGCCATGCGCAGCAGTTCCTGGGCCTTGCGGTAGAAGCGCGCGCCACCGGGCGTAAGCGAAACACCCTGGGCATGATGGCGGATGAACAACTGCACACCAAAACTGTCTTCCAGGCCTTTGATTGCCGTTGAAATCGACGGCTGTGCGATGTAAAGCTTGCGCGATGCTTCAGCAACGCTGCCGCACTCCACGGTAGTGACGAAATACTTCAACTGACGCAAGGTATAGGACGCCACAGTGCACCTCTGGCTGATTATTTTGCTACAGGGTACCGCGTCGGGTCCGGGCCTCTGCAGCGGATTTTACTGGGCACTGAGGATATTTTCGCTGGGCAACCGTTGATCGCCTCGAAGGCACGCGGTGAAGCGAGCACCCTCCAACGCTTACGGTTCGGCTTTTTTCCGGGCCGTATTCATGAGGTATCTGCCATGAGCCAGCAACGCCCTGAAGATGATCCACTGTGGAAAGACCCGCTGAACAATCCACAACGTGAACACGACCCGGTTACCGACCCCAACGTCGAGGGTGACCGGCAGCGCCAGGAGCATCCACAAGACATCGAGCGCCTGCCCGATGCTCCGGATGGTGAAACCAATCTGCCGGACCCTGACCAGCCCACTCCGTTGTCGGATGAACGTCGCTAGTCGACAGTCAGCTCTTGCACCTGCCAGCGCACAGAGCTGACACCTTTTTCCAGGCTGACCCGGCTGACCAGACGTTCCAGCTGGGTCGGTGCATCAGGGCTGCCCAGCAGTTCGGCGCGAACCTCCAGCTTGGCGGGGTTGGCCAAGTCTTCACTGTGCAACGACTGCAACCGCAGACCATCACTGCCGAAGCTGTGCAGCATCAGGCTGCGCACCTGGATTTCGTCTTCGGCGCGGCAGGTAATGCGCACTTCAAATCGCTGCTCAGCTTCATTGGCCGGCAGCACTTCCTGATGGTTCAGACGTTGGGAGATGTCACGCAGCAAGATGTTGGCACACAGCACCACACAACTGCCAAGCGCTGCCTCCAGTAGCAGGCCCATGCTGCAGAGCACGCCAATAGCCGCCGTGCACCACAGGGTTGCGGCGGTATTAAGGCCGCGTACGTTCAGGCCATCACGCATGATCACCCCACCCCCCAGAAAGCCGATACCCGACACCACGTAAGCGGCGATGCGTGAGGCATCGGTTGCGGCCATGCCCGGCACGGCCTGGGTCATCAGCACGAACAGGCAGGCACCGGTACTGACCAGGGCGTTGGTGCGCAGGCCGGTGAGGCGCTGGCGCAGTTGACGTTCAGCGCCGATCAGGGCGCCCAATACCAGCGCGACGGTTACGCGCAGAAGAAATACTTTCCAATCCATGACAAACCTCGAATTCACGGCACAGCGCCGCAAAGCATCGAATTCTTCGACGCGGGTGTGAACGAATGGATTGCGAAGGGTCACTAACCACAGCCACACATCGGCGTGGCGGGTAAGCAGGGAGGGAAAATGAAGCGTCGTCATCCACACAGGATGCGAGGCGCCACTGACCACCATGAACGGCAGGGCAGTGGCAGAAAGAGTCTGCTGAACTAGCGCGCCGTGTGAACCTGTCGCAATCGACCAGGGCAACTGTCCAATGCAGGACTCCTGTATAGGCATGCAAAAATGCGGGCGAGAAACTAACGTTCAAAAGGGGTGGGGTCAAGGCTGTTTTCATGACAATTGTTTTAGAGCGCCCGGCGTGTCGCTGTTCCAGATTTGCAACTCTGCAACGTGCCATTGTGTCTTTTCCCGGCCCGCGGCAGTGGCTAAGGTATCCAGCACGGCGAGGCGAGGGCGCGGTATGCAGCCACTGATCAACTATTTCAAGATGGTGCTGCACCCAAGCGCGGAGACCTTCCGCTTTGCGTTGCGAACCATCGTAGCCTGCCTGCTGACGCTATACCTGGCCTTCATTTTCGACCTCGACCAACCCAAATGGTCGATCATGGCGGTGTTCATCGTCAGCCAGCCGCTGGGTGGCATGACCTTGCAACGCAGCTTTGCCCAAGTGGTGGGTACCACGGTAGGGGCGGCCGTGGCGGTGCTGATCATGGCACTGTTCCCCCAGGCGCCGCTGCCATTCTTAGTGACCCTGGCGCTGTGGCTGGCGCTGTGTACGGCCGGCGGTACCTTGCTGCGCTATACAAGCTCCCATGCCTTTGTACTCAGCGGTTTTACCGCCGTAGTGGTGGCCATGCTGGCAATTCCCGAGCAAGGCAACACCCTGATGCTGGCCATTACCCGGGTGACCGAAACCTTGCTGGCGGTGGCCTGCGTGTGTGTCGTCAGCCTGATCAGTGCCCGGCCCCAGGCGGTCACCGCCGGCTATTTTGCCAAGGTCGACAATCTCATCAAGCTGATGGCTGCGCATGCCGCAGCAGCCATTCGCGGCGAGGAAGGCGCAGAGGCTTTCAGCCAGCGACAAATGCAGATCCTCGGTGAAATCAGCGCCCTGGAAGGGCTGCGTCGGCACCTCTATTTCGATGCGCCGCACCTGCGTGGCGCTAACGGCCTGGTGCAGTTACTCGGCAACCAACTGGTACTGCTGAGCTCGCGCCTGACCGTGTTGCGCAACCAGAAAATGATGATCGCCGAACGCTGGCAGGGCGCTTACCCCGACTTCATCAACCAGTTACTCGACGACGAACTGGCCTTTCTCGACCTGTTGGCGCAACAGGGCAGGGCCATGCCGGCCATTGCCCGCCAGCACTTCAGCGCGCTGCAACGGCGCTTTGACCAGGCAGCCCTGCAAGCCGAGCAGTTGCAGCAGGACCTGCCGGCAACGTTGCGCTCCCTGGCCTGGGCACTGCGCTGGGAGCAGGCGCGTCTGCTCGAACAGTTGGGCGAAATGCTTGAGCTGAGTGACGCGATCCAGGAAGGCCGTACCGGCGATTGCCTGTACCGTCAGCCGCGCACCAACCCTTTGCACCTGGACTTTCGCCTGGCGGCAATGAACGCCAGCCGCGCCTTTTGCGCGCTGGTCGTCGCCGGGTTGATCTGGATCGAAACAGCATGGGACGGGGCGCGCGCCGGAATGATTCTGGTCGGTATTCTTTGCTCGTTGATGGCGACATTCCCGCGCCCGTTGATGGCTGCGCAAAACTACATGCGCGGCCTGGGCCTGGCGCTGCTGGTGTCGGCGTTGTACCAGTTCTGGCTGATACCGCAGGTGGTCGATTTCGAGATGCTTGCGCTGTTGCTGCTGCCATTGCTGTACGTGGTTGCGGTGGGCCTGTCGACGCCAATGACGGCGGGCATCGGCATGGGCCTGGGCTTGTCGAGTTTTCTCCTGTTCGGCCCGCAGAATATCGGGGTCTGGCAGAACACTGCTATTGAGTGGTTCGAGTTTGCCGGCGCCTATATCTGTGGCGGCGTGGCGTCGTTGCTGGTCTACGCCTGGTTGTTCCCGTTCAATCCTACCCTGCGTATAGAACGACTGTTTCGTGAAACCCGCGAGCAGGTCTACGCCTTGCTCAAGGGGCCTAATTCCGACGAGCGCCAGTTTGCCTTCGAAAGCCGCATGGTCGACCGCCTGACGCTGATTCTTGGGTTGTTGCCGGCAACGCAGGATGCCCGTTCCAAAGCTTTGTTCGAGGTCAACCTGGCCTGTATGGCCCTGGGGGTTGCCCTGCGTCAGTTGCAGGAGCAGAGCCAGGCTAACCTACTGCTAGCGGACGACACCCGCGCACGCCTGGCGCACGTGTTGCGCAATACCGGTCGCTACGTTGCCGGACGAACCCAAGGGCAACTGTCGGTGCTGCTCGATACCCTGCAGACGCTGGGAGAGGAATTGGATGCCCTGCACAACGAGCAGTTTCACGCAGCGCCCGAGCAGTTGCGTTCACTGTTTCGCATTCGCGTCGCACTGTTGGTGATCGGCGGATTTCTGCGTCACTACAGCACTTATCTGGATCCTGCTGCCGAAGGAGAGCCTGCCCTTGCCCATTGATTTCGAAGTGGGTGGTGTCTATCTGCCGCCGATCGCCCAGGCCCTGATTCTAGCCATGCCGCTGTTATTCGCTTTGCTGTGGCTGCTGCAGCGTCTTGGCATGATGCAGAGGGTGTGGCATCCGGCGTTGTTCGAGGGGGCTTTGTACAGCTGTATTTGTGCCTTGATCATCCTGTTCATGGGGAGCTGAACCAGTGAAAAAACTTGTCGCCCAGGCGTCGACCCTGGCAATCGTGGTGCTGGCGCTGGTATTGGGCTGGTTCGCCTGGGAGCACTACACCCGCGCACCCTGGACCCGCGATGCACGGGTGCGGGCCGACGTGGTGACGCTCTCGGCCGATGTTTCCGGGCGCATCGTCGCGCTGCGCGTGGCAGATAACCAGCACGTGGAAAAAGGCGAGCTGCTGCTGGAGATCGATCCAGAGCGTTATGCCCTGGCGGTGGAACACGCCCGCCGTGCCATCGAGGTTAATCGGGCCAGCGAGGGCTTGGCCCAGGCGGCGATCATTGCCAACCAGGCGTTGCTCAAGCAGCGCCAGAGCGAGGAACTGCGTCGGCGTACCTTGAAGCAGAGCGCTGCGATCTCCGGTGAGGAGTGGGAAAAGGCCAGTACTGACGTCGCGGTTGCCCAGGCTGAACTGCTGCGCGGCCAGGCCAACTTGAGCCTGGCCAGTGCCAACGTGCAGTTGGCAACCGCGGCATTGACCCAGGCCGAACTGGATTTGCAGCGTACCCGAATCTATGCGCCGGTCAGTGGCTACGTGACCAACCTGCTGACCCGCCAGGGTGATTACGCCAGTGCCGGGAGCCCGTTGATGGCGTTGGTGGACAGTGCTTCGTTTTACGTCAGCGGCTATTTCGAGGAAACCAAGCTGCCGCGTATTCAGATTGGCAATACGGTGCAGATTGCCCTGATGAGTGGCGAGCAATTCGACGGCAAGGTGCAGAGCATTGCCTATGCCATTACCGACCGAGAGAACGTCCCTGGCAGCCGCTTGCTGGCCAACGTCAACCCGAGCTACACCTGGGTCAAGTTGGCACAGCGGATTCCGGTGCGAATTGAAATCGACCCCGGCTATGCCGGTAAGGGCAACCTGCGGGCCGGCACCACAGCCACCGTCACCGTTCGCCAATAGCATCACGAAAAACCTGCTGTCGGGTTGGGCAAAATGGTAGGCTGCTGGCCGCTTGTGCCCACCCGCCGATAGATATACCCATGATCCTCAACCTTGCTGTTTTTCTCTTCACCCTGACGGCCATGGAAGCTATCGGTTACCTGGCGCATCGCTACATCATGCATGGCTGGGGCTGGTTCCTGCACCGTTCGCACCACGAGCCCCATCTTGGCGTACTGGAAACCAACGACATCTACTTGCTGGCACTGGCGCTGATCGCCTTTGCCCTGGTGGCTGTGGGCCGGGCCGGGCATGCACCGTTGCAGTGGGTGGGGGCTGGGGTGGCGGCGTTCGGGGTGATCTATGTGATTGTCCATGACGGCATCGTGCATCGGCACTGGCCATTCAAGCCGCTGCCTCGCAACCGTTACCTCAAGCGCCTGTACAAGGCGCACCTATTGCACCACGCGCTCAAGGGGCGGGACAACAGCGTGTCGTTTGGCTTCCTCTATGCACCGCCCATGCACAGACTCAAGCGTCAGTTGCGCAAGCGCCGTAGCGCTGTACACGATTACCCTGCGCTTTGAGCGTAGGCTGGAACTGTTCCCTACATGGAGTACGTGCATGAGCCTGCATATCGAAACCCCGCTGTTGGCATCGCGGCCGCTGAGCCTGGCCAGTGGCCTGGACATCTGGTTGAAACTGGACGCCTTGCAGCCCAGTGGTTCGTTCAAATTGCGTGGCATTGGCCTGGCCTGCGAGACCTATGCCAAACAGGGCAAGCGCCGTTTCGTTTCATCTTCGGGCGGCAACGCCGGTATCGCCGTAGCTTACGCCGGGCGCAGCCTGGGTCTTGCTGTAACCGTGGTAGTGCCGGAAACCACCACCGAGCGCGCCAAACAGCTGATTCGCCAGGAAGAGGCTGAGGTCATCGTGCACGGCAAGGCCTGGCATGAGGCCAACGCGTTGGCGTTGTCGCTGCTGGGTGAAGACGATGCCTATATCCATCCTTTCGATGATCCGTTGTTGTGGCAAGGTCATGCGAGCATGATCGATGAAGTCGCCGCCAGCGCCTTCAAACCCGATGCCGTCGTGGTTGCCGTTGGCGGTGGAGGTCTACTTTCCGGGGTGTGCGAAGGCCTGGCCCGCAATGGTTGGAATGATGTACCGGTATTTGCGGTGGAAACCGCAGGGGCCGCATCACTGGCGGCGGCCATGGCGCACAAAGCCTGGGTGGCGTTGGACAGTGTCCAGACCGTTGCCACTTCGCTTGCAGCGAAACAGGTGTGTAAGCGCGCCTTTGAATGGAGTCAGGAACGCCCGGTGTATAGCCATGTGGTCAGTGACCAGGATGCGCTTGATGCGTGCGAACGTTTCCTTTCAGACCAGCGCATTCTGGTGGAGCCCGCCTGTGGCGCAGCTCTGGCACTGGCCTACGCGCCGAGCGACACACTCAAGCGCTATCAGCGGGTATTGGTAGTGGTGTGCGGGGGTGTGACCGCGACGATCGACCAGATCCGCCAGTGGCGCACGACCGCGTAGTTGCGTGGCAGGCGCGGGTATCAATCACGGGACAAACCCGCCACCGCCGCCGGTTCCGGACTGCGGCTCACCCACCAGCCAAACGTTGCTGCCGTGAAGAACATGATCAAACTGTAGATCGCCGCCGGAATGGCCATGGTTGAGTTGTTGAGCAGGGAAGGGGCCAGCGCCAGGGCGATGGCCAGGGTGCCGTTGTGAATGCCAATCTCCATGCCGATGGCAATTGCCTGGCGCTTGGGGATTTTCAGCAGGCGCGGCAGCCAATAACCGATGCCCAGGCTCAACACGTTGAACAGCAAGGCTGCGCCTCCCACTACGGGGGCGTAGTCGAGGACTGTTTGCCAGTCTTTGACCAGCGCCAGAATCACGGTGAACAGCAAGAACAAAGCGGCAACGATCTTCATGGGTCGTTCCATGCGCGCAGCGAACCCAGGTGCCAGGCGGCGAATCAGCATCCCCACAGCTACTGGCACCAGCACGATGGCAAACACCTGCAGCACCTTGGCAAATTGCAGGGGGATGGCCTGGTCTGCGGTCATGAAGTGCGCCAGTGCCAGGTTGACCAACAGTGGCATGGTCAGGATCGCAATCAGTGAGTTGACCGCAGTCAGGGTCACGTTCAAGGCGACATCACCGTGAGCCAGGTGGCTGAACAGGTTGGCGGTGGTACCGCCCGGCGAGGCGGCCAGCAGCATCAGGCCCACTGCCAGGGCCGGGGCCAAGCCGAAACCTTTGGCAATCAAAAAGCAGATAAAAGGCAACAGCAAGATCTGGCAGGCCAGGCCGATCACCACGGGTTTAGGGAATTTAACCACCCGAGCGAAGTCGGCCAGGGTCAAGGTCAGCCCCAACCCCAGCATGATGAAGCCCAGGGCGAGCGGTAGAAATGCGCTGAGCAATGGCGATGCAGTCATGTCGAAGGCTCTAAAAAAGGGGATGAACGGCAGTGTAGGCGAGGAATCCAGCCTGTGTTGTTTACCCTGTCCTGCGTCAAGCCGCCGCGCTTGTGGACCCCGCGCCCAAGCAGTAGCATTCGCGCTTTACTCAAGGATCATATCTGCGATGCAGTTTCAGCCAGGCATTCTTGCCGCCCCCGTTCCCGCTCAAGCCCGACATCTGTTTTTCACACTGCACACGCCGGCCGCACTGGCGGGCGCCCTCGATGCGCTGCAGCAGCATGTGGATGGCAGCCGTGTGGTGGCGGGTTTCGGTGCGCCGCTGGTGCAAGCGCTGGGCCGCTCCATCGAGGGCTTGCGTGCGTTTCCGCAATTGACCGCAGCAGTAGACAACCCGTGTACCCAGCATGACCTGTGGTTGTGGGTACGAGGCGAAGACCGCGGTGAACTGTGGTTGCTCAGCCAGGCGCTGGAAAAGCTGCTGGCGCCGGCCTTGACGCTGGTTGAGGCTACCGATGCCTTCCGCCACAAGAGCGGTTTTGACTTGACCGGTTATGAGGACGGTACCGAAAACCCGGTGGAAGACGCCGCGGTCGATGCGGCCATTCTGGCGACAGACATTGCGGGCATGAGCGGATCGAGCTTTGCCGCCTTCCAGCTGTGGCGCCATGACCTGGATTGCTTCAAGGCACTGCCACAAGCCGAGCAGGACGACATTATTGGCCGCCGCAAAGCCGATAACGAAGAACTGGAAGAAGCGCCGGAATCGGCGCACGTCAAACGTACCGCGCAGGAAAGCTTCGATCCCGAAGCGTTTATCGTTCGTCGTTCGATGCCATGGGCCGATGAGCGTGGGGCGGGCCTGGCGTTTCTTGCCTTTGGCCATTCCTTCGACGCCTTTGAGGTTCAATTGCGACGCATGAGCGGCCTGGAAGATGGCGTGGTCGATGCCTTGTACCGCTTCAGCCGACCACTTACCGGCGGCTACTACTGGTGCCCACCGCTGGCTGCTCACGGGCTCGACCTGAGCGCTTTGCTCAGCTAATCCCTGTTGAGGCCGAAGGAGGCCGGAAGTCCGTTTGTAAGAAAATTTTACGGACTTTTTACGAAGCGCCCGCGCCGCTGTAGCGATACTGGCCGGGTACTTTGTTCCGAGACGTCCTGCCGTGAGCCAAGCCCTATCTTGCGCAACAGTCCATTCCCCCGTAAAAACCTCTTCACTTAGCCTGCTGGTCGCCGCTGTCGGTGTGGTCTATGGCGATATTGGCACCAGCCCGTTGTACACCCTCAAGGAGGTCTTCGCCGGCCATTACGGCGTGCAGGCCAACCATGACGGTGTGCTGGGCGTTCTGTCGCTGGTGTTCTGGTCGCTGATCTGGGTGGTGACCATCAAATATGTGTTGTTCGTGTTGCGCGCCGACAACCAGGGCGAGGGCGGCATCATGGCGCTGACGGCGCTGGCCCGACGCGCGGCGGCCCCATACCCGCGTTTGAGTCGGGTGCTGGTACTGCTGGGTTTGTTCGGTGCTGCGTTGTTTTACGGCGACAGTATGATCACCCCCGCGATCTCGGTGCTCTCGGCAGTCGAAGGCTTGCAACTGGCCTTCGAGGGTATCGAACATTGGGTGGTGCCTATTGCGCTGGTGGTACTGGTGGGCCTGTTTCTGATCCAGAAGCACGGGACCGCGCGCTTGGGCATATTGTTCGGTCCGATCATGGTGCTGTGGTTCAGTGTGCTGGGCGCACTGGGTGTCTATGGCATTGTCCAGCGCCCGGAAGTGCTGTTGGCGCTCAATCCGGCGTGGGCGGTGCAGTTTTTTGTGGTACATCCGGGTATCGGCGTGGCCATACTGGGGGCCGTGGTTCTGGCCTTGACCGGGGCCGAGGCGCTTTACGCCGACATGGGCCACTTTGGCCGCAAGCCTATTGCCCGTGCCTGGATACTGCTGGTGTTGCCCGGATTGGTGCTCAACTACTTCGGTCAGGGCGCACTGATTCTTGGCGATCCGCACGCGGTGCGCAACCCGTTTTATCTACTGGCGCCGAGCTGGGCCTTGCTGCCCATGGTTGGACTGGCCACCCTGGCGACCATCATTGCCTCCCAGGCAGTGATCTCCGGGGCATTCTCGCTTACCCGCCAGGCCATCCAGCTCGGCTACGTGCCGCGCATGTTCATCCAGCACACTTCAAGCCAGGAGCAGGGGCAGATCTATATCGGCACGGTGAACTGGGCGTTGATGGTCGGTGTGGTGCTGCTGGTCATCGGCTTCGAGTCTTCCGGCGCCCTGGCCGCCGCTTATGGTGTTGCAGTGACCGGGACCATGCTGATCACCACGTTGCTCTCGGCCTCGGTGGTGCTGTTGTTGTGGAAAGCGCCGCGCTGGCTGGCGGTGCCGCTGCTGCTGAGTTTCCTTGTGGTCGACAGTCTGTACTTTGCCGCCAACGCGCCGAAAATTTTCCAGGGAGGGGCGTTCCCGGTCATTGCCGGTATCGCCTTGTTCATCCTCATGACTACCTGGAAACGTGGACGCAAGATTATTGTCGAGCGCCTGGATGAGTCTGCCTTGCCGCTGCCGCTGTTCATCAGCAGCATCCGCTCCCAGCCACCCCACCGGGTGCAAGGTACGGCGGTGTTCCTTACCGCCCGTGCCGACGCCGTGCCGCATGCCTTGTTGCACAACTTACTGCATAACCAGGTGCTGCATGAGCGCGTGGTGCTGTTGACGGTGGTGTCGCAGGATCGTCCGCGTGTGCCGGTGTCCGAGCGCTTTGAAGTGCAGGACTTCGGTGACGGCTTCTATCGGGTCAACCTCAACTTCGGATTTATCGAGGAGCCTGATGTACCGGCCGCTCTGCAGCTGTGCCATGTGCCTGAGCTGGATTTCAGCCCGATGGCGACCACCTATTTTCTCAGCCGCGAGACGGTGATACCGACCAAACGCATGGGCATGGCACGCTGGCGCGAGGGGCTGTTTGCGTTCTTGTTGAAAAACGCCAACAGCAATCTGAAGTATTTCAACCTGCCACTCAACCGCGTGATTGAACTGGGGACGCAGGTGGAGATGTGATTTATCGCGGGGCAAGCCGCTCCTACAATGGTAGAAGCGGCTTGCCCCGCGCTCGCTTACACCACCGCGTGTGCCTGCACCCCGACACGTTGTGCATTGCTGCGCACCAATCGGTGCATCAAGCCGGCAACCACGAAGCCCACTGCCGCCAGGCCCATCATGGTCATGAACACGTAGTTGTAACCCTGCTGCCCGGGGAAGTGATCAAGAATGGCGCCGTAACCCACGTAGGCAAACATGCCGGGGGCATAGCCGATCAGGCAGCCAATACCGAAGGCCGATCCGGTAATGTGCGAAGGGATCCCCACCTCGCCCATGGGGGCCCAGAACACGCCACGCATCGAGAAAACGATAAAGGCAAAGGACAGCGTCGCGGCCATGCCGGCGTAGATGTAGCCGGGGCTCTTGGGCACCATGAGAATGATCGCCATCATTGGCAGCAGCGCCAGGAAGGCCCATTTCAGATAGCGGCTAGGGCTTCTGAACTGTTTGTCGGCAAGAAAACCACCCGCTGGCCCGCCAAGAATCTTCAGCATGTACTGGTTGATGATGCCGTAGGCACCGACCAGCGCTACCGGCAACCCGTAGACTTCCTTGAGGTAGGGAATGAAGTAGGTCAGGCCGCAATAAACGATGTAGACCATGAACACGTTGCAACTGACCAACCAGATCGCCGGCACCTTGATGGCTTCAAGCAGATTGGACAGTGGGTTTTTCTTTGCAACGACGGGGGTTGTGCTCTGCGTGCCCTTGAGCAAGAACCAGGTGAGCACGCCAGCACCGATGTCGATCAGCGAATAGAAGACAATCGCCGCTTTCAGGCCCGCTTCAGCGGCGCCCATGGCAATGAACACACCCAGCGCCGAGAACGCTACAAGGGTATCTACCACGCCGCGCCCGCCTTCAAGCAGGCCGAACAGTCGCCCCTGTTCCTTGTCATTGCCCAGGCCACGAATGGCCTTGAGCAGCGCCGGCCAATAGATGCAGTCGGCGCACACCGCCAGCAGGCAAAACACAATCATCAAGCCGCTGTACGGCGGGAACGTCGCCAGGTAAAGGCCCAGCGCGCCGGTACCGAGCAGGCCTAGCGGGATCAGTTTACGGGTGTCGAAACGGTCGGCCAGTAAGCCACCCACCACAAACAGGCCAGTGGCGATGATGGCGTTGGCACTGAGCAGCAAGCCAATTTCTGTATGGGACAAGCCCATGAAGGTCTGCATCGGAACGTAGAACGCGTCTTTAAGGTTGGCGAGCTTGTAAATGGTGCCGCCACCGAGGATCAGTATGAGGAATTTGAACCATTTGGCCTTGTCTTGCGTAGTCATTGTTATTCTCCAGGCGTAGTGGGATCGCGGTGTCAGCCACGCGTGTCCAGGCTCAGTTCGGCCAGAGTGCGAAGTTCAGCGAGCAGGCCCTTGACGTAGCTGACCTGGTTGTTGGCCCAGCGCTGTTCGCCGGCCAGCATCTGCTCGAGGGTGAAGCCGGCGGGCAGGGGCGTATCGCTCATTTCGCGGTAGGCGATGAAGGGGTCGGCAGGTTCGTTGACGTGGCGGAACGCCGGAGCGATGTAGTGGTTTTCCTGCTCGAGAATGAAGGCGATCACCTGGGGGTGCTGTTCACCGAGCATCAACAGTTCGTACACCATGCGCGGGCTGGGCAGGTCGTCTTCGGCGCTGCCCTGGAGCACGCCGTAGTGGCCAAAGCCGTTTGCTTCGGGGACGACACGCACGCCTTTGAGGTGCACCTGGCGTATGTGCGGTGCCAGGTTCGCCAGGGCCTGCAGCGGTTGCTCGCAGGCATTGATCATGTTGCCGAAGTCGAACAACGCATGCAGGCGCGGGTGATTGGCCTGCTTGAGCAAACGGGCGATTTCATCGCTCTTGAGCTCTTCATGCTGTTCGAAGTCGAAATACAGGTTGTGCGCGTCAGCCTGCTGGCCAAGATAGTGCAGGTCCCCGGCGATGGTGTCCATGACCTGCGACAGCGTGCCCTCATAGCGTGAGTACACGCGAATGTTGCGGGTGCCGATGGCGTTGGCCACGGCAATCACCGCGTCGACGTCCGCTTTCAGCGTGCTGCTAATTTCCACATGAACCTCAAGTTCGAGCTGGCGAGCCTTGTCGGCGAAGGCGCGCAATTGCTCGGCATTCATCTGCGAGAGGCTGTTGTGCTCGCCGTCGAGCATGTGCAGGCTCAAACCCTTGAGCTCATGGCGGTAGGCGAAATCGAGCAGGTCCAAAGGCGTCAGGCGCCCGTGGGTGAGGTTGGTAAGCAATGGATAGGCATGGGCGAACAGACGAACCTGATCGATTCGCTCGATCAGTCGCAGGCTCAGGTCACGGGTCAACAGCACCGGCGCTGCAGCGCCTTTAGTCTTGTTATCGAGCAACCGGGTGAAGCGTTCTTGGATAGCATTCATTCGAGTCGTTCCTGGTGCGGGCACCGGTTCTACCGGCGCGTTCTTTATCGCGCCGGTGGGGAACACTCGATAGATCCATTAAAAACTAATTGTTAAGACCACTGGCCGTGGATCACAGCGCCTGGCCCACGGTTTTGAGCGCGTTTACCAGCGCATCGACCTTGGCGTGCGCCTGGTCTTGCGCGGTACCGGCAAAACCGATCAACAGGGCAGGGGGAAGGTAGCGCTGCAAGCAGTAGTCGCTCAGGGCATAGGTATGCACCCCTTGCTGGGCCAGTTGGCGGGCGATTTCCTGGTCATCCAGGTGCGTCGGTAACCAGGCAATCAAATGCATGCCGGCGTCTACCGGTGCAATCTTGAAGAAGTGCCCGAGCCTGCGCTCAAGCACCTCAACCAGGCACTGCTGACGCGCCTGATAGAGTGTGCGCATGCGCCGAATATGACCGATAAAGTGGCCTTCGCTCATGAAGTCGGCCGTAACGGCCTGCAGCAAGGTGGGTGGGCTGCGGTCCATGACCGCGCGAATGGTGCAGAACGGCTCGACCAGCGCCTGGGGAAGAATCACGTACCCCAGGCGCAACGAGGGGAACAGCACTTTGCTGAACGTGCCGACGTAAATCACCCGATCGCTGTGGTCCATGGCGAACAGCGCCGGCAGCGGCCGACCGCTGTAGCGCAGTTCGCTGTCGCAATCGTCTTCGATGACCCAGCGCTGGTTGCGCGCGGCCCAATCGATCAGCTCCAGACGTCGGTTGTGGCTGAGGGTCACTCCCAACGGATGTTGGCGCGAAGGGGTGGTGAACACCAGGCGCGCATCGGGGCCATCAGCGATGCCCTGTTGCACATCGATTCCCTGCTCATCGATACGCACCGGTACCACCTGGCACCCGTGGGCCTGGAAGGCGATACGCGCAGCGATATGCCCTGGGTCCTCCATCCACACCGAATCATTGGGGTTGAGCAAGAGCATCGCCAACAGATTGAAGGCTTGCTGCGCGCCGGAGACGATGACCACCTGCTGCGCGCTGCAGTCGATGCCGCGGGCGTCGAACACATACTCGGCAATCGCTTGGCGCAACCCCTCAAGGCCCAGCAGTTCACCGTAGCCGAGCAGGGCCTTGCTCGGTTTTTGCAAATGACGGTTGATCAGGCGCTTCCAGATAGGTTGCGGGAAGGCCTCGAATGCACCGTGGCTGGGCAGAAATGAAGTGGGTGTATCGGAGCTGTAGTGGGCATACGACACGCCGCGAAAATGATGACTGCGTAACGACAGCATCGACTGACTGAGCTCGGACAGCTGCGGCGGCAAGGGTGGTGGCGCAGTGTCGGCCTGTTCCGAGCGATCCCATTCATTACCGACATAGGTTCCGGCACCGGTGCGCGAAACCAGAAAACCCTCCGCAATCAGTTGATCGAATGCGTTGAGCAGGGTGATGCGCGAAAGGCTCAGTTCCTGGCTCAGGGTACGCGTTGACGGTAAGCGAATGCCGCCCTGCAGGCGTCCGGTGAGAATCTGTTTGCGTATCTGCAGGTAAAGCTGGCGGTAAAGCGGGGTAGTACTTTCCCGATCCAGCTCAATACCCGACAGCAATAAACCGGCAGGGGACTTCATTCGACGCTCACTGGCAAGGTGACAGGGGGGCAGGGTGACAGGCACACGCCTGGCCATCCTACGAGAAAGCCCTGTAAGCGGCCAGCGGTGCAGGCCGTGTCATGAAATGAAAAACCCTTGTCGCCGGATGAGAAGCACCCTGCAGACGTTGCGCATAGAGTCCAATCAACAAGAATTGACGCACTGCGTCCAGATCGATGATTGGAGTGACAAGAATGTCCAAAGTCGTACGCTTCTATGAGCCCGGCGGTCCCGAAGTATTGCGCTACGAGGATGCCGAGGTGGGCGAACCTGGCCCAGGCGAAGTCCGCCTGCGCCAGGTCGCCGTTGGCCTCAACTATGCAGACACCTATTTTCGCAATGGCACCTACCCGATCCCGATGCCCAACGGCATGGGTGTGGAGGCAGCCGGCGTGGTGCAAGCAGTCGGTGAGGGTGTCAGCAACGTAGCGGTCGGCGACCGTGTGACCTATACCGGATTTCTCAATACCCTCGGAGCCTATTGCACCGAACGCCTGATCGGCGCCGCGGCACTGATCAAACTGCCCGAAACCATCGCCTTCGAAACCGCAGCGGCCATGACCATGCGGGGCCTGACGTCGGCCTACTTGATGCGCCGCATGTATGACTTCAAGCCAGGTGACACGATTTTGCTGCACGCTGCCGCCGGTGGCGTCGGCCTGATCGTATCGCAGTGGGCACGCCTGCTCGGCATCAACGTGATCGGCACCGTGTCTACCGATGCCAAGGCTGAAGTAGCCAAGGCCCACGGTTGCACCCACACCATCAACTACAGCCACGAAGACGTCGCCAAGCGGGTGCGTGAGCTGACCGACGGGGTGGGCGCCAACGTGGTGTTCGATAGCGTCGGCAAAACCACTTTCGATGCATCCCTGGACTCGCTCAAGCGTCGCGGCCTGATGGTGTGCGTGGGTACAGCGTCTGGCCCGATCCCACCGTTCAACCCGCAGATTCTGGCGATGAAGGGCTCGTTGCACCTGACCCGTCCGGCATTGGCCGACTACATCGCCGACCCGGCGGAAAAAGCCGACCTTGCCGGTGAGCTGTTCGATCACGTCAGCAGCGGCCGGATCAAGATCGAAATCAATCAGCACTACGCATTGCAGGATGCCGTCCAGGCCCACCGTGACCTGGAAGCGCGCAAGACCACCGGTTCGTCGATCTTCGTCATCTGAAGAGGGCAGCAGCATGCACATCGAACAACTGACCTGCGCCATCGGCGCAGAAGTATCCGGGGTCAACCTGGCTGATGCGGTGCACGATGATGACCTCTTCGAACAACTGCGCGCGCAGTTGCTCAAGCACCGGGTGCTGTTTTTGCGCGACCAGAACATCAGTCGCGCCGAGCATGTGGCCTTTGCCCGGCGCTTTGGCGACCTGGAAGACCACCCGGTAGCCGGCAGCGACCCGCAACACCCTGGCCTGGTGCAGATCTACAAGCGCCCAGACCAGCCTGCCGACCGCTACGAGAACGCCTGGCACACCGATGCCACCTGGCGCGAGGCGCCGCCCATGGGCTGCGTGCTGCGCTGTGTGGAGTGCCCACCCGTAGGCGGTGACACCATGTGGGCCAACATGGTGTTGGCTTACCAGAACCTGCCCGAGGATGTGAAGCAGAAAATCGAAGGCCTGCGCGCACGGCACAGTATTGAGTCGAGCTTCGGCGCGGCAATGCCCCTGGAAAAGCGCTTGGCACTCAAGGCGCAATTCCCCGACGCCGAACACCCGGTGGTGCGGACTCACCCGGAAACCGGCGAGCAGGTGTTGTTCGTCAACGCGTTCACCACGCACTTCAGTAACTACCACACCCCGCAACGGGTGCGCTTTGGCCAGGACGCCAACCCTGGCGCCTCCGATCTGCTGCGTTACCTGATCAGTCAGGCGTACCTGCCCGAGTATCAGGTGCGCTGGCGCTGGAAGCCCAACAGCATAGCGATCTGGGACAACCGCAGCACCCAGCACTACGCAGTCATGGACTATCCCGCTTGCCATCGCAAGATGGAGCGCGCCGGGATCAAGGGCGACCGCACTTTCTAAGCACTACCGATCCGCTGCACAGCGGGCACAAGACAATAACAAGACCGAGGACTACAGCATGCAATTCTTCGACGATTCGTTGCACCCGGAAAACATGGAAAAGGTGGTTATCACCGTCGCCCCCTATGGACCGGAATGGATGCCAGAGGACTTTCCCGAAGACATTCCGCTGACCATGGACGAACAGGTCCAGAAGGCCGTCGACTGCTATGAAGCCGGTGCCACCGTGCTCCACCTGCACGTGCGTGAACTCGATGGCAAAGGCTCCAAGCGCCTGTCGAAATTCAATGAACTGATTGCCGGTGTACGTGAAGCCGTTCCGGACATGATTATCCAGGTGGGCGGCTCGATTTCCTTCGCACCGGAAAGCGATGGCGAAGCAGCCAAGTGGTTGTCCGACGATACCCGGCACATGCTTGCCGACCTGACGCCCAAGCCCGATCAAGTCACCGTGGCGATCAACACCACGCAAATGAACATCATGGAGCTGCTGTATCCGCAATACCTGGAAGGCACCTCCCTGGCGCACCCTGCGATTCAGGCCGCCTACAGCGAAATGACTGTGCCTGCCGGACCTGCCTGGGTTCGTGAACACCTGCGCCGCCTGCAGGCGAGCAATATTCAGCCGCACTTCCAACTGACCGGCATGCATGCCCTGGAAACCCTCGAGCGCATCGTGCGTCGTGGCGACTACATGGGCCCGATGAACCTGACCTGGATTGGCATCGGCGGCGGTTTTGACGGTCCTAATCCGTTCAACTTCTTCAACTTCATTCACCGCGCGCCCGATGGCTGCACCTTGACTGCCGAATCGCTGCTCAAGAACGTGCTGCCATTCAATACCATGGCCTTGGCTATGGGCCTGCACCCGCGTTGCGGCAACGAAGACACCATCATCGATCACCAGGGCAAGCGCTTCACCTCGGTGCAGCAGATTCAGCAAACCGTGCGTGTTGCCCATGAACTGGGCCGCGAAATCGCGAGCGGTAAAGAAGCCCGTGCCATTTATCGCATCGGCCAGCAGTACAGCAGCATCGAAGAAACACTCAAAGCTAACGGAATGGCGCCAAACCGCCTGCCGGGTCACAAGGGTGTGCCACAGCGCGGCTGACCGGAGAGGGTCGGCCCGCCACCCCGGCGTCGACCCGCCACAGTCCACAGCGCTGTTAGTCAGGCTTCCATAACAACAAGATTTAGCCCAGACAACAGAGGAGCCAGCATGGCCGCCTATATCGCCAGCGCCACAGATGATGGTGCCGACACTTCACGTGGCATTCCACGGCGCTATGCCTGGATTGTCTTTGCCTTGACCTTTGGCCTGCTGATTTCCGACTACATGTCGCGCCAAGTGCTCAACGCCGTATTTCCGCTGCTCAAGGGCGAATGGGCCTTGAGCGACAGCCAGCTCGGATTGCTCAGTGGCATCGTCGCCCTGATGGTCGGACTGCTAACTTTCCCCTTGTCATTGATGGCCGACCGTTTCGGGCGGGTGAGAAGCCTGGTGTTGATGGCCGTGCTCTGGAGCCTGGCAACCCTGGGCTGCGCCCTGGCAGAAAACTACCAGCAAATGTTCATCGCCCGTTTTCTGGTCGGTGTCGGTGAAGCCGCTTATGGCAGCGTCGGTATCGCCGTTGTCGTCGCGGTATTTCCTCGTGACATGCGCGCAACCCTGGCCGGCGCCTTCATGGCCGGCGGCATGTTCGGCTCGGTGCTGGGCATGGCGCTGGGTGGGGTGATGGCCCAGCATTTTGGCTGGCGGTGGGCGTTCGCCGGCATGGCGCTATTTGGCCTGTTGCTGGCGCTGCTGTATCCGCTGATCGTCAAAGAGGAAAAAATCGCCCCCAAGCGCGCCAATGCCACGCCATGCAAGATCGCACGGCCATTGCACACCCTTTACGGCAGTCGTTCGGTGATTGCAGCCTACGTTGCCAGCGGCCTGCAACTGTTCGTCGGTGGCACGGTGATTGTGTGGATGCCCAGCTACCTGAACCGCTATTACGAGATGGGCACGGATAAAGCCGGTGTGGTAGCTGCCATCATCGTCCTGTGCAGCGGTATTGGCATGATCCTCTGCGCCATGCTGTGCGACCGCCTGGGCCGGCAGCGCCCGGATCGTAAGATCAGCCTGGCGATCGGCTACTGCCTGGGCAGTTGCCTGTTGTTGTCGCTGGCGTTTGCCTTGCCTTCGGGCACCGCGCAACTGGTGCTAATCTGCCTGGGCATGATGATTGCGGCGGGCACCAACGGGCCTTCCAGTGCCATGGTCGCCAACCTTACCCATTATTCGGTTCACGGCACCGCCTTTGCCACCCTGACCCTGGCCAACAACCTGCTGGGACTGGCTACCGGACCTTTGATTACCGGGCGGGTTTCCGACGTGATCGGCTTGCACGCTGCCTTCCAGCTAGTGCCCCTGATCAGTATCGGTGCTGCTGCCGTGTTCTTTATTGCCAAGCGTCACTATCACAGCGACATGGCCCGTCTGGAGGGGCTGCAACAGACAGCGCCTGACGCGGCGCCGATTCAGGAGGTAAAACCGTGAAACAAGCGTTGTCCATTGAAGTATTTATCGATTTTATTTGCCCCTGGTGCCTGATTGGTCAACGCAACCTGCAGGTTGCGCTCGAACAATTGCGCCTGGAGCAGCCAGACGTTGAGGTCACCTTGCACTGGCGAGGCGTGCAACTGCTGCCTGACATGGCCAGGACCGGCCAGCCGTTCGAGGCGTTCTACCGAAAACGCCTGGGCAGTGATGAGGCTGTGCGCCAGCGTCAGGCCCAGGTGCGCGCGGCGGCCGAGGCCGTTGGCGTTAGCATTGATTTTTCCCGAATTTGCCGCATGCCCAACACCGGTGATGCGCACCGCTTGTTGCAGCGCGCGGTAGCGCTGGGGCAACCGCAGCGTGCCGAGCAACTGCTAGCGCAGTTGTTCGCAGCCTACTTCCAGCATGGCAAGGACCTGGGTGATCCCTTTACCTTGCTGAAAATTGCCCGCAGCTGTGGCCTGGAACCGGGCCAGGTTGCGGACTGCCTGCGCGGTGACGCCAGCCCGTTCATGAGCAGCAACCACCGTGCCAGCGCGGGTGTTCCATTTTTCCGTTTCAACCAGCAGTTGGAAGTGAGTGGCGCGCAACCTGCCGAAGTCTTGTTTGACGTCATGCTGGAAGCACTGGCAATGGAGCAGGTGGCGCTGGCATGAGCTACCGATATCCAGTGCCAACGGCCAAGGTGCCCGCGCGGGGTGGCCGAGCGCTGCTGACGTTCGAAGACAAAAGCCTGGCGCTGTTCAATGTCGCTGACCATTTTTATGCCATCGATGACAGCTGCCCACACCAAGGCGCCTCGCTCTGTGGCGGACGCCTGGACGGGCGGGTCATTCAGTGTTGTGCCCATGGCCTGCGCTTCGATCTGGCCAGCGGCTACCTGCTCAACTCCACGCAACTGAAGGTTGCCAGCTACCCGGTGGAGTGCGAAGGGGAACAGCTGTTTATCGTTGTCGATACCGAGGAGGCCGGCCAATGACCGCTGTCGCAATTGCCGCCGTTAACCATCGCGTGCGCGAGCTTGCACCGGGTATTGTTGTCAGCCTGATCGCCGCTGCCGCCGCCAGCTTTCTCAGCGAACACTATGGCGCGCCCGTCATGCTGTTTGCCCTATTGCTGGGCATGGCGTTGAATTTTCTCTCTGCCGATGGACGTTGCAAGGCGGGGATTGAATTTACCGCACGCACGGTATTGCGCGTCGGTGTGGCGCTGCTGGGCATGCGCATTACCCTCGAGCAGATTGCCAGCCTTGGCTGGAAGCCGGTGGCATTGGTGGTAATCATTGTGGTGGTGACCATCGGTGTGTCGATGGTGGTGGCCAAGGCAATGGGCTTCAATCGCTTGTTCGGCATGCTTACCGGTGGCGCTACCGCCATTTGTGGTGCTTCGGCCGCACTGGCACTGGCTGCCGCCTTGCCTGCGCACAAACAGAAAGAACACGCCACGCTGTTCACCGTGATCGGTGTGTCGGCACTGTCGACCCTGGCGATGATTGTCTACCCGATGATTGCAGGCTGGCTGCAGCTGTCGCCGTCTCAGGCCGGGGTGTTTCTCGGTGCCACGATTCATGACGTGGCGCAGGTCGTCGGCGCAGGCTATAGCATGTCCACCGAAACCGGCGACATTGCCACCGTGGTCAAGTTGATGCGGGTTGCGATGCTGCTGCCGGTCATTGTCGTGGCGGCAATGATCACCCGCCGCGCAGGTGACGCCGACACCGGCAAGCGGCCGCCGCTGTTGCCATGGTTTGCCGTAGGTTTTGTCTTGCTGGCCTGCGTTAACAGCACCGGCTGGATTTCTACCGCAGTACAGGGCGGGGTCAACGAACTGTCACGCTGGTGCCTGGTGATCGCAATCAGCGCCCTGGGCATGAAGACCCAGCTCAAGGAGCTTGCCTCTGTGGGTATCAAGCCCATCGCATTGATGGTGGGTGAAACGGTATTCCTCGTGCTTCTGGTACTCGCACTGATGCACTGGGGCCTGTAACGGGCTCAGCGCTGCTGCACGCCATGTTGTGAACGCCAAGAAGCCGGTGGCATGCCGAACTGGGCAATGAACCAGCGGGTAAAGGAGCTGGGCATCGAATAGCCAAGCATGTCGGCGATTCGCCCCAATGAATAATTGGGGTTTTCCAGGTAACGGATTACCAAATCCCGGCGCACGCCGTTGATCAAGTCGCTGAACGTCACGCCACATTCCTCAAGGCGCCTTTGCAGGGTGCGCACATTCATACCCTGGGTCTGGGCAACCTGCTCGATGGTTGCCCGCCCCATGGGCAGCAGCAAGTAGATGGTCTTGCGCATCTCCAGCTCCAACGACAGCTTGCCGCCAGCCAGGGTATCCAGGTAACGCTGGGCCAGACGGGCCATCGCTTCGTTGGCCAACGGGTTGGCAGTGTCCAGGTCGGCTGCCGGGCAAACGATACCGTTGAATTCGCTGCCAAACACCAGCTTGCAACCAAAAATTCTTCGGTGAATGGCCAGGTCGGCGGGCGCTGCGTGGGTGAAGTTGGCGCTGATCGGGTGCCAATGCGCGCCGAGCAGCGCCGCACAAAGGCGCAGCATTACACCAATGGCAAGCTCGGTTGCCTGCCGACCGCGATGGGGTAAATCGCTGACCACTTCCTCGCGGATGATCACGGTTTTTCCCGCTTCTTCGATATGGATGGCCAGGGCGTCATTGAGCAGATGTCGATACTGCACAATCACTTGCAAGGCATCGCGCAGGGTGCGCTGGTGACTGAGCAACAGGCTGATCTCGCCAAAGTCCGACAGTTGTCGAAGCTCGGCCATGCGCAGACCAAAGGTTTCACAGCCACTGACCCGTGCAGACTCTTCCAGCAGGGTAATCACGCTGGTGACTGCCAAGCGCTGGTTGGGGTCATCGAGCAAGGCGGCACTCAGGCCAACCTGGGCCAACAGCGCATGGGGGTTGAGCCCCAAGTGACGGGACACTTCAAGGTAATTGGTAAGGCTTGCGGCACGAACAAGGGCTGTCATTTTATTGTTTTCCACGCATTGTCATCAGACGACCCGCTTCTGCGGCGGATTACCTTTTATAGCCTGTGTGTCGCCAATTGAGAAGTCGTTTACCACCAAGGCTAAAGCCTTGAAACCCCGGCAGGCCGGCGCTTCGGTCGCCTGGGCAAAACCCTGTCATCAAATGAAAAGTCACTGACGCTCAATGTAAAGCGCCCGGGAGGAGGGGTGATTACTGTGACACTCGAACCGTTCGGGGATATCTGCGAGCGGACTGTCATGAGCATAGGTGTCGACGTGGAAAAACTGCATACCGCCGCTACTGTCCTGATCGTTCCCGGCTTGCGTGATCATGTTGCCGAACATTGGCAGACGTTGCTGCAAAACCGCCTGGCCAACGTTCGCTCGGTGCCACCGTTGCAGGTAAATGGCCTTGACTGCCAGGCGCGGGTCGAGGCGATCCAGCGCGAACTCGAACAGATCGATGGCGACGTTGTGCTGGTAGCCCACAGCGCCGGTGTGCTCATGGTGGCGCACTGGGCCGCACGCTATCAGCGACCGATCAAGGGCGCGCTGTTGGCTGCACCACCTGACCTTGAGGCGCAGTGGCCTGCGGCTTACCCAAGCCCGGACAGCCTGCGTGCCAATGGCTGGGCGCCGCTGCCGATCACCGAGTTGCCGTTCCCAAGCATCGTTGCTGCAAGCAGCAACGACCACCTGGCCAGCCTTGAGGCAGTAAGCGCAATGGCCCGCGGTTGGGGCAGCGAACTGGTCGAACTGGGCGCCGTCGGTCATCTCAACCCCGCGGCAGGATTCGGCCACTGGCCGCAGGCCGAAACTTTCATTCAGACGCTGGACCGCTGAGCCCGTTGTACCGCAGGGACGCTTGACCAACGCTCGCAGACGACGAGCGGTAAAAAACAATAACAATAACCGGAGTCATCGTAATGCCGAACCATCGCACTCACTGTGCTGTGTACCCACAGCGCTGTCTGCTGGCCTGCGCCATCAGTCTGCTCGCTTTGCCTGGCGCCCAGGCCTTTGAACTCGACACCGGCAGCGAAGACTGGGCCGTGCGTCTGGATAACACCGTCAAGTACAACTACGGCGTTCGCACGGAAAGTGCCGATAAACGTATGTTGGCAACACCCAACAACAACGACGGCGACTACAACTTCCGCAAGGCCGGCACCAACATCACCAACCGTGTTGACCTGCTGACCGAGCTGGACGTGATCTACCAGGGCAACATGGGCTTTCGGGTCAGCGCCGCCAGTTGGTATGACAAGGCTTACGACAACACCGGCTCCAACTCCAACCCGTTCGTCAACGGCAATGGCGACACATCCGGCATCAACCCAAGCCTCAACGGCTTGCCCGGCACTGGCACGCCCTTGGGCAGCCCGCACCTGAGCAATTACGCCCAGCGCTACTACAGTGGCCCGTCTGGTGAGGTGCTGGACGCCTTCGTGTTCATGCGCACCGAAGTCGGCGAAAGCTCGGAGCTGAGCGGCAAACTGGGCCAGCACAACCTGTTCTGGGGTGAAACCCTGCTCAACCCAGTCCACTCGCTGAGCTACGGCCAGTCGGGTCTGGACCTGGCCAAACTGGCTGCCTCGCCCGGAACCGAAGCCAAAGAACTGTTCGTGCCCCGTAACCAGCTCTCAGGCTCCTTCCTGGTAAACCCGGAACTGACCATCGGCGCCCAGTATTTCCTCGATTGGGATGCTGCCAGGTTGCCGGAAGCCGGTACGTATTACGGTGGCTCGGACCTGGTGGGTGAGGGCGCCCAGAGCTTCCTGCTCGGCCATACCGGCACTCCAGGCCTGATCCCTGTTCAAGGAGCATTGACCAGCATTCGACGTGGTCACGACCTGACCCCGGACAAGCGTGGCGACTGGGGGGTAATGGCCAAGTGGTCTCCGGAGTGGCTGGGCGGAACCCTGGGCTTCTACTACCGCAAGACCTCGGAAATTCTGCCACAGGCATGGTTGGACGCCCGTGGACTGACCGTGTCCCGTGGCCCATTCGGTACGCCACCGGCAAGCCTGCAGGGTGCCGTCGGTAACCTCTACAACTCGCTGCAAACCCCGACTTACCAGTTCGCCTACGCCGACAACATCGACGTCTATGGCCTGAGCCTTTCCAAAGACGTAGGCGGCATCAGTGTGGGTAGCGACCTGAACATTCGCCACAACATGCCGCTGGCCAGCATTCCGGCAATCGTCAGCGCACCTGGGCAAGGCGGCCTGGGGGGCGGCTTCGGTTTGTTGCCACCGCGTTCGCCAAGCAGCGGGGTGGTCTATGACGTGCCCAGTGACGGCGACGGCTTGAGTGCCACCGGCCAGACACTGCACTGGACCCTCAACGGCCTGATGAGCATCGGTGATACACCATTTTTCGATAGCGCCAGCCTGTTGGGCGAACTGTTCTACAGCAACCTGCTCAAGCTCGATGGCCACAACGAAGCCTTGTACAAGGGCAAGAGCAGCTACCGCGGTATCGACAAACCCACCCGCGACAACTGGGGCATAGCCGTGAACTTCACACCGACCTGGTACCAGGTGATGCCGGGTGTCGACATGAGCATGCCGTTGTCGATCAACGTCGGTATCGACGGTATATCGCCGGTACAAGGTGGCGGCGCCGAGGACACTGGCAACTACGCCGTCGGCGTGGGTGCTGCGATCTACAACCAATATTTCGTCGACCTCAAGTACGTCGACAGCTTCGGCAAGTCCCAGTCGTGCAAAAACGGCCAGACCGATGGCACGACACCCAATGCCCTGGACGGTGAGCAGGATTACACCTGCTACGGCGGTGGTTACGCCTCTTTCTCTGGCGGCGGTGCAACCACCGAGGACCGTGGTGCGCTTTACCTCACCGTCAAAACCACCTTTTAAGTTACGTCTTCCTCCAGACATCACGCAGGAAAACATCATCATGAACTACGTGCATACGCTTTTAGCCACGTGCCTGTCACTGGCCGCCATCAACTCGGCCCAGGCAGCTGTCTCCACCGAACAAGCCGCGCAACTGGGTACCAGCCTGACCCACATCGGCGCGCAAACCGCCGCCAATGCCGACGGTTCGATCCCCGCTTACAAGGGCGGCCTGGTCACGCCACCGGCCAGCTACAAGAGCGGCGACAGCATGCGTCCGGACCCGTTCGCCGGTGAAAAGCCGCTGCTGGTCATCGACGGCAAGAACGCCGATCAATTCAAAGGCCAGTTGACTGCGACCACCCAGGAACTGCTCAAGCGCTTCCCGACGTTCCGCGTCGATGTCTATCCCACCCACCGTACCGTGGCGCTGCCGCAGCCGGTGCTGGACAACACCGTCAAGAACGCCGTCGGCGCTCAAAGCAAAGAGGGTGGCACCGCAGTCGAGAACGTGTTGCCAGGCATTCCATTTCCGATCCCGCAGAGCGGCGCCGAGGCCATGTGGAACTTTCTCCTGCGCTATCAGGGCGTGAGCATGGCGGCCAAGTATGACTCATGGAACGTTGACTCTGCCGGTGTGCCAACCCTGTCGACCACAGGCCAGGCGAACATCAGCTACCCGATCTACGAGGACATGAACAAGCCGATCGGTTCCAAAGACACCTACTACCAGATGAAGCTGATGTACACCGCGCCTGCCCGCCGTGCCGGTGAAGCGATGATGCTGCGCGACGCCGCCAACCCGCTGGTGCAGCCACGCAGCGCCTGGGTGTACCTGCCAGGCCAACGTCGAGTCAAGCTGGCGCCGAACCTTGCCTACGACACGCCGAACCCAGGCACCTCGGGTTCGGGCACCTATGACGATGTATTCGTCTTCAACGGCGCCTTGGACCGTTACGACTGGACCCTGGTCGGCAAGCAGGAAATGTATGTGCCTTACAACACCTACCAGCTGACCTACAACACCGACATCAAGAGCCTGACCACGCCTAACCACCTGGCACCGCAATTCGTGCGTTGGGAAAAACACCGCGTTTGGGTAGTCGAGGGCAAGCTCAAGGATGGCGCACGCCACATCTATCACAAGCGCCGCTTCTACCTCGACGAGGACAGCTGGATCGCTCTGGCCTCCGACCAGTATGACGCCCGTGGACAGCTGTACCGGGGCTCGTTCGCCTTCCTCAGCCAGAGCTACGACAAACAAACGCCGGATGCCACGCCGTTCATGATCTATGACCTGATTGGCGGCACCTACAACCTCAACGGTGTGGTGGGTGCCTATGGCGGCATTCGCTACATCGAGCCGCTGACCCGTACCCAGTGGTCGCCCGAGTCCCTGGCCGGTGCCGGCATTCGTTAAGCCGGCATGAATGACCGGGCGCCGTAGATCGGTGCCCGGTCCCTGGTTGAGCTATCCGGAGGATCGGGTATGTACTGTTTCAAGCGATGGACGACGCTGACCCTGGCGCTGCTCGCCCTGCAAGGCACTGCGCAGGCAGCACCCTATGTCGATGTGCTGGACTTGCCGGCCATGCCTAGCGCATTGGCGATGAAAAGCGCGTTGCGTGACGTCACCTCGGCGGGCGAGCGGCAGATTGCCGTGGGTCCACGCGGGCACATCCTCTATTCCAATGATCGCGGTACGCACTGGCAACAGGCACAGGTGCCGGTCAGTGCCGATCTCAATGCGGTGAGTTTTCCAACGCCGCAGCTTGGCTGGGCGGTGGGCAATGACGGCGTGATTTTGCACAGCCGTGATGGTGGCCAAAACTGGGAAAAGCAGCTAGATGGCCGCGTGCTGGGCGAACAGGTGCTGGCGTGGTACCGCAGCCGGGCGCAGGCGGCGCCGGATGATCAGCGCTGGGCCGCGCTGGTGGCAGAGGGCGAGCGCCTGCAAGCCGAAGGCGCCGACAAGCCGTTTCTGGATGTGCTGTTCACCGATGCCAGCCACGGCTATGCCGTAGGTGTCTTCAACCTGCTGCTGTACACCGCCGATGGCGGCCAGCATTGGACACCGTGGCTTGAGCGCAGCGACAACCCCCAGGCCCTGCACCTGACCAGCCTGGCACTGGTCGACAACACCTTGTACATCACCGGTGAACAAGGCCTGTTGCTCAAACTCAGTGCCGACGGACAGCAGTTCACTCGGGTAAACACGCCCTATAGCGGCACCTTCTTCGGCGCAATCGGTAAACCGGGTGCACTGCTGGTGTATGGGCTGCGCGGGCATGTGTACCGCAGTGTCGATGGCGGTCAGCAATGGCAACAAGTCAGTACCGCCTTGACCACCAGTATTACTGCCGCAAGTCAGGACAACCGTGGCCAGCTATGGCTGTTGAGCCAGGCCGGCGACCTGCTAATGAGCAAGGACGACGGCGCCAGTTTTGTCGCGGTCAAGCAAACCTCGCGCACGCCGGTCAGTGCGGCGACATTCGACGCCGGTACCGACCTGGTGCTGGTAGGGGACCGTGGTGTGCGTACGCAGTCCTTCGACCAACCGCTGCAGCCATAATAAGAGAACAACCTGATGGCCAATATCCAACAAGACACCTTGCCGGTGGTCCGTAACCTTGGCGACTTCGATGCACGCTCCGGCAATCTGCTCGAACGTCTGGTGTTCAATCATCGTCTGCCGTTTATGGTGTGCATGCTGCTGGCTACCCTGGTGCTGGGGTACATGGCCGTGACGCGCCTGGAATTGCGCCCAAGTTTCGAAAAGATGATTCCCCAGAGTCATCCGTACATTCAGAACTACCTGGAAAATCGCCAGTCACTGCGCGGTCTGGGCAACTCGCTGCGCGTGGTGGTGGAAAACACCCAGGGCGACATCTTTGACCCGGCGTATCTGCAGACCCTGCGCCATATCAACGATGAACTGTTCCTCAGCCAGGGCGTGGACCGCGCCTGGATGAAGTCACTGTGGAGCCCGGCGGTGCGCTGGACCGAAGTGACTGAAGAAGGCTTCCAGGGCGGCCCGGTGATGCCCGACGGCTACCAGGGCTCGCAAGCCGATATCCAACAGCTGCGACAGAACATCGAACGCGCAAACATCGTGGGTAGCCTGGTTGCCCGCGACTTCAAGTCGAGCATGTTGATCGTGCCGCTGCTCGACCAGGACTCGGCCACCGGCCGTGGCGTCGACTACCATGCGTTCTCGCAGAAACTTGAGCAAATACGCAGCCAGTACGAGGCGCAAGGCACCTACAAGATCCATGTGATCGGCTTCGCCAAACTGATGGGCGACCTCATCGACGGTTTGATCCAGGTGATGTTGTTCTTTGCCCTGGCGGTGGTGACCACCCTGGTGATCATCTACCTCTATACCCGGTGTGTGCGCAGTACCTTGCTGGTGGTGCTGTGTTCATTGACCGCGGTAGTCTGGCAACTGGGCATTGTTGCCTGGCTGGGATATGCCATCGACCCTTACTCGATTCTGGTACCGTTCCTGATTTTCGCCATTGGCGTGTCGCATGCCGCGCAGAAAATGAACGGCATCATGCAGGACATTGGCCGCGGTACCCACCGCCAGGTTGCCGCACGCTATACCTTCCGCCGCCTGTTTGTTGCCGGCGTTACGGCGTTGCTGGCCGATGCGGTAGGTTTTGCCGTGCTGATGCTGATCGACATTCCGGTCATTCAAGACCTGGCGATCACCGCCAGTATCGGTGTGGCGGTATTGATCTTTACCTCGCTGCTGTTGATGCCGGTGGCGCTGTCGTATGTCGGGGTAGGGCGCAAAGCCGCCGAGCGCGCCCTGCGTATCGACTCGCGGGCAGCAGAGCATCGCGGCTTCGGCAAACTCTGGGACCTGCTCGATCGCTTTACCACCCGCAAATGGGCGACGGCCGCCTTGTTGGTCGCTGGCGTATTGGGAGCAGGGGGCTTTGCCCTGAGCCTGCAACTGAAAATCGGCGACCTCGACAGCGGTGCGCCCGAGTTGCACGCCGATTCACGCTATAACCGTGACAACGCCTACATCACCGATCATTACGCGCTTTCCAGCGACACGTTCGCGGTGATGATCAAGACCGCCCCGGAAGGCTGCCTGCGCTACCAGACGCTGGTACTCGCCGATCGACTGGCTTGGGAGCTGCAACAGCATGCCGGGGTGCAGACCACCTTGTCGTTGACCAATGCGGTACGCCAGATAACGGCCGGCACCTATGAAGGCAACCCGAAACTCAACAGTATCCAGCGCAACCAGGACGTCCTCAACTACGCCGCGCAACAGGCTTCGGTCAATGCGCCCGAGCTGTTCAACAACGACTGCTCGCTGATGCCAGTGATTGCCTACCTGACCGATCACAAGGCCGACACCCTGGATGAAGTGGTGGCCGTTGCCGAGCGCTTTGCCCAGGCCAACAGCAGTGAAGATCGCCAATTCCTCCTGGCTGCCGGCAGTGCCGGGATCGAAGCGGCAACCAACATTGTCGTGCGCGATGCCAACCGCACCATGCTGCTGCTGGTGTACCTGGCGGTCACGCTGTTCTGCCTGATCACGTTCCGCAGTTGGCGGGCCACGTTGGTCGCCGTGCTGCCGCTGATTCTCACCTCAGTGCTGTGTGAGGCGCTGATGGTGATGATGGGGATTGGTGTGAAAGTCGCGACCTTGCCGGTCATTGCCCTGGGCGTGGGCATTGGCGTGGACTACGCGCTGTACCTGCTCAGCGTGCAACTGCACTACCAGCGCAAGGGCTTGCCGTTGTCCGAGGCGTATCAAAATGCCGTGGCCTTCACCGGTCGAGTGGTCGGCCTGGTCGGCATCACTTTGGCTGCCGGCGTGGTCGCCTGGGCCTGGTCGCCGATCAAGTTCCAGGCCGACATGGGCATCCTGCTGACCTTCATGTTCCTCTGGAACATGCTCGGCGCGCTCATCCTGATTCCGGCGCTGTCGTATTTCCTTCTGCCTGGCAACAAGGCCCAGGTACCCGCTTCCAGCACCGTCGCTGCCGACGGGCTGCAACAAACAACCAAAGAAGTCGAGTGCTCGCATCATGTCTGATTACCTTCCACCGCTGCGCGACATGGATTTTCTGTTCAACGAGGTGTTTGACCTTCCGGCTGTATGGTCACGGATTCCAGCACTGGCAGAGCACATTGATGCCGATACCGCCAAGGCCATCCTTGAGCAGGCGGGCAAGGTCATCGCTCAGGTCATTGCGCCGCTCAATCGCAGTGGCGATGAACAAGGTTGCCGCTGGGAGGACGGTCGAGTTATCACCCCGGATGGTTTCGCCGAGGCCTATCGCACCTACGCCGACGATGGCTGGGTCGGCGTTGCAGGCGCGACGCAATACGGCGGCATGGGCATGCCTAAGGTTATCGGTGCCCAGGTCGAAGAAATGCTCAACGCTGCCAACCTCTCGTTCGGCCTGTATCCGATGCTCACTGCTGGCGCCTGCTTGTCGCTGCTCAATCACGCCAGCGACGCACTAAAGGCCCAGTACCTACCCGCCATGTATGAAGGGCGCTGGACCGGTTCGATGTGCCTGACCGAACCGCATGCCGGTACTGACCTTGGCTTGATTCGCACCCGCGCCGAACCTCAGGTCGACGGCAGCTACCGGATCAGCGGCACCAAGATCTTCATTACCGGCGGTGAGCAGGACCTGAGCGAGAACATCATTCATCTGGTACTGGCGAAGCTGCCGGATGCACCGGCAGGGGCCAGGGGTATCTCGCTGTTCCTGGTGCCCAAGGTGATGGTCAACGACGATGGTTCGCTTGGAGATGCCAATGCCCTGGGGTGTGGCTCGATCGAGCACAAGATGGGCATCAAGGCATCGGCCACCTGCGTGATGAACTTCGACGGTGCCACTGGCTACCTGGTGGGCGAGCTGAACAAAGGCTTGAATGCCATGTTCACCATGATGAACTACGAACGCCTGGGTGTAGGCATCCAGGGCCTGGCCCTGGGTGAACGCTCTTATCAGAACGCCATCGAATACGCCCGCGAGCGGTTGCAGAGCCGTGCTCCAACCGGACCTGTGGCCAGCGAACAGGCTGCCGACCCGATCATCGTGCACCCCGACGTGCGCCGCATGCTCTTGACCATGAAAGCCTTGAACGAAGGCGGGCGGGCGTTTTCCACCTATGTGGCCCTGCAACTGGACCTGGCCAAGTACAGCGAAGACGAGCAAGAGCGCAACCGCGCACAGGCCCAGGTGGCGCTGCTGACCCCGGTGGCCAAAGCTTTCCTCACGGACATGGGGTTGGAAACCACGGTACATGGTCAGCAAGTGTTCGGTGGCCATGGCTACATTCGCGAATGGGGCCAGGAGCAATTGATCCGCGATTGCCGGATTACCCAGATCTACGAAGGCACCAACGGTATCCAGGCCATGGACCTGGTGGGGCGCAAATTGGTCGCCGATGGTGGCAAGGCCTACAGCCAGTTGTCTGCGCAAATGAAAGCATTCGCGCAGCGTCTGGCCCCATCGCGGAACGAGTTTAGTGAGCCGTTGCTGGCCGCCATCGACAATCTGGATGAATTGACCGCGTGGTTGCTCGACCGAGCCCAGGGCAACGCCCGCGAAATCGGTGCGGCGGCAGTGGAGTACCTGCATGTGTTCGGCTACACGCTGTACGCCTACATGTGGGCGCAAATGGCCGATGTCGCCCTGGCGCAGGATGAGCAGGCTGCTTTCTACACCAGCAAGCTGGGTACTGCGCGCTTCTATTTTGCCCGCCTACTGCCGCGCATCCAGTCGCTCAGCGCCACTGTCAAGGCCGGCAGCGCCACCCTGTACCTGCTCGACGCTGAACAACTGTGAAGGATCCAGCAATGATCGAAACTCGCGTGATTGCCCCGGCGCCCGGGGCCTACAGCTATCCGCTGCTGATCAAGCGCCTGCTGCTTTCCGGTGTGCGCTACCAGCCTGGCCAGGAAATCGTCTACGCCGACAAGTTGCGCTACAACTACATCACCTTGCAGGAGCGCATCCAGCGTCTGGCCAACGTGCTGGTCGCGGCGGGGGTCAAGGCGGGGGATACCGTGGCCTTGCTCGATTGGGACAGCCATCGTGCACTCGAATGCTTCTTCGCCGTACCGATGCTCGGTGCAGTGCTGCACACCGTGAACGTGCGCCTGTCTGCCGAACAGATTCGCTACACCATGAACCACGCCGACGACAAACTGGTGCTGGTCCACGATGATTTCTTGCCATTGATGGAGCAATTGCAGGGCGAACTGGAGACAGTCGAAGGGTTTATCCGCTTCAGTGATGCACAACCCTGTGCCACCGCACTACCGGTACTGGGCGAGTACGAAGCGCTGCTGGTTGCCGCGGCTACGGCGTACGAATTCCCGGACTTTGACGAAAATTCGCTGGCAACCCTGTTCTACACCACCGGCACGACGGGCAACCCCAAGGGCGTCTACTTCACCCACCGCCAATTGGTGCTGCACACCCTCAATGAATTGGGGACGTTGGCGGCCTGTGGTGCCGAGCCGTTGCTGCGTTCCGGCGATGTGTACATGCCCATCACGCCGATGTTCCATGTACACGCCTGGGGCGTGCCTTATGTCGCAACGGCGCTGGGTATCAAGCAGGTGTACCCCGGGCGCTACGAACCCAACCAACTGGTACGCCTGTTCCGCGAAGAGCAGGTGACCTTTTCGCACTGCGTCCCGACCCTGCTGCAGATGATGCTCGACAGCGAGGAGGGCCGTAATACCGACCTTACCGGCTGGAAAATGCTACTGGGCGGCAGTGCTTTGACACAAGGCCTGGCAGCACGGGCGAGCAACCGTGGTATTCGCGTGCACTGTGGCTATGGCATGTCCGAAACTTGCCCGCTGTTGAGCCTGACCAACCTCACCCCAGAAGACCTGGCGCTGCCCATGGACCAGCAGATACCCCTGCGCATCAACGCTGGCGTGCCCATTCCACTGGTGGACTTGCGTATCGTCGATGAGCAAGGCAATCAGGTCGCACACGACGGTGAAAGCCTCGGCGAGATCGTGGTACGCGCGCCCTGGCTGACCCAGGGCTACCTGAAAGAACCTGAGCAAGGCGCAGCATTGTGGGCTGATGGCTGGATGCACACCGGTGACATGGCCTGCATCAATGCACGCGGCGTGGTGCAGATTCGCGACCGGATCAAGGACGTGATCAAGACCGGCGGTGAGTGGATCAGCTCGGTAGCGCTGGAAAGCCTGATCAGCCAGCACCCTGGCGTCGACTCAGTGGCAGTCGTTGGCATTGCCGATGCGCAATGGGGGGAACAGCCCCTGGCACTGGTGGTTTGTGTGGCAGGTATGCAGCTGGATCAACAATCGCTGGCACAGCACCTGCAACAGTTCGTCGACAGCGGTAGCCTGAACAAATGGGCCGTGCCACGGCAGGTGCGATTTGTTGATGAGATTCCGAAAACCAGTGTCGGCAAGATCAACAAGAAGCTGATTCGCGAGCTGCATGCCTGCCAGGCGTAGGCTAGGGTCGCAAGGCAAGCCAGCACCTACCGGAAGGTAGGCGCTGGCGCAATCTGGTAAAGTCTGCGCCGAACCCTACAGCAGACCTTGCCAGGTGCGCACATGACAATCGATTGGGCCCATTTCACACCGTGGTCGGCGTTGCTCGGCGGTGCCTTGATTGGTCTGGGCGTGAGCATGTTCGCCCTGTTGAACGGCCGCGTCGCCGGCATCAGTGGCCTGCTGGGCAGTCTGTTGCGCAAGCAGGATGAGGGCAGAGGCGAGAAGGGGCTATTCGTTCTCGGGATTCTAATAGCACCGTTGCTCTGGTGGGTGTTTGCCGGGCGCCCGCTTGCCAAGTTTGAGGCCGGGCCATTGACCCTGATTGTTGCAGGTTTGCTGGTAGGCCTGGGTGCCCGCTACGGCTCGGGATGCACCAGCGGCCATGGCGTGTGTGGCCTGGCCCGGCTATCGCCGCGTTCGCTGGTGGCAACCCTGTCGTTCATGGCCGGCGGCATCGGCGTGGTGTTCATTGCCCGTCACCTGATGGGGGGCTGAGCATGAGAGGAATAGTCGCTTTGCTGGCAGGTGTGGTATTCGGTCTTGGCCTTTTGCTGGCCGGCATGGCCAACCCGGCCAAGGTCCTTGGTTTTCTCGATGTGGCCGGGCTTTGGGACCCATCACTGGCGCTGGTGATGGTCGCTGCAATCGCGGTTGCGTTCGTACCGCTGCAATGGAGTCGCAAACAGTCGCGCTCACTGCTGGGTTCCCCTATGCGTATGCCCGCAGCCCGCGATGTGGACTCCAGGCTGATTCTCGGCAGCCTGGTATTTGGTGCGGGCTGGGGCATTGCCGGCATCTGCCCCGGCCCTGGCTTGGTGCTGCTATTGACCGGCTACTGGCAAAGTATTCTCTTCGTTGGCGCCATGTTGCTGGGCATGGCCTTGTTCAGCGTCATCGAACGCTGGCGTGGCCGCTGAGATCACGCCGCCTGTAAAGCCTGGGCAATTGCCTTGTTGAACGCTGGCAGATCGTCTGGGGTGCGCGAAGTGATCAAGCGCCAGCCTTTGGCGGTGCACTCCTTGACCTCGGCATCCACCCATTGGGCCTTGGCGTTGACCAGGTCGGTACGAACGCTGGGGTAAGAGGTCAGGGTTTTGCCGGCGATCACCTCGGCATCGATCAGCGCCCAAGGGCCATGGCAAATTGCGGCTATAGTTTTACCGCAGAGGCTGAATGCCTGGATCAGCCTCGCCGCATCGGCATCCTGGCGCAGGGTGTCGGCGTTGACCGTGCCGCCCGGGATGATCAGGGCATCGAAGTCGTCGCCGTTGAGGTCGGCAAGCCTGGCGTTGGATTCGACCGTGCGGTCCTTGTCGGTGTCATGCAAGAAGGTCTGCACGGTGCCGCCTTTGATCGAGCCATGGGTAATGCTTGCGCCTTGCTCGCGTAGGGCTTGCAGGGGACTGAGCAGTTCATCGCGTTCGATGCCCGTGTTGGCGGTGATGATCAGGACGCGTTTGCCGTTAAGTGGTGTGTTCATGGTTTCTCCACATTCAGTGTCCCACCCTCCGTTGGCGGGACGTGAGGATGATGTTTGAAGAAGGTGTTTTGTTGGCGCGACACCGACTCCGCCCACTGTTGAGCCTGGTGCCACGCAAAAGGTTTAGATTTTTTCCAGGCTCCGGACTTCGCAACTGCTGCAGGACCGCCATCCGATGAAAACCTTGAAGATCGCTACCTTCAACGTCAATGGCATTCGCGCCCGGTTGCCGAACCTGTTGGCCTGGCTCGAACGTGAACGCCCTGACATCGCGTGTTTGCAGGAACTCAAGGCCGTAGACCGGTACTTTCCCAAGGCCGACCTCGAGGCAATCGGTTATGCCAGCCTGTTCATGGGCCAGGCTTCCTGGAATGGCGTGGCCATCCTCGCTCGCGATGCCGAACCGCTTGAGGTACGCCGCGGCTTGCCCGGCACCGAAGGCGATCCACAAAGCCGCTATCTGGAGGCGGCAGTGCACGGGATACTGGTCGGCTGCTTGTATCTACCTAACGGCAATCCGCAACCGGGCCCGAAGTTCGATTACAAACTGGCCTGGTTCGAACGATTGATCGAGCATGCTGCTACCTTGCAAGGCAGCGATCATCCTGTGGTGCTGGCCGGCGATTACAACGTGGTGCCGACCGACTTCGACATCTACAACACCCGTTCATGGCTCAAAGATGCCTTGCTGCAACCGCAGAGCCGCGAGTGCTACCAGCGCCTCTTGCAGCAGGGCTGGACCGATGCGCTGCGCCATCTGTACGCCAACGACAGGATCTACACTTTCTGGGACTACTTCCGCCAGCATTGGCAGAAGAACGCTGGCTTGCGCATTGATCACTTGCTGCTCAATCCAACGCTAAAACCTTGCCTGAAAAACGCCGGCGTAGATGCCTGGGTGCGTAATGAGGCACATGCCAGCGACCATGCGCCGACCTGGATAGAACTGGATACGCGCAAACTCAAATAGATCGCCTATACGCTGCAGACTACCGTTCGTCCGCTGCCCGGCACCTTGGCCTGCTTACAGCTTTCCACATGGCTATGGCGCGTGATGATGCGCCTTATGCCTGCGGAGAACTTCATGACCTTGCTGAAACCCATGAGCGGCGATCTTGCCGAATTACACCGCCATGGTTCACTGCGTGAGCTGTATCAGCACCTGCTGTCCAGCGAGAAAGAGGAGGCCGCGCAAGCGGCGGCCACGTTTTTGCAGCAACAACTGGCCGCAGTCGAAGACGTGGCCACCGGGCTACCGCCAGATGCGCAACAACTGGCGCATTGGGTCGAGCAAAACTGCGTGGCGGTGGCGGCCGAATACGCCGACTACCTGGAGCAGCGCAAGCAAGGGGCCGTGCGCAGATATTTTCACAACAAGGCGCACGCGCTGCACACATTGCGCAGCGTGGCGCCCACCAAACTGGTCGATGGTGCATGGCTGTATGGTGTGCTGGAACACTGGCAGGACTATCGCTACAACGGCCTGATAACTACGTACCTGGAAGAGCTCGGTGATGGACAGGGTGCCCAGAACCATGTCGCCATCTACCGACGCCTGTTGGCCGAACATGATTGCGAGAGCGACCAGGGGCTTGCCGACGAACACTTTCACCAAGGCGCGATCCAGTTGGCGCTAGGCTGTTGCGCCAGTGACTTCATGCCCGAAGTGCTGGGCTATAACCTTGGTTACGAGCAATTGCCATTGCATTTGCTGGTCTGTGCCTACGAACTCATTGAGCTGGGCATCGACCCTTATTATTTCAGCCTTCATGTCACCATCGACAACGCCAGCACCGGGCATGCCCGCCGGGCGGTAGTGGCCGTAAGCGAATTGATGCCGGTGGGCATGGACCCGCAGTTGTACTGGAAGCGGGTCGCACGGGGTTACGCGCTCAATGATCTGGGCACAAGCACCACTGCGGTCATCCAAGCTTTCGATCTGGAGCAGGAGTTGTTGGCGATGCTCGAACGCAAGCGTCCTTTCGGCCAGCACATGCACTCCGACTACGCCAGTTTCGAGGGCAAGACCGTTAACCAATGGCTCAGTGAACCTGGGCAAATGCCCGACTTCCTACGCGCCCTCCAAGGCAAGGGCTGGATCCAACGTCATCAGGACCCGACAAACAGCCGTTTCTGGCAGCTGATCGACGGGCCTGGAGCGGCCATGTTTGGGGTGTTCAGCGGCTTCGAAAAGCAGCTGATACATGATTGGATTGCTGGTGACTGGCACGATGGTCGTCGTCGGTGTGCGCGACGGCGTATTTCCAACGTAGCCGCTGTTGAGTTGCCCGAAGATGCGGAAACCGAGGCACTCAGTGCATCACTCAAAGGCCAGCCCGCCGATGCGCAGATTGCCCTGTTGTTGCCTTGGCTCGGCCCACAGCGTCACAGCCGTCCTGCCGGCTTGTTCGCTACGCGCCGCTTTATCGAGCTACGAACCCGTTTGCGCTGACCCGCCAAGGATGCCGTCATGGTTGATTTCGTCAAATGTCCCGAACGCCCTGTATACCCGCACCAGCCTTTGGCCGACCAGGCTCTGCTTGGGCTGGGGCGACGCTTGCAGGCTGACGGTTACCGCTTCATCACCCCGACACCCTTGACCCACCAACGCGTCAACAATCGCCCCAACAACCCTCGCAACGAAGACCTACGCGGTGTTTTTGGCTGGTCGAGGCCATTTGAAGCCAACCTGTTCAAGGCAAACGACCTGGCCATGCTGGAGGAGGCCGGTATTGTTCAGAGGTGCGCCGGGCTGTATCGCAGCACCGTCCGTTGGTCCAGCCTTGGCCCCTTGTTGCTGGCCCATTCGGCGTTTCCGACGACTGAGGCCGATGCGGTATTTTTCGGGCCTGACAGCTATCGCTTCGCCAGTTTGATCGAAGAACACCTGCTACAGCATTTCACACCCGTCCACCGTGCAGTGGACATTGGCTGCGGTGCCGGCGTAGGTGCCCTGGTGGTGGCGCGGGCACGCAGGGACGCTGAAGTACTTGCGCTGGATATCAATCCACGGGCCCTGCGCCTGTGCGCAGTGAATGCTGAACTGGCCGAGGCCACTAACGTCAGCGTCTACCACAGCGATGTGCTCAGCAGTGTCGAAGGACGCTTCGATCTGATTCTGGCCAACCCGCCTTACATGAACGACGTGCAACAACGGGCTTACCGGCATGGCGGCGGTGCCCTGGGTGAACACTTGTCGTTACGCATTCTCGAGGAGTCACTGCCGCGCCTGCAAGTGCATGGCACTTTGCTGTTGTACACCGGCGTGGCGATGGTGGCAGGCAGCGACCCGTTCCTGGCTGCTGCACAGCGCCTGCTGACCGATGCCACTTTCGCTTGGACTTACCGCGAACTTGACCCCGATGTCTTCGGAGAAGAGTTGGAAAAACCCGGCTACGAGCAGGTCGAGCGGATCGCGGTGGTAGCCCTGACCGTGTCGCGGCTGCGCTGATGAGTGCCAATGGTGTTGTTCAGCGGTTTGGGATCGAAGAGGAATACTTCATCACTGACCTCAAGACCCGACGTATGCTGGCAGCACCGGATGAACCTGTGCTTGCGGCTTGTCGCGAAGCATTGGGCGCCGGTTTTGCCTACGAGATGTTCCAGGGCCAAGTCGAGCTGGCTTCGCCGGTGTTCACCCAAACCGATCAAGCCGCCGAATACATGGGAAAGGCGCGCGCGCGGCTCGGTCAAGCATTGGCCGAGCACGGCCTAGGGTTCATCTGCGCCGGCGCCCATCCGCTTGCCGACTGGCGTGAACAACAGCAAACACCGCAAAGTCACTTTCGTGAACTGTTCGCCGAGTTTGCCCTGGTTGCACGGCGCAGCGTGTTGTCTGGGCTGCATGTTCACGCTGAAATCCCCGCAGGGGTCGACCGTATCGCGGTGATGAACGAAGTACTGCCCTGGACGCCGCTGTTGCTGGCCATGAGCACGTCTTCGCCGTTCTGGGATGGCGTGAACAGCGGTTACATGAGCTATCGCCAGGCGGTGTGCGATGAATGGCCACGCATGGGCATCCCCGAACATCTGGCCAATGAAACGGCATTCGCTCAGTACCTCGACACACTCCGGCAAGCGGGCGCCATCGCCGCCAAGGCCAATGTGTGGTGGGCGATCAGACCTTCTTTGAGCTTTCCCACCCTGGAACTGCGCATTACCGATGCTTGTCCTCGGTTGGCTGACGCGCTACTCCTGGCAGGGCTGTTTCGGCTAATGGTCCGCCACGCCTGTTGTCAGGCGAAACCGGGTAGTGGCTACACCGCGCCGATAGGTTGGTTACTCAAAGAGAATCGTGCCCAGGCTCGCCGCTGGGGACGCCATGGTCGCTATGTGCTCGCACCTGCCGGCGATACGCTGACACTCGAGCAGTGGCTGGATCAGGCCAACGACACCTTCGGTTCGACCGCTCAAGCGTTGGGCGAGGAGGGGTTGTTCGACCAAGCCCGACGGCTGTTGCGCGCAGGTACCAGCGCCGAGCGGCAACTGCGTTTCTTTGATGCTGCTGCCCACACCCCGTCGCCGTTAATGGCAGTGGCCGAGCAATTACTTGAGGAAAGTCGCCAAGCCCTTTGATGCCAGCAATCGCCCCGACCTCCGGCAGAGGAGGGTGGGGCGATAGCCTGACGCTTTTGAGCGTTACAGCGATACCAGCACGTCGCCTTGGGATTCACTGAGTACGTGCTTGGTGATGCTGCCTACCAGCAGCTCTTCCAGTGCACTTTCACCTTGCTTGCCTATCACGATCAGGTCGCAGTCCAACTCCTGCTCCTGCTCGACGATTCGCCAGGCAGCGTCACCATGCACCACCACCTGCCGCGCATCGGGCACCCCAGCCGCTTCGCTCAAGGCAGCAAGCTGCTGTATCGCGTCCTTCTTGATCACGTTGCGGTAGTGGGTGAGGGTGTCATGGTCTACATGGGCGAAACGCATACTGCCCTCGAAGGGCGCTTCGAACACGTGCAGAAGAATGATTTCGGCCTGCGGTGCAACGGCCATGGCCAGCTTGATGGCGCGTAGGGACGACGGCGAGAAATCAACCGGCACCAGCAAGGTACGGTACTCGCGACGTGGCGCCTGTTTGACTACCAGTAGCGGGCAGAGCATGCGGTTGAGCATGCGCTGGACGGTCGAGCCCAGCAGCAAGTGACGAACCACGCTCTGGCCCTTGGCGCCACAGACCAGCAGGTTGATGCGTTTGTCCTGCACCACACGGGTGACTTCGGTGATGACCGAACCTGGCACAACATGGCTGCCCGCGCTCACGTCGTAGCGCTGGAACAGGCTGTCAGCCTGCTCGTGGGCTTTTTCTTTGGCACTGGCAAGGGCCTTGGCCAGCAGGTCGTCATCAGGCGCGACAATCTGCTTGAGACGCTCGAACGGGGCAGGATTGGCAACATAGAGCAAATCCAGAGAAGCCGCCAACTCCTTGCTCAATAGTGCCGCGCGCTCTGCCGCGTGACGGGCCGAGGCGGACAGGTCGGTGGCAACCAGTATATGGCTCAACTGGGACATTTCGGTCTCCTTATGCAGTACTGCGTTCCTGAATCCACGAAGTCGCCTACGCTGGCGCGTTGGCTGGAGTTCGCTGCGATTCGTGCTTGCAGCCATCCTCGCGCGATTGGCACTCAACGTCGTGACCTGAGTCAACGATAGGACAGCGACGTCGCAGACAAGTAAAGCCGATATCCACAATTGCGCCTGAGCAGGGGAACTCGAAGCACCGCTTACGGTGCCTAACGCGTGGCTGACTGTACAAGGGCCTTCAACGGAATATGTTTTGCCAGGCAATCAACACCGTACAGACCACCGCCAGCACCGCAATGGCAGTGAAGTATTCGATCCCCACCAGATAACTGATTTGCTGGTTAACTTGTTGGCCGACATAAATCAGAGCCATTTTCCCGGCCTGTGCACTCTCGTGGTTTTGACCAAAATGCCGGGCCAGGATATCGACATAGCTGCCAAAGGCCGCATCGGCATGGGTCAAGCGCAGGTTGAGCAGGTTATATTGCTCAGTGCTTCGCCATTGGGAAAACAACGTGGCCAGGCAGGTGCCCAGGGCCGTGAAGATTTCGCGCAGCATGTTCTTGACCTGCTGCGCATGGGCAAACAACTTGTCGTCGTGGGCCACGTCGGCGAAGGCCTGGATTGCTGTAGTGGGAATCACCAACATAATGAAACAGCCGTTAAGCGCCAGTGCAGGCAGAATGTGTCCGACGAGATCGGTGTCGGGCGCGACATGCGCCAATAGCCACGCGAAGCTGCCCAGAGCGATGAAGCCGGCAATGTGGAATTTCTTCGACCCGGGATGGGTATTGATGATGCGTAGCATCACTGCCCACGTTACTACCGTCATCGCCAGGCCCAACGACTGCTGCTTGCCGATAGTTTCCCAGGCATAGCCCATGCCGGTTTGCAGGAAGGCCGGCAGTATGAAGTTGTTCGCACCTTGCACGACATAGGCGAAGCTGAATACAGCCACACCGAACACAAACCGAGGCCTCTGCCACAACTCCCGCACCATAAGCAGTGGCTTTTCATTGCGGTGCTCGGCATGAAAATAGCTGTAAAGGGCAAAACCCGCTAAAGCGCAAAAGATCCCGAATATCGCGCGGTCGTCATAAAAGTTGTAATACGAACGCTGGAGTAGATACAGCAGAAAGAACGACGCCACCGCCAACAACAAGATGCGCCCAAGATTAGATGGGCTGCGCGCGTCGTCGGCATGGGCATCTGCTGGCAAACACCGGCAAGCCAATATTGCCACCGTAACGGTAACCGCAATGAGCAGCCAGAACATTGTTTGCCAATGGTCCTCGGTGACTGCCAGAGACGCCAGCAGCGGCGCCAATCCGGTGCCTACGGCGAGCCCTGCGAAGAACGCCTTGACCCCACCAAAGCGCACCGATCCAGCGGGCAACTGGTGTACCAGCACTCGAGCGGTAGTCATGAATGCTGCGCCGCCCAGGGCCATGATCACCCGCCCCGCGGTGAACATCCCAAGGTCATGACTTGCCGCACACATCAGGCAGCCCGCGATGTGCACCACAATCGAAGCGTGAACATAATGGCGCAGCCCCATGCGTTCGATGAACCAGTGCTTCTTGGCAATCATGACCACGGCAACGCACGCATACAGCGCAGCAATGAAGCTGTACTCCTCGGGACTGGCATCGATTTCGCCACGAATCGGCGCAGCAGCGAATGACACCATACCGATCTGGAGAAACTCGACAAGGTTGAGCAAAAAGATGATCGCTAACAGGGCGTACCGACGGCTCATAACATTACCGGCCCGCCAAAGCGGCCTGAGTGGTGGTGTTGGCATGAATGACCTGCGCGACGCGGCGATCGGCCTCACGCATTTCTTGGTCAAAGACATGGGTCTGATAAGAGTCGTCCAGGGCAATTGCGCTGCTCACTTGCGTACCCCGGTGATCGCGGGTATCGACCTTGGCGTGCATGGTCATGCCAATGCGTAGCGGCTGTCGCAGCAGTTCGGCGCCTTGCAGGGTAATGCGCACCGGTACGCGCTGGGTGACCTTGATCCAATTCCCTGTCGCATTCTGTGCAGGCAGCAGCGAGAAAGCACTGCCGGTACCAGCATCGAGGCCGGCGACGCTGCCGTGATATTCAACATTGGTGCCGTAGACTTCTGACGTCAGTATTACCGGCTGGCCAATGCGCAGGTGTTCAAGCTGGGACTCCTTGAAGTTGGCGTTGACCCACAATGAATCCAGTGGAACCACCGACATCAAGGCCAAACCCGGGCTGATGTGCTGGCCTGCCTGCACCCCGCGCTGGGTTACTGTGCCCGTGACCGGTGCGGCTATGGTCGTGCGCAACAGGGCGATATAGGCGTCGCGCAAGTCGGCAGCTGCCGCGAGCACTTCGGGGTGGCTTTCCAAGTGGGTGCCATCAACCAGAGCACGGCGCTGGGCCAGTACCTGCTGAGAAACAACCAGGGCAGACCGAGCGTTCTGGGCGATGACCTCGGCATGACGGATCTCTTCCTTTGAAACGGCGCCAATGCCTACCAGCTGTTGACGCCGGGCGAGGTCAGCGCGGGCCTTGGCCAGGTCATTGCGGCGCTGATCAAGCTCCGCATCGAGTTGCTGCACCTGCAGGTACTGAGTTCGGGCCTGGCGGGTGGCACGCGCCAATGCGGCTTCAGCACGCTTGTAGCGGATCTGGGCATCCACGGGATTAAGGCGTACCAACACCCGGCCAGATTCGACATGGTCGGTGGTATCAGCTTCGATACCGATCACCGTACCGCCTACCTGACTGGTTACCTGTACCACGTTACCCTGCACATAGGCATCCTCGGTACTTACAACGTCGGAGTCTAATACGATCCACGATAACGCAGCGATCAGCAGCACAAGGGCGGCAACGAAAATGGATAGGTCGTGTCTGTTGAGCGACAGGGAAAGCTTGGGCATAAATGCACTCGGCAATTAGCAAGGAAAGAAGAGGGCGGGGCAACTTCGCAGCGGGGATTTCAACCACGGGGAGGCGAGTCCAAATCACGACACAGGAACGCATGTAGTGCGGTAAGCGACTGAATCTCCGGCCATTTTGCGACCAGCTGCAGCACCTTCACCAATTCAAATTAATGCGCATTGCCTGCACTTTTTTTGATATCAGTGTGACTTCACTCATATTGATAAGAGAGTTCAATAATTTGCATTTAATCTATTTCCGGCATCGGCCTACCATGCCCTCTGCATCGCATTGACTGCGAAAAGGAGTTGGTCATGTCTTACCCGTCGCTGCAAACCCCGCTGGCAAAATCCCTCGGTTGCCGCTACCCGATCATTTGCCTGGCAGGGCCGCAGGTCGACCAAGCCGAGTTTGCAGCTGCCATCGGCAATGCCGGTGGTTTGGGCTGCATACAGACGGCGAGAGTAACGAGCGCTCAGCTACAGCAGCAGGTTTTTGCCTACCAAGCCCTCAGCCAACGTCCATTTGCGGCGATCCTCGACTGCACGTGTACCGCACGATCGCTACATAACGAACAGATCCAGGCGTGCCTAACGTTGCAGGTACCCATCGTGATACTCGCGTCAACTGTGCAGAGCAGTGTGATCGAGCAGTTCAAACGCGCAGGCGTGCAGGTACTGCAGCAGGTCAAGCAATCCAGACAAGCCATACATGCGATGGAGGCGGGTGCCGATGCGCTTATCGCCCAAGCAGATCGAAGCAGTCCCAACCTCGCTTATGAACTGGCCCTGTTGAATAACGCTCCGGTCATCGCCGCAGGCGGAATACGGACCGGTAACGCAGTGGTCGCGGCATTGGGCCGTGGCGCGCAAGGGGTGCTGTGCCAGTTGACCGGATACGCCATCGACAACTTCCAGGCGCGAGAGCATTACGCGGGGCGGCTGGCGCAACTGGTGGATGAAGCGAAGGTGTGCATGGCGCTGGAGCGCGGAGAGTGTGATGGCCGCTTCAAACGATCGATGGAAATGGCGATGGCGTACCGTGCGCGCAAGGGGGCGGTGGCGGCGCAGGTGGGGCTGGGAGATGGTGGAATTGTGTAAACGTGCGAGACCTTCTTCGGATTGGTGCGCATGTAAAGCAACTACCAGTTGAACAGCCGAGGCTTGCAATTTCTTGCGAATTAAACATAACTCAACTAAATGACTATTTAGTTGAGTTATGACTCTAACGTTTTCAATAAGTAGATAGCCGCAAGAAAGAGGGGCGAAAAGAGACCGCTTTGTACGACATTACAGGTTCTCGCTTGGGACGACCAGAATGAAAAACTTACTCCAGCAGCCATCCATTCAACAAAACTCAGAAATAGATAATTTCATCACTTGCTGTTTTTCCAGTTTGGTACCCCGTAAGGGATAACTCACCACCTGAGCTAGGTAATGATTTAAATATTTTCAGGAAAATGAACTCATTGGATGAATTGTTAGTCGCTACCGAAAAAAAATAATTCACCCCTGCAACCGTTTGTGTCCTATAAGCAACCGCGCGAAATTCACTGTAGGAGACGTTTACTCCGTCCTCAAACGTAGGCTTTACGCGATCAACATACTCTTGTATTTCAGATGTAGCTTTTCTAGGTTCACTGAGTCCGCCAGCTCTCATTTTATCAACTCCAGTTTGCGATGGGTTTGGTACAAGTCATGAAATAGCAACCCGGCAACCGCGTCTACTGGTAAAAATGACAGGTGCTGCGCTGGAGATTGATACGCGTCTTCTCAATGAGTATGCGTAGGATCCGAACTCTTTTCCACAGCGCCATGTAATTGGACGCTCTGAGTCTCGAGCTTGAGATTCGGTAGCCGAACATACTTTGCGCAGGGATGGACGTAGGCGCATTTCAAAAGGCCTGGGGAGATAAAACGTTCTTGTGTGCAAGGTTCGAAATTTCATCACACGTGGGCTGGTGCGTCTGTGGATGAGTACGCATAATGTATATTATGTTAAATCATGTGCTATGTCACAAATGTTCATGTGTTGTCCAATCCCACATACCTCCGGTCAAACTGTGTGTGAGGATCGAGGGAAAAATGGAAAGCGCCTAGACGGAAGAAAATCTTCTGAGATTCAGTAGCTTGCACCAAGCGCCATGGTCAGCTTTTTGAGTTCATTGGAATCGACTCGATTTACCTCTCCGCTATGCCATTGATCTAGCTGTATATTTTTTTGTGAGACTAGCAAAGTTTTTTGGGGCGAAAGTGGAAAACTTCGAGAGCGCATTGGAAAATCCATAGCATTTTTTTAGACTTTAGTTGGAAACTCCTAAGAAGAATCGCTCAACGCTCCCCGGTGTTTTGTGGCCCCCTGGTTAACCCTGCTGAAGGTATGGGGCAACATGAGGTGCGATGCAAGGAGTTCCACCGTGGAACTCGAGCACTTTACGCCTACCCGGAATCCATCGCCTGTTGTCAGGCCTACAACTCAAATGATAAGTAAAACTCTGCGTTTCCCCGCGCTGGCGAATCTGCTTGCTGTATTCACCGGTACACAGACGAGCACCTCGAACATCTGGCATTCGTGGGCGTAGCCTGCCATGCTTCCTTGACGTGCTCTGGCTGCAGTGAGACCGAACATCGTCCGTATCTAGCTGAGAGTGCTTGTCCGGAGCTATAAAAAATTATCAAGTGCTTTCACGCGCTTTTCGCACTCATTGAGAAGGAAGCTCTCCGGTGGCGAGCGCCCTTATGCGTTTCGCGCACTCCTCTAAGGAAACCAGGGAGCCGTCAGCGATTCTCTCAATAGGAGACATTCCAAGAAAGTAATGATTGTGGTTTTTCATGGTCATGAATCCTTCTGCGTTCTTTGGATTCTCAAATATCATTTGCAGCGCCCTCGATATTTCCATAATTAAGCCTGCCCGATATAGCACCTCCGAATCACTACAATCTTCGCTCCCGAGGATGCCGTTAGCTAACGGCCCATTAACTCCCCATGCATTTAGTATAGAGAATGCCGCTTCTGCGGCTGTATGGTTTCCTATGCTTTTGTCATTAGCCACTGAAAAATACCCCCGCTTTCTTTAGGCTATAAGCCTCGTTGATCAGTTGTACCAATATTTTCGCTAGCCACAATTGATATGCCTGTAGTTCCAGGTCCTCGGCCTCTGTGTTTGAGGCTTTGTATATGCTCCTGGCGCTTATGACCTGCTCATCGGGGATCTTTAGATTGTCTGAAAATGTACGGCCCGACAGCGTCTCGTAGCCGTATAGGTCAGATTCGTCTCCCTTTAGTATTGCCGATATCCTCTTGAAATCGAGAACCGGCTCAACCTCCCACTGCCCCGTATTGTTTAAGTTTGGGGCGATTGCAAGTTGGAGTCCAACTATTACCTGCGTGGACTGAGGCCTGTCCATCTCATGGAAAAAGTCTAGAGCACTCTGTCCTGTGTTAAATACTCTAATCTCAACGACTTCCTCTTGCCCATGTAAATCCATCATGCACACGATTAAAAAAGTGGAATTATCTGTGGTTCCGAGGACTTCCGAGAAGGCTTGGAGAGTTACCCGTAGACTGGGCATGTGATGTCCTCCGAGAGAAAAATGAACACTATAGATTGTAGCGCTATAGGGCTCAAAAAGGCTTCATCATTCCTTTTGTGGACTAGAAACGCAAATGGATCTCAAGCAAGCCCTCGCACAGGCGCTACGCAAGACCAGAACGAGCCGAGGCCTCACGCAGGAGGATTTCGGAGATGTCAGTAGCCGTACCTACGTGAGCACTCTCGAGCGCGGCCTTAAGAGTCCCACGTTAGAAAAGCTCGTCGAGCTGGCTGCTCGCATGGACGTCCATCCTCTCAGCCTGCTCGCCGAGGTTTTCCTTCTCACTGATGATGAGGCCGACATCGAGGTTCTGTTTGCCAGGATCCGACAAGACCTAGATATGACGTAGCCGATTGCTACAGAGGTGAGGTTACAGGCGCCTGTAATATCCGATAACTGCCAGACCCGGATATTGCATTATTTCCCGCAGGTACGCATGCTAAAGCCATCCTGTACGTATTGGTCAAGTCATGCCTTGCATCCCTCAGCCGCTGTTCGACACTTTCGAGCGCTTCCACGAGCTCAACTTTCTTAATCTTAGCAACGAGCACCCGAGTGTCCGGCAATATCTCAACAGCTTCGAGGACAGATGCCGCGCCGTTGATAGCTATCTGGTTGTACGGAGCTTTTTGAAGTCCTACGCCGGTAACCAGTCAACTTTCAACTCATTCAGAACACACATCGAACGCTTGCTGCTCTGGACGCTGAATGTTGCTCGTAAACCACTTCTGGATCTGCGTCGCACCGATGCTGAGCAATTCATGGAGTTCTGTCTTAATCCACCTGTGGACTGGATCGGCTCGGTGATTAAGTCTCGTTTCATACGCATCGGTGGTCGTAAGCGGCTTGAAACTGATGAGTACGTTGTGAATTCTAATTGGCGGCCATTTAGTTACACAGTTTCTAAGCGCGAGCGCAAGTTGGCAGCTGAGGCGATGACCGAGCACTCCGATGTTACATACCATATGGCGCAAGGATCGGTGGCTCAGGTCTTCGCTGTCTGCGGCAGTTTTTTTCAACACGCTATGGATGAAGGACTCACGGAAGCCAATCCGTTTCGTGCGATCAAGCAAAAGTCGATCTATAAGCAACGAAATACACTGGAGGTGGCGTCTCGGTCCTTGACTGAGTTGCAATGGAGTTTCGTAATTGATACTGCAGAGAAAATGGCTGACGAAGACCCAACCCATGAGCGCACGCTGTTTATCGTAGCGACGCTTTTCGCCATGTACCTCCGTATCTCTGACTTGATCGGCCGTGACAACTGGCGGCCAACAATGGGAGATTTACGACGGGATACGACGGGCAACTGGTGGTTTCACGTCGTTGGTAAAGGTAACAAAGCGGCCAAGATAAGTGTGAGAGACGAGTATGTCGAGTGCTATCTCGTACGATATCGTCACTTCATAGGCCTCTCCCCCCTACCCTCACCACAAGAAAAGACACCGCTGATTAGTACATTGAAAGGTCGTGCAGGGCTTTCGGATCGACACGTACGACTACTTCTTCAAACAGTGTTCGATCACTCTTTGCAACGTATGCAGAGTGAAGGGTGGAGTGATGATCAAATCGACCAGCTCCGCTCTGCCTCCCTCCATTGGTTGCGCCATACAGCCGCGACGTTCGATGCACCGCTTCGTGATATGAAAGACCTCCAAGCGGATTTACGCCATAACAGCCTAAGCACCACTCAAAACACCTACTACAATAGCCTGGACGAACAACGAGCCAAGTCAGTAAAAGGTTTAAAGATGCGAAAGTAGTTCATCGGTTTGACATGACGCAGACGATAAGACACTCAAATTCATCATGTAAATTCTCAAGCGAAACTCCAGAGCCGCTGATCTAAGGGTGCCGTTCTGGCGGGGAAGAATTCACTTTGCTCTGCCTGACACATCGCTACATGAAGCAACCGCCATCGTAGAGCGGATCCGGGAATGGGTGTCCGGAATCATTAGACCACTACATAAATGAGCCTCACCTTCAGATTTCGTTAAGAAATACCTTGGATACTCCTCCCCAACCTATACAGGGAGGCAATCTGCCCATGCCCCATTTCGACTGGAACACCCCCCTGCCCCTGCGCTTCGGCCAAGCCGAGACGCCGCAGCTGACATTGACCGGTGCCATGCCAGGCGACAGCCTGCGACCCGCATTCGAAGCGTTTATTCAGCAACGCTTTCGCAAGGCTCACGGCGCCGACATCCGTCATTTCATGCCACAGCTGTTTGGCATGAGCAAAGCCTATGGCGAGTTATGTGCGGTCGCCGGGGTGCGCCTTGCACATGACGAACCACTGTTCCTGGAACGTTACCTGGACGAGCCCATCGATCCGCTGATCAGTGCTACTGCCGGATACCCGGTGGGTCGGGCCAGCATTGTCGAGGTCGGTAACCTGGCTGCCTGCGATACCGGCAGTGCACGACTGAGCATCATCGCCATCACCTGGCTACTGGCCATGGGCGGCCTGGAATGGGTGGCATTTACCGGCAACATCGGCTTGGTCAATAGCTTCCATCGCCTCGGTCTGAAACCGGTGACGTTGTGTGCAGCCGACCCGGGCCGACTGGGTGACGATCGCTACAGTTGGGGCAGCTATTACGAGAGCAAACCCTGGGTACACGTCGGTAACATTCGCGCGGGATTCATCCATTTGCGCAACAGTGGTCTGTTCACTCGGCTGGGTCTGCCGTCATCCATTGAGGGCACTAGCCATGTCGCTTGAGTTACAACGTTTCCAGAAGATCCTGCATAGCCATATGCAGCGCAACCCACACGCGATTGCACTTTGGGATGATCGGGTGAGACTCGATTACGCCACTCTTTACGCCGAAATGTCGTACCGCCAGCAACGCCTACGCGACGAACACGCTCAGGTTATAGCCCTGGCACTGGATAACGGCGTTGAAGCAATACTCTGGGATCTTGCCGCGCTGTTCGAGGGCTTGACTTGCGTAACCTTGCCGCCCTTCTTTAGCCCAACACAGCGCGCCCATTGCCTGGAGCAAAGTCAGGCGGCAAGGGTGATTTCGGAACCGGAGCTGGATGCTGAATTGCTTACCTTGGGCTATGAAAAAAACGGCGAGTTCTGGCGCCGTACATTCGCCGGCCCGAACCGGATGCCCCCAGGCACGGCCAAACTGACCTTTACCTCCGGTACCACCGGTACCCCTAAAGGCGTGTGCCTGAGTGCGGAAAACCTACTACAAGTAGCAAGAGAGCTGGATCAAGCCAGTAAACCTGCTGACCCGCAGCATCACTTGGCATTGTTGCCACTAGCAATCCTGCTGGAAAACCTCGGTTGCTACGCCGCACTGTACGCTGGCGCAACCTTGAGCTTACCGAGTCAGAAAGCTTTGGGCATTCAAGGCGCCAGCGGCGTCAACTTACCCCGGCTACTCGAGTACCTTACCAAGCGCGCACCCGAGAGTCTGATTTTGGTGCCGCAGTTGCTGCAGATGTTGGTCAGCGCCACTGAGCAGAAAGCCTTCGACCCACAAAAATTGCGCTTTGCTGCTGTAGGAGGAGCGCGCGTCTCTGAGGACTTGTTGCTCCGAGCTGAGCGCGTCGGTCTGCCGGTTTACGAAGGTTACGGATTATCTGAGTGCGCCTCGGTGGTGTGCCTAAATCGTCCCGGTGCCCAGCGACCGGGAAGCGTTGGTAAACCCTTGCCTCACATCCAGGTGAAGTTGGCAGAAGATGGTGAAGTACTGATCAAGGGCTCGGCACTGCTCGGCTATCTGGGCGATGCACCTTACGCCGAGGATTGGTGGCCCAGCGGCGACCTGGGAGAGCTAGATCCGGAAGGCTTCCTTTACCTCAAAGGTCGCAAGAAGCATCAGTTTGTCACCAGTTTCGGACGCAACGTCAACCCGGATTGGGTAGAGGCCGAACTCACCCAACGCCGCCACATTGCCCAAGCCTTTGTGTACGGGGAATCGCTTCCACGCAATCACGCTCTGTTGTGGCCCCATCGTACCGATTGTACTGATGCAGAACTTGCTGAGGCTGTAGCGGAAGCTAACGACGCATTGCCCGACTACGCCCAAGTTCATAGCTGGACGCGCCTGCCCTATCCCTTCACGTCAGCCAACGGCCTGCTGACTGCCAATGGCCGACCGCGCCGCGACGCTATTGTCGAGACGTTTCACGCGCAACTTACCGAATCTGCCGTATCTGAGGAGTCTGCATCATGAGTTTTTTCGACACGCTTCAAGAAGCTTCACATCAGGAGCGCCACGAATTGTTCAACCTGCCGATAATCCTCGACGCACTTGAAGGTAAGGTCAGCCTTGAGAGCTATCGGGCATTTCTTGCGCAAGCCTACTACCACGTCCGCCACACTGTGCCACTGATGATGGCCTGCGGCGCGCGACTACCAAGCCACCTCGAATGGCTACGTAAAGCGGTATGCGAGTACATCGAAGAAGAATACGGCCATGAACAGTGGGTGCTTAATGATATAGCCGCCTGCGGCGGTGACCGTGACGCCGTGCGTGACGGCCAACCCTCAATGCCGATTGAACTGATGGTCAGCTTTCTGTACGACTTGATTGCCCGAGGCAACCCGGTAGGCCTGTTCGGCATGGTCAATGTGCTGGAAGGCACAAGCATTGCCCTCGCCACCCATGCAGCAGGCAGCATCCGCGAGCATCTGGGTCTTCCAGAAAGCGCCTTCAGCTATCTCAGTTCCCACGGTTCACTGGATATCGAGCATATGCAGACCTACCGCCGGCTGATGAACAGGCTGGAAGACCCCGCAGACCAGGCGGCTGTCATCCATGCGTCAAAAGTGGTGTATCGGCTGTACATCGATATGTTTCGGGGCTTGCCCCGGGCTGCGGAGGTTCATCATGCAGCTGCATGATGCCCGGGTAGTTTTGACTGGCGCCAGCGGTGGGATCGGCCAGGAAATTGCCAGGGATCTGTGCGCCGCCGGCGCCCAGGTGCTGGCGGTAGCTCGACATCAAGAATCCCTGATGCCGTTGCTTGAGCGCTATCCGCAAAACTTGTTCTGGATAGCCGCCGACCTCACGCTCCTCAATGATCGTCGCAAAGTACTGGCCGCCGCCGAAGCCATTGATGGCATCAACTTGTTGATCAATGCTGCCGGCGTCAACCACTTCGCCATGCTCGAACAGCTGGATGACAATGAAATCAACGCGATGTTGAGCGTGAACGTCAGCGCCCCAATTTGCCTGACCAAACTGCTTCTACCGTTGCTCAAGCAGGCCGACAGCGCCATGGTGGTCAACGTCGGTTCAACCTATGGCTCGATTGGCTACCCTGGATATGCCAGTTACTGTGCCAGCAAGTTTGCACTTCGCGGCTTTTCCGAAGCCCTGCGCCGGGAGCTTGCCGACACCCGGGTCGGCGTCCTCTATGTTGCACCACGCGCCACCCGTACCTCGATGAACAGCTCTGCCGCCCAAGCGCTCAACGATGCACTCAAGGCAAGCGTCGATGATCCACAGGCGGTGGCAGCGGCGGTGATCCACGCCATTGCTGGTGACCGTCGCGATCTCTATCTGGGGTGGCCGGAGCGATTTTTTGTGCGGTTGAACAGCCTGTTGCCCAACTTGGTGGATCGTGGCCTGCGCAAGCAATTGCCGCTGATCCGGCGTCTTAGTCACACCCACGAAAATGAGCATCTCAAACCATGAAAAAGACCGTTGCCTGCCTGCTGCTCGGCATGTTGAGCCAAGGCGTCTGGGCGCTCGACAACGCGGATCAGCAACGCCTTAATGGCATTCAGCAAAGCTGGGCGCACATACAATATGAACTGCCAGAGCAACAGCGCGTAGCGGCGTTCGCGCAATTGGCGGCACAAACATCGTCGTTCACGCGAGATCGCCCAGTGTTAGCCGAAGCGTGGATCTGGTCAGGAATCGTCACCAGCAGTTGGGCGGGTGCTCAAGGCGGGCTGGGCGCCCTAGGCAAGGTCAAAGATGCCAAGGCCGATCTGGAAAAAGCCCTGACTCTAGACGCCGACGCCTTGCAAGGCTCGGCCTATACCAGCCTTGCTGCACTCTACGACAGAGTGCCCGGCTGGCCGATCGGTTTCGGTGATGCTGACAAGGCAGAGCAACTGCTTCAGAAAGCGTTGCAACTCAATCCTGCCGGCATCGATAGCCTATATTTCTGGGGCGATCACCTCTACCGCCAGAAGCGCTACGCTGAAGCGAAGGTTGCCCTGCAAAAAGCACTACAAGCGCCTCCAAGGCAGGGCCGGGAAAGTGCTGACGTTGGACGGCGCAAAGAAATCGCCGCACTACTGGAAGACGTTAACAAGAAACTCGATTGACTGGAGTTTGCGTGCGTTTATTACTGATCGAAGATGATGTCGCCCTGGGCGAGGGTATTCATCAAGCGCTAGGGCGTGAAGGTTACACTGTCGATTGGCTCAAGGACGGGAGTAGTGCTCTGCACGCCATGCTCAGTGAGACCTTCGACTTGGCAGTGCTTGACCTTGGTTTGCCACGTATGGACGGACTAGAAGTACTCAGGCGCCTGCGCGATAGCGGTTCCAACCTGCCGGTGCTGATCCTCACGGCCCGTGATGCAACAGAAGACCGTATCGCCGGGCTGGACGCAGGCGCCGACGACTATCTGATCAAACCGTTCGACCTGGCCGAACTGAAGGCCCGTCTACGTGCGTTGTTACGCCGCAGTGCCGGACGAGCACAGATGTTGATCGAGCATGCGGGCATCTGTCTGAACCCTGGCACCCAGCAAGTCAGCTACCAGGGCCTGCCTGTAGCCCTGACACCCAAGGAATATCAGTTGCTGCATGAATTGCTGTCACCTCCTGGTCGCGTGATGACCCGAGATCAACTGATGCAATTGTTGTACGGCTGGAACGAAGAAGCCGAAAGCAACACGCTGGAAGTACACATCCATCACCTGCGCAAGAAGTTCTCGACTGATCTGATTCGCACAGTTCGCGGCGTGGGATATCTGGTGGAGGAGCGTCGATGACGTCAATCCGACGTCGCACACTCACCCTGATAATCGGCTTGATGCTCTTGGGGTTTGCGGTGATCAGTGCGCTTAATTTTCACGACAGTAATCACGAAATCACGGAAGTCTACGACGCTCAGCTCGCACAAAACGCACGGCTTCTACAGGGTGTCATGCGCATGCCGCTACAGAGAAAGGAGTACGCCGAGCTCTATAAGGCCTTCAATACAGCATTAGGCGAAGCCGTACCCAGAGTCGACGGACATCCTTACGAAAGCAAAATCGCGTTCCAAGTCTGGAACAGCCAAGGTGAGCTCCTTGTGCATACGGCGAGCGCCCCCTCTTTCCACACCCTGCCTGGCAAGCCCGGTTTCAGCGATGTCGTGGATCTGAACAATCGGAATTGGCGCGCTTTCATGTTGGAAGACAAGCGCAACGGTATGCGGATTTGGGTGGGCGAGCGCGATGATGTGCGAGCTGACCTCGTTGAGCGTATTGTGCGCCACACTTTGTGGCCCAACGTTTTGGGCAGCTTGATTCTTGCGGCAATGGTTTGGCTTGCCATTGGATGGGGTCTCAGGCCGCTCGCGAATATGGCTTCTACCCTTCGTGCTAGACACAGCGGGTCACTGGAGCCACTTCAATTGACCCCCCTTCCGAGCGAGCTGGAGCCAATGCAGGCAGCGCTCAACCGTATGCTGGCGCAAATTCAGGAAGTGCTTGGGCGTGAGCGACGTTTCATTGCCGACGCTGCGCATGAAATGCGCACCCCCCTGGCGGTGCTAAAGGTACATGCCCAGAACTTGTTGGAAACACAGAGTGAAGAAAGTCGGCGCGAGTCACTAGAGCATTTGATTGCGGGTGTGGATCGTACCAGTCGATTGGTCAACCAGTTGCTGACGATGGCTCGCATCGAGCCGCAATCAGTATCCACTACGCCATCAACCATTGATCTTGCAGCCACCGTCCGCGATAGCCTGGTTCAATTGACGCCTTGGCTGCTGAGCCAGGGACTTGAACTGGTATTCGATGTCAGCGACGACACCTACAACGTCAGAGTTGATCCGACTGCCATCAATATTGCGTTAAACAATCTGGTAACCAATGCGGCAAATTTTTCTCCGGCACACGGCCTGATCACGGTGCGTCTTGGAAGAAAAGGCGATCACTACGAACTGTCTGTCGAAGACGACGGCCCGGGTATCGATGAGTCCGAGTATGGCCGGCTCCTTGAACGTTTCTATAGTCGAGGTAATGACCAGGGAGCAGGACTGGGGCTCGCTATCGTGAAAACAATTGCAGATCGTATGGGAGGGCAGATAACGCTAGAAAATCGTAGTCAGGGAGGTATGCGTGCAACGTTAGACCTACCCTTCAAATAATACTCTCGGTTTCGCGTTCAGTCTCCCTTCGGTCGGCCCAGTGGCTGGGCTCTCGTCGGACAAAGCCTTGAAAGTAGCCATCCGTAAATTGGTTGGGAGGACTCATGTTTGACATACATCAAACGGGGGCGCCCCGACAGGTGTAGATAAGAATGGTGATTTATGAACCTCTCCATCCCTTCGGAGTAAATCCCATGGCACCTGTTCAATCTAACGCGCAAACACCATCTACTCCCGCCTTTCCTCCTGAAAAAGGCGAACACTGGATCGAGCCGCTAAAGGATGGTGGGCACGTCCTCATCAGACCACTGCGTGCAGAGGATCGCGAGCGAGAAAGGGCCTTCATCATGCGTCTATCACCAGAGTCGCGACACTTTCGCTTTTTGTGCCAAATCAAAGAGCCAGGAGAAGCCATGCTTGATCAGTTGATGACCGTCGATCAGCGGGAGAAAATGGCATATGTGGCTTTGGCACACGTCAAAGGCGAACTCCTAGAGGTCGGTATCAGTCGTTATGCAGCAGGCGCCCAGCCAGATGAATGTGAGTGTGCGGTTACCGTTGATGATCAATGGAAGCATCGCGGCCTAGGAGCGCTGTTACTTAGCCACCTGATCGATAAGGCTCGGGCGAATGGGTACAAAGAGATGTACTCAATCGACTCGGCGGCCAATACGGCGATGCATGATCTAGCTCGTGATTTCGGCTTTTCGACTGCGCGTGATCCCAGCGATGCCTGCCAGGTTATCCATCGCCTTTCATTGACTTGATGAGCGCTGCGAAGCTGCAGACTGCTCACCAGAAATCACACGGTTCAAACATTGCTGCTCGTCCTCCTCAGTGATGCCTTGGAAATCACTTACTTCAAAGACTGAAGTGTTGAACAGGGCGAGCCGCAATACACCATTTCTGTCCAGAAATACCTCAGACAAACACAAGCAGATGGGCGAAGAAATAGATACCGACCTCCCATCCTCCCCCGGGAACGCAAGCTGATCGTTGAGGTTCGTTTCACAGGCAGCAACGATGGTACGAATTGATCGAGCCGCGTAGTACAACGTTGTGGGATACCCCACCCCTATGGTTATCAGAAAACACAAAACCAAGTTCGATTCCTTAGCGTAGGTCGAGATACGATCAACCTTATGCCGCCACCCTGTTGAGCCAGGATTGAAAATAGCTTTACCAACAAACAGGGTGTAACGATGTTGCACAATGACCCCAACGCACAGACTGATCGCAACAAAGCCCAATAAGATCCAGGGCTTGGCCGTAAGCAACTCAACAGCACCATCGAACCAGCCTGCAATAGATACCAACACTACGAAGCTCACCACTCCAGCAATTATGCCGAAGCTAGCTCGTGGCCTTTTCAACCAGGCTTTAAGCTTCTCTTTACTGGTTGCGTTCATGGTCAATACCCTCACATTAGTCCGTGCCAAAGTAGGCTATACGGTGCTGGGCAACTAAAGCTCTACGGTTTCAAGGTGCTCTGGCACTGACACCGACCAACCAAGCTCAAGGCTGATTCGGCGCCGCAGCGTATCAGCTGCATGGGGTTCACCATGCACCACAAAGGTATGCCGAGGGGGCCTCTTGAAGCCCCGCAACCACTGCATGATTTCATCAGCATCGGCATGCGCCGACAGACTCTCCATGGCAGAAACCTGAGCGCGTATCGGGACATCCTCACCGTGCATACGGATTGTCCTAACTCCAGCAATGATGTCCGCTCCGCGAGTACCACCGGCCTGAAACCCAGAAAACAACAACGTATTGCGGGGGTTGGGAGCCAGCGCCTTCAGGTGATGCAGTACCCTACCCCCGGTTGCCATGCCACTGGCTGCGATGATCACCGCAGGGTCGCGAAGCTGGTCAAGGTGTTTTGATTCGTCGACTGTACGAATGATATGGGTGCTACGGCACATCGCTGCGCACTCCTCGGCAGATAGGCGATGCTCTTGGTGAAAGCGCTGATACAGCGCGGTGGTATCTGATGCCATTGGACTATTGAGGTAAACCGGAATGTCTGGGATTCGGTGCTCTCTTTTGAGCGCATACAGGTAGTACATCAATAATTGCGCACGCCCAACGGCAAATGACGGAACCAGGGTGATGCCGTGCCTTAGCAGTGTTTGATTAATGACATTGGCGAGATACGTCTCTGGAGCCTCCTTCGGGTGCTGTCGGTCACCATACGTAGATTCGACCAAAAGAATGTCTGCGTTCTCGATCAGCTCCGGGGTTCGCATGATAGGGTCGTTGGGGCGCCCTAGGTCACCAGAAAACACTATGGTTTGGCCTCCTGCATTTATTTCGACAGTCGCGGCACCTAAAATGTGACCTGCAGAACGAAGATAGACCTGCAGACCGTCGACGATTTCAACCGAGTGATGTAGTTCCAGTGGGCGGAGATGTGCAAGTGCTCGCTTCGCCTCCTCTTCCGTGTACAGCGCCTGGGCGGGGTGGTGTTTAGAGTAGCCACGTCGGTTTGCATAGTCGGCTTCCTCTTCCTGTAGGCGGCCACTGTCGAGCAACAGGATCCTCACCAGCTCACAAGTGGCCGCAGTCGCATAAATCGGCCCACGAAACCCATTCCGAACCAGAACTGGAAGGTAACCGCTGTGATCGAGGTGCGCATGGGTAAGGACTACCGCATCGATTTCATCCACTGGTATAGGCAAAGATTGCCAGTTGCGTAAGCGCAACTGCTTGTATCCTTGGAACAGTCCACAATCGACAAGCACCTGCGTCGAGTTGTGCTGGAGTAGATACTTGCTTCCGGTAACCGTACCCGTCGCACCAAGAAATGTGAGCTGCATGATTCTGACCTCGAAAGCTGGCCGGAGGGCTCTAGTTGCCGGAATTAACAGCCAGTACGCTGCAATGTGCCGAGTTCACTATCCGGTCTGTCGTATCACCGAGCAGTTTGCCCAAGCCTTTAGGTTGCACTATCCCCATAACCACAACATCAACAGCCAAATCGCGCACCATATCGCTGATAGCGGTCACTGGCGGCCCTTGGACAAAATGTCGACATTCAGTAGCAACGCCGCAGAAGTCGGCCAGTTCATCATAAGGTTCGCGTAATACAGCAATTAGCTCCTCAACCCAGTCCAAAGCCGCATTCGAATCGGCAACAAAGATTGGTGAAATGTCATAGGCAGAAAGTAGGTGCAACTGAGCATTGCATTGCAGCGCCATGGCCGTGGCTGCGCGGATTATTTTGTGATTGAAGTCGTTTCCTTGCTCCGAATTGGCCGTATCGACGGCTGCAAGGATTACGTTGGGAAGAGGCACATTGCCATGCTGGACAAAATGTACAGGTACCGGACTGGCGCGCATCAGCTCGCTATCGAAAGAGACCCCAAACACCCGCTTGAGCGCTGAAACCTCATCAATGTCCTTGATGACCATGTCGGGACGAAGCGTGTGAATGCAGTCAACCACGTCCTTGACGGGATCGTCGGTCAATGCTGCCTGGCTGGTAGCGCACGCATCGTCTATATGTATTGCCCCAACCGTTTCCGTTAAACGATCACGATATTGTGAGAACTGCTCGGCGATTTGCTGTTCAACCTCTACTTCTTCTCGCCAGTTGCTAAGCCCATGAGGTTCAAATAAACCCAAGACATGCAACCCTGCCCCCGTCGTTTTAGCCAAAGCCTTGGCGCGTTGTGCCGCTGGCGAGGTCAAATCGGCATCCAGGGCAAGCAGCAACAATTGTTGGTACTGACTCATCGCAAACCTCCAATCATGTCATCGCCTACCGGGAATCGAAGCTCAGGTACTAAATTCTGTGCCTTGACCCCGCTTCAGACTTGATTCAGATCAGAAAGGCTGCGACATGCAACGAACTTGATTCAAGTCAGAACGAGGATGCTGGTGAGCAGTACAACAGTAATCGGCAAGCTCCCTTTGATGACTGTAAGCCCGGAGAGCGCGATGAATAACGATATCGATTTCGGCGATCTGTCCAAGGAGCACTGGATAGAGTCGTTGAACGACGGTACTCCTGTACTGATTCGACCACTGCGTGAGCCCGACCGTGAGAGGGATCATGAGTTTGTAGGGCATGTGTCATACGAGTTGAGACGCTTTCGCTTCCTAGCAGGGTTTAGCGGGGAGGCATCATCGTTTTTCGAACGGTTGATGGATGTGGACTACCACCACCGCATGGCTTACGTCGCGTTGATGTATGACGGTGGCCAACTGCGTGAAATCGGCGAAAGCCGCTATGCGGCAGTCCCCGACAGCAAGAACTGCGAGTGTGCGGTTGCCGTGAGCGAGCAATGGCAGCGCAAAGGCTTGGGTAGACTGTTAATGAATCACCTGATCAGCGCCGCACGCAGCAATGGCTATGAGCACATGATTTCACGTGATCTCTCAAACAACTACGGGATGCATCGACTTGCGAAAACACTCGGTTTTTCCTCACGCTACCTGGCTGGAGATGTAACTGAGATCATCCATGAGCTCGACCTACATGGATGATCATTTACCTCAGCGCGGCATTATCCGAGCTCCGAAACCGCGCTGAGGCAGGTTCTTTATCAGACCACCGGAGTTTCTGGGGTGATGACCAGGACACTGCTAGGCATTTTGTAAAGTACCCTTTCAACCGTGCTGCCGATGTACTTGGCTAAACCACGGTGGTGCACCCGCCCCATCACTACGATATCGGTACCTTGGGCTTCGCAGAGGATGCTCAAGACTTTTGCTGGGTCGCCCATGATCATATGGCAACTCTCCGGATCAATGCCGTTGCGCTCAGCCAGCTCGCGAAAGGCATCGCTTTGGGCTTCATGCAAACTTTCGGCAACATTTGAGCCAAACAAAAATGATTTACGCCCGAGGTTCTCCGCATCCGTTTGCATAGAGGTCAGATCATAGGCATACAAGATCTCCACCTGCGCCTTACATTGCATGGCCAATTTCAACGCTTCATTGATGATGCGGTCATTGAACCCTTGGTACTGATCCTCTGGACGCGATAGGTCAACGGCAGCGAGGACTTTGCGAGGCATAGCATGGCTGGCCTTGTCGACAAAATGCAGTGGCTCCGAACACTCCCGTAACAGCCGGATATCAAGTGTCGTGAACATCGCCCGCATCAGGCGCGACTCATGCTCTATGTCCTTGACCACCATTGCAAACGGCTGCTCCCTTAGATGGGTCAGGATTTCATCCAGGACATCGTTCACCCAGACAACCTCTGTGGTTACCGTAAGCCCGTTCCTACGCAGGGGTACGGCTTGGGTTTCAAGCCACTGGCGGTGCTTTTCGACATAGGCCTGGCGCATCGCTGCCAGTGCCTGTTCATTGACCAGCCCTGCGGTGGCAAGCCCCTCAAGGTAATCAAAAGCCACTATATGTAATGCAATGCCTTTGGCTTTTGCCAAAGCAGCAGCACGGTCAAAGGCGTCAGTGCGCTGCATCAAAGGGGGGGCGATGAACAACAAGCGTTGATAGTCGGACATGACACACCTCGCACTAAGCGATGAGTAGGTACGCACCATCCTGCATCCGTCCAAGGCTGTGTGTTTGACTTGCATCAAAATCGGATGCACACCACTTCAAAAGGACACGGCGATTGGGTGTAGCACACGACCATCGGCGCAGTCCGACGCACGGTAACCTAACTACAAAAAATGGATTTGATTCCTTGATCCCAGTCAATTGATTCGATGATTTTCAGCGCACGCTAAGCAGAAGTGAATGCCACGATCCCAAAGAGGAACCGCTGCCATGGCTACCATGAAAGCTGCAATTTTTGTGGAGAAAAACCGGATAGTACTGGACGAAAAGCCAATTCCGGACATTGGCCCCGCCGATGCGTTGGTGCGGCTCACAACCACGACGATCTGCGGAACCGACATCCACATCCTTCGTGGTGAATACCCTGTCGCCAAAGGGCTGACCATAGGTCATGAACCCGTTGGTATCATTGAAAAGCTCGGCGCCCAGGTTCAAGGCTTTAGCGAAGGACAGCGGGTCATTGCTGGCGCAATAACCCCAAGCGGCCACAGTAATGCGTGCCTGTGTGGATGCTCATCTCAGGATGGGCCGGGCACCCTTCATGGATTCAAAGCTATTGGTGGTTGGAAGTTCGGCAACACGATTGATGGCTGCCAGGCCGAGTATGTTCGGGTGCCTGACGCCATGGCCAACCTTTCACTGATCCCCGATAATCTTAGTGACGAACAAGTTTTGATGTGCCCAGACATCATGTCAACCGGGTTCAGCGGTGCAGAACGGGGTGATGTAAAAATCGGTGATACGGTCGCCGTATTTGCGCTAGGGCCTATTGGTCTTTGCGCGGTGGCCGGTGCCCGCTTGAAAGGTGCAGGCACGATCATCGGTGTCGACACCGTAAATGCGCGTATGACCGTTGCCCGTCAGCTAGGTGCTACTCACGTAATCGACTTCACACAAGGCAACATCGTCGAGCAGATCATGGCGATTACCATAGGCCGTGGGGTCGATGTTGCGATTGAAGCACTCGGAACCCAATCGACATTTGAATCAGCGCTGCGGGTGCTACGTCCCGGAGGAACCTTATCCAGCCTTGGCGTTTACTCTTCAGACTTGCGCATTCCACTTGATGCCTTTGCTGCTGGCCTAGGCGACTACAACATCGTGACCACACTGTGCCCCGGTGGCAAAGAGCGTATGCGACGCTTGATGGAAGTCATCGCCAGCGGGCGCATTGATCTGGCGCCACTGGTGACGCACCGGTTCAAGTTGGACGACATTGAAGCCGCCTACGAACTATTTGGACATCAACGGGACGGTGTCATGAAAGTAGCCATTACGCCCTGAATTAGACGTGCTTTTAGCAGCTTGAACACCTGATGGCATGGACGCCGTTCCTGATTCGATCGAATGTGGAGCGCGTCAAATGTTCAAATCACTCTTTCTGTCCATCCTGCCGCGACTAGCCCCTGGTTTAATGCTTAACCAGACTAGAAAACGCTTGCTTGGTCTCGTCGGTGGCAAGCGGAGCTACCGCGCCCCAGACTTAGAACTCATGTTGCGCCGCGAAGTGGGATTGCCCTACCAACCTGTCCTGTTCGCCAGGAACATCGGGGATCAGTTCATCGTCACCGCGGACTTGCAGTCTGTAGGTATCGACAGCTTGCAGATTGGGATTACAACGCAGCAATTCACCTTAAGCGGTTGGGTGGTGCCGGATGCTGCCGACGCCTCGACGACAGCTATCTCATCTGAGTGTGGATGGTTTAGTTCTTCACGAACCATTCCGCCGTCAATGGATCTTGACCATTTCACTCTCAATTACCATCAGGGTTTGTTGGTATTCAGCGTACCTAGAAAGCACTCACTAAACCGGCGTCCTTTGCATTCCACTGCATCGATTACGGAGTAGCATCAATGAACGTCTACATTGAAAATCATCCGCGTCAAAACCGTTGGTGGGTTCACCTGGACGTATGGATGGTGAGTTTTCGCAGTATTGACGAAGCGACAGCCTTCGTTGATCGACTTAATACTCGATTGAACGCCCCACACTCCCTGGCGATGATTGCTAGCTATCCTCTGGTACCTGGCAAGCTCATAAATCGCGACCTGCATGACCCTATTGCCCCATCAGGATCTGCTACCCCGGTATCGGAGGTGAGAAATGCATAGCCTCCTGAACGTTGCCACTGACCTAGAGGAACGTAATCCCATAGTGGTGGTACCCCCCATCAATGTAAACCCATACAGGGCGGCTTGCGTGGATTGCAGGGTCAGTTCGTTGTGTCTTCCAACTGGCTTGTGCAAACACGGAAACGACCGTTTCAGTGAGCTGATCAGACAGCGCATACGGATCAAGAAAGGTTACGGCTTGTATCACGCTAACGACCCGTTGGAATACCTCTATGCAGTACGCCTCGGAAGTTTTAAGACCTGCTTTGCAAATGCGGAAGGACAAGGGCTGGTAACCAACTTCTGGATGCCAGGAGACACAATGGGGTGCGATGCGATCAGCACCAACCGGCATGTATGCAGTGCGTTTGCTCTTGAGGACAGTGAAGTTTGCCTTATTCCTTATCAACGCCTGGAGTCGTTAGCCCATGAGTTCCCGTTCCTACAACAAAGCCTCAATAGGCTGCTCAGCAGTGAAATTGTTCGAGAGCATAAGCGGCTGTTAATGATGTGCAACCTCACCGCAGAAGAACGAATGGCCAGCTTTCTACTAGGCTTGTCCAAACGATACGTAGAACGCGGGTTTTCCGCCCATAGCTTTGTTCTGCGCATGTCGAGAGATGACATTGCGTCCTATCTGGGGTTGAGACTTGAAACCGTCTGTAGATGCATAGCACACCTGCGCCACCTGGACGTAGTGCAGTTCAGCGGACGTACAGTGGAAATTTTGAATTTGCCTGGCTTGAAGGCTCTAGAACATGGCTACAGTAAAGGCTCAGCGGCAAATCAATAAGCTGGGATGTATTTCAGCCCGTCCCAAGCAGCCTCGACAACTGCCCTCCCCCGCGCATCGATGCGGCAGTCATGCTTGAAACCCTGGACATTACCCATCTCGCTGCTGCCTTGGGTATAGGTATGCTCGTAGGCCTGGAGCGTGAACGCAAAAAAGGTACCGGGGAGCATCGTGCGTTTGCCGGACTTAGAACCTTTGCCATCACGTCTGTACTGGGTTACGTATGCATGGCCGTAGCGGGTACGATGTTGGTCGCCATCATGAGTATTGCCTTGGCAATCATCGTTGCAGTCGCCTACTGGAAACACTCTGGCAAGGATCCAGGCATCACCAGTGAAATTGCTCTGCTTTTCGTCTTGCTACTCGGCGCCTTGAGTTATGACCAGCCCGAACTGGCTGTCGCTGTCGGGGTTGTGCTTACGGTTGTTCTCGCATTCAGGCAAGAACTGCATCGATTTGTCCGCAATCAACTGACTGAAAGCGAAGTCCGCGATGGGTTGGTACTGCTGATAGCCGTGTTGGTCATTCTCCCCTTGGCACCCGATCGCTTCGTCGGCCCATTTGGTGCCATCAATCCCCGCACAATCTGTACCCTGACCGTACTGCTGATGGGGGCTGGGGCATTGGGTCATATTGCCTTACGTGTGGTAGGCAAGCGCTATGGCTATACCCTCAGTGCCATCGCATCTGGGTTTGCTTCAGGCTCGGCGACCATCGCCCTGATGGGACATCTGGCCCGAAGTGAACAGTCGTCTGTCAAAGCGTTCAGCGCCGCAGCGATATTCTCTAACCTAGCGACTATCGCGATGTTGGGTCTGGTGCTGGGTACAGTCGATCCGGCTTTTTTGGGGGAATTATGGGCTTCTATTTTGCTGGCTGCGTTCACAACAGTGGCATATGGTTCGCTGCTCCTCGCCCCATGGAACCCTGCGCTTGTGCAGGCCGCAACCCAAGTCGGCGACAGTGCTTTCAATCTCAAGGTCGCCCTCGTTGTGACTGTGGCCGTAACGGGCATCACGTTGCTGTCCTCGGCACTGCTGCATGCCTTTGGACACAATGGTGTACTGATTGCGTCGGTATTTAGCGGCCTGGCTGATGCTCACGCAACGGCAGCATCTATCGCGTCGGTGGTAAAGTCCGGGCAACTATCAATGGCCGACATTGCGGTGCCCGCGCTGACCGCAATGAGCAGCAATACACTTACCAAATGTGTTCTAGCCTGGATCAGCGGGGGCGCAAAATTTGCCGCTTATGTCATAGTCGGTCAGTTGGCGATCATTACTTCGATGTGGGCTGGATTGCTGCTCCAGTAAAGGATCCGCCCCCTTCTCTCAAGGCTGAGACACGATGGCACTCATGGATCTTTAACGAGCACGCCAGCTTTCAAGCAGGCTGAAGAGCGCCATTCCCACCAACATCGCAAGTACGAATACTAGTATTTGCCAGTGGCCACTTAACACCAGGGCGAGTGCAGGCCCCGGGCAGATACCGGCAATACCCCAACCGACACCAAATACCAGGCTGCCCACCACCAACTGCCGATCTAGTGCCCGCATCCGAGGCATTTGCATCGGCAAACCAAGCATCGAGCGTGTTTGTTTGCTGCTCCACTGCATGGGCAAAAGTGCCACCCCGATAGCACCCACCATTACCAACCCGAGTGATGGATCCCAGCTTCCTGCCAGATCCAGAAAGCCGATTACCTTGGCTGGATTAACCATGCCCGCCAAAAACAAGCCAAGGCCAAACACCACACCGCAGATAAAAGCCATTACCCATCGCATGCTCATACTCCTGCCAGGTGACGGCTAACGAATACAACTGCAAATCCCGCGCACATAAAGCACAGTGTTGCGACAAGTGAACGAGGCGACAGACGCGCCAGTCCACAGACACCATGCCCACTGGTGCAACCTGCCGCGTAACGTGTTCCCAGGCCAACCAGCAAACCGGCCACAAGCAACCCTACCCAGTCTGTCTGAAACTGTACGACCGGCCGACCCGCAAATAACCACCACACTAGGGGGGCGACCAACACCCCCAGGAGAAACAGTGCTTTCTCGCCTCTGCCCTCGCCCTTCTTTTGCAGCAAACTGCCCAGCAGCCCGCTAATACCGGCAATACGGCCATTCACAAGTGCAAACAGGCTCACGGCAAGCCCGATTAACGCACCGCCGAGCAAGGCCGACCAAGGTGTGAAATTGACCCAGTCGATAGTCATTTCGGCTCCTTCGCACAGAACCATTGATACAAGGTTTTAATCACCGCCAGGGCAGCTGGACTATCGATGCGATAGAAAATCTGCTTACCTTCACGCCTTGTCGCCACCAGATCTTCGCGCCTCAAAACCCCTAATTGCTGAGACAAGGTGGGCTGCTGAATGCCAAGCAGGGACTCCAGCTCACTTACACTGCGCTCACCTTCAGACAACTGGCATAGCAACAGCAGTCGCTCTGGATTTCCCAGGGTTTTAAGCAACTGAGCTGCTGCTTCGGTGTTGCCGCGTAACTGCTGAACATCCATCGCCAGTCCTTCTATGACTGTAATCTCGCTCACATGATACATCTAAATATATTATATAAAATAATATAATATAATACAAAACCTGCAAGTACCACGACCGATCAGGTTCCGACGATATGCCCCGGCGACGTTGGTGCCGAAGGTCTCAAAGGGCCTGCCCATGCCTTGGAAGGCCAATAGAAATTAGCGCAGCCAACAGCACGAATGCCGAGGAAACCAACCTTCCGAGGCACCGGGTATCGAGCGTGTCCTCGCCGGCTTGAGAGAGTGCATCGGCGATGACGATCAACTGACAACTGACGATGGATGGCTTAATAGCAAATCAGGAGCCCTGAGGGCATTTTTTAGTACCCCGGAATTCAGTCCTTGGCACCCTAGATGCACTGCAGTTACGTTAAAAATGGCTTATCTACGGACAGTCCCCAACGCACCCAAGACGTTTGTCAAGACCCATCAGACCCGCTGGGAGCAGGTTCCTGCCCTTGACCTCCTACTCGCCTCGCCCTGCAGCCGGGGCCACTCTAACGCCCGCGGCAAAAAGTCGAGAACACTGAGCACGATGCCTCGCGCTCGACGGCCTGGGCCCCGGCGTCGTAGCTGGAGTTCCACCGGCCACATGCGGCACTAATTGACGACGTGTCGGAGTTCACCGACTGAGTGCTGTACCTGGGATGGTGCAGGCTGCACAGGCATTGGGATATCAAGCCTCGCCGCACATTGTGGACTGCGCCGTCCTCGACGTACCGGAGAACCAGGTACGCATGGTCATGGTGCTGACGCGCGCCAAGGCACCGCTGATGCAGCAATTCTCGCAGATACCAGATCAATAGACCGAAGATGAGCGACTCTTTCCCCGCTCACACTACACTCCGACAATCCGCTATGTTCAACGCGCGAGCACTAAACAGTCGAACGGGTTGAAGAACATAGTCAGGCAACAGGCAGCGCAACGTCTAAGGCCCTTGAGCGCTCAGTCAAAGCTCCAAAGCGCCCCTGAGCAATGCATCCAGTTTCAAACTAGCTCCAACGTTTCGCTGATCCAGAAGCGCGATCGGAATATCGTGCAGAACTGCAATCGAGTCAGGCAACCCGTCCCCAATCAATGCAAGTGGACAGGCAATGTCCATCTGTAAGGAACATAGCTTCTTCGCCAGTGCCGTGTTTACGGGCCCCTGGAGTGCGAGCACAAGTGCTGCAGGCTGGAGGGTCGCGCACAACAATGGCAGTTCCTCGAGCGGCTGCCCACTGCCTAACACCTCGATACGCCACCGCTCACTACTGAGAAGTAAGCCGTTGCTCAGCAAATCCAGCTCAGCGCTTCCTTCAATGCCGGCCAGTAACACACATGGGGCACCGAGTTGATTTAGTTGCAGACGTAGCAATAGGCGAGCTCGCAGAAAAGTATCGAGGAACAGCCATTGGCTACGCTGACCGAAAGCGCTGCCAGACAACAGACTGCGCCAGACCGGCATCAGCACATCGAGCAACACCGTAGCCTTGGGGTACAAGGTGAAAAGCTGACCATGAATGCCCTCGAGCGCCTGCCGGTCGAATGCTTTCGTCGCTCGTAGTACAGCAGCGCGCCAATGCTCAATGGAATCGGTCTGCGGCCCGGGCGGGCGGGCGACTTCGTCGTGCTGGCGTGCGAGCAACTCACCCACCTTGCTGATCGGCAAGCCACTACCGGTCCAGTGCAGTATGTCGCGTATGCGCTGTACATCCTGGGCCGTGTACAGGCGGTGCCCGCCTTCGGTGCGTTGGGGGCGAATCAAACCATGACGACGTTCCCAGGCGCGCAGGGTCACTGGATTTATGCCAGTCAAGTTGACGACATCGCGCATGGGCAGCAAATCGGTGGAGGTCGCTTCAGTCATCGCAAGTGATCATCAGGGCGGTTGCACATTCTAAACCCATACCAACCTTCTACGGCGATCGTTCTTCCATCATGATATCGACAACCGCACCTTAGCCTTCCAGCACAAAGGTCTACGCTGCGCATACCGAAAACGCTACTTGAGTGGGTGGGCCACATGATCGACGCAAAACTCTTGCAATTAATGGTCGAGAGCTCCAACGATGGCATCGTCGTCGCCGAGCAGGAAGGCGACGACAGCATCCTGATCTACACCAACCCTGCCTTCGAGCGCCTCACCGGCTACGCCACGGACGACATCCTCTATCAGGATTGCCGCTTCCTCCAGGGCCAGGACCACAACCAACCAGGTATCGCAGCCATCCGCGAGGCAATTCGCGAAGGGCGCCCGTGTTGCCAAGTGCTGCGCAACTATCGCAAGGATGGCAGCCTGTTCTGGAATGAGCTGTCTATCACCCCCGTACACAACGATGCCGATGAACTGACTTACTACATCGGCATCCAGCGTGATGTTACGGCACAGGTCTTCGCCGAAGAGCGGGTCCGCGAACTGGAGGCAGAGATAGTCGATTTGCGTCGACAACTCGCATCAGGCAACGGCTGACCTTGCAACAAATCTATACAGGGCCGTTGACTTGTATAGATTTAGACGTAAGCTCCTCTTATATCTGTACAGAATTTCACTGTTGTACAGGATTTTCGGGAGCCTTGCATGTCCACTTATCTGCAGTATTTCGCGGAGCGCTTCTCCAGCCTTGATGGGCGGAGCCTCGATAGCCTCGAAAAACTGTATAGCGATAACGTAACGTTCCGTGATCCGTTGCATCAGATCGATGGCCTGGCAGCGCTTCGTCGCTACTTCACCGAGCTTTACGCCAACGCACAGGACATTCGTTACGTTATCGCCGGCGCGGACGAAGTTCAGCCGGGCCAGGGCTACCTGCGCTGGACGCTAGAGTTCCGCCACCCCCGACTCGCCAATGGCAGGCTGATCAGTCTGCAGGGCTGCAGTTTTCTCAAGTGGCAAGAGCGTGTTCACTTCCACCAGGACTACTTTGACGCAGGTGCACTGCTTTACGAGCACGTACCAGTCATGGGCGGCGCTATCCGCTTGCTCAAGGGCCGGCTGGTATGAGCCGTTGCTGGCTGACGGGGGCAAGTAGCGGAATCGGCGCTGCCCTTGCCGTCCAATTGCTGGACCAAGGGCACCGGGTTGCCTTGGGTACACGTGATGCCAACCGCTTATTGCACTTGATGCAACGATATCCGGGGCAGGTATTGGCGGCCGTCGGCGATGTCGATTGCCTTGAGCAGGTCTCCAGGATCACCGCACAGATCGAGCACACCTGGGGGGCGCTAGACCTGGTCATCCTCAATGCCGGAACGTGCGAATACCTCGAACCAGGACTCTTCGACCCGGCACTGGTCGAACGTGTGGTGCGCACCAACCTGTTTGGTGTAAGCCACTGTATTGCAGCGGCCCTCCCTTTGCTGCATCGCGGTGAGCGCCCGCACCTGGTCGTAATGGGCAGTGCGGTGACCTGGTTGTCGCTCCCTCGTGCCGGAGCCTATGGCGCCTCCAAGGCGGCCGTGCGCTACCTGGTGGAATCGCTTCGCCTCGACCTGATCAATGAAGGTATTGCCGTAACGCTGGTCAGCCCTGGATTCGTCGATACGCCGTTGACCCGTCGCAACGACTTCCCCATGCCTCAGTTGTGGACCACCGAGCGTGCCGCCGCACATATCACTGCACGCCTGCCGCGACGCCCGCTGGAAATTAACTTCCCCACTGCATTTACGCTGGGCCTGCGCGTGATCGGCGCCCTGCCGGTGCGCTGGCGACTGAAGCTTTGCCAGCGCCTGGTGCGTGCCCCAAAGGACTAAAACTCATGCGTATCGCCATCATCGGCACCGGCATCGCTGGACTAACCTGCAGCTACCTGCTGTCCCGCCGGCACGAGGTGACGGTATTTGAGGCCGCCGATTGGATCGGCGGCCATACCCATACAGTCGATGTGCAATGGCAAGGCCAGCGGTACGCGGTGGATACCGGGTTCATCGTGTTCAACGACTGGACCTACCCAAACTTCATCCGCTTGCTCGACCATCTAAAGGTTGCCTCGCAGCCCACGCAGATGAGCTTTTCAGTGCATGACCCACGTAGAGGTTTCGAATACAACGGCCATGGCTTGGACACGTTGTTCGCGCAGCGTCGTAACCTGGTGTCCCCCGGATTCTGGGGCATGCTGAAGGATATCCTGCGTTTTAACCGCGAGGTTCTGGCCGATCTGGACAACCAGCGCATTGATAGTGAAACGACCCTCGGTATCTACCTTAAGACACAGGGCTATGGGCAACGCTTCATCGACCATTACATCGTGCCCATGGGCTCGGCAATCTGGTCTATGTCACTTGCCGACATGCTCGCTTTTCCCTTGAAGTTCTTTGTGCGCTTCTGCCGAAATCACGGCCTGTTATCGGTGAGCCACCGTCCGCAGTGGCGGGTGATCGAGGGCGGCTCACGCAGCTATGTGGCGCCGTTGTGCCGGCCCTTTGCCGAGCGCATCCGCTTGAACTGTCCGGTCAAGCGGGTCGAGCGTGACGAAGGCGGCGTAACCCTCTTCAGCGCGGCGGGCATGGAGCGTTTCGACAGCATTGTGTTTGCCTGCCATAGCGACCAGGCCCTGGCCCTGCTGGGAAGACCCAGCGTGGCCGAACGCTCGGTGTTGAGCGCCATCACCTATGCCAGCAATGACGTAGTGCTTCACACCGACACCCGACTGCTGCCGCGCCGGCGCAAGGCCTGGGCCAGTTGGAACTACCGCCTGGGCGGCGAGGAACAGGCACCCGCGGCTCTGACCTACAACATGAGCATCCTTCAAGCAATCGAAGCGCCGGTAACGTTCTGCGTGAGCCTCAATCAGACCGCGCTGGTGGATCCCGCGCAGATTCTGGCCCGCTTCAAATACGCCCACCCCCAATACAGCCTCGCAGCATTGATAGCCCAGGCCCGCCACGGCGAACTACAGGGCAGGCAAAACAGTTACTACTGCGGAGCCTACTGGGGCAATGGCTTTCACGAGGACGGGGTGCTCAGCGCACTTAAAGTGGCCGAGCACTTTGGAGAGCGCCTGTGAACAGCAGTTTGTGCCAGGGCTGGGTCAGCCACCGCCGGATGGCCCCGCACCACCATGCATTCCGCTACCGGATCGGCTTGTTCTACCTCGATCTGGATGAGCAGGCCTGGCTAACAGGTCTCTCTCCCTGGCTGGGCCGGTCGCGGTTTGCGCCCCTGAGCTGGCGCGAAACCGATTACCTGCCGGGGCTGACCCGTGATGGAGAATCATTGGCGCAGGCCGCGCGTCTATTAGTGGAGCAAGCCACCGGACAGCGCCCCGAAGGTGCCGTGCAATTGCTCGCCCAACCACGCTGCTGGGGGTTGTCGTTCAACCCTGTGAGCTTCTATTTTTGCCATGACGTTGACGGGCACCTGGCAGCAATCCTGCTGGAGGTGCGTAACACACCTTGGCGCGAACGCTTTCACTACGTGCTGCCGGTACAGGAGGGTCAGGGACGCTCATTCGCCATGGCCAAAGCGTTCCACGTCTCGCCGTTCATGCCGCTGGATATGGATTATCGCCTGCATTTCTTCCTCGATGAGCAACGCGTGCGCATCCATATGGAGAACTGGCGTGCGGGGCACAAAGTGTTCGAGGCCGATCTGGCATTGCAACGCCAGCCGCTCAATCGCGCCACCTTGCATCGGCACATTTTGGCTTTTCCGTGGATGAGCCTACGCACTGTTTCATCCATCTATTGGCAAGCCTTGCGCCTCTTGCTCAAGCGCACCCCCATTCACGACCACACTGCCGGCCAGGGCAACCTAGTGCTCGGTAAACCTTGCAAGGACCCCGATCATGTCCAATCCCACTCTGAGCGTTAGCAAGTCAACAGGCATCACCCCATTCCTGGGCGGTCTCACCCGAAACACCGTGCTCGCTCAGTTACGGCGGTTGAGCCAAGGACATCTACGCGTGCTCAGCAAGGGTCAGCAGTGGAGCTTCGGCGACCCGGCGAGTCAGTTGCAAGCCGAGGTGGAGATCCTCGAAGACGCGACCTGGAACCTGATCGCCGGTAATGGCTCGATTGGTGCTGGGGAAGCGTATATCCACGGCTATTGGCGCAGTCCTGACCTAGCGGCTGTGACCCGTCTGTTCGTTGCCAACCTCGATGTCCTCGACGCCATGGAGGCAGGCCTGGCTCGACTCGGGCGCCCGGTCCTGCGCTTGCTGCACCGGCTCAACCGGAACAGCCGACGAGGCGCTCGACGCAACATTCTCGCCCATTACGACATGGGCAACGCCCTGTTCGAGCGATTGCTCGACCCGACTATGATGTACTCCGCCGCACAGTTCGACAGTGCCGAACAGACCCTTGAAGCGGCCCAGCTGAATAAGCTGGAACGCATCTGCAAGAAGCTTGAGCTCAAACCCCACGAGCATCTTCTGGAGATTGGCAGCGGCTGGGGCAGCCTGGCCATCCATGCCGCTACCCGCCACGGCTGCCGCGTTACCACCACGACACTCTCCGACGCGCAGTACGCTTATACGTGCCAACGTGTGAAGGCGCTGGGCCTGGAGCAACGTATTACGGTGTTGCGCGAGGATTACCGTGATCTGCGCGGACGTTTCGATAAACTGGTATCGATCGAGATGATCGAGGCCGTCGGACACCGCTATCTACCCACCTATTTTCGCCAGTGTGAGTCGTTGCTCAAAGACGATGGCCTGATGCTGTTACAGGCCATCACCATTCGCGACCAGCGCTATGCACTGGCCCGCCGCTCGGTGGACTTCATCCAACGTTACATCTTCCCCGGAGGCGCGCTACCTTCGCTGAGCGTGATGCTCGAAACCGCTAGCCGCCAGACCGCGCTGAACCTGGTACACCTCGAAGACTTCGGTCTGGACTACGCGCGTACCCTACGTCATTGGCATGACAACTTGCGTCAAGCGCGGACGGTGCTGACGGAACTGGGCTACGACGACACCTTCCAGCGCTTGTGGGAGTTCTACCTGTGCTACTGCCAAGGCGGCTTTGAAGAGCGCGCGATCGGCGTGGCGCAGTTACTGTGGGCTACGCCGCGGGCTCGCCGGGCGCCATTGCCGGGCACGTAAAATTGGGCCGCGGGTGGATGATCGGCAATGCCCTTTGGCTTCAGGTCGGCTGGTGGGCATGCGTCTTGGGTGCTCACGTTCAATGGCTTCTGCTCATTGTGCCGATCGGACTAGCTTTACACCTGCGCCTTTGTCAGGAGCGTAGCGCCGAAGTGCGTGCGCTTTTGCGCGTGGCACTTGCAGGGTGCTTGCTGGACACTCTGTTGGGCTCTGTGGGGGTGTTCAGCTTTGACCAGCGGCCCTTGCCTGTGTGGCTGGCATTACTGTGGCTGGTGTTAGCCAGCGGCTTGCGCCATAGCCTGGCTTGGACAGGACGCCCCTACTGGCGGGCGGCTCTGGTGGGCATGTTCAGTGGCCCGCTGGCATATCTGGCCGGTGCCAGGCTCACAGGTGTTGATCTGCCGATGGGGCACGTCGGCACAGGCCTGCTGCTAGCGCCGATCTGGGCGCTGGTCTTGCCCCTCGCCGTGCGGGTCGCGTCGTGGCGCTGAGCGGCGACAGCGCTCAGAACAGTAGCGAACGTGCTCCCAGCAGCGTGCCCAACGCTTGCGCCAGGTGAACGTCAAGCCACACACGACGCAGAACTTGCTCGGCAACAATCGCTTGTTCATATCGACTCCCCCGCATCCAGGTGTGCCAACAGCCTCTGGCCACGTAGCCACACCGCATCGCGCCGGGTCGACGACATGCCATCCAGACTGCGATAGACCAATGCGAGTCGAGGGTTTTTCGACAGTAACTGGCGATGACGGATGAGGAAATGCCAATAGAGTGCATTAAACGGACAAGCGTCCTCCTCCACGGCGTGTTCGACTTTGTAGCTGCAAGATTTGCAATGGTCGGACATGCGCTGAATATAACGGCCGCTGGCGCAATAGGGCTTCGAGCCAAGGTAACCACCATCTGCATGCATCACCATGCCCAGTGTATTGGGCAGCTCGACCCAGTCGAAGGCATCCATGTACACGGCCAGGTACCATTCGCATATCGCGGGCGGCGCGATGCCGGCCAGTAACGCGAAATTACCGGTGACCATCAGTCGCTGGATATGATGCGCGTAGCCCAACTCCAGGGTCTGATCAATCACCTGGGCCATGCAGCGCATGCGGGTCTGCCCCGTCCAATAAAATTCGGGCAGCGATCGGTCGTTGCCCAAGTAATTCAGCGCCGCGTATTCGGGCATGCGTAGCCAGTAGATACCCCGCACAAACTCGCGCCAACCGATCAACTGGCGGATAAAGCCTTCGGCGGCGTTGAGCGGTACCCTCCCCTCGCGCCAGGCTCGGTCGACATCGTCACACAGCCGGCGCACATCCAGCAGGCCGATATTCAGTGCTGCACTGATGCGTGCATGAAAAAGGTATGGTTCGCCCTCAGCCATCGCATCCTGATAGTCACCGAAGGCCGCAAGACTGAACTCAAGAAAGTGCTCCCAGAGCTGCTGTGCTTGGTCATGAGTGACCGGGTAGTCAAAGGTATCGACTGCACCATAATGGTCGGCAAAACGCTCACGTACTAATGTCACCACCGCCGCTGTGATCGCATCATGAGCAAATTGTGCGGGAATTGGCCCGCGCAGACCACGCGGCAGTGGCTTACGGTTGTCGCCATCAAAATTCCAGGCACCTCCGGCAGGGCTTCCTTCAGGTTCCAGCAGCAGGCCACAACGCTTGCGCATTCCCCGATAGAAGTGCTCCATTCGCAAGTGCTTGCGGCCAGCGGACCAACGCGCGAAGGCTTCGCGCGAACATAGAAAGCGGGTGTCACGATGCCACACAAGCGGCAACCCGGCATCACGTAACGCCTGTTCTAGCCGCCACTCGCCACATTCGGTTACATGCACCTCGTCTGCATGCAGTAACGCCTGCCACCGCTGTAGCTCCCCGGCGATACTACCGCTGTTGCCCGGCGTATCCAGTTGCTGGTAGTGCACATTCCAGCCTCGCTCGCGCAGGGCCTGAGCGAAATGGCGCATTGCGCTGAGTATCAGCACAATCTTCTGCGGATGATGCGGCACATAGCGTGCTTCACCCTCGACCTCAGCCATCAGCAGAACGTCGCGTGCCGGGTCCAGGGCGCGCAGCACCGCCAGGTCAAAAGACAGCTGATCGCCCAGCACCAAACCCAGGCGCCTCCCCTGCGCTACCACTGGCTGGTTAGCGTAAACGGCACCCGCAGCGGGGCAACAGGACCGCCGCGCTGGCCGCATATTTCCTCGTGCACCAAATACTGCACCAGCATGCACGGCACTGGAGGCACATCGGCCAGAAATTGCCGCAGCTCGGTGGTCGAGCGCAGGCGCAAAACTTCGCCGTTCGCGTCGCACAAGGAATAGGGCCCGGTGTCGGTCAACACGCGCAACACGTTAAAGCCCCCTTCAAGTAACAGAACTTCAAGCTCATTGATATCGCGAGCGCTCGCCGACTTGATCAGCTGCTTCAGGTTCATGGTGTGCCCTCCGGCAAGCGGCGGAAGAACAAGGTTATCTGCCCAATCTCCACACCGAGTTTGCTCATGCTCGAGCGGTTTAGGAGGGTGTCATCGTCCATCAGGTACATCCAGTCATCCAGGTCCACCTCCCAGTGCCGCCCATCAACAGGCAGGTCCAGGCGGTAGCGCCAGCGCAACGTATTACCCGCTACTTCACCGATGGCCTCGCCAATCACGTCACCAGCGGTGCCGCGCCAGCGACTGGGGCCGTCCGGGGTTAGGGTCCAGGTTCTCTGCTGGCGCGTACCGTCGCTGTACAGAAAATGCTCGTCGAGGATCAGTCGTTCGCCCTCGCGGCGGCTGTCGATACGCACATGGAAGCGCTTGACTACCTCCCCCGAGCGCTTTTGGAACATGCCCCAGGCCTGCACCGGCCGCGAGAAAAACTCCACCAGGTTGAGGCGTGGATGCTCCCCAGCGTAGCGCTCAACGCCGACGTTTCCGCAACTACCTAGTAGCAAGCAGCCGATCAACAGAAGCACTTTGTACATATTTCAGTCTCCTCGGTCGCTCCCGGCCAGCCCGAGCAGGCGCTGGCGCAATTGTGGATCACGGGCCCGCGGATCAACCCAAATGGCGAAGAAAGCACGGGCGAAGGCCGGGTCGGTCACTTCAAGGCTGAGTTGGCCATCGACATAGAATCGGCAACCTTGCCCCGGTAGGTACAGACCGGTGATGCGCATGCCCGGGCGCACATCCACAAACGCTTCCTGCATCGCTTTTGACCATCGCTTCACGGTTTCCCTCGCCATTGGACGGTCAGCTAGGCGCTGCATTTCATCAATGCTGGCCTGCACCAACGTTTCCCGGGTCAATGCCCGGTGGTAGATCAGCTCGAGGGCGAACGGCTCATTCCAGCTCCATGCAGCACCGGCGCTCCACAGGCGGGCGGTGTAAAGACGCAGGCCGAACCAGGTGAATTCGCCGCTGCCGACCACGCGCGCCTCTGAAAGCGAAGGCCTCCAGTCTGACAATGCAGGCTGTGTGATCGTCATAAGAAAGGCCAAGGCGAATAGGCTGAGTGCTGAGGTTCTGCTTGCCATGTGCGGGACACCGGGAAGAGAAAATACTGTACAAGTATATTTTAATGTACAGTTTTGAGTACAGATATCGAAGGTGATGATCAATTTCGTATGACCCGGGGGTTAATACCGCGGCAACATCTTGCCGGGAGAGCAATATGACGCTGATCACCAATCTAGCTGTGGCAGCAAACACTCTTGTCTGCGGCGCCAGCGAAGGCATCGGTCTTGCGCTTTGCTCACAATTGCTAGCGCGTGATGACGTTAGGCAGGTGTTTGCTGTCTCGCGTCAGGCTAACCACAGCGCGGGTCTGGAGGCGTTGGCCCGGCACCATGGCCGGCGTTTGATACGCATCAATTGCGACGCCCGCTACGAAAAGTCGCTGGAGAAACTGACTCGTCATATCGGCGCAACTTGCGAGTGTTTGCATCTAGTGATCAGCACACTGGGCGTGCTGCACGACGCTCCAGCACGGGCGGAAAAAAACTTGCGCAGTTAGACTTAGCAAGCCTGCAGGCCAGTTTCGTCACCAACAGCTTTGCCCCCATCTTACTGCTTAAACACCTCTTCCCGCTGCTGCTGCATCAGCCTACGACCTTCGCCGCGCTTTCGGCGAGAGTCGGCTCAATCAGCGACAACCGTCTGGGTGGCTGGTACAGCTACCGGGCCAGCAAGGCGGCGCTCAACCAACTGTTGCGCACCGCCAGTATCGAACTGAAGCGGCTGAACCCCGCGTCGACGGTGCTGGCGCTACACCCCGGCACGACGGCTACCCGCCTTTCTCAACCGTTCCAGGCCAATGTACCGCCAGACAAACTGTTCGCGCCTGCGTTTGCCGCGCAGTGCATCCTCGAACTAATCGCTCGGCACGGGCCAGCTCACAGCGGCACTTTCTGGGCATGGGACCATCAGCCGGTCGCCTGGTGAACCTCCCTGCCTTTGTCACAGCAGAAAGCGTTGCATGAAACCTACCAGCATCCAGTTTGCCAACAGGGCCTGAAATTAGAGTAGGAGCGCGATTTAGGTTGCAGTTATGACTATCAATCTCGCTCTAACGTTTCATCCAGCTTGGACCCGGAGCAGACAACTACAACCAAGCCTGGAGGGACCATCAGATTACTTTCACGGCACGGCCGATGAATTGCACCGGTCCTGTGGGTTTGCCAGTCTTCGATCCAGTGGGACTTTCCAGCGTCAGTTCAAAGAGCTGGTTGGGCTCCAGCGGTGGCAGTTTATCTAGAGGGACAGAAAGTGTTTGTCCAGGTGTGACCAATCCAAGAGATACCGGTCCTTGCCAGCCGTCGGCTTTGGTCCAGAACTCAAGTGCTTTGTCGGCAGGGACTTGCGTGCCCCCCAAAGGTATCAGTTGGATTTCCCGTGGACTGCTCGCCTGAATCACCCAGCCGGGCGTCTGATTTTGTGGCGCCACCAGAACGACCAGGTAGGTGATCGGTTTCATCTGAGCGGTTTGGGTCAGGAGTGCGGTTGCGAGCAACAGCGATGCGACAAGACCTGTCGCCGCCAGCCCACGCCATAGTGCAAGGCGGTTCCACCATGAGTTCGGCTGTGCGGCGGCCGTTGCTCGTGGTGCTTGTCGCTCAATGCTGTTCACGCTGCGCTCGATACGCTCCCAGAGGCGTGGCGTAGGCGATTGCGCTTCAACCAGTTCAGTCAACGGGTATAAGCGCTGCTCCCAAGCATCTACAGCGGATCGTAGTTCAGTGTCTTGGGCCAGACGCTTTTGTACTTCGATGCGCTGCTCGGCCTGCAGCGTGCCCAGAACATACTCACTGGCCAGCGCGTCGATGTCGTCCGGGCTTTCATCTTGAGGGGTCTCGGTCATCCCATGCACTCCCGCAATGCCACCAGACTGCGTTTGATCCAGGCTTTGACCGTCCCCAGTGGTGTACCCAGTTTCTGTGCGATTTGTGCATGCGAATAGCCGTCGACATACGCATGAAGTATGCAGGTGCGCCGCGCCGGCTCCAGTTGCTCAAGGCAGGTATAAATGCGCCCTGAATGGCCGTGATAATCGAAGGTTTGCGCAGTCTCTAGCGATGCCTCCATGGAGGCTGAAGCGTGCAACGCCGTTTCGCTCTGCTCACTGACCTGTACTTCCCTGGCGCCATTACGCATGAAATTAAGCGCCAGGTGCCGCGTCACGCTGAAAATCCAGCCACGTGCTGAGCCTCTTGCCGGGTTGAAACTGGCGGCACGGGTCCAGATCCTGATAAAGGCATCGTGCACGATGTCTTCGGCCAGAACGTTGTCACGCGCAATGCGCCTGGCGACACCCAAAAGTCGAGGACTTTCCTGCTCATATAAATCCCGTAGTGCCTGCTGGTCGCCTCTGGCGCAGGCAATCAGGCAGGATTCATAGTCAAAACCGGGCTCGGGCAAGGACAATTTTTCCGCTGTCAGCAAGGGGTAGCCCCCAGCCGTATAGCTGGAGTTCGATCAGAGCAGCGTAGACGACTTTGTGCGCTGTCAGGCTGCTCTGAATCGCTGGCTTAATTGGCTGTCCAGAAAATATAGTCAGCCTGATATTTGACCATCTCTTGTTTGCCCTTGTTTGCGGCGGAGCATTCGCTACTGGGGGCTACGCCGCCTTTGACGGCCACCCGCTGGATATAGCTGACACCGTTCATCGCGCCTTTGCCTTCAGCTGGGTTGGCCTTGACCAACTGATAAGGGAGGTCACCGGTGCTTGAAGGGGCAACAGACAGTTGCGTCCCGGTGACTTTGGAGCCGTCTTTGGCTTGCCAGGTGGCAGGCGGTCCAAAGTAGGTGCCGATCTGTTTGCCGCTACGATCATTGAGCACCGCCTTGGGCCCGACAAACACCCATTCGGTCTGGCCGGCGGCGTTGGCTTTGTCGCGGCATTCATAAGTGATTTCGCCCACGCCTACGGCTTCCAGTACGGTCTTGTGGCCGTCCGGAACCTTGATGCTGTCGGGCAGATTTGCCTGTCCATAGGCCGCAGGGATCATGAGTGACAAACAGGTGACAGCGAGCGTAGTACTGGTCATGCAGAGGAATCGTATGGCGTTCATGTAAGCCTCTCCAGAAGGATAATCAGCTCAGCAGCGCGATGGCTACTACCTGTACTACCCGCTGGAGGTCGATCTGGATGCAGTTACATTAGAAATATCAGTACAACTAACGCCGTAGAGCAAGTCCTTGATCGCTTGCCGGTGTGAGTGTCAGCTCTTGGATTGGGGGCAGCAGATTCTGACCGGATACAGGATCGCGTGGTCTTCACGTTTGCCCTCTCCAGTACCCCAATTTCCCGCTGCTGCAAAGCGGGCTTGAATATCTTGCCCACGGCAGTCAGTGGCAACGCTTCGAGGAATTCAATTCGTTTGGGAACTGCTGCCCGCTCGCTGATGTTGACCCAGACACCGCCAGCAATCAAAGCGCCGGCTTTAAGCAGGTCCCGCCGGCCAAACCGGGTTGAGGTGTACGACATGGCGGCAGCTCTAGGGGCACATTGCAATACGTCTCGCCGTCGCCCCGCCAGAGTTCAGATCTGGCGGGGCGACGCTGACAGGTGAGGCGAGCGGCCCTTGCTCAGGTGACTAAGCAATCGGGGCATCAGGTAACAGGCGTCTGCACCCACGCCCCTGAGTGTTGCCGAAGCGAAGTTCCTTTGTTTAGGCAAGCCCACGAAGTACAGGCCTGGCACCTGGCTGGCCACACCGTTATGCTGCAGCACACGCCCACTCCGGTCTGCGACCGGGAGGCCCGTCAGGAAATCTAGGTTTGGCTGGAAGCCCGTCGCAAAAATCAGCGCATCGACCTGAGTAGTGCTTCTGTCCGGCCAGACAACAGAATCGGGTAGCACTTGCTGGAACATGGCCCTGCGCTGGAATAGACCGGCGTTGAGAGCCTTCCGGTACTTACCGGTATCGAGCACGGGCGTGCTCTGGTCACTCAACCATCGTGTTTGCTCCAGCTTGGTGAATTTCAGCCAGGTATGAAAATCGAGTCCGAGGATTCGCTGCGGGAAGAAACGGATTTTCTCGCGGGTTGCCAGCACTACCTCGGCGACGCCTGCAAGCTCATAAGCGATCTGGACAGCTGAGTTCGCGGCTCCAACCACTACGACGCGCTGGCCAGTAAAGGGCTCTGGCGTTCGATATGCTGAGCTATGCAGACATGTCCCTGAGAAGCCCTCCAACCCAGGAACGCTGGGCGTGAACGGCCGGCTAAATCCTCCCGATGCTACGACCACAGAACGTGCGGTGAGGATCGCTCCGGTGTCGCAGCGAACCTCAAACACCTTTTCCTTCTGCGCTACGCCCACCACTCGGATGCCGCCCTGAAAAGGCAGTCGAAACTCGGCAGCATAGGCTTCCAGGTACTGCACCACCTCGTCTCGTAGCGGATAGCTCTTGGGGTCACCAGGAAACGGCAGCCCTGGCAACGCCGAGTATTCCGCCGGGGAGAACAGCTGCAGGCTGTCGTAGTAGTTCCGCCAGTTCCCGCCAGGAGATGCCTGCTCATCCAAGATGAGGAATTCCAAGCCGCGCTGCTGCAAGTGCCAGCCAGTCGCCAAACCTGCTTGCCCACCACCGATGACAACCACATCCAAAGTACGACTCAATTCATTCATATGTGCACACTCATGCATATATCAGGAGAAAAAAAGCCACGCTACGGGCAGCACAGCGAAACCAGACCCTTGGTTCGCTGGAGGAGGCCCTCCAAACGCTCGACGATCGCCCCGCCATTCACTTCATAGAAAACCTGTCTGCCCACTTTGGTGGCTTTCACGATGTGAGCGTCGTGCAGCACCTGTAAGTGCCTTGAGATCACAGAGCGCTCCTGCGGCAAAGCTTTGGCGATTTCGCCGACATCCGCCCTCCCTAACTGAAGCACGCGCTTGAACACCGCGACCCTAGAGGGTTCGCAGAGGGCTTTGAAGAAGGCTTCATCCAGCGACTCAATGGCAGCATCGATGGCTTGGGCGCGGAGATTGTCGGTAGTCGTCATGAGAGCAATATATGTGCATGAAGACGCACATGTAAAGCCATCCATCATCACAAGCTTGCGATACATTCGGAAAAGCGTATATTCGTAAAACCATATACGCGCAGAGTATCTAGTGATGACTGGCAAGATCCGCGTCCTGTTTGTTTGCACCGCCAACGCTGCTCGCTCCCAGCTCGCCGAAGCATTGCTCCGGCACACAGCCCCTGTGCACTTCGAGGCTTTCAGCGCAGGTACTCAGCCTGGCGAAGTCGACCCGCGAACCTATGCCGCCCTTGAGCACCTTGCCATCGACTCCAGCGCCCTGCGTAGCAAATCCATCGACGAGTTCGCCGGTGAACACTTCGACTATGTCATTACCCTCTGTGACAAGGCCGTCCAGGAATGCCAAGCGCTTCCGGCTTTCGGTGAACAGCTGGTATGGAGCTTCGAAGACCCTGTCACCAGCGACAAACACGACGCCTTCCGCCAAACGCTTCACGAGATTCATGAGCGCATCAAGATGTTCGTCCTCGTGAAAACCAAACACTGAGAATCCCTATGACTGACTCGCTGACCCCTACCAAGGTTTTCAAATGCCTCGCCGATGAGAACCGCATTCGGATGATGCTGATGATCGCCCGCGAGGAAGAACTCTGCGTCTGTGAATTGACCTGTGCGCTGGAAGAAAGCCAGCCCAAGGTTTCCCGCCACCTGGCGCAATTGCGCACGTGTGACCTGCTGGAAGACCGCCGCCAGGGTCAATGGGTGTACTACCGGCTACATCCCGAGCTGCCCGCCTGGGTACGCGAGGTCCTGGCAACGACGCTGGAGGCCAATCGCGAATGGCTGAGCACCAGCACCAAACGACTGGACAACATGGGTGACCGTCCACAGCGCGTCGCCTCCTGCTGCTGATTACTGCCGAGAAAAGCCGATGAAAGTTCTGTTCCTCTGCACCGCCAATAGCTGCCGCAGCATCCTGTCTGAAGCTGTTTTCAACCACCTGGCCCCGGCCGTTATGAACGCCTTCAGCGCCGGCAGCCAGCCCAAGGGCGAGGTGCATCCGTTGTCCATCGCCGCGCTGCAGCGCGCCGGTATTTCCACCGATGGTCTCAGCAGCAAGTCCAGTGATTCACACGCCGAGCTCGCCCCGGACTTTGTCATCACCGTCTGCGACAAGGCCGCTGGCGAAGCATGCCCCGTGTTCTTCGGGCCGGCAGTGAAGGCTCACTGGGGCCTTTCTGATCCTTCGGACCTGCAAGGTAGCGCCGCCGAACTGGATGAGGCTTTCGACACCACGCTTGAACACATCAAGCGCCGCATCACGGCATTCCTCGCATTGCCTATTGAACAACTGGATGCCGCCCAGCTCAAGGCCGAGCTGGCACGCATCGGAACGCTCTGACGTTAAGGGAGATTCACATGAGCAAAAGCCGCCTTTCATTCCTCGATCGCTACCTAACGGTCTGGATCTTTTTGGCCATGGGTCTTGGCATCGGCTTGGGCAGCCTTTTCCAAGGATTGCCGGCCTGGCTGAATAGCCTGTCGGTTGGCACGACGAACATTCCTATCGCCATCGGCCTGATCGTCATGATGTACCCACCACTGGCGAAGGTGAAATATGAGGAGTTGCCACAGGTCTTCAAAGACAAGCGCATCCTCGCCTTGTCGCTGATTCAGAACTGGGTGATTGGCCCGGTGCTGATGTTCGGGCTGGCTGTCGTATTCCTCTCCGACAAGCCCGAGTACATGACCGGCCTGATCCTCATCGGCTTGGCACGCTGCATCGCCATGGTTCTGGTGTGGAACCAGATCGCGGGCGGCAACAACCAGTACGTTGCGGGCTTGGTCGCCTTCAACAGCATTTTCCAAATTCTGTTCTTCAGCGTGTATGCCTGGATCTTCCTAGGCCTTCTGCCGCCGCTGTTCGGCCTGGAAGGTAGCATCATCGAAACCAGCTTCATCGAAATTGCCCAATCGGTATTGATCTATCTGGGTATCCCATTCCTGGCTGGCTTCCTGACTCGCAAGATCCTGATCAGCCGTAAGGGCTCCGCGTGGTACGAGGAACGCTTCATTCCGAAGATCAGCCCGCTGACGCTCGTAGCGTTGCTGCTGACCATCGTCGCTATGTTCAGCCTGAAAGGCGACATGGTGCTGCAACTGCCTCTGGATGTGCTGCGAATCGCCATCCCACTGACCATCTACTTCGTGGTGATGTTCTTCATCAGCTTCTGGATGGGCAAGCTGCTGGAGGCCGACTATCCACGCACCACCGCGCTGGCATTTACCGCTGCCAGTAACAACTTCGAACTGGCGATTGCCGTGGCCATTGCCACTTTCGGCCTTGCCTCGCCGGTAGCCTTTGCCACCGTCATCGGGCCTTTGGTGGAAGTACCGGTACTGATCTCCCTGGTCGGCGTTGCCTTGTGGCTCAAGCGTCGCTGGTTCGATCAGCCATCTGGTGCCTTGTCCCAGGAGTGAAATCATGACCGAACACCATATCCCCAACATCGACAGTGATCTGATCGATCTGCCGTCTTCCGAAAAGCTGGCGATCGAGCAGCAGTCCACTCACAAACCGCGCATCCTGCTGTTGTATGGATCGACCCGTGAACGCTCTTTCAGCCGCCTTCTGACCGAGGAAGCGGCTCGCCTGCTGGAGCACTTCGGCGCCGAGACGCGGATCTTCAATCCGTCCGGCCTGCCGCTGCCGGATGACGTACCCGACGACCACCCCATGGTCAAAGAGCTGCGCGACCTGGTGCTCTGGTCGGAAGGCATGGTCTGGTGTTCGCCAGAACGCCACGGTGCGATGACCGGCGTGTTCAAGTCGCAGATCGACTGGATTCCGCTGAGCATGGGGGCTGTGCGCCCGACGCAGGGCAAGACCCTCGCGGTGATGCAGGTCTGCGGTGGCTCGCAGTCGTTCAACGTGGTCAACCAGCTGCGCGTGCTCGGCCGCTGGATGCGCATGTTCACCATCCCTAACCAGTCGTCAGTGCCGAAGGCCTATCTGGAGTTCGACGAAGCGGGCCGCATGAAGCCTTCTGCGTACTATGACCGCGTCGTCGACGTGATGGAGGAGTTGGTGAAGTTCACCCTGCTTCTGCGTGATCGTGCCGACTACATGGTTGATCGCTATTCCGAACGTAAAGAGTCCGCTGAAGAACTGTCGAAGCGCGTCAATCAACGCTCCATCTGAGGCTTTTGAGCATGCAACTGCACCCGTATTCCGTGCTGACTACTCCACAGTTGATCGGCCAACTGATCTTCACCCGTGCCCTGGTACCAAGGACACGTCGGTCTTCCAGGCTCTGGCGACACTGCGCGATGCCGGTGCGAGCGCACTGGTAACCCTGATGCCGGATGAAGAGCTGTTGCAGAACGAGGTCGATCTACTGCCTGAGGAATGCCAGCTGTTGGGCCTCGAATGGTTCCACCTGCCGGTGGAGGATGATCAGGCTCCCGGCGAGCCCTTTGCTGCCGCCTGGGAAACCCATCGGGAGCGCCTAAAAGAGCTGGTGATGGCTGGCAAATCGATCGCTATTCACTGCAAGGGTGGCTCGGGCCGTACCGGCTTGTTCGCAGCCCGCCTGATGATCGAGTGCGGTATCCCTGTGCACGAGGCCATCGCTCAGGTTCAAGCCCTGCGCCCGCGAGCCATTCAAAACCCTGCACACGTCAGCTACATCAATCAGTTCACCAATACCCTCTGACCGCTCGCGAACCGCGACTCGAGAACAAGAACATGGCAATCAAAGTAGGCATCAATGGGTTTGGGCGTATCGGTCGCTTGGCGCTGCGCGCATCCTGGGACTGGCCGGAATTCGAATTCGTACAAATCAATGACCCGGCCGGGGACGCTGAGACCCACGCCCACCTGATCAACTTTGACTCGATCCACGGACGCTGGCACCGCGAAGCAGGTGCAGAAGGCGACTCGGTGGTGATCGAGGGCAAACGCATCAAGGTCACAGCGAACAAGACCATCGCCGACACCGACTGGTCGGGCTGCGACCTGGTCATCGAAGCCAGCGGCAAGATGAAATCGGTAGCCGTGCTCCAGGCCTACCTGGATCAGGGCGTCAAACGCGTGGTGGTCTGTGCCCCGGTGAAGGAAAAAGGCGCGCTGAACGTGGTGATGGGCGTAAACCAGCACCTGTTCGACCCGGCCCAGCACCGCATTGTCACCGCCGCCTCCTGCACCACCAACTGCCTGGCTCCGGTGGTCAAAGTGATTCACGAGAACTTGGGCATCCGCCACGGCTCGATCACCACCATCCATGACCTGACCAATACCCAGAGCATCCTTGATACACCGCACAAGGACCTGCGCCGCGCCCGTGCCTCGGGCATGAGCCTGATCCCGACCACCACCGGTTCGGCCACAGCGATCGCCGAGATCTTCCCCGAACTGCGCGGCAAGCTGAATGGTCACGCCGTGCGTGTACCGCTGGCCAACGCCTCGCTGACCGACTGCGTGTTCGAGGTGGCGCTTGAAACCACGGCTGAAGAGGTCAACTTGCTGCTGAAGGCGGCTGCCGAAGGCCCGCTGAAGGACATCCTGGGTTACGAAGAACGCCCACTGGTGTCCATCGACTACCGCACCGATCCGCGGTCTTCGATTATCGATGCGCTGTCGACCCTGGTGGTCAACGGTACCCAGGTGAAGATCTACGCCTGGTACGACAACGAGTGGGGCTACGCCAATCGTGCAGCGGAGCTGGCCCGACTGGTCGGCACGGCGGAGTAAACGGCGATCATGAAGGCGTTGTCAGCCCTGTCTACGGAAGTGCGTCAGTACCTGCTGGTTTCCGGCAATTACTGGGCCTTCACCCTCACCGACGGCGCGTTGCGCATGTTGGTGGTTTTGCACTTCCATACACTTGGCTACACGCCGCTGCAGATCGCGGCGCTGTTCCTGTTTTACGAAATTTTCGGCGTGATCACCAACCTGGTGGGCGGCTACCTCGGCGCCCGCCTGGGTCTCAATCGCACCATGAACATCGGCCTGGGCATGCAGGTCCTGGCCTTGCTGATGCTCACGGTACCAGCGGCCTGGCTGACGGTGCCTTGGGTGATGGGAGCCCAAGCGTTGTCCGGCATCGCCAAGGACCTCAACAAGATGAGTGCCAAGAGCTCGATCAAGCTCCTGGTTCCGGATAGCCAGCAAGGTACCCTCTACAAGTGGGTAGCCATCCTCACAGGCTCGAAAAACGCGCTCAAAGGGGTGGGCTTTTTCCTTGGCGGTGCGCTGCTTGCGCTGCTCGGCTTCACCATTGCGGTACTGGCGATGGCGGCGGCGCTGGCATTGATCTGGATAGGCAGCTTGCTGCTGCTGAAAAAGGACCTGGGCAAGGCCAAAGCCAAACCGAAATTCCGCGACATGCTGTCCAAGAGCCGGGCAATCAACACTCTCTCGGCCGCACGCCTGTTTCTCTTCGGTGCCCGTGACCTCTGGTTCGTCGTCGCGCTGCCGGTGTACCTGAGCAGCGTATTTGGCTGGGACTTCTGGCTGGTCGGTGGCTTTCTTGCCGCCTGGATCATCGGCTATGGCATCGTGCAGTCTTTTGCCCCCAGCATCACCGGCAAGCAGCGTGGCCATGTGCCAGACGGCCGAGCAGCCTTCACCTGGGCTATCGCGCTAGCCGGACTGCCCGCACTCATTGCTCTGGGGCTGAGCGCAGGCTGGTCGGGTCAGGTGGTATTGCTTGGTGGGCTGATGCTGTTCGGCGTGCTGTTTGCCGTGAATTCATCGCTGCACAGCTACCTGATCGTTAGCTATGCCAAGGAAGACGGGGTCTCACTGGACGTGGGCTTCTACTACATGTCCAACGCTCTGGGACGACTGCTCGGCACACTGCTTTCCGGCTGGGTGTTCCAAACTTATGGCCTGGAGGCTTGCTTGTGGGTATCGAGCGGTTTTGTACTGGCTGCCGCTCTCATCTCAATCGCCTTGCCCAGGCACGGCGACACCACACAGCAGCCAAGCTGACCAGCGACCATCAGGCGGGAGCTCTCGTACCTCCGCCTTTACCAGCAATTGCTCAATCTCAGCGACAGTACTGCGGGCTGTACGGGTAACCCCTACCAAAATCGCCGACACCGAACCCGCCCACTCGCCATAGCCCACCAGCCATAGTCTGTGTTCGTTCACAGCGCGAGCCCCCTCGACGGCCACTCGCCCTTCCTCGGTAATCATCCGAAGGCTGGCTAGGTGCCCTAAAGCCGGTTTAAATCTGGTGCACCAGATCACCGCATCGACTGCCGTCTCCGAACCATCGGCACAGACCACACTGTTGTCCACGGAATAACTCGGCAACAGGATACGCGGGAATATGGGGGGCGCACCAGGTGCCCGTGTCACTGACCACGGCTTTGGCATCCCATTGCCCCTGCCCTCTGCTATCTGATCAAGGCAGTATAGGACTCAACCAATTGGGGAGCCCATTCCCTGCTGCGGAACAGTCAAATCAGCTCCAACCTCCAGCGGCTGCTATCGGTTGTGGATTCAACCGGTCGATGCAACAGATTGACTAAATCGTTCAGCGGGCGTTTCGTAGTTTAGTGTTTTTCGAGGGCGACTATTTAGCTGCCTTGCTACTTCATTGAGTGTGGCTTGCGAGTGTTCCGCTAGGTCGGTTCCTTTCGGGAAGTACTGCCTTAACAACCCGTTGGTGTTCTCATTCGATCCCCGTTGCCAAGGACGATGAGGATCGCAGAAGTAAACCTTGATGTCGGTAGCCACCGTAAAGCGCTTATGCTCAGCCATCTCTTTGCCGCGATCCCAGGTCAGCGATTTGTAGAGTTCTTGGGGTAAGTTACGGGCGTTTTCGATCAGGGCGCTGATGACCGTCTCGCTATCCTTTCCGTCCAATTTCACCAACATTACGTAGCGGGTATGACGCTCCACAAGAGTGGCAATTTGGCTGTTCCTGCTACCGCACAGCAGGTCACCTTCCCAGTGACCTGGCACCGCCCGATCCTGAGCCGCGGCCGGGCGTTCGCGGATCGATACCGCGTCTGTGATTCGACCGTGATTTTCTTTCTTCTGCGTGTGATGGCGCGAGCGACGCATGGCTCGCGTTCGCCGTAAATGCTCAAGCAACTCCTTCTTCAGAGCCCCGCGAGCCTGTATGAAGAGGGTGCGATAGATCGTCTCGTGTGACACCTGATAGCTCGTATCGTCCGGATAGGTGCGCTTCAGCCAGCCGGCAATTTGTTCCGGTGACCACTGCAATTGAAGCTTGTCTGCAACAATTTGCGCCACCGCTCGGTGCTCAACAAGCTTGCAGATCTTGGGTCGATGGGCGCGATCCCAGGCAGCCTGATCCGCTCGATTAGCCCGGTAGCCTCCTTGGCCACCGTTACGCCTGATCTCACGACTGATCGTAGAGGCTGCTCGTCCTAGCAGCGCGGCTATGGAACGGATCGAGTTACCTGCCACCACTGCACGCGAAATCTCTTCGCGTTCAGCCAACGTCAGCGCCAATCTGGACCTGCGACGTACAGCGGGTCTGATCCCCCCGGTCTCCGCCAAGATGCGCTGTATCGATGAGTGGTTCCGATCAAATAGTTGGGCGATGTGCTGGAGAGAGTCGCCTTTTTGCCAGTGATCCCACATCAGTTTTTTCTGGCTTTCGGTGTAATAGATCCGAGGTCTCTGCTTCATCTGCAACACTCCTTCTGCTTACACAGAATTTAGTTGTGTTGCATCGACCGGTTGAATCCACAGCCAAAAACGGCCATTGGGGGTCTATAAAAACCGCAGGCGAGCCAGTGAGGTCTTCCAGGTCGTACACGTGCGGGACAAGGGCGCGCAGCCTGCCCTGCGCCAAGTCGCTCCATGAGCCGTGAGATCAATGCTCCTAAGACGCCGGAGTCTCGATTAGTACGCTCTCCGCCTTCATGCGGTCTCAAGACCGCGTAGGACACCAACCGGCATGGGTAAGCCACAGAGTAGAACTGGCAACCGCCTCATGAGAGCAAGCACCGCTGGCCGCTCGCGAAAAACTTCGAAATAGTATTTCAAGCAACGGTTTCTGTTTATCTGTACAACCGGTCTGCTTATCACTTTGCATCAACCTTTCCGAGCACTAGTCATTGCAGACTCCTTTAGAACTGCCCCGCGCCATTGCCCAATTTATTGGCGGTAATCAACTTGTCACCGACGAGGTTGGCGAGTCTCCCGCAAGCGTTTACGCTTTCACCCGAGGGAATGAACGCTTTTTCCTGAAGACCTGCGCAGCGGTCTACACACCCACGACTTACAGCGTCTTGCGTGAAGCCCGCGTATTGCAATGGCTCAATGGTCGGCTGAACGTGCCCGAGGTGGCCGTTGTTGCCCAAAGCACAGCCGGGGAGTTCATGATCACCCGTTGTGTGCCTGGGGAACCGATACAAGCACGCTGCGATGATCCGGACGCCATGTTGGCGTTGTTACGCGAGGCGCTGCGGCAACTGCAGGCTGTACCGATCACCGATTGCCCTTTTGACTCGAGTGCTTCGGAGCGCCTAAATGAGCTGGAGTATCTGATTGCCCACGATCTGTGCGCCGATGATGTCGACCTGGAGCAATGGCCGAACCTTGACACCCCGGCGAAGTTGCTGGCCCACCTGCACGCCACGCAACCGACCGAAGAGAAAGTGTTCAGTCATGGCGACCTGGGTGACAGCAATGTTTTCGTCGATACTCATGACCAGCTGTATTTCATCGACCTGGGCCGTGGCGGTATAGCGGATCGCTGGCTGGACATTGCGTTTGCTCACCGAAACCTGCGCGAAGACGTTTCAGCCCGTGCAGCAAAAGACTTGCTCCGGGGGCTTGGCGAGCCCGACCAGTCAGCGAAGCGTGTGTTTTTCGAGCAGCTGGATGAGTTGTTCTAGGAGACGCGAGCACGGAGCCCCCTCCGTAGGACAACCATTTGTGGATCATCGACATTCCGGCCCACTTGAGAGATGCGTTTCTCGCATCTACTGAAGACGCTCTTACATCCACCGTGATGGATTGGGCGGCTACTCCCTAAAAGCCAGCGCTCATGGGCCTCACTAGCTACAGCTTGGGTTGTCAAAGACTCGCAATTGAGCAAGTCTTTGATCGTCAAACAATGGCTAGTCAATTCAAGTGGCGATTATCACCATTTAACTCTCCACATTCCTCCCCCCTTACACGTTCCGCAATGATGTATTACATCCCAATTGCTGACACCTTCAAGTTTCTCCACTCCTTTCTTCGCTTTTTCAGCTTTGTGGGCAGCTTGCCAACTCGTATGCTTACAATCAGCGACGTGCGTTAGAAGGTCATGAGAAGGAGTGTTACGGACTTTCTTGTAGTATCTTATCTCTCCTGGCACGGGTGGAGAGAGGTCTTGTTCCTCTTGCTCATCATCACCATTTTCTGTGGGGGCTTCGGTGTCAAACTCTTGCAGTGGTCTTGAAATGTTTTCAGCGATTGCTTCCGCATTCTCTGCGCGAGTTATCGCTAAAGATAGTTTTTCTTGAAGCTCTGTGTTCTCAGATCGGAGCGTATCGGCATCATCGAGATATGATTGAGCCAATTCCACTAAGTCGTCGGTGGATGATGCTTTACCTTCTAAATCGGTTAACCGCTTACGAGCACTAGCGCTCTGAATTTCATGAATTTCTTTTGGTGGCAAAATAGTAAGTGCAGATACGCTCATGACACGTCGGCGGATTTGTCTACGAAATCTAGCTTCTGCTTCCCCGTCCTTATCATTAGATAATAATTTGTATGGCGTCCACAAGGTTCCATGGAACTGCTCAACTGAGCTGGATCCATTGCTCGGCCAATAAAGCCTTATAGCGCCGCTATAACAAGAGTTTTGCTTTTCAATTACATCTGTAATAGCCCAAGAGGCTTTGTCATCCACTTCGTAAATTTGAGCTAGGCCAGCAAGGTCATGGGCGATCTTTCGACCAAGCCCTCTCCAAATTTGCTCTCCTTCGTATTCGGAAACAACCACAACTGGGAAAATTCGCGTGCTTGACTTTAAATAGTGCGCAAGTTCGAGGCCTTTTTCATCGCCTTTTATTTGTACGCGATCACCGTGAGGCACTAGGTAATTACCTACTTTCCACTGAGTACCGTTTCTTAAGATATCACGCAGAATTGATGGGCATCGAGCATCAATTGATATAGGGGAGATAATGCTGGTTTTGGTCGTGGCTGAAAGTGTAATGTATACAAAAAATCTTGTTTTGGATGTGGCGAACGCTACATTTGTAAAAAATATTTGATTGTTTCTAGGCGACTCCTCAAGTCTTATTTGCTCCAGTATTTCATCGTTGCTTACTGCGGTCTCGCGCTTATAGTGGCCGGTTTCAGATGAGCTTATGGATTTGAATTCTCCTGAACTGCCAGCAGGATCTGCAACTCCTTTTTCTTTAAGCCAATTACTTAAGTGCTTTCTAGTTTCGGCTATTAATGATATTTTTTCATCTTCAGAGTTTACAGTTCGTTCAAGTAAATAGGCCGCTAGAGATTGCATAAGTTAACCTTGAGTCCATTGAGTGATATCAAAGCATCCATTGAGGAATTGCACTGGTGCCAAGCAGTGCGTAAAGAGTTGGCCGAGTTTCTGCGCAACCTCACGAGTATGGCTCAACGCTACTACAGGTGCGTCGCATTTTCTATTGAAAGTGGGCGAATCAAGAAGGGACGGAGCCAATCGTAGGTTTTTACGCGAGGGGAGAATGAATAGGGCGTGGCCTTGGAGTCACCGAGAGTCCGCTTTTGGCCGATTGCAGCCCTACGTGAAAGGCAGCAATCGACCCAACGCGGTCCCTTGAGAAAGGGGCTGATGTCTCGTTGCAAGCAGCAGTAGCAGGCCAAAAAACAGGCCATAGACATGCTGCTAGCGACATCGTATCTTCGTGAGATTTAAAGACGCACTTATTTAACTGGAGAGGCAATCGCTTTGTCTATATCAGGGGCCTACAAGGACACCTCCAATAGTACGCCCGGCCATCGCTCGATTCGGACACCGGATAACATAGAACTGCAAGTATTTACTGCGAGTTGGCATTTTTTATTGGAGGATTTAATCTGTGAGTCATATTGAAGATTTTCGAAAAAAATTCCATATCGCCCCCCATGCTGACCTTCAAAACTCATTGATTGCTGTTGACGCAATTTATAATACAAATAATATTGTCACCGAGTACCTGTCTGAAGTTAAACTTTCCAATGCTAAAGAAAGCTTCAGAATTCACAGTTTGATAAACCTGCTTGGGCGTATTCACGAGCACTCTGAAGGTATGTTGGTTGCCATATCTACAGGCTCCCCTGCCAGCGCTGAAGCACTCGCAAGGGTAGTTGTAGAGGGAGCCATGAATATCATGTATTTAGCGACAATCGGAAACTCTAGCACTTTGATTCAATTTTTTAGGTCTTGGTTGCATGAGCACGGACGAAAACTTTCTGAGTGGAAGGAAACGATCAGAGATGAAAGTTATGCGGAAAAAGTTTTGGCAATGATTGATGAGAGGAGTGACTTCATTCAATCTCTAGAAAAATATGTAGGTCATGTTGAGACGCAAGCTTTAATCGAGCCTGTGGATAAAAGCACAGAGTGGCCAAAGTCGCTATTTAAGCGTTTCGAAGCGATGGGGCGTAAGACCGATTACTACGAAAGCTACCATCGTTTAAGTGGCGCAAGCCATCTCACTGGGGAAGACACTATTTTGTGGCTTATTTCGCTTGAAATACCCATCGAACAAAAGGTCAATATGGCTAAAGAAGCATGGGCCTATTCTACAATGATGACCCGTATCGCAAGTACCTTTTTTGTTGATGCTGCGGCAGCCTGTGTTATTGGATTTGGGAGAAAAAATAATGACGACTTACAACAAATTAAGCAGTCTCTAGCGCGATCCGTTCATGAAATTGCGAAAGAGGCAGGTGTTCCCCAGTAAGCCTTGCAAATGCTGTTGGATGGTTCAAACCGTTCGCTTCGCCTATTCGGAACCGGCTAAATCAGGCTCCTTATCGAAAATTTAGGAAATGACTGCTATTTGCAGTTAGCTGCCCTGCACCAATGGCAGCTTTGGGGTCGGTTACCTTCCGCCGAAAGCGTATGCTTTGCTGCCATTTAAGCAAAGCTCAAAGGCGACCTAAATAACGCCTGCATGGAAAGATAGCAAGCACTGCAAATGTGATCTGCGATATCGGGAGCAGACCACCGTTTGTAAGTTTAGTCTGAACTCTTTTTTTTCTTGGTTTAAGGGTGATAGCTGCTCATAGGAATAAGCCTCAAGGCCAGAGATGAGTCTCTGCATATGTCTTCATTAGGAAAAGTACGTCTGGCCCACCTATGTCTTGATACTCGAATCTTTTCGTGCCAACATCTGTCAGGTTTATGTGTATTCCGCCAAATTCGTAGGGCCTAGCATAACGGGCTCTGTTAATGTTCCAGCGTGGCTCGGCAATATCGTGAGCGAACGCGTTGCGTATTTGATACGTAACTGCGATGAACTGATCGTTTTCAGTAATAATTTCAGCGGAAAGCGCATACCCCGCTTCTTCTCGGCAACGGTTAAGCGTGATCGCTGCCGCGCCAAATGTAATGACCAAATTGTTCTGCAGAGCCAATATTAAGTCGTCAGGAGTATCTAAAACTTTATCCGGAAGCACTAGAACCATACCGCCACCTTGGAATGTCAAGGGGGGATCTAGCTCATCTAAATTGATTTTTCCATCAAGCGCATAGTCGTATAGCTTCCACGCAAGAGAAAGTTGTCTAAATGCAGTGTCAACGTAATTCATAATTATTCCATGATTGATGAGGCCTTCAGCTTCACTTGAAAAGTTGAGCACGTAAACTGGGTTAGGCCTCCATGGTTATAAATGTAGCCTGCTCCTGTTTTACAGCAGCTGTTGGAAGTTCTCCCTTGACCAAATGCGACTATGCCGCCATGGCTAAGGTGTTCAGAAGCAACCGATAAAAATACGTATATATTAGCTATGCACCAGCGCCTTCGCTAGTTTTAGCCCACGCGCTATACAGTCAGGAGAATAGCCTGGAAGCGTCGAAATCTAAACCCGCCTCTTTCATCTCCATAACAAGCCGCTTTTGCCATCCCTCGTGCGAATCAAGCTCCGTGTAGACAACGCCGAAAAGGTCAGATGGAATCTCCACATTGCCTTTTCTCAGGAGGCATACACGACCTCGGCCAAGCTTACCAGCAAAATATCCTAGCTCGAAAATCACATTCTGCCGTGCGCGTGCTGAGGGCGCATCTGCCTTTACAGCCCCGCCTACATCATCTGGGGTTAGTAGTACAACGGCGTAACCGACCTCTGCGGACTGCTCGAATTTTTCGATGATAGTTCTGCCGCGATCAGGTTGCTCTTGAAGAATGATTGATTCTAATCCTAATCTGTCAATAAACCTGGCTAGCATATGTTTAGCCCCATCATCATGACCGTGCACAATGAAGACCTTATTGGACCGAACAATAGACCTGACCAATGCTGCATTGCTAATCTTGACGTGAGACTTATAATCTCTCGCGAACGGAATAATTACTTGAGCGACAAAAGCGTGAAGGCCGGAAATCATCTTCTTGCTACCATTGCTGAAGAAGTGATATCCAAAGTTTAATGCGTAGTTCGGATCGGTGGAAAGTTTCTGGATTAGCAATATAGTCAAGCCAAGCTTGAGTTCGTCGTCATCTGGCCACGCTAACCGATGGCTGCCTGCAAAGCTTCCACCAGTAGCTTCGCTTTCAGATAAAAAAGCTTCGAGGTCTGCATTTTGCGTTAAGTTAGCATTGACGGATTCGAGTTCGGGGCTAGATAAAAGTCGTGCTAGTTTCTTCAATGGCACTGCATATGTTTGGTGCTGGGAAGACTGCAGGTCCAATACGCAATTATTAATCTGAGTAAAAATATCAGAGGAGCTCACTTGCTTTCCCCTGTTAGGCGCTTTTCGGCTGCCTGCTCAATTATCCGCGAGCGATAATTTTCTTTCATGCCTTCAATTAGAGGTCCTACAAAGGGATTGCCAGCATAAACTCCAACGCGCTGATCAATAGTGTTGCTGACTTCCTGTATTGCATGCTCAATGCTTGCGGGATCGAAGGGATCGAAATTAATCGTACAAAGAGTGCCATCTAGTTCTTTAAGCGCAATCTGCGCCTGTTTTAAATCGCGTTGCAACTGATCCAACCCTTTGATCATAACGCTCACCTTATCCGTAATAATGGCATTTTGTCACAGCTGATCGTGCCACAATGTACAGGGGTATGGAAGATCCCGAGATCTAAACCGATGAGTGGCGATGGCGCGCACGGATTAAAAGAACCATATCTTCGTTGGAGGCCTGTGCCGCCTGTGTTTATGGCCAGAATCTGCCGTCTCTGGCGTCCGCTGTTGGCCGGATAGCGACGGTCTAGAATCGACCGTCGCGATGGATGGTTAGACTTCCGTCTGTTCCGCCATTTCCAGGGCATCATCAACCTCGATTCCCAGGTATCTGACGGTGCTTTCAAGCTTCGTATGACCGAGCAGGAGTTGGACAGCTCTCAGGTTCTTCGTCCTGCGATAGATCAGTGATGCCTTGGTTCGCCGTAGCGTGTGGGTACCGTACATAGTTGGGTCAAGGGCAATGGCTGTCACCCAGGCTTTGACTATTCGAGCGTATTGCCTGGTGGAGAGATGATCTGAGTCGTGCAACCGGGTCGGAAACAAGAAGTCCTCACTGCGGAGTTGGGCCTGATGCATCCAAGCCTCCAGAACCGTTCGGGTTTGCTCAGTGATTTCAAATTGCACTGAGTGCTGAGTTTTCTGCTGCATCACCATGGCCCGTGACGACACATGTTCCCCATGGGCTATGTCTCGTACTCGCAGCTTGGTTAAGTCGCAGGCACGCAGTTTGCTGTCGATGGCTAGGTTGAAGAGAGCCAGATCCCGTGTCTTCTCCGCAAGCTGGAGCCTGACCCGGATGGCCCAAATATCTCTGACTCGGAGCGGGGTTTTCTGCCCGACAAGCTTTCCCTTGTTCCAAGGCTGATGGCTGCATGTAGCAATAGTGTTCATGGTTTGTCCTCCACGTTGAGGGAGGACAAGGATGGATCAGTCACACAGCGTGGGGGGCGCTATCCGGCCAGAAGCGGACATTTGAGAGACATCCAAACTCACCTCTTGTAAGCTATCGCTCATCATCTTTATGGTTTATAGGTATCCGTTTATGATTAGTCCAAAAGAAATAATGGATCACTATGTCATCGATCCTCAGGATAGCTATTTTGTTAAT